>NZ_BAAALV010000004.1:0-72573 GCF_039528575.1 Arthrobacter gandavensis
CGGTGCCCGCACCGCTTGCGGCCCGCGCCGCCCGCGCCGCCCGCGCCGCCCGCACCGCCCACGCCGCCCGCGCGGCTCCTGCCCGCGGTTCCAGCACGCAGCACCAGACCCCGGCGACCCCGACAGCAACTACCCCTCCACAGCCCCCGGCCGCTTCGGCGGAGTGAAGATGCGGGGCTCATCGCTCCAGACGCTCTCGACTTCAGACTTGGTCCGGCGCATGATCTGGTCCATCGCTTCGCGTGCGGCATCCGGGTTGCCCGACTGGATGGCGTTGGCGACGTCGACGTGCCACTGCAGCGCTTCCTCATGCGGGTGCGACGGCATGAGGCCGTAGTCCGTCCGCCCGCGCAGCACCTCGGCGATCATGGACTGCATTTTCCCGAACATCTCGTTCCCCGAAGCAGCGAGAACCAGCGCGTGATAGTGGATGTCCAGCTCCAGGAACTGCTGCAGGTCGCCCGCCCGGCCCACGGCCCGCATCTTCGCGGCAACGGCCATGAGCTCAGCAGCCATGTCCTCGGGAGCGTACTGCGCCGCCAGCTCAGCGGCGGCAGGCTCGACGGCGGAACGCAGCTCCGTCAGCGAACGAAGCTGGGCACCCTTGCCCGACTTCGCAGCAAGGCGCCAGCGGACAATGTACGGATCGAAAACGTTCCACGAAGTCTCCGGCAGAACCCGGATCCCAACCCGTTTCACGGTCTCCACGAGCCCCAGGGACTGCAGCACCCGGACGGCTTCGCGGGCCACGGAACGGGAAACATTCAGTTCGGCCTCGAGGTGCTCTGAGAACATCGTGTCTCCGGCTTGGAGCTCGCCGGACACGATCCGCCGCCCCAAAGATTCGATGACGAGGCTATGCAGGCGCGAACTCATGCGGATTCCGGGGTGGCAGTCACCTGTTCATTCTAGGCAAAGCAGGCTCAGGACTGCGGCTTGACTACCGGAAACAGGCCGTCCGGTTCTTCGCCTTCCTCATAATGGCTTGCAGCCGGACCCACGATCAGCGGATCGGGAGCACGCGCAACACTCGCGTCCTTGTTGGGGTAGTCGACGCTGGCCAGGACATAGCGCATGGCTTCAAGCCGGGCGCGTTTTTTGTCGTTCGACTTCACCACCGTCCAGGGCGCGTCGCCCGTGTCCGTGTAGAAGAACATGGCTTCCTTCGCCTGCGTGTAGTCATCCCACTTGTCCAGGCTCGCAAGGTCGGTGGGGGAGAGCTTCCACTGCTTCACGGGGTCCGTTTCCCGTGCCGCGAACCGCGCCAGCTGTTCGGCGCGGCCCACGGAGAACCAGAGTTTGCGCAGCAGTACGCCCGAATTCACGAGCATGCGCTCCAGCTCAGGAACCTCCCTCATGAACTCCAGGTACTGGGCCGGCGTGCAATAGTTCATGACGCGTTCGACGCCGGCACGGTTGTACCAGGAACGGTCCATCATCACGATCTCCCCACCGCTGGGCAGATGGGAGATGTAGCGCTGGAAGTACCACTGCGTGCGCTCCTGGTCGGTCGGCTTCTCCAGCGCCACCACCCGTGAACCGCGGGGATTCATGTGTTCGTTGAAACGCTTGATTGCACCGCCCTTGCCGGCGGCGTCGCGTCCCTCGAAGATGATGAGCATCTTCTGGCCGGTGTCCTTGACCCATAGCTGCATCTTGAGCAGCTCTATCTGCAGCTGTCGCTTCTGCCGCTCGTAGCTGCGCCGGCTGAGCTTCTTGTCGTAGGGGTAGTTGTGCCGCCAAGCGGCGTCGTCGCCCTTGTCCCGCACCTTGCCGGCGTTCGAATCCAGTTCACCGAGCTCATCAAGTTCGGCAGCATAGTCCTCGGCGACCGAGACCCGGCTCCCCTCGCCGTCGGAGTCTGCCGCGCGCTCGGCGAGCTCTTCCGCCAGCCCTTCCCCGGCCTTTGCGCCGGACCGTGAACCGTTCTTGCCGGTGGCCATAAGAATCTCCTTGTGAGGGTGGTGTCCTCCTGCGAATCTACGCGGCACACCGGCAGGAGCGGAAGGGCAGCCAGCGAGCCTAAACGGGAATGCAGCTTCCTGCCCGGATAATTGACGGCGATGAAATACCTGCGCTCCGCCCTGCTTTCCGCCGCTACCCTTCCGCTAATCCTGTTCGGCACAGCCTGCGTTCCGCAGGACACCGGATCTTCTGCCGCATCGCCGCCGCCGGCGGAGGTGACGTTCCAAGAGCCCCAGGCCGGAACCGCCCTCGAGCAGCTCGGCGGCATCCCGATCAAGGGCAGGGCACCGAAGACCGGTTACAGCCGCGAGGAGTTCGGCCCTGCCTGGGCCGACGTCGACCACAACGGCTGCGACACCCGCAACGATATTCTTGCGCGGGACCTGACAGAAGAGACCTTCAAGCCGGGAACCAAGGACTGCATGGTCGCCTCGGGCACCTTCGCGGACCCCTACACCGGCACCGTGATCAGCTTTGTCCGGGGAAACACCACCAGCACCGCCGTGCAGATCGACCACGTGGTCGCGCTCTCGGACGCCTGGCAGAAGGGAGCGCAGCAGCTCACCGCGGACGAACGCCGCCAGCTCGCGAACGATCCGTTGAATCTCTTCGCCGCAGACGGCCCAGCCAACGGTGCGAAATCGGATTCCGACGCCGCCACCTGGCTTCCGTCGAACAAGGCCTTCCGCTGCGAGTACGTCGCACGCCAGACGGCGGTCAAAGCTGAATACCGGCTCTGGATGACGCAGGCGGAGCACGACGCAATTGCCGCAGTCCTGGCGTCCTGCCCGGACGAACCCGTCCCGGCCCGCGAGGGAACCGCACCACGGACCGCTCCCGCTTCGGGCGCAGGCACGGCGCAAGACGCTGGAGACCAGGGGAGCACGACGCCGGTCTACGCCAATTGCGCGGCCGTCAAGGCTGCGGGCGCAGCTCCCATCCGTCCCGGGGATCCGGGCTGGGACCCGAAGTTCGACGGCGACGGCGACGGCGTCGGCTGCACTTCCTGACGCGGCTCGGAGGGTGCCCGTCCTAGGCGAACCCTATGCGGACCAAAGGTGTCCGCATGGCGTTTTATCGCGGACCCAACCTGTCCTGAAGTCCGTCGAATGCTTGTCCAGGCGCGCCTAGCGTGGAGGTAGTTCCGCACCGGCAGGAGAACCGAATAACCCCGTGAAAGAGACGGGCATCGGCTGTTCCCGGCAAACGATTCGAACCAGTCGAGCAGCCGGCCGCGGATAAGACGCTGAGGAAAGACGGACATGGGCCTGCTTGAAATCGAACTGGCAAAACTGGACTACGCGGAGAGGCTGCACGCCGCGGAACGGCTAAGGCACGAGCAGCGGCGCAAGGACACGCTGTCCCGAACGGTGGAACCTACCAGACGGGCCAAGGTTGATGCGCCGGTCTTCACGCTCCGGATCGGCGGCTTCCGCTACCGGCTCTGGTTTACGCGGACCGTAGCGCTCTAAAGCAGGCTGAGCACAAAACAGCCTGAGCAGGGACACGTTGCGGGCCGCCTGGTCACGGAGTGGGGACCCCAGACGGACAGCACTCGAGGGCGTACCCTGCACGGCAGGGTACGCCCTCGATGAGCGAATCGCGTGGACCGGTTACCGACGGTAAGGCGTCCGGCTAACGTCCGCCGCCATGATGGCCGCCGCGTGGACCATGATCGCCATGCTGCCCACCGTGCTGCCAGCCCGCAGTTTGGCCTGTGTGCGGATCTCCCGCACGCCCTGGATCGTTCCATCCGCCGCGGCTCTCTCCACGGTCGCCGTGCGGCCAACAGTCCTTCCCATCCCGTTCCGGCTGGGGAGCGCCGGTTCCGGACTGCTCGGGCTGTGCGGGCGCTGGAGCAGGAGCAGGGACCGGGGCCGGGGCCGGATTAATAACCGGTTCAGTTTCTGGAGCGGGCTCCGGCGCGGGTGCCGGCTCAGGCGCGGGCGCCGGTTCGGGAGCAGGCGAAGCCTCAGCCCCCGGTGCAGGAACGGTGGCCGGATGGTCGGGTGAATAGTGGAAGAAATTCGCCGCTGCGTACAGTGCCTGGTCCCCGTCGCTAAAGGTCACGCCGATTCCAAGCGTATTCAAATCCGGATCGCTGAGAATGGCATTATGTCCGGGCGAGTTGATCCACTGCTGCACAATTCCCTGCGCACTGTGATCCGAGCGGGACGCGATAACTTCGCCGGCCTTGCTCCAGCCCGCCAGGTCCGGCGAGCCGGCGTAGTCCGGGTTGTGTTCGAATACCCCAGAGGACGCCATCTGGTCCGACCAGCCCTGGGCCGTTTGGGAAACCACGGGGTTGTACTGCACCGGAGCCAGTCCCTGTGCGGTGCGGAAAGTGTTGATTTCCGCGAAGATTTCGACCAGGACCTGCTCCTTCGAGCTGGTGGCGGCTCCGGGCTCCACGGTTACGGCGGGAGCCAGCGAGGGAGCCGCTACGGCTGCGGTACCAACGCCGCCTGCGCCAATAACGGCCGAAAGGGTAATGATACTCAGTGATTTCTTGGTTTTATTCACAGGATGAGACCTTTCGTAGATTGCGGTCACTAGGTGGCTCATCCCCCCGCTTTCACCGTACAAAAAACCGTCCCGGAATCACAATTCCACTTCAAATTCATGGAACGGCATCTTTTGCCCTTCACAAGATCAATACGCAAACGTACAATTAGCTCCCCTAACTTTTGTTGCTGGAGTTCGATAGCATCAGGGCCATGCCAGCTACCATCCGGGACGCAACAGCCGCGGACGCCGCCGCCTGCGCCGCTCTCTACACCCACTACGTCCTGGAGACAGCGGTGTCCTTCGAGACGGAGCCGCCAACGGCTGGGGACATGGCACAGCGGATTGCCGCAGCGCAGGAACGGCATGTGTGGCTGGTGGCAGAGCACGACGGCGAGGTGACCGGCTACGCGTATGCCGGAAGCTGGCGGAGCCGGGCGGCCTACCACAGGACAGCAGAAACCAGCGTTTACCTGGCGCAGTCAGCTACGGGCAGGGGGCTGGGGGCAGCACTCTACAAAGCACTGCTTCAGCGCCTGGGGCAACTGGGTTTCCGAACCGTGGTGGCGGGCATGACCGTGCCCAATCCAGCCAGCGAAAGGCTGCATACCGCACTGGGTTTCACGCCCGTTGGCGTATTCCGCCGCGTGGGCTGGAAACATGGCGTCTTGCACGATGTCAGCTGGATGCAGCTGGACCTGCCCGCCGGAACCGGAGAAACAGGCTAGGCGACTTCCATCCGCTCGAGCACGAACACGGGAATCTCCCGGTCGGTCCTGGCCTGGTAATCGGCGTACGGCGGGTAAGCCTCCACCGCACGCTCCCACCACACTGCCTTCTCTTCGCCGGTGATTTCGCGGGCCGTCATGTCCCACTTCTGCGGGCCGTCCTGCAGTTCCACCCGGGGATGGGCCTTGATGTTGAAGTACCAGACCGGATGCTTCGGCGCGCCGCCCATGGAGGCAACCACCGCGTAATCGCCGTCGTGCTCCACCCGCATCAGCGGCGTCTTGCGCAGCTTCCCGCTCTTGGCACCCTTGGTGGTCAGCACCACCACTGGGCGGCCTCCCAGGGTTGTGCCGCGGGTGCCGCCGGAGGACTCGATCTCCTCCACCTGGTCGCGGGAGCGTTTGGAGGTGCTGGGGGCGTATTCACCGGTAAGTGGCATGCGCCCCAGTTAACACCCAATCAGGCACAGCACACCAGAGGCCCCTAGGAGGCGGACGACGCCGACGGCGGGGTGAAGATCCACGGCTGACGCGGCAGCCGGGCCGGGTCGAAAACCTCCAGCGCTTCCGGAAGAGTGCCGGGAAGTCCCAGCGACTCCAGGATCATTCCGGCCGCTTCCGGTGCGGAAATCCCCAGCTCTGCAAGGGCGCTCAGGGTGACCGCGCCGTCGCGCTTTGCCAGCCGCTTGCCGCTCTCGGAAAGGACCAGTGGAACATGGACATACTCCACCGGAGGCAATCCAAGAAGGGACGCAAGGTACGCCTGCCGGGGTGTGGAGGAGAGGAGATCGTCCCCGCGGACCACCTGGTCAATTCCCTGCGCTGCATCATCGACGACGACCGCCAGATTGTAGGGCGGCACGCCGTCGTTGCGCAGCAGCACCAGGTCATCCACCACTCCGGTGTACGTCCCGAGAACGGCGTCATGGACCGTGTATTCCTGCACATCGGCGCGCAGCCGGAGCGCCGGCGGGCGTTCGCGCCGGCGTCGTTCGCGTTCAGCCCCGGAGAGGTGCCGGCAGGTTCCGGGATATGCCCCGGGCGGGGAATGCGGGGCCCGCGGTGCATCGGAGATTTCCGCGCGGGTGCAGAAGCACTCGTAAACCCTGCCTTCGGCCCGGAGCTTGGCAATGGCATCCAGGTACACCGGAGTGCGGTCGGACTGCCGGATCACCTCGCCGTCCCAGTCCAAGCCGACCGCGGCAAGGTCACGCAGCTGAATCTCTTCCGCCCCGGCCCGGGCACGGTCCAGGTCCTCCACCCGGAGGATAAACCGGCGTCCGCTGCTGCGGGCGAACAGCCAGGCGAGCAGGGCCGTCCGCAGATTGCCGACGTGCAGTTCGCCGGACGGGCTCGGGGCAAAGCGGCCGGCACCGGCGGAAGCGGGGGTAAGAGAAGGCACGTCCTCCAGCCTACAAACCCCGGAGCGCATCGGCGCACCCGGGGCTAGACTGGCCGCCACTACCGGCGCGCAGCTTCCTGTGAAGGAGTTACGAACATGCCCGACTATGGCCGCGACCTGCTCTTCGGAGCCTTCATCACCCCGGTGGCCGCTCCAGCCCGGCAGGCCGTGGAGCTCACCGTCACGGCAGAATCGGCAGGGCTGGACCTGGCCGCGTTCCAGGACCACCCGTACCAGCCGCGGTTCCTGGACACCTGGACGCTGCTCTCCTACGCAGCGGCACACACTTCCCGGATCCGTTTGGTGCCGGACGTGCTCAACCTGCCACTGCGCCAGCCTGTGGTGGTGGCCCGCAGCGCCGCGAGCCTGGACCTCCTCAGCAACGGGCGGCTCGAACTCGGGCTGGGAACCGGAGCATTCTGGGACGCGATTGTTGCTGCCGGCGGCGAGCGTTTGTCAGCGGGGGACGCCGTCACGGGACTCGAGGAGGCAATGCGCATCATCCGCGGTGTCTGGGACACTGCCAGCACCACTCCGCTGCGCGTGGACGGCAAAATCCACCGGGTCATTGGTGCCAAGCGGGGACCGGCGCCGGCCCACGACGTCGGCATCTGGCTTGGTGCCTATAAGCCGCGCATGCTGCGGCTCACCGGGGCGGCAGCGGACGGCTGGCTGCCCTCGCTGGGCTACCTGCGCGGCGGGCCCGCCGAGCTGGTGCCGCTGAACGCCGCGATTGACGACGCCGCTGCGTCCGCCGGCAGGAATCCTGCCGCGGTGCGCCGGCTGCTGAACATCAGCGGCTCGTTCGAGCCCGCAGGAAGAGGGCTCCTGCAGGGACCTGTGGCCCAGTGGGTGGAGGAGATCACCGAAATGGCATTGCTGCACGGAATCTCGGGGTTCATCCTCGCGACCGACGACGCCGGTGCCATCACGCGGTTCGGCGCCGAGGTGGCGCCAGCGGTCCGGGAGAAGGTGGCAGCGGCCCGCGCCGGGGCGGCCTGAGGAACGGTCCAGGAGGAGGCGGCGGGCTGCTGGGGAGAGCGGGGCCTTCCGCACCGGAACGCAGCGTCCTAGGGTGGGGAAATGACATCGGAGCTGCTGTTGCCTGCCCTGAACGCCGCCCGGAAGAGCAGGGAAGAAGGGGGCATTCCCATAGGCGCGGCCATGTTCATTGACGGCACCATCGTGGCCACCGGACACAACCGCCGCCAGCAGCTGGGCAGCGTGATCCGGCACGCTGAAATGGACTGCCTGGAACATGCCGGCAGGCTTCCCGCCGGTTCCTATGCGCGGGCCACCATGGTCACGACGCTCTCCCCGTGCGAAATGTGCACCGGTGCGATCCTGCTGTACCGGATCCCGCGCGTCGTCATAGGCGAGAACCGCAGCTACCGCGGAGCCGAGGACCTGCTGCGCCAGCGCGGTGTCCAGGTGGACGTCCTGGACGACCCGGCCTGCGCCCTCCTGATGGAGGAGTTCATGACGGACTACCCCTCGCTGTGGAACGAGGACATCGGCGTGCTCTAGGCGGGGCAACTTCCTGATCCGGACCTGCAGTTTTCCTTGCCTGTTCTCCCGCCGTCGTGAAGGATGGCCGCAGCGGGGCGACGAACTGCAACGGCGCAGGAAGGATCGGAACATCGCATGCGAAAACTAAAAACCCTGGGGATAACCCTGTCCCTGGCACTGGTGGCAGCACCGGCGACGGCCACGGCAGCGGAGACAGTTGCCGAACCGGTAACCCAACTTGGCGGAACACTGGCCAATGGAGCCACCTGGGCTGCGGAAATGCCCGCCGCTTGGAACGGGAAGCTGGTGCTCTACAGCCACGGGTTCCGCCCCGGACCGGATAACCCGGCGTGGGACCCCGGGTTCGACTCGACCGCGCAGGCGCTGACCGACCGCGGCTTTGCGGTTGCGGCGTCGTCGTACGCCACCGCCGGCTGGGCGCTGGGCACGGCAGTGCAGGATCAGCTGGACACCTTGGCCGCGTTCTCCGCCGCGGCGGGGGAACCCGAGAGGACCATTGCCTTCGGGACTTCCATGGGAGGGCTGGTCAGCAGTCTTATCGCTGAAACGCCGAACAGCGGCGTGGACGGGGCCGTGAGCACCTGCGGGCTGCTGGGCGGCGGCATCAACCTGAACAATTACCAGCTCGACGGCGTGCACGCGCTCGCGGAGCTGCTGCTGCCCGGTCAGGAACTCCAGCTGACCGGGTTCCGCACACCGGCAGAAGCGGGCGTGACCATTACTGCACTGATGCAGGCCGTGCAGAAGGCACAGGCCACCGACGAGGGACGGGCCCGGCTAGCGCTCGCAGCAGCGCTGATGAACACTCCCACCTGGTTCAGCGGGGACGCTGCTCCCGGATCCCGGGACTTCGCGGCCCAGCAGGAAGCCCAATACAACTGGCTGCTGCAGACCATTCCGTTCGTGGTGGGATCGCGGGTCTCGATCGTCACCGCCGCGGACGGCGACAGCGGCTGGAACCAGGGCGTGGACTACGGGACGCTGCTGCAGCAATCGGCTAAGCGCCAGCAGGTGGAAGCTCTCTACCGTTCCGCCGGACTGGAACTGAAGCGTGACCTGCACACCCTGACAGCGACAGCGGATATCGCGCCGGACGAAGGTGCGCTCGAGTGGATGGACCGTACCTCCACACCCCAGGGCGACCTGCAGATCCCGGTGCTGACCATGCACACCCTCGCGGACATCCTGGCCCCGGTGGAATACATGGAGGAATATGAGGAAACCGTTCGCGAAGCACGGGCGACGCCGCTGCTGCGGCAGTCCTTCGTCGAGCGCACAGGGCACTGCACCTTCACGGACGCCGAGCGGGTGGCGGCCGTACTGGCCATGGACGAGCGGCTGGACACCGGACGCTGGGCCAACCTGGCCGAGCCACAGCAGCTGGACCGCCGCGCCGAGTCACTCGGACTTGGAAACGCCGATTTCATTAAGTACCAGCCGGCCGAGTTCGTGAACGACCGCACCTGGAGCCCCGGCGCAGGCCACGGCCACGGCCACGGGCACGGCCCGGGCCACGGGAACGGCCACGGGCACGGTCCGGGCAACGGCCCCGGTCACGGAAAAGGGCGCTGACCGCTCAGGCCTTCGGTCCTGCTTTGGCCCCGGCGCGTACGGAGCCGGCCACATCGCTGACCGGGCCGTTCCACGGCGTGCCGTGGCCGGGCAGGACCCAGTCAACGTCCGGCAGCGGAGTGAGCCGGTCCAGCGTCTCCAGGGCCTGGGCGGGGTCATCGGTGAAGGGTGAGGGCTGCAGCCCGGTCCGGCCGGAGAGTACGTTGCGGGTAGTGAGGGCGTCGCCGACGAACAGCGCTTTCACTTCCGGAACATGGACTGCCACGCTGCCGGGGGAGTGGCCGGGGAGTCCAATGATTCGCGGCGACCCGGGAAGGTCCAGCACGTCGCCGTCCGCGACGGGAATGACGTCGGTGAGGTAGGTAGTGCGCCAGCCCTGCTTGCGCAGGGAATAGCCGAGGAACTTCGCGGCGGGACCGGGACGCATGCCGCCCGCAGACCCTGGCGCCGGCTTGTAGCGTTCCGTTCCCCGTGCCCGCGCCGCGTCTGCCGCGTGGATGTACACCGGCACGCCGGTCTGCAGGCGAAGCCGCTCTGCGAAGCCGATGTGGTCGGAGTCGCCGTGGGTCAGCACTACGCCCCGGATGTCTTCAAGGTTCCGGTCCAGGGCAGCGAGCTCGCGTTCCAGGTCCCGCCAGTGCCCGGGGAGTCCGGCGTCCACGACGGTGATGCCGCCGTCGGCCACCACGAGGTAGGCGGCAACAATGTCATTGCCGATCCGTTGCAGATTGGGTGCGAGCTTCATGGCTGTCTCCTTGTGCCTACCCGGCATGTCCGGGTTACATGGCTAACATAATTAGCTATGATGGCTAATGTCAATAGCCAAACGAATTGCCAGGAGAGCCATGCCAACGCCGCAGCGAACCTCCCTCGAAGCCATTGTTGCCGCGGGCCGTACCGCCCTGGAAGAAGGCGGGCCGGACCGTGTCACCATGAACGCGGTGGCTGACCGGGTAGGTGTCCGGGCTCCGTCGCTGTACAAGCGGGTCAAGGACCGGAACGCACTGCTGGGAATGATTGCTGCGGCCACGCTTGAAGATCTGCGGGAACGGATGCAGGGCCAGGATTCGCTGGCCGGTTTGGCCCGCACCTACCGGTCTTTCGCACACGAGCACCCGGAGGGATTCCGGCTGATCCAGACGCGCACGGCCTCCGCCGAGGATCTGGCCAGGGCCAGCGAACCGGTCCTGGCCGCGGCCCGCGACGCGGTGGGCGACGCCGATGCGCTGGAGGCTGCACGGTTCATGACGGCATGGCTCACCGGGTTCATCACCATGGAGCTGGCTGGAGCCTTCCGGCTGGGCGGGGACCTGGACCGGGCGTTCGACTATGGAATCGAGCGGGTCGCATCAGCCTTGGCGGGCTGATGCGGCGCCGCTCGGTTCCGCAACCGAAGCCTAGATTCCCTCTCCCAGCTGCGGGCGCGCACTGTAGGGAATCAGCGGATGGTCGGCCCGGGCCCTGATCTGCTGCACCATCCAGGTGTTGCCGTCCGGATCCGAGAAGCCGAACAGCGTGCCGCCGTCGCGCTCATCCATGACGGTCACGTCGCTGGCCTGAACGCCGCGGGAGAGCAGCTCCTCGTGCGCTGCCCGGGCATCCGGAACCACCAGCTGCAGCCCCTTCAGGGACCCGGGTTCCATCTGCTCCTCGCCCGGCAGGGTGCCGATGACGATCGAGCAGCCGGAGCCTGGGGGAGTGAGCTGCGCGAACGCCATGTGCTCGTTGACGGTGTGGTGGTCCAGGTCGAATCCAACCTGGTCGGAGTAGAACGCGAGGCTGCGGTCCAAGTCGCTGACCGGTACGCGGATGACTTCCAGGGTCCAATCCATGGTTCCTCCAAAGATGGTCGTAGGGAATCAGGCCGTGGAGAACGCGAGCAGCTGCTCGAGCTTGTCGTAGCCGGCAGCCATGCCTGATTCCATGCCCGAGGACACGAAGCTATCCCGGGTCTGGACCGATGGGTAGACCGAATGGCCGCTGAGCCTGGACCGTCCGCCGGGCAGGTCTTCGAATCGCAGGAAATCAAGGCTTGCCTGGTCCGGATACCCCTCGTATTCAAAGGTCTGCAGGATGAACTCGCCGGGCCGGATGTTGTGGAAGACGCCGCGGAAGGCGTACTCGCCGTCGTCGTCGCTCTGGACAAAACGGTAGGACCCGCCCGGGGTCGCCTCGAAGGCCTCGATGCGGGTGTCCAGGTGGTCTGGTCCCACCCACCGGGCATACGAATCCGCCGTGACGAGGGCGCGGAAGACGTCCAGTGCGGGGTAGTCGAACTCGCGGACGTAGTCGATGTACGGGGCACCGTCGGGAAGGGTGACGTGAAGTGCGTTGGTCATGACGCCTCCTGCGGGGTCTTGACGTCCGCCCGGCTGGCAAGCAGTTCCTCCAGCCGGGAGTAGGAATCGGTCATGCCCTCCTCCATGCCGGAGGCTGCCATGCCGTCCCGTGCTTCCTGGGTGGGATAGACCGAATGGACAGTGATCCGGGTGCGGCCGTCCCCCAGGTCCTCGAAGGTATTGAACTCGAGGCTGACGACGTCGGGATAGCCGGAGAATTCGAAGGTCTGGATCGCGAACTCGTTCTCCCGGACGGTGTGGAAGATGCCGGTGAAGTCGTACGGGATGCCCTCGGGGCCCGTGTGCGTGTACTTGTAGGTACCGCCGGTGGTGAAGTCGTAGTGGTCCATTTCCATCTTCATCCCGCGCGGGCCCAGCCACTGGCTGACCAGATCCGGATCAGCGTGGGCACGGAACACATCCGCGACGGGGAAATCGATCTCCCGTGAATAGTCGATGAAGGGGACGCCGTCGGGGACGGAGAGCTGCAGTTCGTTGGTCATTGGTGTTGGTCCTTTGACTGCCGGCCGCGCTCGGCGGCCTGTTGGTGGAGCACAGCATCCAGGCTGCGGAACTGCCCTTCGGTGACCAGCCGATAGCGGTCGATCCAGGCAGTAAGTGCCTCCAGCCGTGCGGGGTTCAGGTGGACGGGCCGGCGCTGGGCGTCACGGGTTCGCGTGACAAGCTGTGCCTGCTCGAGGACCTGGATGTGCTTCGAAACCGCCTGCTTGCTGATTTCGAAGGGTTCCGCGAGTTCGTTGACCGTGGCCGGGCCCCGGGAAAGCCTGGCGATGATCCGCCGTCGTGCCGGATCGGCCAGGGCCAAAAAGGCCCTGTCCAGCAGGACGTCTTCTGGGGCTTCGGTCATGTACGGGCCAACGTTCGCGTCGCAGTTCGATCTGTTGGTTTTTCAACGGTGCGGTGTGGGCTGTTGCCGCTTCCATGCCGGTATCCAACCCATTTGTTGAACAACCATGTGGTTGATTACCCAAGAAGGTACGCCCGTGGTGCCTCGTCGGCAAGGGGGTTTGGGAAGTTTTTCGGCGGCGTCCCGGAAGCCCATTCAGGAACTTCACAGGGGACTCCCGGAGACGGCGCGGGGCAGGGGGAGTAGCGTGGCTCCTTCTTCCCGGGCGCACCTCCCGGACGCCGCTGCAGCGGGAAAGGACGGACCATGAGCTCAATGGATCACAGCCATGCCGCAGGAATACGGCATGAGACGGGTTTCCACTGGCCGAGTTTTGCCGTGGGACTGGTTCTGCTCCTCTTTGTCCTGGCCCAGGGGGAAGACAACGGAGCCCCGGGATACGTGGGAATGACAGGACTCATCCTGCTGATCACCGGGCTGTACTCCGCAGCGACACGACGGAAGTCATGGATGCGCCTCACCACCCGAACGGCCGCATGGATCGTAGCGGGAGCCGGAGTGGTGCTGATGCTCCTGGCCCTTGTCCTGCGGCTCGCAGGATTATGACGGCGGGGCTTTTCCGGCGCGGATAAAGCGCCGCTACGCTGGGCGGATGCTCACAGACGAACGAATCGATCCGCCCGACGCCGCTGACGAGCGCGGAACCCTCAACGGCTTCTTGGACTATCTGCGAGCCAGCGTTGTGCACAAGGCCCAGGGCCTCAGCGACGCCGATGCCGCGCGCCGCGTCCTGCCCTCCCTTCTCACGGTGTCCGGTCTGCTCCGCCACCTTGCCGACGTCGAACGCTGGTGGTTCCGCGCGCAGCTGGACGGCCAGACAGGAATTCCCACCCGCTGGAGCAGCGACGATCCCGACGCCGAATTCCGCGTGACGGAGCAGGACAGCCTCGCCGAAATCATCGCCGACTACCAGGCAGCCTGTGCCGAGTCCCGTGAGGTTGCTGCCAGGTACGGCCTTGAGGACATGTGCCAAGCCGAGCACAGTGCGGAGCATAACCTGCGCTGGGTACTGGTGCACATGGTCGAAGAGACCGGGCGGCACTGCGGCCACCTGGACATCATCCGGGAACTGCTCGACGGCGTCACCGGGGAGTAGCTGACGGGTTCCGCGGTGCTCGAAGCCGCTCCGGGGCAGGGTCGGAAAGCGATGTCAGAGGCGGCACCTAGGGTGGGCGGCGCAGGACAAAGAGTGTCCTGCGGCGGCCCCGCGGGTCGCCAGGCATCGCATCCTATGGGGGATTCGCAATGGAAAACCAAACTTACCCGCCAGCTCCGGCACCGGCTCCGTTCCAGGCTCCGCCCGCCAGGCCCGGGAAAGGCCTGGCCGTCACGGCCCTGGTCCTGGGCATCGTCGCGTTCGCGCTCTGCTGGGTTCCCGTGCTCAACAACGTGTTCCTGTTCGTTGGGCTTGCCGGTCTCGGTTTCGGCATCGCGGCGCTCGTGGTGGCCTCGAAGCGCCGGGCTCCGAAGGGCATGCCGATCGCCGGGCTGATCCTCAGCGTGCTCTCGATCATCGGTGTGTTCGCTACCCAGGCACTGTACTCGGCTGCCATTGACTCGGTGGTGGAGAGCATCGAAGACAGCTCCGACGGCGTGGTCGCAGCCGAGCCGGAGCAGACTGAAGCGGCTGCAGAGGCACTCGCCCTGGGGAGCTCGGCAGAAATCGGTGAGTACACCGTTACGGTTACCGGAGTGAACCTGAACGGGAATGACCAGGTCATGGCCGCCAACCAGTTCAACGCGCCGCCCGCCGGCCAGTACGTCCTGGTGGATCTGGCCGTTGTCTACAACGGATCCGAGGAAGGCGATCCCTGGGTTGACCTCACTACTGAGTTTGCGGGTTCTGACGCACGCCAGTATTCAACCTCCACCTGCACAGCCGTAGCGCCGAACCCGGCACATGAGGTTCCCACGCTGACCAACGGCGGCGCGGGGAACTTCTCGGTCTGCTTTGACGTGCCGGCTGAAGCCGTGACCGACGCAAAGATCCTGGTTGAGAGCCTGTTTTCATTCCAGGACGACCGCGTGTACTGGGCCGCGCAGTAACCCAACCCTGCCCTGGTGCCTGACATGGAACGGCTCCCCAGCCATGGCCAGGGAGTCGTTCCAAGGTCCGGCCGATGAACCTACTGGTCCCGGCCAAGTGGACCTGTTCTGGTCCCGCCTTAAGGAACCAGTTTCAGTAAAACACCGTCACCGCCGGAGGGAACCCCTTCACGGCAACTTTCTCGCGGGATTCTCGCTGCAGGATGTTTCTGCAGGTCACCGAACCGTGCCGGGCAGCACGAACGTGATAAACACAAAGCATGGCAACTACCGCATTCAAAGAAAATCCTGTCCGCACCACCGGTGAACTCCCCGCTGAGGGGACTTCCGCACCCGCATTCTCGCTGGTTGGAACCGATCTGTCCGAAGTCTCCAGCGAGACCTTCGCCGGCCGCCGGGTAGTCCTGAACATCTTCCCCAGCGTGGACACGGGTGTCTGTGCCGCCAGCGTCCGCCGCTTCAATGAGATTGCTGCCGGACTCGAGAACACGGCCGTCGTCTGTGTTTCCAAGGACCTGCCGTTCGCGCTCGGCCGCTTCTGCGGCGCCGAGGGCATCGAGAACGTTGTTGCCGCGTCCGCGTTCCGCAGCAGCTTCGGTGAGGACTTCGGGCTGACCCAGGCTGAAGGGCCGCTGCAGGGCCTGCTGGCCCGCGCCGTCGTCGTTCTCGATGCGGACGGCAGCGTGCTGCACACGCAGCTCGTTCCCGAAATCACCACCGAACCGGATTACGACGCCGCGGTGGCCGCCCTGGCATAGCCCGGGTTCGCTGCAAGGCCCGTTCCGCTGCTGCGGGGCGGGCCTTTGTTGTGAGTTACGGGTAGCCAGCACGCCGGAGGACACCGGCCAGGATGCTGTGACTAGGCAATACGCCGGGCCGCCCTTGGCTAGGATAGGTGGCGGCGGTCTCCGGACGGTCCGCCTGAACGCAAAACGAACAACTCTATTGGGGGAAAAGAATGGACAGGGACCAGGGACAGCCCAGGGACCAAGACGCCGGTGCCGACGGCAACGGGGAGGACAGCAGCCCCACCGAGGCCAGCTCGCCGGAAGCCGAGCGGGCGCTGGACGCTGAACCGGTGGTCGAACCGGGTCAGGCCGCAGGCGCGACGCCGGAAACTGGCCAGGCACCGGACACGGAACCGGCAGCTGAACCTGTAGTCGAACCGGGCCAGGCCGCAGGCGCGACGCCGGAAACCGGCCAGGCATCGACAGCGGCGGACCAGGAACCTGAAAACGTCACAACCCCGGAGCCGGGGTCAGCGCCTGCACACGGAACCGGGTTTGCAGTGCCCGGCGGATTCGATGCCGGCCCGTCCCTTCCATATGGCACGGACCAGGCCCCTCCGGTACCGCCGTACAACCCTTACGCAGCGGTTCCCGGCGCGCCCTCCGGCACCGGTGGCGGGGAACACCCCGGCCAGCCGGGGCAGGCACCGTTCACCAACCCCTCGGGTTACCCGGGTTTCGCCAACCAAGGTGCCGCTGGCGGCCAAGGACATGCGGGCGCCAACCCCGGATACCAGGGACAGGGCTACCAGGGTCAGCCCGGCCCATACGGGAGCCAGGGCGCGAACTCCGGTCAGCCCGGCTACCAAGGCCAGCCCGGCTACCAAGGCCAGCCCGGCTACCAGGGCCAGCCCGGCTACCAGGGCCAGCCCGGCTACCAGGGCCAGCCCGGCTACCAGGGCCAGCCCGGCTACCAAGGCCAGCCCGGATATCAGGGGCAGCCCGGCTACCCCGGACAGCCGGGGCCGTATCAGGGCCAGCCCTACGGCAACTACGCGCCGCCGTCCACACCCGGCAAGGGGCTGGCGATCGCAGCCCTCGTCCTGGGCATTCTGTCCCTGCTGGTGTGCTGGATTCCGTTCGTGAACGTGATCACCTTCCCGCTGGCAATCGTCAGTGTGGGCCTGGGTATTCCGGCACTGATCAAGGGCATCAAGGCCAAGAACATCGCTAAGCCGCTGTCCATCGCCGCACTGTCCGTTGCAGTGGTGACCATCGTCGCCGCGATCGTCGTGAACTCCCTCTTCGTTGGTTCGCTGCGGGATGCTGGCCTCTGGGAGAGCGAGACCGAAGCCGGGACGGAGTCCTACACGGAAACCGAGGACTATTCAGAGGAGCTCTTGGAAGCTGAACAGGAGGATTACTCCTACGAGTACTCGGACACCTACATCAGCGGCCTTGTCTCCGAACCGTCCAATTCAGCCGGTGAGGAAGTGACCGTGGGGGATTACACGGTCACCCTGACCGAGCTGGACCGCGACGCCGCAGCTGAGGTGCAGGATCGAGATCCCAATGCCGGCGCGCCTGACCACAATTACGTGATTGCCCGTTTCAGCGCCGTCTACAACGGCAGCGGCGACGGGCGGCCCTGGCTCGACCTGCCGGCAGAACTGATCGGAACCGACAACCGGATCTACAGCGTCCTGGGCTGCTCCAGCAGCCTCGGCCAGCGCAGCGTTGACCAGGAACTGCTCAGCACGGGGGACTCCGTAACCGTTGAAAGGTGCTTCGATGTACCGGACGGCGCCCTGGGAGAGGATTCCCGAATAGCCATGCGCATGATCCTCGCCGAGGAGAACAACGACGAGGTTTACTTCCGCCTGCCGTAGCAGGTGGAACAGATCACCAGGAGGACGGTCCCGCGGCACACCGCCGCGGGACCGTTTTTGTCTCCGCCGCCGGTCGCCCTGCGGGTGCGGCAGGTGGTACGCCTGCTCAGCCCTGCTGCGCCGCCCACTGCGCCACGCGTGCTGCGCTTTCTTCCTCCGACAGGTCCTCGACCCGGGTCATGATGGTCCAGCGGATTCCGAAGGGATCGCGGATGCTGGCGAACCTGTCTCCGGACACGAAGGTTTCCAGTGGTTCCCGCACCACGGCGCCGGCTGCCTCCGCGCGTGCCACCACGGAATCGGCGTCGGAACAGTAGAAGCCAAGCGAATAGCAGGCTGTGTCCGGTTCGGGCGGGTTCACCAAACCGTATTCAGGGTTCGGTTCGCCGAGTTGGAGGTGACCGCTGCCGAGGTCCAGGTCTGCGTGGACGGTTAGGCCGTTCATCTCCGTCACGTCCACGACCCTTGCGCCGAAAACGTCCTGGTAAAAACGGATTGCCTCAGCTGCTCGCGGGACGGCGACGAACGGTGTGAGACTGGTCAGGCCGCGGGGAATGCCGTCGGTGGTGTGCCGGCCGGTGACTCCGGGGCGATTGTTGTGGTTCTGGGTTGTAGTCATGGAATCAGGCTAGGAACGCAGGCAGCCCGGCGGCTTGGCAATTTGCGACAACCGGGTGTTTTTTCCCGGCGAGAGGCGACCTGTGGAGGAGGAGCGATGCAGCAGCAGTGGCGCGGCCCGCTGTATCCGGCCCGGCTGCCCTCGTTCCACCGGGTACCCGCGCCGGCACTGCTGGCGGACCGCTTCCGCTGGTTCTGGATCCCCGAGTGGGACCTGGCAGCCGGACGGACCTCCCGGCAGGAAGTCCTGCCCTTCCCGGCGCTGAACCTCGTGATCGAGCAGGACTGTGTGCGGCTGTATGGACCGGCAACGCGCCGTTCCGTCCGTGATCTGCAAGGCACCGGCTGGGCCTTCGGACTGCTGCTGCGCCCGGCAGCCGTTCCGTTCCTGTGTCCGGATCCCGGAGCGCTGAAGGATGCCAGCACCGCACTGGAGCTGCCGGGGCTGCGGACGCCCGTCACCGCCGCGATGGAGTCAAAGGCGAACGACGACGGCGGCGCCCGCCGAGCAGCGGCTGTTGCGGCGGCGTCGGCCTGGGTGGAAACCGCCTTGCCCACACCTCCACCGGAGAGCCTGCTGGCCAACCACTTTGAGGACTTGATCGAGGCGGATCCATCCCTCACGCGCGTGGACCAGGCCGCTGACCTGCTGGGAGTTTCGGTACGCAGCCTGCAGCGGATTGCCCGGAAGCATGTGGGCCTGCCGCCGCTGGCGATGATCCGCCGCTACCGGCTGCAGGAGGCGGCTGATCGGCTGCGCACCGATCCGGACCTGGGGATTGCCGACGTCGCTGCCGAGCTGGGCTACGCCGACCACGCCCATCTAACGGATGTGTTCCGCGAGGTGCTGGGGTTTACGCCCAGCGGGTACCGGCGGGAAGCGGCGGATAGTGAAGGTGCCGGGTGCGGACCTTCTTAGCGCGAATCCACAAGCTGGGCGTAAACCACATAATTGTCGTCGAACTGGCCGGTCTCGGGGTTGTAGCCGTCGCAGGTAATAAGCCGCAGTTCCGGCCCCTCCGTGTTCCCGTAAACAAGGGAAGTGGGGAAGTTGTCTTTTGAATACTGATGACCTTCCCGGAACCGGAATACCGCAATACTTCCGTCGGCCCGTGACACATTGATGAGGTCGCCGGAACCCAGGTCCCGGAGGTCTGCGAAGACGCCCGGGCCACCGCCGGTTGCATTGACATGGCCCAGGATGATGGATGGACCGAGCTCCCCGGGCGTGGGGGATCCGGTGTACCAGCCGGCCGGTGCGCCGGGATCCGTAGCGGGGACTTCGACGGTGCCGTCCGGATTCAGCCCGAGATCGATCAGGGTGGAATCGAGACGGACCGAAGGAACGGCGATTGAGACCGGTGCGGATTCGCGCAGTGGTGAGCGAACGCCAGCAGGGGAATCCGCGGTGGTGGACATCGACGCAGTGGCCGGGGCGGCCGGTGTGGAGGACACAGCGGCAGGCCCGGTGCACCCGGTCAGCAATGCCAGGGCAACCGCTGCCAGGGAGACGAGGGCCCGGCAGCGGTTGCTGGTGGCTGGAACGCCCAACTGGTTACCGGTCGCCCGTGGGTACAGCTGTCCTGCGGCGGGCTGCGGCAGCGGCGCCCACCGTGATGACCATGGCTCCGGCAGCCAGCAGGAACGAGGAATCGATCGCTGCTCCGTCCGTGGGGACCCCGGTGTCGGGGGCGCCGACAGGGACCTGCGAAATCTGGTTCCTGGTGAAGTAGTCGGCTGACGCATGGGCCCCGAGGTTCGGCCCGACCGTAAACGGAATGTCGACGCCGTTGCAGGCAATGCCGTCGTTGTCGCTGTCCAGCTGCGGCGCGTACCCCGGCGCTCCCACCGGCATCAGCGTGTACCCGGCGTCTGCGGCTTCCTGACAATTGGCAAAGGGGCCTACTGCCGCCATCGCCGGACTTGCGGAAAGAATCGACAGGCCTATTCCTGCTGCGATTGCTGCTCCTGCTGCAGTTTTCTTCATGTTTCCCCCCAAAAGAGTGTGTGTGAATGACCGCATGAGCATATGGGCGGGGCTAATACTCCGGAGTCGGACACACTCAAATGTGTTAGCAGACTTATCCGGAATGTTATGAAGAAACGGCTTCGATTCCGCAGGGGGAACGTTCACAAAGTGCCAGTTGTCGTCAGACCCTTCCTAAAGGGGGAACCCGCCTAATGGAACGGGCAGACGTTATGCGCGAACTAGCGGTCGAGGTTGGCCTGGATCTCTTCCCACGACGGCTCGGAAGCGCCCTGGTTCCAGGGCAGGTACGCCAGCGCCTTGCCCATGGCGCACGTGTTGGAAAGGGCTGAGAAGACCAGTCCGCCGCTGATTCCGCCGGCCAGGACCCGGAACTTCGGCGAGGCGATGCGTCCGGCGAGCAGGCCGAGTCCCACCAGGCTTCCTGCGGCGAAGCGCACCTGGCGCTCCATGTCCCAGACCTGCAGGCCGCGGACTACGGAACCGCCGGCCTTCTCGACGTCGTCCACGCTTTCGGTGAGCACCTGCCCGCCCTGCAGGCCCGCTGCAGCGAGGCGTTCGTGCGCCTGCTTTGCCCGGACGCCGGACTGGCAGAGAAGCACGACGCCGTCATCCAGCCGGGCGGCCAGCTCAACGGTGTGGGCGGAGAGCAGAGGCAGGGGAATGTTGTGGGAGCCCGCGATGTGCACGGACTCGAACTCTGCCGGGTTGCGGACGTCGATGACGGTGAGGTTCGGATTCTCCTCAAGCAGGGACTTCAGGGTGACGGCGTCGATGGTCTTGGTGGTCTCTGCGGTGGCAGCGGGTGACATTCGGTTCCTTCGGTTGGAGTGGCCGGAGCGAAGCACCAACCCTATGGCCCGAATCTGGGAGAAGTCAGGGGATGTTACGGCGTGTGGCCGGTGCGTCATGCCGCGGCCGCTGTCCACGCTCTTTTCGGATCCTGTCCGAGCGCCGAATGCTTGGAAGGAGGGCTAGTGCCATGACCAGCGGCACGGCGACCATGATCAGCCTCAGCGGGATGATGACCGGATCCAGGGCATAAAGCAGGGACGCAGTGGGACTGACCACCTCGTCGATGACCACCCAGACCAGGACCCCGACGTGGAGCACACCGGGGAACACAGCCGCTGCGGTCAACGCCGCACCCCAGCGCCGGGATCGTTTGGACGGTTCAACCACCGCGGTTTGGGTTGCCGCGAAGAGCGCACCGCCTAACAGCAGGGGCGCGAGGCCCCATACGAGGGCGAATCCCAAGCCGAGCAGCACCGTCCCGACGTCGTAGATCGGGTCCCGGGAATCACTGAACAGGTAGATGACCAGGCCAGCGGCGATCAGCCCCAGGGGAACGTAGATTGCCAACAAAACCAGAAAGGTGGTCCGGGAGTTCCGCTTGTGGAGTTTCTTGAATTCCGCCTCCGCCTTATTCCAGCGGCGGTCATCGACTGGTGTCCGGTGCGGTCCCATCCCGCTTCCACCCAGTAGTGCCATCTGCCCAAACCCCCCGTCGTCCCGTCGGCAGCAACGATACCTGCTGGGGTGCTGTGGTTCGCTTCTAGACAGGGTCGGCCAAGACCGCGTAGACCACGTAGTTGTCCTGCCAGAGTCCGGTGGTGCTGTCGAACCCGTCGCAGGTGATCAGGCGGAGTTCAGGACCCGGGGTGTTTCCGTAAACCTCATCAGTAGGGAACATGTCCTTGGCGTATTGCTCGCCCCGAACGACGACGAATACAGATTCTGTCCCGTCTTCCCGCTCTACTGCTATGTGGTCTCCCGGTACCAGGCTGCGAAGCCGGGCGAAGACTCCCGGGCCGCCGTCGTTGGCATTGACGTGGCCCAGCAGGATGGCCGGACCGGGTTCACCAGGAGCGGGTGAACCCGTGTACCAACCGGCGGGGGATCCGGGAGATGCCGGAGGTACTTCAAGCGTTCCATCCGGCAGCAGCCCGAGCTCCATCAGCTCCGACCTGGTCTGGATTGTGGGCAGGGAGACGATGCTCGGCGATGCGGGAGCGGCCCCGGTGCCGGGCTGAGCATCTTGCGGAAGTGCAGGGAACGGACGAAGGGCATCATCAACCGGTGCCTGTGCCGGGATCTGGGCTAGGGCAAAGTAGCGGGGGCCGGCGTCATCGGGTGTGCTCGTATCACCAGCACCGCCAACGAGGAACGCCGCGGCGGCGGCCACCAGAACCATTCGGCTCCGGCGGCCGCTGCCGCGGGATTCTACGTGTCGTCCCAACGCAGGCTAGGCGTGGTTTCCGGACTTGCGCCGCAGCCCGGCAGCGATGCCTGCGACGGCGACTACGCCACCAGCGGCGAGGAGAACGCCGGTGGCGTCGGTGCCCTTGTCCGCGGGCGCACCTGTGTTGGCTCCGCCCTTGGGGGTGTTCCCGATCTGATTGTTGACGGGGGGCACCGTCGTCGTGGTGGGTGATGGAGACGGGGGCGTGGGTGAAGACGTGGGGCCTTCGCAAGCGACGCCGTCTCCATCTCGGTCCAGGCTCGGCTCATAGCCCGGCTGGCCTTCGGCAATGTTGTAAACGCCTTCAGCAGCAGCGGCGTCGCAGTTGGCATAGGGCGGAGCCGCCGCGGCCGGCGAAGCTGCCAGTGCAGTGAAGCCAAATGCGGCCGCAATGGTGAGTCCAGTCAGGGTCTTTTTCACGATCGAACCTCCGGTTCATCGAGTAATTAGGACCCGCGACAGAGTACGAAACAGGTATTTTCCCGAGAACCGAAATCGGAGGAATTGACCTGGGCTGACTGCGATTCGTTGGCAGCGCCGATTCTGCCCGCCAGTACTGAGGGCACCTATTGACAGGAGCCCGAACGAGACCCCCGCATTGCGTTTGGATAACGTTCCGGAAACCCCTTGCCGTGATCCACGTCACGGGGATATGTTGTGCTCGCCTACAAATTGTCGGTAGGGGTATCGACAGGGGCGCTACAGCGTTGTATCCGCTCGATCCAGCCGTCCGGGTCACAAGGATGTTTCCCGTAGTCTCGCCGTGCAGTGCCTTGCCGGCGGCAGGATCCTTTTCAAAGGTTCGACCATGAGCAAAAGAAAGAATGTTTCGGCCCTCTTCCTGGCGTTCGGCCTGGCAGCAGGCATGGCGGCCTGCGCCCCCGCCGGCACCACGAACAGCGACAGCGAAGGCGGCGACGGCGTCGAATGCAACGTGGGAATCTCCATGCCCACCCGCAGCCTGGAACGCTGGATCAACGACGGCGAAGGGCTAAAGGAAAACCTTGAAGCCCGCGACTGCACCGTTGACCTGCAGTACGCCGACGACAAGACCGACCAGCAGATCAGCCAGATCCAGAACCAGGTGGCCGGCGGCGCCAAGATCCTGGTAGTCGCAGCGATCGACGGCGAAACCCTCGGCCCGGTCCTGGAAGACGCCAAGTCCCAGGACGTCACCGTGATCGCCTATGACCGGCTGATCAACGGGACCGACGCCGTGGACTACTACGCCACGTTCGACAACTACCAGGTGGGCCAGCTCCAGGGCGAGTTCATCGAGGAGCAACTGGCCCTGGCCGACGGCGAGGGCCCGTACAACCTGGAACCCTTCGCCGGCAGCCCGGATGACAACAACGCCAAGTTCTTCTTCTCCGGCGCCTGGGACGTGCTGCTTCCCTACGTGGAGAGCGGCCAGCTGGTGGTTCCCTCCGGCAAGTCCCCGGCCTCGAATGATGACTGGGCCTCCATCGGCATCCTCGGCTGGGGATCGGCGGATGCGCAGGCGGAAATGGATAACCGCCTGCAGTCCTTCTACACCGGCGGCGACAAGGTCGACGTCGTGCTTTCCCCGAACGACAGCCTGGCCCTGGGCATCGAGCAGTCCCTGGCCAGTGCCGGCTACACGCCGGGCACCGACTGGCCGGTGATCACCGGGCAGGACGGCGACGTCGCGAACATCAAGGCGATCCTCGGCGACCAGCAATCCATGACCGTCTGGAAGGACACCCGTGAACTTGGCGCCCAGGTGGACACCATGATCGAGCAGATCGTCAACGGAGAAGAGGTGGACGTCAACGACACCGAAACCTACGACAACGGCGTGAAGGTGGTCCCCACCTACATCCTCGAACCGCAGGTTGTGGTCAAGGACGAGGTCCAGTCCAAGCTGGTGGACTCCGGCTTCGTGGAGGCCGGCGACGTCGGACTCTAGGGCAGCCCGCCCCGCGGGGCACGACGGCGACTGCCGCCGTCGTGCCCCGCACCCTCCGGAAAGAACAGGCAAGAAATGATCGATCAGGACGTCATCCTTTCCATGGACGGCATCGTGAAGGAGTTCAACGGCGTCCGCGCGCTCGACGGCGTGTCCGTCGCCGTCCGGCGCGGTGAGGTGCACGGAATCTGCGGCGAGAACGGCGCCGGCAAATCGACCCTCATGAACGTGCTCAGCGGCGTCTACCCGCACGGCAGCTATTCCGGCACCATCTCCCTGGACGGGGAGGAGGTCCGCTACGGCTCCATCAATGACAGCGAGCGGGACGGGATTGTGATCATCCACCAGGAGCTGGCGCTCAGTCCGTTCCTGTCCATCGCGGAGAACATTTTCCTGGGCAACGAGGTGCAGCGCGGCGGGGTGATCGACTGGAACCAGACCAACCTGCAGGCCGCCGCCCTGCTCAAACGCGTTGGGCTGGATGAGAACCCGGCCACGAAGATCCTGGAACTCGGCGTCGGCAAGCAGCAGCTGGTGGAAATCGCCAAGGCGCTGTCCAAGGAAGTGAAGCTGCTGATCCTGGATGAGCCGACGGCGGCACTGAACGACGGCGACTCGGCGCACCTTTTGGGGCTGATCGACCAGCTGCGCGAGGGCGGTATCACCTCCATTGTCATCTCGCACAAGCTCAAGGAAATCCGGGCCATCGCGGACACCGTCACCGTCATCCGCGACGGGAAAACCATCGACTCCTTCCCGGTGGAGGACAACAGTGAAATTGAAACCCGGATCATCCGTGCCATGGTCGGACGGCCGCTGGACAGCCAGTTCCCGGACCGGGACCCGCAGGTTGGGGAGGAGAAGTTCCGGGTGGAGGACTGGACCGTCCACCACCCGATCGACGTCGACCGCGTGGTGGTCAACGATGTGTCCTTTAACGTGCGCGCCGGGGAGATCGTCGGGTTCGCCGGGCTGATGGGCGCCGGGCGCACCGAGCTGGCGATGAGCATCTTCGGCCGGTCCTGGGGGGCCGGGGTGTCCGGGCGGGTCTATAAGGACGGCGTCGAGATCCAGACCCGGTCCGTGGGGGAGGCCATCCGGCACGGACTGGCGTACGTCAGCGAGGACCGCAAGCGGTACGGGTTGAACCTGATCGGGTCCGTGGTGGTGAACGTGTCCGCTGCGGCACTGGGGAAACTCGCCCGGCTGGGCGTGATCGACAAACACCGCGAATACGCCGTGGCGGATGACTACCGGCAGAAAATGAACATCCGCACACCGTCCGTGGCCTCCGTGGTGGCGAACCTGTCCGGCGGAAACCAGCAGAAGGTGGTGCTGAGCAAATGGATCTATTCCGGACCGGACGTGCTGATCCTTGACGAACCCACCCGCGGCATCGACGTCGGCGCCAAGTTCGAGATTTACGGAATCATCAACGAGATGGCCGCGCAGGGCAAAGCCGTGATCGTCATTTCCAGCGAACTGCCCGAGCTGATCGGGCTCTGCGACCGCATCTACACCATCGCCGAAGGCCGGCTTACGGCAGAGGTGCCTCGGGCTGAAGCAACGCAGGAAGAACTCATGCGGCATATGACGGCCGCCAGGACCGGATCAGGGACGGCAGCCCGTCCAGAATCCGCCCAAACTGAATCCGCCCGAATTGAAGGAGCGCAGGGCCAGTGACCACAACTACTCCTGAACAGGCCAAGACACCGGCCCCGCCGCCCGCCGGAGGCAACGGCCGGAAACGGATGCGGATCGACCTGAGCCAGTACGGCATCCTCGCCGCCCTGGTGGTGATTGTGCTGCTGTTCCAGGTCCTCACCGGCGGGCGGCTGCTGTATCCGGGCAACGTCAGCAACCTCATCCAGCAGAACGCGTACGTGCTGATCCTGGCCATCGGCATGGTCATGGTGATCATCGCCGGGCACATCGATCTGTCCGTGGGCTCGGTGGTCGCGACAGTGGGGGCCATTGCGGCGCTGGCGATGAACAACTGGGGCATGCCCTGGTGGGCCGCCGTCATTCTCTCCCTGCTGGTGGGGGCACTGATCGGGGCGTGGCAGGGATTCTGGGTGGCGTTCGTGGGGATACCCGCGTTCATCGTGACGCTGGCCGGCATGCTGGTGTTCCGCGGCGTCGCGCTGATCCTGCTCACCGGCGGAACCATCAGCGGCCTGCCCCGGCCGTTCAACGCGATCGGCAACGGCACGCTGCCGGCCACCGGCACCCCGGACCTGCTCACGCTGGGTATTGGGGCGCTCGCGTCAGTGGCGCTGGTGGTGCAGCAGCTGAAGGCCCGCAGTGACCTGCGGAAGCTGGACCTCCCGCGGGAGCGGACGGCGTCGTTCGTGTTCAAGAACGCCGTGGCCGTTGCCGCGATCATGTACCTCTGCTATCTGCTGGCCTTCAACCGCGGGACGCCGATCATCCTGATCATCCTCGCGGCGCTGGTGCTGGCGTATTCGTTCCTGCTGAACCGGACCGTCTTTGGCCGGCACATCTACGCGATGGGCGGGAACCTGAACGCGGCGATGATGTCCGGTGTGAAGACCCGGTGGGTGAACTTTATGGTCTTCGTGAACATGGGTTTCCTGGCCGGTCTCGCGGCCGTGGTGAGCACGGCGCGTGCCGGTGGTGCCGTGGCGTCGGCCGGTGGCGGGTTTGAGCTGGACGCGATTGCTGCCGTGTTCATTGGCGGTGCGTCTGTTCAGGGTGGCGTCGGCACTGTGGTGGGTGCGGTGATCGGCGGCCTTGTGATGGGTGTGCTGAACCAGGGCCTGTCCATCCTGTCGGTCGACGCCGCCTGGCAGCAGGTGATCAAGGGCCTGGTGCTGCTGCTTGCTGTTGCGGTCGGGTTTGCCCGGCGGGGTAGGGGTGCAAGGTAGTTTTCCTCGAGTAGGCTGCCTGGAGAACGGCCGGCCCAAGGGGATGTCGAGTATGCTCGCCGCCATGGGGAATCACACAGACTCGGACGACTACCGGCTGTATGCGCGGCCAACAGGTGACCAGGCTCAGGAGTCGGTGCAGATTGTTGACGACGGCGGAACTGTTCCGTCTGCTGTGGGGCGGGCCGCCGGTGGGAGCCGCGCATCCGGCCGCGATAACGGTTCCGCACGGGCTGACGGGTCCACATGGGGTGAAGACGCGGGCACTTCGGGCCGCGCCGACGGTGCCCACGGGGCGTCGGTTCCCGGCGGGTACTCCGCCAGCCACGGCCTGTCCGCATCTGATGGACCCTGGCGCCGGTTCAACCCGTACCTCTGTGCGGCATGGGCCCTGGTAGCCATGATCCTGGCTACCGGTGCGGCTTGGCTGACCGGAGCTTTCGATCCGCCTAGCTACGTCTCGGTTGACCCGGCAACGGGACGGGTGATGGAAGGCAGGCCGGGCGTCATCGCTTCCAACCTGTACAGCATGGGTCCGTTCCTGCTGCTGATCGGGCTGATCGGTGCTTTCACTCTCCTTACCGTGCAGGCTGATGGCTTCCGGCGGGTGCACGGACGCTAGCCGTCCTCACTGCCGTTTGGTGGCTCGTTTTCCTCCGGATTGGTTCTTCGGCAGGCCGACGCGGTTTCCCAGCGAGTGTTGAACGGGTTGCCTGGTGCGACCTCAGCGGTAACTCCTGTAACAGCGGGCGGGAAACTGCGGGGTGGGTCGGCTGAGCGTCGCGAATCGCGGGCTGGCTTGCTGCCTTCGCTCGGCGTCGGGGCCGCCCGGATGGCTGCAGCCTGTGATGAGGCTGGTGGCGGCCGGATTAGGGCCGTAAAGGTGCCGCTGGCGGCCGCGTTCGGGTCTGCACAGCGGGGGAACGACCTGGACGGCAAAAATGTTCGCCCTTGGTTGGCATGGGCGCCAGCGCGTGTTCACTGCTGATTAACCTTGGCTGGATGAACTCGGAGAGTCCCACCCGAGCACGCCCCCGAGGTTCCATGAATACCGAGTTGCCCTCCAGTCCGCAGGCTCTCGCAGGCATTCCGCCCGCAGTCGGCGGATTGTTCAATTTCCGTGACGCAGCGGCAGGAACCGGAACGCCGGGCCTGCGCCGGGGAATGCTCTTCCGGTCCGGAGCCCTGAACGACCTTGACCCTGCCGGTCTCGCTGAACTGGCTGCAGCAGGGATCGGCACGGTGGTGGACCTGCGCGAGCCGATGGAGATCGCCTCGGCTCCGGACAATGTTCCAGCGGGAACGCAGATGCGAAACGTTCCGCTCTACCGCGGAAGCCTCCCCGTCTCCGAACCGATCGAAGCCGTCTACCGGCATCTGCTGCAGAACTGTGCCCGGGCACTGACCAGCGCCGTCGGCGAAGTGATCCGGAACCTCGACGGCGGTGTCCTGGTCCACTGTGCTGCAGGGAAAGACCGCACCGGGCTGGTCATCGCGCTGGTGCTTGAGGTCGCCGGGGCCTCCCGCAGCGCCATTGTGGAGGACTACTCCCGCACCGAAGCAGCCCTTCCCCATTCCTTCCGCCAGGTGGTGCTCGCCCGGCTCGGCGATAAGATCAGCGATCCCGCCGACATGGCCATCGCTGTCCGCCTTCACCTGGCCAGCCCGCCCGAGGTTCTGGACAGCGCACTGCAGGACCTGGCCAAGCAGTCCTTCGAAGGTGAGACCGGTGCCGCTGCCTACCTGCTGCGGCACGGTTTGGGCCAGGACCTGCTGGACCGGGCCCGCGTCCTGCTGCACGGCACCGGGATACCCGCTGCATGAACGCGCCCGGTTACACCTTGATCCACCTCACGGACACACATCTGCATCAGCCGGACGAGCCGTTGTTCGGTGTCCTGGACACGTGGGCACGCACCGCCGAGGCCCTGCGCGCAGCGGCCCGCTACCGGCCCGACGCCGTTGTGGTTACCGGTGACATCGCCGATTCCGGCGGCGATATCTACTCTGCCGCCGCCGAACTTTTCGCCCGCGCCGGCCGGGAGCTGGGCTGCCCGGTCATCGTGCTGCCCGGAAACCATGACCTTCCCGGCACCCGGGCGTGGACGGCAGAAGCGTTCACGGGTTCGCGCACCGACACAGGCCCCGGTCCCGGGGACAACGTGCATTTCGTCGGGGGACTGCGCCTCATCACGCTGGATTCGGACAACCCCGGCCAGCCCGCGGGCCGGCTCACCGGAGAGCAGCTGCACTGGCTGGATACTGTCCTGGCCGAGCCTGCCCCCGACGGCACCGTGCTGGCCCTGCACCATCCGCCCGTCGATTCGCTGCTGCCGCAGCTGGCCGGCCGCGGCCTGTCCCGGCCTGCGGAACTCGCCGGCGTGCTGGCCGGCACGGACGTGCGCGCCGTCCTGTGCGGGCACTACCACCATGCGGTGTCCGGCCGGCTGGGTGCTGTGCCGGTCTGGGCCGGCCCGGCCGTGTCCTACGGCCAGGACCTCTTCGCGCCGCCGGAGACGGTGCAGGGCCTGGACAGCAGCTGGCTCTCCGTCATCCGACTGGACGAAAGCGGCTTCAGCGCCGTGCCGGTCCCGCTGCAGCCGACTGGCGCAGTGGTGTTCACCAAGCCCGCCGTGCGCCTCAAGGCCCCAGCTCACCCCAGTTCCACACCGCACCCCCATTCCACACCGCCACCCGGCGCCGTCCCCGCCGCCGGCACTACCCGTTCCACCCATCCCTTCCCGGAGCCCGCACGGGCACCGGGCCACCCTTCCCGGCAGCAGCCGTTGCTGCCGGTTTCCCAAGGAGAACCCCTTGCTGCACCGCTCTAAGTACCCCGCCCTCGCCGTCGTTTCCCTGGCGTCGCTTGCTCTCCTGACCGCCTGCAGCGGCAGTGCCGACGGCGCCGAAAACTCTCCGGCACCCTCAGCGTCCAGCACCTCGGCCGGGGCCACCGGCAACCTCACGGTGTACACCTCCGAGCCGCAGGCAAAAATCGATGAACTTGTTGCCGCCTACAACGAGGTCAACCCGGAGGTCAGCGTTGAGGTCTTCCGCGCCGGCACCGGTGAGCTGAAGACCCGGATCGCCACGGAGAAGGAAACCGGCGGCATCCAGGCCGACGTTATCCTCGCCGCCGACGTCCCCACGTTCGAGGCGTACGCCGCCGAGGGGGACCTGCAGGTCCTGGACATCGACAACGCCGGTGAACTGAATCAGGACGTTGTCGACGCCGAGGGCTACTACGTGGGCACCCGCATCATCCCCACTGTCATCGCCTACAACACCACGCTGGTGGACAGCGCCCCCGAGTCCTGGGCCGAACTGACCAAGGACGAATACAAGGGCATGATCGCCATGCCGAACCCGGATGTTTCCGGTGCCGCCGCCTTCAACACCACCGTCTGGCTCGAGACCCCGGACCTAGGCGAGAACTGGCTGAAGAACCTGATCAGCAACGAACCGACCGTGCTGGAAAGCAACGGCCCGGTGGGCCAGGCCGTGGCCGCCGGTACCTCGGGCATCGGGATCGTGGTGGACTATGTGGCCCGCGAACTGGCAGCGAAGGGCTCGCCCATCAGCCTGTCCTACCCGACCGACGGCGTTCCGTACGTTTCCCAGCCGGCCGGCGTCTTCACTGACTCGAAGAACCCGGACGCCGCCAACGAGTTCGTGGAGTTCCTGGTCTCGAAGGAAGGCCAGGAACTGGCCGTGGCGCAGTCCTACCTTCCGGTGCGCGACGACGCCGGTGTCCCCGAGGGCGCGCCCTCCCTCGCCGACCTTGAGCTGCTGAACCCGGACCTCGCGGTGATTGCCGAGAAGCAGGCAAGCGCCGTCGCGAAGTTCAATGACCTCCTCAAGTAATTCCGTTTCCTTGGCGGCGGGGCAGCTCAGCCCCGCCGCCCGGGGAACTGCAGGCCGGGTCCGGGGCAACGTGCCCCGGGGCGACGGACTGCACTGGCTCCGGCTGGCGGCCTGGACCGTGCTGGCCCTGCTGGTGCTCCTGCCGCTCGGCGTCATTGTGCTCCGCGGGGCCCAGCCGTCCAACGCCGATGTGCTCACGGACCCCGACGTCCTGGCTGCAGCGTGGAACTCCGTTTCCTCCGCCGCCGGATCAGCGGCGCTGGCCACCGCGTTCGGTGCGCTGCTCGCCGTCGTCCTGGACCGGACCGATCTGCCGGGCCGGACCGTGCTGCGCTGGATCTTCCTGCTGCCGTTCCTCATCCCGCCGTTCATTGGGGCGATGTCCTGGATGGCGCTGCTCTCCCCGGCCGGCACCGTGAACCAGGCGCTGATGGCGCTGACCGGATCCGCGCGCCCGCTGCTGGACATCTACGGCGGCGGCGGAGTGGTGTTCCTGCTCGCTGTGCACTCCTACCCGCTGGCCTACCTGGTGATCAGTGCTGCGCTGCGCCGGGTTCCGGGCAGCCTGGAGGAAGCCGCCCGGATCAGCGGTGCCGGCGGGCTGCGCACCTTCTGCCAGGTGACGCTGCCGCTGGTGCGCCCAGCCGTGGTGGCCGCGTTTGTGCTCACGCTCGTCGCCAACCTCTCCGACTTCGGCATTCCCGCGCTGATCGGCCTGCCCGAGCGGTACACCACGCTCACCACCCTGGTGTACCGCTACCTCGCCTCCGGCACCGTAACCAATCCGCTGCCCGCCGTGGCCGCGATCGGGGTGGTGCTGCTGATCCTGGGCCTGGCTGCCGTGCTGCTGCAGCGCCGGCTGCCCGGAGGCAGCGAACTGGGCGGTTCCGGAGCGGCTGCGCTCCCGCTGCAGCTGGGGTCCGCCCGCTGGGTGGTGGCGGGCCTGCTGTGGCTTACCGCCGCCGTCGTCTGCGTGCTGCCGTTGCTGGCACTGACCGAGCAGGCACTGCTGCCCGCTCCGGGCGTGCCGCTGACTTGGGAGAACCTGACCCTGGCGAACATCGCCCGCGCCGTCACCAGCGGCGGAGCGCTCACCGGCATCGCCAACTCGGTGCTGCTCGCCCTCGGTGCGGCGGTGGCCTGCGGCGTGCTGGGCCTCGGCGTCGGTGCGCTCCTGACCCGGACCAAACACCGCTCCAACGCCGCACTGGACGTCACCGCCATGCTGCCGCAGGCACTGCCGGGCCTGGTCCTGGCTGTCGCCTGGCTCCTGATTGCCCCGGCGCTGGGCATCTTCAACACGCCGTGGGTGATCCTCGGCGCCTACGTGATGGCGTTCCTGGCCCTGGTGGTCCAATCCGTGCGTGCACCGCTGGAATCCGTGCCGGTCTCCCTGGACGAGGCCGCACGGATCTCCGGTGCCGGCCCGCTGCGGGCACTGGGCGACGTCGCGCTGCGGCTGAGCGTGCCCGCGGCGGTGAGCGGCGCCGTCGTCGTCGCCTTGACCGCGGTGCGCGAACTGACCATTTCCATCCTCCTGGTGGCGCCCGGCTCCCAGACGCTGGGTGTGGTCATCTTCAATCTCCAGCAGGCCGGGGACTACAACTCGGCTTCCGCCCTGGCGCTGCTGGTCACGATCGTCGGCGTCGCGGGGCTCTCCGCGACCGCCGCCCTGGGTGCCCGCCGCACGGCGCGCACCCGTTTCCGGAAGGGAAAGTAAATGTCTTCGATCAGCCTTCAAGGCCTGCGCCACGTCTACGCCAACGGCCATGTTGGCCTCTCGGACGTGGACCTGGACGTGCACGACGGCGAGTTCCTGGCGTTGCTGGGTCCGTCGGGTTCCGGCAAGACCACGCTGCTGCGCAGCATCGCCGGGTTTGTTCAGCCGGAGGGCGGCACCCTGTGCCTCGGCGGCAAGCCGGTGGCGGGGCCGGGCGCCTGGGTGCCGCCGGAGAAACGGAACCTGGGCATGGTGTTCCAGGACCACGCGATCTGGCCGCACTGGTCCGTGGCCCGGAACGTGGGGTATCCGCTCCGCCTGGCGGGCGTGCCCCGCAAAGCCGCGGAGGCCCGGGTGCGCAGCGTGCTGGGGCTGGTCGGGCTGGACGGCTTGGGGGAGCGGGCACCGGCTGCGCTTTCCGGCGGGCAGCGCCAGCGCGTGGCCCTGGCGCGGGCGATCGTCGGCGCTCCGCAGGCACTGCTCCTGGACGAAGCGTTGTCCTCCCTGGACGAACCGCTGCGGGCTCGGCTCCGGCTGGACCTGAAGGCGCTGACGAGCGAGCAGGGACTGACATCGGTGCACGTCACGCACGACCGCGCGGAGGCCCTGGCCCTGGCAGACCGGGTGGCGGTGCTGCGGGCCGGGCGGATTGAGCAGGTCGGCACACCGGAGGAGCTGGTGCGGAATCCGGCGTCGGCGTTTGTGGCGTCCTTCGTAAACGATGCCGTGCTGCTGGACGGGACCTGGGCGGAGGGCCGGCTTGCGGTCGCCGAGGGCATCAGCATCCCCGGCGAACGGCTCGAAGCCGGGCCGAGCATGGGTGAAGGCGGTCTGGGGCACAGGGCACTGGCGGTTACCGCCGCGGTGTCTCCGCTGGACCTCTTGCTGCACCCGGTGCACCCGAACCTCGCCGGCGACACCGGCTGGGCACGGACCGGTGTGGTGACCTCCGCGCTTTACGGCCCGCATGGGTTCGATGTCTCCGTGGACTGGCAGGGCCGGACGCTGCGGGCGCATGTCACGGGTTGGGTGCCCAAGCCGGGGGACCGGGTCCTGCCGGAGGTGCTCCGGGCCCATGTGTTCGCGGGGGAGGCGGCTGGTTCTGCGTCGGGAGCCGCGGGGGATGCGGGGGATTCCGCGGGGGATGCGGGTTCTGCGGGGGCCGCGCCGGGGGACGCGGCCGCTGGCCGCCGGACGCTGGTGACGGCGTGAGTGCTCCGGGGAGGGGTGCCGTGAGTGATGCGCGTATGAATGGTGCTGAGACGCTGCCGGCACGGCTGGTCCTGGTGCGGCACGGGGAAACGGACTGGAACCAGGAGCGCCGGCTGCAGGGCCGAACCGACAACCCGCTGAACGGTGTGGGCCGCGCCCAGGCGCGCAAGGCCGGGCGGCTGCTGGCCGCTGAGCCGTGGGATGTGGTGGTTTCCTCGCCGCTGCTGCGTGCCGTGCAGACCGCGCGTCGTATTGCTGACGCGGCTGGACTGCAGCTCGCCGGTACCGTTCCGGAGCTGGTGGAGCGGGACTACGGGCCGGCCGAAGGGCTGCACCTGAACGGGCTGACCGAACCGCAGATCACGGCCGCACTTGGTATCGGTGAACCGGAGCAGCAAGTGGCGGATCGCGGGCTCACCGCTCTGCGCAGTTTGGCCGCGCAGTATCCGGGCCAACGGATCATCGCCGTGGCGCACGGCACCCTGATCAGGCTTACCCTCTCGGAGCTCACCTGCCAGCGGTATGCGCGGGTGCTGAACGGCGAGGTGGTGGAGGTTCCGCTGGCTGCACTGCTCGACCATTCCCAGGTGTGAGGGCCTCCTAGGGATAGGCCGAACGCAGGGTCGAGCAGGTTCACCGTCGTGGGGACTGCAGCACATGCCTCCGATGAGGATCACCAGCTGTACGCACGTCCGCAGGACGGCCAGAGCCAGACCTCCACGCACCTAAGTTCTGTGCAAATAATCGACGACGGCGCCGGTTCAATCCCTATCTCTGTGCAGCATGGGTTTTGTGCTGCGGTGTATATGGCGGAGTCGGCTCCGGATAAGCGCCGTGGTTTCTTCGGTTCGTTCCTGGAGTTCGGCACCACGGTGGGCTTCATTCTCGCGGCGATTGTCTGCACCACCACCATCACGCTCGTCGGCGACGAGGGGATGCTGGAGGGCTGGTGGCGGCTGCCGTTCCTGCTGACTATCCCGCTGGGCCTGACGGCACTGTGGATCCGGACCCGGCTGGTGGAGGCTCCGGTGTTCGCGGAGGCCTCGGCGCACCGGGAGACCCTGAAGTCCCCGCTGCGGCGGGTGCTGGCGCAGAACTGGCGGCAGCTGCTGGTCCTGGCCGGGTTTGTGGTGCTGCTGAACGTGGCGTTCTACCTGATCCTCAGGTACATGCCGACCTACATGAGCGGCCAGCTGGGGCACAGCACCGCTCAGGGCAACTGGATGCTGGTGGCCGTGATGGCACTGATGCTGCTGGCGATTCCGCCCGTGGGGGCGCTCTCTGACCGGATCGGCCGCAAGCCGCTGCTGCTGACCGCGGCTGTTGGCTACATTGTGCTGTCGGTTCCGGCGATCATGCTGCTGGGTGTGGAGAGTCTGATCCTGCAGTTCCTGGGCTTGGCTGTGCTGGGCTTCCTGCTGGTGATCCTGGTGTCGTCGGCGTCCTCCACGCTGCCGGCGCTGTTCCCGACGGCGGTCCGGTACACGGGCTTTGCCCTGGCCTATAACTTCTCTACGGCGTTCTTTGCCGGTCCGTCGCAGACCATCGCCAACCAGTTGATCGAGACGACCGGCAACCAGCTGGTGCCGGGCTGGTACATGGCGATTGCCGGTGTGATCGGCCTGGTGAGCACCCTGTGTATGCGGGAGACGGCCCAAGCGACGCTGCGCGGCGAAGTGATTCCCGGTGCTCCGGATTCAGTGGGCTGGCCGAAGAAGGTTTATCTGGAGGAGAACCGCGTGGATGCTGAGGAGCGGCGGCGGGTGGGGGTTTAGTGGAGCCATACCGACCTGGGAGCAAGCATCGCAAAGTTCAACGCCTTCAGTGGAGCAAACAAAGCCATCACGAGGCCGTCGGGTGAGTGGAAGTCCCGCCAGAGAGTCTGGTGCTGATAAATTCTAGGGATGCGTGACGAGAAAGCGGTGCTCAGCGCTCTGAGGGAGTTTGTGAGGGAGCGGGAATGGGAACAATTTCATACCCCTGAGAATCTTGCGAAGAGTATCAGTATTGAATCGGCCGAGCTCCTCGAATGTTTCCAGTGGGGCGGCGCCGATTTGACGTCTGCCAAGGACGAGCTGGCGGATGTACTGACCTACTGTTTGCTGTTAGCGGACCGTCTCAACCTGGATCCCGACACAATAGTGATGGAAAAACTCGGGAGGACCCGGGAGAAGTACCCAGTAGCCAAAGCCCGTGGCAGAAGTGAAAAATATGACCGGCTTTAGGCTGGAACGGTTCCCTCTCGAATCTGAAGAAGTGCGAGCGTGGGGAGAAGCAGACCCCCTCCACCGAAACTGGCCCGTTGTATATGTAATGAACAACGACACCGAAGTGTACGTGGGGGAATCGCTCAATGCGGAGGGTCGGATGCGGCAACATCTCGCCTCCACGGATAAGCGAAGGCTGAAGTGGGCGCGTGTCGTCCTGGATTCGACTTTCAACAAGTCCGCGTGCCTGGACCTAGAATCGTTTCTGATCCGAATGTTCTCGGGTGAGGGCCGGCTAAAAGTGCTTAATCACAACGCCGGCATCACCGATGCTGACTACTACAACCGAGCCACTTACAAGGACACATTCGATCGTGTGTTTGAAATGCTGCGGTCGCAGGAGCATCTTTTTCAACGCACCCTCCCCGAAATAATCAACAGCGATCTGTTCAAGCTGTCTCCGTTCAAGGCGCTCAACCATGATCAGGCGCTGGCCGTCGAAGATATCTTGGAAGGACTCTTCGAAGACCTTGAACAGAGCCGATCCAATACCGTCGTAGTCCAAGGTCTTCCTGGAACGGGAAAAACGGTCGTAGCGATCTATCTCATAAAGTTACTGAAGGACATAGCAGGCCATGACCCGAAGGATCCGCTCGACCATGATTCCATTTTCAGTGATTTCTTCACCGCGGGCCATGCCGAGCTGCTGAACTCCCTGAGGATCGGGCTGGTCGTACCTCAGCAATCACTACGTGACTCCATTGCAAGAGTGTTCGCTCTGACTCCTGGACTCCACAAGAATCTTGTACTCACACCGTTCCAGGTCGGTGAAAGCAAGGAGCGTTTCGATTTGCTTATTGTTGATGAGGCCCACCGCCTGAATCAACGAGCAAACCAGGCTTCCGGCAGTCTCAACAAGAAGTTTGCGGAAATCAATGAAAACCTCTTCGGCAGGGATGATCCTAACCTCACACAGCTGGACTGGATTCGACAGCAGAGTAAAACCAATATCCTCATGCTAGATGCCGGACAGACCGTACGGCCAGCGGATCTTCCCGCAGCCTTGACCACATCTCTTCTAGAGGAAGCGTCAGCCAACGGCCGCATATACCGTTTGCGTTCGCAAATGAGGATATCTGCGGACCAGGATTACGTTGGCTATGTACGAGCGATCCTAAGCAGCGCACCACCACAGTCTGCGGAACGTTTCGATGGTTACGATCTGCGTTTCTTCACCGATCTGGGAACAATGAAGCGTGAAATACTTCGGAGAGACAGCGAGTACGGCTTGTCTCGTATGGTCGCAGGCTATGCGTGGCCATGGCGAAGTAAAACTGACAAGGCTGCGTTCGATATCGAAATGGACGGCGAGAAACTTCGCTGGAACTCTACTCAGAGAGATTGGATCAATCGCCCCGGTTCTGAGAACGAGGTTGGGTCAATTCATACCGTTCAGGGGTATGACTTAAACTATGCGGGCGTAATCATAGGGGAGGACCTCCGGTACGACCCCACTAGTGGTAGGACTGTTTTTGATCGCGCCAAGTACTTCGATGTAAAGGGACGTGAGAACAATTCCAAGCGGGGCATCACCTACGACGATGAGGACATCCTTCACTACGTGAGAAACATCTACGCGGTGCTCCTCACCCGTGGAATCTTAGGCACCTACGTGTATGTCTGTGACCCCGCCCTGCGTGAGTACCTTAGGTATTACTTCCACACGGATTCCGCTTGAAGGACGCCGGGGTGACGGTTTCTTTGCGCGCGGTGCAGTAAGGCAGCAGTCTGTGGTGTTCCGCAGGTAGCCTAAAGAGGTGAATATTCCTGGGGGAAACCGAGACCTGGACCACGGTCTTTATGAGGCGCTGCGCACACGAGAGCTGCAGGATCTTCTGGGCATGGCTCCTGGACTCCGCGCATCATTCGGCCAGGTCTCCGACGAGGAGTCACCGGAACTTCTGGCGGCACACATAGCAGGCCGCGCACGGGAAGTGCTCGCAAAAGCTAACCCGGAGGACCGGGTGGCGCTTGCCAATACGATTCTCGCGGGCATTTCCGCAGACCTTGTAGAACCAGGCCCCACCCAACTCCTGTCTCTCTTCCCACCGGATTCCCTGAGACGCCGCGAGCTCAGACGACCCTCCACGCCACTGCGCAAGCCAGCGCTGCTCACCAACGGCAAGGACGACCCCAATCTAGCCGCAGAACTGCGCGCCGAAATGGGTTCCGCCAACAGCGTCGACCTGCTGTGCGCATTCATCCGCTGGACGGGTCTGCGGCTCCTCGAACCGGCCCTCGAAGATGCCCGTGACCGAGGCATCCCCATCAGGGTCATCACCAGCACCTACATGGGGGCCACAGAACGGCGCGCGATCGATGAGCTGGTCCTTAAGTACGGCGCCGAAGTCCGGATCAACTACGAAACACACGCCACCCGCCTCCATGCCAAGGCCTGGCTGTTCCGCCGGAACACCGGATTCGACACGGCCTATGTTGGCAGCTCAAACCTGAGTGCTCCCGCAATGCTGGACGGGCTCGAATGGAACGTGAAGCTCTCCTCCGTCGGCACACCGGATCTGCTCCGCAAATTCGAGATCACTTTCGACAGCTACTGGGAGCAGCCGGCCTTCCAGCCCTACGATCCAGAGGTCGACGGCGACCGCCTCGACGCCGCGCTGGCTCGCAACGGCGGCCGCCAGACCGCCCGCCCAGACAGCACCACGGGACTGGAGATCCAGCCTTACCTGCATCAGCAGGAAATGCTGGAGAACCTCGACGCCGCCCGAATGGTCGACGACCAGCACCGGAACCTGCTGGTGGCCGCCACGGGAACAGGCAAGACCGTCATCGCCGCCCTGGATTACAAGCGGCTCTGCGGGGTGGCGGGACGCGAACTGTCGCTGCTGTTCGTCGCCCACCGGCAAGAGATCCTTAAGCAGTCGCTGCGCACCTACCGGGACGTCATGCAACGCGGGTCGTTCGGTGAGCTCTACGTTGGCGACCACAAACCGTCACAGTGGAAGCAGGTCTTCGCCAGTGTGCAGTCACTCGCCGCGCTGGGACTGGACAAGCTCGACCCGACTCAGTTCGACGTCGTCGTCTTCGATGAGTTCCACCACGCCGAAGCTCCCACGTACCGCCGGCTGCTGGACCACCTTCAGCCGCAGGAACTCCTTGGACTGACTGCCACACCCGAACGCGGCGACGGAGTCAACGTAGCCGATCAGTTCTTCGGCGGACGGATCGCCGGTGAGCTCAGGCTGTGGGACGCCCTCGACGCCGATCTCCTCGTCCCGTTCCACTACTTCGGTGTAGCGGACGACGTCGACCTCAGCCAGGTGGAATGGAAGCGCGGAAACTACGACATCACCCAGCTGGACGCCCTCTACACCGGCAATGACGCCCGCGCCGCCAAGGTCATCGCTGAACTCCGGGACAAGGTCACGAGCACCAGCGACATGCGCGCGCTCGGGTTCTGCGTCTCGGTGCAGCACGCGTACTACATGGCCGAGGTCTTCAACCGTGCCGGCATCGCCTCACAGGCAGTCTCCGGAGAGACGCCCGAGGCGGATCGCGCGGCAGCCCTGCGCAAGCTCCGGGACCGGGAGCTGAACTGCCTCTTCGCCGTCGACCTCTTCAACGAAGGGCTCGACCTGCCGGAGATCGACACCATTATGCTGCTGCGGCCCACACAGAGCGCGACTGTCTTCATCCAGCAGCTGGGCCGCGGCCTGCGCCGGGCCAAGGAGAAGTCAGTTCTCACCGTGCTGGACTACATCGGCCAGCAGCGCCGGGAGTTCCGGTTCGATGCCAAGCTGAAGGCCCTCACCGGCCTCCGGCGCAAGGCACTGGAGAAGGCCGTGGAGGACGGGTTCCCGTACCTGCCCTCCGGTTCGCAGATCATCCTGGACCGGGTGGCGCAGCAGACCGTGCTGAACAACATCCGGGAACAGCTCCGCGTCAACCGGAAGCAGCTGGTGGCGGAGGTCCGGTCCTACGGGGAGTACCTGCTGGAGGATTATCTCCGGGAGTCCGGGCGGGACCTGCCCGACGTGTACCGCAAAACCGGGGATTCCTGGACCTCGCTCATCCGTGAAGCCGGCCTGGTGGATCTCAGCCAAGCGCACGACGTCGTACTGGCCTCCCAGCTGAACGAGACTTCAGAGCTGGAAGAGGACCTGCTGCGCAGGATGACGGCGATGCTCTGCATCGATGATCCGGAACGGGCGGAGACCTACACGAAACTGGTCTCGGAGGATGCACCCCGCTATGCGGAGCTCAGCGACAGGGAGCAGATCCTGGCCCGGATGCTCTTCTTTGCGCTCTGGCCCAACGGGGGAGGGCACACATCGTACGACGCCGGACTCCAGTTCCTGCGCAGCTATCCGTTGGTCTGTGCGGAGATACGGCAGCTCGCAGCGCTGGGCGTTCAGCGTTCCGGCTACGCGCCGAAGGGGCTCGGCCTGGGGTTGCAGCAGGTCCCGTTGTATTCGCACGCTACCTACCGTCGGGAGGAAGTCCTTGCTGCCCTGGGGTACTTCGGGCTGGGTGGTAAGACGAGCCACCGGGAAGGCGTTGCCTGGTGCGAGGAAACGAAGACCGATGCGTTCTTCGTGACGCTGGAGAAGGACGAAAAGGAACGCGCGGCGTCCATCATGTACAAGGACTATGCGATGAGTCCGGAGGTGTTCCACTGGGAATCACAGAACGCGACGTCGCCGGAGAGCGTGACCGGCCAGCGGTACATCAACCACAAGTCTCTGGGCTCGAAGGTTTTGCTCTTCACCCGGCCTCGGCAGCGGGATGAGAACGGGATGACGATGCCGTACACCTGCCTCGGGCAGTTGGACTACATGTCGCATTCCGGGTCCAAACCGGTCGGCATCGTGTGGAAGTTGCAGCGGGCGATGCCTGCGGATGTTTATGTCGAGGCTAGTGCTGTGGCGCAATAGCTCTTCAACTGAACCTGTGGGTTTTATGTATATGTGTTCTGAAGGACACAAACATTCTTTGGGGCAGGCGGGCGAAGGTGACAAGGACGCAGTCACGTCAACCATCGACCGGCGGCCCCTCGTTCTGCGCGCGGTTGGGCAGATATCCATTTCGGAGAATCAATTCGACGACGTCGTACGAACTTGGCACCCGCCAACTGATGGGTCGTCTGCTTCGTCAGTTGGGAAGTATTCATGGTTGTGGCAGAGCACACATTCTTCAAGATGGTATGGGCCCATCGGACGTCGAACCGGACGGGGTTGTCTTCCGCGAGCGGCAGGATCAGCGACCCCGGGGACCAAAGTCGAGACCGCTGGACAGTGACGTAGACTTCCTGCGTTATCCACAAGAGTGCGGTATTTCATATTCACATTGGAGGAGTTTAGTGGTGATCAGAAATGCCGAGCTGTTTGCAGTGACCGTTTACATGTTGGAGGGACGCCTCAACGTCAATCGACAGATCCGCGAGTCTTATCGCTCCAAAGAAGACTTTAACATCAGTGACGTTTCTGTTGCTGGGCGGGATGGCGTGCTACTTAAAGGCAGTATTCCTAAGGAGCGCACCAACTGGTCGGTGCCCTTAGGCGAGTGGATCGACGACCCCGCTTTGGCAACCATTGGGCAGTCTACTGCTGCCGCCCTACTACTACTCCCGGCGAAGGACGCATCAAAGAATACTTGGGCACTCTCCTTTGGTATGGGACTGCACGCATTGGAACAGTCTCGGATCATTAGTGGGCTAGGCCGGAAGATCGCTGTTCGGCAGGCAGATCCTGATCACCTCAAGTCGGTTACTCATTCTCGCTTGGATCAGCGCGCTCTAGTCGCCCGTACATCCATTCCAGGCGGCGATGATCTCGCTGCGTATGGGGTCGGAGGCATAGCCGACTTGATTTCGCGAGTAGTCGCCCCAGCTGATCTGGAAGGCATGCACGCTCGCAGCGTCCGCGGAGATAAGACCATAGAAATCAGAGGCGCTGACGCCATTAAGCTGCCTCTGGCTCGGGATCCAAAGCTGCTGCTAAAAGACCTGGATACCCTGGAGTCCCTATTGCTTCTGGACCCACATTCACGTCTTAGCGAAATCGAGCAACTCCAAGCTGTGAAGAAGGCTGATACGCGCTGGAAGCTCCTTCAGCAAAGCTTGGATTCAGCGCTCGGCACTGCCGGGCAAGACGATCTCGGTCTATCGTGGCCAACGGAAAGCGCTGACGCTGCAGTGCCGATCAGCCATTTCCGCATAACGGGCGCCCCGAGGGGATTTAACAATGATGACGAGCGCGAGCCCAGCCTTCAAACTCTTCTCGAGCCGCTCGTCGAACTGCCACCTGGACGTCGTGTCGAGCGCCTTGATTCCATGAAAGTGCAGGCTTTCTCTGACGATGACGAGGCCGCCAGTCCCCTGCTGCCGGCAAAACGGTGGATTGTTTTCGAGACGTCCTTGCCCGGAGATGGCGGACGATACTGCCTCCACGATGGGCGCTGGTACGAACTGGATCGTCAGTTGAACGACCGACTGACCGAAAGGACCCGTTTGATTTTCGATCGGGATTCCCCTCTGCAGTCCTTACCAGCGTGGGCGGCAGGCCATGAAGCCGATTACAACGATGAAATAGCTAAAACACTGGGGGGCGTGAATCTCGACGCCAAGTTGATCAAGTGTGAATCTAACCGGGACGGCTTTGAAGCTTGCGACGTACTGACTAGGGACCAGGTTTTTATTCATGTCAAGAATGTGGACAGAAGCTCGCCGTTAAGCCACCTCCTCGCGCAGGCGGCGGTGTCGACACAGACCCTTCTTCAAGATGTATCTGCCAGGGAAGCCCTGCGGACACGCGTGGAAATCGCCGGCGGCGACCCCTCCTGGGTTCCTGATCGGCCGCGGAAGGTCGTGTTGGTGATGTGTAGAGACCGGGAGATTAACGCAGAAACACTTTATGCGTTCAGCCGGATGCGGTTAGTGAATTTGGCCGAGGAATTCGAACTGTGGAACGTGGATCTATCTGTGCAGTGGGTAGAACGAACTGCCTAAGTCCGGCGCGTGGAGGGACCGCATCCGTCAGGGATGCAACAAACGGCTACCCGCGATTCGAGCGAAGGGCTCTAAAAAGCATTCGCATGCATTCTGGGTAGGCTAGGGAAGCCCTGTCAGGCTCCGGTCGGAACGGGGAGATCGCGGTGTCCTTCCTGAACGTCAAGCTTCTGTCGGAAGTCGTCCTCGGTCATGATTTCAAGTTTCTGGCCCTGTTCGACGAGCTCGAATGCTCTCGCTAGTTTGTTGCCGAACGTCATACCGGGCCGCAAGCTGCTTTCGTCGTAATCTCCCGTGACGAGGATCGTCGTCTTTCTGGTGGGCTTTCCCATGCTGCAAGTGCCGCCGTTGCGGACAACCATTTCTTGCGCGTCCTCGCGGGACCACGAGATTCTCCCAGTGAAACAGACAACCTCTCCAGCCATTGGTCCGTCCGGGTTGATCTCTCCAGGAACCAGCGCCGCCCGGGGCGTTCGTTGAGAAACCGGACGGGCTTTTTGGGATCCCAACCACGACATCCCTTCAACCCGGCCAAGCCGGACACCAGCTGCAGTAAGAAGGTCAGTCACGGAATTGGAACCACGGGATTCCGCTAGCGCGATAGCAACGAGAGCACAGGCCTGAGCATCGGCCCCGGCCTCATGGTGATCAAAAGGAGGGATGCCAAGGGCTTCAGTGACCCAGGGCAGCTTGTAGACCGGAAGATCCAACATGGTCCTAGCCAAGACCAACGTGCACGTGTAGTTCAGTACGGGCCATTCCAAGCCAGCGAAGTCGCACGCGTCTCGCAGAGCACCGATATCAAACCCAGCATTGTGGGCCAGGACAGTATCGTCACCGATGAAGTCCAGAATCTCTGACAAGGAACTGTTCCAGTCCGGCGCGTCGACGGTGTCCGCAGCTGTGATTCCATGGAGCGCGGAATTGAACGCATCAAACCCACCACCATCTGGCGGCGATATGATCCAGGACCGGGTTTCTAGGATTCTTCCATCGACTACCTTTGCCAGTCCCACCGAGCAGATGGAGCCACGGCTACGGTTCGCTGTCTCAAAATCAATGGCTGTGAACGAGAGCGTCATGCCCTTCCCTCCCACTCGGGGTGGAGCCAATATCCGTATGCTGCGCCGGAAGCTGATTAACGGATGAGTCTTCTTCTGGGGCTGGTGATGGCCAAGTCCGGACTTCGGGCCCCCCGACCCCATGGAAATATGTTCGATTTTTCTTAGTTCGCGCTACTTCAATATCAAGCCAATAATCCAAGAGGCGTACGCATCCATCGGCCAGCCGGAGGGCCTCCGCTCGCGCGTCTAGTTCACACCCAAGATCAGAAGACCAGGCTGATGTGTCGGGGGCCCCAGGCCAGCCGGGGTCCTGCAGCGGTGAGAGTTTCTTGAGGGGCCCCGTGATCTGACCGGATTTCTTAGCTTCTGCCTGTGCCTTGTTCTCGGCCAGACGCCGTTCATTCTCTGTTCGAAAGAGACCATCGAGGTGATCGATCCAGGATTCGCTCATAGAGACAAAATCTTCACCGCTAAAACGTGTAGGCCCGTCGACGGCCCCTTCGGGAACAAAAACTTCGGCACGCGGGGTCATGAGTAAATGCCGGTTTCCGACCAGCGCCTCGAACTCGGCTCGGTTGAAACGGTCTCTTACAACCGCGTTTGTTTTGGACGCTCTGAGGCGACCTGAAAAACTGTCAACTGAAACCTGCCATAGAGCCCATTGGTTCTGATACACGTCCAGCACAGCGATGCCGAATGGCTGCTTTTCCCCCACTTAAAACACTCCAAATCTTGTCCACACCTTTGCGGGTCTTCGCCGATTATATGGTGGACTGCGCCTTTGCTTGAGCATGCTGTGTGCCGTGAGCGGCAAGGAGCGTTCCTGGTGGGCGGAGGGAGCCCGTAGACTGCACAGTCACAGGTACCTATGGGGGAATCAATGACGGCTTGGATGGTTCGGGCAGGCGCCTCCGGCGAGCGTGAGCAGTGGGCTCTGGAAAATGGATACACCGGTGCAGGTTTTGGTGACGTCGAGTCTCTGGAGGACTGCACCACACGCGAAGCCGTCGTTGCCAAGGTGGCCGCAGGAATTCCAGATCGCAGCACTGGAGCGGTACGGAACTTCGCCGCCCAGCTCTGGGCACTGCGGAACCGGATGGACGTCGACGATCTGGTTGTGATGCCGCTCAAGAGGACATCCGAAATAGCTATCGGTACCATTGACGGTGAGTACAGCTATCTCGACACACCCGACCCTCAGCGGCGTCACGTTCGGAAAGTGACGTGGAAGGTCACAGACCTGGCCCGTTCCAGGGTCAAGCAGGACTTGCTGTACTCCCTGGGAGCCTTCTCCACTGTTTGCCAAATACAAAGAAACGACGCCGAGCAGCGTCTCCGGTCCTGCATGAACGGGAACTCAGATCCCGGTGCTCGGCTCGGAGCCATTTCCAGCATTGCCGCCCCAGTGGCGCCAATGGGACTCGCCCTGGTGGAGGCCCAGGAGGAAGTCGCAGACGCGCCCGTCGACCTGGCCAGGTATGCCGCAGATTCGATCGCGAGCCGACTGATCGAGGCATACTCAGGGCACAAGATGGAAGGGCTGATCGCGGATCTGCTGCGGAGCGCCGGATACGTCTGCACGGAACACGGGGAAGGCACAGATGATGGCATCGACATCGTGGCAGGAAAAGGCATCCTGGGACTGGAACCACCCCGCATCATCGTCCAAGTGAAGAGCCAGGCCACCCCCGTCGACTCGCCTACGGTTTCGCAGCTGCACGGTTCACTATCGATTCATGGTGCCGATCAGGGGCTGCTCGTAGCCTGGGGAGGCCTCACTCGGCCGGCACGCAAACTACTGGACTCCCAGCGTTTCGCCATTCGCGTTTGGGACGCGGACGAAGTGGTCGCGCAGCTACAGCAGCACTACGCTACGCTCCCTGCAAGGGTTCGACGCGAGCTACCACTCAAACAGATCTGGACTCTGGCAGACGAAGCTGGGTAATCCGAGCAGCTGGAACAGCTCGAGCAGAGATTTCAAAGCCTGCCCCTTGAACGGAGAACCAGTTGAAGCCTGACAGTCGAGACGCCTACTTCGCCCCCCTTGACGTCCAAATCAGCACATTTATAGACCAGCACCGCAGCATGCTGGCGGCCAGCCTGGACGGTCTCACGGAGGAAGAAGCCCGACGGCGGCTGGTCCCGTCCAAGACGACCCTGCTCGGCCTGGTCAAGCATGCGGCCTTCGTGGAAGGGGTCTGGTTCGGTGAAGCGGTCACCGGCGCATCGAGGACGGAACTGAGCATCCCGGCCACGCCAGACGAGTCCTTCGACTTGCAGGAGACGGACGCGATCGAGTCCGTTCTGGCGGACTACGCTGTGGCCGTCGCACAGTCCCGCCGTGCAGTCGCCGGAATGGACAGCGACACCCTGCTCCCCGGCAACCGGAGAGGTCCGCTGCCGCTGCGCTGGGTCCAGCAGCACTTGCTCCGCGAACTTGCCCAGCACTGCGGCCATGCTGACATCCTGCGCGAACTCATTTTGGCCGCTCGGTCCCAGGCGCAGGAGTAGCCCGCCCCCACCCACGCACTTCCCATCGGCGCCGCACACACCTGTCGCACAGAACACATCCCAGCACCCGCGAATCCGTGTATACGGTGTAAACAAGACGACTAAAATTCGAAACATGAGCACCAGAACCTTCCCGCACCTGATGGCCACGGGCCGTATTGGTCCGATGGAAACCCCCAACCGCATCGTCCTTCCGGCCATGGACATGAACGTCTCCGAGCACGGCGAGATCGAACAGACCGAGATTGACCACTACGTGGCCCGCGCCAAAGGCGGCGCAGGCCTGATCATCACCGGAGCCTGCGCCATCGCCTTCCCCTACGGCGCAGCTTCCATGAAGGAACCCGGGCTCTCGGATGACAAGTACATTCCCGGACTGAAAGCCCTCGCCGACGCGATCCACGCAGCAGGCAGCAAGCTCTGCATCCAGTCCACGCACCACGGCAAGGTAGCCCGCGTCGACGTCGCCAATGACCGCGCGGTCCTCGCCCCGAACCAGCCGGACTACAGCTACGACATGTCCGCGCTGGTTGACAGCACCCGGGAAGAACTCGGCAAGATGGGCGCCGCCACCGCAGGCAAGCAGACCTCCTACAAGGAAATGACCCAGGAGGACATCGACTGGCTGATCGAGACCTGGGCCGACGCCGCCGAACGCATCGCCAAGGCCGGAGCCGACGCAATCGAGATCCACGCCGCCCACGGCTACATCCTGGGCGTCTTCCTCAACCAGCGGGACAACAAGCGCACCGACGCTTACGGCGGATCCCTCGCCAACCGCGCCCGTCTGGCCTGCGAGGTCATCGCCGCCGTCAAGGCACGCGTGGGGGACAAGCTGGCCATCCTGGTCCGCGTCGCCGGCGAAGAATACGGCCAGGAAGGCGGCCTCACCCTTCGCGAAGCCATTGAAGCCTCCAAGCTGTTCGAAGAAGCCGGAGCCGATGCCATCCACGTCACCGGCTGGGGCCGGAACCCGTTCGACAACTTCACCGACGGCCCGCTGCCCAACAAGGTGGGCGCCTACCTGGAGAACGCCGCCGGGGTGAAGAAGAACGTCAGCATCCCGGTCATCGCCGTCGGCCGTATGCTCCCGGAGATCTCCGAAAAGGCCATTGCCGCAGGCCAGATCGACTACGCGGCCATGGGCCGCCAGCTGCTGGCCGATCCGGAACTGCCGAACAAGCTCCGTGAGGGCCGCTTCGCCGAAGTCCGGCCCTGCATCAACTGCTACCTCTGCGTCGCCGAGAACTTCTTCGACGACACCCCGTTCTGCGCCGTCAACCCGGCCCTCGGCAACGAAGCCGTGCTCCCGCTAAAGCCCGCGTCACAGGCCAAGCATGTGCTCGTCGTCGGCGCCGGACCGGCCGGCTTGGAAAGCGCGCGCGTGCTCACCGAACGCGGCCACCGCGTCACCGTGATCGACAAGTCGGACCGCCTGGGCGGCACCATGTGGTTCTCCACCATGACGACGCCGGACAACGAACGCCTGCTGCGCTGGTTCAAGGCCGAGATCAAGCGGCTGCGCATCGCCGTCAAACTGAACACCCCGGCCACCGTCGAAACCATCCGCGCGCTGAACCCGGACCATGTCATCGTGGCCACCGGCGCAGTCCGCCCGAAGCCCGACTTCCCGGGCGGCGACCTGCCGATCGTGCAGACCGGCGACACCCTGCGCGCCATGATGCTCGGCACCGCCACGGCCGAGGAAGCCGGCGCCGTGCTCAGCACCCTGGGCAAGATGGGCAGGCTCTCCGGAGTGACCAAGAGCCCCGAATTCGTCCGCCAATTCACCAAGTTCTGGCTGCCCATGGGCAAGGACGTAGTGGTGATCGGCGGCTCCCTCGTGGGCCTGGAACTGGCCGAATTCCTCGCTGAACGCGGACGCCGCGTCACCCTGCTGCACGAAAAGCAGCAGCTGGGCCTGCCGCTGGCCATGCCGCGCCGCTGGACCGCCGTCAGCGACGCCAAGAAGCACGGTGTGCAGATCCACCGCAACGCCGTGATCACCCGCATCACGGAGAAGTCCGTGGAATGGACGGTGGGGGAGGAGTCCTTCTCCGCACCCGCTGCCATGGTGGTCTACGCGGACGGCACGACGTCGGCAGCCCCGCTCGCGGACGAGCTGCGGGACGCGGGCATCCCGTGTGACGTCGTTGGTGACGCCGGCGCGGTCAACTACATCCACGGCGCGATTCACTCGTCGTGGAAGGTGACAACGGAGCTCTAGGACTTCCGCAGTGCTGCCGGGCCGTCCCCTAAAGGGGCGGCCCGGCATTTTCTTGTCTGGCAAGCCCCGGTCCCGCGGTCGCTGGAAACGCCCCCGCCGATTCGGAGACCACGGCTCCTTCTGCAAGGATGTTCATAAGGCTACTTACAAAGGAGCATCCCGTGCACGAAGACATGCAGGAACATCCCGCTGACGAGAACACGCCGTCCACCCGCCGGACAACTCCGCTGATGAACGTCCCGGCGTCAGACATCGTAAATGCCGGAGCCTCGGCCAGCCGGCCAAGGGGTGTGGATCCCGCTGAGGTTGCCGTCTTGGCAGAAGCAGAGGATCCCGGAACCGCTCCGCAGCGCCTGCAGAAACTTGCCGCCGAGCAGCCAATTGCACGTCCCGCCGTCGCCGCGAATCCTGCCGCCGGGCCGGAACTGCTCACCTGGCTGCGCAACCTGGACGACCCTGCCGTCAACGAAGCGCTCCGCCGCCGGACGCAGGCGGAACAGGGACAGTAGGTCCGGCTTCACAACTCAAGGAGAACCCCATGCTTTCCCCAACCGCCGCAGGCACGGCCGCGTCCTACGGCGTCCACTCCGAGGTGGGCAAGCTGCGCAAGGTCCTGGTCTGCGCACCGGGCCTGGCCCACGAACGCCTGACCCCCACCAACCGTGAAGACCTGCTGTTCGACGACGTTCTGTGGGTGGAGAACGCTCAGCGCGACCACGCGGACTTCGTGGCCAAGCTGACCAGCCGCGGCGTCGACGTCGTCGAACTCCACGACCTGCTCGGCCAGACCCTGGACCTGCCCGACGCGCGGACCTGGCTGCTGGACCGCAAAATCATCGCCAACCGCGTGGGCCTGGGCCTGGTCACCGGCACCCGCGCGTTCCTGGACTCACTCTCCGGACCGGAACTGGCGCGGTACCTCATCGGCGGCCTGACGACGTCGGACCTTCCCTCGGATTACCGCAGCGGTTACGTCGGTCTCATCCGGGAATCCCAGGGCCGGCCCGAGTACCTGCTGCCGCCGCTGCCCAACACCCTCTACACCCGGGACACCACCTGCTGGATTGGCTCCGGACTGACCCTGAACCCGCTGTACTGGCCGGCCCGGCACGACGAAACCCTGCTGATGCAGGCCATCTACTGGTACCACCCGGACTACACCGGATCAAAGATCTGGTGGGGCGATGCCGAACAGGACTGGAGCCAGGCCACCCTGGAAGGCGGCGACGTCATGCCCGTAGGCAACGGCACCGTGCTGCTCGGCATGGGGGAGCGGACCTCCCGGCAGGCCATCACCCAGCTGGCGCAGGCACTCTTCGCGGAGGGAGCTGCGGAACGGATCGTGGTCGCCGGGATGCCGAAACTGCGCGCCGCGATGCACCTGGATACCGTGTTCACCTTCGCTGACCGGGACCTGGCCACCATCCATCCGGCCATCGTGGACGGCATCCACCCCTTCACCATCCACCCTTCGGACAAGGACCCCGGTCTCGAAATCCGGGACGAGCGGGACCGCCGCTTCGTGGATGTGGTGGCCGAAGCCATGGGCTACAAGCGGCTGCGCCTGGTGGAGACCGCCGGGGACTACCACGCCACCGAACGCCAGCAGTGGGACAGCGCAAACAACGCCGTTGCCCTGGAACCCGGCGTGGTGTTCACCTACGACCGCAACACCCAGACCAACGCGGCGCTGCGGAACGCCGGCGTCGAGGTGATTCCCATTGTCGGAGCCGAGCTGGGCCGCGGCCGCGGCGGCGGGCACTGCATGACCTGCCCCATCATCAGGGACGGGATCGAGTGACGTCTCTAGTCTGAGCGATGCCGCCCCGGTATTCGGCAGCAGAAACGGCGTAGCACGCCCTACCCAAACCCCAGCTTCACCGCCGCCCGGACACCCTCAAGATACTGCTGCGGACGCTCCCACGCAGCGAAGTGGCCACCGCTTTCGAATTCCATCCATCCGGCGACGTTGAAATACCGCTCCGCGAACTGGCGCGGAGCGTTCACCAGGTCCTTCGGGAACAGTGTGAACACGGTCGGAGTCTCGATCCGAGGCCAGCCCGTCGGACGGCCGGCGGCATACGGAGCAAACGACGTCCCGATGGACCCGGTGAACCAGTAGGCGCTGATCCAGGTCAGCGCCTCATCCAGGCTGAACGCATTCGTCAGCGTTCCGTCCGAATCGGTCCAGCGAACCAGCTTCTCGCCGATCCACGCCGCCAGCCCGGCCGGTGAATCTCCAAGCCCCGCCGCCAGCGTGTAAGGGCGCGTGGACTGCTCGTGCGCATAACCGCCCTCAGCCCCCTGCCAGCGCCGCGCCCGCTGCAGATACTCCCGCTCGGCGTCGTCCATATCCTGCGGCGGCGCGAGGTTGACGTGGTACTGGGACACATCGGTCAGGTGCAGCGCCGTCACGACGTCGGGATGCCGCACCGCCAGCGCCTCCGCCACATCCGAGCCAACATCCCCGGCGGACACCACGTACCGGGCGAACCCGAACTCAGACATCGCCGAAGCAATCGCATCGGCCATCTCCACCGTGGACATCCCGCCCGCCGGCACCGGTGCAGCAAACGGATACCCGGGCAGCGCCGGCGCCACATAGGTCAGGTCCGTCAGCAGCGGAAAGAGCCGCTGGAACCGCAGGATCGAATCCGGCCACCCGTGCAGCAGCAGCACTACAGGCGACGACGGCGAGACGTAGGCGGCCTGCGCCCGGGACACCACCGCCCGCACCGGCACGGTGGACAGCTCCGTCTGCTCCCACGACAGTGCCGAAATCCAGGCCTCCTGGGCGGGCCAGTCGAACACGGTCCGCCAGTGCTCCACCAGTTCGGCGAGCTGCTCCCCGCCGAACCCGAGGGAGTCACGGCTGCGGTTGAAGAGCCGGGGTTCGGGCACGGGCCGGAACCGGGCCAGGCGTTCGGCAAGGTCTTCCAAGGCAGCGGGAGGAACGGGTTCGTACGGATTCACGGCAGCTCCTGACGGGGTTGGTGTGCGGAAACTATAGACCGGCGCGGAGGAAAGGGTCACGGCGCCAGAACCCGCCAGTCCGCGAACTAGATCATCTTTCCTGTCACCAAATTTCCCACCAGCCGCACACGTAGCTTAGGTGCTCACTGAGGACAACGTCCGGGCGGTCTATGGGCTGGAGACGGGTCCTGGATTGGCGGCTTGACTGTGCCGTGACGTCATAGTTTCTGATGGGGCGCATGAGTCGAAACACGTTGGTCTATCTGGGGTCATACAGCCTGTCGCTGTTGGGGAACGGCATCGCGTCGGTGCTGTTCCCCCTGCTGGTACTTGCCAGGACCGGGGACATCCTCGCCGCAGGGATCCTCGCGTCGGTGACGGCTGCGGTCGCCGCGGCCGTTGGGGTGTTGGCAGGGGTCATCGTGGATCGGGTGAACCGGCGCACGGTGTCGATCGTCAGCGACGTGCTTTCAGCGGGTTCGGTAGCCGCGCTTCCGGTCGTGGATGCAGTGTGGGGGCTGAACCTGACGTGGTTCATCGTGCTCGGCGTCATAGGGGCGTTTGGTGACATGCCGGGCATGACCGCACGGGAGACGATGCTGCCCCGGCTGGTGCAACTCGACGGCGGCAAACCGGGTGCACTGGACCGGCTGGTCGGAGTGCGCGAATCACTCTCAGCGGCGCTCATGCTGGCCGGGCCCGGTGCCGGTGGTTTGCTCGTATTCCTGCTCGGGGTCAGCTCAACGACGCTGTTCATCACCGCGGGAACGAGCCTCGCCGCCGCAGCGCTCTCCCTCGCGCTCTCTGCGCAGGTCGGAGCCATAGCCGGCGCTACGGGACACGGCGGTTCACCCGGGGTGCGTGGTGTCGTGACCGATCTGGTGGCGGGATGGCGGTTCCTGCTTGGGAACCGGCTTGTGCTCGGTGCGAGCATCTTGACGGCGGTGTTTGTTGCGGTCATCGCGGGGTTGCAGGGGGCGATGGGTGCGCCGTGGCTGGTGATCGCCGCCGCGGTGCTGATCGGTCTCACCAACGCGCCCATGTCCGCCGTGCTGGGTGTTGCGACGATCGAGGCGACCCCGGATCGGATGCGGGGGCGCGTGCTGGGGGCGCAGAACGCGCTTATGCTCGCCGCCCCCGCCCTCACCGCTGCACCGATCGCCGCCATCGCCTCCGGGTACGGGCTCACCGCGGCAGGGGCCGGGATCGCGGCGGCCATGGCCGTCACCGCCGTCATCGCGCTGATCGTGCCTGCGTTCCAGTCGTTGGACACAATAGAGACAACGGATTCAGGGGCACCGGAACCAGTCGAGCAGGAGGGATGAGCATGGCGTGGAGCACGAGGCAGCTCGCTGACCTCACGGGGGTGACACTCAGGTCGATCCGCCACTGGCACGACGTCGGGCTCCTGCCTGACCCGGAGCGGCGCAGCAACGGGTACAAGCAGTACACCGCGCGGCACCTCGTGCTCGCGCTGCGCATCGCACGCCTCACCGGCCTTGGGTTCACCCTGGAACAGGTCGCAGGGATGCTCGAATCCGAGGAGCAGGGGCAGGAATCCCTGCATGGGCTGCGCACTGAACTTGACGGCAGGATCACCGAACTCACCCGCATCCGCGCAGACATCGACAAACTCATCGCTCGGGGCACCTCTCCCGATCTCTCACCAGAAGCACTCCTCGCGATGGAGGCCCTCGGGCCGGGGCCCGGCTCCCGGAACGTGGCCATCCTGCTCGCACGGCTGCTCCCGAACGATGCCATGCCCAGCTTCGCGGAGACCATGCACGGCGCACCCGAGGCGCTCACCCGGCTCAATACGGAACTGATGCAGCTGCCGCCAGACACGCCAGAAGCGGAGATCACCGCGCTGGCCGAACGCGGGGCTGCGCTCATCACCGCGTTCCTCGCCGAGCGGGGCGACGCCCTCCAGCACTTCGACATCAGTATCCGGGAACAGGAAGGCGCGGACGCAATGACCGCGCTCATGAACGAGCACCTGAACACCGCGCAACAACGCGTCATGACCCTCTTCATCGAACGCCTCACCCGGGCCGACGAGCCAATCGGCGTAACGGATTCAGGCCCGGCAGCCGGGATCGCCTAGCCTGAGCGCATGGCTAAACCAGTGCTGACCATCCTCACCGGCAACCGCGACGTCACGGGGCTTGAAAACCTACGGGAGCTCGCCGACGTGCGGCTGGCCGCCGACGCCGGGGAGCTGGCAGCCGCGCTGCCGGGCACCGAAATCGTGTACCTGTGGAACTACTTCGCGGACGGGCTCCAGCAGGGCTGGGAGAGCGCCGATGCCCTGAAATGGGTGCACCTGCCCGCCGCCGGGGTGGACCGGCTGCTGTTCCCCGAACTCGCCGCCTCCGACGTCACCGTCACGAACGCCCGCGGAATCTTCGACGCCGCCATGGCCGAGTACGCGCTGGCTGGAATCCTTTACTTCGCCAAGAACTTCCCGCAGGCCCGGGCCAACCAGGTGCAGAACCTGTGGAAGCACTATGGCGTCTCCAACCTGGCCGGCACCCGGGCCCTGGTCGCCGGAACCGGCAGCATCGGCCGGACGACCGCCCGGCTGTTGCGCGCCGTCGGCATCGAAACCGACGGTCTGGGCCGGACAGCGCGCGACGGCGATGCGGACTTTGGTGCCATCCATGCCAGTGGGGACTTCGCCGCTGTGGCGGGCAACTACGACTGGATTGTGCTCGTGGCGCCGCTGACCGATGACACCCGCGGCATGCTGAACGCCAAGGTGCTGGCTGCCATGCGCACCTCCGCGGTGCTGGTGAACATGGGCCGCGGGGACCTGGTGGTGCAGCCTGACCTGGAAGCGGCGCTCGCTGCCGGGGACATTGCCGGTGCCGTCCTGGACGTCACCACGCCGGAGCCGCTCCCGGAGTCCAGCCCGCTCTGGGGAATGCAGAACGTGCTGATCACACCGCACCTCTCCGGTGACTCCCGTTCGCACCTGCCTGCGATGGCCGCGCAGTTCGAGGCGAACCTGCGCGCGTACCTCGACGGAGCTCCGCTGGAGAACGTGGTGGACAAGCAGCTGGGCTTCGTGGCGGTCCCGGCCGGCGGGTAGCCCACCCACCGTAGAATCGTCGGATGCCAGAAACCCAGCAGGCCGCAGCCGGCCAGTCCGCCGCAGCGTCCCTGCGGCTGGCACGCCTCGTCACCGAAACCACCGCCCCGGCCGTGCTCGTGGGAGTCCTGCTCCTGCTGCAGCCCCTGCTCAGCCCGGACGTCACCTGGCTGCAGGGCATCACCGCAGCCGTCTTCACCGTGGGCCTGCCGTTCTGCCTCATCCTCTGGCTCAAGGGCCGCGGGTCCGTTACCGACCACCACGTGGGGGTGCGCTCACAGCGCGCCCCGATCCTGGCGGCGTCGGCGGTGTCCATCGGACTCGGCGCGCTGGTCCTGGTCCTGCTGGACGCTCCAGCTGGCCTCTTCGGTGAGATTGGTGGCGTCTTCATCGGACTGATGATCTGCATGGCGGCGAACCTGGCCTGGAAACTCTCGGTCCATTCCGCCGTCGCGGCCTACGTGGGCCTGGCCCTGCTTGCACCCGTTCCGGTTTTCGGCCCCGCGCTTGTACTGATGCTGGCCTCGGCAACCGGCTGGTCCCGGATCAAGCTCGGCGACCACACACCCACCCAGGTGCTCGCCGGACACCTGGCCGGCTGCGTTGCCTTTGCCGCAGCCCTGCTGCTGCCCTGACAGGGCGGCTGCCCTGGGAACGCGGGCACCGGCGTCGTGCCCGGGATGTGGGATAAAGTCGCAGGGTCCGTGCCCGTCACCGGGGAGCGGCTGCAGCTGTGAGACAACGATGGGGAATTGATGGCACTGCGTTTTACCAGGTCCGCCGGCAGGGAGCGCGAACATGCGGCGGCCGTGGTGTCGGCCCTCAGGCTGGAGGAGCACGTCAGCTTTGACGAACTGCTGGCAGCAGTTTCCAAAGCGCACGGCAAACCCATTGAGCTGCGGGACATAGACCATTCGATCATCCCCGCGGTCACCGGGCTGTGGATCGAAAAGGAAAAGAAATCCGTCATCCTGCTGCCGGCCGGGGATAACCGGCTGCACCGCACCCATGCAGCGTGCCACGAGTTTGGCCACATCCTGCTGCAGCACCAGGGCTGCGGGGGTGTGGAGACGGCGACGCCCTCCGTCTTCGCGCACATCGGCAGCCGCAGGGGCATCAAGACGATGCTAGCCAGGTCCCTGGACTGGAACGAGACCGAACGTGCCGCCGAACACGTTGCCTATCTTCTTTCACTTTCGCTGCTGCCCGGGGACGGCAGGAGCGCCAGCGACTTTGAACGGACCTTCATATGACGGCCCTGCAGATCCTCCCCGTCCTGGTTCTCTGGGCAGTGGTGGTCATCCGGCTGCTCGGGCTCCGGTACGGCTGGAAACCGGGAGTGCTTCCCGCCGTGAGCGCCGTGGCGCTGGCGGGAACCCTGAACATCGACCCGGTCTACCTGGCCGTTGACCAGGCCCTGGGCGGCCGGAACGTGCTGAACCTGCTGATCCACCTGCTGGTGGGTGCCGGTATGACGGAGCTCAGCCGTCTGCTGCTTCAGGTGACCGGCCGCGGCCGCCGCGTGAAGGTGCTGGTCGGCGTCGGGCTTGTCCTGGCGGCAGCGCAGACGGTGCTGCTGGGTGTCTCCGACACCCGGGGGTCGGCGGCCAGCTTCACGGACACCTTCGGCAGCATCCCCACTATTGCCTGGTACCAGGCCACGTTCTTTGCCTGGTTCGCCATGATCTGCGGCTACACCGCTCTTGAGATGATGCGCCGCAGCCGGAACGGGGAATCCCGGGCCTTCCGGATCGGCTTTGACGTCCTGGGCGCCGGCTGCCTGATGGGTGTGCTGGCAGCGGTCCTGAAAATGATCCAGATTGGCCTGGAGCTTCAGGGCTCCGGCGAAACCAACGAACTGCTGGCGCTGGCCTACCAGGTGCTGCTTGCGGTGATGATCGTGGGATTCGCCGTCGGCTTCATCCTTCCGTCGTCGGGACGGATCAAGGCAACCTTCCGGGCCAGGGACGAGCGCGCGCAGGACATCGCGGCGCTGCGGCCGATCGTCGCGCGGCTGGTGCAGACACCCCAGGGCCGCAGCTCGATGGGCGCCGCGAAGATTTTCCTGGGAGAACGTCCCTCCAAAGCCCAGCTCTACCGCTGGTTCATTTTTATTGGCGATGTCCGGGTCCTGGACCCCACGCTGCTCTCCCCGCACGAAACAACGATTATTGACGAGATAGGCGCACGCATTGAGCACAACGGTTCAACGCTCCGGCACCCGGCCGGCACTGGCCGCTAGCCTCTCCCGGGTCCTGCCGCCGGCCCTCGTGCTGGCGGTCCTGGTTCTCCTGGCCGGGCTCGAGGCCGGACTTGGCCTGGTCGGAGCGGGGGTGCTGCTGGCCGGGATCATTGGAGTGCCTGGCCTGCTCTACAAGCTGGCGAAGCGGCCCTTCCAGCGGCGCGGGTTCCCCGACCGGCTGCGGATCCAGCTCCTTGCCGTGCTGACCTTCGCCGGCGCCGTCGCCTGTTTCCTGCTGCCGCTGGGATCACCGGTGCCGCTGACCGTGGGGGCGCTGTTCCTGGGAAACGCCGGCCTGGTGTTCTTCCGCCGTTGGCTCAACGTGTCCGCCCATGTGTCGGTTATAACGTTCGGTGCGCTGTGGGTTATGGCAGTATTCGGGGGAGCGTGGGCATGGCTGTTGATATTATCGCCGTTGATGATGTTCAGCAGGGTCTCTCTCCGTGAGCACACCTGGCCGGAGGCACTTTTCGGCGCCTTACTGGGAACGGCCACCTTCTGCTGTTTCCTCCTAGCAAGAACATGGAGCTGAACTACGTGGAGAATCTGGATCTTCCCCCCGAGCGGGCGGCGGGACTTCGGCGCGCGGAAACGCTCGCGAGGAAGATCAACCTCCTCCTGGACGTGATCATGTCCGAATCCGGCAAGCCCTACGACTACCCTGCCATCCGCGACGGCGCCCAGAAGGCGGGCTATTACCTCTCCCGGACACGGTGGTCCCTGCTGAAATCCGGCAAGGAACAGGTGGTTCCGGACGAAGCCCTGCGCGCCATTGCTGCAGTGTTCGACGTCGATCCTGAGTACCTGCTCCAAGAGGGCGGCAAACTGCCCGAACGGGTCGAAGCCGAACTCGAACTGATCCGCAGCCTGCGCCGTGCCGAGGTCCGCAATTTCGCGGCCCGCGCCCTGGGTCCGGTGGACCCCGAGGCGCTGCGTGCCATCGCCAAGATCCTCGACGAATCCGACTAGGGCATTTTTGACCCATCCCGGGGGCACTGCTATGGTTTCACTCATGTCTCACACATGTGTGAAACATGAGTGAAACCAAGAATGACGGACGGGGACAGCGCTCACCCAACGGTGAAGCCGCAGGCATTAGGTGATTGGGGGATCACGCCTGCAGCCCTGGCTTGAGGATACGTCCCGGAGCCGCGCACCCCGTCCGCGTTCTTGGACCGCCGCCGGCGCACTGCGTCCGGACGGTCAGGCAACATCCGCTGCCTGTGGGGGTTCAGCGGAGATTGCGGGTAAAAGCCAGCGGAGGGGATTCGCTGGCTTTTGCTGTTTCCGGGGGCGGGCTACAGCCGCGGAGTCCGGGGAGGTTCGGTGCGGCGGGAACCGGTGGCCTCGAACGCAGCACCAAACCGGAGCAGCGCCTTGTCATCCCAGCCCCGGCCGGCAAACGTCAGGCCCACGGGCATGCCAGTATCCGGCAGGGTGCCCATCGGCACGGTGACCGTCGGGATGCCCAGATGGCGCGGCACCAGGTTCCCGTTGGCCACCCATACGCCGTTGCGCCAGGCCAGGTCGGCAGATTCCGGGTTCACATCGGCGTCGGCAGGGCCTATATCAGCCACGGCCGGGAACACCACGGCATCCAGGCCGAGCGAATCCATCCACTCTTCAAGATCGATCCGCCGGGTTTCCTCCAGGCCCCGCACGCCCTCGGCCAGATGCGGGATCTGGGTAAAGGACTCCACCGGATGCTTCCGCACGTGCTCGGGGTACATGGCGATGTCATCGTCGAACCCGGTGTACCGGTCCGGCAGCGCGCCCTCGGGGTGCGGGAAGATCGCAGCCCCGTCCACGTCGGCCAGTGACTTCAGCCTGGGGTCGCCGTTCGCGGCAAGGAAGTCCTCCCACGCCCAGGCGGAAAGGTCCACGATCTCCCGCTGCAGGAACTCCGGGCTGACCAGTCCCCGGGTGGCGATGGTCGGTGCGCCGGGCCGGTCTCCTTCGTAGTTGGAGACCACCGGGAAATCGACCTCCACCACCACTGCTCCGGCAGCTTCCAGGTCGCGGCGGGCTGCCTGCCAGAGTTCGACCACGGTCTCCCGGGTTTCGATCCGCTGTCCGGTGGGGCCGCCAATGCCGGGGGAGTCCGCAGTGCCGGCCTCCAGGTCGGCGTTGATGTACATTTTCGGCACACCAAAGCGCTTCCCGGCCAGGACCTGCCGGGCCTCGCCGGGGGCGCCCACGGACAGGGCAGGGTACGACGGCGGACGCACCTCCGAGGCACGCGGCACCGAAACCCAGGGCTGGGCGCGCCAGAAGTCCCCGCGGGTCTCGGCGTCGTCCGCCACGATCACATCCAGGACTTCGAGCAGGTCCGCCATGGTGCGGGTGTGCGGAACCACCACGTCCATGGTGGGCACCAGCGGCCAGTTGCCGCGGATGGAGATGACGCCGCGGGAGGGAGTGTAGGCGCAGAGGGCGTTGCAGGACGCCGGTGCCCGGCCGGAAGACCAGCTCTCCTCGCCGAGTCCGAACGCGGCGAAGCTCGCCGCCGTCGCCGTGCCGGACCCGTTGGAGGACCCGGAGGCGAACGCTGAGGTCAGGTACTCCGCGTTGTACGGGCTTTCGGCCCGGCCGTACAGGCCGCGCTGCATGCCGCCGTTGGCCATGGGCGGCATGTTCGTCAGGCCGATAAGCACGGCACCGGCTTCCCGCAGCCGCCCGATGGTGAACGCGTCTTCCTGCGCCACGAGGTCAGCGAACGCCGGGGAGCCGGCGGCTACGGTCAGCCCCCGCACCTTGAAACTGTTCTTCGCCGTGTACGGAATGCCGTCCAACGGTCCCCGGGTTTCCCCGCGGGCACGCCGGGCGTCGGAGGCGCTGGCCTCCTCGAGAACCCCGGGGTTCTCCACGATGACCGAGTTCAGCTGCGGCCCGGACCGGTCGTAGGCCTCGATCCGCGCCAGGTAGGCGGTGACGAGTTCCTTACTGGTGGTTTTGCCGGACTCCAGCGCTTCCCGCAGCTCGGCAATGCCGGCTTCAACGACGTCGAACATTACGCCTCAGTTCCGGCGCGGGCGGCCGGCTGCTGCTGGGTAATGCAGTGGATGCCGCCGCCGAATTCGAAGATGTCCCGTGCATCCACGAGTTCGATGATGCGGCCCGGGTAGGCGCGGCCCAGGATGTCCGCGGCAGCGGCGTCGTTCGCGTCGTTGAAGGCGCAGAGGATCACCGCATCGTTGGCGACGTAGTGGTTGATGTAGGAGTAGTCCACGAACCCGTCGCCGGCATCGATGACCGTGGGGGCGGGAACGTCGATGAGCTCCAGCTTCCGGCCGCGGGCATCCGTTGCGGCTTCGAGGACCGTGCGGATTTCCTGCATCACTGCGTGGTCCGGGTGGGACGGATCGTCCTGCCGGTGCAGCAGGACCGTTCCAGGGGAAGCAAAGCAGGCCACGATGTCCACGTGGCCGCGGGTACCGAACTCGTCGTAGTCGCGGGTGAGTCCGCGCGGCAGCCAGACGGCCTTGGTGGTGCCGAGCCGGGCGTGGATTTCGGCTTCCACCGACTCGCGGGTTGCACCGGGGTTGCGTCCCGGATCCAGCTGCACCGTCTCGGTGAGCAGCACGGTGCCCTCGCCGTCGGTATGGAACCCGCCGCCTTCGTTGACCAGGGCGCTGGAGGAAACGGGCGCGCCGGCCTGCCCGGCCACGAACCGGCCCAGGTGCTGGTCCTTGTCCCACGCCGCCCAGTCCTGCGCGCCCCAGCCGTTGAAGATCCAGTCCACGGCCGCCACGGAGCCGTCGGCAGCGTGGACGAAGGTGGGACCGGAGTCCCGCAGCCAAGCGTCATCCAGGTCTGCGGCGAGGACCTTGATGCCGTCACCGAGGTAGTCGCGGGCGGCGTCCAGGTCTGCCGGGTCGGCCAGGACCGTGACCGGCTCGTAGCGGGCGATGGTGCGCGCGACGGCGGACCAGGCGGTGCGCGCCCGGTCCAGGGTGCTGCTGCCGGGCTCGCCGAAGGTGTCATTCGACGGCGGGAACGCCATCCAGGTGCGCTCGTGCGGGGCCCATTCGGCGGGCATAAAGGTGGTGCTCGGAGACATTGCGGTGCATCCTTACGGGTTGTTTAGCTCAGGGTAGCGGGAGCGGCGTCGAAGACGGTTTCGCCGCCGGTAACGGTCAGTAACACGCTGTTGGCCAGCAGGTTCTCTGCCGGGGAGGTGAGCGGGTCGGTGGCGAGGACGGCGAAATCGGCCCGGTAGCTGGCAGCGATGCGGCCCAGGCTGGCCTCGGTACGGCAGGAGAACGCGGCATCGCGGGTGGCGTGGCAGATGGCATCGGCCAGGTCCAGGGCGTACCGGGGCAGGTTGGCCGGAAGCCCGGGTTCCAGGGCCGATTTACGGGTGGCCGCCACATACAGGTTGGGCAGCGCCTGGTACGGGGCGGTGGGCGCGTCGGTGCTGATCGCCAGGGTGGCGCCGGCAGCGGTGAACTCCGTCCACGGGTAGGCGCGGTCCACCCGGGCATCACCGAGCACGGCCTGCCAGTTCTCCTGGATCGCCGGGTCTGCGTGCACGGGCTGGACGGACGCGACGACGCCGAGCTCCGCCAGGCGCTGAACGTTTGCCTCCGTGACGGTTTCAAGATGTTCAATCCGGTGGCGGCGCACCCGCGGACCGTTCACCGCGGCGGCGTGTTCCAAAGCATCCAGGGCAATGTCCGAGGCTTCGTCCCCGATGGCGTGCAGCGCCACCTGCAGTCCGGCGGCGTCAGCAGCGGCGACTACCGGCAGCAGCGATTCCCGGTCCCAGATGGGCCCCGGCGTGCTGCCGTCCGCATAGGGTTCCTTCATCGCCGCGGTGCAGCTGTCGATCACGCCGTCCACGATGATCTTGATGCCGCACAGCTCCAGGTATTCGGCAGCCGGCTGCGCAGCCAGCCTTCGTGCCAGTTCCAGGACCCGGTCCACCTGCGCCAGGTTCTCCGCGGTGCTGTCCCTGCGGTGGACCAGCCAGTGGCCCTTCACCCGCAGGGGGAGCCTGCCATGGCGGCGGGCGAGGGCCCGTTCGAACGCGGCGACGTCGTCGTGCTGCACTGCCATGTCCACCGCACCGGTGACGCCGGCGGCAGCGTAGTGCGTGAAAGCGGATTCCAGCCACGCATCCCGGTCCTCGTCCCGGGCGGCACCGGCCAGGGCAGGCCAGACAATCTGCACGGCGGCGGTTTCGTAGAGCATGCCGTCCGCAGCACCTGCTGCGTCGCGGCCAATGCGGCCGCCAAGGGGATCCGGCGTGGACGCGTCGATGCCGAGTTCGGCCAGCGCGGCACTGTTGACCCAGACCGAATGCAGGTCATTGGCATCCAGGTACACCGGTTTGTCCGGCACCGCGGCATCGAGCAGTTCCCGGGTTGGCGCGGCACCGTCCAGGGCGGTGTGCAGCCAGCCGGCGCCGAGGATGCGCGGTGCGTCCGGGTTCTCCGCGGCGGCTTGGCGGAGGCGGTCCTGCAGGTCTGCAAGGCTGGCCGCGTCCCGCAGCTGGACCTTGCCCAGCGCCTGGCCGGTCATGAGCAGGTGGGTGTGCGCGTCGATGATGCCGGGGAGCACAAAGGCTCCGCCCAGGTCCACCGTGCGGGCACCGGGGCCGGCGGCCGCTGACGCCGCCGCGGCGTCGCCCACGTACCGGAACTTCCCGCCGTCGACCACAAAGGCTGCGGCAGGCGGGCCGTCAGCGGTGAAGACTGCGGCATTGGTGTAGAGGGTGCGCATCAGGCTACCGCCGCCACAGGTACTGCCGCTGCCGCTTTTTCAGTGCGGACCGAGTAGCGGGAGATCAGCACGAACGGGACCAGGAGCACCAAGGTCATGACCGCCAGGAGAATGCCGAGGGCCTCGTAGCCGGCAGAGGCCGAGACCGCGGTGCCCAGGAAGGGTGCGAAGGAGGAACCGATCAGGTACACGCCCAGGGCCGGGGCGGACCATTTGCCGGACGCATCCAGGGCAGCGGCGATGGCGATGATGTAGACGAACGCGATCAGGTAGAGCGTGTTCCAGACGATGATGACCACCATGTACAGGCCTGAATCCTCCACCATGCCGGAGATGAACTTCATGGCCGCGCCGGCCACCAGTACGACGGCGAGCGGGATGGTTCGGCCCAGGCGCCGGCCTGCCAGTGCCACCAGGGCCGAGCCGGCCAGGCCGCCCAGGGTCGAGAGGCTGAGCACCAGGCCCATGCCGGTGTCATCGAGTCCGGCCTGGTCGGCGCCCATGGTGGCGGCAACTGCCCAAAGCGAGTCCTCGCTCAGTCCCCAGAGAGCGAAGCAGGCCAGGAGGGCGAGCCCTGCCAGGGTTGCGGTGCGGGTGGCCCGGGGCGAGGCGGGGACGGCAGTCCCGGCCACGGTTCCCAGTGAGGCGGCAGCGGCGTCGGGCTCCGCTGCCGGACGGTCCGGCAGCCAGCCGGTGGCCAGCAGCGCCGCCAGGGCCAGGCCGGCGAAGAGGCCGAACGCGCTGCCCATGCCCGCGCCGAGGACGGGGATGACGAAGAGAACCACGGACACAATGGCCCGGTTGCTGAAGCCGCTGATGCCCGAGGCGCGGTCCGGGTTGCGCAGTGCCCCCAGTGCGGCGCCGGCGGAGGAAACTGCGCCGCCGGCACCCAGCCCACCGAGGATAACGCCGGCAATGACCACGGGTTCGGAGGGAATGAACGCCGCAGCTCCGAAACCGGCCGCGGTCAGGGCCAGCCCCGTGCGGGCAATGACGTAGCGGCCGGAGGCTGCGGCCCAGCGGGAGGTGAGCAGGCAGGACGCCGCGCAGGCCAGCAGGGATGCGGTCATCAGGGTGCCGGCTGCGGTGACGGAAAAGCCGAGGTCCTCGGTGAGGGCGACGATCATGATCGGCACCAGGTTGGCCGTCATAAACCCGATCACGCCGATGCCGAAGACCGCGACGGCGCGTTTGGCGGTCAGTGGGACGCGCCCCTGCGCGGAAATGGTCTGGGCCATGGTGTCTCCCTCAGTGCGTGCAGTGAACAGTAAATGAATGGATTTCATTTACTTTCCGGCACGGGCCCGCTTCGCGCAATAGAAAACGAAAGGCTTTCAGTTAACTTTGTGTAAACTCCTGCGCCCGCAGTCCTTCGATGAGCACGTCCAGTCCCAGCTCGAACGCTGCTTCAGCTCTTCCCTCCACCGTGTACGGGGCTTCCAGGGCTCGCTCCAGTGCCGGAAACTGTCCGGCCGGCGGGTCCCAGACCACGGCAGGCGCGTTGAGTTCCAGCGCGGATCCCAGCACCAGGTTGTCGATCAGCGACAGCGCGGACACGATGCGGTGCGGCGGCAGGCCGGCCTGTTCCAGGGCACGTGCCATGGTTTCGTAGGCGGACAGCGCTCCCGGGTCCTGGACGGTCTGGGCAAGGATCAGCTGCACCAGCCGCGGATGGGCGGCGATGCACTCCCGGTAGGCGCGGACCACGGCGCGCAGGGCTTCATCCCACGGCAGGTCCTGGACCGGAACCTGCAGCTTTTCGGCGAAGACCCGTGCGCGGATCAGTTCGATAATGTGCTCGCGGTTATCAATGTGGTTGTAGAGCGAGGACTGGCTGACCTCCAGACGGCGGGCGATGCGGGGAAAGCTGAAGTTCCCGGTTTCGTCGATCAGCTCCAGCGCGGTGGTGACGATTCCGTCCACGGACAGCAGCGGCGAGCGGGGGCGGGGCATGTAAGGAACTCCTCGACTAGTAGGAGTTCACAATCTACCGGCCCGGCCGGGCCAAAGCAGGCCGTGCGATACCGGCCAGCCCCGGGTCGCGGCCCTGGCCGGACCTGGTCTGCTGGTGGAAATCGAAGCCGTGGCCAGCCTGGACCAGGGACCGCCCTCCCGCACAGTCCTTGCCCGGGGTTAGGCTCCGGACATGGGTTGGGGAGAATTCTGGCCGGCAGTCGGAGACTGGGCCATCACATGGATTCCGGTGCTGGGTCCGCTCGGGATCCTGGCGACGGCGCTGGTTGCCTACTTCGCTTACCGGCAGAAGCTGGAGGCGGACCGTCGTGCCCAATGGTGGGTGCGGGCACAGTGGGCGCTGGAAGCGTCCCTGAGTGCCAATCCGCGCCGCTCCCTTGCGGGCCTGGCCGTGCTCAATGACCTGAAGACCTCCTCCCTGGCCACCCGGGAGGACCGCGAGCTGTTCCGGCTGATCGGCCTCACAGCCCAGGAAGGGGTCCTGGGCGCGGATGCCGCGGAGCATGCCGGCGCCCCCGGCGTACCACCCGGACCAGACGCACCCGGTGCACCCTGCTCGCAGGGCCAGGCTGTGCGCGGCGCCCGGCCGGAGGGAAGGTCCGAGCTGGAGGCGGCTCTGCGGGCACAGGTGGAACAGCTGGTTGGGACGCGTCCAGGACGCCCTGCTGCCGATTCCTTGCCGGGCTCATCCGGCGCGCCTACCGTGGGAGAAGCGCGAAACCACTGACCCCGCCGCTTCCTGCGGTGTCTGGACCAACGAGGCAACCATGGGCTCCCAGCAGTTCGATCACCGGGACTATCAGGGATATCCGCCGCAGGACCGGAATGCGGGCAGGGGGCTGGCAGTTGCCGGCCTGATCGCCGGCATAGCCGCGCTGCTGCTGTTCTGGTTTCCCGCCGTCAACCTCGTGGCAGTAGTACTCGCCATCATTGGGCTCGGCCTGGGTATCGGTGCGCTGGTTGCGGCCGGACGGGCCCGGAGTTCGGCGAAGGGGCTCTCGGTTGCGGCAGTGATCATTTCCGCTGCCGCGCTGGTGGTGAGCATCTTCGCGGCTGTTATGTGGGCGTCGCTGTTTACTCCGATGGAACGGAACACCGTGACTCCCTCGCCCGGGCCCACGAGCACCGTCACCCGCACCGCCGCGCCGTCGTCGTCCGCCGGCACGCGCAGCCCCGGCAGCCCGCCGTCGTCGTCCGCTCCCACCGGCACCTCTGGGACTTCCGCCCCCGCCACCCCCACCAGCGGGGCGACGGCCTCGCGCTGAGTTGCCGGGGAATCCGGTGCGGCAGGTCCGGGGTTCCGGCAGATCCTTGTAGCCCCGGCCGTGCGCGCCTACCGTTGAAAGACCCGAAAAATCGACCCGCTGCCGGGAGGGCCAGAAACAGGGTTCCCTTGCTGCGGCGTCCGAATCCAGCGAGGCGATGATGGGTACTGGGCCAAACGATCCTCTGTACGGCTACGGCGGGCAGGGATATCCGCCCCCGCCGGGACTCATGCAGTCCAACAACGGCAGGGGGATGGCGCTGGCAGGACTGATCCTGGGCATAGTGGCGCTGTTCCTGTTCTGGATTCCGATCATTAGCTGGCTGGCGCTGATCCTGGCGCTCATTGGCCTGGGACTTGGCATAGCAGCCCTGGTGACTGCGGTCCGCCAGCGGACCTCGGCTAAAGGGCTGTCCATTGCCGCCGTGGTGGTTTCCGGCGTGGCACTGGTTGCGGCCATCCTGGTCACGGCGTTCTGGGGTGCGCTCTTCAATGCGGTGGAGGATGAGGTGAGCAGCAATCCCTCCTCCACAAGGACGCCGTCCGCCACTGCCAGTCCCTCCGCGTCTGCGTCCGGCTCATCTTCAGCCACAGCGAGTGCTGAACTGCTGCCGCTGGGAACAGCGGCTGAGGTGGGGGAGTACAGCGTGAGCGTTTCCAGCGTCCAGCTGAATGCGACTGACGCGATCCTGGGATTCAACGAGTTCAACCAGGCACCCGAGGGGCAGTACGTCCTGATCACCCTCGACGTGGTTTACAACGGCAACGAGGAAGGTGACCCATGGCTGGACCTGAGGACGAACTTTGTGGGATCCGACAGTCGCCAGTATGACGAATCCACGTGCCTCGCTGTCCTGGATCTGCAGGGAACTTCGGTGCCAACGCTCGAAAACGGCGGTGCAGCCCAGTACGAGGTCTGCATGGACGTTCCAGCAACGGCTCTTCCGGGACAGCGGGTGCTCGTGGAAGAGACATTTGGACTTACGGAACCTACCGAGGCGAGCTGGCAGACCCAGTAGCCTCCCGCCGCCGGGCCTTTCCTGGCCGGCGCGAACGAAACTCCAGTGCTGCACTATTGGCCGCCACCAAGGCTCCGAGAATAAGGGCCAGGCCAGCCAGCTGCCCGGGCGAGAAGCCTTCGCCAAGCACGGCCGCGCCGGCAGCCGTGGCCACGACTGGGCTCAGCAGGGACAGGAAACTGACGCTGGACGCCGGCAGCCGGGCGATCCCGCGGAACCACAGCCAGTACGCCAGCACGGTTCCCACCAGCGCAAGGTACAGGTAGCCGGCGAGATTCAGCCCGGTGAAGGCAGGCATCGAGGATCCTTCGACGGCAAGCATGACCGGAACCAGGAACACTCCGCCCGCCACCAGTTGCCACGCTGTGGAGACCAGCGGGCCGGCCGGCGGCTGCCAGCGTTTGGTCAGCACAATGCCCGCTGCCATCGACGCCGCTCCGCCAAGGGCTGCCAGCACCCCCGCGGCGTCCAGCCTGGCGTCCGCTGACAGGACGAGCAGGCCCACCCCGGCAATTCCTGCGGCACCGGCCGCAAGCTTCACCGGGCCCAGGCGCTCGCCGAGAACCCGTGAGGCCAGCACCGCCACCAGCAGCGGCTGCACTGCGCCAACCATCGCCGCTACGCCGCCCGGCAGCCGGTAGGCAGCGATGAACAGCAGTGCGAAGAAGGCGCCGAAGTTGAGCAGCCCCAGCACAGCGGACTTCCACCACCAGGCCCCTGACGGCATGCGCCTGAGCACTGCCAGCAGCACCAGGCCTGCCGGCAGGGATCGAAGCACGGCGGCCAGCAGGGGCCGGTCCGGCGGGAGGAGCTCCGTGGTGACCAGGTATGTGGTGCCCCAGGCGACCGGAGCAAGGGCGGTAAGGGACAGCAGCCCAAGTTTGCTAAGCACTTAGCCATAATTACCTAAGCGCTTAGCAATGTCCAGTGTGAGGCCGAAGATACTCCCTTGAAGGAACGGCAGGTGTCAGCGACATGACATTCGCGGATTTAGTGGCCCAAACGGGTCCGGCACCTTTCGCTCAACCCGTGCAGGGGGGAAGGCTGCCTAAGTACCTCCACCCCGTTCGGCCCCCCAAGGAGCTGGTTCCCCGTGTTTTCCCCATCACCCACGCCACGTACGCGCGTTGCTGCGGTCCTCGCCGCTGTCTGCGCCGCTAGCCTTGTACTCATGCCTTCTGCAGCCGCCTCGCCCGGTTCCGGATCCGGCCACGGCCACGGTCACGGTGCCGGCCACGGCCACGGCGGAAAGCCGGGACATCCCGGCAAGCCGCACAAACCCGGGCACCCCGGCAAGGCCCAAACGGCCAGCATCACGGTCATGGGCACGTCCGACCTGCACGGCTACATCGAAAACTGGGATTACTTCAAGAACGCGGAGTACGACGACGCAGCAGGCAACGATGTTGGCCTCGCCAAGATCTCCGGCCTGGTGAACCAGGTCCGCGCCGACCGCGGCGTGGACAACACCCTGCTGATCGACGCCGGCGACACTATCCAGGGGACCTCGCTCACCGACTACTTCGCCAACGTGGAGCCGATCACCCAGACGGGCGAAATCCATCCGATGGCCGCTGCCATGAACGCCATGGATTACGACGCCGCAGCCCTGGGTAATCACGAGTTCAACTACGGCACCGAACTGCTGGCCCGGTTCGAGGAGCAGGTGGACTTCCCGCTGCTCGCCGCCAATGCGGTGGACGAAGCCACCAGCGAGCCCGCGTTCACCCCGTACATCATCAAGACGGTCAAGCCGAAGGGCGGCAAGCCGATCAAGGTTGGCATCCTGGGCCTGACCAACCCGGGCATTGCCATCTGGGACAAGGGCAACGTGGAGGGCAAGCTGCGCTTCCCGGGACTGGTGGAAACCGCCGCCGAATACGTGCCGCAGATGAAGGCCGCGGGAGCCGACGTCGTAGTGGTCAGTGCACACTCCGGTACCTCGGGCACATCCTCCTATGGCGATGACCTGCCGCTGGAGAATGCCGCGACGCAGGTTGCCGAAGAAGTCCCGGGGATCGACGCGATCCTGGTGGGCCACGCGCACCAGGAAATCCCGGAGCACTTCGTCACCAACAAGGCCACCGGCGAGCAGGTGCTGCTGACCGAACCGCTGAACTGGGGCATGCGGCTGTCCGTGATGGACTTCGAGCTGACCAAGGTGCACGGCAAGTGGGACGTGACATCGGCGTCGGCCTCCCTGCTCAACGCCAACACAGTGGAGGCTGACCTGGTGGTCTCGGACCTGGTCCGGGATGCGCACCAGCGGGTCATCGATTATGTGAACACCCCGGTGGGCACGGCGACGGAGACCATGCCGGCCGCCGAATCCCGTTACCGGGACACGGCAGTGATTGACTTCGTCAACGAGGTGCAGATCCAGGCGGTGGAGCGGGCGCTGGCCGGCACCCCGGCGGGTGATCTCCCGGTGCTTTCACTTGCCGCTCCCTTCAGCCGCACCGCCGTGATCCCCGAAGGCCCGGTGACCATCCGTGACCTGGCCGGACTGTACGTCTTCCCGAACACGCTCTATGCGGTGGACATGACCGGCGCGCAGATCAAGGAGTACCTGGAGTATTCGGCGAAGTACTTCAACCAGACGGCGCCGGGCGCTGCGGTGGATCCGGAAACCCTGACCAACGCCAGCGGTACCCCGGACTACAACTACGACATGTTCTCCGGGATCGGCTACGACATCGACATCAGCGCCCCGGTGGGGGAGCGGATCACCAACCTGACGTACGACGGCGCTCCGCTGGATCCGGCGCAGCACTTCGCCGTTGCGACGAACAACTACCGCCAGTCCGGCGGCGGGAACTTCCCGCACATCGCCACGGCTCCAGTGCTGCTAAACCAGCAGACCGAAATCCGGCAGCTGCTGATCGACTACGTGGTGGCCAACCAGAGCATCAACCCTGCTGACTTTGCCGAGGAGAACTGGCGGCTGGTTCGGGCCGGCGCTCCGGTCTTCGGGTAACCCGGGCGGACCCTCTGCCGGCGTGTGCCTGGACCCCAGCGGGTCCGGGCACACACTTCTGCTATCGGTGCACGTCGCGACCGCCTGGAACCGGTCGTGAAAGTGCAAAACGGCAGCAGAAGTGGAAACCGGGGCAAGTTCCGTCACACACCAGACCATGGTTGTGACCTGCGTCATGCCTCCAGTACAGTAAATCCGAGCTTGATTCGAATATTGAACTAGTTGTTCAAATATCGAACACGAAGAACCAGAGAAGTGAGGACACTGTGCAGTTCCACCACCACGGCTACGTTTCCGGCGACCCGCGCATTGAGCCGGCAGCCGGCGTCGGCATTGACCGCCCCGAAGAACTCCCGGATCAGGTTGACGTGCTGATCGTGGGCTCCGGCCCGGCAGGCATGCTCGCCGCCGCACAGCTGTCCCAGTTCCCGAACATCACCACGCGCATCATCGAACGCCGGGACAGCCGGCTGGTGATCGGCCAGGCCGACGGCATCCAGGCCCGCAGCGTGGAGACCTTCCAGGCATTCGGCTTCGCGGAGGAAATCACTGCCGAGGCGTACCGGATCACCGAAATGTGCTTCTGGCGTCCGGACCCGGAGAACCCGGAAAACATCGTCCGCTCCGGCCGTGCCCTGGACGACGCCACCGGCGTCAGCGAATTCCCGCACCTGATCGTCAACCAGGCCCGTGTGCTGGACTACTTCGCCCGCTTCATGGCCAACTCCCCGGCCCGCATGAAGCCCGACTACGGCTACGAATTCGTGGATCTGGAGGTCGACGACGACGCCGAGTACCCGGTCACCGTGACCCTGCGCCACACCGCGGGCCCGGACGAAGGCGCCGAGCGCACCGTCAAGGCCAAGTACGTGGTGGGCTGCGACGGCGCACGCAGCAAGGTGCGCCAGTCCATCGGCAGCACCCTGGCCGGCGACGCCGCCAACCACGCCTGGGGTGTCATGGACGTCCTGGCTTCCACCGATTTCCCCGACATCCGCACCAAGTGCGCCATCCAGTCCTCCAACGGCGGCTCGATCCTGCACATTCCGCGTGAAGGCGGGCACCTGTTCCGTATGTACGTGGACCTGGGTGAAGTGCCCGAGGGCGACAACGGTGCCGTCCGCAAGACCAGCATTGACGAGATCATCGCCAAGGCCAACGCCATCCTGCACCCCTACACGCTGGACGTGCGCAACGTGGCCTGGCACAGCGTCTACGAGGTGGGACACCGCCTTACCGACCGGTTCGACGACGTCAAGCCCGAGGAAGTCGGCACCCGCACCCCGCGCGTCTTCATCACCGGCGATGCCTGCCACACCCACAGCGCCAAGGCCGGCCAGGGCATGAACGTGTCAATGCAGGACGGCTTCAACATTGCCTGGAAGCTCGGACACGTCCTCGACGGACGGGCCCCGGAGTCCCTGCTCTCCACCTACTCTGCCGAGCGCCAGGTTGTGGCCAAGAACCTGATCGACTTCGACAAGGAATGGTCCACCCTCATGGCCAAGAAGCCGGAGGAGTTCGAGAACCCTTCGGACCTGGAGGACTTCTACGTCCGCACGGCTGAATTCCCGGCAGGCTTCATGACCGAGTACACCCCCTCCATGCTGATCAGCGAGGCCAAGCACCAGGACCTGGCAACGGGCTTCCCCATTGGCAAACGCTTCAAGTCCGCTCCGGTGCTGCGCGTCAGCGACACCAACCCGCTGCAGCTGGGCCACCAGGCCAAGGCCGACGGCCGCTGGCGCATCTACGTCTTCGCGGACGCTGCACCGGCAGGCACGCCGTCGGGTGTGACGGAGCTGGCCGAGTGGCTCCAGAACTCTCCTGAATCCCCGCTGGCTGCGCAGCCGGCCGGAGGCGACGACGACGCCTGGTTCGACGTGAAGGTGATCTACCAGCAGGACCACACCGGGATCGACATCAACGCGGTTCCCAAGGTCTTCAAGCCTGAGGTTGGCCCGTTCCGGCTGACCGACTTGAACAAGGTCTACGGCGCCAACCCGGAGGAAGACATCTTTGACCTGCGCGGCATCGACCGCTCCGGCGTCGTGGTGGTGGTCCGCCCGGACCAGTACGTCGCCAGCGTCCTGCCCCTGACGGCGACGGCGGAGCTCGCCGCGTTCTTCGCGCCGCTGCTCCCGGCCCGCCAGCCGCAGCACTAAAGACAACCGAGAACA
>NZ_BAAALV010000004.1:72590-102330 GCF_039528575.1 Arthrobacter gandavensis
CGCGCGGGTGCCGCCGTCGTCCGTTGTTCGTGCAGACAGGGGCTAGGCGTGCCTGCCCTTGCGTGCGCCGGGCCAAAGCTGAGCAGCTCATGGCAGGTTCGGCCCGAATGACGTTTGACGACGTCGCGGCCAGGGCCGGTTTCCGCTCGACGTACCAGCTTCGCCGCGTTATCCAGCAGACCCATGGAATGACATTGAGGGAGTTCCGGCAGCACACGGGGTCCGCGCAGCTTCCCTAGCCGGACGGGAACAGCCCGAATACTGCCTCCGCCGGGGCTGGCTGCCCGTGGGCGGTGTCCGCGCAGCAGCGCAGCGGCGTAGCGTGTAGCCCGTACCTGCGTTCCAGTCCTGCCGCGCCTGGATTGTGTGCGGCGTTTACCGACCGCTGGAAGACTTCCCATGGCCGAGTCCGCAGCCAAGAGCCGTCCGGAGGAGAACCGTGTCCGGGCGCTCGCCGTTGCCTCGGTCCCGGCGATCCTCACCGGTGCGCTCTCCGCGCTGATCCTCTTCGCCTTCGATGAGCTCAGCCTCCTGCTGCAGCACGTGCTCTGGGAGAACCTCCCTCACGCGCTAGGTGCAAACCCGGACAACGGCTGGTGGATCTTCGGCATGCTGACGGCCACCGGGCTGGCTGTTGGACTGATCGTCCGTTACGTGCCCGGGCATGCCGGCCCCGACTCGGCGGCCTCTGAACTGGGCGGGCAGGCGCTGCCGCTCCGGGTGGTGCCCGGGCTGGCGGCAGCAGCCCTCGTGGGTCTGGCAGGAGGGGTCAGCCTGGGGCCGGAGAACCCGGTCATCGCGATCAATACCGCGGTACTGACCGCCCTGCTGGCCCGGGCCTTTCCCCGCGTTCCGGGGAAGCTCGTGGCCGGACTGGCCGTGGCGGGAACAGTGGGAGCCCTGTTCGGCACACCGGTGGCCGCAGCACTGATCTTCACCGGCCTGGCGGGATCGATCGCCGTCAAGGGGGCACTTTTTGACAAGCTCTTCCTCCCGCTGGGCGCTGCCGGGGCAGGCGCAGCGGTGATGAACCTGCTCAGCGGAACCCTGCTGGACTTCGCCGCACCGCAGAGCGGGGTGCGGAGCGGATGGGATGTGCTCACAGCCATGGTCATCGCGGTGCTGGCGGCAGGGTTCGGGGTGCTTGGCGTGTTCGCCTTCCGCTGGGCGCACCGCTGGGCCCACCGGTTGCGCAGTCCCGTCCTGTACACCACGCTGGGCGGGGCCGTACTGGGACTGCTCGGGGCGCTGGGCGGGCCGCTCACCCTGTTCAAGGGCGCCGAAGAATCGAAGGAACTGCTCTCCGGCGGGGGAGAGTCCTTTGGGGCGCTGCTGCTGCTGGCCGTCGTCAAACTCGCAGCCCTGGTTGTAGCCGCGGCAACCGGCTTCCGGGGCGGCCGGATCTTCCCGGCAGTGTTTGTCGGCGTCGCCTTCGGATTGGCGGCCGCCGTCCTGGTTCCGGAGGTGCCTGCCAGCGTGGCAGTGTCAGCGGCCGTCCTGGGCATGGTCCTGGCGGTGGCCCGCGACGGCTGGGTGGCACTGTTCATCGCCGTCGTGGTTTCCGGGGACGTAACGGTGTCAGCGGTGCTTTGCCTGGCCGTGCTGCCCGCCTGGCTGGTGGTCACCGCGGCTCCCCACATGCTGGCGGAGGACGACGGCGGTGCGCCGCCGGCTGCTGCCTGAACCACAGGGCCCTGCCGCCGCCGCCAGGTCCAGGGGCTTTTGGCCGGCTGAGGCTGCGGGTACGATTCCGGCCACAGCCGATCACGAGGGGAGCAGGCATGAAAGCTGTACGGGTACACCGTTATGGGGAAGACGCGCGCATTGACGACGTGGCGGAGCCGCAGATCACCGGACCGTGGGATGTGCTGGTGCGGGTGGGGGCCGCGGGCGTCTGCCGGACGGACCTGCACGTCCTGGAAGGCCAGTGGGACGCGATCCAGCGCCCGGAACTGCCCTACATCCTGGGCCATGAGAACGCAGGTTGGGTGCTTGAAACCGGGTCCGCAGTGACCAACGTCCAGCCCGGAGACACGGTGATTCTGCATCCGGTGGTTGCCTGCGGGCTCTGCGCCCCGTGCCGGGCCGGGGAAGACTCGCACTGCGAGGCCTCGTCCTTTCCGGGCCTGAACGCCGACGGCGGCATGGCAGAGCTGCTGAAGACCAGCGCCCGCGCCGTGGTGAAGCTGGAACCCTCCGTGGCGCCCGCGGACGTCGCCGCCCTGGCCGACGCCGGACTCACCGCGTACCACGCGGTACGCAAGGCCGTGCCGCTGCTGCCGCCGGGATCCGAGGCAGTGGTGATCGGTGCCGGCGGGCTGGGGCACATTGGCGTGCAGTCCCTCAAGGCCCTGACCGGGGCACACATCACCGTCGTTGACACCTCGGATGCAGCCCTGGCACTCGCCAAGGACCTCGGTGCCGACGCCACGGTGAACCCCAACGACCTGCATCCGGCGGCCCGCGCCGTGGGGGAACCTCCGGCAGACGCCGTCGTGCTGGCCGTCCTGGACATTACCTGCGGGGGAGCGCACGTGGTCTTCGACTTTGTGGGCGAGCAAGGTACCGAAATCACTGGTCCGGCCATGCTCCGCAACCGCGGCAGCTACTACGCCATCGGCTACGGCGGAACGCTGGCCCTGCCCACCATCGACCTGGTCTCCCGCGAAATCAGCGTGGTGGGAAACCTGGTGGGCACCTACCAGGACCTCGCGGAACTGATGACGCTGAACTCGCAGGGAGAGATCACCCTGCACACCACCACCTACGACCTCCTCGACGCCGTGCAGGCGCTGCACGACCTCGACGCCGGCAAACTCACCGGCCGGGCGATCCTGGTACCGAACCCGTGAGTGAGAGGGCCGCCGTACTGGGCGGCGGAGTCCTGGGCCTTTCCACCGCTGTGGAGCTGCTGCGCGGCGGGGCAGAGGTGGTGCTGCTGACCGAGGAGAAACTGGGCAGCGGAGCTTCCGGGCGTTCACTGTCCTGGCTGAACGCCGGCGGCGCGTACGGGGAGCCGTACTTCCGGCTGCGGATGGCCGGAATTGACCGCTACCGCTCGCTGCTCGCCCGGCATCCGGGCGCGGACTGGCTGGCGTTCGACGGCGGCCTCTACTGGGATGATGATCCGTTCGAGGTCATTGAACGCCATAACCGGCAAACCCGGGAAGGCTATGAAGCGCGGATGCTGGACCGCGACGACGCCGCGGCAGCGGTGCCCGGGATCGACCCGGGTGTCCTTCCGCACCGGGTGCTGGTCAACCCGGGTGAAGGATGGGTGGCGCTGCCGCATTTGCTCCGGCTCCTGGCTGATGAATTCACCGCGCGCGGCGGAAGGCTGGTGGAAGCTGCAGGCCTGTGCTCCGTCGTCGCGGGGGAGGACGGCAGGGCAGCCGGGGTGCGAACCGCGGACGACGAGGAGTACGAAGCGCCGACGGTGGTGGTGGCCTGCGGTGCGGGCACCCCGGCAGTCCTGGCCGAAGCGGGCCTCGAGCTGCCAGATGCCTCTGATCCGGCCGTCCTGCTGGTCTCGGAGCCGCTGGAACACGGGCTCCGGGCTGTGCTGAACACGCCGCGGCTCTCCATTCGGCCGCACCCGGGAAGCCGGCTCGCCATGGACCACACCTGGTACCTGGACCTGGTCCACCGCCGGGAGGACGGCAGCTGGGACGTCCCCGCAGATGTTTTGGAAGAGGTGGCTGCGGAAGCCGGACGGTTGCTGGCGGGAAATCCCGTGGTCCGGATCCAGTCGTGGCGGCCGGGGCTCAAGCCCGTGCCCGGAGACGGGGAACCGGTGCTGGGTGAACTGCGTGCCCTGCCGGGCTGCTGGGTGGGGTTCACCCACTCCGGTGCCACGCTGGGCCTCATAGCTGGAGAGCTCGTGGCCGATGAAATCCTTACCGGCCGCCGGCATCCTCTGCTGGAGCCGTTCCGGCCCGAGCGGTTCGGCTTCGGCTGGGATTCCTGAGTTCCGCGCGGGCAGTCAGGAGCCGGCCGAACTAGGACCCGGCCGCTGCCTGCGCCGGGGTTCCCGCGTCCACCTGCGGTGCGGCCGCCGGAGCCGCCAGCAGCTCGGAAAACGCGAGTTCCGCCGCGCCCACCAGCAGCAGGTCCGCGCCCAGCGCCGCCCGGCTGATTTCCACCTGCCGGCCCAGGCCTCCGATGCCGCCGTGGGCCACGGCGTTCTGCAGCCGCTCCGGATCGAAGGAGAACAGGACTCCCAGGAATCCGCCCAGCAGGATGGTGCGCGGATTGAAGATGTTCACGAAGTTGACCAGCGCCTCGGCCAGCAGATCCAGCTGCCGGGCGGCCACGGCGTCGAACTCCGCGGTTCGGCGGCCGGCCATGGCGGCCTCAAGTTCTTCGAGGTCCGCGTGCTCGAGTCCCAGCGGCGCCAGCAGCCCGCCCAGGTTCACCTCGGTTTCAAGGCAGCCGCGCCGGCCGCAGAAGCAGGGCAGTCCGTCCGAGCGGACCAGCGTGTGGCCCAGTTCCCCGGCGAACCCGGCCTGCCCGCCCAGCGGCACACCGCCGACGACGGCGCCGCCGCCAATGCCGCTGGCACTTCCGTTGAGGTAGACCACGTCCGACTGCCCAATACCTGCACCGAAAACTGACTCGGCGAGCGTGCCAAGAGTGGCGTCATTGCCCGCGTATGCCGGCAGCCCCAGCGCCTTGGACAGCGCCTGCGCCAGCGGCTCATCCGTCCAGCCCAGGTGCGGTGCAAGCCGCACGGAACCGTCGCTGCTGTCCACCAGCCCGGGGACAGCTGCGCCAACACCCACTATCCGGTCCATCGTGGCCAGCTCGGCGGCCATGCCTTCCACCACCGCCCGGGTGATACTCAGGGTTTCCGCCACCCCCGGCACCGTGGCGGCGTCGTAACGGACCCTGCGGTGAACTTTCCCGCCCAGGCCCACCAGGCCCACGGTGACGGCGTCGACGTCGGGATGCACTGCCAGTGCGGCAACGCGTTCGTTCGGATGGACCAGGGGACTGGGCCGCCCGGCGCGGCCGGCGGCGGCCGGCTCGGTCTCATAAGCCAGCCCCAGGCGGGACAGCTCGGAAGCAAGTGCTCCGATGGTGGACCGGTTGAATCCGGTGAGCCGGGTCAGGTCTGCCCGCGAGAGTGCTCCGCGGCGGTGCAGCAGGGTCAGCACCCGGGACAGGTTCTGAACGCGGATGCTGTCTGAGGCCGGTTTGCTCGGCATGCGCTGGGTCCTTTGCGGAGAGAACTGAACGCTTGATTGTTGCACGGAACACCATTTTCGACAGCACGTTGCGGCAGGAAAGCCGCGCCGGGAACCCATTGACAGGCATCACAGCCGTGCATATGTTGTTGTGCACAACTAATCCCGTGGATCCCGACTTACCTGGAGCAGAGCACCATGACAAAGACGCCAACACCTGCCGACCGCTTCACCTTTGGACTCTGGACCGTGGGATGGACGGGCAATGACCCGTTCGGCACCGCGACCCGTGCGGACCTGGACCCCGTAGAAGCCCTCCACAAGCTGGCCGACCTGGGCGCGTACGGCGTCACGTTCCATGACGATGACCTGGTGCCCTTTGGCTCTTCTTCCCAGGAACGGGACCTGATCCTCAAGCGCTTCCGCGCCGCCCTGGCGGAGACCGGCCTGCAGGTACCCATGGTCACCACCAACCTGTTCAGCAATCCGGTCTTCAAGGACGGCGGGTTCTCTTCCAACGACCGCTCGGTGCGGCGCTTCGCCCTGCGCAAGGTGCTGCGGAACCTGGACCTTGCCGCTGAGCTTGGCGCGAAGACCTTCGTGATGTGGGGCGGGCGCGAAGGCGCGGAGTATGACGGTTCAAAGGACATCGCCGCGGCACTGGACCGCATGCGCGAAGGCGTGGACACCGCCGCGGGGTACATCAAGGAGCAGGGTTATGACCTGCGGATTGCACTGGAGCCCAAGCCGAACGAACCGCGCGGGGACATCCTGCTGCCCACCGTCGGCCACGCACTGGGGTTCATTGCCCAGCTGGAGCACCAGGACATTGTGGGCCTGAACCCGGAAACCGGGCACGAGCAGATGGCCGGGCTGAACTACACGCACGGAATCGCGCAGGCGCTGTGGGCCGGCAAGCTCTTCCACATTGACCTCAACGGCCAGAAGTCCATCAAGTACGACCAGGACCTGGTCTTTGGCCATGGCGACCTGACCAGCGCCTTCTTCACAGTGGACCTGCTGGAGAACGGCTTCCCGAACGGCGGGCCGGTCTACGACGGTCCGCGGCACTTCGACTACAAGCCCTCGCGGACTGACGGGTATGACGGCGTGTGGGAATCAGCGGCGGCGAACATGTCCATGTACCTGCTGCTGAAGGAACGCGCGCAGTCCTTCCGCGCAGACCCGGAAGTCCAGGAAGCCCTCGCGGCATCCGGTGTCGGCGAACTGGCCGAACCCACGCTGGCAGCGGGGGAGAGCACCGCGGACCTGCTCGCGGACACTGCGGCGTTCGAAGAGTTCGACGCCGATGCAGCGGCCCAGCGCTCCTTCGGTTTCATCCGGCTGAACCAGCTGGCACTGGAGCACCTGCTCGGCGCCCGGTAGGCATTTGCTAGCATTCCTGGTTCCGGGCACCGAAGCCCGCTCCGCCTGTTGAAAGGTCCGTTATGCCGCTTGTCGCAGGAGTGGACAGCTCCACGCAGTCCTGCAAGGTCGTTATCCGCGACGCCGAAACCGGGGCCCTGCAGCGTCAGGGAACAGCCCGGCATGCGCCCGGGACCGAGGTGGATCCGGAAAACTGGTGGCGGGCACTGCTGGAGGCAGCCGCGGCTGCCGGCGGCCTGGATGACGTAGCTGCAGTGGCCGTGTCCGGCCAGCAGCACGGCATGGTCTGCCTGGACGCGGACGGGGCGGTGGTGCGCGATGCGCTGCTCTGGAATGACACACGTTCGGCCGCCGCGGCCCGGCAAATGATCGAGGGTGCCGGGCCCGACGGCGCCGCCTACTGGGCGGAAACCACAGGTACGGTGCCGGTTGCCTCCATAACGGCCGCGAAACTGAAGTGGCTGGCGGACAACGAGCCTGAAAACGCCGCCAGGACCGCCGCGGTATGCCTGCCGCATGACTGGCTGTCCTGGCGCCTGGCCGGGCACGGGCCAGGCAGTGGAGGGCTGGCTGCCCTGCGCACGGACCGCTCCGACGCTTCCGGCACCGGCTACTGGTCTCCGGCAACCGGCCAGTACCTGCCCGAGGTCCTCGACACCACGCTCGGGCATGTGCCGGCGCTGCCCGTTGTCCTTGGCCCGCTGGAACCCGGACTGCAGACTGCCGCGGGGACCCTCATCGGCCCGGGAGCCGGAGACAACGCCGGCGCCGCGCTGGGCGTCGGCGCCACCGTGGGCGACGTCGTGGTGTCCGTGGGAACCTCCGGCACCGTCTTCGCGGTGACCGAAGACCCCACGGCGGATGTCACGGGACTGGTTGCCGGGTTCGCGGACGCCACCGGCAACTTCCTTCCGCTCGCCGCAACGCTGAACGCCTCCCGCGTCCTGGACGCGACGGCAGGTGTGCTCGGCGTCGACCTTCCGGCCCTCACCGAACTGGCGCTGTCCGCCGAGCCCGGCGCCGGGGGGCTGTCCCTGGTTCCCTACTTCGAAGGGGAGCGCACGCCCAACCTGCCTGAGGCCCAGGGCAGCCTGCACGGCATGACGCTGGCCAACTACACTCCCGCCAACCTGGCCCGCGCCGCCTTCGAGGGCGTGGCGTGCTCGCTGGCAGACGCCTTCCGGGCTGTGACCGGGCTGGGAATCGAGGCGCGGCGGGTCATCCTGGTGGGCGGAGGGGCACGCTCGGCCGCCATGCAGCAGACGCTTTCCTCCGTGCTGGGCATGCCGGTGGACGTCCCGGAACCGGGGGAGTACGTGGCCGACGGCGCTGCCCGCCAGGCAGCTGCGGTGCTCGCCGGAGCCTGGCCGGAATGGAAAACCCAGGACTCACTGACCGTTTCCGCCCCGCCCGCGCCCCAGGTCCTGGAACGATACCGGGCCGCCGCGCAGCGCCAGTACAGTACCACGGGCTGACCTGCACCAAAGCATTCCGGCGGCAGCGGCAAGCCTGCTTGCCATGAACAAAAAACAATGGGTACTGTGACGGGCGTAACACCGGTATCCGGCGCACTGGCGCGCCGCAAAATGATGGACGGAATAAAGCAATGAAAGCTACCTGCAGTGACTCGCTGCAGCCGGATGGAACCGTCCGCTGTTCGTATCCCCATCCCGGCGGGCCCGTACCGGGCGCCGGGGCATGAGCGCCCTTAAACCGGCCACCGCACCCAAGCAGGAATCAAGGAAAACCCCTCCCCAGCGCGTAACGGACCGCGGCAGCATCCGGGCCATGTGGTACCTCGTACCCGCGCTGGTGGTTTTCGCCCTCTTCCTTTTCTACCCGCTGGGCCGGTCCGTCTTCCTATCCTTCCAGGGCAGCGACCTGTTCGGCCGTCCCTCCGGATTTGTCGGTTTCGACCAGTACACCCGCCTCTTCACGGACAGCGGTTTCTGGACCGTCATGGGCGTGACCCTTGGGTTCACGGTGCTGACGGTGATTCCCTCCATCGGAATTGCCCTGGCACTGGCCCTGCTGCTCCACCAGAAAATCAAGGGCATCCGCTTCTTCCGCACGGCTTTTGCCCTTCCGTTTGCCTATTCCGTGGCCACCGCGTCGGTAATCTTCGGCGTGATGTTCAACCAGGCAACCGGCGTGCTGAACGGCATGCTGGGTTTCTTCGGGTTTGACCGGGTCGGCTGGCTCACGGACCCCGCCTGGGCCTTGATCTCCGTATCACTGGCCACTGTGTGGATGCAGCTTGGCTACAACCTGCTGGTGCTTTCCGCCGGCCTCGGCGCGGTGTCCGAAGACGTGGTGGAGGCGGCCCGGCTGGACGGCGCCCATGGCTGGCGGATGCAGCGTTCGATCATCATGCCGCTGCTGACGCCGCAGATGTTCTTCCTGCTGGTCACCGGCACCATTCATGCCCTGCAGAGCTTCGGCCAGATCCACATCCTCACCAAGGGCGGACCGCAGGACAGCACCACCACGCTCGTCTACTCCATCTACGAGCAGGCATTTGCCAACAACAACTCAAACTTCGGCTACGCCTCCGCGCAGGCCGTGGTGCTTCTGATCATCGTGGTAGCGGTGTCCGCCATCCAATTCGGTGTCCTGGAACGGAAGGTCTTCTACCGATGAGCCGCACAGCAGCCCCCGCGCCCGCCAAGCCCCCGGCGGCAGCGAGCCGCACCCGGGCCTTGAAGAAGCGCCAGCGCCGTCCGCTCACTGCGGGCCGGGTCCTGACCTACGCCGCCCTGAGCGTGGGCGCCGTCGTCGTCCTGTTCCCCGTCTATTTCGGTTTCGTCGGCTCCTTCATGGGCCCGGCGGACATCAACGCCTACCCGGCGTCGCTGTGGCCGTTCAACGGTTTCCGCGTGGAGAACTTCGCCGGCGCACTGAACTCGATTCCGCTCGGCCGGCAGTACGTGAACTCGGTGGTTATGGCCGGCCTGATCACCGTGGGCCAGCTGGTGACCTCCCTGCTGGCCGCCTACGCGCTGGTCTTCCTGAAAGTGCGGGGACGGGCCTTCTGGTTCGCCCTGTTCCTGTGCAGCATGATGGTGCCGGCCGAGGCGATCATCATCCCGAATTACCTCACCATGTCCTCCGCGGGACTGATCAATACGATTCCGGCGCTAACGCTGCCGTTCCTGGCTCACGGATTCGGCATCTTCCTGCTGCGCCAGGCCTTCCTGTCCTTCCCCACCGAACTGTGGGAAGCAGCCAAGATCGACGGCGCCGGACACTTCCGGTTCCTGCTCTCAGTCCTGGTGCCGCTGTCCAAGCCCACCCTGGCGGCGCTGGGAATCTGGTCCTTCCTCTCGGCCTGGAACATGTACTTCTGGCCGCTGCTGGTCACCCAGACCCCGCAGATGCAGACCATCCAGATCGGCATCACCCAGCTGCGCTCGGCAGACAACTTCAACGCCGGGCTGGTCCTGGCCGGAACCGTCCTGGCCATCATTCCCACCCTGCTGCTGGTGATCTTTGGCCAGCGGTTCATTGTCCGCGGCCTGACGGCCGGTTCCATCAAGTAGCGCACCCACAGCCTTACACACAGCAATCCGGAGCTTCGGCTCCGGCCAATCCTGAAGGGATACACATTGCGAACTACAACCAGAGGGCGCAGGCTGCCAATGATGGCCGCCGGCGCCGCGGGGCTTGCCCTGGTACTGTCCGCCTGCGGCGGAGGCAGCAGCACGGGCGGCGGGGGCGAAGTGCCGGCCGCCGATGCGCTCGAGAAAGCCGAAGGAGTCACCACCGTCAATTTCTGGCACTCCATGGACGGCACCAACGGTGAGACCCTGGGCAAGCTCATTGACGAATTCAACGCCGCCAATGAAGGCAAGATTGAGGTCAAGGGCGTTTACCAGGGCGACTACGACTCCACCATTACCAAGTACAAGGCTGCGGTCCAGTCCAACAGCACGCCCAGCATGGTGCAGATCTATGACATCGGCACCCAGTTCATGATCGACTCCGGCGCTGTGGTGCCCACCCAGGCCTTCATCGACCGGGACGAATACGACGTTTCTGACCTGCAGCCCAACATCGCCGGTTACTACACGATCGACGAGGACCTCTGGTCCATGCCGTTCAACACCTCCATGCCGGTCCTGTACTACAACAAGACCCTCTTTGAAGCTGCCGGCCTGGACCCGGAAACCGCACCCGAAACCCTGGACGAGGTTGGCGAAGCGGCGTCAGCGCTGTCCAAGAAGAACGGCGGCCCGGCCGAGTTCGGCTTCAACGCGGCAATCTACGGCTGGCTGCTGGAGCAGGAAATCGCTGCCAACGGTGCGCTCTACTGCAGCCCGGACAACGGCCGCTCCGGCGAACGGGCTTCTGACTACAGCTTCAACAATGACACCGCCGTGGAATTCGTGGACTGGTGGAAGGACCTCGTGGCAACGGGCGTAGCGGGCAACACCGGCCGCGCCACCGCTGACGCGCAGAACGCCTTCAAGAGCGGCACCATCGGCATGACCCTTGAGTCCACCGGCGCCCTGGGCGGCATGCAGAAGGCAGCCCAGGAGCAGGGCTTCGAACTGGGAGTCGGTTTCTACCCGAAGATCGAGCAGAACGACTCCGGTCCGATCATTGGAGGCGCCTCGCTCTGGATCTCCGGTGAAGGTCACTCCGATGCGGAGCAGGAAGCCACCTGGCAGTTCATGCAGTTCCTTGCCGAGCCGGCCACCCAGGCCACCTGGCACACCGGAACAGGCTACTTCCCGATCTCCAAGGCCGCTCTGGACGAGCCGGAGGACATCGCCTGGCGTGAGCAGTACCCGCAGTTCGACGTCGCCGTGCAGCAGCTCGAAGCAACTGAACTGACCGCAGCCACTCAGGGCTGCGCCGCCGGTTCAATGCCGCAGGCCCGCAAGGCCGCCGAGGACGCCCTGGAAGGGGCACTGCTCGGCGGAGACAGCAAGGCAGAACTGACCGAGTCGGTTGAGGCACTCAAGACCGAAATCGAGAATTACAACAACTCGGTTCAGTAGCCCGGTCAACCCTCAAAGCGCCGGTTCCGCCTCCACTCAGGAAGCGGGACCGGCGCTTTTGCGCGTTCCGGGGTAGTCTCCCGGAATGGACCCTGACTACGTCATCCGCCGGGAAGTCGTACGCCGAAGTTGAAAACCTGACCCGGGAAGCGTTCTGGAACGTGTACCGGCCAGGCTGCGTGGAGCACTTCCTGCTGCACCGTTACCGTGAACTGCCCCAGTTCATTCCTGAGCTCAGCCAGGTCCTGGAAGCGGACGGCAGGATCCTCGCCCACATTATGTACAGCCGTGCCGAACTCCGCCGGGAGAATGGCGGTGTGCTTCCAATGTTGGTTTTCGGTCCGGTCTCCGTGCTGCCGGAGTACCAGAAGCGCGGCCACGGAGCAGCACTGATCCGGCACACCCTGGCCGAAGCAGCCGAAAGCGGCTTCGGCGCCGTCGTCATTACCGGGAGCCCGGAGTATTACCGCCGCTTTGGCTTCGCGGAGGCGAAGACCTTGGGGATCTATTACGACGGCGTTCCCCGGGACGAGCCCACGCCGTACCTTCAGGGATTGGAACTGCAGGAGGGTTACCTTGCCGGGGGTCCCTGGATCTACCGGGATCCGCCCGGTTATGCGGTGAGTGACGAGGACGTGGACGCGTTCGATGCCCGCTTTCCGCCGAAGGAGGAGCTGAAGCTCCCGGGGCAGCTGTGGTAGCGAGTCCGCGGGATGATTCATCTCCGGCAAAGCGGCCGGGTTAGCGGGACCCCTTCGGGATGCCCGCAGGCAGGCCTAGTCTTCGGGGTATGACGCAGGATCCAGTCCAGTCCAACCCGGACAACTATTCGGTGGTTTTCGAGAACGACCGCGTGCGCGTCCTCGAGTACCGCGACACCCCCCGACACCGGACCGTTGTGCACCGGCATCCTGACAGCGTGATGATTACCGCCAGCTCTTTCCGCCGGCGGCTCAGCACCGGCGGCCCGCAGCGGGATGTCGAACTGCCGTCCGGCGCCGTCCAGTGGCTCCCCGCCCAGGAACACGTCGGTGAGAACATCGGCGACACGGACACCCATGTGTTCTTCGTCGAACTCAAGGAAAGCATTCAATAATCCTTGACTCATATCAGGAATTACGTAATTCTTGACGCATGAGTTCGCACGATGACCGCCTGCAGGCACTCGAGGAACGGGTTGCTGCCCTGGAGGAACGGCTGACGGCTGCGCCGCCGGCGAGCCGCCCGGAGGCAGATGACATCTTCTGGGCGCTCAACGGTATTCGGGACCGCTATCCGGACCCCGGTGCCGTCCTGTTCGCCGGGACCGCCAGCACTCCCACCGGCGAGCGGTACGAGTACCAGTACGGCCTCGAGACAGGACACCTGCTCGACGTCGACTGGGCACCCTTCGCTGAGTCCCTCGCCGCCCTGGGCAACCCGGTGCGGCTTTCGATCCTGCGTGCAGTCCTGGGCGGAACTGAAACCGTCGCCGCGCTCGCGGAGGAACTGGGCGCCGGCACCGCAGGGCAGATCTACCATCACGTGAACCAGCTCAGCGCCCAGGGCTGGCTGGCTGCCCATGCCCGTTCCCGCTATCGGGTTCCGGCGCCCCGGGTCATTCCGCTGCTGGCCATCCTTACTGCTGCCACAGGAGGCAACTGATGCCCGGGGCCGTAACCCGCACCCGAAAACTGACACCACGGATGATGGCCGGAGGTGCCGCCGCCGTCGTTATCCTGGTCTTCGGCCTGGCTGCGGCACCGTGGCCGCCCAAGCTGTCCGGCAGCGTCACCGGAGATGCTGCCCTGGCTGAACGGGTGCGCCCGCTGCTCACCTCTCCGGCGGATCAGGTCAGTGTTGCCTGGATTGACTCCAGCGGTGTCCGCTACGCCGGTTTTGGCGCCGACGAGCACACCGAGTACGAGATCGGTTCGGTCAGCAAGACCTTCACTGCCTCACTGCTTGCCGATGCCGTGGACCGGGGAGAGGTCACGCTGGAGACCACCGTCGCGGACATCCTGGGGGAAGACCTCCTGGACCCGAAAGCTGAAATTGGCACCGTGACGCTGGCCGAGCTGGCGAGCCACCGTTCCGGCCTGCCGCGGCTGGCAACGGGACTCGATGCCCTGCCCTCCCTCCTGGCCGGACAGCTGCTGAACCGTGATCCGTATACCGCCTCGCCGGAACAGGTTCTGGAGCAGGCTCAGGCCTCCCGTCTGGACGGAACGGCCACCTACTCGAATCTGGGCTACGCCTTCCTCGGCCAGCTGCTGGCCAGGGCAGCCGGCGCGAGCTGGGAACAACTCCTGGACGAGCGGGTGCTGACCCCCCTGGCACTGGCGGAAACCTTCGCGCCGGTCACTGCAGGGAACCTGCCCGACGCCGCCCCCACCGGGCGAAGCGCCGCCGGCCGTCCGGAACGAGCCTGGACGGCGAACGGCACGGCGCCGGCAGGCGGAATCCGGTCCACCGCCGCTGACCTGGTGCTCTACGCACGGGCGCAGCTGGACGGAACTGCCCCGGGCGCCGCGGCGCTGGAACCGCAGTGGGACGACGGAAGCGGCGGCAGGTACGGCCTCGCCTGGATCACCGAGGAACACGGCGGCAGGGAGATCACCTGGCACAACGGGCAGACCGGCGGATTCTGGTCAATGGTCGCCCTGGACCGGGATGCCGGGCACGCCGTCGTGATGCTCTCCAACGTCTCAGCCGGACACGAAGAAGCAGTGTTTGAGCTCCTCACGGCAGGTGCCAAATGATGGCCGCGGCGATCGCGTGGCTGATCCCGGCATGCCTGGTGGTCTACTGTGGCTGGGCAGCCTACTCAGCCTGGACGCCGTCTTTGCCGGAGAAATCCCGCAGCGCCTATCTCGCAGCCCTGCTGGAGGTCGGCTTCGTGGTGGTGGTTTGCCGGCTGATGATTGAATTCTCGCCCGTGACGGTCTGGTTGTGGGTACTTTCCGTTGCCGCGCTGGGGATTGCTGCCGCAGGTCTGGTTATCCGCTGGCCGGAGCTGCCGGGACGGCGGTTCCAGCCGGAGTCCGGAACACCGGCAAACGTCCGTGTGAGCAAAACCAGGGGACCGGGTCCGGCGACGGTCACCGGCTATGCGGCTGCCCTGGCTGCCGCTGTGGCAGCGTCCGTGGTGATCGGCTGAGCCCGGCAGACCGTTGCTCAGTCTGCCGGATTAGCGCTGCCGGCTGAGCCGCTGGCCAGCACCCGCCGCAGGAACGCCACAGCGGCCACATCGTCCTCGATCCCGCCGGCTTCGTGCCCGTTGAAGGGCCAGACCTGCAGTTCCTTGGGCCCGGAATAGTTGTTGTACGCCGCATAGACGGTGGACGGCGGCGTGATCTCATCCATCAGGCCCACCGAAAACAGGGCCGGAACCTTGGCCCGCTTGGCGAAGTTGATCGAATCGAAATACTGCAGTGTCTGGTGCACCTGCTGCACCCGGGTGCGGTGGATCGCCAGATAGTCCACCAGCTCCCGGAACGGGTACGCATCCGTCACCTGCAGTGCCCGGGGGATGTCGGAGAGGAAGGGCACCTTCGCCACGATGGCCGCCAGCTCCGGGGCCAGCGCCGCGGCGGCTACTGCCAGTCCGCCGCCCTGGCTCATCCCCACAGCAGCGCACCGGGCGGAATCTACCCTCTCCAGTGACCGCAGGGCCTGGACAGCCCGGACGGCGTCAGTGGTCAGACGCCGGTAATAGTAGGTCCCGGGATCGGTGACGCCGCGGGTCATCACGCCTTGGCCCTGGGGTCCGGCACTGCCCGCGGCGTCCGGGGTGACGCCGGTGCTCCAGCCCGCTCCCTGCCCGCGGGTGTCCATCTCCAGGTGGGCGAAACCGCAGGACGCCCAGAAAAGGTTCTCGTGCGCGTCGCCGCGCCCACCGCCGTAGCCCACAAACTGGACGACGCCGGGCAGCTGGCCGGATGCTCCGGACGGCACCCGCAGCCAGGCGCGGATTGGTTCGCCGCCGTAGCCGTTGAATGTCACGTCCCAGACGTCCACTGTGGACAGCACGGTTTCGACCGGTTCCAGGACCAGGCCCAGCGGATGGGCCTGCGCTTCTTCGAGGGTCCGCGCCCAGAACCCGTCAAAATCGGCAGGTTCGCTTTGGCTGCCCAGATAGGTGGCGAGCTGGTCAACGGGCAGATCGGTATACACGTGAATTTCTCCTACGGGGCCGTAACGTCCACCCCACAGTGCAGCCGACGGGTGTGGTCCACCGAGCGTACCGGTCCGGTGAGCGTAATCCCGGTGCTCAGCCGAATGTCGGTGCTGGAGGCACCGAACCGCAGTTCAAGCTCTCCCGGCTCCACCCTGCGCTGCCCGTCCACCCCGGTGAAAGAGGCAACGTCCGCCGGCACGGTGAACCGGACCCGCGCGGCTTCGCCGGCGCGCAGCGGCACCCGGGCATAGCCGATGAGCCGCTGTACCGGCCGCACCACAGAAGCCACCGGATCGTGCAGGTACAGCTGGACCACCTCCACGCCGTCGCGCTCGCCGGTATTGGTCACGGTCAGCGCGGCGGCAGCTTCACCGGCAGTACTGGTCTCTGTGCTTTCCACGGAGAGGGAGTCCCAGGCGAACTGTGTGTAGCTAAGTCCGTGGCCAAAGCCGAAGGCTGGCGTGGGATCGATGCTCGATACCTCCGTTGGCCCCGCGAGAGGCGCGGCCAGATAGCCGGCAGGCTGGCCGCCGGGCGTGGCAGGCACACTGACCGGCAGCCGGCCGGACGGATTGGCTGCGCCGCTGAGCACCCGGGCGATGGCGGGCCCGCCTTCCTCGCCCGGGAAGAATGCCTGTACGACGGCGGCGGAACGGGATGCAGCCTGCCCCAGCGCATAGGGGCGGCCGGTCAGCAGGACGGTAACCACCGGCGTGCCTGTCTCCAGCAGGGCATCCAGCAGCTGCTGCTGCACTCCGGGCAGCACCAGGGATTCGACGTCGCACCCTTCGCCGCTGGTGCCCCGGCCAAAGAGCCCGGCACGGTCACCCAGGACGGCAATAACGACGTCGGCCCCCTGCGCCGCTGCCACGGCGGCAGCAATCCCGGACGGATCGGGATCATCGATCCCGCAGCCGGGGACGTACTCGATGCTGCTTTCCGGGAATTCCACCGCCAGCGAGCAGCCCACCGTAGGCAGCTCAATGCCCGCTGAAATGTCGGGGAACTGTGAGCCGACATGGGCAGGGAAGGAATAGCAGCCAAGGAACGCCATCGGATTCTCGGCGTTCGGTCCAACGACGGCGATGCGCCGCGGCGACTGCAACGGCAGGGTGCCGTTGTTGCTGAGCAGGACAACTGACTCTTCGGCCAGTTCGCGGGCCAGCTTCCGGTTTTCCGGCGGATCGAGATTCACCGTGGACTGGACAGTGTCAAGGTCCCGGGCCCCGGCAGCCAAGGCTTCCGGAACCGGGCTCCAGTCCTCATCCAGCAGGCCGAGCCCGATTTTCTGCAGCAGAACCCGCCGGGCAGCAGCGTCCACCAGGGAAGGATCAACCCGGCCGGCGCCAAGTTCCGCGAGCAGGTGCTCACCGTAGGCATCCACGGTGGGCAGCTCTACATCCACCCCGGCATGCAGCGCGGCAGCGGCCGCTTCGCCGCGGCTGCCGGCTACACCATGCAGGTCCTGCAGGAACCCGATGCCGAAGTAGTCAGCCACCACGGTGCCTTCGAATCCCCAGGTGTCCCGCAGCAGCCCGGTCAGCAGCGAGTGGTCGGCTGCGGAGGGAACGCCGTCGGTATCCGTGTAGGCGTGCATCACCGAACGCACGCCGGATTCCCGCACTGCCATCTCGAACGGCGGCAGGATCACATCGGCGAATTCCCTTGGGCCCATTGAAACCGGTGCGAGGTTCCGGCCGGCACGGGAGGCGGAGTAACCGGCGAAATGCTTCAGCGTGGCAACGACTCCGGCCTGCTCCAGGCCCTGGATGTAGGCCGTTGCGACCGTGCCAACCAGGTACGGGTCCTCACCAATGGTCTCTTCCACCCGCCCCCACCGGGCATCGCGCACCACGTCCAGCACGGGCGCCAGTCCCTGGTGGATGCCAACCCGGCGCATATCTTCGCCGATCGCTCCTGCCATCCGCCGCACCAGGTCCGGGTTGAACGTGGCGCCCCAGGCCAGCGGCACCGGATACGCCGTGGCACCCCAGGCCGCGAACCCGGCCAGGCACTCCTCATGGGCCATGGCGGGGATGCCGAACCGGTTGGAACCGGCAATACGTTCCTGGGTGCGCATCAGCGACAACGCTCCTGCTCCGGCGTCGACCGGTTTGGTGCCGAACGGCCGGGTGAGCTGGCCCAGTCCGTTCGGCAGCAGTGCCTCCAGATCCGGCGGCTCGTTCATCTCGTGCTGGTGCGGAGCCACCTCGGCGCCGTCAGCGGAGGCGCCAACCCAGACTCCGATCAGCTGGGCGGTCTTTTCCTCCAGGGTCATGTGGGACAACAGTGCATCCGCACGCTCGGCGGGGGTGAGCGAGGTGTCCCGCCAGGGGACGCGCTTGGTGGTGGTGTTCGACATGGTTCACTTTCCGCCAGCGCCCATAAGGCCCTGGACTAGTGCGCGGCGCGCAAAGAGATACACCAGCAGCACGGGAATCATGGAGAGCATCACGGCGGCGAGGATACCGGGGACATTGATTCCGTACTGGGTCTGGAAATTGAAGAGGCCAAGCGTGATGACCCGGGTCGATTCCGACTGGGTCAGGATCAGCGGCAGCAGGAAACCGTTCCAGCCCTGCAGGGCCGCGAAGACCGCGATCGTGGAGATTCCCGGCTTGGAGAGCGGGAGGACCAGCCGGACGAAGGTTCGCCAGGTTCCGGCGCCGTCAACGGCCATGGCCTCGTACAGCTCAGGCGTGATGTCCCGCATGGTTCCGGAGAGGATCAGGGTGCAGATCGGCAGGGCGAACGCGGCCGTGGGCAGGATGATGCCCAGCAGGGTGTCATAGAGCCCCACGGTGTTGATCAGGTAGAACATCGGAACAATCACCGCCTGGACCGGAATTGCCAGGCCCAGCAGGAAGAACCGGAAGATCAGGGTGGTGGTGCGGGACTGGCTGCGCACTATCGCGTAGGCCAGCGGGGGCACCACCAGCAGGACGATTCCCACCACTCCGCCGGTCACTATCAGGGTGTTCAGGAAGTAGAGTCCGAATCCGCTCTGGAACACTCCCGCGTAGTTCTCCAGCGTGAAGCTGGTGGGGAAGGAGAGCGGCCCGCCGGCGCTGAAATCAGTGCGGGTTTGCACGCTGGCGGCGATCATGACGTACAGGGGCAGGGCAACGATCAGGAGCCAGACGACGGCGGCGGCTCCGGCAATGTAGTTGGGGCGCGTGCGCATCTAGACTCCTTCCATGGTGCTGCGCATCTTGTCGTAGCCGGAGACCTTGACCATGATCAGCGAGATGGTGGTGGCTACGACTACCAGCACCAGGGCCACGGCGGCGCCAATGCCAAAGTCGAAGCGGCGGAAGGCCTGCTCGAACATGTAGAAGGCCGTGATGGTGGTGTCGGTGCCCGGTCCGCCGTTGGTCAGGATCAGCACCGTTTCAAAGGTGGTCAGCCCGCCCACGACCATCAGGATCACGGACGTGATGATCGAATTGCGCAGCTGGGGCAGCGTGATGCTGAAGAATGTGCGCACCCGCCCCGCGCCGTCGACTTCCGCCGCCTGGTAGAGCACCTGCGGAATGGCCCGCGCGGCGCCCTGGTAGATCAGCGTGTGGAACGGTGTGAACTGCCACATGCTCACGAAGATGATGACGCCGATAGCGGTGGCCTGGTGCCCGAACAGGTTGCCGTCGCCGAAGAGCCAGCGGAACTGGGACGGCACCCCGAAGTTCGGATCGAGCAGCGCCCGCCACAGGACCGAAATCGCTGCGGAGGAGAGCAGCAGCGGCACGAAGTAGATGGCACTGAGGACCGCCCGGTTCCGCTGCGGGCCAGCGGCCCACACTCCCAGCAGCATGCTCACCGGGGTCTGGGTGGCTACGCCCAGGACGATGAAGAGCAGGGAGAGCCAGAGGCTCTTGAGCATCACCGGATCCCCGGCCAGCTCCTGCCAGTTCTCCATTCCGACAAACTTCGGGTCGCCGATTCCACGCCAGCTGGTGAAGGACAGGACCACGACGGCGATCAGCGGGACCACGGCGAAAAGCAGGAAAAAGACCGTGGCAGGCAGGGTCCAAGCCAGTCCCGGACGGGGAGTGCGGGCCGAGCGGCCGGCGCGGGCGGGACGGACCTTTTCGGATCCGTCCGCCAGCGCCGGCGGCTTGGGCGGGAGCAGTGCAGTCATGAGCAGCGGTTCCTAGAGGCCCTGCATGGCGGCAATGAAGCCGTCTTCGTCGATCCGTCCGCTGAAGAAATCGGACATGGCGCCGTGGATGGCAGGTGTTGCCGAGGGCGGGTACGCCTGGTCCCAGGAGAGCTGGAAAGCCGGAGCCTGTTCCACCAGTCCGTACTGGAAACGGGCGTACTCGGGATCGGCAGACTGGTCCAGGAACTGCTCGGTGTTGGTGGTGGTGGGCAGGTTGCCGATTGCCACCTGCTCCTGGACGAATTCATCCGAGTACATCAGCTTCAGGAAGTCGCGGACAGTGTCCGGGTACCGGGTGTTCGCCAGGACGGAGTAGAAGTTGTTGGTGTTCCCGACCAGGTTTGCCGGGTCGCCCTTGCCGCCGTCGATGGTCGGAAACTCGCTGTAGCCCAGCGCCGTCTCCACGAACTCGGGTGCAGCATCCTGGTGCGTGGAGTACGCCCAGGAGCCCATCAGTTCAAAGCCCGCCTGGCCGCTGGAAAGCAGGGACGCGGAGCCGCCGTCGGTGAACTTCACGGACTGGAAGTTGGTGCCGAACGCACCGGCGTCCACCAGCTCACGCAGCATGCCCAGGGCCTCGCGGCTTTCCTCGGAATCCCAGACCTCAGTGTCTCCGGCCAGTGCGCTCTCGAAGAGTTCCGGCCCGGCTACGCGGTCATACACGTATTCAACCCACATCAGGGTGGGCCATTCGTCCGCTCCGCCCAGGGCGATCGGGGTGACCCCGGCAGCCTTGAGTTTCTCCACCGCGTCCAGCAGCTCGTCCCACGTTTCGGGAGCGCCGTCGACCCCCGCATTGGCCAGGACTTCTTCGTTGCTGAAGAGCATCACCGGCTGGGTGCCGCGCATCGGGATGCCGTATGCCTTGTCATCGACTACTGCGGTATCGAAGACGGAGGGAAGGAAAGCGTCCTTGAGCTGGGGATCTTCCGCGATGAAATCGTCCAGGGGCATCAGCAGCCCGGCGTCCACGTAGTCCGTAATGGATCCGCCGCCCCAGTTGAAGAACACGTCCGGGGCTGAATCCGTGTCGATGATGGTCTGCAGTTTCTGCTGGTAATCGGCCCCGGGGATGGTGTCCAGGACAACTTTGACGTCCGAGGTTTCATTGAATTTGTCCACCATGGCCCGTTCGACGTCGTTGCCGGCGTCCCCGTAGACCAGGACATGGACTTCGTTTTCCGGCCGGTTGCTCGCAGCGGATTCCCCGCTGTTCGAACAGGCGGCCATCGACATGCCGAGTGCCAGCGCACCCGCGGCTGCGGTAGCTGGTTTCAGCCAGCTGCGGTTGTTCCTCATTGAACTGCTCCTCACTGGAAGTTCTTCCGGGAAGCATGTTCCGAAAGTTTCGAAACACTTGCCGAAAGTTCTGGAATGCGGCTAGCTTAGGATGCAGGGATGTGATGCGCAACACTTTTTTGCTGCGTCTTCGCGCCGGGGACTTCGCACGGAGGAGAAACGAATGGCACAAACGCCTGCGGCTGGGCGCATCACCCTCGCGGAACTGGCCGCCGAGGCTGAGGTCTCGCTGTCCACAATTTCGAAAGTCTTGAACGGCCGTTCCGATGTTTCGCGGAAAACCCGCACGAAAGTTGAGGCTCTGCTCGATGGACACGGGTATCAGCGCCGGGCCAGCCGCAGCACCAAGTCCGGGCTGCTGGAGCTGGTGTTCCATGAACTCGAAAGCGCGTGGGCGCTTGAAATCATCCGGGGCGTGGAGAACGTGGCCCGGGAACACGGGCTGAGCGTGGTGCTCACCGAAAGCGGTACCCGGCACTCGCCCGGACCGGAATGGGTGGAGGGTGTGATTGCACGGCGCCCGGCCGGCGTCGTTCTGGTCTTTGCCGACCTTGCCCGGGAATCCAGGCGCCTGCTTGAATCGCGCGGCATACCGTTCGCGATCATCGACCCGGCGGGAGACCCGGCACCGGACGTCCCCTCCGTGGGATCGGCGAACTGGGCCGGCGGAATGATGGCCACACGCCACCTGATCGACCTCGGACACCGGCGGATCGCCGCCATTACCGGGCCGGAGGACCTGATGTGCTCCCTGGCCCGCATTGACGGCTACCGCTCAGCCCTGAACACCGCCGGCCTGGAGTTTGAACCCGGGCTGGTGCGCTACGGCAACTTCCATGTAGACGGCGGACGTGACCACGCCCTTGACCTGCTCTCGCGGCCTGGGCGGCCAACTGCAATCTTCGCCGGCAGCGACCTGCAGGCCCTCGGAGTGCTCGACGCCGCCCGGCAGCTGGGCATCGCGGTTCCGGACCAGCTCTCGGTGGTGGGCTATGACGACCTTCAGGTAGCCCGCTGGTCCTCGCCCGCCCTGACCACCGTGCACCAGCCGCTGATCGAGATGGCCGAGGAGGCCACCCGCATGGTGCTTATGCTGCGGGACGGCGAGCAGCCCAAGAACACCCGCCTGGACCTCTCCACGTCCCTGGTTGTCCGGCAGAGCACGGCTGCCCCGCCGGACTCCAGCGAATAGGCGGGAGCGTTTAGGCCTGGTCCGCCGTGCCGGCGCCGTCGGGCTGTGCTGGGCTGGACTGGGCTTGGCCGGACTGGGCTTGGCCGGACTCGGGCGCGGTGCCGAGCCGGCGCCCGCCGCGGCGGTAGGCCGGCGTCGTGGCCAGCACCAGGTTGATCGCCAGCGCACAGCCGATAATCACTCCGGCCATGGACAGCGCAGAACCGCCGAACACGCCCACCAGCGGGCTGATGAGCCCGGCAAGTCCCACCTGCAGGCAGCCCAGCAGCGCGGCGGCTGTTCCGGCCATGTGCCCGTAGCCGTCCAGTGCCAGGGACGTTGCGTTGGAGAAGATGAAGCCCAGCATGCCCAGCACCACCCAGAGTCCCGCCACGAGGCCAACGACGCCGCCGAAACCGGTGGCGATGATGATCGGCAGGATCACTGCCAGCACCAGCAGCACCGGGGCTGCGATGCGCAGGATGCCGGCGGAGGGATACCGGTTCAACAGGGACGCGTTCACCTGGGACGAGACCACCATGGCGACGCCGTTTACGGCGAAGATCAGGGCGAAGGCCGCGGGGGAGAGCCCGTACTCCTCCTGCATCACGAACGGCGAACCCACCACGTAGCTCATGATGATTCCCATGGACAGGCCGGGAATGACGGCGAACGCAAGGAAGCGGCGGTCGCGCAGCAGGATCCGGTAGCCTCCCGGCTTGCCGGACTTCGGGGTTCCCTTTTTCGCCTTCGTCAGGCGCCGCTCCGGAGGCAGGGTTTCCGGCATCCAGCGCCAGACGATGACCACCAGGATGACGCCGATCAGCGCCAGTGCGTAGAAGACGGCCCGCCAGGCCCAAATACCGGCCACCGCCTGGCCCAGGGTGGGAGCCAGCAGCGGCGCCAGGCCGATCATCAGCATCAGCCGGGAGAGCAGGCGCGCGGCGTCGGATCCGGTGAACCGGTCGCGGATTACGGCGATGGCCACCACGGAGGCGGCAGCGTTGAAGAAGCCCTGCATAATACGCAGGCCGATCAGCAGGCCGATGTTCGGGGCAATCGCACACAGCAGCGACGTCACCACGTGCATTGATATGCCGATCAGCAGCGGCAGCCTTCGGCCAAACCGGTCGGACAGCGGCCCGATGACCAGCTGGCCCACGGCGGTTCCCAGCAGGGTGCCGGAGAGCGTGAACTGGGCTGCCGTCGTCGTGGTGGCCAGGTCCGAGGCGACTTCAGGCAAGGCCGGAAGGTACATGTCGGTGGTCACGGCCGGCAGCGCAGCGAGGGCGCCGAGCATCAGGATGTACTTCAGGCTTCGGGAGCGGGAGGAAGTGCGTGCGGGGGAGGTTTTGGACACCGGGGAAGGGCTCCTAAGCAGGATGATGAAGACGGTGGGCCTCGGCCAGTATAGGCGAGGGGCGGAAGCGTTGACCCCGGGAGGGCGGAGTTCCACACTGGAGGAACACGCTGGGGGAACCCCTGTTGACCGCCCACCGAGCTGAGGCGATACCCATGGAAAAACGGATCCTGGATTACCCCGACTGGCAGGACACAGCAGACACCCTGCACCTCTTCCTCCAGATGGCCGGCAAGGTCAAAGTTGAACGCAGCGTCAAGCGGCCGGGGTGGGCCCATGTACGGCTGCCCCTGACCGTCGACGGGATCGGCACCGGCATCATCCCGGCCGGCGGATTCAGCTTCGAGATCTACTTCAACCTGCGCCGGCATCATGTTGACGTGCAAAACACCGACGGCGGCACATCACGCATTCCGCTGGGTGACGGGCTGAGCGTGGCCGACTTCCACTCACAGCTAATGGCCGCGCTGGACTACATTGGAGCGCCGACGGCGATCAACACCACGCCGCAGGAGTTCTACGACGAGACACCGTTCGATGAGGACACCAAGCACCGCTCCTGGGACCGGGAAGCCGTGGAGCTGTACCTGGAGAACCTGCATTTCGCGTACCGCTGCCTGTCCCGGTTCCTGTCTCCCTTCCGCGGCAAGGTGGATATGCCGGAGTTTTGGTTTGGCACCATGGACCTCTCCGGCTCGGTGTTCGCCGGGCAGGCCGCCCCCTACAGCGGTACCGACGTGATCGGCGTGAACTGTTTCGACGAGAAGTTCGTGGAGTACGGGTTCTGGCCCGGGGACGTAAAGATGTCCCAGCCGGCGTTCTTCGGCATGCCGTACCCGTTCTTCTCCGGCATAGAAAGCTACGCGTCCATGCTGAAGCCGGACCGCGCAGAGTTCCGGCCGCAGATGAGCGAGTTCATCCTTACCTTGGAGGACGCCTTCTCCTATCCGGATCCGGAACAGGCGGTGGTGGACATGTGCCGCTCGAGCTTTGAGATTGTGCAGCGAATGGACCGCTGGGCAGACCTGGAATGGATAACCGAACCGCTGGCTTACCCTGCATCGTCTCCGGGATAGGCTCCGGAATTCCGGCGCGGCAGGGAAGCCAGATAGGCCAGGGCCGCCGTAAGCCCCGCTTCGAATGCCGCATCAGACCTGCCGCTAAGCGGTTCCGCTCCGGCGGTCATGGCCCGGTGCAGGACGGGCTCCGACTCCGGGGAAGCCTGCCAGGCGGCGGAGGGCCCGGCCGTGTCCACGGATGAGCCGAGGCACAGGATGTCCAGTACGGAGATGCCCAGGATGACCTGGGCGTCGTCGAAACCCGCCCCGGCCAGGAGCGCTGCAAGGCGCTCGTAGATTTCCAGCGTGGGGGAGTCGGTGACCGCTTCCCCCACCAGCAGCGGAATGGCTTTGGCATGCAGGCTCAGGACCTTGCGGTAATTCCTCGTCCAGGCGGCCGCCTGCTCCTGCCAGGATCCATCTCCCGGCGGGAAGCCGGCCAGCGCCTGGGCGCCGATGATGGAACGCATGCCGTTGATGATCTCCGGGCGGCCCTGAACGTGATGGTAGAGCGAGGAAGGGCTCACTCCCAGGCGCTGCGCGAGCTGGGGGATCGTGAAATCCCCCAGCTCGTCGACCAGTTCAAGCGCACCCGTGTGGATTTTCTCCAGCGACAGCAGCGGGGTGCGTGGCCTGGCCATGGTTCTCCTCGTATGTGGCGGTGCTAGTCGAACACAATGACGCTGCGGGCTCGTTCCCCGCGGCGCATGGCGTCAAACGCCTCGTTGACGTCATCCAGCCTAATCCGATGGGAAATCAGCCGGTCCACCGGTAGCTTTCCGGCAAGGAAGAGCTCCGCCAGCCGCGGGAAATCCCGGCCCGGAACGGTGGAACCGTAGTTGGAACCGATCAGGGACTTGCCGGTTTCCGCCAGCGCCAGCGCATCGATGGACACGGGGGCATCCTGCGGGGGCAGCCCCACCAGCACTGCCTTGCCTCCGGCGGTGATGAGCCAGGGGAGTGACTCGATGGTTTCCACCCGGCCGATCGCCTCGAAAGCAAAGTCCGCGCCGGTGCCGGTGATCTCCTGGACGCGGGCGGCCAGGTCGTCACCCGGCTTCAGCGTGTGGGTTGCCCCGAAACTGCGGGCAGCCTCGAGTTTCTCGTCGCTGAGGTCGACGGCGATGATGGGGTTCGCGCCCACCAGGTTCAGGGCCATGATGATGGACAGTCCCACTCCGCCGGTGCCAACGACGACGGCGGACTGCCCGGCCTGGACAGCGGCGTCGTTGACCACGGAGCCGTAGCCCGTGGCGATGGAGCAGCCAATCAGGCTCGCGACGTCGAACGGTACCTCCGCTGGAACCTTGATGGCGGCAGATTCGGGAACCACTGTGTATTCGCTCATCGAACCGACGGAGAGGTAGGGGAAGAGCTGCGTCCCGGCGTCGCTCAGTGCCGTGGTGCCGTCCGGCAGCAGGCATTCTTCGGAGCGGCTGCCGGTGCAGACGAAGGAGCGGCCCGAAAGGCAGGCGGTGCAGCGCCGGCACGGGTAGAACCAGGACAGGATCACGTGGTCGCCCACGGCAACGTCTTCCACGCCCTCGCCGATGGCTTCCACGGTGCCGGCGCCCTCGTGGCCCATGACGGTGGGGGAGGGCAGCTGCCAGTCGCCGTCGAGCACATGGCGGTCGGAGCCGCAGACGCCTGAGGCTCCCAGGCGTACCAGCACCGTGCCGGGGCCGGGCGGGGCGATCTCGATGGTGCGGATGTCAAGCGTCGTCGACGCTCCGTCATGGACGGCTGCGCGGGTCTTGCGGGCGGAGGAAGTCATGCGTGGTCCTTACTGCGGTTTGTTGCGGTGGAGGCTGGGCTGGCGGGCGGTTCGGGCGGGTCCTGGAAACCGCCCAGGCCGCGCCGCCGGTAGGCCAGTGACGCGAGCACGTAGTAGACGGCGCCGGCGAGCAGCGCTGCCGGCAGCGACGCGGTGGTGTACCTGAAGACCGGAAGGGTTTCCAGCGTGACCGGGTTGTAGATGGCCAGGTAGAAGGCGGCCCCGGCGGCGACGGCGGCCAGGCCGGCCCAGTTGAGTCCGCCGGAGAAGTGGTACCGGCTGGCGGCGCCGGGCTGGAAGATGTCCGGAAGGTTGATGTGCTGCCTGCGCAGGAGGAAGTAGTCGGCGATGATGGCACCGCACATAGCGGAGAGGAAGGCGCCGCTGATGGTCACGAAGACCATGAACTGGTCGTACATAAAGCCGGGGAAGAAGGCCAGGATTGCTGGCAGGACAAAGAATCCGGCGCACAGCAGCGGCCACGGTGTTTTCGCCAGCAGGCTTCCGCTCGCCTGGCGGAGCGCGAGCACGGTCGAGTAGACGATCGACGAGGTGCTGGTGATGTTCGCGAAGGCGATGAACAGCAGGATGGCCGCGCCAAGGACCGGCCCGCCGAAGGGCAGCATCCACACTGTGGGATCGGAGTCGCCAAGGGTCAGCGCGGCACCCATGCCCACCATCTGGGCGATGATCGTGGCAACGAACAGGCCGCCGTATGCCGGCCACAGGGCCGCCTTGGGCGACTTGGTCAGCCGGGCCAGGGAACCCATGACCGGGTACCAGGAAACCCCCACGCCGGCGTTGAACTCCACGGCCAGCATAAAGTTCAGCCGGTCGTCCTCGAAGGGTGCCAGGGGTGAGGCGGTCAGCAGGGCGTCCCAGGAGGTGTTCAGGACGAGGAAGACCATCAGGCCTGCCGTGATGACCACCAGCCCGGGTGCGATGAATTTGTTGAACCGGCCGATCATGACCGGACCGCGGGAGAGGATCCACCAGGCCGCTGCGATAGCCAGGAGCGCCACCACCGTGACCATCACTGATTCGGGACCGAAGTCCGTACCGAACGCTTCGTTGGACACCTGCGTGACCGCCCGGCCCACCATGATGGAGAGCAGGGAGGACCAGCCCATCTCGGTCACCAGGATGACGGTGAAGACCAGGATGCCCACGCCCACCAGCCCGAACACGGGGCGGAGCATGGTGTACTGCTCACCGCCGTGGCGCTGGCTCGAAACCACCGATGCCAGCACCATAAAGGAGAGGCCGATGGCGTTGCCGATGACCATTGCCGCCAGGCCCTGCTGGAAGCCGACGAGCAGTGCGGTGGAGCCTCCGACCAGGAACGCCCAGGTGGCGATGGCCAGCGAGACGTTCACCCAGGTGAATTCCGCGCCGCTCCAGATGCGTTCACTCTTCAGCAGCGGAAAGGAGCCCAGGGTCGCCCCGCGGGACGCGTCGGGCTCAGCGCTGCGCCTGCCGCCGCTCACAGCACCATCACCAGGAGGCCGAGCAGGCACAGTGCTGCGGTGGTGCCGACGTAGGCGGCGAGTTCCCGGCTGGTCAGGGCCCGGCGTGACGGGTCCTGGTGCTCATCTTCAGCTATGGCGCGCAGGCGGCCGGCGAGTTCATCGCCTGGCGAGGTAATCGGTTCCACGTGTCTCCTCGGGTTCACAAAGACGAATAACCGAATGACATTCGGTTTGGTGAACATGCTTGTGCCTATCATGGGAAGAGTCAACGGTTTTTGTGATTGTGACCACCGCATGACGCGGCGGCCCACACCCCGAACAGGAGTAGGAATGGCCCGCATAGCCGCGCTGCAGGCAGAGTCCCGCGTGGGTGAACCCACGGAAAACCTGGCCCTGATCCGCAGGGCCGCGGTTCGGGCTGCGGAGGCCGGAGCAGACCTGCTTCTCACGCCGGAACTCTTCGCCACGGGCTATGCGCCGGCCCTCGCGGCGAGCTCCGACGGCGCGGGGATCCGGAAGGAACTGGCGGCCATCGCGGACGAGGAAGGCATTGGCCTCGTCGCCTCGACCGTCGAGGATGATTCCGGCACCCGGTTCATCTCCGCTTCCTTCTTTGACGAAACCGGGACCGAACTCCTGCGCTACCGCAAAGCCCATCTGTTCGGGGATGAAGAGCGAAGCGCGTTTATGCCCGGCGCAGGAATGCCCCGGACCGCAGAATTCCGCGGCCTGCGCGTAGCCCTGGGCATCTGCTACGACATCGAGTTCCCCGAGTACGCCAGGGCTGCGGTCCGGGCAGGCGCGGACCTGCTGTGCATCCCGACGGCAGTGCCTGCCACCGGAGACGTAGGTGGCCCGCAGCCGCTGCATACGTACAACGCCGAACGGATCTCCACGCTGCTCGTGCCTGCCCGTGCGCTGGAGAACGGGGTCTACATTGCGTATGCAAACCACTCCGGCGCCGGCTTCACCGGCACCAGCGTCATTGCCTCACCGTATGGCACCCTGCTGGCTGCTGCGGGCGCGGACGGGGAGGAGCTGCTGCTGACAGACATTCATCCGGATGAGGTGCAGCGGGCCCGGCGCATCAACACCTATGCCCATGACATGCGGCCGGAGCTGTATCGGTAGGTTTGGCTCCAAACGCGGGGAGGGGCAATTCGCGTCTTCCGCGGGCATGCTGACATAATGTTGGCAAACCCCCTTCGGAAGGCGGCCCTGCTCCATGACTCCACGCAAACTGTTCACCACCCTGGCTTTTGCCGAGGCCGTGACGTGGACCCTGCTGATCGCGGCCCTGGTGGCCAAGTACGCCTTTGGCAACGAAGCGTTCACGCCCATTGCCGGCGGACTGCACGGCTTTGTTTTCCTTTCCTATGCGGCAGTGACCGTGTTTGTGTGGGTCAACCAGAAATGGCCGGCAGCTACCGGCGTGCTGGGCGTTGCGCTCGCCGTCGTTCCCTGGGCCACCATCCCGTTTGAGAAGTCGCTGGATAAGCGCGGAATGCTGGACGGCGGCTGGCGCCTGGGCCCGGGCGGCGAGGAGCCGAAGAACTTCGTGGACAAAGTCCAGGCACTGGTGCTGCGCCGCCCCGTGGCTGCGGGCTTGGTTGCCGTTGCCGGAGTCGCCGTCGTCTTTTTGATCCTGCTTTATCTTGGACCGCCCATCCCCAAGGGCTAAACACTTCAATACAGAGGCACCGGCGGTTCCCCTCG
>NZ_BAAALV010000004.1:102346-112341 GCF_039528575.1 Arthrobacter gandavensis
TTCTGCTGAGCCCTGCCTAGGCTGCGGAGAAATCCTTCGCATTGGCCAGCACGGGGAGGCGTTCGCGGACCTGGGCCACGACGGCGGGATCCAGGTCGAATACGGCCAGTCCCGGAGCATCGGCGAGGGAAACCAGGGTTTCACCCAAGGGCGAGATGACGGCGCTGTGTCCGACGCCGGTGGGGGCGGTCCCTTCCCGGGGGCGGCCAAGCGAGGCGGGATCCCCCTGGCCGCAGGCAAGGACATAGGTGGTGCTGTCTAGGGCGCGTGCACGGACAAGGAGGTCCCACTGCTCGGACTTTCCGGGACCGGCACCCCATGAGGCGCAGACAATGTTCACGTCTGCACCGGCGCGCGCGTTGGCGGTGAAGAGCGCGGGAAAACGAACGTCGTAGCAGGTTGCCAGTCCAAACGTCATGCCGCCGAGGCTGAAGGTCACGGGGGAGTCGCCGCCGTCCACTGCGTCCGATTCGGCGAAGCCGAAGGCATCGAAGAGGTGGATCTTGTCATAGGAGGCTTCGGCGCCGGGGCCGGTGACCAGAAGGGTGTTGCGGACCCGGCCCCCGTTTCCCGGGGTGAACATGCCGGCCACGATGGTGATCCCGAGGTCTGCGGCGATTCGGCGCACCGTGGACGCCCAAGGCCCGTCCAGCGGCTCGGCGACGGGCTCGAGGGGATTCCCGAACGCGCACATGGCAGCTTCCGGGAAGACAACGAGCTCAGCACCGGCAGCCTTGGCCCGGCCCGCGTAGTCACGGACAAGGTCAAGGTTGGAGGACGGATCGGAACTGCTGATAACTTGGGCAAGCGCGATGCGCATGGGATTCCCCTTTCCTTGTTGTATACATAATGTATGCCTAAAACCACGGGGACAGCTGCGTCCAGCCGCGAAAAAGCCTTTTCCTATCTCCGGGAGAACATCCTGGTTGACCCTGCACGCCAGGGTACGTTCCTCAACGAGCAGGAACTGGCAGCTGAAATCGGCGTCTCCCGGACCCCGGTGCGTGAAGCCCTGCTCCTGCTTGTGGCGGACGGGCTGGTAGAGCTGATTCCGCAGCGGGGCGCGTATGTTCCCGCAGTGACCGGCAGGCAGATTTCCGAACTCATGGAGCTGCGCGGAGTCCTGGAACGCCATGCTGCGGCCCATACCATCGGTGCCGGCATCGTCCCCGGCGAGGCGATGGAGGCTACCCTGCAGGAGCAGGCCGGGCTCCCGGACCTGCTAGACGCAGCCAGCGCCCGCGAGTTTATCCGGCTCGACGCCGCCTTCCACCAGCTCCTTGTAGACGCAGTGGGAAACGAACTGATTTCCCGCACTTACGCCAAGCTCCATGTACGCCAGGTCCTCGTTGGAGTTGAAGCACTGTTCCGCACCTCCGGCCGCCGCCGGCAGGTGTGCGGTGAGCACCAGGAGATTCTCGACGCGCTGGTGGCAGGGGACACCGACGCGGCGCAGGAGGCCATCAGCCGCCACCTGGACGTGACGCTGGGCCTCCTGCTGCGCGGCTAGACCTTTTCGGTCTCGAGCAGGGTGCGGTATTCCTCGTCTTCGGTGCTGTGGGGGTCGCGTCCGAGTGCGAGGCCAATCAGGGTGAGGATTCCAGCCGCGCCAACGTAGGCGGCAACCGGTACCCAGCTGCCGAACTCGCTGAGCAGGAGCGTGAACATCAGCGGCGCGATAGCCCCGCCGATTACCCCGGCAAACGTGTAGGCGAGCGAGCTGCCGGTGGAACGGAGGCGCGGCGAGAACTGTTCAACGACGAACGCGGCCTGCGGGCCGTACATGAACGAGTGGCAGGTCAGGCCGAGGACGATTCCGATCGTCAGGACCAGCTGGTTGTTGCTGCCCAGGACGCCGAAGAAAATGAAAGTCCACGCCGCCCCCAGGACCGCAGCTGCCGCGTAGACCAGCCGCCGGTTGATGCGGTCTGAGACCGCCCCTGCCAGCGGAATAGTGATGAGCTGGAAAGCGGAGCCGACCAGGACGGCGGTGAGTACCTGGTTGCGTTCGTAACCGAGGAACTGGATGCCGTAGGTCAGGGTGAAGACGGTGAAGAGTGCGTAGAGCACATCGGGTCCGACGCGGCTCAGGATGGCTGCAATGAGGGGCCTCAGCTGGGTGGTCAGGACTTCCTTGACGGGTGCCTGAGGGCGGTCTCCGTGGGCTTCGATCGCCTTGAAGACGGGTGTGTCTTCCAGCTTGAGGCGGATCCAGAGCCCGAAGCCAACAAGGACGGCGGAGAACAGGAAGGCGATGCGCCAGCCGTAGCTGATGAACGCGTCCTCGGACATGGCCACCGTGAGGATGGCCAGGGCGCCGTTGGCCATCAGGTTGCCTGCAGGCGGCCCTACCTGGGCTGCCGAGGCCCAGAATCCTCGCTTCTTCGGATCTCCGTATTCACTGGAGAGCAGGACGGCGCCGCCCCATTCCCCGCCCACGCCCACGCCCTGGGCGAACCTCAGCAGCACCAGGATGAGGGGTGCCGCAATGCCGATGGTGGCATAGCCGGGGAGGATTCCGATCAGCACCGTGGCAACGCCGATGATCATCAGCGTGGCTACCAGCACCTTCTTCCTGCCGATGCGGTCGCCCAGGCGGCCGAAGATGATTCCTCCAACCGGGCGGGACACGTAACCCACGGCGTAGGTGGAGAACGCCAGGATGGTTCCCGTCAGCGGATCCGACGACGGGAAGAAAATGATGGGAAAGACGACTGCCGCTGCCGCTGAATAGACCGCGAAGTCGTACCACTCGAGAGCCGTCCCCGTAAGGCTGGCTGCGAAGGCCTTGTAAAGGCCTGCTGGCCGGTTCGGCGGGGATGTTTGCGGCGGCTGGCCGGCGCCGGGTGCGGGGCTGGTTGTCACGGTGTTGGACCTCCGGGGTATGGACGGGAGTGATGCAAGCCACTTGGATGAACGATGTATACATTACGCATACTTCATGTAGATTGGCGAGGGTTTCCATTTCCGGTTTGTAAAATCTCTCTTCCGAAGGGCCACATCATGACAACGCTGAACTTTGAACTTCCGGACGGCACCACGGTTGCCGTTGACGTAAAGCACCTGCTCAACGCCGGTTACGCAGGCCGGGAACAGGACGAAGTCCAGGCCCACATCAAGGAACTGGCAGAGCTTGGCGTGCCCGGCCCCTCGGTAACTCCCGCGCTTTACCCGGTTTCCCCGTACCTTGCCCAGCAGGTCGAGGAAGTCAGTGTGCAGCATGGCAAGACTTCCGGCGAAGCTGAATGGGCACTGGTCATCTCCGACGCCGGAACCCTGCTCACCGTGGCCTGCGACCACACGGACCGCGACCTTGAAGTCCACGGCGTGGCCTGGAGCAAGAATGCCAGCCCCGACGTCCTCGGCCGCAGGGCCTGGCGGCTGGACGACGTGCGGGACCACCTGGACGAGATCACGCTGAAAGCCTGGGTCGGTGCCGGCGAGGACCCGGACACGCTGATCCAGGACAGTTCCCTGGCAGCCCTGCTGACGCCCGACTACTGGCTGGACATCCTGGCGGAGCGCGGCCTGGACAAGCCCGGAACGGTCCTGATCTCCGGCACCGTGGCCATGCTGCACGGAGTGGACCAGTTTGCCCGAAGCTGGAAGGTTGAAATGGCCGACCCCGTAACCGGCGAGGCCCTCTCGCTGAGCTACGGCGTGCGCCGGATGGCCGAACCCATCGGCTAACTGCCGCAGTCAGGGCACGGCTCGAAGCACCACCTGCACGGCCGTGCCCGGACATCTCGGCGTCGACATCTCGGCGCCCGCGAAAGTGCGCCCGCGAAAGTGCGCCCGCGTCATGCACCGCGCTGCCGCACGCCGGACTGGCAGGATGGGCACATGGCCAAACCGTTTACCCTGGTGCAGCTGCGCTACTTCTCGGCGGTGGCAGCGGCAGAGAGCATGACTGCGGCGTCCCGGGAACTCAATGTCACCCAGTCTGCGCTCTCTGCCGCGATCTCGCAGCTGGAGAAAGACCTCGACGTCCAGCTCTTTATCCGCGGACGGCAGCGGGGAATGCGGCTGACCGCGGCTGGCCGGCAGTTCGCCAAGGACCTGGCACCCTTCCTGGAAGAAGCCGATGCACTCTATGAAGCGGCGCGCGGCTACTCGGACGCACTCACGGGTGAACTGCGTGTGGGAGTCTTTGCTCCGCTGGCACCCTTCCGTGCCCCGGTGATCCTGCAGGCCTTCGAAACGGCCCACCCGGAAGTGCAGATTTCTTTCCTGGAAGGAGACCAGGAATACCTCCGGCGCTCATTGCTGGATGGCGAGTGCGAACTGGCGCTGATGTACGGTCTGGGGCTGGACGAAGGCTTCACCACCAAGGTGGTGGAGCGGATAACTGCCCATGTGCTCGTGGCGGAAAGCCATCCCCTGGCCGCCAGCCCGGACGGTGAAGTATCACTGGCGCAGCTCGCAGACGAACCGATGATCCTGCTTGACCTGCCGCACACCCGTGAGTACTTCATGAGCCTGTTTGCCGCCGCCGGCGTCCGCCCGAAGATCCGCCACCGTGCCTCGGGCTATGAAACCGTGCGGTCCTTCGTTGGACGGGGGCACGGCTATTCGGTGCTGAACCAGCGGCTGCACCATGACCAGACCTATGCCGGAGGCCGGGTTGTTCCGCTTCGGCTCACCGATGATGTTCCCGGAATCGAAGTCATGCTGGTTCGGCCGGCCGGGGTTCGCCCCACCCGCCGGGCCCTGGCTTTTGAGGCGGTGTGCGGGCGGCTGTACGGCGCAGATCGCTGATCCTCGCATCGACGAAATCGATCACACGCTTCATAAACATCAACTGGACATCTGTGACGCAGGTCACCAGAGTGGACCCATCATCATCTCTGCCCTGCCGGCAGCACGCCGCCCCATCCCCGCAACGACGCGGAGAACACGGCTGCTGACCGGCGCCGATCCCCAGGAGTGCAGTTGAACAGTTCAGAACCACGTTTCCGCGGCATTACACAATCCGCGCAGACCGGACCGGCAGCGGGAAACACTGCCGACACAACCTCCAGCCAGACGTTACGTTCCGGAAACCGCGGGCAACGGAGCCTAAACCCGGTTTGCGTACGGTGGCTTTCATGACTACGAACGAAGTGACTCCGCACGACACCAGTGTCCAGTCCGCTCCGGCGGAAGGTGCCAAGCCCCGCATTACAGGCATGCAGAAGCGTGTCCTGGCCGGCGGCAGCGTTGGCCAGTTCATCGAGTTCTACGACTTCGCCCTCTACGGCCTCTCAGCCGTGGTCCTTTCCCAGCTCTTCTTCCCCAGCGAAAGCGCCTTCATCGGGCTGCTGTCCACTTTTGCCACGTTCGGCGTCGCCTTCCTGATCAGGCCGCTGGGCGGACTATTCTTCGGTGCCCTGGGCGACAAGATCGGCCGGCGCAGGGTCCTCTACATCACGCTTGTCTCCATTGGTGCGGCGACTGCAGCCATCGGACTGCTGCCGACCTACGCCACCATTGGTGCGCTGGCTCCGGCCCTGCTGGTGCTTTGCCGGCTGGTGCAGGGCTTCTCGGCCGGCGGTGAATCGGTGGGTGCGCCGTCGTTCGTCTTTGAACACGCACCGGCGAACCGCCGCGGCTTCTGGCTCAACATCACCCTCGCAGCCACCGCGCTGCCCTCCGTGGTGGCCGGAACGCTGATCCTGATCCTCAGCCAGTCCATGAGCGACGCCGACTTCCAGAGCTGGGGATGGCGCATCCCGTTCCTGCTGGCACTGCCGCTGTCCCTCTTCGGCCTGTGGATCCGCGCCAAGACCGAGGAAAGCGAAGTCTTCAAGGCAGTCCTGGCCAAAAACCAGACCAAGGAATACAGCCCCATCCGCGAGACCTTCCGCACCAACAAGGTCCGTATGCTGCAGGTCATCTTCGTCATGGGCCTCACGGCAATGGGCTTCTACTTCCTTTCCGGGTACTTCGTCTCCTACGTCCAGACCACCGGCAACCTCAGCCGTGACCAGTCGCTGCTCGCCAACGCCGCAGCCATGGCGTTCTACGCACTGCTCCTGCCGCTGGGCGGAATCATCGGCGACCGGGTTGGCCGCAAGCCCATGCTGATTGCCGGTTCGGCAGCACTGGCCGTCTTCGCGGTTCCCTGCTTCATGCTGGTGACCAGCGGCGTGCTGGGACTGGCCATCCTGGGCCAGCTGCTCTTCGTCATGCCGCTCTGCATCTACGGCGGCGGCTGCTACACGTTCTTCGTGGAAATCTTCACCACCAAGACCCGCTTCACCTCCGCAGCCATCAGCTACAACGTTGCCTATGCCATCTTTGGCGGGACCGCCCCGTTCGTGGGCACCGCACTGGTAGCCGCGACGGACGTGGCGTACTCGCCGGGCTTCTACATGAGTGCTGCAGCCGTGATCGTGCTGCTGCTGCTCACCCTCACCAAAGTGCCGGAAACCCGCGGCCGCATGGGCTAGCGCCGCTCGGTACAGCCGCACGGATCAAGCCCGCCTGAATCAAAGGAAAGAAACCATGACTTCATCCCAGGCCTTCCTGAAGGATTTCCACGACGTCGCCGCCATTGGCGCCACCGAAGCCAACGGCGTCGACCGGCAAGCAGCCACCGCTGAAGACAAGCTGACCAGGGACTGGTTTGCCGCCTACGCCGAGGCCCGCGGCTGGGAGGTGCGTGTGGACAGCATCGGCAACATGTTCGCGCTGATCGAGCTGGTTCCCGGCGCACCGTACGTGCTGGTTGGCTCGCACCTGGACAGCCAGCCGCTGGGCGGCCGGTTCGACGGCGCGTACGGCGTGATCGCCGGCCTGCACGCCGCCTCCCGGATCACCGAGCGCCTTCAGTCCGGCGCTGGAACTCCGGTCTTCAACCTGGCGGTTGTGAACTGGTTCAACGAGGAAGGCGGGCGGTTCGCCCCGTCCATCATGGGCAGTTCCGTGTTTGCCGGGCTCATGGATGAAGCAGCCATGCTGGAGGTCCGTGACCTTGCCGGGGTTTCCGTCCGGGACGCCCTGTCCGGAATCGGCTACCTCGGCACGGATGAGCGGCCGGAAGTGGCCAGCTACGCGGAAATCCACATTGAGCAGGGCCGCATCCTGGAACGCGAGCAGCTGCCGCTCGGCGCCGTCGACTATTCCTGGTACACCCAGAAACTGGACATCGAGGTGCTCGGCGAACAGTCGCACACCGGCGCCACTGCCATGGCAGACCGCCACGATGCCCTGGTGGCGGCGTCCAAGGTGGTGCTGCTGGTCCACGACGTGACGAAGAAGTTCGCCGAAGAAGCACTGGTGTCCTCGGTGGGCCGGATGACCCTGGAACCGAACTCGCCGATCGTCGTCGCCCGCCGGGTCCACCTGGTGGCGGACCTGCGCTCGGCATCACCGGAAATCGTCAGCGAAGCCCGCGCATCCCTGCTCGCCGACATCGACGCCATTGCCCGGGAACACGACATCACCATCAACGTGAACGACTTCGATATCCGCGGCATCCAGTACTACCCCGAGGAAGGGCTGGAGCTGGCGGAGAAGGTTGCCGCTGAGCTGGGGCTGGGGATCCGCCGGATCCAGACCATGGCCGGGCACGATTCGGTGGCGCTGAACCGCATTGCGCCCACCGTCATGCTCTTCATTCCCTCCGTGGACGGGGTCTCTCACTGTGAGCGCGAGTTCACCAAGGACGAGGACATGGTTGCCGGACTGGAAGCGCTCACCGAAGTCGGCTGGAAGCTCGTGCACGGTGCCATGACGGACCAGGCCACGGGTCCGGCAGCATGAGCACACCGGCCACCGGCGAAGACCTGTCCGCACGCCCGGCAGGGGAGGCGCCGCTGCACTACCTGGACGCCGTCACTTCGCTGGAGCATTTCCGCTCCGGCACCCTCTCGCCCGTGGAACTGCTGACCGCCGTAGCGGAGCGCGCGGACACTGCGAACCAGGCCGTGAACGCCTTCACTGAAACGCTGTTCGACGACGCCATGGTGCAGGCGAGGGAAGCCGAAGCGGCGTATCTGCGCGGAAGTGCCGGCCAGCGGCCGCTGCTGGGACTGCCCGTGGCGACCAAGGAGAAGCACGCCCTGGCCGGGCGCAGCTTCTCCCAGGGACTGCTTGCCCAGGCCGCTACCGTAGCCGCGGCCGACCATCCCGTGGTGGAGCGCATCCGTGCTGCCGGGGGAATAATGCACGCCCGCACCACGTCACCGGAGTTCAGCTGCGCTACGGTGACGCACAGCCCCATGTGGGGCGTCACGCGCAATCCGTGGAACCTGGACCGCTCACCCGGCGGGTCCTCCGGCGGAGCGGGAGCTGCACTGGCCGCCGGCCTGGCGCCGCTGGCAACGGCGTCGGACATCGCGGGGTCCACCCGGCTTCCGGCGGCCTTCACCGGGACCGTGGGGTACAAGGCCCCCTATGGCAGGATTCCCGGGTTGGCTCCGCTGTCCGCCGACTGGTACCGCGGAGACGGACCCATGGCGCGTACCGTTGCGGACACCGCGCTGCTGGCCAACGTGATGTCCGGCCGGCACCCGGGGGACCACGCCTCCTTCGGCGGGCCGGGCACGCTGCCGCTGGGCTATCCCGACGCCGGAAACGCAGCCGGGCTGCGCGTGGCACTCTGCCTGCGGCTGGGGGACTATCCGCTGGACACTGCAGTCGAAGCCAACACCCGTGCCGTTGCCGCCGCACTGCAGGCAGCCGGAGCCGTGGTGGAAGAAGTGGAACTCCCATGGACCACCGCCGGTATCCGGGACACAATCTTCACCCACTTTGGCCACATCCTGGGGCCGGCCATGGAGGAAGCCACAGCCGGGACCGAAGACTCGCTGGCCGCCTACACCCGCCGGTTCATGGCAGACGCCCGGGCGGCTGCGCAGCGCAGCACCCTGGTTGAAGGGCTGGCGGCGGAGGCGAAGATCCAGTCGGAGCTGGCAACGGCAATGGCCGGTTTCGATGTGCTGCTCTGCCCCACTTCGGGAGCGGGATCACTGGCCGCGGATGCCGATTACCTTGACGGCATCGAGGTGGCTGGAACCCGGCTGCAGCACTACTGGGAAGGGCACCTGACCGCACCGTTCAACATCGCCAACCGCTGCCCGGTCCTGGCCGTGCCCTCCGGGTTCGGAGCCGACGGCGTCCCCACCGGTGTGCAGGTGGTGGGCCACCCGTTTGCGGAGGAGTCCGTCTTCCGTGTGGGTGCTGCCATCGAGGTGCTTCGCCCCTGGGCGGGACGGTACCCGCAGCTGTAACGCGGCGCAGGCCCCGCCCCGCACTGCTCAGCCGTGCCGCACCCCGTGCCCGGCCAGCACCGCACGGTAGCCTTCCCGGAACGTCGGGTAGGTGAATCCGAATCCGGTGGAACGCAGCCGGGCGTTGGACAGGCGGCGGTTTCCGCCGCGGGATGAGGACGACGGCGCGGCCGGTCCCAGCTCGGTGCCGAGTTCCCCGGCCAGGAACCGGAGCACCTCGCGCTGTTCCACGGGCTCGTCGTCCACCCCCAGATACAGCGGAGCGGGCTCGGCGACCGCGGTAGTAAGGTGCACGATCGCCGCGGCGGCATCATCCCGGTGGATCCGGTTGGTCAGCTGGCCGGTGCCCGGATCAGGTGCCCCGGCACGGACCTGGTCGATCAGCCGCGTGCGTCCGGGTCCGTAAATCCCCGCCAGGCGCAGCACCATGGCGTCCGGCCGGCGGGCATGCAGCAGGTCCTCGGCTTCGCGGATGACGGCGCCGGTCACCGACGCGGGTGCCGTGGGGGAATCTTCATCCAGCCAGCCGCCGCCGGCGTCGCCGTAGACCGCAGTGGAGGACACGAAGAGGATCCGGCGCGGATGCACGCCGTCGCGCTCCAGGGCATCCAGCACATTGGCGGTACCGTCCACGTAGGCGGACCGGTACGCAGCCTCGGAACGTTCCCCGGCGGCCGTTGAAATCACGACGACTTCGGTATCCGCGGGGACGGGAGGCAGCGAGCCGGTCAGGTCGGCAGCCTGGCCGGTGAGGGGAGCGGGAATCTTCTCGGGCGAACG
>NZ_BAAALV010000004.1:112384-121795 GCF_039528575.1 Arthrobacter gandavensis
GCCGGCAATCAGGACAGTCATGGCTTTAGTCTGCCAAAGATCTAGCTGGGCAGGGAGGCGAGGACCTGGCGGGCCACATCCACGCTGGACTGGGGGTTCTGACCGGTGATCAGGTTGCCGTCGGTAACCACGAAGCTCTCCCAGGCGGGACCGGAATCGACCACGGCACCCTTTTCAGCCAGTGCGTCAGCAACCATCCAGGGCGTGTTTTCCCCGGTGCCGCCGTTCAGTTCCTCTTCGTTGGTGAAGACGGTGAGCCTGCGGCCGGAGAACGCGAAGCCGGTTTCCGGGGTTTCGGCACTGAGCAGCGCTGCCGGGCCGTGGCAGAACGGGGCAATCAGCATGCCGGCGTCATTGGCTGCAATCAGGATCCGTCCCATGTCCCAGTCGGTGGCCAGGTCTGCCATGGGACCGTGCCCGCCCGGAATCACGACGGCGTCGTATTCCAGGGGCGCGACGTCGGCCAGCGCCATGGGTGCATCCAGTTCCGGACGCAGTTCTTCGAGGTAGGACTTCAGGTGTGCGGCCTTTTCTTCTCCACCGGCTTGGTCGGGCTGGAGGCTGATCGCATCCACGGTGGGGGCCTTGGCACCGGGGGTGGCGAAGGTGATGCGGTGACCGGCTTCGACCAGCGTGCGGTGGGCTTCAACCAGTTCTTCGGCCCAGAAGCCGGTGGGGTGTTCGGAGCCGTCCTTCATGGTGAGGGAGTCAGCGGCTGAGACAACCATCAGGATGTTGTTCATGGAAGGTCCTTCCTAGTGGGGTGGGTAGCTGGAGGGAACCGCGGCTAGCGCGCGGCGGCGTCGATCGCGTCGAACGTGGCATCGTCCAGCACCAGGTCACGGGCACCCAGGTTCTCTTCGAGGTGGGCCACCGAACCTGTGCCCGGAATGGGCATCATGACCGGTGAACGCTTCAGGAGCCAGGCGAGGGCCACCTGGGAGGTGGTTGCGCCAAGCTTCTTGGCGGCGTCGTCCAGCACGCCTCCGGGCTTGGCGAGTTCGCCGGCGGAAATCGGCGCCCAGGGAATGAACCCGATTCCGTTGGCGGCGGCGTATTCCAGCACGTCCTCGGAGGAACGGTCGGTGAGGTTGTAGCGGTTCTGCACGGTGGAGACGGTGAAGTGCTTTTCGGCCGCCTCCAGCTGTTCCACACTGACCTGGGACAGGCCCAGTGCCTTGACCTTGCCTTCCTTCTGCAGCTCGGCCAGGACGCCGAACTGCTCTTCGGCATCCACGGTGGGGTCGATGCGGTGCAGCTGCAGCAGGTCCAGGGAGTCCACCTTCAGCTTGCGCAGGCTCAGTTCAGCCTGCTGGCGCAGGTACTCGGGGCGTCCCAGCGGAATCCACTCGTCCGGTCCCGTGCGCACGAACCCGGCCTTGGTGCCGATCCTCAGGCCGTCCGGGTAGGGGTAGAGCGCTTCGGCAATGATCTCTTCACTGATGTTGGGACCATAGGAATCGGCCGTGTCGATGAAATCGACACCCAGTTCAACGGCGCGGCGCACCACTTCGACGGCGGTGCCGCGGCTTTCGGGCTCGCCCCAGACGCCGGGGCCGACAATGCGCATGGCACCGAAGCCAAGCCGGTTCACGGTGCCCAGATCCTTCACATCGATGGTTGCGGACAAGGTGTTGTTCCTCTGCTCAGTCATGTCGGGGTACAACCCAATACTAAGCAGGCTTATTCCATCGGGTCTGCGTAGATGCGGACCAAAGCTGTCCGTGCGGGTGTTTTTCAGGTTCCCGGCCGGGCGTAGGTTCCTGCTCATGGACTGGAAAATAGAGCTCGTTCCCGTGCCGGTGTCGGACGTCGACGCCGCCAAGCACTTTTACGTGAACCAGGTGGGTTTTGCGGCCGACCATGACCAGCGGGTGGATGAAACCCTGCGGTTCGTGCAGCTGACGCCACCGGGGTCCGCCTGTTCCGTGGTGATCGGGGAGGGAACCACGGACATGGTCCCCGGCAGCCAGCGCATCCAGATAGTGGTGCCGAACGCCGTCGAGGCCCGCCGGCACCTGCTCGACGGCGGGGTGGCAGGGGTAAGCGAGGTGACGCCGCTGGACTGGGGAACCTTCGTGTACTTCAGCGATCCGGACGGTAACCAGTGGTCCCTGCAGGAGCTGCCGGCCCTGCCCGCATAGTAGGCGTACAGGGCCGGAGGGCGGAGCACCGGCACGAGGGCCGGAGCCGGAAGAGTCAGTGTCCGGAGGCGCTTGTTTCCCGCACCAGGGTGTAACTGCCGGGTTCCAGCCCGGCCTCGGAGCCGCCGGCCAGCAGCACGGTCACGTCCGGATGAAGCTGCAGGACCGACGCCGGAACCCGGGGCGTTACCGGGCCCGTCAGTGCAGCGGCAACCGCGTCTGCCTTGCCCGAACCGGACGCCAGCAGGATCAGGGACCGTGCCTCACGGATGGTGCCCAGGCCCTGCGTCAGAGCCTGCGCCGGGACGTCACCGAGTGAGGGAAAGAAGCGGGCGTTCGCTTCCCGGGTGCTGGCTGTCAACTCGACCACGCGCGTGCGGGAATCCAGTGCCGAACCGGGTTCGTTGAAGGCCAGGTGCCCGTTGCCGCCAATGCCCAGGATCTGGACGTCAATGCCGCCCGCGGCCCGGATCAACTCCTCGTAATCCGCGGCGGCGCGCTCCGGATCAGCGGCGGCGCCGTTGGGCACCTGCACATCATCCGGGTCCAGGCCCAGCGGCTCTACGACTTCCCTCCGCACCACTTCGCGGTAGCTCTGGGGATGCCCCGGCGGGAGGCCAAGGTATTCGTCCAGTGCGAAGCCGCGCAGCCGCGGCAGCTCCCGGGACCGGCGTGCCAGCTGCTCATAGAGCGGCAGCGGGGAAGAACCGGTGGCGATGCCCAGCACGGGATTGGCGCGTGCGGCCAGGCGGTCCAGGACGGCGTCTGCTGCGGCCATGCCCAGGTCCTGCACGGAGGAAGCAACCAGCACCTGCACGCTCATTCTGCGGCTCCCTTCAGGGACCGGTTCACGGACCGGTCCAGGGACAGGGAACGTGCCAGCTCCGGATCAGCCGGCGCCCAGTCCGTGAGGCCAAGCAGCCCGGCGGCATTGGCTCCGAAGATCTTCTGCACATCAGCTGCCGGCATGCCCATTTCCCAGCAGATCCGCAGCTGGTCCACGAGATACCGCCGGGCATAACCGCGGGGGAACCAGGACGAATCAGTGCCAAAGACTATCCGCTCCGGTCCGTGCGTTTCGTAGAACCGGCGGAAGAGGTCTTCCAGCGTCAGTTTCTGTGCCATGAACCGCACCCACTGATTGGAGCCGGAAGTGTCCACCAGTACGTTGGGGCAGGCCCACATGAGGAACAGCACCTGCTGCACGTGCTGGATCCCGAAATGCGGCACCACAAAGGTCACGTCGGGATGCCGCTTGGCAACGGCCTCCAGCCAGGCAGGTTCAATCATGGCGTTGTGCGCGATTCCGCCGGCCGAGCCGCAGTGCCCAAAGTGGATCAGCACGGGCACCTGGTACTCAGCGGCCACCCGCCACAGCGGATCAGCCGCAGGATCATCGATGCGGGAGGACATCAGCGGTGCGAACAGCTTCAGCCCGCGCAGCCCGAAGTCCCGGACCGACCGCCGGAAATCCTCCACCGCACCGGGGGCGAACGGGTCCGCCATGGCAGCCAGGCCCAGGAAACGCCCGGCGCCGTGCTCCACCAGAGCGGCCATTTCCTTGTTCCCGCCAGCGGTGACAAATGCCGCGTGCTCAACGTGGTGCTGGTCCAATTCGGTGATCCAGCGGTCAGCTTCAGCCTCCCACCCGGCATCCTGCCCGGTGCTTTCCGGGTCGGCGAAGTCCCAGCTCCGCCGCCATTGGGCTGACATTCCGGCCACCTTCGCAGCACGGTCCGCTGCGGCCGGGCCGGATTCCTCGCAGGCGAACTGGCCGCCGGAGAGTGAGCGGGTCAGCGGATCGAAGGGCATCCGGAAATGCAGATGGAAATCGATGATGGAAAGGCCCTGCACCACAGGGCGGTTCCCGATTCGGGAGACGTGCACGGGTTCCTCCTACAGGGACAGAGGCTGGGGTTCGGGCAGGACGACGGCGCCGCGCCGCTCCGGGGCCGTTGCCACCAGATCGGTGGCGTAGCGGACGGCGGCGGCCAGCGCCTGGACGGGTGAGTCCCGGCGGGCCAGGCAGGCCAGGAACGCGGCGTTGAACCCGTCGCCGGCGCCGGTGCTGTCCACCGGTGTGATCGGCCGGGCGGCAGAGTGCAGCCAGGTTCCGTCCGGCAGGGCCAGCCCGGCGCCATCGGCACCGAGCTTGGCGGCGACCATGGTTGAGGTCTGTGCGGCCAGTTCCAGGGCGGCGGCCCGCGGGTCCGGGTTGCCGGTCAGGCCGGCCAGCTCGTCGCTGTTCGGAAGGAACAGGTCCACGGAGCCCAGCACGCTGTTGACCTCCGCGCGGACCTCCCCGGTCCAGCCCTCGGCAGGCCAGCCGGTGTCCAGCACGGTGAGGGCCCCGCTTGCGTGCGCTGCGGCGAAGAGCTCGACGGCGGCGTTCCCGCGCAGTTTGGGCAGCAGGAAGTAGCCGGCCAGCACCACGGTTCCGGCGCCCAGGGCGGAGGCCGGAACGTCCTGCGGCGTCAGCTCCGCCATCGCTCCGAGGGAGGAAATAAACGCCCGGTCCCGCCCGGGTGCTTCCACAGCGACGGTGATGCCGCTGGGCAGCCCGGCGTCACGCACCAGCACTGCCGAAAGTCCGGGCAGGGCCAGTTCCTGTTCCACCAGGCGGGTGGACGCATCGTCTCCGACCTTGCTGACCAGGACGGTTTCCTGTCCCAGCCCGGCACAGCGGACGGCGAGGTTCCCCGCGGATCCGCCCAGCCGGATGTCGATGCCCGGCACGATCGCCTCGGTTCCGGGCTCCGGGAGTTCTGCTGCTCCGGACACCATGATGTCCAGGTTGGTGTTTCCAACTACGGTGATGGTGGCCTGCGCACCGCTCATGCTGCGGCCGCCAGCGCCTGTGCGCGTTCCAGCAGGGCGGCACGGGCCGCATCGATGCCGGCGCGCAGTTCCGCGGCACGGACGGCCAGGGCGCGGGCGGCTTCCGTTGCGAGGTCCGCGGTGGCGGTGACAGCCTTGATGCCGGGGCTGCCGGCCTGCGGACGGTCCAGGATGCGTCCCGGATCGGTTCCGGCGGCGAGCACCAGGTCAGCCAGGTCAGCGCTGATGTTCCCGGCGGCGAGGGCATCGGTCACCTGCTCCCGCGACCACGCTGTGGGGTCGGCGGACTTGAACAGCCGCCCGACGACGTCGTGCGCTCCGCGCCAGGGCACGCCGGCGACTGCCAGCGCTTCCGCCACGGACGTGGTGGTGGCGCCTGAGCGGACGATCTCCGCCTTGTCCGGCAGCCGCAGCACGGTGAATTCGCCCAGCAGGCCGTCCAGCATCCGCACAAACCGGATGACCCGGTCCGAGGCCCGCCAGAGGTGCTTCTGCACATCGGTGGTGGCGTTGTTTGAATCCTCGTACCAGCCGGAGTTGATGTTCGCGTAGGTGGCGGACATGTCCGCGGCGGCGGCACCGGCCATGGAGACCATGTGCTCCAGCACCACGGGGTTCTTCTTCTGCGGCATGATCGAGGAGCCCTGGGTGTAGGCATCCGGGGTGGCGACCCAGCCGAAGGTCATCCATTCGAGCAGTACCCGGGAGAAACGCGCACCGGTGGCGCAGATCCGGGCCTGGGCGGCGGCCAGGCGCATAAAGTGCTCCGCTCCGGCCACCGCCTCGTAGCTAGACGTGAACGTTGAATCGAAGCCCAGCAGGTCAGCGACGGTCTGCGGGTTGATCGGCACGTCGGATCCGGTGAACGCCGCGGAGCCCAGCGGGGAGACGTTCATCTCCGCATAGACGTCCAGCAGCTCCCGTCCCTGGCTCAGCAGGGCTTCGGCCAGGCCCCCCATGACATGGCCGATTGTGGTGGGCTGGGCAGGACGCCGGTGGGTGAAGCCGATAATCAGCGCGTCGGCGTGCCGGCGCGCCAGCTCAGCAGCATCCGCTGCGCTCTGGAGCACCAGGTCCGCCTGGTCCAGGATCTGGCGCCGGAGCACCATGCGGAACGCTCCGGCATCCAGGTCGTTGCGGCTGCGGGCCAGCTGCACGTCCAGCTCCGAGGTGGAGATGCCGCAGGCCGCGGCGAGCTGCTGTTCCATGAAGTAGTACGGGTCCTCCACGGAACCGTCGAAGCTGTATTCCTGCCGGCCGTCGGTGATCCGCTCCCAGAGTTCAAGCAGGCCCTTCTCCAGCCGGGCGGAGCGCTCCCGCGGCAGGATGCCCTCGTCGTCGAGCATCCAGACATGTGCCAGGGAGGCTTCCACCATGGGCGGATAGATGGTGGCGGCAGCCTCCTCAAAGGCATCACGGAGGTGGTTGTCCCAGTAGACGGAGAGGTCCGGGCGGTCGGTCAGGAGCGGTCGGGAGGGGGTAGTCATGCTTATTTCACCGGCTTCAGGTCGGGGGCGGCGGAAGAGGGAATCGGCAGCGGGGTGGCCGTGGGAGGCATGGGGCCAACCAGCGGAGTCTCCACGGTGGGACGGCGGCGGCGGCGCAGCATCTTGGCGATGCCGCCGCTGCCCGGGTTTTCAAGCCGCTGGGAGATGATCAGGACAATCAGGATCAGGCCCATCTGCAGGGTGCCGTACGCTGCGGCGGTACCGAACTCGTTGGAGTAGATCCGGTTGTAGATCTCCACGGACAACGGCGCGAAACGTGCCGGGTAGATCACCACGGAGGCAACGTACTCACCGAAGCCCTGGATGAAGGCCATCAGGGCGCCGGCGAGGATGCCGCGGTACATCAGCGGAACCGTCACGGTGCGCAGCACCCGCCAGTGGCCGGCACCGAGGTTGCGGGCGGCTTCTTCCACGGAGGGATCGATCTGGGCCAGGGCAGCGTTCGCCGAGCGGAAGACCAGCGGAAGGAACCGCACAAAGTAGGCCACCGGAAGGATCCACAGCGAACCAATCAGGACCTGGCCCAGGTTGAAGGGCGAGGGGCTGGCGAAAGCGGTCACCAGGTTCACGCCGACGACGGTGCCGGGCAGCGCCCAGGGAATCATGACCATCACGTCCAGCAGTCCCTTGCCCGGGCCCTTCCACCGGGTGACTACCCAGGAGGCAATGACGCCGACCACGGTGCACGCGATCATGGCGATGAAGGCCATCTGGCTGCTCACCAGGATGGGACGCAGGGTCGCCGGGTCGGTGAAGATCCGGGAGAAGTTCCCCAGGGTGTACTGGCTGGGCAGGATCTGCACGGTCCAGGAGCCGTCCACGGTGAAGGCCAGCAGCACGATCACGGCTGCCGGTGCCATCAGGATCAGCACCAGGACGGCGGAGCCGAGGCCTGCGCCGAGCCGGGGGAGTGTCCCGTGGATGACCTTAACGGCCTGCGGAGTGCCTTTGGAAGCACTGCGGTGCACCCGCCGGTTCTGGTACCAGCGCATCGCGAGCAGGAAGAGGATGGAGACGATGGACAGCACTGTGGACTGGGCAGCCGCCAGCTCGTAGGCGCCGGAGGTCCGGGAGGCCACAATCTGCATGGTCAGGGTCTGCACGTTGTAGAACTGCGGTGCGGTGAAGGACGCCATGGAGACCATGAAGGTCAGCAGGGCGCCGGATACCAGGGCCGGGGTGAGCATGGGCAGCAGCACCGTGCGCCACATGGTGAAGCGGCTGGCCCCCAGGTTCAGGGCGGCTTCTTCCATGGAAGCGTCGGAACCGGCCAGGCCGGAGGAGACCGCCAAATAGAAGTAGGGGTACATGGTCATGGTGTGGACCAGGAGCACACCCAGGACGCCGTTGGCGGAGACTGCTCCCGGGTCGGCGCCGAAGTACTGTGCCAGGAAGCGCGGCAGGATCCCGCTTTCGGCGTAGAGGAAGTAGAAGGAGACCGCGCCGATCAGCGGCGGCAGCGCCATGGGCAGCATCGCGAACAGGCGCAGCACGTTGCGGCCGGGGAAGTCGAAGCGGGTCAGCAGCACGGCCAGTGCCGTGCCGATGACGCCGGTGGTGATCACGGAGACCACGGAGATGCCTACGGAGAGGCCCAGGGCCCGGCCGGAGTTGCCACCGAAGAAGCCGCTGTAATTGCCCATTCCGCCGTCGACGCTGGTGCGTGCCGTGGCGAACATCGGAATCACGATGTACAGCGCCAGCACCAGGACCAGCGGAATGGCCAGCCAGTAGATGAACCGGTCGGAGGACGTGGTTCCGCTGCGGTTCCGCAGTCTTGCGGCGAGCCCGGTCACGGCGCTACCAGCCAGACCCGGTCCGGATGCGGGAACAGGGTGACCCGGTCCCCGGGCTGCGCCCGGTCCTCTGAGTCAGGGACGGAAACCACAAGTTCCTTGCCGTTCCAGTCCACTTCGTAAACGTTCACTGCGCCGGTGAACTCAGCTGTCTTGACCGTTCCGCGCAGTGTGCCCGGGCGGCTCTCGCCCCCGGCGTCCGTGTGCATGGTGAAGGATTCAGGGCGCAGGCTCACCGCGGCCGTGTCGCCGGCGGCGGCGTTGCCGGAGACTGTTCCGGCCACCCGCGGGGCACGCAGCACCGAACCGTCGGCCAGCTTGAGATGTACGGAGTCGGTGCCGGCTTCCAGCACGGTGCATTCAAGCACGTTGGAACGGCCGATGAACCGGGCCACGAAGGAGGTGGCCGGGCGGTGGTAGACCTCCCGCGGCGGGGCAACCTGGTGCAGCCGCCCGGATTCAAGGATGGCCACGCGGTCGCTCATGGCCATGGCTTCGGCCTGGTCATGGGTGACGTAAATGCTGGTGATGCCTGCAGCCTTCTGCGTTCCGCGGATTTCTGCGCGGGTTTCCTCGCGCAGCTTGGCGTCGAGGTTCGAAAGCGGCTCATCGAGCAGCAGGACCGACGGCTGGATGACCAGGGCCCGGGCCAGCGCAACACGCTGCTGCTGTCCGCCGGAGAGCATGTCGATGCGGCGGTCGGCGTAGCCTTCGAGGCCTACCTGCTGCAGCGCCCGGTCCACCCGCTTGTTCTTTTCAGCCCGCGCGGTGCGGCGGACGCTGAGGCCGTAGCCCACGTTGGCGCGCACGGTCATGTGCGGGAACAGGGCATAGTTCTGGAAGACCATGCCGGTGTCACGGCGGTTGGGGGCGGTGTTGGTGACATCGCGGTCATTAAAGAGGATCCGCCCCCGGGAGGGCTGGATGAACCCCGCAACCATGCGCAGGGTGGTGGATTTACCGCACCCGGACGGGCCCAGGAGGGTGAAGAACTCTCCGTCTTCGATGGTGAGGTTGAGGTCTGCCACAGAAGGCGCGGCACCCGGGTACCGTTTTTCGATCGATTCGAGGAGGACTCGTGTCATGGCTGCTCTCCGCAGGGGTAGGGGGTGAAGGTTGGGGGAG
>NZ_BAAALV010000004.1:121809-202979 GCF_039528575.1 Arthrobacter gandavensis
GGGCGCCGGCCGCCTGTCCGGGCTGGGTTAGCCCTTGCCCTTGATGTTTTCGGCCCAGTAGCCGATCCACTCGGATTCGTTCTGGCCAATGCGGTCCCAGTCGACGTCCATTTCAACCAGGTCCAGCTCGGCCAGCCAGGCCGGGGTCTCGGTCATCTCGATCGAGGGGATCTGGTAGTAGGTCTCGGAGAGGTCCTTCTGGGTCTCTTCACTGAAGAGGAACTCGAGGAACGCGTCAGCGGCTTCGCTGGACGGCCCGTTCTTGATCTTGGCCACACCGTCCACCAGCATCGGGGCACCGGATGCCGGGACTACCGGGGTGTAGGGAGCGTTCTGCTTCTCGATCTGCAGCATGACGTCCTGCAGGTTCCAGGCGCTGGCGGCGGCTTCCTGGCGGGTCACGCGCAGGTACAGGTCGGTGGGGTTCGCTGCGTACACCTTGGTGTTGGCGTCGAGCTTGCGCAGCCAGTCGTAACCGGCCTCGGGCGAGCCTGCGGCGTCGTACTGGCGGTCGATCATGGCTGCGTAAATGCTGCGCATGGTGCCGGAAGCCTCGACGTCGCGGATAGCCACCTTGTCAGCCATTTCCGGAGCAATCAGGTCGTCCCAGTCCTTGGGGGCTTCTTCTTCGCTGAGCATGTCGTGGTTGTAGAAGATGACCTCGGCCAGCTGCATTTCGCCGACCCACAGGCCGCTCGGATCACGCAGTTCCTCGGGGACGGCGTCAACGACGGCTTCCGGGGCAGGGGCGAGGACGTCGTCCCCGGCTGCCTGCTTCATCTGCTGGCCGGTGCCGCCCCACCAGATATCACCCTGCGGGTTGGCCTTCTCGGCACGGATGCGCTCCAGCGCTTCCTGTGCGCCGAGGGTGAGGATCTCCACCTTGCCGGCGTAGTCCGGGTTGGCTGCCTCGAAGTCGGCCACGACTGCTTCGGCGAGGCCTTTGTCCCGGGCGGTGTAGATAGTGAGGGTGCCGCCGTCGGACCCCTCGGCTCCGGAGGACGAATCGTCCAGGCCGCAGGATGAGAGAGCGAGCATCAGCGCGAGGCCGCCGGCAACGGCGCCGAGCGGTTTGCGGACAGTGCGGATCATGTACTTCTCCTTGGGTTTGGATGGTGCGGGGGTGATCTCTGGGTGCCGGAGGCTATCCGGCGGGTGTGATGAGGGCTGAGGGGTCTTCCAAAACGCGGGCCACGGCGCCGTGGAGGATGCCTGCGGTGCCCAGCGAGGCGAATGCGACATCCGGGGCAGACGGTGCGGCGGCGCGGATCCGGTTGGCCAGTGCGGCGCGTGCCTGGTCATCCAGCTCGACGGCGTCCCCGGAGAAGACAACGAGTGCGGGGTTCAGGACACAGGCACAGACGACGGCGGCCCAGGCCCAGGCGTCCAGGACGTCGTCGCGCAGTGTCCGGGCGCGCTCATCGGTGCACATACGCGCAATGACCGGCCCGTCGGCGTCGAGCCCTCCCGAATGTGCCGCGGCAGCAATGGCAGGGGTGCTCCACGCAGCTTCGAAGGGGCCGCGGTTGCCATGGGGGAGCGGCCGCGGGGCAACGGGCAGGAAGCCGACTTCGCCGGCAGAGCGGGTCGCGCCGTGGAGGAGCCTGCCGCCGCTCAGAATGGTGGCGCCGATGCCTTCGGCCACGTGGATCAGCACCAGGTCGTCGACGCCGGCCGCTGCGCCGGCGCTGCGCTCGCCGAGGGCCACCAGATTGACGTCGTTTTCAAGCGTGACCTGCAGTCCGGTGCGGCGCTGCAGTTCGGTGGCGAGCTCGGACCCGTTCGCGGCGGCGAAATCCGGTGCCAGGCTGACGGTGCCGTCATTGCCGACGACGCCGGGCAGTGCCAGCACCAGCCGGGCCGGGCGGCGGGGTGCGGCGTCGGCGAGCTCGGAAACGGCGCGTGCCGTTGAGGACACCGGATCTTCGGCGTCGAATACCGAGTCCCGGGTTTCCAGCACCTTGGCATCGAGGTCAACCAGGCTGGCACGAACGCTGCCGCTGGAGATTTCGGCGACCACCAGGACTACCGCAGAGCGGTCGATTTCCATGAGGGTCCGGCGCCGGCCCCCGGTGGATTCGCGCTGGCCGACTTCATGGAGGTAACCAAGCTCCTGCAGTTCATGCACGATTCCGGTCACGGTGGAGGGGCTGTATCCGGTGGCCGCAGCAAGGTCGGTGCGGGAGATGGGGCCCTGGGATAGGAGGGCTCCCACCACGGACTCCACCCGGATGCGCCGAAGTTCCCGGCGGCCGGTTGGGGCATGTGAGGTGGATGACATTCTTACTTTATACGGTGAAGAAAGTAAGATTGCAAGACCCGTTTTTAGGGCGGAAACCCCAAACCCGTCAGACGAACGGTGCAGGCCGGACGTAAACGGGAGCTTGTCCTGCCCGGGCGCCCGCAGGCAGAAGCCGGGTGCCCCACAGGTCCGCAGGGGCGACGACGGAATGGTCGGCAGGGGTCCGTGCCGGGCCGGAAACGATGCCGGCGGCGGCCGCTGCGTCACTGCCGAAGACCGCCAGTCCGTCGCCCAGATACACCCCGAGTACCCTTTCTCCAGAAGGTGCGCAGGCCACCACGAGCGAGCCCGGCCGGGCGGCGGAAGCGTCCGGCAGGACGGCGCCGTAGCCCGGGTGCCCGGCGAACCAGCTGAGAATCTCTTCCGGGCCGCAGCCGGTGAAGGTGTAGCCGGCGCTCCGCAGCGCCCGGGTTACCAGCGCGGTGCCGTCCTGGGCCGTCCGGCAGGCCAAATCCGCGCGGACCGAAGCGTAGACGGCCGCCTCTGCCGTTTCCGGATGGGCGGCGGTGTAGGCATCCGCGGCAGCAAGGGCAGCCGCGACCCGCTCCTGTTCGGCGGCATCCCATGACGTGCCGGCGGCCAGCGCACGCTGGTCCGGACCCGGTACGGGGGCTGTTTCCGTGCCGGGGCCGGCGCCGGTCCCTGTGGCGGAAGTGGCGGCGTCGAACGGATCCGCAGCATCCGCTGATTCCGAATCGGCTTTCTCATCCGGTTCCGGAACCGGCTCGGGGGCCGCTGAGCGGGTGGCCGGCTCCGGGGCGGGGACGGGAACGTAGTTGTCCGGCAGCCCGCCTCCGGCCCGTGTGTCAGCCGGCACGCTGACGGCCGGCGAAGGTGCCGGCACAACCGTCCGGTATGGTTCGGCAGCGCCGGTTCCGCCGTCGCCCGGCACTGAACAACCTGCTGCACCAGCAGCCAGCGCGAACACGAGCGCACCAGCGGCCAGCGCGTCCCTTGCGTTGCTCATGGAAGCTCATCCTCCGACAGGATGCAGAATCTGCTCTCTTTCGATTCTGCTCCTGCGGCGGTGTCCGAGTCGAACCGGTGGCCGGCCCCTTAGCGCGTGGCTTCGGCCAGGTACTCCAGGATGTGGCGGTAGCTGTGCCCGGTGGCCTTGCTCATGCCGATTTCGCAGGTGCGGTTCACCGAGGCGTACCCGTCGAAGACGCGTGCATTGATCTCCTCGGCCTGCTTTTGGGTTGCCGAGGCAGTGAGCTCGGGGTGCAGCAGCCCGCGGTCTCCGGCGAAGGCGCAGCAGCCCCAGCTCGGCGGCACGAAGACTTCGGAGCTGACCGCTGCCGCAATCTCAGTGAGTGCATCATTGGCGCCCAGCTGGGTGGAGGAGCAGGTGGGGTGCAGTGCCAGCGAGCCCAGTTTCCGGGTCACCTCCAGCCGGGGGAGGATGCTCTCGCGGACAAAGTCAACGGAGTCCACGAACCGCAGGCCCGGGTAGACCGGGCTTTCACCGGCCAGGCGCTTCATGGTGTCCAGCCCTTCGGTGCAGGAAGCGGCATCGCACACCACCGGGAGCTCTCCTCCGCCCGTGGCTACCCACAGGTTGGCGAGCACCTTCTCGGTCATGTCCTGGTAGCCGGAGGTGAAGCCCTTGGACTTCCAGGGGGTGCCGCAGCACAGGTTTTCGATGCCCTTGGGAATGCGCACCCCAACCCCGGCACGTTCGCAGAGTTCCATGAACGCCGGTGCGGATCCTTCACCGCCTCCGGCCGGCCCGAACATGGTGCCGATGCAGGCCGGGAAGAACACTGCCACCGGGTCGGCGTCCTCATGCGGTGTGCGCCGGGTGCCGCCGCCCGGCAGCACTGTGTCGTAGGACTGCACATTGTCCGCGCCAAGGACGGCACGCCCGACGGCGGTGGCCAGCTTGGGCAGGGGAGAGGGCACAGCCTTGGCCAGGGTCAGGGCCTTGCCGCCCACGGAGGTCATGGTGCCCCAGTGCCCGGCCGCGGCCTTCCAGCCGGCGTCGGCTGCCTTGTTGGTGTTCTCCGCGCGGAGCCGGCGGACCAGGTCCCCGGTGTTGATCAGCACGGGGCAGGCTGTGCCGCACATCCCGTCCACGGCGCAGGTCTGCACGCCGTCGTAGTCGTAGTCCGCACGCAGGGTGGCAGCGAGCACCGAATCGCCGCGGGCTTCGGCGTCGGCAATTTCGCGGCGGAGCACAATGCGCTGGCGCGGCGTGGTGGTGAGGTCCTTGCTGGGGCACACGGGTTCGCAGTAGCCGCACTCCACGCAGCGGTCCACTTCTTTTTCAACCGTGGGGGCTACCTTGAGGTTCTGCACGTAGGACCGCGGATCCTCGTTGATCAGCACGCCGGGGTTGAGCAGGTTCGCGGGGTCGATCAGGCGCTTGACCTCCACCATGATGTCGTACAGCTCATCGCCGTACTGGCGGCGGACGTAGGGTGCCATGATCCGGCCGGTGCCGTGCTCGGCCTTCAGCGAGCCGCCTTCACCAAGGACCAGGTCCACCATTTCCTCGGTGAAGGCCTCATAGCGGGCCAGTTCGGCCGGGTCGCTGAAGTTCTCATTGAGCATGAAGTGGATGTTGCCGTCCTTGGCATGCCCAAAGATCACGGAGTCCCGGTAGTGGTGGGCCGTGAACAGGGTGGCCAGCTCGGCGCAGGTCCGTGCCAGCGACGGCACCGGCACCACGATGTCCTCCAGCAGGGCGTTGGTGCCGGAGGGCCGGGCGCCCGCCACCGTGGTGTAGAGGCCCTTGCGCATGTGCCACATCCCGGCGCGGTCCCGGGCATTGGTGGTCATGGCGAACGGTGCTGCCAGGCGCAGCGACTCAAAGAGCGGCAGGGAAGCGTTCCGCTTGGCCTCCAGTTCCTCGGCAGTGGCCGCCTGGTGCTCCACGAGCAGGGCCGCATGGGACTTCAGTTCCAGGCCCCGCAGTTCCAGCGGAGCGTCCGCGGCCTGCTGGGCCACGCGCAGGGACGTGGCGTCCATGAGCTCTACGGTGGCCAGTCCCGTGGCGGTGAGCTCGGGCAGCGCGGTGGCAGCGGCGTCGAGCGTTTCAAAGAACATCAGGCCGGTGGCGACCTTCGGCAGGGCCGGGATGGTGCGGAAGGTTGCCTGCGCCACGAAGCCCAGGGTGCCTTCGCTGCCGATCATCAGGTGCGCCAGGATGTCGGCCGGGTTTTCGAAGTCCAGGAAGGAGTTCAGTCCGTAGCCCATGGTGTTCTTCATGGAGAACAGGCGGGTGATGGTGGCAACGGAGTCCGGGTTCGCCACAATCCGGCCGCGCAGGCGCAGCAGTCCTTCGAAGAGTTCCGGTTCCAGGGCGCGCAGCTTCTCTTCGGCGTCCGGCGCTCCGGTATCCAGGACCGTGCCGCTGGCCAGCACCAGGACCATCGATTCAAGGGTCCGGTAGGTGTTGAACTCGGTCCCGCAGGCCATGCCGGAAGAGTTGTTGGCCACGACGCCGCCAATGGTGCAGGCAATTTCGCTGGCCGGATCGGGGCCGAGCTTCCGGCCAAAGGCGGCCAGCCTGGAGTTGACCGAGCGCACCGTGGCACCGGGAGCCACCCGGACGCGGGCACCGCCGTCGAGCACTTCAATGTCCCGGAAGTGCTGGCGGGTGTCGATCAGCAGGCTGTCGCTCACTGCCTGCCCGGAGAGCGAGGTGCCGCCCGAGCGGAACGTTGCCGGGATACCCAATTCGCGGCTGCGGCGCATCAGCTGCGCCACTTCATCCGTGGTGGAGGGCGTGGCAACCGCCTCCGGGATCAGGAGGTAATGGGAAGCATCGTGCGCCATTTTGCGGCGGTCGATCTCCCGGGTGCTGATTCCTCCGCTCCCCAGCTCGGAAATGGCGGTGGCGGTGTTGTGCGCTGTGACTGACATACGATCCTGATCCATGGCATAGACGGGGACTTGTCTCCCGGATCAAATCTATTCCGCGAAGACGGTTTCCAGGAAATGGTCAGACCACGCCGGGCGGGACGGCCTGTAAGTACTGCAGAACGGCCAGGACCCGTCTGTGGTCCCCGGCCGCTGGTGCCAGCTGCAGCTTGCTGAAAATCGAGGTGATGTGCTTCTCCACCGCGCCGGCGGAGAGGAACAGTTCAGCACAGATACCGGCATTTGTCCGTCCCTGGGCCATGAGGTCCAGGACATCGCGTTCCCGCGGGGTAAGCGCGCCCAGCCCGGCCGCCCTGGAAACGCCCATCAGCTGCCGCACTACCTCGGGGTCCAGCACGGTCTCCCCGGTATGGATGCGTTCCAGGGCGTCCAGGAAACTGCTCACATCCGCCACCCTGTCCTTGAGCAGGTAACCGGTCCCGCGCGGCTGGCCGGCGAAGAGCTGCGTGGCGTAGCGGGTCTCGACGTACTGGGACAGGAGCAGCACGCCGATCTCCGGGCGCGTTTCGCGCAGGAGGAGTGCAGCCCGGATTCCCTCGCTGGTGTGGGTGGGCGGCATCCGGTTGTCCAGGATCACGACGTCGGGCTGCGCGGTTTCCAGCGCCAGGAACAGCTCGTCCGCGGTACCGGCCGCGGCCACCACGTCGTGGCCGCGGCCGGCCATCAACTCCACCAGGCCGGCGCGCAGCAGGGCTGAATCCTCGGCGATCGCAATCTTCATGCTTGAAGCCTGCCCCATAGGCGGGCCTGCCCGGAAATGACCGTCCTGAACCGCCGGACACCGATCACGGCAGCGGGAGGCTGACCGTCGCCGTCGTAGGTCCGCCGGCGGGGGAGGAGACATGCAGGGTGCCGTCTACGGTGCGGACCCGTTCGGCCAGGCCAGCCAGTCCTGTTCCCGCTGCCGGGCTGGCGCCCCCGGCGCCGTTGTCGGTGACAGTGAGGAACAGCCGTTTGTCCTGTTCCGTAACGGAGATCCAGGCTCCCGTGCCGCGGGAGTGTTTGACGGCGTTGGTGAGCAGCTCGGCGGCGCAGTAGTACGCGATCGCTTCCACCGCCGGGGCGGGGCGTACCGGAAGCCGGTAGTCCAGCTCCACGGGCAGCGCCGAGTTGGCGGCCAGGGATTCAAGGGCAGCATCCAGTCCGTCATTGAGCACCGCCGGGCGGATGCCCCGGGCAATGGACCGCAGATCGGTGAGCGCATCCTTGGCCGTGCCATGGGCGCTGTCCAGCAGGTGCTGCAGTTCTGGGCTGGACTCGGCTGCGGCCAGGCGCTCGCGTGCGTCCCCCAGTTTCATGGCGATGGCTACGAGCTGGGCCTGGGTGCCGTCGTGCAGGTCGCGTTCGATCTGGGACAGCCGTGCATCGGCGGTATTGACCGAGGCGCTGCGGCTCGTCTCCAGGTCCTTCACGCGCAGCTGCGCTGAGGTTGGCCCGAGGAGTCCCGCGGCCAGGAGTGCCTGCAGTTTCCCAAGCCCGTTGTTGACGGCCGGCCACAGGATGAAAGTGAACAGGAATCCCACAGCCACGTAGGCTGCCTGCCACCAGAAACCTTCCACAAAGACGTCCGGGGCAATCATGCTGCCGCGGTGCCAGGTCCCGTCCGAAGCCTGCATCGGCGGAAGCCACTGATACCAGTACCAGTGGGTCATGCAACCCAGCCCCGTGGCCAGGAACGTGAAGCTGAGGACAAAGGACATCACCGAGGTCACGAAGCTGACGCCCATGTGTGCGATCGCCCGCCAGCCGGCGGTGTCGGCCAGCCCGGACCGCAGGAAGCCAAAGAACCCGCGCCGGGAGGTGAACGGCGGCGGCGCCGGAACGCTTCGGCCCAGCAGGGACGCGGTGAGGCCCCGGTTCACGGTGCCCCAGTACCTGGCGGCAACCACCATGGCGGCAACAATGACCAGGCCCACTACGGTGACCAGCAGGGACGCACCGAGGGACACCGTGGCCACCGCGTACGCCAGCGCCAATGGAGCCAGCAGGAGGCTCACGCCGTGGTACCCGAAGGCACACCAGGTGGCACTGCGGAAGAATGCGGGGCGGCGCGGCTGTGTTCTCGTCACTGCTGCCGGGCGTGATCCCGGTACTGCGTCAGGTTCGGGGGCGTAGGTGTTGGTCATGACTCCAGCTTGCTATCTTGCGGCGCGTGCCACCATGGGGTTTTCCCCCGCATTGCGCCTGGGGGTTGGGCTGGGTGGGTGCCCGCTGGGCGGGTGCCCGCTGGGTGGTCCTTGCAGCCGGGGCAGCCCAACGAACCTTCGGGGAGATAACGCTGCTTAGGGCCCGTTCCGGTGAACCTTCGGGGAGATAACGCTGCTTTGGGCCCGTTCCGGTGAACCTTCGGGGAGATAACGCTGCTTAGGGCGGTCCTGAACAGCTGTAGCTCCCCGAAGGTTGGGGAGACTATGCTCTAAACCCCTTTATCTCCCCGAAGGTTGGGAAAGCAGGGACGGATCCGTCCGATAGACCTGAGCCCCCGGCGCCCCACTGCTCGGCCGCGCCCACTCGGCCCGCGCCCACCCGGCGAGTCCGCGCCGCCGGACATCGAGCCCGCGCCGCCGGTCGCCCGGCTCCTACTGCTCCGCGGCCGGAATCTGCGCGTAGAACCAGGTGATGTGCTCGCGCAGGCGTTCGGCTGCCAGCGCGCCGTCGCGGGCAGCAACGGCGTCGTAAATCCCGTGGTGCTGTTCGCGCAGGGAGGCGAGGATCCGCGGCCAGTCGTCAAAGTTATCCATGGCGTCCTTGACGTACCCGCGAATCGCGCCGCTGAGGGAATCCATCATGGTTTCAATGACGGAGTTGCCGGCCAGGGAGCTGAGCTCCACGTGGAAGCGGGCATCCAGGGTATGGAAGGTGTCCCGGTCCAGGTCCGGGCGGTCCATGGCGTCAAGCAGGTCGCCGGCGCGGTTCAGGGCGGCCTGCTTCTCCGGGCTGTCCGGGGCACCGGCGGCGGCCTGCGCAGCCCACGTTTCCAGGAGCACGCGGGTCTCTACGATGTCTTCGACGGAGAGCCGGCTGCTGGCCATATGCAGGCGCAGTGCGGAGGAGAGGCCCGCCGAGGGCTCGGAAACAATGATCGCGCCGGACTTCGGGCCGGAACCGGCCGAGGATCGAAGCACACCCATGGCGTCCAGGATCCTGATGCCCTCCCGGACCGAGGCGCGGGAAATACCGTAGGTTTCCGCCAGCGTCCGCTCGCCCGGGAGCTGGTCGCCAAGCTTGATGGCACCGGAGCGCAGATCGGCTTCGATGTTCTCCAGCAGCAGGTCATAGCTGCGCCGGGGCGGGAGGGAAGTGGGAGAGGTCACTGCAATATCCTTGCACGGTCGCGGCGGGCGGGCGGTTCGTGGTGGTCACACGGGTACAAAAACGGCGGCCCGGTACGAACCATGTGGTTCGCCCGGGCCGCCCGTTAGCGCAGTTACGGAAGCATCCAGCCCAGGACGGGGGTGGACTGCAGGTACACAACGGTGCAGAGCACCAGCAGCAGGGCCACGCTCCAGCCCACCACCTTGCGCAGCAGCACCGATTCCTGGCCATCCAGCTTCACCGCGGTCACAGCAATTGCCAGGTTCTGCGGGCTGATCAGCTTGCCGACGACGCCGCCGGTGGTGTTCGCAGCGACCAGCAGGTTCGGATCAATCCCGGCTTCAAGGCCGGCGGTCTGCTGCAGGCGGGCGAACAGTGCGTTCGCGGAGGTATCGGAACCGGTGACGGCCGTACCCACCCAGCCGAGCACGGGGGAGAGGAACGCGAAGAACGCGCCGGTTCCGGCCAGCCAGGTGCCAATGGAGACGGTCTGCCCGGAGAAGTTCATGACGTAGGCCAGGGAGAGGACGGAGAGGATGGTCAGCCCTGCCCAGCGCATGTTCCAGACGGTCCTGCCGATCTCGGCCACGCCGGCGCCCACGGACATCCGGTAGCGTCCGCCGTCGTCGAACTTGGAGTAGACGAAGGAAACGATTAGGCCGGTGATCAGCAGCAGCGTGCCGGGGGTGGAGAGCCAGTTGAACGTGTAGATGGTGGAAGAGACGGGCTCACCGGCAGCATCGACCAGGCGTTCGTGCAGGATCGGCCAGGGAACCTTGATGTCCGTGGAAGCCAGGAAAGCGGGGATATCCACGCCCAGCTTCCAGAGCTTGGCGATGCCGAAGATGACGATCACCAGGAAGTACGGGAACAGGGCCAGCCACGTGCGTGAAGTGGTCAGGGAGTTCTCGTCGCGGACGGCAGCCGAACCGCCGGCGGAACCGGACGTGCCGGCACCGGACATGGCCATTTCCGACAGGCCCATTCGGACCCTGGCGCCTTCGATGCCGCGCGGCTGCCAGAAGCGCAGGAACACCACGGCAGCACCAAGGCCTGCGAGGGCGGCAACAATGTCCGTGAGTTCGTAGGAGAAGAACGTGGAGCAGAGCACCTGGGCGGCGGAGAAGGCAACACCGGTAACGACGGCGGCGGGCCAGGTTTCCTTGATGCCTCGGAAGCCGTCCAGGATGAAGACCAGGATCAGCGGAACCACGACGGCGAGCAGCGGCGCCTGGCGGCCAACGACGGCACCGATGTGGTCGGCGTCGAGGCCGGTGAGGTTGGCGGCCGTGGTGATCGGGATGGCCATGGCGCCGAAGGCGACCGGGGCGGTGTTGGCCACCAGCACGGCGGCTGCAGCCTTCATTGGCTTCAGCCCCAGTGCCACCAGCATGGTGGCGGTGATCGCCACGGGTGCACCGAATCCGGCCAGCGCTTCCAGCAGGCCGCCGAAGCAGAACGCCACCAGGATCGCCTGGATGCGGACGTCGCCGCCGCCGATTACGTCAAAGACGCGGCGCAGGTCTTCGAACCGGCCGCTCACCACGGTGACCTGGTAGAGCCAGATCGCCATGATGACGATCCAGACCACGGGGAACGCGCCGAAGACCGCACCCTGGGAAGCGGACAGCAGGGCCAGGCCGGCGGGCATCTTGAAGGCCCAGATGGCCACGGCGATTGCCACGAGCAGGGACAGTCCGCCTGCCACATGGGCTTTTACCTTTACGAAGGCCAGCAGGACAAAGAATGTGAGCAGGGGGATGAGCGCCACGATGGCGGATGCGGCGACGCTGCCGAACACCGGGTCAGTGGTGGCGGTGAAGTGATCCACGGGGGACCTCCGGGGAGTGGTGAACTGGTTGGAAGTTGGTCAGACCACAATGGTCAGACCAAGGAACTCTAGCGCACTCCGGCGGTGCGTGTGATCATGGCCACCAGCCCCGGATGCTTTGGTGTGTTGCAGGCAACGTGCCTACTATGGTCTGACCACACGAGCTTCGGGGCATCCCCGTTGAGAGGCACCCATGAGAATTGCACTATTTGCCACCTGCATCGTGGATGCGATGTATCCGCGGACGGCACGCGCCACCGTAGAGATCCTGGAGCGGCTGGGACACGAAGTGGTGTTCCCCTCCGGCCAGGCCTGCTGCGGCCAGATGCACGTGAATTCCGGCTACCTGCCTGAGGCGGTGCCGGTAGTCCGCAACCACGTTGAGGCATTCACCGCCGCCGACTACGACGTCGCCGTCGCGCCGTCGGGCTCCTGCGTTGGCTCGGTGAAGCACCAGCACCCCATGGTTGCCCGCTCCGCCGGGGACAAGGACCTGGAAGCCCGGGCCGAAGCTGTTGGTGCCCGGACCTACGAACTCTCCGAACTGCTCACGGATGTCCTGGGCATCACCAACGCTGCCGAGCAGCTTGGCTCCTGGTTCCCGCACAAGATCACCTACCACCCCAGCTGCCACGGCATGCGCCTGCTGCGCCTGGGTGACCGGCAGCTGAACCTGCTGCAGAGCGTGGGCGGCATTGAAGTCGCCGAGCTGCCGCAGGCTGACCAGTGCTGCGGCTTCGGGGGAACTTTCTCCATGAAGAACGCCGACGTTTCCTCCGCCATGCTCGAAGACAAGGCGGCCAACATCAAGGCCACCGGTGCCTCGCTGTGCTCAGGCGGAGACGCATCCTGCCTGCTGCACATTGGCGGCGGACTCTCCCGCGAGGGCAGCGATGTCACCACCCTGCACTTCGCCGAGATCCTGGCCAGTACCCGGGAAAACCCGGTTTCGATCACCGGGGATGTCCTGGTCAGCGGAAAGGCTTCCCGATGAGCACGTACCTGGGCATGCCCACCCTGCCGGTCTACGGCAAGGGCAACCTCAACGCCGTGGACTCCTTCCCGACGGCGGCACGCCGGGAACTGGGCAACGCCCAGCTGCGCGCCAACCTGGAACATGCCACGCACACCATCCGGGACAAGCGCCTGCGAGTGGTAGGTGAGCTCCCGGACTGGGAAGACCTGCGCAGCGCCGGCAGTGCCGTCAAGGAATCCGTTATGGCGCGGCTGCCCGAACTGCTGGAGGAGTTCGAGAAGAACTTCACCGCCCGCGGCGGCATCATCCACTGGGCCCGCGACGCGGACGAGGCCAACGGAATTGTCCGCGACCTGATCCGTGCCGAGGGCGTGGACGAGGTGGTCAAGGTCAAGTCCATGGCCACCCAGGAAATCGGCCTGAACGAATACCTCGAAGAGCAGGGCATTGCAGCCTTTGAGACGGACCTCGCAGAACTGATCGTCCAGCTGGACCATGACAAGCCCAGCCACATCCTGGTGCCGGCGATCCACAAGAACCGCTCCCAGGTGCGGGACATCTTCCTGCGCGAAATGCCGGGCGTGGATCCGGACCTCACCAATGAGCCGGCAAAGCTGGCCGAGGCAGCCCGTTCCCATCTGCGGCGCAAGTTCCTGTCTTCCAAGGTCGCCATTTCCGGCGCCAACTTCGCCATTGCCGAATCCGGCACCCTGGCCGTGGTTGAATCCGAGGGCAACGGCCGCATGTGCCTGACCCTCCCGGAAACCCTGATCACGGTCATGGGCGTGGAGAAGCTGCTGCCGGCCTGGAGCGACCTGGAAGTCTTTATGCAGCTGCTGCCTCGGTCCTCCACCGGGGAACGCATGAACCCGTACACCTCGCTGTGGACCGGCGTCACCGAAGGCGACGGTCCGCAGAACGTCCACCTGGTCCTGGTGGATAACGGCCGCAGCGCCGCCCTAGCGGATGAAATGGGCCGTTCGGCGCTGCACTGCATCCGCTGCAGCGCCTGCATGAACGTGTGCCCGGTCTATGAGCGCACCGGCGGACACGCCTACGGCTCCACCTACCCGGGGCCGATCGGTGCCATCCTTTCCCCGCTGATGACCGGCATCAAGAGCGAGGAAAACAGCTCGCTGCCCTACGCCTCCTCGCTCTGCGGTGCCTGCTACGACGCCTGCCCGGTGAAGATCAACATTCCGGAAATCCTGGTCCACCTGCGTTCGGTGGATGTGGAAAGCAAACGCGGCAAGAAGCTGCCCACCCAGATGGACGTGCTGATGAAGGGCGCCTCCTGGGCGTTCTCCCGCGGCCGGAACCTCGGGCTGCTGGAAAAGGGTCTGCCGCTGGGCAGGCTGGCAGCCGGACGCAAACGCAAGATCACCAAGCTGCCCGGCATCGCCGCCGGCTGGACCCAGAGCCGGGACATTCCGGCGCCGCCCGCACAGTCCTTCCGGGACTGGTGGGCCAAGGAACACGAGGACAACAGGCCGGCTGCGGCACCGGCCCAGGGGGAGAAGACGGCATGAGCGCACGCGAGGAAATCCTGGAACGCCTGCGCGGTGCGCTGAAGGACGCACCGGCCGTCCCCGAGGTGCCGCGCACCTACCGCACCGCCGTCGACGCCCCGGAAGCCGAGCGCATCAGCGTGCTGGTGGACCGGCTGGAGGACTACAAGGCCGGCGTCACCGTGGTGGAGGAGTCCGGCGTCGCGCCCCGTGTTGCCGAGCTGCTCCGGGAAGCATCCAGCTATGTGGTGCCCGCGGGCATCGACGAGGCGTGGCTGGCTGATGCCGAGGCGGCCGCACCGGGCCGCCGCCGCAGCGATTCCCGCACCGATCCGCTCAGTGTTGCCGAACTTGATGCCACGTCAGCGGTGGTTACCGGCAGTGCGGTGTCCGTGGCGGAAACTGGAACCATCATCCTGGACGGCAGCGAGGGCATGGGCCGGCGCGCTATCTCCCTGATCCCGGACCACCACGTGTGTGTGGTGCGGGCTGCGGACATCACCATGATCCTGCCTGAAGCGCTGCGCCGCCTGGACGGAACGCGGCCGCTGACCTGGATCAGCGGACCGAGCGCCACCAGCGATATTGAGCTTGAACGAGTTGAAGGAGTACACGGTCCCCGCACCCTGGACGTCATCATCGTTCGCAGCTGAACCGGTTTCCACTAAACCGGCACAGCTAAACCGAAGGAGGCCGGGCCGTTGGGGGGCCGGCCTCCTTTGAGGTTCTGTGGTGCTTACGCGCCGGTGTAACCGGTGCGCCAGCCGCCCTTGTAGTCCTTGCGCACGGTCTCGGAGTAAGGCACCGGACTGACCACCGCGCGCACCTGAAGCTGGCGGTGCGGTTCAACGGTGGTCTTGGCGGTGCCGCCGTCGGGCTCTCCCCAGACCACGCGCAGCTCGCTGCCTTCAGGGACGTCCGGGTTCACCGTCGCCAGTGAGAGGCCGCGCCGTTCGTTGGCGGAGTAGCCGGTGAACATTGATACGCCCACCACATTGCCGTCGGCATCGATCACCGAGTCGTAGTTCGAGGACCCGTAGTTGGCCAGCGGCAGGTCGAAGTACTTGTACGGGGTCTGCTCCGTGTCCAGCTGTGAGGTGAAGATCCGGCCCAGGTCCTCCGGGTTCCAGGCGAGGGTCACCTTGCGCCGCTGGGCAGCCGGGTCCATGGCTTCGAGTGCCTCGCGGCCAATGAAGTCATGGTCGAACTTCACGAAGGATCCGTAGCCCAGTTCCCACGGGGTGAGGTAGTAGTCCTCGATGTCCTCGGAGACAAAGCTGCCGGCGACGGCGTTGGTTGCCTCGTAGCTGTCCGCCCCCAGCCACTCGCGGTACGGCCGCAGCCGTTCGTCGGTGTAGATGGCCGGCAGCGGAGACGGAATCCAGCCGGATTCAAGCGTGTTGGAGGGATACGCGCGGGCACCGACGGCGGCCATGCCGAACTCGGCGCCGGCTTCCATCAGGGCGTCGCGGACCTTGTCGTAGGAGGCATAGTCGCCCCAGATTTCCAGTCCGGGTGCGCCGGCCATGCCGTGCCGCAGCGTGCGCACCTTCTCGCCGGCAATGCTCATGGTGTCCATGTTGAAGAACTTCAGCTGCTCCAGGGGGCCGCCGTTGGCCTTCTCGATGATGTCCCAGGCGCTGGGCCCCTGGACCTGGAAACGCCAGTAGCGCCGGCTTACCGGTTTACCCATGGGGCGCGACGGCGAGCGGCGGTCCACCTCGATCTCCAGGTTGTAGCCGCCGGTCTCTGCGTTGAAGAGCAGCCAGTTGGCGGCCGGGGCGCGGCCCACGTACACGTATTCGTCCTCGTCCTGGTGGAACAGGATGCCGTCGCCGATCACATGGCCGGACGGCGTCGTCGGCACGTACTGCTTGGCTTTGTTCACGGGGAAGCTGGCCACTGAGTTGATGGCGGTGTCGGAGATGAGTTTCAGGGCGTCGGGGCCCTTGATAAAGACGTTGTCCATGTGGTGCGACTGGTCGAAGAGCACGGCGGTTTCCCGCCAGGCCCGCTGCTCGCTGCGCCAGTTGGTGAACTCCGGAGCGACGACGGGGTAGATGTACGCTCCGATCTGCGAGTTCCGGAGCAGGTCGACTACTCCATCGGACGCATCCAGTACTTCCTGCAGATTCTTTGGTGCCACGGTGAACCTCTGTTTCTGTCGGACGGGATCCGGCCTCAAGCCGGTGCCGCCGACTTTATATCTATCGACATAGGTAAGTCGAGGGTCTGCAGGGGACGCGAAGAAATGTCTGGTGAATGCCTATCTGGATAGATAGTGTGGGCTGCATCACACCTGCGGTGCGGCCGGGCCGTACCCCAACGAGGAGGCACACCATGAGGAAACTGCTGGCGGCAGCGGCAACGGCGGCGCTGCTCGGCCTGACGGCCTGCGGGTCGGGGTCACTGACTTCGGACGAGGGCTCGGCGTCGGCGTCCGGGGGAGCGGAGGGGCTCATTCCCATCGAGGTGGGAGTCATTCCGATCGTGGACGTCGCGCCCATCTACCTGGGGGTGCAGGAAGGGCTCTTCGAAGAGGAAGGCCTGGACGTCACGCTCACCCTGGCCCAGGGCGGGGCAGCTATTGTTCCGGCCGTGACAGCCGGACAGATGGACTTCGGTTTCTCCAACATCACGTCCATGATCGTGGGCCGGTCCAAGGGCCTGCCGGTGAAGATGGTTGCCCCCGGAGGAAGCTCCACGGGGGACACCGACGCGGACTTCGCGTCCGTCATGACGCTGCCGGATTCCGGCATCGAGACGGTCACGGACCTGGCCGGCAAGAAAGTCGGCGTGAACACGCTGAACAACATCTCCGACTCGACCATTTCGGAAGCAGTAAAGCAGGCCGGCGGCGACTACGAGAGCATCGAGTTCGTCGAGATTCCGTTCCCGGAGCTTTCCGGGCAGCTGGCGGCGGGAACCGTGGACGCGATTGCCGCCGTCGAGCCCTTCGTCACCATTGCGGGGGCCGACGGCGCCGTGCCGGTGTTCTCCAACTACGCCGAGCCGGTGGATGACCTGACCGTGGCCGTCTACTTCACCTCCGATAAGTACGTCCAGGAGAACCCGGAGATTGTGGAGAAGTTCGCCCGGGCGATGAATGCCTCGCAGGAGTTCGCGGAGCAGAACCCGGACAAGGTCCGGGCCGTGCTGCCCACGTACACCTCGCTTGAGCCCGCGGTCATTGAGCAGCTGACCCTGCCCCGGTACAGCACCGAAGTGAACCGGGCATCGGTCGAGGAAGTGGCCCGGATATCCCAGGACCGCGGCCTGGTCGAGGAGCTGCCCAACATGGATGAGCTGCTGCCGCAGGACTAGCCCGGTTCCCGCAGAAGCGCTCCGCTTTGTGCCTTGAGCTCCGCCGCGCGGCGGGGGAAAAGTCACACAGCGGAGCGCTTTCGCGTCTCTAGTAGCCGCGGAAGCTGCGCACCCACTCGGCAGTAGGGCGCAGGCCGCCAAAGGTGTAGAAGTGCAGCTTCACCACTCCGTGCCGTGCAGGATCATGATCGGCAGCGAGCTGGTTCAGGAAACGGTCCGGGCCCGCGGTGCCGAGCAGGTTCGTCAGGGAGAACCCGTATTTGTGTGCGATGGAGGCGGAGGTGCCAACGCCGAACCGGCGGGCGTAGCCCAGCAGGCGTTTGACTCCGGCCGGCCCCGGGACTCCGATCCGCACCGGCGCGTCGATGCCCCGGGCGCGCAGTTCCTCGCACCACGCGAGCACGGGGGCGGTATCGAAGCCGAACTGGGTGATGATCGAGGCGTCCAGACCTTGGTCCTCTACTGCGGCCAGTTTCCGTTCCAGTGCGGACCACAGGGTTTGTTCACCGATGTCCGGATGGCCTTCGGGGTAACCGGAGATGCTGATGTGCCTGGCTCCGTGCGCCGCCGGCAGTCCGGACGCGATGACGGCCAGCGAATCCTCGTACGGTCCCATTGGCTCCGCCGGGTCCCCGGCCACCACAAAGACGTTCTCCACGGCTCCCGCCTCGGACAGGGCTCCCAGGAATTTCTCCAGCTCGGCCGCCGATCCCAGCCGCCGTGCGGAGATATGCGGCACGGGAACGTGCCCGCCGGCCTTTACCGCCGAGGCGGCGGCCAGGCGCATCGGCAAATCCTCGTTGCCCAGGAACGTCACGTTGATACGGGTTCCGGCGGGCAGGAGGCCCTGCGCCTCCGCCAGGGCGGGAACGTCCTTTCCGGTCATTTCCAGCGAGAAGTCATCCAGCAGCGAAGAAGCGGGGTCCACGGGGTTCATGCCGAACACCCTAGCCAGCGCGCCGTGCGGTGTCCACGATCCGGCAGGCCGGATCGAGGCGCTGGGAATCGGAGACCCTAGAAACGGGAGGAGCTGCCTGAACCGCTGAAGCTGCCGCCGCTGGAGCCGTACCCGGAGGAAGAACCGGAGGACGCGGAGCTCCGCGCCGATTCAATCTTGCCGTTTCCGGCCTGGACGCCGGCGTTGAAGGACGCCACGGACCAGACGTAGTTGGGGTAGGCGGTGTCCAGGATGCCGGGACGGTAGCCGTCGCGGTAGCGGCGGGGGCGGCTGCGTTCCTCCTCCAGTGCCTCACGCATCAGCTTCTTCTCCGAGCTGTCCTTTGCCGCTTTTTCTATGACCGTCTCCGAGTGGTTCTTCAGCAGCTCAGCGAGTTCGCTGCCGGAGTCCCGGAGGATGTCCAGGGCCTCCTCCGGAGTCATCGAGCCGCTGGCCAGGGCGGCGGCAGCACCCTGAAGCCGGCGCCGGCACTCGGTGCGGAAGGCGAGCAGCGCGGCCGCCGTTGCCGAACCGGCTGTCTTGTCCTGCGCGAAAAGGTCTTCAAGTTTGTCCAGTTCCGCCAGCAGCGGGGCGGCCTGCCGGTCCCAGGCTGCCTGCCAGCCCGGGCCCATGTTCAGCAGGGTGTTGGTGTCCGCGATGACGTCGTCAATGCCGTCCAGTGCAGCTGCCAGTTCGGCGAATTCCTCCACCGGTTTGCGTGTCCTGCCCCGCTTGAGGTCCTTGTCGCTGAATGTCCGGACAGTGTTTCCCAGCTCGGTGGCCCTGTTGTAGCGGGTGCGGAAGGTGCGGTGCTCTTCCAGCACCTTGGCACCGTAGCGTGACTCGGCGGGAATCGTGTTGGCGTTCAGCTCGGTGGCTTCCAGATCCATGCTGACACTGGCGTAGGACTTTTCGGCTTTCGCGATCAGCTCACGGTTGGTCGTCAGGCGCTTGCGCCGCACAGCCACAATGGTCAGCCAGGTTCCTCCAGCCGCGAGCACCAGGGCGCCGCCAGCGATCCAGGTTGCGGGGTTGAGATACCAGGGCCGGTTGATCAGTTTTGCCGCCTCCTCGACGCCGGCGATGGTGCCGTCGGTCCACTGCGCGTCCTTGAACAGCTCTGCCGCTTCGTCCCGGATGGCCTGGGCCTGGTCACTGTCCACCTTGCGGTCCTCGCCGAAGTAGGTGCCGATCCAGCGTCCGTCGGGATCCAGGGTGAAGATAAACAGCCCGTCCGCCCACTTTTGTCCGTCCGCGCTGATCCATTCGGGGTGTTCTTCCCGGGCGAACCGGAGGGTTTCCTCATTCGTGACGGTGTCGCCGTCCTGGTATTCGGCGTTCGGGTCACCGCGGTAGGTGTAGACCGCAACGGTCGTCGGCTCGTGGAACTGGATCTGCTCCAGCGCCGGCAGCAGCGTGTTCTGGTCCAGGACACCGGCGGTGTCCTCCACGATGATGTCCACCGGTTCGACGGCGAAAGCCGGCGCAGCCGGTGCCGCGAGCGCCAGCAGTGCGGCAGAAATGATGAGCAGGATTCTGCGCATGGTCGTTCCCCCGGGAGGTTGGCTAAGCGGTAGACCGCTCAGCTGGTTGGACGGAATCGGTGGTGCCTTCTTGGAAACCTTGTGCCTGCGGGCCATCCTGCTGCCCCCGGAACACGCTGTCGAGGAAGCCGGCCGTTTCGTCCAGGACTGCGCGTGCCTCAGGCCGCGAGAACTGGAACTGTGCCTCGTGCGGCAGGGCAGGAGAGAGGTCCTGGGGCCAGAACCTGCGGGTTACCGCAACGCCAAGGTCCTCCAGCCGCGCCGCGAAGGGTACCGATTGTGCACTGGTAAGCCCGTCGCCGTTTCCGCCGCTGATGAACGCCGGCGGAAATGCTGCTGTGGCATGGGCGATGACGGACATCTGTTCCGCGGCGGCGCTTTCGCTGAACCTGCGCTTGCCGGTGTAGGCCCACAGGGCCGTGCGGAAGCCCCAGCCCAGAACGCCCGTCAGCTTCCCCATAGCCTCGAGATCATAGACACCGCAGTGCAGCAGCGTGCCGCGCAGCTGCGAGCCGGCCAGCGCAGGCGAGATTCCGAGGCCTGCCGCATATTCCGGTGAGGACACTGCTGCTGCCAGCTGGGCCGCGAGCTGCGCTCCGGCGGAATCTCCGGCCAGGACCACCCTGTCCATATCCAGGCCGTATGTTCCGGCATGGCCCTGAAGAAAGGTGACGGCCTGGTCCAGTTCCAGGAGCGCCTGCGGGTAGATCCGTCCCGGCGCCACCGAGTAGTCGACTCCGACGGCGGCAAATCCGCGTGCGGCGAGCATCCTCAGGTACGGGGCGATATCCCGGCGGGAGCCGGAAATCCAGGCTCCGCCGTGAACCCAGAAAACAACTGGCACATGGGTTTCTCCCGTGTGTCCGGGAGGCAGGTAGATATCGAGGCGCCGCGTACCGGCGTCGTCCTGGTACCTGATACCGCGGTGTTCGGTCACAGCGGGCGCATAAGGCTCCATCTGGGCCACCAGCTGCCTGGCACCGCGGTGGAAAACGCCACGGATCAACAGGGCTGCCGGCCACGGAGAGTACACGAAGGCAGCTGCGACCGCCGCGGCCGCCGTTCCAGCAGCCACCATTCGGGCGGGGCGCAGTCTGCGGGCGCGGAAGATGGGCACAGACTCAAGCGTAATGGAGTGCCGCGCAGGCGCTTCTTTTCCACTCCAATGTGTCCTGGATCATATACAATCCATTTCAGCCGTATGGATCGGACCAGTGTTCCTTCGAAAGTGGTGCAGTAAGCGTGCTCGAGAAACAGACCATAGAAAAGATTGCCGATGAGCTCGTAACCGCGGGCGCCAGCCGCACGCCGGTACCCCGGCTCACCGCGCGGTATCCGGAGATGACGGTGGAGGACTCCTACGCCGTCCAGGAACTGTGGAGCCGGCGGATGCAGGAGCAGGGCCGGAAGCTGGCAGGCCGCAAGATCGGCCTGACCTCGAAGGCCATGCAGGACGCCACGGGGATCACGGAACCGGACTACGGCGTCATCTTCGACAACATGATCCTTGAAAACGGCTGCACGGTGCAGTGGGACGCGTACACGCATCCGCGCATCGAAGTGGAGCTGGCGTTTGTGCTGGGCAAGCCCCTCTCCGGGCCGAACTGCACCATCTTCGACGTCCTGGATGCCACCGAGTATGTGGTTCCGGCCCTGGAGATCCTCGATTCCCGGATCGAAATGGAAGGCCGCACCATTGTCGACACCATCGCGGACAACGCGGCGATGGGTGCCATGGTGGTTGGCGGGCGGCCGGTGAAGGTGGACGACGTCGACCTCCGCTGGATCTCCGCCCTGCTGTACAAGAACCAGACCATCGAGGAAACCGGTGTGGCTGCCGGAGTGCTGAACCACCCCGCCGCCGGCGTTTACTGGCTGGCAAACAAGATTGCAGCCCACGGAGCGAGCCTCGGCGCCGGGGAGATCATCCTGGCCGGTTCCTTCACCCGTCCGATGTGGGTCCACAAGGGCGATACCGTTCACGCAGACTACGGACAGCTGGGATCAGTGACATGCCGTTTCGAGTAGAACCTGCCCCCTCCTTCAAATCCGTCCTGGGGAACGGCCGGCGCGCGCAGGCAGGAATGTGGGCCTGCACGGGCAACCCGCTCCTGGCGGAGATCTGCGCAGGATCAGGCTTCGACTGGCTGCTGATCGACGGCGAGCACAGCATTAACTCGCTGGAATCCATCAGCGTCCAGCTGCAGGTGGTGGCGGGATATCCCGTCTTCCCCGTTGTGCGGGTCCCGTCCAACGACACGGTGCTGATCAAGCAGTACCTGGACCTGGGTGTCCAGAACCTGATCGTTCCCATGGTGGACAACGCGGAGCAGGCAGAAAAAGCCGTTGCCGCGGTCCGGTACCCGCCGCGCGGTGTCCGCGGTGTGGGCAGTGCCCTTGCCCGGGGATCACGCTGGAACCGGATCGAAGGCTATCTGGACCGGGCCGAAGAGACCATCACGCTGCTGGTGCAGGTTGAAACCGCCGAGGCCGTTGCCAACGTGGCACGGATTGCCGGGACCGACGGCGTGGACGGCATCTTCATTGGGCCCTCGGACCTCGCAGCCTCCATGGGGCATCTGGGCCAGCAGGACCACCCGGACGTCGTTGCCGCCGTCGAGCACTGCATCCGCACTGCCAGGGAACATGGCGTTCCCGTGGGGGTGAACGCGTTCGTGGAGGCCACCGCCCGCCGCTACCTTGACGCCGGAGCGGACTTCATTGCCGTTGGCGCGGACGTGGCGCTGCTGGCCCGAGCCTCGGAGGCGCTCGCAGCCAAATACATGCCGCAGGACTCCGGCGGATCCGGTTCCGCTCCCGCCAGCTACTAGCCTCCGCCTATATCCCCACCGAGTACCCCCATCGAGATGGCAGAAACTGCCCGTTAGACCCCTCCTTTCGGGCAGTTTCTGCCATCTCGTTGAGGGGAGAACTAGTCCTGCCCGCTCATGGTCACCGCTGCGGCGGCAATTGCCAGGTTCCGCGGAGAGATCAGCTTGCCCCTGCGCAGCCTCCGGAGTTGGCAGCAGGGCCGGAGGCTGGCTTCGGAAAAGTTGCGGATTAATCGCTGTATCCGGAGTAGGAGTGCTACCAGCCCTTGGCGAGATAGAGGTCCAGATAGGCGCCCCGGTCCACGTCCAGGTCTTCGCGCCGCTCGAGTCCGGCAGCCAGCGCCGTGCGCTGGGAACCGATGTTGTCCACGGAGGTATAGGCGACCACCGGCAGGCCAGGCAGCAGCTGCTCGGCCAGGCGGACCGCCTCCAGTGCGCCCTCGGTCGCCAGCCCTTGGCCCCAGACCTCGGGGGAGTAGCGGTAGTAGAGGTTCAGGGCGGGCCTGCCGCGAACGACCCGGCGGGACACTCCGGTGAAGCCAATCAGCTGGCCGGGCTCGTCGGCGGGGAAAACCGCCCAGACTCCGAACCCGTGCCGGTACCAGTGCTGCCGGATTTCGTGGAAGGTCCGGGAAGAGGATGCCCGGGTGACGCTCGAGGGCACCGGATGGTGCACGTTGGTGCGCGGATCGGTATGGAGGTCTATGGCCGCTGCCTCATCCCGTGCTTCGGGCCTGCACAGCAGCAGCCGCGGTGTGCGTACCGGAGTCCAGTCTCCGGGTTCCTGCTCCAGCATGCCCACTACTGTAAACCCGAAGGCGCCCGGCGTCCGGCAACGTCCCCTCATCGAGATTGCAGAAACTGCACGTTAGACCCCCTTTTTCGGGCAGTTTCTGTCATCTCGATGGTTAGGGGATGGCGCGGAGCTCACGGTGGTGACGCACGTAGCCAAACACTGCCACCGCCGTCGAAATCAGGGCAGAAAGCGCCAGTCCCAGCCACAGCCCCACGTTCAAGGCAGCCGCCCCGGCTACGGCGCCGGCCAGGATCAGCGAGATTGCCAGCGCCCGGCGCGCCCAGAACTTGCTGTCCCCGCCGGCCAGCCGCGAATCCGACGCCAGGCCGGTGATCGTGGAGGTGACGACGACGGTGGTCACTTCCGCGACCTTCAGCCGTTTGGCGGTGGCCGCCTGAATGCCCATCAGCGTGGCCATGGAGGAGGTGGTGACGCTGCCCAGGACGTTGTTCGCCTGCACGTCCACCACTGCGGTGAACACTGCGAGGACGGTAATTCCGGACGCCACGATCATCAGTGCCGCGGATATGCGCCCGGACCATCCTTCCGGTCCCCGGCGCAGCATCCGCCCCGCCAGCGCCGCACCGAGCATAAAGAACACCAGCGCCAGGGCGGGCCGGAGAACCGGCAGGTCCGCACCTCCGGCAAAGGCCATGCCAAGGAGCACTACGTTGCCGGTCATGTTGCCGGTGAAGACGTTGTCCAGGCCAAGGTAGCCAACGGCGTCGATCACCCCGGTGGAGAATGTCAGCGCCAGCATCAACCACAGGTGCACCCGCTCGGTGGGCACGGCATTGAGGCGTTTCATGGGCTTCCCTTTCCTCAGCAATGCCGCCTAATGTATACGAAACCGACTGATATGTGGGTTTTGTATTCAATCTCCCTGAATTCGCCGAACTCCAGCCGCCGCAGCCTACGAAAGCGAAACCATGTCCTTCACTGCCCCCGGCACGTTCACCACCAGGCCCACCCTGCAGGGCACATTCGGGATGAGCGCTTCCACGCACTGGCTCGCCACCGCCGCCGCGCAGTCCGTCCTTGAACGCGGCGGAAATGCGTTCGACGCCGCCGCGGCAGCCGGATTCGTCCTGCACGTTGTGGAACCGCACCTGAACGGTCCCGGCGGTGACCTCACCGGCGTTTTTGCCACCGCGGAAAACCCTTCCGAACCGGTGGTCCTGATGGGGCAGGGAAGCGCACCGGCAGGAGCCACCCGTGAGCACTTCGTCGCCGAGGGCCTGGAACTGGTCCCGGGGTCCGGGGCCCTGGCCGCCGCCGTTCCCGCCGCCGTCGATGCCTGGCTGCTGCTGCTCCGCGACCACGGAACCTGGGAACTGGCAGACGTGCTGGCCTACGCCGCCGGCTACGCCAGGGACGGCCACACGGTGCTGGCCCAGGTGGGGCGGACTATTGGACAGGTGGCCCGGCTGTTCCAGGACCACTGGCCCACCTCTGCCGAGCTGTGGATGCCCGAAGGCCGGCCGCCGGCCGAAGGGGAACTGGTTACCAACCCGGCCTACGCCGCAGTGCTGCAGCGGCTGGCCGGCGCCGGGGACAGCGGGGGCACCCGCGAGGAGCGCATCGATGCCGCCCGCCGGGAATGGAGCACGGGTTTCGTGGCGCAGGCGGCCGCAGAATTCGCCGCCAAACCGCACCGGCACTCCTCCGGAACGGATCACGCCGGGGTGATCACGGCGTCGGACTTCGCCGCTTCCGAAGCCGGATACGAGCCGGCGCTCACGTTTGAATTCCGCGGCTACACCATTGCCAAGACCGGCCCCTGGGGCCAGGGGCCGGCGCTCCTGCAGACCCTGGCGATCCTTGACGGATTCGCCGATGAATACCTTGACCCCTCCACCGAGCTGGGTATCCACACGATCCTGGAGGCGCAGAAGCTCGCCATCGCGGACCGGGAGGCGTACTACGGGGACGGCCACGTGCCGCTGGACTACCTCCTGAGCGAGGAATACGCCGCCAGCCGGCGCGAGCAGATTACCCCGCTGGCTTCCCTGGAATTCCGTCCCGGGCAGGTTCCCGGACACACTGCCTTCCAGCCGCCGCTCCGCACCGGGTACGTGCCGCCGGCACTGGCGCACGACGCCGCAGCGGGCGGTGACGGAACCGGGGAACCAACCGTCTCGCCCACCGGGGAAACCCGCGGGGACACCTGCCATGTGGACGTAGTGGACCGCTGGGGCAACATGGTCTCGGTTACCCCCTCGGGCGGCTGGCTGCAGTCCTCGCCCACCATTCCGGAACTTGGGTTCTGCCTGGGAACGCGCCTGCAGATGACCTGGCTGGAGGACGGAGCGCCCTCAACCCTGCAGCCGGGCAAGCGGCCTCGAACCACCCTGACCCCCACCCTGGTCCTGAAAGACGGCCAGCCGGTGGCCGCCCTCGGCTCACCCGGCGGGGACCAGCAGGACCAATGGCAGCTGCTTTACCTGCTGCGCACGATCGTGGGTGGCTACACGCCGCAGCAGGCCATCGACGCCCCGGCCTTCCACACCACCTCCCTGCCCGGCTCGTTCTGGCCGCGGACCTGGACTCCGGGCGGCGCCGTCGTGGAAGACCGGCTGGGTACTGAGGTCATTGAAGCCCTGGCAGACCGCGGCCACGTCATCACCCGGGCAGGGGACTGGGCACTGGGCCGGCTTTCCGCCGTCGTGCGTGATCCGCAGACCGGCGTGCTGATGGCTGCCGCCAATCCGCGCGGTGCGCAGGGCTATGCCGCAGGCCGCTGACCTTCCCGGGGAACCGCGGATCCGGGACCGGATCCGGCAGGACATCATCCGCGGCGAATTGGCCCCGGGCGCCAAGATCACCGAGGCAGCCCTGGCAGCCCGCTACGGATCCTCCCGCGTGCCGGTGCGCGAAGCGCTGCGGGCGCTCGCAGCCGAAGGCTTCGTTGAGTCCCGCCCCTACGCCGGGTCCCGGGTTGCCCGCCTGGAACCGGGGGAAGCCGGGGACCTGTTCGATGTCCGGGAAACAGTGGAAGGAGCGACGGCGCGGCGGGCCGCCGAGCGTGCCGGCCGGCAGGCCGCTGCGGGCACCCCGGACCCGGACTGGTGGGCCGTTCGGCGCCGGCTCGGGGAAATCCTGGCTGCCGGAGACGCTGCCGCTTCGGAAGGCAGGCTGGACGCGTTGCCGGAACTGAACCTGGGATTCCACCGGGGCATCGCGGAACTGGCGGACAGCGCGTCGCTGCAGGCGCTGCTGGCCCAGCTGGCGGGGAAGATCGAATGGCTCTACGCATCGGACGTCGGCTTCCGCGGACGGGACTCCTGGTCTGAGCACCGCCCCATCCTGGCAGCGGTGGACGCAGGCAGCGCCACCGAAGCGGAGGAACTGATGCGTGCCCATATCCAGCGGTCAAAGCGGTCCTTCCTCCGCCGTTTCGCAAACTGAGGAAGTGCCCGCGCCCGAAGCCGTTCCGCCGCGGGGAAGGGGAACCTATAGTGCCATGTAGGGGGATCCTCCTACTGTGAGCGGGGCACAAAGCCATGGCCAACATCACCACCAGACCAGTCACCAAGCTCGGAATAGTCGGGGCGGGAAGCGTGGGTACGGCGCTGGCCTACGCGTCCCTGATCCGTGAAGCGGCACGGGAAATCGTCATCTATGACATCGACGCCACCCGTGCCGAAGCGGAGGCCCTGGACCTGTCCCACGGGACCCAGTTCACCGGGGCCAATACCGTGGCCGGAGGGGGAAGGATCGAAGCGCTGGCAGGGTCCGACGTCATCGTTGTGACCGCCGGCGCCAGGCAGAAGCCCGGACAGACCAGGCTGGACCTGGCGGCCGCCAACGTCCGGATCATGGAAACCCTGATGCCGGCCCTGATGGAGCAGGCCCCGGAGGCTGTCTACATCCTCGTGACCAATCCGTGCGACATCCTTACCGTCGCGGCGCAGAAGATCACGGGCCTGCCGCCGAACCGGATCTTCTCCTCCGGCACGGTGCTGGACACCTCACGGCTGCGGCTGCTGGTGGCCCGGCAGGCACACGTGCTGATGACCAGCGTGCATGCCACCATCATCGGTGAGCACGGGGACAGTGAATTCCCGGTCTGGTCCAGTGCCACCATTGGGCCGGTCCCGATCCGCGAATGGACCATCAGCGGGCGCCAGGTCTTCACCGATGAAGTACTTGCCTCCATTACGGACGACGTCGTCAACGCGGCCTACAAGGTGATCGAAGGCAAGGGTGCCACCAACTACGCGATCGGCCTGGCCGGAGTGCGGATCGTCGAGGCGGTCTTCCAGGCCGAGAACGCCGTCCTGCCGGTCTCGGCGCTGCTGCGCGGAGTCCACGGAATCTCCGGCGTCGCACTGTCCCTGCCCTCGATCGTGGGGTCCGGCGGGGTGTACAAGATGCTGGAAATGCCGCTGGATGAGCATGAGCAGCAGCTGCTGCAGGACTCCGCGGAGACCCTGAAGCAGAACCTGGCCGCTCTGGGAATCTAGGGACGGGATCTAGGAACGCGCCGGGATCTGGAAACCGGCTCCGTCGCGGGCCATCTGCAGCTGCGGACGGGACCCGGCTGCACCGTTCAGCGGCTCCGCCCGTGACGGCGCCGCTTCGGCCAAGGCGCCATAGGTTTCCGGGCGGCGGGATGACAGGAACGGGAAGAGTTCCAGCCAGTGGGACCGCTGGTCCAGTTCAAGGTCCGCCACCAGGACGGCTGATTCGTCCCGCGGTGCCTGCACCAGGATCCGCCCGTAGGGGTCGCAGATGAAGGACGATCCGTAGAACGTCAGGTTTCCTTCGTTGCCCCACCGGTTCGGCACCACCATGAACAGGCCGTTGGCGATCGCGTTGCCAACAATCACCTTTTGCCACAGGGGCTGTGTGTCGAAGTCCGGGAAGTCAGGTTCCGAGCCAATCGCCGTGGGATACACCAGCACCTCGGCCCCGCCCAGGGAATAGAGCCGGGCGAGTTCCGGGAACCACTGGTCCCAGCAGGTGGGCAGCCCCAGCCGGGCGCCGTCGAGCTCGGCCACCGAATGGACCGGATAGGCATCCCCGGAAGCCGGACCGGGCCGGAAGTACCGGTCTTCGTGATAGCCCTCGGATGCCGGGATGTGCAGCTTCCGGGTCCGGCCCAGCAGCGCTCCCTCGGGGGATATCAGGATCGCCGTGTTCAGCCCCAGCCCGTCCGGCCCGTCCTCGCGTTCAAAGAGCGAGGCATGGACGCAGACATCGTGCCGCCGGGCGGCCTCAGCCGCGAAGGCGAAGGTGGGCCCGCTGTGCAGGTCTTCAGCCAGTTCTGCGGGCAGGCCGTCCGGGAGGGTGTCGGCGGGATAGCGGGACAGCGTTAGCTCGGGCAGGAAGACGGCGGCGGCCCCCTGGTCCGCTGCCCGGGCAATCCCGTCGTTCAGTTCGGTCCGCAGCGCCGCCGGGTCCGGCTGCCAGCGGTGCTGGACCACCCCCACCCTCAGCGAGGGCCTTGACGTGGCCGGCGTGGCGGCGGCCGGTGAGCGCAGCGCGCCGGTACGGGTGATTTCAATCATGGGAAACCTCCGGAAAAGGGGTGCGGTTGGCGGCGCTGCGGGGGTGTCAGCGCTCCTTGAAGACCGTGTCCTGCCATTCCTTGTGGGCGGCAGCGTCGCGGCTCATCATCACGTGCTTGACGTTGGTGTATTCCTCGAAGGAGTACACGGACATGTCCTTGCCGAACCCGGAGGCCTTGTAGCCTCCGTGCGGCATCTCGGACACGATCGGAATGTGGTCGTTCACCCACACGCAGCCTGCGGCGATTTCCTCGCTGGCCCGCAGGGAGCGGTTCAGGTCCCGGGTCCAGGCGGAGGCCGCCAGCCCGTAGGGCGTGTCATTGGCCAGGGCAATGCCCTCGTCATCGGAGGTGAACGGCAGGACGGTGAGCACCGGGCCGAAGATCTCGTCCTGGACGATCTCCGAGTCCTGCGCGGCGCCGGTCACCAGGGTGGGCCGGTAGAACGCGCCTGCTGCGAGGTCGCCGCCGGGGGCGACGCCGCCGGCCAGGATCTGTGCACCGGATGCGCGGGCCCGGTCCACGAACCCGGCCACCTTGTCCCGGTGGGCGTGGCTGATCAGCGAACCCAGGTCGGTGTCCGGATCTGTCGGGTCGCCCACCACGACGGCGTCCATGAGTTCGGCAACCCGTGCAGTGAAGGCGTCGAACAGCGGGGCCTGGACATAGGCGCGGGTCGCGGCGGTGCAGTCCTGCCCGCCGTTGATGATCGCCCCGGCTACGGCGCCGTGGGCTGCGGCCTCGACGTCGGCGTCGTCGAACACCAGGAACGGCGCCTTGCCGCCAAGCTCCAGGTGCACCCGCTTGGCGGTCTGCGCGGCCATGGCCATGATCCGGCGGCCGACGGCGGTGGAACCGGTGAAGGAGGTCATCACAACATCCGGGTGGGTCACCAGGGCCTCGCCGGCCACCGGGCCGGAGCCGGTGACAACGTTGATGACGCCGTCAGGGATTCCTGCCGCTGCAGCAGCCTCGGCGAAGACCAGGGAGGTGCCCGGGGTGAGCTCGCTGGGCTTGAGCACGATGGTGTTGCCGGCGGCGATCGCGGGAAGGATCTTCCACCCCGCCATCTGCAGCGGGTAGTTCCACGGCGAGATGGACCCGATCACGCCGATGGGTTCGCGGCGGATCATGGATGTGCCGCCGGCGCCGTACTCGCCTGCGGCGAGGCCGTGCAGCTGGCGCGCAGCACCGGCAAAGAAGGACACATTGTCCACGGTGCCGGGCACATCGAACTCGGTGGACATGCGGATGGACTTGCCCGTCTGTGCGGTCTCCAGTTCGGCCAGCTCGGCCGAACGCTTGTCCAGCTCCGCGGCCAGCGCCAGCATCGCCTCGGACCGTTCGCCCGGCGTGCGGCGGGACCACCCGGCGAACGCGGCCTTGGCGGCAGCGACGGCGTCGTCCACGTCTGCGGCGTCCGCGTAGCGCAGCGTCTCCTCCGCGTTGCCGGTGGCCGGATTGATCCGCTTGGCTTCCTCGCCCCGGCCCTGCCGGTAGCTGCCGTTAATGAAGAGGTGTCCCTCGGAAAACTGGTGCATGTCGTACTCCGTGAAAGTGGTTTGGGTGCTGGTCGCGGCTGGGGTGGCCCGGCCGAAGGCTATGCGGTCAGGTAGACCTTGCGGAGGGTCTCGGTGACCTTCCAACGGGTGCGGGTTCCGGCTGCCAGCCGCATCAGGGTGTGCGGACCAAGTGCTGCGGTGGAGGTGACGGAGCCGTCATCGGCCAGGAAATCGACGGCGGCGGCGCCGGAGAGGACCAGGAAGACTTCGTCGGCTTCGGTGTCGAACATGCCGCCTTCGGTCATTTCCCAAACGCCCAGGTCCACTCCGCCAAAGCTGCCCAGCGGGTGCAGTCCGGTTGCCGGGGCCCCGGAGGCAACGGCCTCCGCGGGGACGGGCTCGCGGACCAGGTCCAGGGCATCGGGCTGCACAGGCACGCCGGCGGGCAGCGAAGCTAGGGCGGTCATGAGTCGAACCCCATGCCTACTGCGTCCATGGCCTTCAGCCAGGGGCCGCGGCGGCCCTGGCGGCGGTCGGCCCGGACCATGGCCGCGGTGGTGATTTTCACGCCCAGCCAAGCCACCGGTTCGGGCGGGAAGGGGAGCGGTTTGCGTTTGACCATCTGCAGTTCCGTTCGTTCGGTTTGCTCGCCGGAGAGCAGGTCCAGCATGACATTGGCGCCGAAGCGCGTGGCGCCGACTCCGAGTCCGGTGTAGCCGGCGGAGAAGGCTACCTTGCCGCCGTAGGCGGTGGTGAAGAAGGCGAAGAAGCGGCTGCAGGTATCAATCGCCCCGCCCCAGGCGTGGCTGAAGCGCACGTCGGCGAGCTGGGGGAAAGTGGCAGCGAAATGGGACGCGAGCCGTTCGTAGGTTTCCTGCCGGTGCTCGTACTCCGGCTTCATCCTGCGGCCGTAGTTGTAGACGGCGTCGTACCCGCCGAAGAGGATGCGGGCCGCTCCGTCGCGGTCCGTGGTGAGCCGGTAGTAGTGGAACCGGTTGTTCAGGTCGCTCAGTCCCTGCCGGTTGTGCCAGCCAATGGCGGCCAGCTGGCCGGGGGACAGGGGCTCGGTCATCAGGGCATAGTCGTAGACCGGGACGGTGAAGAGGCGGGTGCGCTTGAGCAGGGACGGGAACACATTCGTGGCCAGGGCAACCCGGGAGGCCGTGACGGTACCGCCGTCGGTCAGCACACGGACCTTCCCGCCGGCGTTTTCGAGGTCCCGCACCGGGGTGTTCTCGAAAATCTCCACGCCGGCTTCAAGGGCGGCCCGCTGCAGTCCCCATGCCAGCCGGGCCGGGTTGAGCAGGGCGGTGCCGGTGCGGTCCCAGAGGCCCGCCAGGTAGAGCGGCGAATCGACTTCCTTGCGCACCGCGTCCCGGTCCAGGAACACCAGATCGGGGTTGTCCGCGTCGGCTTCCTCCTCCAGCCACTGCACCTGGTGGGCTTCGGTGGCCACGGACAGGCTGCCGGTGAGCTCGAAGCCGCAGTCGATGCCGTACCGCTGGACGGTCTCGGCCATTTCGCGCAGGTTTTCCCGGCCCAGCCGGTCCAGCTGGGCGGCTTCGTCCGGGAGGTGCTTGATGCCGTTTGCTTCACCGTGGGTCAGGGACGACTCGCAGAAACCGCCGTTGCGCCCGGAGGCAGCCCAGGCAATGCGGGAGCCCTCCAGGAGCACCACGCGGCGGCCGGGATCGCGTTCCTTGGCCATCAGTGCGGTCCACAGGCCCGTATAACCGCCGCCGACGACGGCGAGGTCAGTCTCCGCGTCCCGGGCCAGCGCGGGCAGTGCTGCCGGCCGTTCCGGGTCGTCCAGCCAGTAAGGCTCGCGGGCTGCCGCAGCGAGGGCCTTCGCGGCGCGCGGCCTGCCGTACTGGTTCTCGGCGAGGTCGTAAACGGTCATCATGGTGCGGTCCTTTGGAGTACTGCTGCGCCGGAATCGGCTGTGGAACGGACAAAGACGGGTTCGCCGCCAACCAGTACCATCTCGCTCTGCAGCGAGGACAGGTCTGCGGGGTCAAGCTCGAAGGGGTTGGCCGAGTGCACTGCGAGGTCGGCCGGTGCGCCCGGTGCCAGGGTCCCGCCGCCGGCACGGTTGAGCCGGGCGGAACCGGAGGTATAGGCGGCCAGGGCGCTGCCCAGGGCCAGGGCCTGGCCCGGAACCAGCGGCGGGGCCCCGGGATAGTCCGGATGGGCACGGTTGACGGCCACATGGATTGCCTGCCAGGGGTCCGGGCTGGAAACGGGCCAGTCGGAGCCCATCGCAAGCCTGGCTCCGGCTGCCTCGAGGCCGGCAAACGGGTACTGCCAGCCGGAACGCTCGTCGCCGAGCAGGGGGAGGGTCAGCTCCGTCATCTGGTCGTCGTTGCAGGCCCACAGCGCCTGGGCGTTGACGGTGACGTCCAGCTCGGCGAACCGGCCAATGTCCCGGGGGTGGATGATCTGCAGGTGCGCCATGTGGTGCCTGCCAGGGCTGCCCGGGTTGGCTGCCCGTGCAGCGGCGACGGCGTCGAGCCCGGTGCGGACGGCACGGTCACCGATGACGTGCATGTGCAGGTCGAATCCGGCCGCGTCCAGTGCCGTGGACACAGCGGTCAGGACATCCGGGGAGAGGTAGAGCAGGCCGCGCTCATCCGCCGGGGCGTCACCGGTGCAGGCACAGGGGCGCAGATACGGGTCAAGCATGGCAGCGGTGTAGTTTTCCGGAACCCCGTCCACCATGATTTTCGCGCTGGTGGTGGGAAAACCGGCCGCGGTGTTCGTCTCGCGGCGTTCCAGGAAGGACTCCACCAGGGCAGGAACTGAATCCACCGTGGTGTCCCGCGGCACCCACAGCGCACCGGTGGCGCGGGCCTTCAGCCTTCCGTCAGAAGCGAGGGAGCGGTACGCGGCGGAGGCATCCGGGTAGCCGCCGTAGGTGCCAAGAATGGCTTCCTGCCAGCCGGTCACGCCCACCGAAAAGAGGTGCTCCTGGGCATGGAGGATCCCGGCAGCCAGCAGCTGGTCCGTTACCGGCGGCAGCACCCGGGCCACCAGGTCCATGGCGCCCTCGTGCAGGGTTCCGGAGGGGAAACCGTCCGGACCGCGCTCGATGCGCCCGTCCGCGGGGTCCGGTGTGGACGCGTCAATGCCGGCCAGCTCCAGGGCGCGGGTGTTGACCCAGGCGCTGTGGTGGTCACGGTTGATCAGGTACACCGGGCGGTGGGGTGCGACGGCGTCGAGGGTGTGCCGGTCCGGGTAGCCGCCGGGGAAATCGCCTTTGTACCAGCCGCCGCCGGTGACCCACCCGTCAGGGTTCTCCGGTGCCGCCGGTTGTCCGGCGTGCTCGGCGATACGGTCCAGGCAGGCTTTCGCTCCGCTGAGTTCGGCGAGGTCGCAGCCCAGGCGTTCCACACCGGCGTAGGCAGCGTGGATGTGGGCATCGGTGAAACCCGGGGTGATCAGCCTTCCGGCCAGGTCCACCGCCTGGGTGGCAGGGCCGGCCAGGGCTTTGAGCTCTGCGTCGGTTCCAACTGCTGAGACGACGCCGCCGGACACGGCTACGGCGCTGGCCCCGGGGACCAGCCGGTGGCCGTCGAAGACCGCTCCGGAATGGAAAATCCATTCGAACTGTGGCACAAAAACCTCGTTATTCCACTTTGGTCGTTTTCGGTCTAGCCCAGCGCTATTCCGGACCCGGCATATAAATGAATGCCATTCATTGGTGACGACTGTTCTTATAAAACGGGAGCCGCGCAGCCTTGTCAACGGTGAGGATGAAGTTGACGAAACTGTTTACGGGCGCGAAACACCGCGCATCCGCAGTTCCCGGGCACGCTGAAAATTTCCATGCAATTGCAGGCAAATCCGGCGTCATCCTGCGTCCGAGTGCGCCAATCCAGCGGCGGGACCCCGAAGGATCCCGCCGCTGGACGGGTACTGCGGGCTGGTGGGTTACTCGGTGTAACCGTCAGCGATTGCCATGACTTCGTCCAGGATGCCGAGCCCGGTGCGGGCCTCTTCGCCGGTGATGTTCAACGGCGGCACCACGTGGATGCGGTTGAAGTTCGCGAAGGGCAGGAGCCCGCGTTCCTTGGAAGCGGCAATGAGTTCGTTCATGGCCGGGCTTGAACCGCCGTACGGTGCCAGCGGTTCGCGGGTTTCGCGGTTCTTGACGAACTCGATGGCCCAGAACGCGCCGGTGCCACGGACTTCGCCCACGCTGGGGTGCTTTCGCGCCAGGTCCGCAAGTCCCGGGCCGAACACGGTCTCACCGAGGTTCGCGGCGTTCTCCACCATGCCTTCTTCACGCATGGCGTTGATGGTGGCTACGGCTGCAGCACAGGCCAGGGGGTGGCCGGAGTAGGTCAGGCCGCCCGGGTAAGCCGAGTCCGCGAACGTCGCCGCGATCTCGTCGGAGATTGCCACGCCGCCCAGCGGGACGTAGCCGGAGTTCACACCCTTGGCGAAGGTCAGCAGGTCCGGCTCCACACCCTCTGCATGTTCGACGGCGAACCACTTGCCGGACCGGCCGAAGCCGGCCATGACCTCATCGGCAATGAACATGATCCCGTATTTGCGGGTCAGCTCCCGAACGCCGGCCAGGTAGCCCGGCGGCGGGATCATGATGCCCGCAGTTCCCGGGATTGACTCCAGTACCAGTGCTGCAAAGGCGCCGGCGCCTTCGAGCAGGATCAGCTGCTCCAGATGATCCAGCGCCCGCTGGACTTCCTCTTCCTGGGTGGCAGCGTGGAACTGGCTGCGGTACAGGAACGGAATGTGGAAGTGCACGGTTCCCGAGGTGCCGTAGTCATTGGGGATCCGGCGCGGGTCACCCGTGACGTTCACTGCCAGTGCCGTGCCGCCGTGATAAGAGCGGTAGGCGGAGAGAACCTTGTAGCGGCCGGTGTGCAGGCGGGCCATGCGGATGGCGTGCTCAATGGCGTCGGCGCCGCCGTTGGTGAAGAACACCGTGTCCAGGTTCCCCGGGGTCAGCTCGGAGATCAGCCGTGCGGCTTCGGACCGGGCATCGTTGACGTACTGCGGGGCAACCGTACACAGCTTGCCGGCCTGCTCCTGGATCGCTGCAACCACTTTGGGGTGCTGGTGGCCAATGTTGGTGTTGACCAGCTGGGAGGAGAAGTCCAGCAGCTTGCGGCCTTCCCCGTCCCAGACAAAGGACCCTTCAGCCCGGGTGATGGTCATCGGGTTGATCTGTTTCTGGGCGGACCAGGAGTGGAACACGTGCTTGCGGTCCAGCTCATAGGCGCGGCGTCCTGCGGCCAGTTCCTCTTCGGTGACTGCCGATTCGGCGGTGGTGCTCATGATCGATTCCTTCCGTGGGCCTAGGCGTTCTGCGGGAAACCGAGGTTCAGGCCGCCGTGGCTGGGGTCGAGCCAGCGGGTGGTGACAACCTTGCCGCGGGTGAAGAAGTGGACGCCTTCGGTGCCGTGGGCGTGGGAGTCGCCGAAGAGGGAGTTCTTCCAGCCGCCGAACGAGTAGTACGCCATGGGCACGGGGATGGGGACGTTGATGCCGACCATGCCCACCTGGACTTCGTTCTGGAAGCGGCGGGCTGCGCCGCCGTCGTTGGTGAAGATCGCCGTTCCGTTGCCGTACTGGTTGGCGTTGATGAGGGCGAGTGCCTCGTCGTAGCTTTCGGCGCGGACCACGGAGAGCACGGGGCCGAAGATCTCATCGGTGTAGATGGACATCTCGGGGGTGACGTGGTCGAAGAGGGTCGGGCCCAGGAAGAAGCCTTCACCGTCGGCATCGGCTTCCACCTTGCGTCCGTCCAGGACAACAGTGGCTCCGGCGGCTTCGCCGGCGTCGATGTAGCTGGCCACCTTGTCCCGGTGGGCGGAGGTGACCAGAGGTCCCATGTCGGTGCCGCGCAGGCCGTCGCCGATGCGCAGGGTGCGGGTGCGCTCCGCGATCTTGGCCACCAGCTCATCGGCGATGGGTCCAACGGCGACCAGGGCGGAGATGGCCATGCAGCGCTCGCCGGCGGAACCGAAGCCGGCGTTTACTGCCGCGTCGGCTGCCAGGTCCAGGTCGGCGTCGGGCAGGACGATCATGTGGTTCTTGGCGCCGCCGAGTGCCTGGACGCGCTTGCCGCTGGCGGTGCCTTCGCGGTAGACGTACTGCGCGATCGGGGTGGAGCCAACGAAGGAGACGGACTTGATGTCCGGGTGGTGCAGCAGGGTGTCCACAGCCACCTTGTCACCGTGGACTACGTTGAAGACGCCGTCCGGCAGGCCGGCTTCCTTCCACAGCTCGGCGACCCAGTTGACCGCCGTCGGGTCCTTTTCGCTGGGCTTGACCACCACGGTGTTGCCGGTGGCGATGGCCACGGGGAAGAACCACATGGGGACCATGGCCGGGAAATTGAACGGGCTGATGATGGCCGCGGGGCCAACGGGCTGGCGGACGGAGTGCACGTCCACCTTGGTGGAGGCGTTCTCGGTGAAGCCGCCCTTGAGCAGGTGCGGGATGCCGCAGGCGAATTCCACGACTTCCTGGCCGCGGCTGATTTCGCCGAGTGCGTCGTCGAGGACCTTCCCGTGCTCGGCGGTGATGATCGCGGCCAGCTCCGGCTTGCGGGCGTTGAGCAGTTCACGGAAGTTGAAGAGGATCTGCACCCGGCGGGCCAGGGAGGTGTCACGCCAGGCGGGGAAGGCCGCGGCAGCGGCTGCAACGGCCTCGTTGACGGTTTCTTCGCTCGCCAGGGCCACCTGGGAGGTGGTCTTGCCGGTAGCAGGGTTGGTTACGTCGGCGAGGCGGGTGTCTGCCGGCGCCGTGAAAGCGCCGTTGATCCAGTGCTGCGTGGTCTGCACGTTGTTGCTCCTTGGGTGTAGAAGGTGGGGCTGGACACCATCTAAGCCCGGCGCCGGGGCGGCGAACATTGCCAAGGTGTCAGGAAATGTTCAGAAATCTTTACGCTTTGTCGGGCAGGGTGGCCGGGGCCTGCCTAGACTCCCAGCATGAGCCTGCAGCTGAGCACCGTCCTGGACCTCGACGTCGTTCGGGCCGGGGAACCGGAAATCGTGACCGGACACAGTGGCCTGGATGTGCCGGTTCGCTGGGTGCATGTTGCCGAGCTGCGCAGCCTGGCGGATCTGCTGGAGGGCGGAGAGCTGGTGCTGACCACCGGCCTGGCCTTCGGGGAATCGGCAGACCAGGCCGCCGAATACCTGGCTGGGCTGCAGGCAGCGGGGGTGGCCGGCGTCGTCGTCGAGATTCCCGCGGACCGTCCGAAGGCTGCGGAGGCACTGGCCGCCGGCGCTCAGGCGGTGCGCTCTTCCGGCGGACGTGCCCTGCCGGTGATCCGCCTGCACCGGACGGTGCGGTTCGTGGAAGTCACTGAGGTGGTGCACCGCAGGATTGTTGCCGGTCAGCTCGAACAGGTGGAAAAGGCCCGCCAGGTTCACGAAGTCTTCACCATGCTGAGCGTTGAAAGCGCCGGGGTGCAGGAGATTGTGGACCGCACCGCTGAGCTTCTGGGTGCACCGGTAGTGCTGGAGGACAGTTCGCACCTGGTGGTGGCGTTCGCCGCCGCCGGCCGGCCCGCCCAGGAACTCCTGCGGGACTGGCAGCGGCGCTCGCGGGCCGTGCACGCCTATCCCGAGACCAAGGTGGCCGGTGATGAGCGCTGGCTGCAGACCCCGGTTGGGCTGGGCGGCGCGCAGTGGGGCAGGCTGGTCCTTCCCGGCGTCCCGGAAGGCCCGGCCGCTGCCGCTGAGGCGTCCATGGTGCTGGAGCGTGCGGGGCAGGCACTGTCCATCAACCGCCTCGCCGAGCGCGATCAGGCCGGCCTGGCCCAGCAGGCGCAGGCCGGCCTCATCCACGAGCTGCGCGGCACACGGACCCAGGACGAGGAAGAGAGCCTCACCCGCGCGTCGGCGCTGGGGCTGAAGCCTTCTCCTGCCTACCTGCCGCTGGTCCTTCACCTGGACTCCGGCTCCGGCAAGGACCCGATGTCGATGCAGCGCAAGGAGCGGGCATTGCTGGAGATGCTCGACGCCGTACTGGCAGCTACGCGGAACAGTGCGCTCGCGGCCGCGCTGCAGACCGGGCAGGTGGCAGTGCTGCTGGCGCTTCCGGCCCGGATGCTCGAAGACAGCCTGCTGGAGAGGATCTGCGGTGACCTCGCGGCACGGACCTCTGCGGGGGCGGGGGAACTGCGCTGGACCGCTGGTGTGGGCCGGGCCCGGTCCCGGCTGTCCGACGCCGCTGCAGGCCTGGATGAGGCTGCACACGTCGCGCAGACGGCAGGCACGCTTTCAGCCGGGGCGAACCGGTATTTCCGTTCAACCGACGTCCGGCTGCGCGGCCTCCTGGCGCTGCTGCGTGAAGACCCGAGGGCCGTTTCCTTCGCCGAGGCGGAGCTGCGCGGGATTGATGCCCAGGATGACCTGGCGCTGCTCCAGCGTTTCCTGGAGTGCGGCGGCAATAAGACGGCACTGGCCCGCAGCGGCTACCTCAGCCGTCCAACGTTGTACGCCCGGCTGCAGAAGCTTGAGTCCCGGCTGGGGGTGTCCCTGGATGACCCGGAGTCCCGCACGTCGCTGCATGTTGCGGTGCTGCTGCGCCAGCTCCAGTCGCTTTCGCCGGCAGGCTGAGCGTGCGGTAACAAAGGCCTGCCTGAGCCGGGGCAGTGCTCCAGCCCGGGTATGTTCAGATCCATGACCTCATCATCTTTTGACTACGGGCAGGCCGTCGCCACCGTGCAGATCGATAATGACCGCGTCCGGGTCACCCATTGGAGTTTCCCTCCCGGCACCCAGACCGGCTGGCACCTCCATGAGATGGACTACGTGGTGGTTCCAACGATTGCAGGGCAGATGAGTTATGAAACTGCCGACGGCGCCCAGGCCACCCGGGATCTGGTGGTGGGGGATTCCTACGCACGGGAAGCAGGCAGCGAACACAACGTCATCAACAAGACGGACACCGAGTTCGCCTTCGTGGAGATTGAGCTCAAACCGCAGGGCTGACGGCCGGGATCGACCGCCAGGCTACCGCCCGGAGACCAGGTTCGCGGCCTTGGCGATGGGCGACGTCGTGCTTCGGCCGTTGCGCTCGGCGCGGTCGGCAGCGTAGTAGGCCGCGTACATGGCCTTCACCGCAATCCAGCGCAGCGGTTCGGGTTCCCACCTGCGGACCTTCCGGTTCACCCACGGCATGGCGGTCAGTTCGCTGCCGGGTTCAAGGATCAGGTCGCGCAGGGTGCGGGCAGCCAGGTTCGTGGCTGCTACGCCGGTGCCCACGTAGCCGCCGGCCCAGCCCAGTCCGGTCTTCGGGTCCAGGCCAACGGTGGCCTTCCAGTCCCGGGGGACTCCCAGGACACCGGCCCAGGCGTGCTCAATCCGGGCGTCGGCCGCGGCAGGGAACATGTCCTGCAGCAGCGCCGTGAGGCTGGCGATGGTCTCCGGCTGCGTGGCGCCGTCGGTATCCGTGCGTGAGCCGAAGCGATACGGCACGCCGCGTCCGCCCAGGGCGATGCGTCCGTCGGCGGTGCGCTGCGCATACATATAGGCGTGGGCCATGTCCGCGACGGTGTCCATGGAGTTCCAGCCGATCTGCTGCCAGACCGATTCCGGGAGCGGCTCCGTGGCGATCATGGAGGAGTTCATAGGCAGCCATTCACGATGGTGGCCGCGCAGGTTCGCGGTGAAGCCCTCGGTGGCGCGCAGGACGTACTTCGCGCTCACCGTGCCGCGGTCGGTCACGGCCCGGCCGGGCTGGATGTCAGTGACGGTAGTGCCCTCATAGATGGGCACACCAAGGCGTTCGACGGCGGCGGCCAGTCCGCGCACCAGCCGTGCGGGGTGGATGCGGGCACAGTGCGGGTGGTGGATGCTGCCCAGCGCGCCGGCAACCTGGATCCGCTCAGCTGTTTCGGCGGCGTCGAGCAGGCGGGTTCCTGCCTCCGGCCAGGCGGCTTCGTCTTGTGCCCAAGCCCGCAGGCGGCCCAGCTGGGCCTCATTGCGGGCAACGTTCAATTCCCCGCCCTGGGCCACCGCGGCGTCGATGCCCTCGGCAGCGGCAGCCGCAATGACTTCGTCCACGGTTTCATTGAGCAGTTCCTGGAACCGCCCCACGACGGCGCGGCCGTGGGACTTAACGTACTGGCTGCGGCCGCCGGTAATCGAGTTGGTGAGCCAGCCCCCGTTCCGCCCGGAGGCGCCGAACCCCGCGAAGCGGGATTCGAGCACCACAACGGACAGGTCCGGGCGGGCCTTCTTCAGGTAATAAGCGGTCCACAGCCCCGTGTAACCGGCACCCACGACGGCGACGTCCGCCTCGCGGTTCCCGTCCAGGGCGGGACGCGGATCCGGAAGGCCGGTTTCCGCGTACCAGAAGGAAACATTGCCGTTTACCGGGGCTGTGGAGATGCTCATTAGAGGTGGTTCAGGCCTTCCGTAAGAACGGACCGCAGGATGGACTCAATCTGGTCGAACTCGGGCTGCCCGATCGTCAGCGGCGGCGCGAGCTGGATGACGGGGTCTCCGCGGTCGTCGGCACGGCAGTACAGGCCCGCATCGTAGAGCGCAGTGGAAATGTAGCCGCGCAGCAGACGCTCCGATTCCTCGTCGGAGAAGGTCTCCTTGGTGGCCTTGTCCTTCACCAGTTCGATTCCGTAGAAGTAGCCCTCGCCGCGGACATCGCCCACGATCGGCAGGTCCTTCAGCTTCTCCAGTGTGGCGCGGAAGGCAGGGGCGTTCGTCTTCACCCGGTTGTTGAGGTCCTCGGCGTCGAAGATGTCCAGGTTGGCCATGGCGACGGCGGCGGAGACCGGGTGCCCGCCGAAGGTGTAGCCGTGGTAGAACGTGGTGTCGCCCTTGGCGAACGGCTCAAACAGGCGGTCCGAGGCGATCATCGCGCCCAGGGGAGCGTAGCCGCTGGTGATGCCCTTGGCGCAGGTGATGATGTCCGGCACGTAGTCGAAGTCGGTCGAAGCGAACATGGAGCCGACGCGGCCGAAGGCGCAGATGGTCTCGTCGGACACCAGCAGGACGTCGTACTGGTCGCAGATCTCGCGCACCCGCTTGAAGTAGCCGGGGGGCGGCGGGAAGCAGCCGCCGGAGTTCTGCACCGGCTCCAGGAAGACGGCGGCAACCGTATCCGGTCCTTCGAACTCAATGGCCTCGCCAATGCGGTCCGCTGCCCAGCGGCCGAATGCCTCAGGATCCTCCAGGCCCGCGGGTGCGCGGTACTGGTTGGTGTTCGGAACACGGAAGGCTCCCGGTACCAGCGGCTCGAACGCGGACTTCATGTCCGGGATGCCGGTGATGGACAGGGCTCCCTGCGGCGTGCCGTGGTACGCGACGGCGCGGGAGATCACCTTGTGCTTGGTGGGCTTGCCGGTGAGCTTGAAGTACTGCTTCGCCAGCTTCCAGGCGGACTCTACGGAGTCGCCGCCGCCGGTGGTGAAGAAGACCCGGTTCAGGTCGCCGGGCGCTCCGGCTGCCAGGCGTTCGGCCAGGTCGATGGCCGGCGGGTGCGCGTAGGACCACAGCGGCATGAAGCTCAGCTCGCGCATCTGGCGGGCCGCAGCCTCAGCCAGTTCTTCCCTGCCGTGGCCGACCTGGACCGTGAACAGCCCTGCCAGGCCGTCAATCAGTTCGTGTCCGCGGTCGTCATAGATGTGATGGCCTTTGCCGCGCGTAATAATCGGAACATTCCCGCCGGAAACCGGTCCCGAGTGGCGGGCCATGTGCATCCACAGATGGTCCCGTGCCGCCTGCTGGCGGTCCGTTCCGCGCGGCGTTGTTGACGAAGAAGTTGAAGGCTGGACAGTTGTTTCGGTCATCTGGTGCCCCAGTTGTAGGCCTGCTTGCGCAGGGAGAGATACATAAAGGTCTCGGTGCTTGAAACGCCGGGAATGCTGCGGAACCGGTTGACCAGCAGCATCAGGTCCTGGTCGTTTTCACACACCACTTCGGCCAGCAGGTCGTACGAGCCGGCAGTTATGACGCAGTAGTCCACCTGGTCTATGGCTGAGATCCGGTCGGCTACTGCAAGGACGTCATCGTGGACCCGGATGCCCAGCATCGCCTGCCGGGCGAAGCCCAGCTGCAGGGGATCGGTTACTGCCACGATTTGGACGACGCCGCTGTCAGTCAGTTTCTGGACGCGCTGCCGCACAGCCGCTTCGGAGAGGCCAACGGCCTTTCCGATCGCGGCGTAGGAGCGGCGTCCATCCTCCTGCAGCTGTTCAATGATCGCTTTGGAGATGTCGTCGACGGAATGGTTTCCAGGCGCGGATTCCATGGTTTGCGCCACCTCCAGGTACGGAATCGATAGCTCAGACTGCCTGAGTGTTAGCAATTGAATCTTTTATTTCATGCGAAATCAAGAGTTTAGAGAACTGAAAGCGTACTGATCTTAGGGATATTCATTTGGAAACCGTCGCGTAACAAAACTTTTACAACGAAAACCTTGTCTCCGCGGATTTCGGTCTGGCACTATCAATCATCAACACCCGTCCGCAGTGCAGTTGTGCCAGCAAGGAGTTCCTATGTCGAAGCGCCCCGTGAACGATCCGATGCTACGGAGTATCGTCAACGCCCAACTCTCCCGGCGGAAGCTTCTGATGGGAGCCGGAGGCCTTTCGCTTGCCGGCATGCTCGCCGCCTGCGGCACCGGCGGAGGAACCGGCGGCGGTGCATCCTCGAAGCCGAGCCCCGCAACCGATGTCTCGGACACTGACAAGATCGTGAACTGGGCCAACTGGACCCTGTACCTGGACTACGACGACTCAACCCGCACCTACCCGTCGCTGGAAGCCTTCTCCGAGGCCACCGGCATCAAGGCGAACTACTCCGAGGACGTCGACGGCAACGACACCTACTTCGGCAAGGTCCAGGGCCAGCTCTCAGCCGGACAGGACATCGGCCAGGACATCGTTACCCTCACTGACTGGATGGCAGCACGGCTCATCCGCCTGGGCTACACCCAGGAACTGGACCTGGCGAACATCCCGAATTCCAAGAACCTGCTGGAATCCCTGAAGAACGTGGACTTCGATCCGGGACGCAAGCACTCCCTGACCTGGCAGACCGGGTTTGCCGGGATCGCCTGGAACAAGGAGGCATTCCCCCAGGGGCTCAAGTCCGTTTCCGACCTCTGGCAGCCCGAGCTCAAGGGCCGCGTCGAAGTCCTGGACGAAATGCGGGACACCATGGGGCTGCTCATGCTGGACCAGGGCGTGGACATCACCGGCAAGTGGGGCGAAGACGAGTTCGAGAACGCGCTGGACGTCCTGTCCAAACAGATCGCCGACGGACAGATTCGCCAGGTCAAGGGCAACTCCTACAAGGAAGACCTCATCTCCGGTGACGCCCTCGCCGTCATCGGCTGGTCCGGCGACATCACGCAGCTGAACTTCGAAGAGGGCGACAAGTGGGAGTTCGCCATGCCGGAAGCCGGCGGAACGCTGTGGTCGGACAACCTCCTGGTTCCCATCGGTGCGACCCACAAGACCAATGCCGAGAAGCTGATGGACTACTACTACGACCCGGTAAACGCAGCAACGGTTGCGGCCTACGTGAACTACGTCTGCCCCGTCGAGGGTGCGCGGGAAGCCATGGAAGCCATTGATCCCGAGCTCGTCGAGAACCCGCTCATCTTCCCCACGGACGAATTCCTCGCGAACGCCCACGTCGTGCGGACCCTGACCCCGGACGAAGAGACCGATTTCAGCGACCGCTTCCAGACCGCGATCGGAAACTAGGCACCATGAGCACCACAGAGCTTTCCCGCGGACCGGAAGCGGCAACGGGCACGGGGGCGGACCTCGTCCTCTCCGGCGTTACCAAGCGCTTCACCGAATTCACCGCAGTGGACAACCTGGACCTGGTCATCCCCTCCGGATCCTTCTTCGCGCTGCTTGGCCCCTCGGGCTGCGGCAAGACCACCACGCTGCGGATGATTGCCGGCCTGGAACAGCCCACGGCCGGCACCATCTCCATCGGGGCCAAGGACATCACCGGGACCAGTCCGTACCAGCGTCCGGTCAACACCGTGTTCCAGAACTACGCACTGTTCCCGCACATGAGCGTGCTGGACAACGTTGCCTTTGGGTTGAAGCGCCGCAAGGTCCGCGACGCCGAGGCCCAGGCCAAGACTGCGCTGGAACTGGTGGAACTGGCACACCTGGCAGCCCGCCGTCCGGCCCAGCTTTCCGGCGGCCAGCAGCAGCGCGTTGCGCTTGCCCGCGCCGTCGTGAACCGGCCCGCCGTGCTGCTCCTGGATGAGCCCCTTGGTGCGCTGGACATGAAGCTGCGCCGCCAGATGCAGGTGGAACTGAAGAAGATCCAGACCGAAGTCGGCCTGACCTTCGTGCACGTCACCCACGACCAGGAAGAAGCCATGACCATGGCGGACACCGTGGCCGTCATGAACCACGGCCGGATTGAGCAGATGGGCCCGCCGCAGGAACTGTACGAACTTCCGCGAACCGCTTTTGTCGCGAACTTCCTGGGCAAGTCCAACCTCATGCCGGCCACGGTCACGGGTGACGCGGGGGAGTACCTGCAGATCGACGTCGCGGGCAACTCCCTGACCCTGCTCAAGGCCCGCGCCACGGACCACGCCGGCAAGATCCTGGTGGGCATCCGCCCGGAGAAACTGCGGATGGAAGCGGACACGGCTGCTGCCGCGCCCGCCTCGATCCGCGGCGTCGTCCTTGACGCCTCCTTCACCGGCGCCAGCACCGAGTACCTGGTCGACGCCGAGGGGATCGGCACGGTTGGTGTCTTCACCCAGAACCACGGCGGAGCCCTGTTCAACGACGGCGACCGGGTGCGCCTGGCCTGGGATCCGGAACACGCCTTTGGCCTCAGCGGAAGCGAGGACCGGGAGGCCGGCGCCGGAGAGGAAGGCCTCTAATGGCGCTCCTCACCGCGGGGAAGGCCACCGGTGCCGGACCCAGCGCTGCGGAGGAGGAAGCAAGCAAGCGGCGCGGGCGGATCGGCTACCTGCTCATCCTGCCCGGCTTCATCTTCCTGCTGCTCTTCTTTGCCATGCCGGTGCTGTCCCTGCTGGCCACGTCCCTCTACATCAAGCCTGAGGGTGCGGACGTCGGACAGTTCGTTCCAGCCCTTGAGTTCGGCAACTACGTGGTGGTGCTGCAGAACTACTGGCCGGCGGTCCTCCGCTCGTTCGGGTTCGCACTGATCGCCACGGTCGCCGCGCTGGCGATCGGCTATCCCATGGCCTACCTGGTGGCCGTGCGGCTGCGTGACCGCAAGCTGCTCAAGGGCATCCTGCTGGTGCTCATCATCGCGCCGTTCTTCACCAGCTTTATCCTGCGCACCCAGGCCTGGAAGCAGATCCTGGCAGATGAAGGCCCGGTGGTTTCGGTACTGCGGGCGGTGTCGCTGCTGCCGGACGACGGACGGCTCACTGCCACGGCCTTCGCCGTGATCTGTGGCCTGACGTACAACTTCCTGCCCTTTATGACCCTGCCTATCTACGCCAACCTGGAACGCCTGGACACCCGGCTGATCGAGGCCGGCGGGGACCTGTACGCGAACGGTTTCACCACCTTCCGCAAGATCACCTTCCCGCTTTCGCTTCCGGGCGTCATGGCCGGGACGCTGCTGACCTTCATCCCCGCCACCGGCGACTACGTGAACGCGGCACTGCTGGGCAACAACCAGAACACCACCATGATCGGCCAGGTCATCGACTCCCGGTTCTTCCGGGTGGTTGACTACCCGGGCGCGTCAGCGCTCTCCTTCCTGCTGATGCTGGCGATCCTGTTCCTGGTGATCCTGTACGTCCGGCGTTTCGGCACCAAAGAACTGATGTAAGGAACCAAACATGAAACAAAAACTAGGCCGCTGGCTTGTGCCGGTGTTCGGGGGACTGGCCTTCCTTTTCCTCCTGGTTCCGATCGTTTACGTTTTCGCGTTCTCCTTCAACGACGCCGGACGCACCAACCTTTCCTGGCGCGGCTTCACCCTGGATAACTGGAAGAACCCCTGCGGCGCCCCGGGCGTCTGCGAGGCCCTGGGCAACAGCCTGCAGGTAGGGCTGGCGGCAACGCTGATTTCGACGGCGCTGGGCACCGCGATCGCCGTCGGGCTTGTCCGTTACCGCTTCAAGTTCAATGCGACGGCGAACATGCTGATCTTCCTGCCGCTGGCTACTCCCGAAGTGGTGCTGGGAGCCTCGCTGCTGGCGCAGTTCCTGAACATCGGCGCTGAGCTTGGCATGGGCACCGTCATCATTGCCCACTCCATCTTCTGCATCTCTTTCGTGGTGGTGACTGTCAAGGCGCGCGTGGCGAGCCTTGACCCGAAGCTGGAGGAAGCCGCCGGGGATCTCTACGCCTCGCCCATCCAGGCGTTCTGGCGGGTTACTTTCCCGCTGCTGCTGCCGGGCATCGTGGCGGCAGCGCTGCTGGCCTTCGCGATGAGCTTCGATGACTTCATCATCACCAACTTCAACTCCGGCAACCTGGACACGTTCCCGAAGTTCATTTACGTGGCCGCGACCAGGGGCATCCCGGCGCAGGCCAACGTCATCGGCTCGGCCATGTTCATCATTTCGCTCCTCGTCGTGATCGGCGGACAGGTCCTGGCACACCGCCGGGCCAAGATGCTGGCGGCCCGCTAGGGAACCGTCAGCTGCAATCGAAGAGGCACCGCGGTGAACGCCGCGGTGCCTCTTCCTTTGTCCTGACGTCCCTCAAGCCAGCAGCTCCCTGAGCCGGCGGGCGTTATGCACCGCTGCGCCGCCGCCGTCGTTGTTGAAATAGGCATAGACATCCCGCCCGCCGGCCTGCCATTCTCGGAGTCGCTCCGCCCACCACTGCAGGTCCGGCTCCGGGTACGACCCGGCGTAGAGGGTGTGCTGGTCCGGCCCGTGCAGGCGCACGTAGACAAAGTCCGCGGTGGCTTCCAGAATGCAGGGCAGCTGTGCGCCGCTCATCACGCAGTAGGCTGCGTTGTGCCGGGCCAGCAGGGCATAGACCTCCGGGTCGTTCCAGGTCTCGTGCCGGAATTCAACGCTCACGCGGATGGACTCCGGAAGATCGGTGAGCACGTCACCGAGCCGGGCGTCGTCGCGTTCAAAGTCCGGCGGCAGCTGGAGCAGCAGCACGCCGGCCCGGGAACCCAGCTCCTCCCAGCAGCGGCTAATCCGTCCAATCCAGACCTCCGGATCGCGCAGCTTGCGGGCATGCGTGAGCCCCCGAGGTGCTTTGACGGAGAACTCGAAACCCTCCGGCAGCCGGTCCCGGTAGCGGGCAAACGCCTCCTCCCGTGGCCAGCGGTAGAAACTGCCGTTGAACTCCACGGTGTCGAACTGCCCGGCGTAGTACTCCAGCCACTTGGCGGCCGGTACCCCGGAGGGATACAGCTCATGGCGCCAGTCACTGTAGGTCCACCCGGACGTTCCGATGCGCAGCTGTGCCATGGGTGCTCCCTCCTGTTCCTGGGCACCAACGTACCCCCGGCCCGGTTAAAACTGCCCGTCGGCGTACCCCGGGGCACGGTGGAAACGGCAGACTGGAAGAAGCCCCAGACGGCGGTACTGCCCGGGAAAGGACCAGCCATGACCCAGCCAGAACAGCCAGGACAACCAGCCAGGCGCGGGATTTACCTGCAGATGGTCCGCGACTTCCGGGCACAGCCCGAGGCGGTGTACAACGCCTGGACGGACCTGGCACACGTCACCGATTGGTGGGGCCCGGAGGGTTTCATCGTCCCGGAGGACCGGGTGAGCATGGACAGCCGGGAAGGCGGCCGCTACCAGGCCTGCATGGTGAACACCATCACGGGGGACGAACTGTGGTGGGGCGGCACCCTGGAACGGCTTGATCCGCCCGAACACCTGTCGATGACCCAGCAATGGGAACAGCCGGACGGGACAGCGGCCAGCAACACCACGCTGATCACCGTTGACCTGGAAGCGCGCGACGGCGGCACGCAGATGTCCTTCGCGCAGGGGCCCTTCCCGAACACGAAGGAAAGGGACAGCCACGAAACGGGCTGGAACTCGTCCTTTTCCCGGCTGGCGGAATTCCTGGCGCGGCGGTCCTGAAATAACCGCGGGGGTCCCTCGGTTGTACTGCTAAGCCCAACCAAGTGCAACGAAAGGCCAGCTGTCCCATGACGTACCCGCTTTCCATCCTCGACTTCGCCTCCATTGAAGAGGGCGGGACTGCAGCCGAATCCTTCCAGGAGAGCCTGGCCCTGGCCCGGCATGCGGAAAAGCTGGGGTACCGCCGCGTCTGGTACGCCGAGCACCACAACATGCCCACCATCGCTTCCTCCGCGACGAGCGTGCTGATCTCCTTCATCGGCGCGAACACCTCCACCATCCGGCTCGGTGCCGGCGGAATCATGCTGCCCAACCACGCTCCGCTGACCATTGCCGAGCAGTTCGGAACCTTGGAGTCCCTGTATCCGGGACGGATTGACCTGGGCTTGGGGCGGGCTCCGGGTAGCGACCAGAAGACCATGCGCGCCCTGCGGCGCGATCCCATGTCAGCGGACAGTTTCCCCCGCGACGTCCAGGAGCTGCAGGGCTACCTGACCGGCAACAGCCTGATTCCGGGCATCGATGCCATCCCGGGCAAGGGCACCAATGTGCCGCTGTACATCCTCGGCTCGTCCCTGTTCGGAGCCCGCCTCGCCGCCGCGCTGGGCCTGCCGTACTCCTTCGCCTCCCACTTCGCTCCGCAGGCACTGCAGGACGCCGTCGCGCTCTACCGGCGTGAGTTCCAGCCCTCCGAGCAGCTTGCCGAGCCGTACGTGATTGCGGGGGTCAACGCCCTTGCCGCGCCCACTACCGAAGAGGCGGAAGCAATCTTCAAGCAGTCCCAGCGGCGGCGGGTCACCCAGCTGCTTGGCAAGGACCGCACGTACACGGATGAGGAAGCTGACCTGGTGCTTGATTCCCCGGCCGGCCAGCACATCAAGATGATGGGCCACTACTCCGGCGTTGGAACTCCCGCTGAGGTCCGTTCCTACCTGGACTGGTTCACCGAGCATGCCCAGGCCGATGAGCTCATCGTGGCCACGCATGCTCCCACCCTCGAACAGCGCCTGCGTTCATTCACCCTGCTGGCCGAGGCTGCGGAGCTCATCCCCGCCTAACCCGGCTCCACCTCCCCCCGCGAGATAGCAGAAACTGCTCGTTTGACGTCTGAAACGGGCAGTTTCTGCTATCTCGATAGCGGAGCGCCGGGTGAGCGGTGCGCGGAGCACGACGGCGGGCGCACCGGCCGCGCTGTGCCAGAATCTAGGCATGGAAACATCCGCCCACGTCATCCGGGTTCGAGTGCCCATGCGCTGGTCCGACATGGACGCCTACGGCCACATCAACAATGTTGAAGTCATCCGGATGCTGGAAGAAGCCAGGATCCTGGCGTTTGGCCCGCCCGGAGGCACCGGCGCACCGGGAACCGAACCTCCGGTTCCACTTTTCAACACGGTTGCGCCCAATACGCAGTCCCTTGTCTCGGAGCACAGGGTCAAGTACCTCGCCCCGCTTGAATACCGGAACGTTCCGGCCGACGTCGACATCTGGTTCAGCTCCGTCAAGGGAGCCAGTCTGGCGATTTCCTACTTAGTGTCGGATCCGGTGACGAACAAGCCATGCATCAAGGCTGAGACCACCCTGGCATTTGTGGATGGTGCCACCGGCGCACTGCAGCGCGTCTCGGCCGAGCAGCGGGAGCTGCTGCGCCGGCACACCGGTGCCTCGGTCTTTGCCTAGCGGGTCCCAGCAGGTAAGCCGGGGGACTACCATCTGAGAAAGCTGCCTGCCTGAGGTACCGGGGAACCGTTCACTGCCGGAGGAGACCCTGCCGTGTCGAATGATCCGTGGTACAGCCTTGGCATAACGCCGATCGAAGCCTTGTGGGTAGTCGTCTCGGCCATCGGCATCTATGCCGCGTTCTTCCTACTGATCAGGGGCTTCGGCCAGCGGGCGCTCGCCAGCTGGTCCACCCTGGACAAGGCGATCGTCATTGCCCTGGGCGGAGTAGTGGGCCGGGTCATCCTCGGCTACACACCCACCCTTGCCGGCGGGATCGTTGGACTCATCACCCTGTTCACCATGATGCGGCTGGAGGAGTACCTCCGCCGCACCAAACGCGGCGTGTACCTGAGCAGCAAACCGGTACTGCTGATGGCAGGGGACGAAATCCTCGCGGACAACCTTAAAAAGGCCCGAATCCAAAACGACGAGCTCTATTTCAAACTGCGCCAAGCCGGGATCCGCAGTTTCTCCGAGGTCTCGATAGTGCTGCTTGAGCCCACCGGAGACGTGAGCGTCATGCGCAGGGGGGTGCCGGTGGAACGCGAGCTGCTGCGGCGCGTGGCTGACAGGGACAGGATCCCCCGTGAACTGCTTCTGCCGCAGCGGGACGGGCATCAGGGCCCCTAACAGGACGCCCGGCCGGGTCCGCCCGGGAGCACGATTAGGCGTTTGGCGGGATCCCGTGTAGAGTCTTTCTCAGTTGTTGTGTTGCGCATTTTGTATTTCAAGCGGCGAAACCCAAACGGGCTAGCCGCTTTTCTGTAAAAGCGGTAAAGGAACACCGCGACTGAAACCTCCCGAAAGTCGGGAAGTGTTTCAATCCAGAAGGAATATTAAAATGGCTACAGGTACCGTGAAGTGGTTCAACTCCGAAAAGGGCTTCGGCTTCATTGAGCCGGACGACGGCAGCGCCGACGTCTTCGCTCACTACTCCGCTATCAACTCCAGCGGCTACAAGTCCCTCGAAGAGAACCAGAAGGTCTCCTTCGACACCGAGCAGGGCCCCAAGGGTCCGCAGGCTACGAACATTCAGGGCCTCTAATTCCAGAAGCCTAGACGCCGCCGCTAAGGCAGGCATCTAAAAAGAAGAGCAGGACGGGCAACCGTCCTGCTCTTCTTGTTTTAACCCCGCCACACTTCTTCGCCGAGAGGGCAGTTACGGCTGGTTTGAGCGTTCAAACGAGCCGTAACTGGCCTCTCGATGGGTTTTCGGCGGTTGGGCAGGGGAGCTAGTCCTGTACCCGCACTGCGGTCTCCCGCAGGTACTGCTCCACCCGGGTGTACGCGTCCTGTGTCAGTGCGCGCCAGAACTGCATGGCCAGGTGCGGCTCATTTTCTTCCAGATGCGCGATCTCCTCTGCCGGAAGACGCCAGACCTCCACGGCGCCGTCGGCCTTGACCGTGGTTTCCTGCCGCCTGTCCTCGCCCAGGGCCATCTCGCCGAACGTCATGCCGGCACCGAGCCGGTTCAGTTTCACCCGGTGCCCGTCAGGTCCGGGCATCAGGGTCTGCACGTGCCCGGAGGCAATGAAGTACACGCCGCTGAAGCGCTGGCCGATCCGGCGGATCACCTCGCCGTCGTCATAGGTGAGCTTTTCCATCCGCGCGGCCACGTCCTTCGCCGGTTCCTCGCCCATGGGAGCGAGTGCGGGGGAGTCAGCCGGAAGGATCCGTGCAGGCTGGACCAGCCCGGCGGCATGGCGTTCCAGCAGCTCTTCCTCACACCATTCCACGGCAGCCGAGCGGGTGGCGAAGGACTGGATGTCGTGCCCGTCCTCCATCAGGCTCTCTGCCACCGCGCCGTCCGCGTCCACGACCGCGAGGCTGCGCCCGGCCTGGGTGAGCATGTGGGCAGCCTCCGCGAACATGCGCATCGCCACCCCGGACACCTCATCGACGCTGCGAAGGTCCAGGACCACCAGTTCGACGTCGTCATCCAGGGATGCGAGTTCGCGCACCATGGCCTCGGCGCCGGCAAACAGCAGGTCACCGTTCAGCTCCAGGATCCGGGCGCGGGCCACGTTGGCGCGCAGCACGGCGGCAGCTTCCTCGCTGCGGCGGATGCCGGATGGAGTTGTTCCGATGTCGTAGGACCCGCGAAGCGCGGAGCGGCCGGTCCGCCCGGCCCGCACAAAGTGCAGTTCAAGGTCACTGGAAAGGCGCTGGGCGACGGCGACTCCGCGCACGCTGCTTCCATGGGCATCCAGCGGCGGGGAGTACACGGCCAGCCCGATCTGTCCGGGCAGCACGGCGATGGTGCCGCCTGCCACGCCGGACTTCGCCGGCATGCCGACGCTGCTCATCCAGGCGCCGGCGTCGTCGTACATTCCGCAGGTAGCCATGACTGAGAGCACCCGTTCCACCGGCGCAATATCCAGGACCTGCTCATTGGTCAGGGGGTGCCTGCCGCTGTTGGCCAGCGTTGCAGCCATCATGGCGAGGTCCAGTGTGTTGACCATTACCGAACACTGCCGGAAATAGTCCTCAATCACCGGGGTGGGGTCCGATTCAATAATGTCGAAACTGCGCAGCAGGTAAGCCAGCGCATGGTTGCGGTGACCGGACTTCAGCTCAGACTGGTAGATCCGTTCGCTAACGGAGAGCTGGCGGCCTGCGAATGCGGAATAGGTATTAAGTATCCGCTTGAACCTCGAATTGCCGCCCGACCCGCGCACCAGGGACGTAGCAGTCAGGGCGCCCGCATTGATCATTGCATTTGCCGGGCGTCCGGTGCCCTCGGCCAGCGAAATCTCATTGAAGGAATCACCGGAGGGTTCCACGTCAACCTTCGCGTCGACGTCGTCCATGCCGCGGTCCGCCAGCGCAAGGCCGTAGGTGAACGGTTTGGAGATTGACTGGATGCTGAACTCTTCGCGGGTATCCCCAATCTCGTAGACATATCCGTCCGCGGTGGCCAGGACGATCCCGAAATTGTCCGGGTCGACGTTCGCCATCGCTGGGATCGAGCTGTACGGTTTACCGTCCTTCAGGTCCGCTATCTCGGTGTGGATTCGCTGCAGGTAGTGATCGATGGGGGAGTCCATCCAACCAGCCTACGGGGACCCTGAAACCCCGTGACCTGACCGTTACCTCTGTGTATACTGGCACGCAGTTGTTGTGTTGAGCGTTTGAACTTGAAGCGGCGAACCCCGAATCCAGGGACAGCCGCTTTTTTTGTCCAACGCTGCATGGGACACTTCAGCTGGAAACTCCTCGACGGTCGGGGATGTTTCGCCTCAGAAGGATGATTAAAAATGGCAACAGGCACCGTGAAATGGTTCAACTCCGAAAAGGGCTTCGGCTTCATCGAGCCCGATGACGGCAGCGCCGATGTTTTCGCCCACTACTCCGCCATCAACGCGAGCGGCTACCGCTCCCTCGAAGAGAACCAGAAGGTTAGCTTCGATACCGAACAGGGACCCAAGGGCCCCCAGGCGGTAAACATCCAGGCTGTCTAACCAAAGACTTCCGGCCCTTTCACGGGCCAGCTGGACACAGATGCAGGACGGTTTCCGTCCTGCATCTGTGTGTTTAAGGCGTGTTAAGGGATGCCTGTCTGTGTTTAGGGGACGCCTAGGGAACGGTGCGGGGATCCCTCCACGGAATGGGTGCCGCCCCGGCTTCACGGACCTGTTCGGGCTGACACCCCGCACGTTTCAGCCTTGGGAGCGCCCGGCGCGCGTAACGCAGCACACAAAATCTGCGGGCTTCTGTCTATACTCCTAACAGCTTCAAGAACTGCGGCCGCCAAGCTCCGACTTGGCCGCATACCAACCCCACGCTCGTTGGGTGGTTCGGATGAAGAAGCGGCCTGCACTCGCCCTCCGGGGCAACCGGTGCCAGGCAAGAGCACGCCGAAAGGACCGGCGCCCGGCGCCGCACCCATGGATAATTCAGCATCCTCTCCTCCTGTTCACGGTCTCCTGAATGCCGTCAGTCTCCAGGACTATGAGTCCCTGGTCAGCGTCAGGCAAGCCTTCGTGGACTTCCTGCTGGGCGACCCGTCCGCCGCGGCATGAGCGGTCCCTCGGGCCTGCTCCTGGATACCCCCGTCGTGGCGGAGGTGCGCAGCGGGTCCCCGGACCGCGCCGTCGTCGAGTTCCTCCGCAGCCGAAGCCATCTGCGCGTCTTTGTCTCCGCGCTGACCGTGGGGGAGCTTGAATCAACCACGCCGGGTTGGCTTTGGGAGTTGTCTTCCCGTTTTGCCGAGAACATCCTCCCGGTTGACCACGAGGTCGCCCTGCTGTGGCGAACCCTGCCGCCGCCGGCGCCGGAGGACGTCCGCGGCGGCCTCACAAACTGGCTTGCCGCAACGGCCATTGCCCGCAATCTCACGGTGGTGACCCCGGAACCTGAGGCTTTTGTGGCCTGTGGTGCGCATGCGGTCAGTCCATTCAGGAAATTCGGCTGAGCACAACCCCTTGTGAGAGAATTCATTGTCCCGGGTGAGGCCGGGCACACTGCCGCGTGCTCTCTTGGCGCCGCGGACACTCGCAAGTTAGGAATTCCTGGCCGATGGCTGAAAACACTCCCCGATCGGATGCGGTACCGCATTCGGAACGGATTGACGATGACGGCGGCAAAGCTGCCAAATGGAAAATTGTTGGCCCCGGACTCGTGGTCGCGGCCACGGGCGTCGGCGCGGCGGACATGGTCGCCACCCTGGTGGCCGGTTCCCGGTATGGCTACGGACTGCTCTGGGCGGTCATCCTCGGCGTCATCCTGAAGATCATCCTGGTTGAAGGCGCGGGCCGCTTCACGCTCGCCACCGGCAAGACCATCTTCGAAGGCTGGCGCTCCCTGGGCCGGTGGACCACTTGGTACTTCGGTCCGTACATCATGATCTGGGGCTTCGTCTACGGAGCCACGGCCATGTCTTCCGCCGCCCTTCCGCTGGCAGCAGTCTTCCCGTTCCTGCCGCTCTGGGCCTGGGCCATCTTCATGGGCCTGGCCGGGTTCGTGATGGTGTGGTTCGGCAAGTACGCCACCTTCGAGAAGATCACCGCGGTCCTCGTAGGCCTGATGTTCGTCACCGTGGTGGGCCTGGCCATCATCGCCACCCCCAACATTCCGGAAATGTTCAAGGGCCTGGTCCCGATGATCCCCGAAGGCGGAGTGGTCTACACCCTCGCGCTGGCCGGCGGCGTCGGCGGCACCATCACCCTCGCCGCCTACGGCTACTGGCTGCGTGAAAAGGGCTGGTACACGCCCAAGTGGATGAAGGTCATGCGCATCGACAACTCGATGGCGTACGTCATGACCGGCATCTTCGTCATCGCCATGCTCATTGTGGGTGCTGAGGTTGTCCGCACCGCGGGCATCACCCTGAGCGCCGGAGACAAGGGCCTCCTGGACCTCTACGACGTGCTGAAGCTCGAATACGGCGACTTTGTTGGCACCGGCTTCCTCGTTGGCTTCTGGGCTGCGTCCTTCTCCTCCATCATCGGCGTCTGGAACGGCGTTTCCCTGATGTTCGCCGATTTCTGGGGCAACATGCGCGGCAAGGAATCCGGCCACCCGGATACCCGCGTGGGCGGCAAATACTTCAAGTTCTACGTCCTGTGGCTGACCTTCCCGCCCATGATCCTGTTCGCACTGGGCCAGCCCATCGGCCTGATCCTGGCTTACGGCGTGCTTGGCTCCCTGTTCATGCCGTTCCTGGCAGTCACCCTGCTGGGACTGCTCAACGGCAAGCGCATTCCCAAGGAATGGGCCAACCGCCTGCACACCAACATCGCGCTGGGCATCACGGCCCTGCTGTTCATCATTCTCGGCCTGCAGCAGGCCTGGAAGGCTCTCGCGCCGGTATTCGGCGGGGAGTAGTCCAAGGTCCCGGGCCGGCTCCGCCGCCGGTTCCGGAGAGCGGGATCGAAGCACCCTGGAACTGCCCTACCGCGCACCAGCGCGGCAGGGCAGTTTAGCGTATTGGTCCGGCATCTACGAGGGAAAAACGCAGTTCGAAAATATGTAGCCAGACCCCAGGTACGCGCTGAGAACCCTCCGTTACGCTGTAATGGCGAGAGAAGGTTGCAGCATGGAAATCAGCGCAGCGGGTGGCCTGAATCGTCTGATTGCGGGCCGATACCGACTCATCGAACCAATTGGCCACGGTGGCATGGCCACCGTCTATCGAGGACTGGATGAAGCGCTCGGCCGCGACATAGCCGTGAAGCTCTTCCGGGCCAGTGCTGTTGATCCCGACGACGTCGGGCGGCAGGAAACCGAAATGCGGCTTCTGGCATCCCTCTCCCACCCCGGGCTGGTCACCCTGTATGACGCGGGCAAGGACGACGCCGGGCGGGACGACGGCCCGGACGGCGAGCCGCGGGCGTTCCTGGTCATGGAACTGGTGGATGGTCCGGACCTTCGCAAGCGGCTGCGTGACGCTCCTGTGCCTGCGTCCAACGTCGCCTACGTGGGAGCGGAACTCGCCGGCGCCCTGGCCTATATCCACACCCGGGGAGTGATCCACCGGGATGTGAAGCCGGCCAACATCCTCCTGCCCCCGGCCATCGCGGGCACGGCACCCCGCGCCAAGCTCACTGACTTCGGCATCGCCCGGATGATCGACGGCGCCAGGTACACCGCGACCGGAGCCACGCTCGGCACCGCCAATTACCTCAGCCCCGAGCAGGCGTCCGGCCGGTCTGCTTCAGGAGCCTCCGACATCTACTCCCTGGGCTTGGTGCTGCTCGAATGCCTGACCGGGAGGATCGAGTTTGGCGGCACCCCCCTGGAAGCAGCCGTCTCGAGGCTGAGCCGGGATCCAGAGGTCCCCTCTTCACTGGGACCGCAGTGGGTTTCGCTGCTCACGGGAATGACGGCGCGCGACCCCGATTCCCGACCGACCGCGGCAGAGGTCTCGGCGGCGCTGCTGGACTACCGGTGGGCGGCTCCGGCTGTGCCTGCTGCCTCCGCGGTCCGGGCACATGAGGCCCGGCCGGACAGTGAGCCACCCACCGGCGAAACAACGGCCGACGGCGCCGCGGATGATCTCCAGGTTCCAGGGACGGACACGGCCGAACCGGCCGGGACCTCCGGTACCAGCGTTGCTGATGCCCGCACCCCTGCGATGGAACGGGCCGCGGCGGCCTACCTTGCCGGAGATGAAGCAAACCATCCTGACATCCACACACCGGCTGCACCTCCCACCCCGCCCTCCATCGGGCGGATCGCCCACACGGGAACGCCGGCGGGCACCGAATCCCGCACCGAATCCCGCAAGGCATCCCGCAGCGGGCGGAGGAACGGTGCGAGGGCAGCCCTCGCACCTGCAGCGGCCCTCCCGCTGCAGCCGGGACGGGCGGTGCTGGCGGGACGTGCGCTGCTCGCCGTCCTGGCGATGACCGTCCTGACCGTCGCCGTCGTACTGGCGGCCGGCAGAGTCGGAGCTGATGACTCGGTGAACCGGCAGCCGGTGCCCGGGCACGTCGGCGGGACCAGCACGGGAAGCCCTCCGTAGGCCCTGGCGCAGGGAATCGTACACACGGCGGTGTTAGGTGTGGACCGCTTTCTTCTCGCATACTGGACAGATGAGTTTTCCGGCGTTATCCGAGACTGACCGCTGCCCGTGCCTGAGCGGTGACACGTACCAGCACTGCTGCCGGCGCTTCCACGCAGGCACCTCGCCAGCACCCACCGCGGAGGCTTTGATGCGTTCGCGCTACACGGCTTTTGTCACGGGGGACACGGATTACCTTGTCCGCACCTGGCACCCCAGTTCCCGGCCTGCGCACCTGGACCTTGACCCGGAGATGAACTGGCGGCGCCTGGACATCGTCTCCAGTGTTGCCGGCTCCCCGCTGGACTCCACCGGCACCGTGACCTTTGAAGCCCATTACCGGCAGGATGGCGCCGCCGGCGTCCAGCGTGAACGCAGCACCTTCGTGCGCGAGGCAGGCCGATGGCTGTATGTAGCCGGCGAGTAGGGCCCGGCGCCTTCCCCCTGCCGCACAGCGAGCCTAGGCTTTAACCAGCGTCCGACGGTGGGCCCGGGATCCCGGGCCTGAACAGGGAAGTCTCCCGAACAGGCGTACGCGCCTGCCAGTGGTCGGACCCCAGCAGAACGAGGACACCATGAAAGCACTCGTTTACGAAGGCCCCGGACAGAAAGCCTGGAAGGACGTCCCGGATCCCACGATCCAGGACCCGCGCGACGTGATCGTCAAGATCGATACCACAACCATCTGCGGCACGGACCTGCACATCCTGAAGGGCGACGTCCCTGCTGTGACGCCGGGACGCATCCTCGGGCACGAAGGGGTGGGAACCGTTACCGAGACGGGTTCCGGCGTCACGAACTTCAAGCAGGGGGACAAAGTCATCCTGTCCTGCGTTTCCGCGGACGGCTCCTGCAGTTTCTGCAAGGACGGGCTGTATTCGCACTGCACCGGATCGGAGGGCCAGTCAGGGATCGGCTGGATCTTCGGCCACCTCATTGACGGCACGCAGGCCGAGTACGTTCGGGTACCGTACGCGGACACCTCGATGTACATCCTGCCGGATGGTGTGTCTGCGGAGCACGGCGTGCTGCTGAGCGACATCTTCCCGACCGGATTCGAGATGGGCGTGCAGTACGGCAGGACCAAGCCGGGCGACGTCGTCGCGGTCATCGGTGCGGGGCCTGTTGGCCTGGCGGTAATCGCCACAGCGGGCCTGTACGGGGCGGCCAAGATCATCGCGGTGGACCTGGACCAGAACCGGGTGGACCAGGCCCGGCGTTTCGGCGCCACCCACGGGGTCAACTCGGGGGACTCAGACTGGAAAGAGCAGATCATGTCCCAGACGGACGGCTGGGGCGTGGACGTCGCCGTGGAAGCCGTCGGCATTCCGCGGACCTTCGAAATGTGCACGGAGATTGTCCGCCCAGGCGGAAACGTGGCGAACGTGGGTGTGCACGGCAAACCGGTCAGCCTGGAACTGGACCGCCTGTGGATTGAGAACATCGACATCAGCATGGGCCTGGTTAACACGGACACCCTGTCCATGCTGCTGAAGCTCATGGCTGAGGGGAAGCTTCCGGCCGAGGAATTCATCAGCCACCGGTATCCGCTCAATGACGTGATGACCGCGTACGACACGTTCTCGCGTGCCGCGGAAACCAATGCGCTGAAGGTGATTCTTAGCGCCTGATAGTCCCTCTGCGCCGGTTTTTGAATGGCAGCCGGACGGGAGAATACTGGGAAGTGCGGTGCGCAGCTGCGTACCGCACTTCTCAGTGTCGAGGTGGTAAGCAATGTCCGAAGATACGTCCCGCACCATGATCGCCGGCCGGCTGAATGTTGAGACCGGCGCTTTTGCACTCAAGGAAGTCCCGGTTCCGGACCCCGGTCCGGGATTCGTCCGGGTGAAGGTGGAAGCCGCAGGGGTCTGCCTCTCCGATGTCCACCTGATCCAGGGGCTGCTGCGCCCCAAGTTCCTCAAGGGCAGCGAAGTCACGCTCGGCCACGAAGTTGCCGGAACCATCGACCAGCCGGGTCCCGGTGTTTCCGCTCTGGCCCCGGGGGACCGCGTGGTGGTCCAGGCAGGCTATGAGTACAACGGCGTGACACTCACCATGGGTGTGGACTACGACGGCGGGTGGGCCGAATACCTCGTCGTCCCCGCCGGTGTCTGCGTGCCGCTGGGCGAGGACATCCCGTTTGACCAGGCCTCCATCATTCCCGACGCCGTTTCCACACCGTGGGCCGCCATTGCCTCCACCGCGCAGGTGCGTGCCGGTGAGGCCGTAGGGGTTTGGGGGATCGGAGGCCTGGGTGCACATGGTGTTCAGCTCCTGAGGATGGTCGGGGCAGCGCCCATCGTTGCTGTTGATCCAATCCCCGAAGCACGTGCACGGGCCCTGGAGCTGGGAGCAGACGTGGCCCTGGACCCGTTGGCCGAGGACTTCGCCGAGGCCATAAAAGCTGCCACGGCCGGCCGGGGGCTCGACGCCGCACTGGACTTCGCCGGCGTCGACGCCGTCCGCAGCCAGGCCCTGGCTTCCCTGGGCCTGCGCGGCAGGCTTGTGCTGGTGGGCCTCAGCGGAAAGCCTGTGACCATCGGTGACAGCACCGGATTCTCCTTCGCCCGCAAGCAGGTCCTGGGACACTACGGTTCCGAAGCGCATCACGTACCGCAGCTCGTCTCGCTGACGCGCCTGGGACGCCTGGACTTTGCCGGCTCCATCAGTGCACGGCTGCCGCTCGCTGACGCGGAGCAGGCCGTTAAGTCCCTGGACGCCAAGGAAGGAAACCCGATCAGAATCGTGCTGGTCCCCTAATGGCTGCACCCGATGGTGCCCTCCGCGGAGGGCACCATTGTTTCTCCGGCGTCCCGGCTTCAGTCTTTCGTGGACTTCGCGTCCTTGGACTCTTTGGACCCCTTTGACTCCTTGAGGTCTTTCGCCGCCTTCACCGCTGCCGCCGCTGCGGTCGCCTTCACCGGCGTGGGCACCTTCACGATCTTGGTCTTCGTCTTGGTTTTGCTCTTGGTGTCCAGGACCAGGGCCGCGGCGATTCCCAGCATCCAGATGTCCTTGGCGAAGGGGGTGCCGGCAGCGTTGGGACGGATTCCGTCGTCCTCAGTGAACTCCGGGGTCTTGAGGTACATGCGCATCATGCCGCCGGAGAAGGCGCCGAGCACCAGTCCCGCGAGGCGGCTGGGAACGAACGGGGTCAGCAAGGTCAGGCCGACGGTGATTTCGGCAGCGCAGAGCAGTTTGCCGAAGCGCGCCGGTTCCAGGTCCAGCACCTGCGGAAAGGCATTGCCGGCCAGGTGCTGCAGCCCGGCGGCGGACTCTTCGTCCAGGCTGCGCTTGTTCAGGCCCGAGTTCAGGATGTAGGCGCCGGTGGTGAGCCGCAGCGGGATGTGGCTGATTTTCATGGTGGGTCCTAACTCCAGTGGGCAGTTTCCACGCACGAGCCTACGGCCGCACCCCAACGGGCGGAAGGGGCCGCGGGGTAAGCGGACGGAAGAATCCGCATGCGTTCCGGACATGGGCTAACGGTTCATGGCCGGGAGGCGGACATTCGGTGCGGGGGATCAACATGCCGACGCAAACTGCCCCCGCAGGCGGGATTTCTGCTTTTATTAAAGAGGTACTGGGAAACCCGTCATCGACACAAGAAGGTCACCAATGGATTACCTCCCGGCCGAGCACCCACGGCCGCGACATTTCATCCTTCACCTGAGCGACACCCACCTTCTGGCCGGACCGGATCCGTTGTACGGAGCGGTGGACAGCCGGGCCAAGCTGATATCCCTCTTCGAACGGCTGGCGGAGGCCGAGCGCAAACCCGAAGCCATCGTCTTTACCGGCGACTTGACGGACAAAGGCGAACCGGAAGCCTATGACGAACTGCGTTCGATCGTTGAGCCGGCCGCGGAGCACATGGGGGCCAAGGTCATCTGGGTCATGGGCAACCATGACAAACGGGAGCACTTCAAAGAGCGGCTGCTGGACGAAGCGCCGGACATGGCACCCATGGACCGCGTGTATGAGGTCAACGGCCTGCGGATCGTGACACTGGATTCGACGGTGCCGGGATACCACCACGGAGAACTCAGCGACTCCCAGCTTTCCTGGCTGCGGTCCGTCCTGCGGACTCCTGCGCCGGAGGGTACGATCCTTGCCCTGCACCATCCGCCTGTTCCCAGCGTCCAGGACCTGACGGTCCTGGTGGAGCTGCGCCACCAGCGCGACCTTGCGGCAGCCCTGGAAGGATCCGATGTCCGTGCGGTCATCGCCGGGCACCTGCACTATTCCACCTTCACCACCTTCGCCGGGATTCCGGTCTCGGTGGCGTCGGCCACCTGTTACACCCAGGACCTGGCAACTCCGGGAACCCGGGGCCAGGACGCCGGCCAGGGCTTCAACATGATCCACGTGTACGAGGACTCGGTGGTCCACTCCGTGGTGCCGCTGGAGGAAAGCAGCACCGTGGGCGAACGGGTGGATGAAACAGAGACCCGCCGCCGGCTGGAAGCCGCGGGACGGCGGATCCTGGACGCCCGGACGCTCAGCAACGCATAGCCACCATCGAGATAGCAGAAACTGCCCGTTTCAGGCTTCAAAAGAGCAGTTTCTGTCATCTCGTTAGAGCTCGTCGGGGTCCGGTTCCGGTCCGAGGTTGAAGAACCGTCCGCTGACCGAATCCGGGGTGAGCTCCACGTAGCGGTACTTGGGGGTGCGCACCCAGGGCTTCAGCGGAAGTTTGTCCGCTGCTTCGATTTCCGCGCTGCGCTCCAGCTCACGGCAGGTTCCCTTGATGATGACGGACCAGGCTTCGTCGCTCATGATGCCGTCTGTCTCGAACGCCACGTGAGAGTTGATGGTCAGGCCGGCCAGCTTTGTGCCGGGGGCCGTGCGGAACAGCAGGACGCCGTCGTGGGCGTAGTAGTTGATGGGAAAGATATCGGGCTCGTTGCCCACACTGACTGCAATCCGCCCGTGGAAGGTCTTTTCGACATACTTCCAGGCTTCTTCTTCCGTCAGCTCAACAACTGCGGGCCGTTCATCAGTAGTCATGCCTCCAGTCTGCCAAGCCGGACCGCCAGCCGCCAGCCACCGCTCCTGACCCGGGTTGACTGCCGCGGCCTTACTCACAAAAGTGGAAACGGTAAGCTTACTGACCTAATCGGCACGACCTCGACTGAGAGAGAGCATGATGACGGACGACAACCAGTATTCGCCCCAGGAGCACCTGACCACCCGGCAGGGCCATCCGGTAACGGATAACCAGAACACCCGCACAGTTGGTTCGCGCGGTCCGGCCACCCTGGAGAACTACCAGTTCCTCGAGAAAATCAGCCACTTTGACCGGGAGCGGATCCCCGAGCGGGTGGTCCACGCCCGCGGGTTTGTGGCCTACGGCGAGTTCGAGGCGACGGGCAAATGGGGAGACGAACCCATTTCCAGGTACACACGCGCCAAGCTCTTCTCGGAGCCGGGCAAGAAGACCGACGTCGCCATCCGCTTCTCCACGGTGATCGGCGGCCGCGACTCTTCCGAGGCAGCACGGGATCCCCGCGGGTTTGCGGTGAAGTTCTACACCGAAGACGGCAACTGGGACATGGTGGGCAACAACCTCGGTGTCTTCTTCATCCGTGATGCGATCAAGTTCCCGGACGTGATCCACTCCCTGAAGCCGGACCCTGTCACCTTCCGCCAGGAACCTGCCCGGATCTTCGACTTTATGTCCCAGACGCCTGAGTCAATGCACATGCTGGTAAACCTGTTCAGCCCGCGCGGCATCCCGGCGGATTACCGGCATATGCAGGGCTTCGGCGTGAACACCTACCGCTGGGTCAACGCCGACGGCGAGTCGAAGCTGGTGAAGTACCACTGGCAGCCCAGGCAGGGCGTGAAGTCCCTGACCGAAGAAGATGCCGCGAACATCCAGGCGGGCGACCTCGGCCACGCGTCGAAGGACCTCTACGAGGCCATTGAGCGCGGCGACTACCCGCAGTGGGACCTGTACGTGCAGCTGATGGATGACAATGACCATCCTGAACTGGACTTCGATCCGCTCGATGACACCAAGACCTGGCCCGAAGAGGTCTTTGTGCCGCAGCTTGTGGGCACCATGACGCTGAACCGGAACGTGTCCGACCACCACAACGAGAACGAGCAGATCTCCTTCGGCACGGGTGTGCTGGTGGACGGCCTGGAATTCTCCGATGACAAGATGCTGGTGGGACGCACGTTCAGCTACTCGGATACCCAGCGTTACCGGGTGGGCCCGAACTACCTGCAGCTGCCGGTGAACTCCCCGAAGAATGCCAAGGTGGCCACGAACCAGCGCGGCGGGCAGATGTCCTACGGTACCGACCTCGCACCGGGACAGAACCCGCACGTGAACTACGAACCGAGCATCACCGGCGGTGTGCAGGAGGCACCGAAACAGGGTCCCTCGGCGGTTGGGCCGGAGCTCGAGGGACGCCTGACCCGCGCCCGCATCGAGCGGACCAACGACTATATGCAGGCCGGCCAGCGGTACCAGCTCATGGAACAGTGGGAGAAGGACGACCTGGTGAAGAACTTCGTCGACAACATCTCCGAGGCTGCGCGTCCGGTGCAGGAGCGGATGCTGTGGCACTTCTACATGTGCGACGACGAACTGGGCGCGCGCGTTGGCGAGGGCCTGGGCATCGGGCTGGCTGAGATTAAGGACCTCGGCCCGCTGCCCACACAGGCCCTCACCGAAGAGGAGCAGGACCGGGTCAAGAACCTTGGCAGCAACGGCCCGCGGAATGTGGAGGGCCTGACCATGACCCACTGCGTGCCCAACGAGCACGTAGTGGTTACCCGCTAGCCCAGCGGAGTAACCCATGGAATAAGCTAGGGACCAAAGCGGTACCGCAACACGGTAAAGCGGCGGCGGGTCCAACCTGCCGCCGCTTTACGCTGTCCTGGTTCGCTTTCCTGGGCGGAGGTTAAGCCGGCGTGACGTAGGCACCCGAGATGCCGCCGTCGACCATAAAGGTCGACGCCGTGATGAAGGAGGAGTCATCGCTGGCCAGGAACGCCACGGCGCCGGCGAGTTCCTCCGGCTCGGCGAACCGGCCCAGCGGAATGTGCACCAGACGGCGCGCGGCCCGTTCCGGGTCCTTGGCGAAGAGTTCCTGCAGCAGGGGAGTGTTCACCGGTCCGGGGCACAGGGCATTGACGCGCACCCCCTGCCGGGCGAACTCGACACCGAGTTCCCGGCTCATGGCCAGCACCCCGCCTTTGGACGCGCTATAGGAAATCTGCGAGGTCGCAGCCCCCATCACCGCCACGAAGGAGGCGGTGTTGATAATGGATCCCTTGCCGGCGGCCAGCATATGCGGCAGCGCGTACTTGCAGCAGTAGTACACGGAGGTCAGGTTGACCTCCTGTACCCGCCGCCAGGCATCGATGCCCGTTTCCAGGATGGAGGCGTCCTCCGGGGGTGAAATGCCGGCGTTGTTGAAGGCAATGTCCACGCGCCCGTAGGTTTCCTGAGTCACCTCGTAGAGCCGCCGGACCTCTTCCTCGCTGGTGACGTCCACCGGCACGTAGATGCCGCCCACTTCGTGGGCCGCTGCCTTGCCGGCCACGGGATCCACGTCCCCGACGACGACGTGGGCGCCTTCCGCTGCCAGCCGGCGGGCGGTGGCGAGCCCAATCCCGCTGCCCCCTCCGGTAATGACGGCGCTGCGGCCCTCGAGCCTGCGCAGCGGAGACGGGGGGAGCTGCGCCGGTGAGACCTGATCTGACATGGTGTTTCCCTCCTTGGGGCCGTTACCGGCCGGTGGCAATGAAGACGTTCTTGGTTTCCGTGAACGCGTCCAGGGCATCCGGGCCCAGTTCCCGGCCGAGCCCTGAGTGCTTGAAGCCGCCGAACGGCGTCCAGTACCGCACCGAGGAATGCGAGTTCACCGAGAGGTTCCCGGCTTCGACTCCGCGGGACGTCCGCAGGGCGCGCCCCAGGTCCCGGGTCCAGATGGAACCGGAGAGACCGTAATCGGAGTCATTGGCAATGCGGACGGCGTCTTCCTCATCGGTGAAGGGGATGACCGCGGTCACCGGGCCGAAGATCTCTTCGCGAAGGGCGGGACTGCCCGGTGCCGGTGCCAGGACGGTGGGCGGGAACCAAAAACCCGGGCCGTCCGGCGCCGTGCCCTGGATAAGGACATCGCCTGCCGCTACGTAGCCGGCCACCCGTTCGCGCTGCACGGATGAAATCAGCGGCCCCATGGCTGAGTCCGGCTGCCGCGGGTCGGCCACGCGCAGGCCGGTGACATGCGGTTCGAGCAGTTCCAGGAAACGCTCGTACACTCCGGACTGGACCAGGATCCGGGAGCGCGCGCAGCAGTCCTGGCCGGCGTTGTCGAAAGCGCCGCCGGGCGTTGCCGCGGCGGCCTGTTCCAGATCGGCGTCGTCGAAGATGATGTTGGCACTCTTGCCGCCCAGTTCAAGGGTTACCCGCTTCAGCTGAGCGGAGCAGCCGGCCATGATGCCCTTGCCCACCTCGGTGGATCCGGTGAACACGACTTTGCGGACGGCCGGATGGGTGACGAAACGCTCGCCGATCACCGATCCCTTGCCCGGCAGAACCGAGAAGACGCCCTCGGGGATGCCTGCCTCCAGCGCAAGCTCCGCCAGGCGCAGGGCGGTCAGCGGGGTCAGTTCAGCAGGTTTGAGCACCACGGTGTTCCCGGCAGCCAGCGCCGGGGCGAATCCCCATCCGGCAATGGGCATGGGAAAGTTCCAGGGCACGATCACGCCCACTACGCCCAGCGGCTCGTGAAACGTCACGTCGATGCCGCCGTCCACCGGAATCTGCGCGCCGGTGTGCCGCTCCGGAGCTCCGGCGTAGTAGTTCAGGACATCCCGCACGTTGCCCGCTTCCCAGCGCGCGTTACCCAGGGTGTGCCCCGCATTGGCCACTTCCAGGGCCGCGAGGTTCCCGAGGTCCGCGTCCACGGCGGCCGCGAACCTCCGCAGGAGCCGGGCCCGGTCTGAGGGGCCGGTGTTCCGCCAGCTCTCGAAGGCTCGTGCAGCGGCCTCGATGGCGGCATCCGCGGCAGCCAGGTCCAGCGGGGCCACGGTGGTGATGATCTCCTCGGTGGCGGGGTTCAGGATGGGCGTGCTCACCGTTGCGCTCCTTGGGGTGCTGAAGTGTGTGCTGCGGCTGCAGCGATGAAGCCGCGGAACAACCGCAGGTCTTCGGGGTTCTGTTCGGGATGGAACTGCACCCCCAGAACCCACTTGCCGGCGTCGGGCAGCTCCACGGCCTCGATGGTGCCTTCCGGTGCCACGGCCGTGACAACCAGGCCGTGACCCAGTTCCGCGATGCCCTGGTGGTGGTAGCACGGGGCGCTGGCCTGCGGGCCGAGCAGGGAAGCGATCAGGCTGCCCGGGGTGGTCGTGAAGCCAACCTCCCCGAAGACGCCGGGGGAGGGCTGGTAGTTGGCTTCCGGGCGAACATCGGGCAGGTGCTGGATCAGTGTGCCGCCCAGTGCCACGTTCAGGACCTGGGCGCCCCTGCAGATCGCCAGCAGCGGCAGGTCCCGTTCAAGGGCAGCCCGGGTCAGTGCCAGGTCATGGGTGTCCCGCTGCGGCTGGCTAACAGTGAGCCGGTGCCGCTCATGCCCGTACTCCGCCGGGTCCACATCCGTGCCTCCCGCAGTGATGAGCCCGTCGAGCCGGTCCAGGACGTGCACTCCGGTTGCCACCGGCGGCAGGAGCACCGGAACTCCGCCCGCGGCAGCCACCGCCTCCACGTACGTGCCGGGGATCAGCGCTGCGGGTCCTTTCCAAACTCCCCAGGCCGCTTCCTGGTAGTAGGTGGTGATGCCAATCAGCGGCCGCGCCGTGCTGCCGGGGGACAGGTCTTCAGAGCCGCTCGAAGCCACGCTTGCGCTCCCAGTCGGTGACCGCGGATTCGAAGGCGGCCAGCTCGACGTCGGCCGCGTGCACATAGTGGGTAACGACGTCGTCGCCGAAGGCCTTGCGGGCCAGCTCGCTGCCGGCCAGCAGGTCCCGGGCTGCGCGCAGCGTCGTCGGCAGCCGGTCCGCTCCGGTGGTGTAGGCGTTCCCGGCCGTGACCGGTTCCAGCGGGAGCCGGTTTTCAAGGCCGTGGATGGCTGCTGCTACCAGGGCTGCCGTGGCCAGGTACGGGTTCAGGTCCCCGCCGCCCACCCGGTTTTCACTCCGCATCCCCGCGCCGTGGCCAACAACCCGCAGCGCACAGCTGCGGTTGTCCAGGCCCCAGGCGATGGCGGTGGGTGCGAAGCTGCCTTCCACGAAACGCTTGTAGGAGTTCACGTTGGGCGCCAGGAAATAGGTCAGTTCCTTCAGCGCTGCCAGCTGGCCGGCCAGGAAGTGTTCCATGACCGGGCTGAAGCCGTGTTCGCTGTCGCCCGGGAACACGGGCTCACCGTCGAGGTCCCGGAGACTGAAGTGGATGTGGCAGGAGTTGCCCTCACGTTCATTGAACTTGGCCATAAAGGTAACGCTCTTGCCCTGCTGGTCTGCGATTTCCTTGGCACCGGTCTTGTAGAAGGCGTGGTTGTCGCAGGTGCGCATGGCTTCGTCGAAGCGGAAGGTGACTTCCTGCTGCCCGTAGTTGCATTCACCCTTGGAGGATTCGACCACCATGCCGGCGCCTTCCATGCCGGTGCGGATAGCGCGCAGCACAGGTTCCAGCCGGGAGGTGGCCAGCAGCGAATAGTCCACGTTGTACCGGCTGGCTGCCTGCATTCCGGTGTACTCGCGGTCCCAGGCGGAGGAGTAACTGTCATCGAAGAGGATGAACTCAAGCTCGGTGCCGATGTAGGCCCGGTAGCCCAGCTCTTCCAGGCGCTCGAGCTGCCGGCGCAGGATCTGCCGGGGAGAGGGCGCCAGGGGAGTACCGTCGGTGTGCAGGACGTCGCACTGGACTATGGCCGTGCCGGGCAGCCACGGCACCATGCGCAGCGTTTCCATGTCCGGGCGCATCACCAGGTCTCCGTAGCCGCCCTCCCAGGAAGAGGACTCGTAGCCCTCAATGGTGTTCATGTCCACGTCCACGGCGAGCAGGTAATTGCAGCCCTCCGCCCCGTGCGGGTAAACGTCTTCCAGGAAGGACTTGGCGCCGCAGCGTTTGCCCTGCAGCCTGCCCAGGTGGTCGGTGATGGCAACGATTACCGTGTCGATGCTGCCGGCGGCGGTACGTTCCCGCAGTTCCTCGAGATCCAGCCCGTTGGGCGGTAGCTTGCGTTCTGGCTGCTTCATGCTCTGTCCACTTCCCACGGTCGTGTCCTAACGGATTTCCGATTCGGCCTCGCTGATCTGCGCGAATTCCTCCTCCGGTGCGCTGGCTACCAGGTGATGGCGGCTATAGAACCAGAAGTAGGCCAGTGCGGCCACAAAAATTCCCGCGGTGATGGAGGCTGCCAGCACATCCACCACGAACGTCGCCACCACTGCCACCACGGCGAGGACCAGCGCGACGCCGGTGGTCACCGCCCCGCCCGGGGTGCGGTAACCGCGCGGCAGGTCGGGTTCGCGCCGGCGGAGCACTATGTGGGAGAGGTTCAGCAGTACGTAGGACACCGTTGCGCCGAACACGGCGATGTTGATCAGCAGACCGCCGTCGCCGGTAAGCGCCGCGAGCAGGAAGCCGATAGTGCCCGGCACGATCAGCGCCATGTACGGGGTGCGCCAGCGTGTGGTCAGGGACATCCAGCGCGGCAGGTAGCCGGCACGGGAGAGGGCGAAGAGCTGCCGGGAGTAGGCGTACATGATGGAGAAGAAGCTGGCCACGAGTCCGGCGAGCCCGGCGTAGTTCACGAAGTCGGCCAGGAACGTGTTGCCGCCGTAGGCGATGCGCAGGGCTTCAGGCAGGGGATTGTCCGAGGTGCTCATGGCTTCTGCGCCGGCGGCTCCCGGGACGAGCACAAGCATCAGCGCGCCGAAGACCAGCAGGATGGCCATGGCCGCGATGATGCCGCGGGGCATGTCCCGCTTGGGGTCGGAGGTTTCCTCGGCGGCCAGCGGGACGCCCTCGATGGCAAGGAAGAACCAGATGCCGTAGACCAGCGCTGCCAGCACACCGGCGATGCCCATCGGGAGGAAGGAACTCGCTCCCGCGGCATCAGCCGGGACAATGTCGAAGAGATTGGCGGCGTCGAACTTCGGAACCAGGCCCACCACGGTGGCGACCAGCGCCAGGACGGCGATGGCGGTGATGACGAACATCAGCTTGAGCGCCTCGCCGACTCCGCGCAGGTGGATGCCAATGAAGATGGCGTAGGTGACCAGGTAGACCGGCCAGGAGTTGGTTAGGCCGAAGAGTCCCAGCGCTTCTATGTAGCCGCCGATGAACGTGGCGATGGCCGCAGGTGCCACGGCGTACTCGATCAGCACGGCCATGCCGGTGGCGAACCCGCCCAGGGGCCCCAGCGCCCGGCGGGCGAAACCGTAGCCTGCGCCGGCGGTGGGCAGTGTGGAGGAGAGTTCGGCCAGTCCGAAGACCATGCAGGTGTACATGATTCCCATGAGGACAAAGGCGATGAGCAGTCCGCCCCAGCCGCCCTGGGCCAGTCCGAGGTTCCAGCCGGAGAAGTCTCCGGAGATGACGTAGGCGACGCCGAGGCCGGCAAGCAGGATCCAGCCTGCGGCGCCCCGCTTGAGCTGGCGCTGGCTCATGTAGTTAGCGCCGACTTTCGTGTAGTCGACCCGGGATTTAGCCATGCTGGTTCCTCGGTTTTCCTCGTGCGCTGGAATTGGACGGTGCAGGAACAATCCATGTGGAGCAAAGCGGTGTAGCGAGGCGCAGATACATATGGCGTAATGGACTGATTTCAGTCCATGAATGTTGGAGAAGAGTCTGCGGTTTTTGATGGCCTCACGTCAAGAGGCTGACAACATTTTTTATTGGCCTGATTTGAGGGCTTTGGAGGCTTATACTTCCCGCATGGATATGCCGCACTTCGACTCCGGGGCGCTGCCGGTGCGGCCGGTGCGCCGAGGCAATGCGTTCGAGGAAACCGTGGAGCGGGTGCTGGAAAACCTTAAACTCGGGATTTACGCTGCCGGGTCCAGGCTTCCGCCGGAGAGGGAGCTGGCCTCCCAGCTGGGCGTGTCCCGGGCAACGTTGCGTGAGGCGCTCGCGGAGCTGCAGGCTGCGGGATATTTGGAGTCGCGCCGCGGACGGTATGGGGGAACCTTCGCTGCGGAAGTCCTTCCAGGGCCATCTGATCCGGCCGGCACGGGGAACGTTTCGGATTTGGAGGACGTACTGCTGTTCCGCAGGGTGGTGGAGTCAGCTGCGGCCCGGCTGGCGGCCGAAGCTACGCTGACGCCTGCAGCACGGGGACATCTGCTGGCCGCCCTTGAGGAAGTGGACCGCGCTGCCACGGACACGTTCCGGCCCAAGGATGCCCGGTTCCACATTGCCGTTGCCGAACTGTCCGGATCTGCCCGGCTGGTGGCTGCCGTTGCCGAGGTCCGTGCGCAGGCGAGCGACCTGCTGGACCGGATTCCGCTGCTGCAGGCCAACCTGGACCATTCCCAGGCCCAGCACCGCGAGCTGGTTGACGCGGTGCTGCGCGGAGATGCGGATGCCGCCGAAGCAGCGGCCGCTGCCCACCTCGAAGGGACTGAGAGGCTGCTGCGGGGGTTCCTGGCCTGACACTGGTGTGGGGCGCGCTGCGCCTGGACGTACGACGGCGGCACCCGGGGTTTCGCTCGGAAACCCGGGTGCCGCCGTCCTACTCTGTGCCCTAGTTTTCCCAGGGCGCCTTGATGGGGAAGTACTTTTCCAGGAAGTCCGTAACCCGGTTGGTCCGTTCTTCGGTGGAGACTTCGGGGAAAGACCCGTCGTTGAGGCAGAAGAGGTCCTTGTTCCGCTTGGCCAGCAGCCGGTCCATATCCTTCAGCCCGCGGTAGGAGGTGGTGTCCACGTACTTCACCTTGGCGGTTTCCTGCGTGACGGCACGGCCGGTGAGCAGCGCGTAGTAGTGGTAGAGCGAGTTGGTGACGGAGATGTTGTCCTTCGCCCGGAACTTGCTGGCTGCCGTGGCCGCGAATTCGTCGGGGAAGACCGCTTCCATTTCCACTAGGACGCTTTTGCGCAGCGGTGCGGCCGTGTGTTCGAGGTGCCGGGTGGTGATCCGGCCGAAACGTTCCCAGAGCAGCCGGCGGTTCACGCGCGCGGCGTTTTCGAAGCCGCTGCGTTCGGGGTCGTTCGCTCCGAGGCCGATGCGGGTGCTGGCTTCGATGAACTTGGTGATTCCGCCGGGGGAGAAGAACAGGTCCGGGCCCACGGGGCGGCCAAAGAACATGTCGTCGTTCGAATACAGGAAGTGTTCGGAGAGCCCGGGAATGTGCTGCAGCTGCGATTCGACTGCCTGCGAGTTGAAGGTGGGCAGCACGGACGGGTCGCGGAAGTGCTCGGTTGCGGGGACGAACGTAACTGACGGGTGCTCTGCCAGCCAGTCCGGGCGCGGCGAATCGGAGGCGATGAAGATGCGCCGAATCCAGGGCGCGAACATATACACCGAGCGCAGGGCGTACTTCAGTTCGTTGATCTGCCGGTAGCGGGCTTCATGGTCATCGCCTTCACCGACGACCGCGTCCTGCATCAGGGCCGCGCGGCGTGCCCGGTACTCCGGGGAGCTTCCATCCACCCAGGAGAAGACCAGGTCGACGTCGAACCTGATGTCCGTGGCGTGGTCGGCAAACATGTTCTCGATGGTTGGCCAGACCAGGCCGTGCTTGTCCACGCTGCCGCGCACCACTTCGGAGGCAGGCAGGGTGCGGCGGGTCAGGGAGTTCTCTACCGGGAGGGTGATCTCCTTCTCGCCCAGTTCCCACAGCTCAACCTGGACGCCAGCGGAGGCGCCGAAGACGAGGTTGGTTCCGCTGGTTCCGCGCGGTCGGAACAGGCGGATGATGCGTGTTTTCTCGTGGGGTGAGAGCTCGCCGTCGGCCACCAGCACTGTGCGTGACTTTTCGGTGTCCACGCTGCGGGAGTAGAACGGTTCATCTTTGCAGGCTTCGACGAGGGCACGGCGGAGGTCTCCCCGAAGGCGCAGATCGATTGCTATCACCGGCCGCTGGTCGTTGCCTCGAACCAGCAGATAGTCGATTCCGGCGTCGTCCAGTACCCGGCGAACGAACAGCAGGTCTTCCACCATTGCCTGGTGCGGTGTCAGGCCGGTGTCCATCAGGGTTAGCCTGCCCTTGATCTTGCTGACGTTGGCGCGGTGTTCAACGCGTTCAACGACGGCCAGGGATGCCGTCTGGAGGTCTTCAGCCTCTGCGCCTTCTTCCGGTGTGCCGAAGTAGACGTCGTGCTCTGCAGTGATGTCGGTAATTGGAGCCTCCGAGGGGTCGGGCCGTTTAGGCATGTGACAGGAAAGGGGAAGCGTGCGACGCTGCACGGTAGCTGGACCGTTGGTGCTCACCTGCCGGTTTTGCTGCCGGGCCGGTGCTGTGAAACCGCGGGGTGCTATGGGCGGCGCTGGCGGGGCTGCGTAGCATTGATGCTTAGCACGCGGAAACCTCCGGGAGCCGATGTGAGATACCGTAACACCCTGTTGTGTGCCGCCGTTACGGCGGGCCTTGCCGTGGCCTCGTGTGCTGCGCCGCAGCCTTCACAGACTGCCTCTCCAGCCTGGTATTCCTATGAGGTTTCGGAGAGCTCTTTGGAGTTTGAATACCGCTCTGACTGGCAGGTTGAGCAGGTTGCTGCCTTGGCCAACGATCCTTCCGGCGGTGTATCCCTTCGGGTTCACGACGCCGGCGGTGACGTCATTGCGTGGTTGGACACCGGGATTATTACGGACCAGGTCTGCATGGGGATGCAGGAGCCTGTGGTCTACACGGAGTACGACTCCCAGCCTATGCCGGAACTCGAATCCGGGCAGGGTACTTCGCAGCGTTTTGTGTACCGTTCAGTGGCTCCTGCATCGGGTGAGGCCCTGGTGACCTATTCGGTGGTTAGCACGCCTCCTCCGTCTGCCGAGGATGCTGCCTGTGGTCTCTTTGATTTCTTTACTTTGACCGAGTCCAGTGGCGGACGGTTTTCAGGTGTTGTCCGGCCTGATGAGGGAACGGACTCTGCTTCCCATTTGGCGAAGGCAGCGGCGTATGCGGACTCTGACGAGTACCGCGATGTGAGGCGCATGCTGGTTTCCTTGCGCAATTCAGACTGAGTTTTTTGGGCTTCCTGCACTTTTGCTGTGGCGTGCTGTGGATAAGTACGTATGCTTTGCCGCAGTTTCTGTAGCATCTACCGCACGCTGCCTTGCCTAACACGGGGGTTTTGATGTCCAGTCTTGGTGTTCGACGCCGGTTTGCTGCGGTTTCTCTGGCTCTTGCGGGTTCCCTCGTGGCTCTGTCTGCGTGTTCGGGTGCTGATGACCCTGATGCGGACGCTGCGCAGTCTCCCAGCAGTTCTGTCTCGCCGAGCGCTTCTCCCACCCCGACTCCTACGCCATCTGCGACGTATAAGCCTGCCTCTGCTGAGGGTCCTGCGGAGAACGTTCCGCTGCCTGTGATGCCTGAGGAGGCGAAGGTTGAGTCCAAGGAGGGGCTTATTGCCTTTGCGCGGTATTGGTATGAGCTGATCAATTACGGCTACGAGACGGGGGATGTGGAGCCTGTTAAAGCGGTTAGCGGGCCTGACTGTTTTGCTTGTCAGAGCTTCTATGAAGTGGTCCAGTCTGGTTTTCAAGACAGCGACTGGATGGCAGGAGCGGGCATCGAAGTTCAAGGGGCGGACAGCAGCTTTGCGCGCACAGACGAAGGTTACGTGCAAGTGCTAGTCCAGCTGGTTCAAGAACCGTTGGAGTACTACGGCCCAGCGGGCGTCCAGGCTATCGAGCCCGGAAATGAGTTGCCGTCAGTCCAAATGATTGAAGCAGAATTCGGTCCTTCCGGCTGGAGTGCCATAGACGTGGTGACTATCCATGCTTCCAAGAAGTAGCCATGCATCGGGTGTCACGATTCTGCTCGCGTGTGTCGTTGGCCTCCTCTACTCACAGGGCGCGCTCGCGGCGCCAACAGGCGGTGGCGGCAGCGGATTCATCGAGGGGGGTGTCCGGGGCGATGTCTCTTATCATCACGAGGCTGGAACCGGCGTATGGACTGAGCTAGCGATCGGCCTACCGAATGATCCACTTGGTTATCGTTTTGAACCAGCCTGCTTTGATGATCAGGACGCGGGAGATATCTCCTGTTTGGTGCAGACCAGACAGTGCACAGCGGGACCTGACGGTCGTTTGGTGTGGTGGTATTCAGGGTTGAGGACGGTAGCACCCGAGACTTGGACGCGTTTCACCCAGGCTCCAACTTGCATCTACTCAGAAGATCCGGCTGCGTTCGAAGAACGCTTGCGCGGCGAAATTCTGAGAGCCTTCCAGGAAGCACCTATTGCTCCGGGCACTATCACCCTTCAACCCAGCCCTCACACACTTATCGGCGCCCACACAAACGTCTACGTGGAAGCACAGCCCCAGATCTTCGAGATGGATCTCCTTGGCCAATCCATCCGCATCGAGGTGGAGCCCACGGAGTACACGTTCAACTACGGCGACGGCACAAGCTATGGGCCGGTGTCGACGCCCGGTGGACCGTTGCCGGAAGCACGCTGGGGAGAACAAACATCCACAAGCCACATGTATTCGCAGACCGGTGATGTTCCGGTAAGCATCACGACGTTCTTTTCGGGCGAATACTCCGTCAACGGCGGCCCGATGATTCCTATGGACGGACGTGCCGAAGTTGCCTCCCCGTCCCAGGTCCTGAGCGTTTGGCGGTCGGAGTCCCGCAACGTTGCTGATAACTGTCTTGTTAACCCCGCAGGCGTCGGCTGCTGATCTTCCGAAATTTTCCCTGTGGATAAGTCGAATCACCCGTAGAACGCGCCGTAGCCTCAGTCCACAACAGCCGATGGACTAAAAGGAGACGGCCATGGAGGCAGAGCGGACTCAAAACAGCACTCCAGGGTCCAAAAGGACCATGATCCGACTCCTCGTGGCCGGCCTGCTCACGATCCTGCTGACCGGCTGCTCAATGGTCAGCTTCCAACCGGCGGCGAACACTGCGGACGCGGAAACTCCGGAGACGGCCTCTTCCGCCGCTGCACCGTCAGAACCGCCGACACCCACACCGTCTCCGTCCTACAGCCAGGCCTCCGGGGCGGGACCAGCCGTCAACCTCGAGCTGCCCGTCATGCCGGAAGTGGCTAGACAGGAAACCGCAGATGGACTTCTCGCATTCGTGGACCACTGGTTTGGATTGGTTAACTACGCCTATCAAACCGGCGACATTGGGCCGCTTCAAGCAGTGACCACGCCCGAATGCGGCGTGTGCCGCGGGGTCTACGAGACAGGACCAGGAGCATACGCTGACGGCGGCTGGCTGGAAGGCGGGCAGGTGGAGTACGAGAACCCGGAGACGGTATTCGTGCTGACCACTGAGAACCGGCGGCAAGCCGTTATGTCCGTTCGGCAGAGGGTGATCATCCACCGCGACAGCTCCGGGAAGTCCGTGAAAGTCGTAGCCGGGACAGACAACCCGTTCCAAATGATCCTCGAAGCGACGTACACGGGAGATGGGTGGTTCGTTGATACTGCTGAGCCAACGGGATGGCCGGGTTAATGCCCGGGCTGGAGGCGGCCCGGATGAGGCACAGCAAAGAGCGTCCGGGGATCCTGCAGCAGGGCCGGGTAGGTGAAATCGGACCGACGTACCCTCCCGGAAACCTGGACCGGCCGGTGGGCAGCGTCGTTCGTAAGGGATACTTCCCCAACGGTTCCCAGGTCCAAAACAGTCCGGTCCGCCCCCAACAAGGCGACCTCATCTCCGTCGTTCATTTCCTCCAGGAAGCGCTCAAGTTGGCGGGCCTTCTTCCCCGCCACGGGCGTACCGCGCGCGGACAGCATGGGCAGTTCAATCACCGGTCCGTCATCGCCGGGAACAGTGCGTGCAACCCACAGCGAATCCCCTCCGGGTTCGGCGGGCAGAATCAGCTTTTCGGGATCCGGCCACACGTAGGGCAGATCCGGGGGAGTGCCGGGGAACAGGTCCGCGTAGAACGCGGGATCTTTGGCAAGCAGGTTCGACCGGTGGCTCTCGTGAACCTGCGCCTCGCCGAGCCAAGGGGGCAGCGGTACCTCACCGCCGTCGGCGTCGGGCGCGAACTCAACCAGCTGCTCCCGCACGGTGTCGGCAAATCCCCGCCCGGTCCACGCGTCGGTCATCGCCAGGCCGTAGGCCACCAGCGCGGGAACGTACCCCATCCACATCCGGGTGGCCGGATGGTTTCGCCAGCCGTAGTCGGGAAGGACCAGCGCCCGCAGGATCTGCAGGGTTTCAACTCTCTGTTTGCCCAGACGAGGGGAGTCGAGCACGTCGGCACTGCGCCGGAAGTCCTCATAGGGAACGAATGTCTGCATACCGGTCTCAGGACCTAGTACTCGGCATACAGTTCCCCTGCGAGCACCGGTTCCGCCACCCGGTTATCCAGCCGCGGCAGGGGACAGGCCCAGCGCTCGTCGTAGGCGCACGACGGGTTGTAAAGGAAGTTAAAATCCAGAATCAGGGAATCGCCTGTCCCTTCGCCGAGGTGCGCACCCTTGATCGTGTCCAGCAGGTAGCGCCCACCCCCGTACGTTCCGTGGGGTTTGCCGGCCAGTCCATCCCGCAGCGGCAGGAAAAGCCCGCCCCCGTAAGTGGCCAGGCGCCACAGCGCGAGCCTGCCTATCGGCGTCGTCACAGTTCCGAGGCGTTCGAAGTAGACCGTTCCGTCTGTTCCCGTGGGGACTTCGAGCTGCTGGCCGGCGCCGTCGTCGTCGATTCCCGTCTCGAAACGGAGGCCCGGATCATAGGGTGCGACGGCGAGGCCTGCGAAGCGCTGTTTTGCCGCCTGGCTGAGCGGGGACGCGGGGTGCATGGCGAACAGGGCGTCGCGTTCGCGGCGCCAAAGATCATGGGCCGACGACGGCGAACCAGCCCCCGCGACCTGCCGTACCTGGGCATATATGTCGAATATGCGACGGCGCCAGTCAGCCGTCCGGAGTGCCGAATCGGGGGAAACCATGTCCCCAGCGTAGTGTGTTCGGGTGACTACGGGACTGCTAATTGTTGTGCTGGCTTCGATCTTTGTTGGGGCGCTGGCCCAGCGAATCGCCGGTCTTGGGTTCGCACTTCTGATTTCGCCGTTCCTGGTGATCATTCTCGGCGCCCATGCCGGCGTGCTGATGGTGAATGTGTGCGGGCTGGTGTCCTCGCTGCTGATCATGTTCCGCGTTTGGAAGGACGTGGACTGGAGCATGTATCGGTGGCTGGCCGTTCCCGCCGTGATCGGCAGTATTCCTGCCTCCATCGCCGCGGTGTATTTGCCGGCCGCGCCGATGGCTGTGATCGTGGGTGCGATCGTACTGGTGGCGCTCGGTGCCTCGCTGGTCCTGGCCCGCAATTCAGTTGTGGTGACGGGCAATCCTGCCAAGGCAATCGCCGGTTTCGCTTCAGGAGTGACCAACGCTGTGGCGGGCGTGGGCGGTCCGGCAGTCAGCGCCTACGCCGTGATGGCCCGGTGGCCGCAGCGGCCGTTCGCTGCAACCCTTCAGCCCTTCTTCGTCACCATTGCCACCGTGACGCTCGCCGTAAAGCTTGCGATGGATCCGGGCCAGATGCCTCCGTTCAGCGTCGTTGCCTGGGTACTGATTGGCGTCATGATCATCGGCGGCATCTATGCGGGGGAGCGGCTGCAGAAACACATCCGTGACGACCACGTCCGCTTCGCAGTCATCGTGATCGCCTTCCTCGGAGCCGGTGCGGCCATGGTCAAGGGCATCATCGATCTGATGGCCTAACTGCCGATTGGGCGGTGCCCGACGGCGGCGCTCCAATCCCAGCGAATCGGGGGCAGGACTCAGCTGCCTTCGAAGACCCGTAGACGAGCTTCGCATGGGATTGAAAAGCAGGTAAATGACCGGTAATTGAGGTCCCGGAAAAGGGCTGATTTAGGCCCTGGAATGTCGGTGGCAGCTGAGAGTGTTAGGGGTATGAACCGTTCCTCGGTGCCCCCGTTTTCCCGGTCAGCTGACCGGGAAATGAAGGGTGCGCCGGGTGGTGTGCCGGGGGCTGAATCCCCATCCTCGCCGCGTTCGGAACCTGCGTTTACAGCTCCCTCAGGGACGGTGTTCTGCGCTGATCCTGCCTTGGTTGAGGACCATGTGTCCGAGTCGTTGCCTGAGGGTTTCGCCGGGCAGTTATCACTCCGCGGTTCGGAGTCCCTGGGGTATGAGGAAACCGTGTCCGCGCTTGAGCGTCTGGGCATGCTCATCTCCTGGGCGCAGGCCCAGCAGGCACGTGTTGCCGCCCGGCTGGAAGTGCTCTTTGCCAGGGATATCGCTGAGGCTTCCGGACGTGAAGAACCCGCCCTGGCCATGAGTTTGGCTGCAGCCGAGGCATCCACGGTCCTGAACATCCCGCACATGACGGCGATGCAGCTCATCAGCGAATCCACCCGCCTGTGTGTTCAGGCTCCGCAGACGCTGGCCAGATTATCCGAGGGAAAGATCGCCCTCCAGCACGCCCGCATCATCCTCGAGGAAACCCAAAACCTCCCCGCCGACATCCTCGAACCGCAGCCGGAACCGGGTGCTGGCGCGGGTTCAGATGACGCAGCCGCACCAGCCGGCAACGGGACACCGCCTGACGGGGAGGCCGGTCAGCTGGATCTCGGCCTGGAGGCCCAGGGCGCGCTGTTCGGGCAGTCCGGGCCGGGCGGACCGGATGGAGCAAGCGGACCGGACGGAGACGGTGGAGCAACCGGACCGGATGGGCCGGGCGGACCGGACGGGGCAGACGGAGTGCAGGATGGTCCGGTAGGCGGGGCAGCCGGGTCGGACGGGCCGGGCGAAGCAGCCGCAGGCGCAGCCGTCGATGGGCCTGCCGGTGCAGCCCTCACAGTGCGTGCTGCGTTCGAACGGGACCTGCTGGCAGCAGCCGAGGGCAGGACTGCTGCCGGGTTCGGGCGCCGAGCCCGCAGGCTGCGCGAGTCCCGCTTCCCGGACCTGATCCCTGCCCGGCACCGTGAGGCCAAGGACAAACGCCGTGTGATGTTCCAGCCCCTGCCCGATGGCATGTCCTGCCTCAGCGCGATCATCGCCGCGGAGAAGGGCCAGGCTATGTTCGCCGCGCTCACCGGTGCAGCGAAAGCCGGCAAACGAGCCGGCGACCCCCGCACCATGGACCAGCTCCGCGCAGACACCCTCACCGAGCTGCTGCTGGAGGGCGAACCGCCTGCCGCCAAGGGGGACGCCGCAGTAGAAGCTCCCAGGGCCGGAACGATCACCAACGAAGACACACAGGGAGCAAATCCCATTCCCGGCGCTGCAGACGGAGGGACTCGGGGAGGCGCCGCCGGTTCCCTCTACGAACCCAGCAGCGTCCCCGGCATTCAAACCCATGGCCTCGACCCGGCCGGCCACCGCCTGACCGGACCAGATACCGCATCCATGGACGCTGCCGGGGAAATCCCTTCCGCACCGGGCCCCACCCCTACCGGTACCACCAGCACTGCCGCCGGTAGTTCCAGACAGGACAAGCGACCGCGCCGGGCCGAAAGATACCGGAGCAAGAACCGGGACCGCATCAACAACCGGAACCGCACCAACAACCGGGACCGCACCAACAACCGGGACCGCACCAACAACCGCGACCGCTCCAAAGTCCGTACCGAGGTCATGGTTCTGATCAACGCAGACACCCTTGCCGGAATCGACGAAAACCCGGCAGAACTCAACGGCTACGGGCCGATCAGTGCCGAGACTGCACGCTCGATGATCCTTGAGGCCCTGCACTGGACGCCCCTGCTTCAGGACCCGGCCACCGGTGAAATCCTCACCGTGGGACGGACACGGCGTATCCCTGCAGGACTCAAACGCTGGCTCCAGGCCAGGGACGGAACCTGCAGGTTCCCCGGCTGTCCAGTAAATGTCACCCACGCAGAGATCGACCACACCACCCCGTACGCACACGGCGGACCAACAGACCACACGAACCTGGAACACCTCTGTCCCAAGCACCACCGGTTCAAAACCCTCGGCCACTGGAAAGCACGCCAACCAGCGGCCGGAACCATCGAATGGAACTCACCCACCGGCCGCACCTACACCACCGACCCCACACTGGACTACCTGCCGAGTCCACGAAATCTCAGGCCATCGGATCCTCGGCCCCGCCCCGAAACCACGCCCCAGCCGCCAGACGACGATCCGCCACCCTTCTAGCCCCCCGTAGGTCCAAGCCGTTCCGGCTGGCTCTCCCTCGACGCCGAAGGAAAGGGTCAGTCTCGGGCAAGTCCCTTCGATGGATAGGTCCGCTTAGCGGAGCAGCCGGAATCATCAGAGAAGGCGGGCGGCAGACCGGAGGGACGATGGCTGCGGCGGGCCGGGCATCAGAGGAGGCGGCATCAGCGCGGACCGGGAGCTCAGGCCCCCGCAGTACAAAAGGGACACGGCCCACCGCCCCGCAGACTCGCAGCCCACCGCCCTGGGGTCCGCGGCCCGCCGCCCGCCGCCCCGCCCCGCAGACCAGCAGCCCACCGCCCTGGGTTCCGTGGCCCGCCGCCCGCCGCCCGCCGCCCCGCCCCGCAGACTCGCAGCCCACCGCCCTGGGTTCCGTGGCCCGCCGCCCGCCGC
>NZ_BAAALV010000005.1:0-1239 GCF_039528575.1 Arthrobacter gandavensis
AAGAGTTCAGGCTCCGCAACGCTGCGGAGCCTGAACTGCTTTAACACCACCCCCACCACCGGGCCCGGCTCCCACCTTCTGGGACAGCTGTGCACTCCCGGCCGCCTCAGGGGCAACAGGAGCCACGGGGACTGGGAAACCAGGGGCGCTGCGGCCCGCCATGGCCGGTGCGCCGGCCCGCTACGGCCGGCCGCCCAGCCTCGCCCCGCCAGGTCGACGGCACCCCGACGGACACCCGGAGACACCTCCGGCCGAGCCGGGGTCGCACGCCGAATCGACGAGTGGTCAAAGCAGCCCGAAAAACAGGGTAAGATATTAGAGCATCACCGCCGCAGACTGGTTCCGGAAACGGAAGAAGGACGCGGCGCGTGACCCAGGTTTTCCCGCGCAAGCGAGGACAAAGGGTTACGGCGGTCATTGCGTGGGGGAAACGCCCGGTCCCATTCCGAACCCGGAAGCTAAGACCCACAGCGCCGATGGTACTGCACCCGGGAGGGTGTGGGAGAGTAGGTCACCGCCGGACATACCGTAGAGAAAAGGATCCGTACAAAGACGTACGGGTCCTTTTCTGTTTCTTCCCGCCCTCTGGGCAGGGGCAGGCTTACCCGGGCACCGGTAGCAGGCACAGACTGTGTAAATGACGGAGAACAGCGGCTCCCTCAAACGCGGGCTCGACTCCGGGCCGGACATTGAACGCACCATGTTCTTCAGCGATGCGGTGTTCGCCATCGCCATGACGCTGCTGGCCGTGGACATCAAGGCGCCCGATGTTCCCGCCGACCAGCTGGGACAGGCCATCCTGGAACAGCGACCGGAATTCTTCGCCTACGCCCTCTCCTTCGCCGTTGCGGGAGCCTACTGGCTGAGCCACCACCGGCTGTTCCGCCTGTTGAAAGGGTTCACCGGCGGCCTGCAGCGGCTGAACCTGCTGCTGCTGTTCTTCGTGGCACTGCTGGCCTACGCCACGGACATGCTGGCGCTGCATGACGACACCAGCCTCGGCGTCGTTATTTACGCGGCGGCACTGGGGCTGATCGGGTCGGTGAACACGCTGATGTGGTCCTACTGCCGCAGGCATGGGCTTTTCCGGGACGATGTGAATCCCGGCCTGCTCCAATACGCGCGCGTCCGGGCACCGATCACACCGGCCGTCTTCCTCCTGTCGATTCCGATCGCCTTGGTCAGCCCTTCTGCGGCGGAGTACTCCTGGCTGTCCATTCTGGTCATCAGCCTGGGCTT
>NZ_BAAALV010000005.1:1269-179172 GCF_039528575.1 Arthrobacter gandavensis
CAGCCGATTCGGTAAATGGTTCAAAGTCCGGTAGTCTTATATCTGCTCTTGACGAGCAAAGCCTGGAGGATTCGCCTAGCGGCCTATGGCGCACGCCTGGAACGCGTGTTGGGTTAACGCCCTCGGGGGTTCAAATCCCCCATCCTCCGCCAGATGAGAAATCATCACCAGAAACGCCCCGGTCCATGACCGGGGTGTTTCTGTTTGTCCGGGCAGATCAGCTGCGCTCGGGCCGCAGGGCGGAGCTCGTCGCCGCGGACACCGCGGCCATACCGAGCAGCGCCGCCCCGCCCGCCAAGGCCAGGTACACCAGCGGCTGGATGGTGGGCACCGGCTGTCCGGAGACGTTCAGCGCGATTCCCATCAGCGGCGGCAGGGCAAGGACAGTACCGACGACGACGGCGGCAGCCACCATCAGCGCCGACTCCGCACCGGTCATGCGGCGCAGCTGCGCATTCGTGGCGCCTAGCCTGCGCAGCAGCAGCATCTCGGGGCGCCGCCGTGCCGTGGACATCACCAGCGCGTTACCCACGGACACTGCCAGGTAGCCCAGCAGGATCAGCATGGCCAGGACGTTCACCCACGATTCCGCGCCGCGCTCAGCTGCCCCCGCGGCGTCCAGCTCAGCGCGGTCCAGGACGGTTAGGCCCAGGCCCTCGACCGCTGAAACCAGTCCGCCGGCGTCTGCTTCCGGCGCCGTGAGCAGCAGCTGCGTGTTCAGCCCGCTGGTGGTGTGCGGGAGGAGGGCGGCGTTGTCCATGGTCACGTCGCCGAAACCGAGCCCGCGTTCGTAGGTCGCGACGACGACGGCGTCCGCCTCGGTTCCGTCACCGAAGTGGAAACCGAACGTGTCCCCGGGGGACAGCCCGGATTCCCTCGCCAGCGCGGTGCTTACCGCCACGGTCCCGGGTTCGGACAGCCGGTCCAGCGACCCGTCGCGGACTCCAAGGTCCAGTGCCCCGTCCAGGTTTCCGGGCGCCACGCCTTGTACTCCGACGGGCTGCACGCCGTCGTCCATGCCCAGGAAGCGCGTCTGGGCGAGGAGCGCGGAGTGCGCCACCGGCGTCGCGCTTTCCACGCCGGGCAGTGCGGAGACCGTGTCCGCCAGCTCAGGGGAGATGCCGGCGGGTGCACTGACTACGTAGCCGGCCACGACGCCGTCGCGGGACTGCCGCTGCGCTTCGGACTCTACGGTGGTGGGGAGGAAAAACTGCACGGACCCGAGCGCCAGGGCCAGGGCAAGGGGAACGATTCCGGCAGCCAGCCGCCGCGGGAACGCCTCGGCACCGGCTCCGGCCAGGACCAGCGGGGCGGACCGGCTGCGCCGCAGCATCGGAGACGCCAGCTTCAGCGACCCGGCCACAATCCAAGGACCCAGCACGCCGGCGCCGATCACCAGCAGCAGAATACTCGACGCCGCTGCCGCCAGCCCGGCACTTCCGGGAACCGCTGCGGGCAGCAGGGCCGCAAGAAGCCCGCCGGCCAGCAGGGAGATCCCCGTGATGATGCGGCCGCGGCCCAGCCGGCCGGGCTCCGTAACCGCCTCACGCAGGGCGGTCGCGGGTGCAGTCCGGACCGTACCGCGGGCGGAGACCAGCGAGGCACCCGCCGCGGCTGCCACGCTGACCAGTACGGCGCCCACTGCGGGGAGCGGACCGAATGCCAGCTGGAATCCTTCCGGTATCACTCCGGCGGAGGTGAACTGTCCGCCGAGGAACCCCGCCAGCCAGAATCCGGGAACTGCTCCCAGAACGGCCGCTGCGGTGGAGACCAGCAGGACTTCGCGGACTACCAGGCCCAGGGTCTGGCCTGCCCCCGCGCCGATGGCCCGCAGCATGGCGAACTCGCGCCGCCGGGAGAGGATGGAGAGGGAGAGGGTTCCGGCAGTCACAAACACTGCGGTCATCACGGCGATGCCGGCGAGCGAACCGCTGAGCAGCAGCAGCATGGACCGGGCGCCGGCTCCGCCCAGGTTCTCCACGTCTCCGCGCCCGTCCCCGGTGTAGGCGACGACGCCGGAGGCTGCCGCTTCGATGTCAGCGGCCAGCTGGTCCGGGTTGGTTCCGGGTTCGGCGAGGACGCCGACCGTGGCAACCGAATCACCGTGCGGCCACAGCGCTGCCGCACCGGCGCTGCTTAGGAAGACTGCCGGGCCGGGGTTCCCTTCCGCCGGAACTGCGGTGCCGGACACCGTGTACTCGGCAGGGATACCTCCGTGGCTGAGGACTATGCGGGTGCCGGGATCCGCGTTGAAGGACGGGTCCACCACCACCTCGTCCGGAGCCTGCGGGGCTTCCCCGGCAGCGAGGTTATACGGCGCCAGGGCTGCGGAGTCCCAGGCCGCAGCCAGGATGGGCTGCCCCTGGGCAGTCGCCAGCGGAATCTCGACATTGCCGACGGCGCCCTGGACTCCGGGGATCGCCTCTATGTCCTCCACTGTCGTGGCAGGCAGCAGGACCCGTTCGGGGAAGACTGCGGGAAGGTCTTCCGGAACCGGAATGGACTGTTGAGCCCCGACGACGACGTCGGCCGCCTGCAGGCGCTGCGCTGCGGTGCCGCCGCGCAGCCCGGATTCGATCAGAACGCCCATGGCAGTGATGAGCGCAGCGCACAGGAACACGGCGATGAACACACCGGCGAACCCGCCGCGGTGGTGACGGATGGATGCCTTGGCAAGGGTGAGCATGTCAGTTCCCTCCGAGGTAGGCCATGCGGTCACTGACGTCCCGGGCGGAGGCGCCGTCCATGCTGCCGTCGATGCGTCCGTCGGCGAGGAACACCACGGTGTCCGCGTAGCTGGCTGCCACCGGGTCGTGGGTCACCATCACCACGGTCTGGTTCAGGGCGGACACGGTATGCCGCAGCAGGTCCAGGACCTGGCGGGCAGTGCCCGAGTCCAGGGCGCCGGTCGGTTCATCGGCGAAGACCACGTCCGGACGGGTGATCAGCGCCCGGGCAATAGCGGCACGCTGCTGCTGTCCGCCGGAGAGCTCCTGCGGTTTACGCTCGCCCAGGCCGTCCAGCCCGACGGCGTCGAGCACGTACGCCAGCCAGGCACTGTCCGTTCCGCGTCCGGCCAGCAGCAGCGGCAGCGTCACGTTGGCCGTCACCGAGAGCTGCGGCAGCAGGTTGTAGGACTGGAAAACGAAGCCCACATGGTCCCGCCGGAACCGCGTGAGCGTCTTGCCCCGCAGCCGGGATATCTCCGTGCCGCCCAACCGCACCTGACCGGCGTCGGGCACGTCCAGGCCTGCCGCGGCCTGCAGCAGCGTGCTCTTGCCGGACCCGGACGGGCCCATTACTGCGGTGAAGGTACCGGCCGGCACCGCCAGCGATACGCCGCGGAGGGCCGCGACGGCGGTGCTGCCTGAGCGGTAGCTTTTGGAGACGCCGGTCAGCTCGAGGGCTGCCGGGCCGTTGAATTGGGTCGAGTCGGAGTACATGGGCGGTGTCCTTTGAACGGTGGCTGGATAACTGGTTTCGACGCTACGCAGCGGAGGAATCGGTTCCGATACAGCCAGCAGCCCAGTTCATGGTGTAGCTGGCTATACCGACAGGCACCGGATGCTCCGGCATAATCGAGCAAATGAGATGGCCAACCCAAGCCGGCCTGCGGGCCCGCGCCGCAGATGCGGTCTTCCTGCTGCGCGAGGGCGTGTACTGGCTGGCTTCGCTGGGAATCCTGGTGGCCGGAATCGTGCTGCTGCCCTTCCTGTCCCTGGGTATTGGCCTCTACGCGCTTCCCGCCGTGCTCGGCACGCTGGACCTGCTGGCGGCACGCGCGCAGGGGAGGGCTGCCGGATTTGCCGGGGCAGTCATTCCCTTTGACCGCCGGCGCCTGCGCGGGCGGTATTCCTTTGGGGAGCTCGCATCGCTCGTGACGGCGCCGGAAACCAAGCGGGATCTGTCCTGGCTGCTATTCCATGCTGCGTTTGCCCTGCTGGCGGGTGCGCTGGCCATTGCACTGCCCGTCGGAGCGTTGCTGTACCTGCTGGTGTCTCCGCTATGGATGCTGTTTCCGGCGGATGCTCCGCTGGAAATGACGATCACCATCACCAGCTGGCCGGCTGCGTTCCTGGGCATGCTGCTCGGCCTGGCTTACGCCGTCCTGGCCTGGCTGCTGCTGCCGTGGATGGCCCGCCGGCTCAGCGAGGGAACACTCGCGATCCTCTCCCCGCGGCGCTACGACGAACTCTCCCGCCGGATCCAGGACCTCTCCGCAGCCCGCGCGAGTGCCCTCGCCGCCCATGCCGCCGAGCTGCGGAGGATTGAACGGGAACTGCACGACGGCGCACAGAACCGGCTGGTGGGAGTGGTCATGATGCTGGGGCTGGCACAGCGTGCCGCCGAGACGGATCCAGCGGCGGCTGTGCCGTTTCTCGAGCGGGCGCAGGATGCTGCGTCGGAGGCCCTGGCCGGACTCCGTGCGGCCGTGCATGACATTTATCCGCCCGTGCTGGACGAGCTAGGACTTGGCGGAGCGGCTTCGGCACTGACCAGCAGGTCTCCCATTCCCTGCAGCCTGGACGTGGACGGCCTGCTGCGGGCGCCGGCAGCGGTTGAATCCGCGGCGTATTTTGTCCTGGCCGAAGCGCTGACCAACGCTGCCAAGCATTCCGGTGCCTCCCGGATCCAGGTGGTGCTGCGCACCGATTCGACGCCGCGGGAGGACGTGCTGGTGGTCGAAGTGACCGATGACGGCCGCGGCGGAGCAACTGTGTCCCCGGCGGGCGGGGGAGCCGGAACGGGTTCAGCCGCTGGTGCCGGGACCGCCGCCGGGCCTGCCGCCGGGACGGTGGCCGCTCCTGGTGCCGGGTCCGCGGACGCTGAGGCCGGAGCCGAGCCTGCCGTCGCGACCGCGACCGTGACCGCGGCCGGGACCGCCTCAGGGCCGGTCGCCGTCGACGTCGGTACTGTTGACGGCGGGTCGGGCACCGGGCTGGCCGGAATCGCGCGGCGTGCTGCCGCGTTTGGCGGGAGGCTGGTGCTCACCAGCCCCGCCGGAGGACCGACGAAAGTGAGAGTGGAACTGCCGTGCGCGTTCTGATTGCCGAAGATGATGCCCTGCTGCGCGCGGGCCTGGAGCTGCTGCTGAAGGGCGAAGGGTTCGAGGTTGCCGGGTCCTGGGACAACGCGGATGACCTCCTTGCGGCCTTTGAACCGGGCACGGCCGACACCGCGGTGCTGGATGTTCGCATGCCTCCCACCTTTACAAACGAAGGCCTGCGGGCGGCGCTTGAACTTCGGTCCCGGGTACCGGACTTCCCCGTGCTGGTCCTTTCCGCTTATGTGGAGGACAGGTACGCCAGCCGGCTGCTCGGCTCCGGCGCCCAGGGTGTGGGGTACCTGCTCAAGGAACGGGTTGGCAAGGTGGGGGACTTCGTCGATGCGCTGCACCGGGTGGCTGGCGGCGGAACCGTCATGGACCCCGAAGTCATCGCCCAGCTCTTCAGCCGGCGCAGCAGCCAGGACCCCATCCGGTCCCTGACGCCGCGGGAGTTCGAAGTCCTGGGGCTCGTGGCCGAGGGACTGGGGAACACCGCCATCGCGCAGGCCATTTCGGTCTCTGAAACCGCCGTGAGCAAGCACATCGGCAACATCTTCGCGAAACTTGGCCTGGCGCCGTCGGACACCGGACACCGCCGCGTCCTCGCAACTCTCGCCTACCTGCGTTCCTGATCCCCTTATCCATCGAGAGGACAGTTACGGCTCTTTTCAGCCCGCTAAAGAGCCGTAACTGCTCTTTCGATGAGTGGGGGCCGTTACACCCTAGCCGGCCGGAACAGCCGCTCGGCCAGCAGCAGGGCGCGGCGTTCCAGGACGGCGGGATCATCCGGGACCAGGGAGGATGCGATTTCGTATTCGTAGCCGTCAAAGAAGGCCAGGAAGATGGCCGTCAGGTCATCCACGGAATCGGGTTCGACGCCGAGGGAGCCGTCAGCGGCTCCGCGCTGCACAGCGGCACGGATGTGGGCGTCCCACAGCTCGTAAACACTGTCCAGGCGCTCGCGCAGCTCGGGGTGGCGGCGGGCCAGGCTGGACATCTCCAGCCACAGCAGCCCGCGGCCGTGCAGGCTGGGCATGCCGCAGACCACGCCGATCATGCCGCGCAGCTGGTCCCACGGACCAAGTTTGCCGTCGAGGGAAGCGAAGTGTTCCACCAGCTCGCCGCTGGCGAAGCCGAGCGCTTCGCCCAGGAGCCGTTCGCGGGTCCCAAAGTAGTGCTGGATGATGCCGATGGACACCCCCGCGGCGTCGCTGACGTCGCGAAGCCGGGTTGCCTCGTAGCCGCTCTTCGAGATGCACTCGAGGGCGGCGGCGAGGATCGCGCGCTTCTTCAGCTCTTTGCCGCGGGCCATCCGTTACTCCATCCTGGGCGGGCTAAGGTGCAGCCGCCCTCCACAACTTTACGGACCCGCGTCCGCTCCGGATTTCGCAGCGCCTAGCTGTACATGACGTAGACCTTGGACAGCGGCTCGGTCACGTTCCAGGTGCCGGCCCAGCCCTTGGGGAAGACCGCCAGATCGCCCGGCCCCACTTCCTTCGGATCCTCGCCGTCGCGCTGGACAGTCATGCGGCCGCCGAGGACGTAGATGACCTCGCCGCCGTCGGAGAAGTCCCACCGGGACAGGCCGACGGCGGTTTCCCACGTGCCCGCGTGGATTGTTTCCTCCTCGGTGGAGAACAGGTTGTAGGTCTTGGTCTCGATCTCCGCGCCCAGCGGGTCCGCCAGCGGAAGCGCGAGGGGCTCCACTTCCTTCTCGGACTCTTCAACCTGGGCGATGCTGCGGACGATTGCCATGCGGGCTCCTCGGGTAGTCTCCAAAAACCAATATTCAAATATTGGTTTTCTCAAGGTAGTGAGTCGTTGCTGTGCCGCCAACTTCGTTACGCGCCGTGCACCCTTGACGCAGCACCGGCACGGGATAACGATTTACGGACCAAGGGGGTCCGCCGACAAGCCGGGAGCACCGGCATGGGACGCGCCCGCCCGGATTCCGGACACCCGTCCGGGGGCCATAGCCCGAACTTCGAGATGCCGGCGCCGGGTTCACGGTGCGGAAGGTTGCCCGTGGAACAGCCTGCAGAGCCCGAACAGTCCAGTCCCGGCCAAGCCCGCCAGTACGAAGGCAAAATCGCCCTGGTCACCGGTGCGTCCCGCGGCATCGGCCGGCGGGTGGCCGAGCGGCTCGCGGGCCAGGGCGCGCAGGTAGTGGTTGGCTACCGGAAGAATGCGGACCTGGCCAAGGAAACGGTGGCTGAGCTGCAGCGGCTGGGCGGCGGCGGGCTGGCAGTGCAGGCGGACATCGAAAACCCCGAGGACATCGTCCGGCTGTTCGACGCCGCGGCCGCGGAGTACGGGCGCCTGGACTACTTCGTGAACAACGCCGCCGCGGCTGCCTTCAAGAAGGTGGTGGACCTGAAGACCCACCACCTGGACCGGGCCTACGCCGTGAATGTGCGGCCCTTTGTGCTCGGCGCGCAGGAGGCAGTGAAACTGATGGACGACGGCGGCAGGATCGTTGCGCTGACTTCTTACGGCAGCGTGCGGGCCTTCCCCACCTACGCGGCGCTGGGCTCCTACAAGGCCGCCGTCGAGTCCTTCGTGCGGTTTATGGCCGTGGAGTTCGCCGGCTACGGGATCAACGTCAACGCCGTGAACGGCGGGCTGATCGACTCCGATTCGCTGGAGTACTTCTACGCCATGGACGGTATGGCCCCGATGGACAGCGTCATTTCCCGCATCCCGAAACGGCGCCCTGGAACCGTGGACGAAATGGCGGCTACCGTGGACTTCCTGCTCTCCCCGGGAGCCGAGTACATCACCGGGCAGTCCCTGGCGGTGGACGGCGGCCTGTCCGTCATCGCCCCGCCGTTCTTCAGCGACACCACAGAACCCGTAGCCCTTCCCGAACGCCCACGGCGGCCGCAGGCGGAAGACTGACGAAAGGACAGGACCCCATGCCGTACGATGCAGGGCGGTTCAAGGACTACTTCGAATCCCAGATGACCTATGGTGCCGGATTCCGGCGCAACGTTGCCCGGTACGGCAGCGCCGTCGCCATGATTGACCCGCCCACCGGACGCCAATGGACCTACGCCCAGCTCGGCGCCGACGTCGACCGCTGCGCCGCGATGCTCGCCGAACGGGGCGTGGGCGCCGGGGACCGGGTGATGTACCAGCTCTTCAACGGCGTCGAATTCACCCTGCTTTACCTGGCCACCCACCGGCTGGGCGCGGTCAGCGTGCCCATCAACTACCGGCTCGCTCCGGGGGAAACCGCGCACATCCTGCGGGACAGCGACCCGGCGGTGTTCATTGTCGACGCCGAATGCGCAGCGTCCGCGGCAAAGGCCCTGGAGCTGTCCGGCACCTCGCCGCAGGTCCTGGTGGTGGGGGAGGCCGACCTGCCGGACGGGTGGGAGAACTTCGACGCCGCGCTGCAGGGAGCCGCGGGGAAGGTCCCGGACCTGCCGGCGGACTACTCCGCCTACGACGAGACCACCCGGCTCTACACTTCCGGGACCACCGGCATGCCCAAGGGCGTGTCCCTTCCCTCGCTGGCGGAACTGATGAGCGCGCACGACGTGATCATGCACTTCCCGCTCAGCCCGCAGGACCGCACCCTGAACATGACGCCCTGGTTCCACCGCGGCGGGCTGCACTCGGGTGGACCGAATCCGTCCTTCTACATCGGTGCAGGAGTAGTGCCGCTGCGCAGCTTCAATCCCTCCACAGTGCTGGACTGGGTGGGGGAGTACGGGCTGACGTTCCTGATCGGCGCGCCCACCACGCTGGAGATGATCGCCGCTGAGCAGGAGAAGCAGCCGCGGGACATCTCCACGCTCAAGGGCATTGTGACCATGGGAGCTCCGCTGGACCGGGCCGCCGCGCTGCGGTACCAGGAGCTGCTGACCCCGCGGATCTTCAATGGCTACGGCACCACCGAAGCGTTCTGGAACACGTTCCTGCGCCCCGAGGACCTGCCCGCCCGGGCCGGGACCGCGGGGCGGTCCTGCACGGATGACGACGTCGCCGTCGTCAAGGTCTTCCCGGACCGGCGAGGGCGACCGGATGAGCTGGCCGCCCAGGATGGCACCGAGGCCGGGGAAGTGATCATGCGCTCGCCGAAGGCAGGGTACAGCTACGTGAATCTGCCGGGTGTGGAGGAGGAGAAGTTCTTCGAGGGGTGGCTGTATCCCGGGGACATGGCCACCTGGGATGAGGACGGCTTTGTGACGATTCTGGGCCGCAAGGACGACATGATCATTTCCGGCGGCGAGAACATCCACCCCGTGCAGGTCGAGGGAGTGCTCGCGGAACATCCTGAGGTGCTGGATTCAGTGGTGGTCGGTGTCCCGGATCCGCAGTGGGGGCAGCGCGTGGTGGCGTACGTGGTGCCGCGCAGTGAGGATGCGACGGCGGATGCGCTGGAGGAGTTCTGCCTGTCCCATCCCGGCCTGGCCGACTATAAGCGCCCGCGCGCCTACCGGTTCGTGAACTCGGTGCCGCTGACTGCCACCGGCAAGAAGATGCACTTCAAACTGGCCGAAACAGCTGTGGAGGACCTGGGTGCCGGGCGGCTGATTGCTCCGGGCGCCGCGGTGGCGAGGGAGTGAGGGACAGTATGGATGCGCAGCGGCGGGTGGTCATCACGGGGATGGGGGCGCAGACTCCGCTCGGCGGATCCTGGCCGCTGACCTGGGAGGCGCTCAAGGAAGGCAAGTCCGGCGTGGACCGGATTACCGCCTTCGACGCTTCGGAGTTCCCCACCCGGATCGCCGCCGAGGTGAAGGGCTTCGACCCCGCGGCCTGGCTGCCGGTAAAGCGGATCAACCGGTCATCGCGTGCGTCGCAACTCGCCGTTGCGGCGGCCCGGGAAGCAGCGGCCGACGCCGGTTTCGGCACCACGCTGGAGGAGCTCGACGCCGCCGTCGTTATCAACAGTGCGGTGTCCGGCTATCCGGAAATTCAGGATGCCACGCGGCTGTTCGACGCCGAGGGGATCCGGCCGGTCAGCCCGAGTTTCGTGGCGTCGTCGCTCACCAACATGCCGGCCTGCGAAGTCGCGATCGACCTCGCCGTGCACGGTCCGGTGAATGCCAGCGCGCTCGCCTGTGCCAGCGGAACGCACGCCCTGCTGGAGGCGCGGCGCACGCTGCTGGCGGGGGACGCCGACGTCGTAATTGCCGGTGGAACCGACGCCGCCATCACGCCGGTGATGTTCGCAGGGCTGACCACCATGCGCGGCCTCTCGCGGAGCAATGACGTGCCGCAGGAGGCATCGCGCCCGTTCGACGCCGAGCGGGACGGGTTTGTGTTCGGCGAGGGTGCGGTGGTGTGCGTGATGGAGACGCTGAGCCATGCTCGTGCCCGCGGCGCCCGGGTGTATGCCGAGGTGCTGGGCGGGGCGATGACGTCCGACGCGTTCCACATTGTGGCGCCGGAACCGAGCGGAAAGTACGCCGCGGAGGCGATTTCCCGAACGCTGGCGCAGGCCCGGTTGGACCCGGCAGATGTGGATCTGGTCTGTGCGCACGGCACATCGACGAAGGCCAATGACCGGACGGAGACGTTGGCGCTGCACTCGGTGTTCGGGGACCATGCCGGGTCCCTGGCGGTGACTGCGCCGAAGTCCATGACCGGTCACCTGATTGGAGCCGCGGGTACGCTGGCGTCGCTGCTGTGTGCCATGTCGATTGTTGAGGGAGTCATTCCGCCGACGATCAACTATTCGACCCCGGACCCGGAGTGCGACCTGGACTATGTGCCCAACACCGCTCGGGAGCAGGACGTGCAGTATGCCGTGACCAATGCATTTGGGTTCGGCGGGCAGAACTGTGTGGTGGCGTTCGGTCGGGTTTAGGTCTTACCCCCTCCGCGAGATGACAGAAACTGCACGATAGAGGCCCTCTAACGTGCAGTTTCTGTAATCTCGGTGAAGGCTGTTAGCGGCCGAGGGCGGCGTCGAGCTGTTCCTGGATCTCGCTGTAGGCTCCGGACTCGAACTGGATTTCCTTGCCGTTCAGGAGCAGCGTCGGGGTGTGCTGGATCGAGAGGTCCTGAGCATCCTGCAGGTCCCGGGCTACACGGTCCTTGATGGCGTCGGAGTTGTAGTCGGCTTCGAACTGCTCCATGTCCAGGCCGAGTTCTTCGGCGTAGCCGGCGAAGATGTCGTCGACGTTGGACTCGGTCTTCCAGTCCTGCTGGTGCTCGAAGACCTTGGCAGCCATCTGCTCCATGGCACCCTGTTCGGCCGCGGCTTCCACTGCGCGGGCGGACGGCTCCGCGTTCTGGTGCTTGGGCAGCGGGTAGTTCCGCACCACGATCTGCACCTGGTCGCCGTAATCCGCCTTGGCCTGCTGGATGAGCGTGTCCATCATGGCGCAGTAGGGGCACTGGTAATCGGTGAAGAGGACCAGCGTGGCCTGTGGATCTGCCGGGTCGGTGATGGTTCGGGCGTCAGCGGGGACGAGCTTGTCCTGCTGGTCTGCCGGGATCGAGAATTCCGCTGGGGCGCTGGGGGAGGTTGATGCGGAGGGGGACTCCGCGGGGGATTCTGCGGACGTGCCGCAGGAGACGATTCCGCCGCTAACCAGCAGCCCGGCAATGACTAATGAGGGTACAACCCTGCGCATAGTTCCTTTCCTGGGTTGAGGAGGCGCGCAGCTCTGGCGCGCAAGGTACTGATTGCAGTTGCTGTCCTTTTAATGTTTCCACCGGCGTGCAGGGGACTGGAAGCCGGTTGCTGCGTGATCTTGGTCCAGCGGCATTGTGGCCGGGGTTACTGGAGGTGTTGGGGACGCGGGTCGGCTGGCGCTGGTGGGCGCTGGGGCGGGTGGCGCCGGGGCGTGGGCGCTGGGCGGATGGGCGCTGGGGCGGGTGGCGCCGGGGCGTGGGCGCTGGGCGGATGGGCGCTGAGCGGGTGGCGTCGGGGCGTGGGCGCTGGGCGTGGGCACCGGGGCGCACGCCGTCGGGAAGCTCCGCGGCGGGCCGAGGACGCAGGCGGGAAGCGCCGTCGGGCGCCCGGGGTCTGGCCCTGCGCGTCAACCTTCGGGGAGATAACGCTCTTTAGGGGTGTTTCCCCTTAACCCTCGGGGAGATAACGCTGCTCTGACAGCCTTATAGGGACGTGATCTCCCCGAGGGTTGGTCTAGGAGGGGGCTTAACGACGGTATCTCCCCGAAGGTTGTGCCAGTGCGGGGGCTAAACGACGGTATCTCCCCGAAGGTTGTCCCAGGGGGGGGTGGACGGGGCTAAGCGACGCTATCTCCCCGACGGTTGTGCCAGCGCGGGGGCTAAGCGACGTTATCTCCCCGAGAGTTGGCCACCCAAGCGGGGGTCCGACGTCGTAAGCGGGCGGCGCTCGCAGCACCTGGCCGCGCACGGGTCGACGGCACCGATGGTGCGGGGATCAGGCAGGACGCCGGTCCTCGTCGCTTTCCCGGGCCAGGCGGGCAATGCGCTCGCGTGCGGAACGTTCCGACGGGCCCATATCCCCAAGCCCGAACCGGATAACCCGCAGCACGAGTTTCACCGGGCCGTGCACCGGCAGCTTGAACGGACCGAGATGCGGTTCGCGGAGGCCGAGCATTTCGCGGTGCCGGGGTTCCAGGGAGGCGACGGCGCCGGCGAAGAGGACGCGGTAGCCGATCATCTGGTTGCGGGGCAGGGGAGGGCGGCGCAGGAACTTCACCACTTCCTCGACGGTCGGGCTGGATCGCAGTTCGGGGTCGAACGCGGCCATCTGTTTGCGCAGCCCGGCCAGGTCCCTTGGCGGGTTGTTGATCTGCATCAGTTCACCTGCGGTCGCCCACTCGGCGACGTACTGGTCCGGTCCGCCCGGGATGGGTCCGCCGAACTCGATGTGGGAGGTGAGGAAGGCATCGGTGAACGCGAGATGTACCCAGCGGGCGAGCTCGGGGTCGTTCGCTGAGTACGGCCGTTCCGTCCCGGAAGCGTCCTCGTAGGTGCCTTGAACCCGTTCGTGCAGGCGCAGCACCCAGTTCGAGGCGCTGCGTGCCGCCGTCGTATCCCCGTAGGTGACGGTGAAGATCCAGCGGATGGTTCCGGCGAGCCGGCCTAGCGGGTCTTCCTTGTAGTTGGAGTAGTCGCGGACTCCGGCCATCGCGCCCGGGTGCAGTGCCTGGAGCAGCAGGGCGCGGATGCCGGCGATGATCGTGGTCATGGATCCGTGGACCGCCCACACTGCGGATCCCGGTCCGTAGTAGCCGCGGTCGGTGCCATTGGCGAGCTCCAGTTCCCACTCTGGAATGGTCTCTGAGTTGTTGCTGAACGTGCCGACCAGCTGGCGGCGCCAGGATTCAAGAAGCTTGCCCATCGTCCCAGTATGAGCCTGTCGGCTGGGAGGAGTCAGGACGGGCGGGCAGACGAATGACTAGTTGATCAGTGCGATGAGCAGCGGGACGTTTGCATCTGAATTCCCCCGAGTCCAAGACTGTTCCCAAGCTCCTGCCCCGGGTGCCCAGAACGATAAGCCGCGGAACCGTCGTTTGTCAGTAGTAGTCGGGCCGAAGATCGTCGCCTGCAGGCCGGGCGCGCCGTCCCTGTGTCGCAATAACGCTGCTTTGGCGGGCAGGGACAATCTTGTGTCGCAGTACCGTCCTTCCGAGCCGTTCATAGCGATCGTTATTGCCCCACAGGATAACGACGGCGGTACGGGCCGCGAGTGCCCGGCCCACCGAAACGATTCCCCTAGGGTGGGGCCATGACAACAGCTACAGCAGCAGGCTACGAACGGTTCGCGGCAGTCGAAGCGCGGGGCGTCTCGCCGCTCTACGAGGAGTGGGCGGCGTCCATTGCAGACGACGACGCCGTGCTGGCGCTGATCGAATCGCTTCCGAGGCCCAAGCGACAGCCGAACCTGGTCTTCGCCGCAGCACGCCTGGCAGGTGCTCCGCTGGCCCGGTATCCGGAGTTCCGGGAGTGGCTGCTGGCCCGGTGGTCCGCCGTCGAACCCATCATCCAGTCACGGATGACCCAGACCAATGAAGCGGGCCGGTGCGCAGTCCTGCTGCCGCTGCTCAGCCGGATCGAAGGACCGGTAGCACTGATCGAAGCCGGGGCCTCCGCCGGATTCTGCCTCTATCCCGACCGGTACAGCTACCGTTACCAGGCCGACGACGGCGAACAGCTCGTGCATCCCGCAGCTGGCTCCAGCACGGTCGAGTTGCCCTGCACGCTTACCGGGACTGCGGTTCCGGAACGCCTGCCCGACGTCGTATGGCGGGCGGGGATCGACCTGAACCCTTTGGATGTCCAAGACTTCGAGGACATGGCGTGGCTGGAAACCCTGGTCTGGCCGGAACATGAGGAACGCCGCGACCGGCTTCGGGCAGTGGCGAAGGTCGCTGCCGAAGACCCGCCGCACCTGGTCCGGGGCGACATCGTGGAGGAAATCCCGCAGCTGGTGGACAAGGCGCCCAAGGACGCGACCGTCGTCGTCTTCCACAGCGCTGTGCTGCCGTACCTCGAACCCGACCACCGGAAGCGGTTCGTGGACCTGGTGCAGGGACTCGACGTCACCTGGATCAGCAACGAAGGCGAAGGCGTCCTGCCCGCGGTCAAGGACCAGCTTCCCCGCGGCGCGGAAGGACGGCTGGTCCTGTCCTTGGCCGGTGTTCCCCAAGCCTTCACCGGGCCGCACGGCCAGAGCTACGAAGCGCTCTGACCGCGCGCAAAGCCAAGGCCCGCTACCGCAGCAGAATATCCACAGCCCGCGAACCCCCAGAAGACCCCACCGGAACCCGCTCCAGCGTGCCGGACCGGTTGGCGGCGTCGTCGCGCAGGATCTCGGTGACCGAGCCCAGGAACCGGGACAGATCCACCTTGTCCTCCGGAGCGGCGAGCAGCAGCTGGAAGCCGAACTCGTGCAGTGCGTTGATGGACGCCTCCGCGAAGGACAGCGAGGACTTCACGAACGCCTCATCCATCATCACCGTGCCGTAGGTGCTGAAGCCCTGGGACACAATGCCCAGCTGGTACGCCAGCGCGGAGGCCATAATGAACGCCGTGAACCGCTGCCCCTCACCGCCGGACATCAGCGACGCCTGCAGGTTGGTGAACGACTGCCCGTTCGCAAGCTTGTTGGTGCAGGTGATGGTCACGTGCGCGCGGACGTCCAGGACCTCGGCCCGCCAGCGGCGCTCCTGCGGGTCCTTCAGCTTCTCCACCAGGCCCTCAAGCGCGGCGTACCGGGCGTCCATGTCCGCCTTGTCCTGCCGCACGCCCATCATCGGCAGTGCGTTCTTCAGCTCCATGCGGAACTTGTGCGCGTCGTCCGGAACGGTGGTCTTGACCTCGATCTCCAGGTGGCTGTCCACGTGGTACGGCACGCGGCGCAGCACGGAGTTCAGCGGCAGCAGGCGCGCGGAGATGCTGCGGCGTTCCTCGTCGAGCAGCTGCAGCAGGTCGCTGAACCGCTCGTAGGTGCGGTTGTTGAAGTACTCGCGGAACTCCGACTCGTGCTGCGGCAGGCCCTCGGTGACAATGTCCTCGTACCGGTGCACGTACTCCTCGGCCGAGTCCACGCCCGTGCCGAAGTCCGAACCCCACTTCTCGCTGTACGTCTCGAAGGTGCGCTCCAGCCGGGTGCGGGTCTCCAGCAGCGTCTTATCCAACCGCGCGGCCTCGGTGAGCAGGTTACGCTCCACGTGCCCGGCGGCGTCGTTCAGGTGCACGACGTCGGTGATCTCGCCGAAGGGGGCGAACAGCTCATCGAGCTGGGTGCGCAGGTCCTCGGCCAGGGCATCCGGTCCGCGGCCGGCCAGCGTGTCCCGGCGTTCGGCGGCGGCGGTGAGCTCGGCCTCGAGCCGGGCCAGATCGCCCTTGAGCACACCGATCTTCTCGGTCGCAGCGGTGAGGTCCAGCTCCGCGGTGTCCAGCTCGAAGCGGATCTGCTCCAGGTCCGCGTTGGCATCGCGTGCGGATTCAAGGCGCTCGACGGCGGCAGTCACCGCGGCGCGGTGTTCCTCGGCGCTGATCTCCTCGAATTCGCGGGTGTCCGCGGCGACCTTGCGGACGGCGGCGAGCCGGCGGATCAGGTCGTCCTGCTCCGAGGCGTGCTTGCGGGAGACGACGTCGGCCTCTTCGAAACTGGCACGCAGGGCCAGCAGCTCACCGGCCAGGGCGGCGATCTTGTCCTTGTTGTCGAACCCAAGCACGTTGTCCGAGGCCTTGGTGTGCCGGTCGTCCTTCTCCGTGGTGGAGGAGTTGCGCTTTACGGCACCGCCCAGGCTGACGCCGCGGGACACCTTGGCGAGCTCGTCCGGGTTCTCGACGCACTCGAAGTCGTAGTGCGCGGTGATCTTCCGGGCCACCCAGTCGCCCATGGCGGAGTCGTAGGTGCTGAGCTTGGTGATCAGGTCACGCGGGCCGGGTTCAGACGGACCGTCCACGGGAATGCTGACGTCGATGCAGCGCAGGAAACCGCGGAGGTTGGTTTCGCTGAGGTAACGGGTGACGGCGGCCATGTGCTCGCCGGGAACCAGCAGGGCGGTGGAGAGCGGGCGGAGCACCCGTTCGGCGGCGGCACGCCACTGCGCGTGTTCAGCCGGGACATCGATCAGTTCGCCGGCGAAGGGCATCTCGGCCTCGTCGATGCCGGTGGCTTCGCAGATCCGGGCGCGCTGCTCCAGGCTTTCCGGGCGGATGTTGCTGCGCCGGCGGCGGAAGGACGCGATCTCGGTTTCAAGCTTCGCGATGGAACCCTTCAGCGCCCACGCCTCGCCGTGCGCGTCGGAGCTGCGCTCCCGGGCGGCGTCGACGTCGGCGTTCAGGGTCTTGATCAGCTCATTGGCGCGGCTGCGGGCGGTGACCAGCCCGGCGGGGGAGAGGTCCGTGTCGATGCCGGCGGCGCGCAGGTCGGCGCGGAACGCGTTCTCTACGGTTTCACGGGAAACCAGCTGCGCCTGTGCTGCGGCGACTTCGCGTTCCAGGGTGGCGATCGCGCCGCCGCCCTCCTGCGTGTAGCGGGCGGTGAGCTCGGCGACCTGCTTCTTGAGCTTGGTGCGCTGCTTCTCGGCGGCCTTCAGCGCCTCGCGGCCGGTGGCGGCGGCGGAGGTGAGGCGGTCGACGTCGCGTTCGTGGCTGGCCAGCGCCAGACGACGGCGGTAGGCGGGCAGGCCGTCGGCGGTGAGGGCTCGGACGCGGTCCAGTTCGGCCTTGGTGGTGAGGAACAGGCGGTGCTGGTCCGGGACGTTGGCCAGGTGGTCGCGCTGCTGGCGGGCACGTTCGAGCTGACGGCGGATGCTGCGCAGGTGGCTGAAGTCCTCCACGGCCTCGTCGGCGGCGGTGAGGGTTTTGGGGGTGTCCAGGACGTGGTTGCGGAAGAAGTCGTTGACCGTGCCGCCCAGGCCCTTGCCGGTCTGCAGAATGCGCAGCAGGCCGAACGCCTTCTCGTCCTCCACACCCAGGGCGGTGCGGTACCGCTCGGCGAAGAGTTTGTGCGAATCGAAGATCTGCGCGCCCGGCAGCAGGGATTCAAGGGCACCCTTGGTGAACCGGCCGCGCATGCCGGTTTCGAGGGAGGTGATGTCCAGTGGACGGTTGTGCACGGCGTAGAACCGGCCGACGTGGTGTTCGGTGCCGGTCGCGGGCAGATCCATCAGCACGGAGAGGCTGGTGATCTGGCCCAGTCCGTTGTCGAAGGTGAGGCAGACGGCGGACCAGGTGGCGCCGGGGCGCTGGTAGGCGGTGCCGTCGCCGGCTTCCATGCCCTGGGTGCCGAGCCGGCCGCGCATGTAGGAGAACGCGGTGCGCTTTTCCTCGGCCGCGGTGCCGCCGTTGTTCTGCGCTGCCTCGTTCATCTTGGGCCGGGCGTCCATGACCTGCAGGATCGCGTCGAAGATGGTGGACTTACCGACGCCGGAGTCACCGGTAAGTAGCGTGCCGGCGCGGTCCACGTGGATGGTGTGCGCGCCGTCGAACGTTCCCCAGTTCACGATCTGGATCCGGGAAAGACGGTTCTGGCCGGGGTTGATCAGGTCCCCCATGGGAAGGGTGGTTTCGATGCTCATGCCGGCTCCTCGCCGTCGTGCTCTGTTTCAGTAACCGCGTCTGCGGCGGGCGGTTCGTCAGCCGTCTCTAGCTCCGCCGGGGTTTCGGTCAGCGAGTTCATGAAGGTGATGATGTCCCCGATGTGCTCGTACGGCAGGGCCAGCGGCAGCGCGTTGGAGATGACCCAGACGTCGTCCAGTTCGGTGGGCAGCAGCAGGCGGCGTTCGGTGACGAGCTTGCGGATGGCGGCGTCGGCCAGGTCTTCCACGCCCTTGGCGTCATGCGCCTGCGGGTCCACGTACTGCTCCAGGACGTCGATGATGTCCTGGCGGGCGATGGTGGCGTCGTTGCCGGTGCCCGAGTGGCGGTCCAGGACCAGGCGCATGCGCAGCAGCAGCAGGGTTTCCTCGCGGGTCATTTCGCGCTGGCGCTGCAGGGCGGTGGTGTGCGGTTCGGCCATTTCCACTGGGCGCAGCAGGGCGACCTTGTGGTCCTCGTCCACCACCAGTTCCAGGAACAGTTCACTCAGCCGCACGCGCAGCTGCTCCTGGTTATCCACCACGGTGTTGTACACGTTGTCCGAGGAGTTGGCGTCCAGGTACGGGCCGCGCAGCAGCCGGATGAGGGCCTGGCGGAGCTTCAGGGGCAGGGTGCCGGTGTCACCGGGGAACAGTTCCGGACCGTCGATCAGGACGTCGCGGGGCTGCAGGTATTCCTCTAGCTCTTCCAGCTGCTCGTCAAAGTCTTCAGTGGTGGGGTTTTCGGTCATGACTTGCTTTCGGCGACGGTGAGGACGGGCAGCACTGCGGTGCGGGAACTGCCGTCGATCTGGAGGAAGGGGATAGTTTCGCTGGCTGCCGCCGTCGTCGTTCCGTTGCTGTCCCCGGTGGGGGCGGCGGAGGCGAGGAGCGCGCGGATGCTGTTGAGGTGGCGGTGTTCGGCGGGCAGTTCGGCGAAGATATCCGCGACGGTGGCGCGGCCGCGGCGGCTCCCGACCCGGATGATTGCGTCGCGCAGGACGCGGCGGTCGGCCTTGGGTGTGCGGGCGGCGCGGTGGATGTCCGCTTCGGTGAACGACGGCGGTTCGGGCAGCTTCCGGGGTGCGGCGTGGTCGGCGGGGTCGTAGGTGCGGATCATGCTGAGCGACTCGAACGCGGACGCGTAGAGCCGGGGTGCGGGCACAACGGCGGCGCGGCGGCGTCCGCGCGGTGCCTTGTGGATGGCAGTTTCGGCGGCGCGGATGAGTTTGCGCAGCTGGACCGATTCCCGGTACTCGTCGCTCTGGACGTAGGTGTGCAGGGATTCGGAGAGCCGGCCGTAGATCCGCTGGATTTCGGCGGCCTGCTCGCGCATGTCGCTGATCATCCGGTACAGGGCCTGCCGGTCGCCGGGTGTCATGGCGTCCGCGAAGTCGCGTTCCAGGACCTGCGCGATGGCGTGCCGGAAGCGTCCCTGCTGGTCGGCGTCGTTCAGGAAGGCGGTGAAGCCCTCATAGGTGCGGCCTTCGCTGGTGCTGCGCAGGCGCTTGTCCGCTTCGAGGATCTCGCCCATGGTCAGACCCTTGGAGGCCTGCGATTCGACCATTTCCTGGCGCAGGGTGTGCAGCATCTTTTCGAGGCCGTCGCGCATGCGCTTGAAGTCGGCGGGCAGTGCGGCGGCGAGGTCCAGGATGTCGCGGGCGGCTTCGACGGCGGTGTCGTCGTCCAGGGGCGGGGGAGCGTCGCCGGCGCGGAGGGACCGGATGAGGTCTTCGCGGCGGGCGATCTCTTCTTCGAGGACAGCGATGCGTGCTTCGGGGTCCGGGTTGGATTCGTGCGCCAGGGTTTCCACGCTGGAGAGAAGCGTGTTCAGGCGGGAGGAGTTGAGGCTGGTGGTGTCCCCGGTGAAGCCGTCCAGGTAGGAGAGGAACCGGACGGCGGGTTCGGTGAGCTCGTAGACGAAGCGTCCGTCTGCGCGGGGGCGTGCCAGGAAGCGGCGCGCCACCCAGTCATCGGCGTAGTTCTTGCCGGTCCAGTCTTCACGCAGACTCTGCCCGTTGAGCCTGAGCTGCTGCAGGAAGGAGTCGGTGAGGCTGTGGAATTCGTCCAAGGGGATGCGCGGGCGAGTGCGGGTGAAGGCCTCGCGGAACAGGGCCAGGACCCAGGGGTTCGCGTTGGTGAGTTTCCAGCCGGGCGAGGCCTGTAGCCGCTGCAGCTCCGCCCAGCGGGCTACGGCGTTTTCTGTGAAGGACATGCTGCGCTTTCCGCCCGGAACGAAGGGGTAAAACGGGCCTGTCTGATTTTAGCTGAGGTGGGGGAGGGACGGAGGTATCGGCGAGGGGTGGACCGACGTTGGGACGGAAGGTGAGCGCCGGGCGCTTGCACTACTCTCTGTATACGCTGTCATCCGCTTCTTCGGGTGCCCCATTCTCGGGATCTTGGAGGGCTGTCTGCCGCGGGCATGAAGTTCTCATCCGGTCGCCATCGAGGTACTTCGAGCTTCTTCAATCGCTGCCGTCAGCAAACGGTGAACTAGTGTCCGGACCAGAAGCGGCGGTGGGGACCCCATCCGGGACCTCGAAAACGGTTGCTTTCGCCAGATGAAAACAACACCGACGTGGTCCTGATTGATACCGTCGCGCCGGTCCCAAATCGAACGGCGATAGTGAGTTTCAGCTAGCCTATGGAGGGAACCAACGTAGCAATTTTTCCCGCAGTAGGAGCACCTATGGAATTATCTAAGACCCGTCGTGCTGCAGAATGGTTGAAGCAATTCGAGGTAGATGATCAAGCAGCCGCCATGGCGTTACTGGATGGCGTGCGATTTTTACAAGGCGGCGAAGTAATCACCGGCATACGACGTTCGATTGAAGAATTACTTGTGGATCATCAAGAACGTTTTCCGGTAGCCCTCGTTCCAATTATATCTTCAGAAGACATGATCCGCGAAGAGGGTGCTGATGATGATGCAGAACTAACTACCTTCAGCGGGTTCAACCCCGCGCAGCCAATCGCAAACAACCCAGGCAGTGAAGCCTTGGTGGCGCAGCTCGTACGCGAAGTCCGCAACGCATCTCCCTCCGCGGCTATTTTCTCCGCGCCGCTAACCCTTGAGGGAATGAGGACATCTAAGGTCCACACCCTTTTATGTGTAACTGACTACATCGGATCAGGTCAACAAGTTTTGGATTACGTCGAAACGTGGTGCCGCAACCGAACAATTAGCAGTTGGCGATCGTTTAAGTGGCTTCAAATTGGTGTCGTCGCGTACGCTGCAACATCCGCTGGGAAAAGTGCAGTCGAGGCTAGCCCATATATAAATTTTACTAAAGTTACGGAGATTGCCCCGAGCATTAGAGAAATAGAAAACTCCTATCTTGGAGCAAAGGTCCTGGAAGTGTGCCGTGTCTATGCAAAGCGCGGAAAGATATGGCCCCCACTTGGATACCGGGATAGTGGGGGATTATTCGCAAGTTCGTTCTCAGTACCTAACAACCTTCCGGCCATCCTTATTAAAAGATCTAAAAGATGGGAACCCTTCTTCGACGGTCGTTCAGTGTCAACGAGTCTCTCAGACGAAATTGGGAGCCATGTTCCGGGCGTCAATATTCCCCAGCAACTTTTCGATGCGGGACAAGTTCGGCTCGCAGCACGTCATCGAGACGGGCACATCGATCGTCCATGGCAAACGCATATGATTATGCTCGGCCTCCTGCCTCGCACTGAGGAGCAACTAGCCCTGGCTCTCGGCATACACCTACCAGCCGTAAGAGCAATTTTGGTTTCTCTCGAACGTCTGCAGTTGATTGATGCCCAAGGAAGACCCTCGTCGGCTGGATTCAGGGCGCTAGCATCCCACCGCCGGAAGCCACGCCGGACTCCGGCGTTGCTCACCCCCGACCCTTCTCCATACTATCCTCGCTATAGGAGTTGAGGAGGGGTCACTTGCTTAGTGATGAAGCTGCAGCGTCGCTGCAGCTCGCTGGAGTGTGGCGTTAGCCATACTCAAGGATCGTGGCTAACTATGATCACAGGACGATCTGAGTCTGCGCGTGGGGCTGGATGGAGACATCCTTTCCATCGGCGACTCGGGGATTCTCCATCCAGTCCTACGGTACCCTACGGGTCGAAAGGTAAGCCGACGTGATTCCTCCTCACCTCTATCATCAGCAGGGGGTCGATCTTGGGGTTGAGCCGTCGGCACTTAGGCGCGCATCGGCGGAAAGAGCTCGATTGCGGGCTCAAGGCGCGTATCCGATTCTCTCGCTAGGGCACCTCGCTAGGGAGACGGGTGCTTCGTACAGCTATCTACGGGAAATCGTCAGCAGAACCCGGGACCCATATCGTTCGATCGCGATACCGAAAGCAACCGGGGGAACGCGGCCCATCTCGGCGCCCGAGCCGATCCTCATGGACGTACAACGATGGATCTTGCGTAATATTCTCGACAAATTGCCCGTGCACCCAGCAAGCTACGCTTATCGTTCGAAGACCTCCATCGTGCAATGTGCGTCGCAACATATAGGTGCTCGTTGGTTAGTCAAGATGGATCTACACGATTTCTTCGGTACCGTAAGTGAACAATCGGTGTATCGGGTTTTTCGAAAATTGGGTTACAGCAAACTTGTGTCCTTCGAACTTGCACGGATCACGACGCGGGCAGAAGATCCCGAACGCGCTCCTTGGCTCGCTGCGACCACTGTGATCGGTAGCTATGCTGTAGCAGGGATGGGAGTCCTTCCTCAAGGCGGCCCGACGAGCGGCTCTCTTGCTAATGCTGCCGCGACTCGCCTCGACCAATTCCTGCAGAAATTTGCGCTTCAACGCAGTTTAAGTTACACCCGCTACTCTGACGATTTGGCATTCTCGAGCCTTGACGCCTTCGATCGTCCTACCGCAGAAGCGGTTGTCCGAGAAGCAACGGGTTTGATTCGGAAAGCCGGTTTCGTTACGCACAAGGCTAAGACGCGCATCGTTCCACCAGGTTCACGAAAAGTTGTTCTGGGGCTTTTGGTTGATGACTCTGTGCGTTTAATGCCGGAACATCGCAGACGTATCGAAGTGCACCTTCGCGGATGCGAAGAATTCGGGCTTGCTAATCACGCTGCCCATCGAAAGTTTGACTCAGTTTTTGCATTTGTCGACCATCTTGCCGGCTGGCTTGCCTTCGCACTTGGGGTCGATAGAGTAGTTGCGCTGAACTGGTGCCGACGTTTTAATGAAATTCTTGGGCGCGAAGGTTTGCCGCCAATGCCTAATCTAGTTTAGGAACTGTGGCACAGGTGGCGGTATGTCCGAATAGTAACTAGGGTCTTTCTCCGTAACGTTTCAAGTCTTGTACTTTGGGGATTACATCAGGTTCGTCACGCTCAAGCCTGGGAGTCTCCTGTGTAGGCGAATCATGTCCAGGAGTCTGGTATCCGACAAGTAGCTCGTGGTGCTAATCGAGATGGGCATTGAACTCGAGTCCGTGAAGCAGGAAATTAGGAATGCCAAGGCCGTCGCAATAAGTGCGATCAGCGTTATCGCCAATGCGCGGGATTTGGAGCGGGCAGGCACTGTTGACGGCGCTGGGTGCGTCACCGGTGTTGCTTCTTGAGCATCAGCGCGGGTCAGGACAGGGGCGGGCAGGCAAGCGCGGGTGCGTGTGAAGGCCTCTCCAAGCGGTTCGCGTTGATGGGTTTCCAGCCGATGCCTGGGGCGGCACCGACTCGAACGGTCGGACACTTAGTAACTGGATGAACATGTTCCCAATGGCGCCGGCAGGCCACTTGACATTCAGAAGTTCAATGTAGTCGGTCCTCGACCGGCCGGAACGTTCCCCGTCTTTGGCTCTGCTGCCCTTTCGGCTCGCGCGGAAAGGAAACAGGCAGCACCCGTTGTGGCCGAGCGCGGCAGCGTTCGGGTAAGACCTATGCAACTAGGTACTCGGGCCCATGGTCCACGTGCCCCTTATGCGTTTTCTCGCTACCCGGCCTGTCGCGATCAAGCTCTGCCCTCCTTCTGCCATGATGACACAATGGATCGGATTACAACTTCCTATGTTGAGGCCTTTCGTCTGGAGCAAAGTCTCCCAGCGGGTGAACTAGCAACTACTTTCGAGCACTTCACAAATTACTGCATTTTGTCCGATTCATATGACGAGGAGTTTGACGTCTCGGATATTCATACTGGTGGCGGCAATGACCTAACTCTCGACGGTGCGGCCATCATCGTCAACGGTGTCATAGTAACCTCTATCGAAGAGATCGGAGATTTGTTGAGGACTAATGGGTTCCTCGACGTCCGATTCGTTTTTATGCAAGCCAAGACATCAAGCGGATTCAGTGGGGAGGAGATTGGCTCCTTCGGGGAAGGCGTGCTCGAGTTCTTTTCAGACGATCCTATTCTGCCTATGTCGGATCGCATTCTTCAGCTTCGGGAAATTATGGCCTGGATCTATGATCACAGTGTCCAGTTCAAGCATGAAAAGCCGACGTGTGAGATGTCGTTCGTGTCTACGGGCACATGGGTCGACGACGACCACCTGCGCGGAAAGATTACAAAAGCAGAGGCCAACCTCATGCGGACTAATCTATTTAGTAGAGTTATCCTTCGTCCCCTGGGTGCTGCAGAGATACAGGCCAGTTGGACGCGCAGTAAAAACGCAGCGGCAGTGGAATTTACATTCGCAAATAAGGTGACAGTGCCGGAAATGGTTGGGGTCACGGAATCCTACGTGGGTGTTCTTCCTCTGGGCGAGTTTCTTCGAGTCATATCGGATCCGCAGGCTGGAAGCATACGTAAACACATATTCTATGATAATGTTCGTGATTTTCAAGGTGATAATCCGGTAAATAATGAAATTGCTCGAAGCTTGCAAACTTCGGAGGGTCAAGATAGATTCGTAGTGCTGAATAATGGCGTCACGTTGGTTGCTCGAAGTCTGCGTAATACAGGGAATAAGTTTTTTGTTTCGGACTACCAAATCGTCAATGGGTGCCAGACAAGTCATGTTCTCTACAACAATCGTGAGGATCTCCCTGATAGTCTGGGAGTTCCATTCAAGGTTATTGCCACGAATGACGAGGAAGTAATAAACTCCATCATCACCGCTACTAATCGGCAGACTCAGGTAACAGACGACGATCTGTATGCGCTAAGTACGTTCCAGAAGCAATTAGAGGCGTTTATGAGGGCATTCGATGAGCGTCACCGACTGCACTACGAACGTCGCTCTAAGCAGTACAACACGGCAAATGTTGAGAAAGTTCGGATCATCACTAAGACGATTGAGATGAGATCATTCGCGGCCATGTTCCTCGATGAACCTCGCAGGGCTGCTAACTACTACTCGGAACTCAAACCGCAGGTTGGCAGGACGATATTCAATCCTTCACACAAGCTGGATCCATATTATGCAGCCGCATTCGCCTACTACAAGCTTGAGTTTTTCTTTCGAAATGGCCAGATCCCAGTGAGCTACAAGCCTGCTCGTTATCATATTCTCATGGTTGCCCGGTACCTGGCTGCAGGCTGGGAGATGCCTGCTTTCACGGCAAATAAGATGGAGCGGTATACAAAAAAAATTAATGAGATCCTCTGGGATGACCTCAAGGCTGCAGCGCTCTTCAAGGACGCGTGCGCTGTTATAGACGAGGTGCAAGAGGGTGCACCTTTGAGTCGTGAATCAGTGAAGCCGCAGTCGTTCACAGATTTGGTTTTAGGAAAGGTGAGACAGCGCTGAACAAAGCGGTATCTCCGTGAGTCTATGGCCTACCGCTGGGTGGGCCGCGGTATGCAGGTTCCGTCCGTTGTCCCGACGCGTCGAGCGTTCTGTTCCGTCTGGCTGAGCCAATGTCTGCCGGCCATGAATACTATGTGTAGCCTTGCAGCAAAGATCGTTGACATTGACGCACGGTATCGCCTCCACCGTAGCGCGCATGAATCACACTTAGCATGAGCACAATGAACCGCCGGGCTTACGGTCGCCCTGAGGTACGAGCATAAACTCAGGGACGGGCGCATCCTCGGGATAATCAAAGACGGTTTCTCGCAGTCTGTCATTTAGACGGCCGCGCGGCGGCATGGGACGGTGGCCTTAGGTGCCGTCGTAATCCGCCCCGTTGAACTCGTCTCATCGGTCTGCGGGTTCTGCGTGTGTTTCGCGAAGGCCCGTGGAAGACGCGTCGCCATCCGGCAACGCGTGACCTGCGTCCGACTAAAGGCAACACCACCGCGGTCTGAAAATCACAAATAACTTGATATTCTCCCCTGATGGAGCTTGAACGAGACGAACGCGGTGAGCCGGCAACAAATCGCCTCAACTACACGGCCTACCGTCTCGGCAGGGCGCTCGACCGGTTCACCGAGAACCTGGCTCTGGCCCACGGCGTGACACTGTCCCAGTTCCTCGTGCTTCAGGTCCTGGGGGAGGGGCTGCCGCTCTCCAACGCCCAGCTGGGACGAAGGACCTTCGTCAGCTCCCAGGCCGCACACCTCGTGGCGAACGAACTCCTCGAACTCGGTTTGGTGGAACGGGGAAGCCACCCGACGAACCGGCGGATACGCCTCGTCCAGCTCACCGAAGCAGGCTGGGACGTCGTACAGGCCTGCACAGAGGAACTGCGCGACCACGAACAACGCCTAACCAGCCACATCGGAGAGGACCTCGGCAACTCAATCGTCGGCGTCCTGGACCATGCGGCCCAGGTCCTTGCCGGCGGATACTTCGGCGATGACGAAGCCGAGGCAGAAGCAGTCTCCCGCCGCCAGATCACCAGCCGCCCGCGGCACGTCCCGTCCCGGCTGGCCGCCAGCCGTCTCAAAGGCCTCAACAAAGAAGCCGACGGCGCCAACCCGGACACCTGACAAGCGCTTTAGGCAGACGTGGGCCTCGTCCGGACCAACACCACCAGCAGGCAGGCGAAGGCGCTCACCGCAGAAACCGCCAGAGCGACCCGGCCGGAGCTGGCATCGATGACCCAGCCCATCAGCAGTGCCCCAAAAGGCACCATGCCGTAACTTCCCATCGTCATCAGCGACATCATGCGCCCAATGAACTGCGGCCGCACGGATTCCTGCGCAGCAGCGTTCACAATCCCCTGGTAATAGCCCACCGCAATGCCCAGCACCGGAGCGGCTGCCAGGAACAGCAGGAGCGTGGGCGCCGCGGCATTCAGCGCCAGCGCCGCACCGAAAACACTTGTAGCCGCAATCATGGACCGCACCGACACTCGCGGCCTCCGGGCGGCCAGTATGCCTCCGAGGATCGCGCCCACAGCGTTGAGGGTGTGGACAGCTCCCACTGCGCCGGCATCGCCGCCGTAGGAGAGATTCACGGTGGAGGTGAGCACCAGTCCGAAGTTCATGGCCAGGAGGGCAATCACCACGTTCACGATCAGCAGGGTGTTTACGTCCCGGCTTCGCCGGAAGGCGCCCGCCGCCGAGCCGTCCAAGGCCTTAGCCCCGGGCCCGCCCGGGGTCTTGATGCCATCCCCCTCCCGCTGGGTCCGGGATGACCGCCGGTGAAGCTCGTCCGGACGGATCCGCAGCCGCGACGCAAACACCAGCAGGTAGGCGGCAGCATTGATCAGGATGCACGCACTGGGTCCGAGTCCCTGGAAAGCGAGCCCGGCCAACGCCGGGCCCACCGACCGGGCAGCGGCCAGCGAAATGGTGCTGATGGACGCAGCCCGGGACAGACCGTCTGGGCCCACCAGCTCGAAGATGATGGTCTGCGCGGCCACCCGTTCAAAGGCCTGGACCGAACCCAGCACCCCAACCATGCTGTAGAGCAGCCACAGATCCGGATCCCGGGTCACCACAAAGACCAGGCTGGCGGTGACAACGGCGGAAGCCAGCGACGTCGCCAGCAGCACAGTGCGCGGTGCCACCCGGTCCAGCAGCCGCCCCGCAGGTATTCCAAGCAGGAAGATCGGCAGGAACTGGGCAATGGTGATGCCGCTTAGCGCCTGGGCACTGCCGGTAGCCCCCAGGACCACCAGCTGCAGCGCGAGGTTCTGGAACCAGACGCCGGTGTTGGAGAGGACCTGACCGGTGAAGTACCAGGAGAAGTTCGGGTACCGGAACGGGCCCGCCGGCCCCGCGCCGCTACCCACGGCGGGGCCCGGCCGGGCAGCAGAGGCAGCGGAAACGGCAGCTGGAATCAGGCACGGTCGCGGATGAATTCGGCCATCCGCTCGGGGATGCGGGCGGCGTCGCTGGAGCGTTGGTCGGCATTGTTGGCCCGGATTTCCAGCACCGGAATCCCCTCGGCCTCCAGGGCATCGGTAATGAAACCGCTCCCGGGGGTATCGTCCGCTACCAAGTGCACCACCCCGTCCACCCGATGGCTCAGCGCCTCTTTCACGTACCACTGGGCAGACCACGGCGGCACGTAGAGCTGGTCCGTGATCCCGACGAAGCGGGCAGCCAGCGCACGGACCGGGTCATCGCCGTAGCGCAGGTACCCGTCAGCGGCGATCGCCAGGTACATCGACCACACGAACACCGCTCCGAACTCCTCCTGGAACCGGGTATAGAGGCCCAGATCGGACCACAGTCCGCGGCCCACCCACATCAGCCGCCGCTTCTCCCCGGGACATACGGCAACGCCGTCGGCCACCCGTTCCGCGGTTTCCTCATACAAGGACCGAGCGGCGTCGACCGCCCAGGTGGTGCCGCGCTGCCACTGCGGTGCCATGACGGCGGGCATCGTGTCATTCACCAGCACGGGTGCGAACGGCGCGGAGGCAATGAGGTCCCGGGTTTTGCGGTTCCATTCGGCCTGCTGGTTGCCCAGGTCCATGATCTCCGCCAGCCGGTCGCGGTCCAGCGTGCGGCCGGTGCGCTCCTCCAGCCAGCCAATCAGTTCCTCGATTTCACCCTGCAGCAGATCCAGCCGGTCCGAGCCGAAGGCCTTCTCCCAGTCGCGCGGCACCAGCTCCCACCACCGGTCCGGGAGCGGATCAGCGCCCGTGCGGGAGAGGAGGAACGTTTCTGTACCCGGGAGCCTGCCCCACTGCTCGAAAATCTTGGCGGTCACGTCTCCGCTGCGCTCGGCTACGGCGAAGCGCGGTGCCGGCAAACCGTCCCATGGGCGGTCCTCGGCGTCGAGCAGCTGCTCACCCAGCGGCATCGCATCGTACTGCTGGCTGAAGTCGGGCAGCCCGCGGGCGGCCAGCCGCTCCATCGACGCAGGTCCGGCCCGCTTGGCCGCGATGATGGAGGACCACCACTGCGTCACCACGTAGGGGATGTCCAGGGCGCGGAAGACTTCGTGCGGGGCATCGGCGTTCAACAGCGCAATGGGTTCGCCTGCCGCGGCCCGCTGGCGCACGGACTGGAACCATTCCTTCTGGTAGCGCGTAGCGGCCACGGCTGAACGGAGTCGATGGTCGGTCATGAGGCAATCTCCCCGGACAACTGGACGCTGGCAATGAGATCGGCGGCGGCAGCTGCGGCTCCGTCGGCTGGAACGTGGACGACGCCGGCCAGCCAGGTTCCGCTGGCAGCCAGCGCCTCGCGCTGGGCGGGCAGGTCCCAGACCGGGCCGTCGTCGAGGTCCCGGACCAGGGCCACCACTCCGGCGGCGCCCGTCCGGCGGACTTCGGTCAGCAGATGTTCGGTCCGTTCGGAGGTCAGGGACCGCGACGCCGACGGCGGACGCTGCGCGTGCAGTTCGGCCAGGGCGCGGAAGGCTTCTCCGGGCGACGCGGCGTCCACGGTCTGGCCGATCCAGGCAGCGTCCCCGGCGTCGTGATCTTCGCCCGTCACAACGAGGCCCGCCTGTTCGAGCGCCTCATAAACGGTGGTGTCCGGGTGCGAACTGCCGGTCAGAAACACCCGCAGCACGGTCCCCGGGGCCTCAGCCTGCTGGATCGCCTCGATGGCAGCCAGTGCCTGCTCCGGCGTCAGCTGGGCCGCAGCCGCGTAGCACCGGAGCGCCCCGCTCCCGGCGAGGGCGCCCTTGACCCGCAGATCCCGCACCTGCCCGAGGGCCTTACCCAGCGACTTCTCCCGGGCAGCGGCGGCAGCCAACGTCTCGGCGTCGAGCACTTGCCCGGTGCACCCGGACACGAATCCAGCCAGCCGCTCATACTGCCGGGCGACGAAGAGGTTCCGGTGCGGGCCGCCGCCGCGGGGCGTATCCAGCAACTGGACCGGGTACGGGATGCGCCCGCGTTCGGCCAGCAGCCGCAGCACGTAGTAGACCCGCAGGTTCGCGGCGGAGTCGTTGCAGACCACCAGCCCGACGAGGTCGTCGTGAAAACCGGACAGTACGTCGTCGAGCACCCGGGCGGCAACGGCGTCGGCCGCGCCCAGCAGCTCAGCCGCTTCCCGCGAGACGTCCCCGGACCAGGCACCGAACAGCCGCACCGGCGTCGCGCCCGCGGCCAGGAGAATCTGCCGGGGCGCATCCGCCCCGATGATCCCGATCCGAGGCGCCGGGCCAGCGGGACCCGGACTAGTCACAGCACACCCGCGGTGCGCAGGTTCTCGATCCGGTCGGAGTCATAGCCCAGGGACTTCAGGACCACGTCCGTGTGTTCGCCCAGGTACGGGGCCGGAGCGTCCAGCGTGGTGCGGCTGCCGGAAAGGACCATGGGCAGCCCCGAGCCGAAGAGGCCGTCGAAGTGGCCGAACTTGGGGTGGGACAGCGGGACCACTTCGCCGCGGGCGAGCACCAGCGGGTCCCGGACGGCCTCGGCAGTTGTCCGGACCGGTGCCGCGGGGGCACCGTGGGAAGTGAGTGCTTCTAGTACCTCGGACAGGGGCTTTTCGGCGGCCCACCCGGCGATGATCCCGTGGAGGCGGTCTGCGTTGGCCACCCGGGCATCGCGGGTGCCGAAGTCTTCGGAGTCCAGCAAATCCGTGCGCTCGATGGCGCGAAGCACCCCTGCCGCAAACTGGTCCGTGGGCGCGCAGATTGCAAAGTACCCGTCGGCTGCACGGAACGTGCCGAACGGTGCCAACCGGGGAACGTAGGCGCCGGTGCGCAGCGGGAAGCCCACGGATTCCAGGGCGTCAAAGGGTTCGCAGGCCACCATCGAGGTCAGTGCCCCGAGCATGGACACGTCCACGTGCTGTCCCTGGCCGGTGTGCTCAGCCTGCAGCAAAGCACTCAGGGTGCCGATGACCGCGAACAGCGGAGCGGACAGGTCACCGATCGGCAGGCCAAATCGCACCGGCGGCTGCCCCGGCTCCCCGGCAGTCATCATGACGCCGCTGAGCGCCTGGACGATGGTGTCCATCGCCTTGCGGTCCCCGTTTTCAGTACCGGCGCCGAAACCGCTGATGGAGGTGTAGACGAGTTTCTCGTTGAGGTGGCGCACGCTCGCATAATCGACGCCCAGGCGCTTGGTCACGCCGGCGCTGTAGTTCTCCACCAGGATGTCCGCTTCGGAAATGAGGTCGAACAATACCTGCTTGCTCTCCGGGTGCTTCAGGTTCAGCGTCACCGATTCCTTGCCGCGGCCCCGGAGCATCATCGAGACGGACATGTCGTCCTCCGAAGTCCGCCGCACGTTCAGGCCCTGGGAGGTGACGTAGGGGGAGTTGTTGCGAGAGGAGTCCCCGCCCCGGGTGGGGTTCTCCACCTTGATGACCCGGGCGCCCAGTCCCGCCAGCAGCAGGGTGGCGTAGGGGCCGGCCAGCGCCGTCGTCAGGTCGATAACTGTCTTGCCCGCCAGGGGTTTGGTGTTAATGCTCATGGGGTGTCTCCTTCAAGTGAACGGTCAGCCGGTCTCCTGCCCAGTCCAGGACAGTGTCCAGGCCGGCTTCCCGGGTTATGCGCTGTAGGTAGTCGCCCACCTGTTGCCCGCCGTCGGCGCGGGCCAGCGGGACGGGCCGGGCGTCGTCGTCGATCCAGCAGGGAATAACTTCCGCTGCAACGCTGCCCTCCGGTCCCAGGGTCAGAACGGCGATCAGGGTGTTCCGGCTTTCCGGGTGGAACGGGTACTCGGGCATGGCGGGGTCCGGCTGGAAGCCGAACAGCCTGGTCCTTTCGCGGGCCCAGGCCCGCCGCTCGGGCGAATCGCCGGGGGCTCCGCCCAGTGCCCGGGTCACGGTGGCGAAGTTGCCGAGCCCGTGGAAGATCGGGCGGCCGCGGTAGGCCTCCACGCCTTTGAGGATGTGGGCGTGGTGGGCGAGCACCGCCACAGCCCCGGCGTCGATGGCCGCGTGGGCGATCTCGTATTGGTACTGCGCGATCTCCACCGGCTGGTGGACCAGCCCCTGGTGCAGGGCGACGACGACGGCGGCACCCTGGCGTGCATGGCTTGCCACCTGTTCGGTGAAAGCGGCCAGGGACCCCGGTTCGGCGAACGTGTAGGTGCGCGGCGGTCCGCCGGGGTTGGCGCCCTGCGGCTCATAGTGCGTGACGACCTCTACCCAGGCGCAGCCCGCTTTCGAGCTGCCGGCCCAGGACTCCTTGGGTCCCACGCAGTTGACGCTGAGCACGATCACCTGCCGGCCGGCGTGCTCGGTGACCGACGGTTCCCATGCCTCGGCGAGGTTGCGGCCGGCGCCGGTGGTGGCCATGCCCCGCTCGCGGCAGTGCCGCCGGGTGTCCTCAATGCCTTCCGCGCCGAAGTCGTAGACGTGGTTCCCGGCCAGGGTGAGGACGTCGAATCCGGCGTCGGCCACGGCGTCGAGGGCCGACGGCGGGGCCGGGAGAGCGGGCACGTCCGTGGACGCGGTGGTGGTGGAGTTGGTGTGCGGGACTTCGAGGTGGCCGATGACAATGTCTGCTTCGGCCAGCACGGGGGCAACGGCGCTGAAGAGGGACGAGGCGTCTTTCCGTTCCAGGACCAGATCCCCGGTGGCCATCAGGGTAGTTGTCACTGCTGCTCGTCGTTCCTGCGCATTGAGCGGGCCAGGAAGGAGCGCAGCCGGTCAGTCTGCGGATTGCGGAAGAATGCCTCTGCGGGCTGGTCTTCGACGACCTTGCCGTCGGCCATGAACACGCAGCGGTCCGCGACTTCGCGGGCGAACTCCATCTCATGGGTGACCACCACCATGGTCCGCCCCGAGGCGGCCAGGGACTTCATGGTCTGCAGCACCTCATCGATCAGTTCCGGGTCCAGGGCGCTGGTCGGTTCGTCGAAGAGCAGCACGCGGGGTTCGACGGCGACCGCACGGGCGATGGCAACGCGCTGCTGCTGGCCGCCGGAAAGCTGCCGCGGGTACGCGGTGGCCTTGTCCGAGAGGCCGACCTTTTCCAGCAGGTCCAGTGCCTGCGCCTTGGCTTTGGCCGGGGCAACGCCGTGGACGGCGATGGGAGCCTCGGTGACGTTGCGCAGCACGGTCCAGTGCGGGAACAGGTTGAACTGCTGGAACACCATGCTCATCCGGCGGCGCTGGGCGCGGACGCCGGCGTCGGTCAGCGGGCGCAGGACCTTTCCCTGTTCAAAGCCGAGGAGTTCGCCGTCCAGGTACATGGCGCCGCCGTCGATGGTCTCCAGCTGGTCCAGGCAGCGGACGAGGGTTGATTTGCCCGACCCTGAGGGGCCCAGGACAGCCACTACTTCGCCCTCGTTGACGGTGAGGTCGATGCCGTCCAGGGCTGTGTGGTCGCCGAAGCGCTTACGCAGGCCTACTACCTCAAGGACGGGACGTGTCACAGTCGCCGTACCCGCGGCACTTGTCCCGCCCGGGGTCTGTGCGGTGTTCATCATTGGTTCTCCTGGGTCCGGATCGCGGCAGTAGTACCGGCGGCGGCGGGCTTGGAACTGGCGGTTGCCTTGGGCGCGTGGCGCGTGGCGCCCCGGCCGTAGTACTCCTCGACGCGGCGCTGGAAAAAGGTGAGGATGGTGACGGCCACGAGGTACCAGATCACGGCCACGATCAGCATGGGAACCACGTCATAGGTGCGGTTGTAGATGACCTGGACGGCGTGCAGCAGGTCCCCCATGGCGATCACGCTCACGAGCGACGTGCCCTTCAAGGTGGCGATGATCTGGGAGCCGGTCGGCGGAATGATCACGCGCATGGCCTGCGGCATCACAATCCGGGTGAAGGAGTGCCAGCGGCTGAATCCCATGGCGGACGCGGCGTCGTGCTGTCCCTGGTCCACGGAGAGGATGCCGGCCCGGATGATCTCCGCCATGTAGGCGGCCTCGTGCAGTGAGAGGCCGATGATGGCGGCGGTCAGCGGGGTGATGAGGTCGTTGGTGGACCAGCTGAAGAACTCCGGACCGAACGGCACGCCGACGGCGATGCGGGGGACCAGGTAGGCGAGGTTGAACCAGAAAATCAGCTGGACCAGCGGAGGGACACCCCGGAAGAAGCCCACAAAGGCCATGCACGCCACGCGGACGGGCCAGTAGTCGCTCAGCTGGCCGGCGGCCAGGAGGGTGCCCAGCACCGTGCCGATCACCATGGTGACCACCATGAGCAGGACGCTGGTCACCAGGCCGAGCAGCACGCTGGGGGCGAAGAGGTACTCAGCCACGACGGGCCATTCGAACCGTTTGTTCGTGACGAGGAAGTACACAATGCTGCCGGCGATCAGCAGGAGCAGGGCAGTGCCCAGAATGCGCAGCGGCTTGATGCGGGGACGGGCCTGGGCCACGTCCACGGCGTTAGTGCGTACGGCTGGTCCGGAGGACATGGGGGTGTCCGTTATGCTCATTTGCCAGTCTCACGCGCTGTCATGGGGTTCAGCGTGGGGCTTTCCACCGTGACGTCGTCGAGCTTCCACTCGGACATGATCCGGTCATATTCGCCGTTCTCGAAGATGGCCTCGAACGCAGCGAGCATGGCGGGGGCGAGCTCGTTGCTCTTCGGCAGGAACATGGCGAGCTGGTCCACGCCGGCGCCCTGTTCATCGCTCTGCACGAGGAACTCGAAGGTGCCCTCATCCTGTGACTGAATGTCGAGTGCCGCGGTCTGCGTGGTGCCGGCATAATCGGCGCGGTCCGACTGCACGGCGAGGATGGTGGAGTTGGTGTCCTTCAGCCCGACGAACTCGGGTGCATCAAGGCCCTTTTCGGAGCACCATTCGGTGTAACGCTCCAGCTGGCTCTCGGTCACTGATCCGGTGACCCCGGCTACGCGGGCGCCGCAGAGATCCTCGGGAGCTTCGAGATCGTCCTTCCGCTCTGCAAGGTAGAGGTAGGAGGTGCGGGTGGTCATCCAGACGACGGCGTCGAAGTCGGCCTCCCGCTCGAGCGTGGTGCGGACCGGGCCGTTGAAGGCGTCGTAGCGGCCGGAGAGCATTCCGGTGAGCATGGCATCCAGGCCGGACGCCGTCTGGATGGCGAAGGGGACGCCGAGCTGCTCGGACAGAGCTGCCTGGATGTCCGGGTCGATGCCGGTGATGTCACCGTTCTGCTCAAGCGTGCGGTACGGCGGATGGGTGTCCCCGGCGATGTTGATGACGCCGGCGGACTTGATGGCCTCCGGCAGCTGGTCATACACCGGTGCTTCGGTGTTGACCCCGCCGGAAGCGGACTGGCTTCCCTCGCTGGCCGCGGGTTCCGCCTCGCTGCCGGACGCCGAACAGGACGTCAGGGCGAGGAGGACAGCGCCGGCAACGGCGACGGTGCTGAATCGGTTGAGCTTCATGGTGATCTCCTGAGTGTGAGCTGCATCACGGATCAAACTTTCGAGGAGAATATCATGCTGCTTGATATTAATCACGAAGTAATTTGTTCCGTGACGCCGGGGTTCACCGTCCGCACCTGCGGCAGAGCGGCCGACGTCGTGGGTGCGCTCGGACCACGCAGGCGCCGGCCTGGGGGCGGCGATCGTCCGGAGCATTGTCCAGGCTCACGACGGAACGCCCACCGTCACGTCACGGCCCGACGGCGGCCTCCGGGTCTCCGCCGTTTTGCCCGCCGGGGCGGGACGTTAGCCCGCTCCCTGTCCTGCGCAGCGCGGGACGGTTAGCGTGGAGAGAATGACGGAGATCCAGATCACCGAACACCCGGAACAGGCTACGGCGGCCATTCGCGGGCAGGTGCCGATGGCTGAGCTGGCCGAATTCTTCTCGAACGCGTTCTCGGACATCATGGCGGCTCTTCGGAAACAGGGTGTGCAGCCCGTGGGTCCCCCGTTCGGCAAGTATTACGGGCAGCCCGGCGCCATGGTTGACGTGGAAGCGGGATTCCCAGTTCCAGGCATCATCGATCCCGCCGGGAAAGTCGTGCCGGGGCACCTCCCAGCGGGAAGGATCGTCGAGGCGACGCATGTCGGGTCGTTCGACACTCTGGCAAACACCTACGCGGATATTGAGGGCTTCTTCACCGAGCACCAGCTCACGCCGAGTGAGGTGATGTGGGAGAACTATCTTGCAGATCCCGAGACCGAGCAGAGCCCGGAGGACGCACGCACCCAGATCTGCTGGCCGGTCGACTGAATCCGGAACCTTTCCACCGGGTGCCGGCTAGCCGCCGTTGCCCCGGCGCTGCGGGCGAAGGAGCATAACAGCCGTTCCCAGCGCAGCAGTGAGCAATCCAAGCCCTGCGGCGAGCCAGAGCTGCCCTGGTTCGGGCGATCCAAAAAGCGCCGGAATGTTCAGGATGAGGGCTGCTGCCGCCAGCGACATCGCGAGCAGCAAACCAATGAAGATCCGGTTCGGTTTGGTGTGCATCAATGATCCTTTTGTTGGGGCCGAGGGGTGCAGTCCTGATTCACAAGGGAAAGTCAGTGCCTGACGGCGGCAGCGGAGCCAGGCTTTTCGCGCTGCAGCCCGTGCCATGCAAGCAGGACTACCGCAAGGATGGGAAGGGCTGCACGAAAGGCGGACTTCATTGTTTCCTCCTGGCCGGTGGTGGCTGTCCGGCCACCCTAGACGGCGACGGAACAGACCTCAAACGGTGCTTCCTTCCGCCCATCCGTTTATAGGGAGGAGTCATCTAGAGGTGCGGCTCGTCGGCCTTGTACCGGTACTCGTGCCGGAGGCGCTTCACGAAAACCTCTCCGACGCAGATGGAAAGCCCCGTGCCTGCTAGCTGCAATACTCCACAGATGACGGTTTTCTTCGAATGTGCCACCCGGACCACCATGCCCAGGGCCGAGTTGTTCGACCGCGCACGGAGCATCGATGCCCATAAGGACTCGATGGCCCGGTCCCGCGAAGAGGCGGTCGCGGGTGTGACTACGGGCCTCATTTCCCTGGGTGAGGACGTCACCTGGCGGGCCTGGCACTTCGGTGTCCCGCTCAGGATGACGAGCCGCATCACCGCCATGGATGCGCCCGACTACTTCGTCGATGAGCAGGTCAAAGGACCGTTCAAGCGGTTCCGGCATGAGCACGAATTCAAAGAGGATTCGGCCGGTGCGGTCATGATCGACCGCATCGAGTTTGAAGCTCCCTTCGGCCCGCTTGGCCGGTTGGTGGAGAAACTGGTGCTGGCCCGCTACCTGCGGAAGCTCATCGAGACCCGGAACAGGTTCCTCGTCATGGACTCAGCCCAAGGCCAAACTCCGGGCGGATAGGATTTCCCCTCGGCCAGCACGGGCCAGGCACCACAACCATCAGGACCTAGGCGCTCGGCTATGGCCCGAAGGTGATTCTCCACGGTCCCGCTAGAACAGCGGCCAGGGCACCGCAGGCATCCCGCCGCGCGGTCCAGGGAACACCGCCGTCGTGCGCAGCCGCACACAGCGCGCGGCAAGCGCCTCGATCTCCTCGGCGGTCAGCAGCGCAGCCAGCATTTCGCCGAGCCCGCCGTCCAGCCCGGCAAGAACGCGATCAACGCCCGCGAGCTCCTCGGCGCTCAAAGACTCACCGATCCAGCCCCAGAGCACGGTGCGCAGCTTGTGCTCGGCGTGGAGGGTGACCCCGTGGTCCACGCCGTACCGGTGCCCGCCGGGCATGGCCAGGACGTGGTTGCCTTTGCGGTCGGCGTTGTTGACGACGACGTCGAACACCGCCATCCGCCGCAGCGCAGCTGTGTCTTCGTGAATCAGGGCGACGATCTGCCCGGCCTGGTCCTCGCCCTCGAGCACGAGCTTGAACCCGGACTTCGGGACTTCCTCCAGAGGCACCAGGTCCACCGCGTCCTGCTCCGGATCGGCGTCCTGCCAAAGCTGAACCATGCCCTCGCCCAGCGGCCCGTCGCGCAGCCAGGTGCGCGGCACGATGTTCCAGCCCAAAGCCTCAGACACCAGGTAGGCGGCGACTTCACGGTGAGCCAGGCAGCCGTCGGGGAAATCCCACAGCGGCTTCTCGCCGGCAATGGGTTTGTAGACAACTTCCGCGTCGCCGATGCTGCCCAGGAACGTGGCGTTGGACGCCGTCGTAATCCGTCCGGTGAGTGTCAGCTCATCGGTGAGCAGGTCCGGCTCCGGCATTAGTTTTCGGGGAGGGCGCAGGTGTGGCCGTCGTCGTCGATCGGCTGGCCGCAGATCACGCAGATCGGACGCCCGGCGCCCACCACTTCCCGCGTGCGCTTCGCGAAGGCGCGGGCGGTGCCCACCGGCATCCGCACCCGCAGCACCTCGGAGGCATCGGCGTCGTCCGGGTCTTCGAGCAACCCGTCGTCGTCCTCATCAACTTCGATCGGGTAGGCCTCGATGACCACCTGTGACGTGGTCGGGTCCCAGCCCAGGCTCATCACGCCGGCGCGGAACTGTTCCTCCACAGGGTCCAGATCGTCATTGTCCACGAGCTCCAAGGGAGTGTTCGCAGGAACATGGAAGGGGTTGCCGTCGATGGTCATGAGCTGGTCGAGGATCTCATCGATCTTCTCCGCGAGCTGGTCCGCCTGCAGCTTTTCCATGGCAATGCTGATGAGCTGTTTGCCCGCCCGCGCCTGCAGGTAGAACGTGCGCTGACCGGGGACGCCGACGGTGCCGACTACTACGCGGTCCGGCCAGTCGAAATCGTGAACGGTTGTAGGCATAGGACTACTCTAGGCTCCTTGGGCGGGTGGCGCTGCGTGTCCCGCACCACCGCCAACCGGCGCATCGTCCTGCCCGTGGACAGCTGCCAGCCACGAAAGGTCCCCGGCGTCGGTATTGGTGGCATGGACAGTGGGACGCCCCGGGCCGTAACGCACGATCGACAGCGAGGCCGGCCCGACGTCGATGCGCTGGAACATATCCAGGTGCATTCCCAGCGCGTCGGCAAGGACCGACTTGATGATGTCCCCGTGGCTCACCGCCGCCCACACCGCACCCGGGCCGTGCTCGGCCTCGAAGGCTGCATCGTGGCGGCGGATCGCAGCCACCGAACGGGCCTGCATCGCAGCCATGGACTCACCGCCCGGGAAGGTCACGGCGGAGGGCTGTGACTGCACCACCTTCCACAGGTCCTCCTTCGCGAGGTCGGCAAGGGTGCCGCCCTGCCACTGGCCGTAGTCGCACTCGGTGAGGTCGGCGTCGACCGGCGCGTGCGGGCTGCCCTGCTGGCGGTCAAGGATGAACTGCGCGGTCTGCCTGCAGCGCTCCAGCGGGCTGGACACCACGCCCACCAGGGGCACGACGGCGAGCCGGTTGCCAGCCGCAGCGGCCTGGTCCCGGCCGGTGTCATCCAGGCTGACGCCGGGGGTGCGGCCGGCCAGCAGGCCGGAGGCATTCGCTGTGGTGCGGCCGTGCCGCACGAGGATAACTGTCGCCATGCCCCCAGCCTAGTTCCCTGACCGGCGGGGTGCGGGAATGGCAAGGAACGCGGACTCTTGTCCCAACCAGCACCGCTGGCACAGCTCAATCCCCGCCCCTAGACTGGACCCTCCGTCTGAGTCCCGAGCAGAGGAGCACCATGGCCACCATCGCCGAGAACATCGTCCAGACCCTCGCAGCCAATGGAATCCAGCGGATCTGGGGTGTCCCCGGAGACTCCCTGAACGCGGTGACCGAGGCCATCCGCCGGGAGAAGGACATCGAGTGGATGCTGACCCGGCACGAGGAGGAGGCCGCGTTTGCGGCCGCCGGGGAAGCTGCGCTGACGGGTGAGCTCGCCGTCTGCGCCGGCAGCTGCGGGCCCGGCAACATGCACCTGATCAACGGCCTTTACGACGCGCACCGGAGCCGGGTCCCCGTCCTCGCGATCGCTGCGCACATTCCCACCGAGGAGATCGGCAGCCAGTACTTCCAGGAGACCCGGCCCACGGACCTCTTCCGCGACTGCGCCGTGTTCTGCGAAACGGTGCTGAGCCCGGAGCAGATGCCGCGGCTGCTGGAGATCGCCATGCGCACCGCCATCGAAAAGCAGGGCGTCGCCGTCCTCGTGATCACAGGGGACACGGCGTCGCAGGACGCCGTCAGCGACCGGGTGCCCGAGGTGCGGCGCTCCAGTCCCGTGACAGTTCCCTCGCCGGCCGAGCTCCAGGAGGCAGCGGACACGCTCAACTCCTGTGGAAACGTGACGATCCTTGCCGGAGGCGGAGTCGAGGGCGCCCGGGAGGAAGTCCTCGCGCTCGCGGACGCACTCGGGGCGCCGATCGTGCACGCCCTGCGGGGCAAGGAGTTCATCGAATGGGACAACCCGTTCGACGTCGGCATGACCGGCCTGCTCGGGTTCGCCTCCGGGTACCGGGCGATGGAAAGCTGCGACGCACTGCTGATGCTTGGCACGGATTTCCCGTACCAGCAGTTCTATCCGGAGAAGGCGAAGATCCTGCAGATCGACATTCGCGGCGAGCAGCTTGGCCGCCGGGCGCCGCTGACCCAGGGCATGGTTGGCGGTGTACGGGAGACGGCGGCGGCGCTGCTTCCGCTGCTCGAACGGAAGCAGGACCGCACTCATCTGGAGAAGTCGCTGGACCACTACCGGCGCACCCGCGCCCAGCTCGATGACCTGGAGAGGCAGGGGCCGGGCCCCATCCATCCGCAGCACCTCACGCACTTGATCGACGAACTGGCGGATGAGGACGCGGTCTTCCTGCCCGACGTCGGCACTCCGGTTATTTGGGCCTGCCGCCACCTGCACATTGGCCCGCGACGGCGGCTGATCGGCTCCTTCTGGCACGGCACCATGGCCGCGGCAACACCGCTGGGCCTCGGCGCGCAGGCGGTGGACCGTAACCGGCAGGTGGTGGTGCTCGCCGGCGACGGCGGCCTCGCGATGATGCTCGGTGAGCTGCTGACGGCCGTGCAGCACAAGCTGCCTATCAAGATCGTGGTGTTCAACAACGCTGCGCTCAGCTTCGTGGAGGTGGAGATGAAGGCAGCCGGCATCGTCAACTTCGGCACCGGACTCGAGAACCCGGACTTTGGCGCGGTGGCGCAGGCCGTGGGGATGCACGGGGAAAGCGTGAGCCGCCCGGAGGACCTGGACGGGGCACTGCGCCGCGCCTTTGCGCACGACGGGCCTGCGCTCGTGTCGGTTGCGGTGGACCGGCAGGAGCTGTCCATGCCGCCGAAGATCGACGCAAAGCAGGCCACGGGCTTCGCGCTCTACGCGCTGCGGACCGTGATCGCCGGAAACGGGCGCGAACTCATCGACCTTGCCCGGGCGAATGCGCGGCAGCTGCTCTGAGGCTCCGGCGTCGCAAGTCAGTCGGCGCTCGTGCGTTCCTCGCGCTTGCGCCGGGCCCGGGCCGCGAGGAACAACAGGGAACCGACCGCAACGTAGGCGGCGGAGCCGAGCCAGATGGGTCCGGTTTGCTGGGTCAGGAGCACGATGCTCGCGATGATCGCCAGGACCGGTATGAACCTGGGTGCGGTGAAGTGGTCGTGGTCGACTTTGTCCTTCTTGAGGACGAGGACGCTGACGTTGGCGGAAAGGAACACCAGGAGCAGGAGCAGCACCGTGGTTTCGGCGAGCGAGGCAACATTCCCGGTCAGTGTGAGGACGATCGTCAGGCCGGCTATGACAACGATTGAAACCCAGGGGGTGCGGCGGCCCGGGAGAACACGGCTGAAGGCGCGGGGAAGCAGTTCGGCTTCTGCCAGCCCGTAGCCAACGCGGCTGGCCATGACCATAAACAGCAGGGCCCCGTTGGCAATGGCGATCAGCGCTATGAGGCTGAACAGCCAGGGCGGGATTCCGACGCCGCTGGCTGCGACGACGTCGAGCAGAGGTCCGGTCGATTCGGCCAGGTCAGCCGGCGGCACCACGATGACCGCGCCGAGGGCAATGAGGAGATAGACGAGCCCTGCGGTACTAATGGCACCGAACAGTGCGCGGGGGTAGGACTTGGACGGTTTACGCACTTCCTCGGCCATGTTGGCCGCTGCTTCGAAGCCGAGGAAGGAGAAGAAGGCGACGATGGATGCGGCAAAGGCGCCCTGGAGGGGCGGTACGTCCGGGGCGAACTCAAGGAGCCGGGAGGGCTCCCCGTTCCCGGAGGCGAGGACGATGCCGGCGACGAAGATGACGATGACCAGACCGCTGACCTCGATGATTGAGGCGACGAGGTTCGCGGCGAGGGACTCCCGGACTCCGCGCAGGTTGATCAGGGTCAGCACGATGATGAACACCACCGCTGCGGGGGCCGCAGGCACGTCGATGATCGCGGTTAGGTAATCGCCGGCGAAGGCGTTTGCGAGGGCGGCGGCCGTGGTGATGCCTGAGGCCATCATCAGGAATCCGACGATGAAGGACAGGTACGGGATGCCGAAGGCCCGGTCGACGTACCGCGCGGCTCCGCCCGCGTGCGGATATTTGGTGATCAGCTCTGCGTAGGTTGCGGCGGTAAGCAGCGCAACGACCAATGCGATGAGCAGCGGCAGCCAGATTGCGCCGCCGACATCGGCGGCCATGGTGCCCACCAGGGTGTAGATGCCGGCCCCGAGGGTGTCGCCCACGATAAACGCGAACAGCAGCGGCGTGCCAACTGCCCGCTTCAACCCGGTTTGCGGTTTTGAGGCGGCCTTGCCGGCATCGTTTGTCATTGGGCTATTGGAGATCTTTTGCTATCCCAGCGCAAGAGAACATTTGTACCTTTCCCAGCCGGGTTTCGTATGAATTCCCCCGATACCATCCAGGTGGGACACCTGAGCCGGTGAATGACGCAGCTGCCTAGTCTCTGGCTTCGGCCTACTGGGCTGACTAGGGTGGGCGCATGGCAGCACGACTCTCCCGTCTCTTGACGGCGTCCACCGTGGTTCTGCTGGTCGCGCTGCTGGTGCTGATGATCGCCGACGGGTTAGCTCCGGGGAACCTTGAGCGCTGGAGCAACCCGGTTGGCTGGGGTTTGGCTGTGCTGATCCTGGTTCGTCTGGCAACTCGTGCCGGGGCCTGGCGTAAGGGAATTGCCGGCCCGCTGGCCGGGTCAGCGTCCGTCCAATCGAGAATGTTCGGCTTCACCCCGGGAAGCTCAGCGATTGAGCAATCAGCAGCTCCGGCCTACACGATCTCCGAAATCGAAGACGAGGAGAATTCCCGGTACCTTCGAGACGGTGAATCCGGCCAGGGTGGCGCCTAAGGCCGTACCGCAATGCCGCACCCCCTATGGGCGCCGATACTCCGTCGCGTACACGTTCTGTGTGAGGGCAGCGAACAGCTCGGTGATGTAGATGGCGGTATCCGCATATTGTGCAATCAGGTCCGCACCGCTTCCAAGCGCGGCCCGGACAGGATCCAACGCCGGAGAAGTTGGGCCGGCAGCAGCGGCCTGCAGCAGGCCAAGCCGTGCTTCCCCGGAGATATAGCCGAGTTCGAATAACGTCCAGTGGAACAGGTGCATCAGGGCGGAATCGCGGTCGAAGCCGTCATGGGTACGCATGCCCCACGCTTCCTGGGGCGTCAGCTCAAAATCCCGGTGCAGTGCCAGGCCGAAGTCCGTGTAAAGCAGCCTGCCGTCCTGGACAAGGATGTTGCCGGGATGCACGTCAAAATGCTGAAAGCCCCGGCTGTTCATCCATGCAGTGGCTTCCAGGAGCTGGTCCACAATGCCGGGAAAAACCTCGGCCCCGAAACCCTCCTTCAAGCTCCGGCGGATCAAGTCGCCCAGGGTAACGGGCACGTACTCAAGGAAGAGCACCATGCTCTTGGACGCGGCCTTCATGGCGGAGAGCTTGCCCTGGACTTCAGGCCAGTGCGGTCCCCACTGGCGGGGAGGGGTATCGCCGTCGAACTCGCTGAGGTCTGCCTCGCTTTTTACATCCAGGACCCGCCAACCGAGCAGGAGCGGAAAGAAGTCCGCCAGACCCGATTGAACCCACCGGGTGGTGACCTGATGTGCTGCAAGTTCCCGCCCGACTGCGTTGGCAGGGGTTCCTATCCCGTAGTGGGAAACGAAGGGAAGCCGGAGACGGCTGGCGGTGGAGCATGGATCTGCTTCTTCAGCGCTTGTCAGCGGAAGTTGTTTGATGAAGACAGTGGTTTCGCCCAAGCGCGCAGTCTTCGTGGTTCCCCCAATGCCTATGCCCGCCTGCTCAGCATCATCGATAAGCGCACGCACACCGGCATCATCCAGCCCGGCGAGAGCCGAAGAGATGGCGTTGGCCTCACGTACCCGTACCGTCATCCCTACACCCTAGGGGAGGGCGCATGAACTGCTGGGACCGGCTGGCCAAACGATTCGCTGCCGCCCGCCCGCAGTCGATCTGCGCCGGTTCGGTGGCGTGCCTCCGCCCTCAACCCCAGATACGTGCCGGCAATGATGAGGGCTGCGCCGACGAAGCCAAGCAGGGCTAGCGATTCCTGCCCGATGGTGATTCCAATGAGGACAGCCCAGATGGGTTCGGTTCCCATCAGGAGGCCCGCCCGGGAACCTGATGTCTGCTGGATGGCCCAGGTCTGGACGAGGAACGCGAAGACACTGCACACGAGCCCGAGGTAGAGCACGCCAATCCATTCAGCTGCGCCGAAGCCCTGCACGGCCCGCAGCACGCCCGGGTAATCGGCGGCGGTATAGAGGAGAGCGCAGACCACGCTCTGGACTAGCGTCAGGTTCAACGCACTGAAGCCGCGTCCCCGGGTTAGTGCGGAGACCGCTGTGACATGGATCGAGCGCACGGCAGCTGCGGCAAGCATAAGCAGGTCCCCGGCTCCGGGGGTCGCAAATCCGTCTGCCGAGACGAGCAAACAGACCCCCACGACGGCGATGACACCGGCTACGAAAACCATCCGCGGCAGCTTCACCCGGAAGGCAATGCTCTCGGTAACGGGCGTGAACACAACGACCAGGCTGATGATCAGTCCGGCGTTCGTAGCACTCGTGCCCGCAATTCCGTGAGTTTCAAGGATGAGCACGGCCGCTTGGGTTAAACCCAGTACGACGCCGGTGGCCGCCTCCCGGCGCGAGGTCCGACGGCGGTGCCAGAGCAGCCAGATCACCACCAGCGCCACAGCGGTGATGAGAAAGCGCAGGGACAGGATGGCGGTCACGCTGACCGTCCCGGTGAGGGTTTTCGCCGCTAGATAACTGCTGCCCCAGACAACTGCGACGAGGAGAAGCAGCAGGTCCACTCTGCGCGCGGAGAGGAGCGAGGCGACCCGGCGTCGTCGTTCAGTGCGGGGGAGGGCTGCTGGATTCAGTATCGAGGAGGGCACTCCTTGAGTTTGATGAGAAGTGATTCGTAAGACTAGAGGCCAAAAACTGAAATGCCGGTTTAGTCTTTCTTATGGATCTTTATCAGCTCCGGCTTCTTCGGGAACTTGGCGAGCGGGGCAGTCTTGCCGCCGTCGCCCGCGCCTCCCACGTCTCGCCGTCGGCAGTCTCCCAGCAGCTCACCGCCCTGCAGCGCCGCATTGAAGTGCCGCTCACCGAACGGCGGGGACGGAACCTGGTCCTGACGGAGGCCGGCCGGGCCCTGGCCCGGGCGGCGGTGGATATCAGCGTTGCCATGAGTTCCGCGGAACAGGCCGTGGCCCGGTACCTGCAGGATCCCCGGGCGACGGTCAGTATTTCCGCGTTCAACAGTGCGGGCCTCACCTGGTTCCGCCCGCTGCTTTCGGCCCTGGCAGGTGAAGGAAGTCCGCGGCTGGTCTGCTCCGACCGGGATGTGGGACAGGAGAGTTTCCCCGCGCTCGCGGCCGACTATGACCTGGTGGTTGCGCACCGCCTCGAGCACAGCAAACCCTGGCCGGAATCAATCAGCGTTCTTCCGCTGGTGCGCGAGCCGCTGGATGTCGCCATGTCGGAGAAGCACCGGCTGGCACAGAAGCCGAGCGTCACCGTGAGGGACCTCGCCGGGGAGGAGTGGGTGTCCGTCCAGGACGGATTCCCGCTGGTGCCGGCTCTGCAGGCTCTTGCCGTGCACGCGGGGCAGCCCCTGGACATTACGCATCAAATCAATGAGTTCTTTATCGCGGCCGAAATCGTTGCAGCCGGCAACGCCGTGGCGCTGATGCCGCGGCACACCGCGGCACCGCGGCCGGGAAGCGGACTGGTTCTCAAACCGATCCGCGACCTGCCGCTCGCCAGGCACGTGGACCTTCTCTGCAGGCCGGAAGCCCTGCACCGGTCTGCGGTCCAGCAGGTCGTCACTGCCCTGAGGCAGATTGTGGCTGCGCCCTGATGCGGGGACTTTCGGGGGCGTATGGACCAGTTAATCCTTCTGTGGTCCACTGACCTTGCGGCCTGAGCACAGCGACGGGGTGAAGCTGGCCCCTCGGGCCACCGGCATAGCAGCCGGACCGATCCGAAGGAGTCGTCATGTGTCGTTGGCTAGCGTATTCAGGGTCCCCGGTCCGGCTGGACGACCTTCTCTATAAACCGGTCAACTCACTGGTGATGCAGAGCAAGCATTCCCGCATGGGAGTTGAGACCACCAACGGAGACGGGTTTGGCGTCGGCTGGTACGGCACCGAACCGACCCCCGGCGTCTTCCACAGCACCGAACCAGCGTGGCACGACCGCAACCTGCGCGAACTCGCTGCGCAGGCGTCTGCCCGCCGCGTCTTCGCGCACATCCGGGCCACCACCGGCACGGCCATCCAGCAGACGAACTGCCATCCGTTCCGCCACGGCAAATGGCTCTGGATGCACAACGGCGTGCTCACGGATTTTCCAAAGGTGAAGCGGGACCTGGCCATGGCGGTGGATCCTGGCCTCTACCCGGAGATCGAAGGATCAACGGACTCGGAGATGTTCTTTTACCTCGCGCTGACCTTCGGGCTGGAACAGGACCCCCGCGCGGCGGTCGCCGAGGCCGTGGGCTTCATCGAAGAGACCGGGCAGCGCCGCGGCGTCGAGCATCCCGTCCAGATGACCGTTGCCACCACCGACGGTGAGACGACGTGGGCGTTCCGGTACTCCAGCGTGCGGGACTCGCGGACGCTCTTTGTCAGCAGCGACATCGCGACGCTCCAGGAGCAGTATCCGGAGCATGAACTGCTCGGTAAGCTCTCGGAGGATTCGCGGCTGGTGGTCAGCGAGCCGCTGGGTGACTTCCGCGGCGCGTGGCAGGCTGTGCCGGAGGCAACGGGTGTCGTCGTGCGAGGCGGTGACCAGGAGCAGTATCCGTTTGAACCCGTGGCTCCTGCGGTCGCGGTCTGAGACCCGAGTTCCACCGGCCCCGGCATCCAACCGCGGCCGGTCCCAGTTAACGCGCGTTCGCAGCGCCGTACCGTGCCAGGAAAAGGGCCTCGGTCAGTGCCATATTTTCGATCTCGCTGGGAGCCACACTTTCATTGGGGGCGTGGATGAGGGCCTGGGGTTCCTCCACACCCATGAGGATGATCTCTGCGTTGGGATACGTCTGTTGGAAGACGTTGCACAGCGGAATCGAACCGCCCTGGCCGAGGCTTGTCATGGGGCGGCCGTAAGCCTCCCGGGCGGAAGCGGCCAGGGCCTTGAACGCGGGACCGTCAGTGGACGCCTCGAAGGGTGACCCGGTTGCCTCAACATCCACGGTGATGCGTACTCCCCACGGAGCTGCCGCTTTCAAATGCGCGGTGAGGGCCCGCTCCGCGGCCTCGGGGGCGGTGCCCGGCGGGATCCGGAGATTTAGCCGGGCCGCCGCGCGCGGAACGATCGCGGCGGCGGACCCAACCACGGGCGGGCAGTCGATGCCGAGAATCGTGAGCGCAGGCCGCGACCACAGCATGTCCGAGACAGTGCCGCCCCCAAGCAGCGAGACGCCGTCGAGCACGCCTGCGTCCCGGCGGAACTGCTCCGGGTCATAGGCGGCGCCGGACCAGTGGCGGCTGTTGTCCAGACCGGCGACGGTCGTGTTCCCCTGTGCATCGCGGAGGCTGCCGAGCAGTACCACCAGCGCAGCGAGGGCATCCGGTGCCGGTCCGCCGAACATCCCGGAATGGATTTCCGAGTTGAGGGCTTCAACCGCCACGACAACGTTGACCATCCCGCGCAGGCTCACCGTGGCCGCCGGCGAACCCACTGCCGCGTTGCCGGTATCGCAGACCAGGATCGCGTCAGCACGGAGCAGATCCGGATGGGACTCGACGAACGCCTCCAACCCGCCGGTGCCCTGCTCCTCCGAACCCTCGACGACGAGTTTGAGGTTTACCGGGATGTTCTCGCCCAATGCCCGCAGGGCCGCCAGATGCATCACGATGTTGCCCTTGCAGTCCGCCGCGCCGCGCCCAAACCAGCGGCCGTCCACCTCCGTCAGCTCAAACGGCGGAGTCCGCCAGGCACTGTCATCAAGCGGCGGCTGGACATCGTAATGCGCGTACAGCAGCACGGTGGGTGCCTGCGGGTCGGCACTGGGCCGAGAACCGAGAACTACCATGCTGCCGTCCGGTGTCTCCTCCAGCCGGGCATCGGTGAAACCGGTCTGCGCGAATTTATCCCTCACCCACTGCGCGGCCCGCTGGCACTCTTCCGGCGGAAACTGCCGCGGATCGGCCACCGACTTAATCGCAACCAGCTCGGCCAGTTCCTGGTGTGCCTGCGGCATCAGCCGGGCCACGCGTTCCCGTGGATCCATGGTCAGGTTCCTGTCACGTCGTCGGTCTTTAGGTCCTCGATCGAGGCCTTGAACTCATCCAGCTCGTCGGGGCAGTAAACCTCGATGATCAGCAGCTGTCCCAGGACCGCCCGGCGGTCGGAAATCACCGGCCGGGCGCCGGGGCCCGTGGCTCCGTTGGCAAGCATCGAATTCAGGGTTGCCCGGCTCAGCGCCGCGTTCGGATTGGCGCAGGCCGCCCCGCCGTCGTCGCCCAGGATGCGGACCACCTGGTCCTTGTCCGGAGTGTTTACGCCGGCGGCCTCGACCAGCGTAATGAACCTGTCAGCTTTCTCCCCTGCTTCCCGTGACTGCCTGGCAGCCCCGAAGGCGAGAACAGCCCACAGCCCCATGCCTATAAGCAGCACCACGGCAACTATGTAAATCCAGGTGCGCTCGCGCTTTGGCTGATGCTCCACCGGCGTGCTCATGACTCCACCTCCGGCAGTGCGTCCTGTTTCCAGGAAGGCTTACGGAACCGGTAGAACAGGAACGGCACCAGAAGGCCCAGGCCCAGGGCGCCGCCGCCAACAATCAGGACGTAGATCCCCGGATTGCCGGACGCGAACTGCGACGGCGGCACGAACCCGACCAGCAGCGCCGCCAGGGAGGCCGCGAAGCCCACACCGCACAGCCCCAGGAGCATGGGGGCGCGGAACCCGCGCGGATGGTCCGGGTGCTTCTGCCGCAGACGGACCGCAGCCACGAACATCAGCAGGTACATGATCAGGTACACCTGGGTGGTGATGACGGAGAAAATCCAGTACGCACTCGAAACGTTTGGCAGCAGCGCGTAGGCCAGGCCGATCACCGTGGTGACGATTCCCTGGACCACCAGGATGTTCTGCTGGACACCGTTCTTGTTGAGCTTCTGCAGGAACGGCGGAAGGTAACCTTCCTGCCTCGATATCAGCAGCAGCCCCTTGGATGGCCCGGCCAGCCAGGTGAGCATGCCGCCCAGGGACGCCGTCACCAGCATGATCCCGACGATCGGCGTCAGCCACTGCCAGCCAAAATTCGCGAAGACGGCGTCGAACGCCTGCATGACACCGGCGGTGAGGGAGAGCTCCTCTGCCGGAACGATCCAAGCGATAGCCAGGGCGGGCAGGATAAAGATCGCGAGCACCAGTCCCATGGCCAGGAACATCGCCTTGGGATATTCCTTCGCCGGATTCTTCAGCGAGGATACATGCACGGCGTTCATTTCCATCCCGGAGTAGGAGAGGAAATTATTGACGATCAGCACCAGGCTGGAGAGCCCGGCCCAGACCGGGAACAGATTTTCGGCGGTCATTGGCGCCGCAGATTCATTGCCCTGTCCCAGGAAGACGACGCCGAGGGTCACCAGGACAACGCCCGGAACCAGTGTCCCGATGATCAGCCCGCCGCTGGCCAGCCCCGCCACGCCTTTGGTGCCGCGCGAGGACACCCACACACCGGACCAGTAGACGACGATGATTACGCAGGCCGTCCACACCCCGCTGCTCGCGAGCTGGGGATTAATGACATAGGCGAGCGTACTCGCGACGAACCCCAGCAGGCTGGGGTAGTAGAAGATGGTCATGGCGAACTGGCACCACACGGCCAGGAAGCCCATGGGCTTTGAGATTCCCTCCGAAACCCATTTGTAGACGCCGCCCGTCCAGCCCGAAGCGAGCTCCGCGGAGACAAGCGAGGTGGGCAGCAGGAATACCAGGGCAGGCAGCAGGTACAGGAAAACGCAGGCCAGGCCGTAGACGGCCATTGTGGGTGCTGCCCGCAGGCTGGCCACCGAACTGGTGGTCATCATTGCCAGTGCAATCCAGGAAATCCACTGGGTGCTGGTGGGGCGGGTCCGGGCCGCCGCCGTCGACCCTGAGCCGTCTATCGGAATGTCGGCGGTGCTCATGGTGACTCACTTGGTATCGCGTGCGCAGTCATGAGAATGCCTCCGAATCAGGTAGGCCAGCCTAATGATGAGTTCAGTATGAAACCGGCCTCAGGAGGTAACCAGTGATGTCAAGTGAATCGGGCCGGCTCAGGCGAAAAGAGATGCTTACGTGATACTGGTGGGCCGGGAGGTAGCCGTTGTTGGCAAAGTGAACGTGGCAGCCGCTGCGGAAGCGGCGGCGTCCTGCAGGGTGCCTTGGACCCGCCGGTGCCGCCCCATCACGAAGGCCATCAGCACGCCGAGCAAGCTGAACACCGCCATCACCCATGCGGCAGCTGTCAGCCCCGAGGCCAGGGCATCCCCGGCGGCGGCGCCTTCAGCTGTCTGCGCGCTGACGACATTGCCGTAGATGGTGGCGGCCAGCGCCGTGGCAACCGCTGCCCCGACGTAGCGGGCCATATTGGAGATCCCCGAGGCGCCGCCCACCTGATTTCCGGGCACGGCTGCGGTGGCAGCCGATGACGCCGGACCGTTGGAGAGGCCCATCCCCACCGCGATGGCAATCAGCGGCAGCAGAAACAGGGGATAGGCCCACGTCGCCTCCGTGAAACCGACAATGACAAAGCCGGCGGTGGTCAGGGCGAACCCGATGCCAACGGTTTGCCGGCCGCCCACCTTCGCTGCCAGCCGGGGCACCAGCGGAGCCACGATCACGAGGCCCGCGGTGGCGGGAAGAGTGGCCAGGCCGGCCTGGAGTGGGCTGAACCCCAGGGTGGAGGGGTCCTGGAAGTACAGGCTCAGCAGGTACATGAGTGCATTGATGGTTCCAGCTCCGATGAGGATAGCGACGGTCGAACCTACCAGCACACGGTTGCGCAGCAGGGAGAGGTCCAGCAGCGGAACCGCCACCCGGCGCTCGACGGCGATGAAGGCGTAGCCGGCAACAACCGTGATGGCGAAGCAGCCAAGCGTGGCAATCGAGAACCAGCCCCAGTCACCGCTCTTGGAAACGCCCAGAATGAGGGGAGTCAGCGTCAGCGCAATCAGGATGGTGCCCGCGTAGTCGATGGCCTGCTGCCGGTTCGGATCCCGGGATTCGGCAACGGTTGCCGCGGTGAGCACAATGCAGACGACGGCGATTCCGGCGTCGATCCAGAACAGCCCCTGCCAGCCGGTGGCGTCGACCAGCAATCCGCCCGCCAGGGGGCCGGCGGCGGCGCCCACGGCCGCCGCCGCTCCCCACAGTGATACCGCCCGCAGCTGCGCGTCACCCGAGTTGGCCACTGACAGCAGGCTCATTCCGCACGCCAGAATGGTTGCTCCGGCCGCTCCCTGGATGAGGCGTCCGGCTATGACCATTCCGCCGGTGCCGGCTAATGCGATGATGACGCAGGAGAGAACGAAAAGCAGCAGCCCCAGCTGGAAGACCCGGCGCCGTCCGAAGACGTCGCCGAGCGAGCCTGACGTGACGATCACCGCAGCACCGACCAGCGAGTAGCCGGTTACTGCCCACTGGAGGGTATCCACGGAGGTGCCGGTGTCCGCAGAGATAGCGGGAAGCAGGATGCTAACCGCCGAGGTGTTCGCATTCACCACCAGGGTGGAGATGCAGGTGGCGGCGAGCACACCGCCCGCCCGGCCGTTGGCCTCCGCGGAGTCGTTCATCGCCCGGTTCCTTCCCCTGGCCAGCCCCCGGTGCACTTATGCCACGGTAAGTCAGGTACTTTCACCGTGCGAGGGGTTCCAGCCGATAGGGGTACCTGCGCGGGGAGAATCCGCGCGGATCCACTGTTGGTTTCCCGGCGGGGCCCAGGCCTTTTTCCGGGCTGGCCTAGCTCCGGTAGGCGCCGCAGGTCTGGAAAAACTTGCGAATGCTTGTTGGATCACCGGCCTGGGCCGGAGCGATCACGTTGGCCTCAAAGTCTTCGGGGTTGACGAAGTGCGCCTGGACCGCCGGCAGCTGGGTGTACCTGTCCAGGTACACCAGGCTGTCCGATTGCCCGGACGCGTCATCGCTGTCCACAGCCTGCAGATATGAATCCATCCACGCGCAGAGCCAGAAGCCGGCCACCTGAACGTCCTGGTTGCCGTCCATGATCACCGGCACTTCGAGCGATGGGTTCTCTTCCGGATCAAAATAATTGATGGTGCGGAAATGCCAGTCAATGCCTGCAGGCAGCGGTTCCGGGAACTCAGCGACTGCTTCGACCAGGGCCTGGTCGAAGCAGTCCGGCCTGATGGATTGGATAGTGCCGGAGGAATCCGTCTGCAGGATTTCGCCGCCGGGGCAGGGCCGCGGATCCCAGGGCGTGGGGACCGGACTGGCCTTCGCCTCCGCGACGGCCTGGGCTTCATCGATCTCAGCGTCCGTCGGTCCGCAGCCCGCCAGCAGTGCGCCCAACAGAAGCGCGGCCGCAGGGCCCGCAATTCGGTTCCCCATGTGTTCTTGTCCCCCGATTGTCAGTTAGTCAGACCCTAAACGGCGGCGGGAATTTTGAACAGGCCCGGTTTTAGCGCGGTGTGCAGGCTGTGACTGGGGCATATGCCTATCTTCGCGAGCGGGCCTGACATCATGGGCTGGTGGAATCTGACCCGGTACACCCAGTTGATCAGGACGCGGCCATCCGAATGTGGCAGAAGTACTCCGCCGCGCACCCGGAGGCGGCGGCCGCCTGCCCGGAATACACCGTGGAGCATTTCGGGGATACGCGGCGGCTCGCTGACGAACTTCTCGCCCACGTGCTCAGCGGGAGGAAGCGCGCGACGTCGGAACTCGTCGCGGACTTCCTGGCCAGGGGTGACGCGGTGCCCCGCATCGGATCCCACTGGATCGCCTGCGACGGGACGGGCACACCGCAGGTCATCCTGCGCAGCATCGAACTGCGGCTGGGGTCCTTTCCTACGGCTGACGCGGCCTTTGCCCGGGAAGAAGGGGAAGATGACCTGAGCCTCGAAAGCTGGCAGTGTGAGCACCGCCGGTACTGGACGCGGGTTTCGGCGGCCCAGGGCCGCCAGTGGTCTGAAGCCGACGAAATAGTCTTCGAACGCTTCAGGGTCGTCTGGCCGCCTCAGTACGCAGATCAGGTGAGCGGGGACTGCTGAACAAACACAGGGCCCGCCGCTGCATGCATTATGACGGCGGAGCCCCGCCCAGCACCTTGCCAAAGAGCAGGTAGTCACCGTCCCTGCCCTCGGCGTCGTAACCCGTAGCTTCGTAGAGCAGGCGGGCTCACGGCGCGCGGAGCGGACGGCATAACCGGTGCCCGACGGCGGCGGGAACCTCGGCGGCAGCTGTCGGTCAGGCGCGCTCAGGGGAGGGCCCGCGTTCGGCACGATCGCGGATGCCCCGCAGCATCCGCTCGGTCATGACCCAGCTGACCATCTCCACCGGTTCCACGAGCGCCCCGGTCCAGCCGGTGAGGTAGACATACCGTTCGCGCACCACGAGACGGGTCGATCCATCCGGCTGGGGCAGCAGGACGAAGGCCCAGGTGAACTGAAAGGGTGCTTCGGCGATCGTGCCGTCGATGCCGTTGACGCCGACGCTGAGGACGAGGGCGCGCCCGTCGTCGAGCGCGGCAACCAGCAGTGCCGCGCCCGGGGCGAGGTTGACCTCGTCGCCGACCGAACGGACCTGCAGCTCCGGTTCGATGGCATCGGCGCTGTGGATTCCCAGCCCAACCAGGTTCTCCAGCCAGTCGTAGGAGTAGAAGCCGCCGCGGTTCTGGCCGAGCTGGGTGAGCCAGGGCCATACCGCCGACGGCGGCGCGGCGATGCTGATCGCGCGGGTCGCCGTGAGGTTGGGTGCCTGAAGCAGTTCGTCGCCAGGCAGCGGCATCCGCAGTTCATCGTCCGTGGCACCCCACCGCAGGGAAACGCGGCGTGCAGCGAGGAACACGGCTGCAAAAACTGCCGCGGCTGCTGCCGCGCCCGCCAGGCGCCGTGTCCATCGCATGGGCCAAATATGGCACCGGTGCGCCTCGAGGGCAACGGAGATAGACCGGCCCGGCGCCGGGGGGGGCGGATGTCCCCGGACCTATCGGGGCGCCGCGCGATGGCTAGCGACGCTGGCTTTCCGCCCTTCAGACCCGGAGCCTAGTTCCCGTCGTTCACTTCCAGGAGGGCATCGTGTTTGGCAGGTGCGCGGAGAGTTTTTGCCGCTTTGATGAGGGAAGCAACGCCAGGCGAGGGTGGTCCTGCCGGCCAGGCGAGAACGGTTGTGATTGTCGGTGCGTCCGGCACGGGTATGGCAACGTGTTCGGTCCACTGCCAGGCACCGCTGGAGGCAGGGATGACGAGCAGTGCTTTGCCGAGCGCAACGAGCTGGGCAAGCTGGGATTGGGTATGGACTTCGGGTCCGGGGCCGTCCGGGTAACTCCCGTCGACGCGCGGCCATCGAGCCATGGGCAGGTCCGGAACGTGAGCGACCTCCGCCAGGGAAAGCTGATCACGTGACGCGAGCGGGTGCCGGGCCGGCAGGATCACGACCTGCCCCTCAGCGAACAAAGGTTCCGCATCCAAGCCTGTGAAGTCATCCACTGGCTGATGCATCAAGGCCGCATCGGCGCGTCCGCTGCGCAGCAAACCGGCTTGCTGGCCTACCTCACACAGCAGAACCTCAGGCGCTGGCATCCCAGCCTGACGTGTAGAGGCCTCAAGGAGTCCTTGCAGCAGGGCATGGGAGGCTCCAGCCTTGGAGGCCAGTACCAATGCCCGCCCTGGGTCCTGGGCTCGCTGCGTCCGGCGTGCCGCGGCCGAGGCGGCCTCAAGGGTTGCCCTGGCCTCACGCAGGAGCACCTGTCCCGCATCGGTCAGGGCCACGCCGCGGCGGTTGCGTTCAAAGAGGCGGACGCCGAGGCGTCGCTCCAGCTGGGAAACTGCACGGGAGAGCGGCGGCTGGGCAATGCCGAGCTCCAGGGCTGCCCGCCCAAAATGCAGGTGTTCCGCAACGGCCACAAAGTACCGCAGTTCCCGGGTCTCGAGCTCGATCACACACCGCACCTTACAGGTGATACCTCTCGGGTATCACAGTGTACTGAGTTGGTCTTGGACGCCGTGTTCACCTCGGACCCATGATGAAGAGCATGGATAACACCAAAGCCGCGCTGGTCACAGGCGCCAACAAAGGAATCGGCTACGCCATCGCAGAAGGCCTTGGGCGGTTGGGATACACCGTCTTTGTCGGGGCCCGGGATGAGGTGCGGCGGGACGACGCCGTCAAGAAGCTGCGTGCCGCGGATCTAGATGCGGTGGGGGTATCCCTCGACGTCACGTCCGATGCCAGCGTGGCTGCGGCTGCCTCGGTCATCGAAGAGAAGGCCGGACGGCTCGATGTTCTCATCAACAACGCCGGCATTTCCGGACGAACCGACTCCGGAGCGCAGGATCCAACAACCCTTGACCTGGGCGTGCTGCACACGGTGCTGGACACCAACGTCTTCGGAGCGGTGAGGGTGACCAACTCAATGCTGCCCCTGCTGCGCCGCGCTGCCTCGCCGCGAATCGTCAACATGTCCAGCAACATGGGCTCGCTGGCCCTTCAAACGGGGCCCATCCTGGCTGCCTACGCGCCGTCGAAGTCAATGCTGAACAGCATCACGACGCAGTACGCCCGCGCCTTCTCCGGCTCGAACATCATCATCAATGCTGCCTGTCCCGGCTACGTGGCCACCGACTTCACTGGATTCAACGCCCCGCGCACAGCCGAGCAAGGGGCCGCGATTGCACTGCACCTCGCGACCCTCCCGGACGACGGCCCCCGCGGCGGCTTCTTCGACGACGGCGGTGCCGTGCCCTGGTGACCCCGCCACGCGGCTGAGGTCCGTGACAACCGGTCAATCGGCCCGGTGAATCCCCAGATCAGTGCGGCCGGGATGGAGATCGGCGCGCAGGGCACGGGTGCCGCGGTAGTCGCCGCCGCGCAGGCTCCGGAAGCGGCGGGGCGTCTCCGAGTCCAGGGCGTCCAGCCGCTCCCGAAGCCGCTTCACCTCCTGGTCCACCTGCGTGGAATCCAGGGCATCGGCGTCGTACACCACATGCAGGTCCAGGACCTCGACGCCCGTGTACCAGAGCACTCCGTGGGTGAGGGGGAAGAGCAGTGACTCCAGGTCGCCGCTGATGCCCCGCGGGCCAATCGACCGTTCGTCTTCCCCGGCGGTCACCAGGACGAGTGCCTTTCGCCCGGCGAGCCCGCCGTCGCCGTACCGCCGGGGCACGCCGAACTCCGGATCCAGGTCCCCGTAAGCGAACTGGTCGGTGAGCACGCGGTCGAACCAGCCCTTCAGGATCGCCGGGGGACCGTACCACCAGAGCGGAAACTGCAGGACGAGCAGCTCGGCCGCGGCGAGCTTGGACTGCTCCGCCTGCACCTCAGCCGGCAGCTGGCCGGCGGCATAGGATTCCCCGGCCTGGACTGCGAGGTTGCCCGGTACGCCTGCAAGGTCGCCAAGGTCGCTGTCACCCAGAACGGGATTAAATCCCTGGGCGTAGAGGTCCGACGTCGCCACCTGATAACGGGTCGACAGCGCGCTAACCCCTTCACGGAACAGCCGGCCATTGAGTGATGCGGCACGCGGATGGGCGGTTACCCACAGAGCGCTGCCCGGTTTCGGGGGATGGATGATTGGCATGTCAGGCCTCCTGGGTGCCGGCGGTCTTTGGGGAGCCGCCTGCGACGGCGAGAACGACCGCGGTGAGTGTGCTGCGGGCCTGGGCGGCGCTGATCCTGCCGCTCAGTGCGGTCCGGGCCAGGGCGTCTCCGGCGCCGGTGACGGCCTGGAGCCCGGCGAGGCTGGGCGGACCCGTGAAGGGTTCCAGCGCCTCCCGGTACATCGCCAGGTAGGCGTTCTCGGCCTCCTGCCGGATTCCAGTCAGGGTGGAGAAACCCGCCAGGGCGGCGACGACGTCGGCCAGTTCCCTGCCCTCGGCAAGGCAGCAGTCGATATAGGCGCCGGCAACCAGTCCCGCCACGACGGTCACGTCCGGCTCTGCGTCGGCCAGGGCGGCCGCCAGTGTTTTCCGCTGCCGTTCCTCGAACTCTCGGTAGAGCTCGGCGAACACGCCGGCCCGGTCACCGAAGTGGCCGTACACCAGCGGCTTGGTCACGCCTGCGCGTTCGGCCAGACGGCCGAGGGTGAACTCGTCGGTTCCCGCATCCCGGATCAATTCGCGGGCCACTTCCAGAAGCTGGGTCCTGCGCTCCTGCCTGGAGAGGCGGCGCCGTGTTTGGGCTGCAACGTTGGTCATGCCGGCTCCCGGAAATCGGTAACTTACTAGTGGTAACTTACCGTTGGTAACCGTTAGTGTCCAGAGGTGTTCATGTCCCGGTCAGCAACCCGGTCAGCCAGCCTACGGTTCCTCGGTGCCGGGCCGGACGCCGGACCACGACGCCGTGCCGCCGGAACCGGGGAAGACGGTTTGTTTCACGGCACTGTCACCGGCGACCGCCGTGGAGACGTAGTAAAGCGAAAGATCAGGCACCTCCGGGTTGTAGGGCCCGTACAGGCCCGGCGCGAGTGCCACGAGCCGGCCGTCCGCAAGGCTGCCGCTGAACCAGGCGGCGACGCGGTAGTCCACCGAGGCGGCATTCACGACCAACGGGTAGCCCGGGAAGGCGGCACCGGCACTTTCCGCGGCCGGCTTTGCCAGGCCGACCTCGTAGCGGGCACAGACAGAGAGGATGTCCCCGATGGTGTCCGTCCACGCGAAGGGGTCGAAGGTTACGGCAGCCCCGGTCGATGGTTCGGCCAGCGCGAGCACGCCGCCCATCGCCTGGGTCAGCCCTGCCAGCGGTGGTTCCACTACGGGCGGTGCATCCGCCGCGAGGCCCCGGAGCGTTTCATCGACAGCTCCGGCGGCCTCAGGCGATCCGGTGAAACCGAAGGTCCCGTCCTCGATCCGCACGAGGGAGATTGCCTGGTACAGAGGACCCGTGCCATCGGTCCCGAGCAGTTCGGAGCAGGTTTGCTCTTCGGTTGCCTCGGACGCCGCTCCGTCCGCTCCGGCGGACTGCCCGGCGGGCTGTCCGGTGGACGACGGCGGCGCCGACGGTGATGCGGTCTGAGAAGAAGCCTCAGACTCGGTATCCGTGCACCCGGTAAGGAGCAACAGGGCAAGGACAGGGACGGCAGCGGTTTTTCTCATGATTCCCCCGGAGAATGTGAACAGTTGTCCCACCCTAGCGGCATTGCAGCCCTGCCTCCGCCTGACTGGCGTTAGCCCAGCGCGGCGTGCGGGTAGTCGGGATGCCGCTGCTGGAACTGGAGCACATCCTTGTTCCGGATGACCCCGTCCTGGATTTCAATGGCGTTCCGGATGGTGTCGTTATCCTGCCAGGCTTCCGGCCCGGCAAGCACCGTTTCCAGGAAGGGCAGCAGCGCTTCGCTGATCTCCCAGCTGGCGGAATTCCAGAGGTAGGAGGGGCTGTGGTCGACGGCGTAATAGTCGATGTGCCCGCCCACCTGGAACATTGGATCCGCGAACGTAGTGGTCTTCGCCCACTCGAAACCCATGCCCTCATCGCAGGAAACATCCACGATCAGGCTGCCGGGCCGGAAACCGGCAAGGTCATCGGTGCGCAGGTAGGTAAGCGGTGCATTGGGATCCTGCAGGGTGCAGTTGACCACAATGTCCGCTTCGGCGAGGAACGGTGCCAGCGGTACCCGGCCTTTTTCGGTGATGACTTCACTGAGGAACGGTGCCTGCGGATCATGGTCGAACTGGATGATCCGCGCCGAGTGGATCGGTGATCCGACGGCGGCGACATCACGGTTGGTCAGCACCTGGACGTCGTGGATGCCGTGCGCGTTCAGGGCGGTGACTGCGCCGCGGGCGGTGGCTCCGAAGCCGATGACGACGGCGCTCAGCCGCCGGCCGTAGTCGCCCGTGGAACCGGTGAGGGCCAGGGCGTGCAGCACGGAGGAGTAACCGGCCAGCTCGTTGTTCTTGTGGAACACATGCAGGCCGAAGCCGCCGTCGCTCTTCCAGTGGTTCATCGCCTCGAAGGCAATCAAGGTCAGCTTCTTGTCGATGGCCAGCTGGGTGATTGCCCGGTCCTGTACGCAGTGCGGCCAGCCCCAGAGCGTTTGCCCGTCCCGGAACTCGGCGAGGTCCGCGGGCTGCGGCTTGGGGAGGAGGACGACGTCGGCCTCCGCCAGCAGCTGCGTGCGCGGCAGCATCGCTCCCACGAGCGGTTTGAGGACATCGTCGGAAACGCCGAACGTCTCACCGTAGCCCTCTTCGAGGATGAGCTGCTGCCGAAGCCCGGGATCAATGCGCTCAACGTGCAGCGGATGGATCGCCAGGCGCCGTTCAGCTGGCTTGCGCGTGCTGGCGAGAATGCCCAGCGTGAGGCCGTTCGCAGGGGCGCTCACTTTTTGCGGCTAGCGGCCTGCGTGCCGGCGGTTTTTTCGGTGGAGCCGGATGGAGCTGCCGCGGCCCTTTTGTCGGCTCGTTTTTCCTTGATGGACTTACCGGATTTTTTGGATGCTGTTTGGCGCGGGGACTTGTCTGACATGTCAGCTCCTGTAGGCGGAACCGAAGAGGTTCCTGACTTCGAACCCTACAGGTACGGTCCTAACCGGCTTGGTCCGTGCCGGGATGGGAAGCGCTGATCCGGTCTGCGAAGCCGGAGAGGGACTCGGTGAACGCAGCGGGGCCCAGCACCTTGAACGGAGCGTCAAAGCGCAGGACCCAGGACATCAGCCCCGCCCAGGACCACGAGCCCACGCGCACCCGGCAGAGGGTGCCGGAGACCTGCTCCAGTTCACCGTCGCCCAGCCACGGTGCCACATCGGCTGCGGGCAGCTCCAGGAGGAACTCGGCGTAACACGGCCACCCGGCGTCGGACTCCGCTCCCTTTTGGCGGGCGGCCAGGAACGCGGCGGCGTCCCCTCCCGGAACGGGACGCCGGGTGAACGTGCTTCCCGGGGGGAACTTCGGTGTGAGCCGGTCCAGCCGGAAGATACGCCAGTCCGCCCTGTCCAGGTCCCAGGCCACCAGGTACCAGCGGCCATTGCGCGCGACGACGGCATGCGGCTCCGCGCGGCGGGCCGGCCCGGAGGTATTCCCGGCATAGTCGAAACGGACAATCCTCCGGTCCCGGACTGCAGTGCTGAGTGTTTCAAGGACAGCCGGCTCAACCTGCGCGGCCGATGCGCCGGCGTCAGTGAAGCGGATGGCGTCGATGCGGTGCCGCAGCCGGGAGGGCATCACCTGCCGCACCGTGGCCAGTGCCCGGGCAGCGGCGTCGCCCGTGTCCACTCCGCTGGACGGCGCGCTTTGCAGCGCCACGGCGATGGCCACGGCCTGCTCGTCGTCGAACAGCAGCGGCGGGAGGTCTGAGCCGGCGGCCAGCCGGTAGCCGCCGTCGGGCCCCTTGGCTGCGGTGATGGAGTAACCCAGCCCGCGGAGCCGGTCCACGTCCCGGCGGACGGTCCGGGGCGCCACCTCCAGGCGCTCGGCCAGGACTTTTCCGGGCCAGTCCCGTCGGGACTGCAGCAGGGAGAGCAGGGCGAGCATGCGCGAGGAGGTGCCGGACATTCTCCGAGTATTCCTGAAGAAGAGGACACATCCTGTCCGCTACCAGGTCCAGGCTGGTTTCAACGGCACAAACCGTGCCGAAATGAGAGGACAGATCCCATGAGCATCACCACCACTACCCACCTGAACTTCCGCGGCACCGCCGGCCAGGCACTTGAGTTCTACCAGTCGGTGTTCGGCGGCAGCCTCACCCGCGCCACCTACGGCGACTTCGGCATGCCACAAGAGGTTCCGGGTGCGGAGAAGATCGTTTTTGGGCAGGTCGAGACCGCTGACGGCTTCCGGCTGATGGCCTATGACATCCCGGGCCAGGACAGCCCCGGCACCACCGTGACAGCAGGAACCACACGCCGCGAGAACGGCACCACGGTCACGGACCGCACGTTCTTCCAGTCCCTGCGCGGGCAGAGCCTGGAGGAAGTCACGAAGCTCTGGGACCGGCTTGCCGACGGCGCGGACATCATCGAACCGCTCGCTGCCTCCGCCTGGAGCCCCGGATTCGGCATGCTGACCGACCGCTTCGGCGTCACCTGGGTGATCGACGTCGAGGCTCCCTACAGCGGCTAAGCAGGTCCCGGGGAGGGGGCAGCGTCGGTATTTTTTCGCGGCAACACCGGTAGCATTCCTGAAAAGAATAAAACCGGGGGACTCCTATGGCATGTGGCGGCTGCAGCACGGCTTCAAAGCTCGACTTCGATTTCAGCATGGCTTTCCAGCCAATTTACGACGCCGTTGAGCGCCGTGTGTGGGGCTACGAGGCACTGGTGCGGGGCCTGAACGGTGAAGGCGCTTACGAAGTGCTGTCCAACGTTGCTCCGGAACAGCTGTACCGCTTTGACCAGGACTGCCGGGTCAAAGCAATTGAACTGGCTTCGCGGCTCTTTCCGGCAGGGGAGGAGCTCATGCTGTCCATCAATTTCCTGCCCAAGGCCGTCTACGAGCCCGCAGCGTGTCTTCGCGCAACATTGCAGGCAGCCCGCAGGTTCAGCTTTCCGATGTCCTCGATCATGTTCGAGTTCACCGAAAACGAGGAGGTGCGGGACACGGCCCACCTTACGAACATCATCACCGAATACCGTCGGCACGGATTTACCACCGCCCTTGATGATTTCGGCGCCGGTTATGCCGGACTTGGGCTGCTGGCAGACTTCCAGCCGGACCTCATCAAGATCGACATGAAACTCATTCGGGGAATCGAGGCCAGCCGGGCCCGCCGGGCAGTCGTGGACGGGATCCTGGCAATGGCCGGGGAACTGGAGATCACCGTGCTGGCAGAAGGGATCGAAAGTGAGCAGGAATTCGCGGTCCTGGAAGCGGCCGGAATCCGCCTGTTCCAGGGATACTGGTTCGCAAAGCCGGCCTTCGAGGAACTCCCGCGGGTCAGTGCAATGCTGCCGAGGGCCTGACGGAGCCTCTTCAGTCCCGCACCTAACTTGCCAGCCTAATCCAATCCAAGCCAGGGTCAAACGATTATTTTCCATCCGGTAAAAACTTGGTTTTAAACCCGTTCCATTTCCGGTTTTTACGGCTAAGGGTGTTGGTACTGCACCTGATCCCCCCAATTTGAGCGAGGGAATATGAGTACTGCCGCATTATCCGAAACTGGACAGAGGTCCCCGGTGGCTTCTCCGTGCGACACACTGTGGTGGACGCTCCTGATTGAGGCGGAACGGAAGGGAGCCGGCGACGAAATAGTCCGGCACCTGGTCGGCCCGCTCAGCGCCCAGGCCCGAACCTGGGGGAGCATACGGTTCGGATTCGTACGGAATTTTGATTCGGTCAACCCTCAGGCGCGGCTGCACCTTCGCGCTCCCCGCGAAGTGGTGGACCGGGTATGGAAGTTCGCCCACGCGGTTGCCGAGGAGCGCGCGCCGCAGATTGGCGCAGTCGAGCTGACCGAACTGCAAAGCATAGTTTATCCGCCGAAGCAGGGGCAGCCCATGCCGGAAGCCCTGGAAACGGTTTTCGCCCGCTACGGCGGGGAGGAAGGCCTGCGGCTGGTGGCGGAAATAACCGAGCTTGCAGCTGATCTGGCCATCTGGGCGGTTAACCGGTTCCCTGCCGGAAAAACCCGGGAACCCCTGGCAGCCCTGCTCCTTTTTGATGCCTGCCACAGCATGATGTGGGGAACCCGGTCAACGCGGTGGCCCGACCGCAGGACCGTCAGCTGGGACTATTACTGGGACGCTCACCTGCACGCGTGCACCTCTGCGTTAGGCAACCGCGCCGAGCGCGGCCGCCGGACGATGAGGGACCAGACCCTCCCCGGCGTCAGGTCCGCTCACCGGACTATGGCTGCACTGGTATCCGAACCATCGGTGGAGGTATGGCGCAAACGGTGGGTGCGGGCTATCGACATGTACCTGTTTCGGGCGGACAAAAAGCGGGTTAGCCGCAGTGCGCACCAAATGGTGCTGACCGAGAGCATGCTGCTGTGCAACCGGATGGGGATTTCCCTTCAGCAGGAGGCCGTGCTCGGCTTCCATGCACAGGCCTGGAGCAAGGATCGTGAAAAGGCAGGCGCCCGCCGGCCTGCTCCTGCCTGAACGAAAGACAGAAAACACAAGTGCCGGCCCGCCTGATCCCAGGCGGCCCGGCACTGATGTTTGTGTATCAGTTCTGGTCGTCGTCCTTGTTTCCGTCGGCGACGTCCTTGATCTTGTCTTTTGCCTGGTCAACCTTCTCCGGGTTGTCCTTGGCGGCGTCCTTCGCCTTGTCTGCCATTCCGCCGAGATCTGCCATTGGCTGCACCTTCCTTCGAGGAAGCCGGGATCCGTCGGCCCCGGCCGGTAAACCCATCGTGCACCCGGCCGGGGCCCAGTACTACCCCTTTACGATTGCGGGTTCACCATCCGCCTCTCGTGGGGGTGTGTCCCTTCCGGGCGTCGTCCGGCATTGTCATTTCCGCCCGCAGCCCGAGCAGGCGGATCGGCCGTCCGGGTTCGATGGCGCCGGCCAGGTCCAATGCCCGGGCCAGTATCTCTTCCCGGTCGGAGGTCACCGGGATTTTCCGTGCGTGGGTCTTGGTAACGAAGGGCGCATACCGGACCTTCAGCGTCAGCCCGATCACCGGACGCCCTTCAGCAGCCACATCCGCCAGGACATCGGCGGTCAGCCGCGTGACGGCGTCGCGCACCTGGTCAGCTTCGGTGAGATTCTCCTGGAACGTTGTTTCACGGCTGTGCCCGCGCGCCACCCACGGAGTGTCGTCCACCTCGCTGGTCCCGTCGCCGCGCCCGAGCGTGGCGTACCAGGGACCCATCTTCGGGCCGAACTCCGGAACCAGGGCCTGCGGATCTGCTGCGGCAAGTTCAGCGACGGTGCCGATGCCCAGCTTCGCCAGCCGGGCAGAGATCTTGTTCCCCACGCCCCAGAGTTCCCTGGTGGGTTTAGTGCCCATGACGTCCAGCCAGTTCTCCGCGGTGAGCCGGAAGGTGCCGGCAGGCTTGCCGAAGTCAGTGGCGTTTTTGGCCCGGATCAAAGTGTCTCCGATGCCCACGCTGCAGTGCAGCTGCGTCTGCTGCAGGACCTCGGACTGCAGGTCCCGGGCGTAGGCCTCCGGGTCCTCGGCTTCGATGCCCACGAATGCTTCGTCCCAGCCGAGGACCTGCACGACGGCGCCGGGTTGGGTCCGCAGCGTTGACATCACGGTTTCCGAGGCGGCGAGGTAGGTCTCGGCATCCACGGGGAGGAACACGGCGTCGGGCACTTTTCGGGCCGCGACCCGCAGCGGCATGCCGGATCCGACACCGAACGCCCTTGCCTCGTAGGAAGCCGTGGACACCACCGCGCGTTCTGTCGGATCACCCCGGCCGCCCACGATCACCGGTTTTCCCGCTAGCTCAGGGCGCCGCAGCACCTCGACCGCCGCGATGAACTGGTCGAGATCCACGTGCAGCACCCAGGGGATTGAGCTCACGGGCACCAGTGTGCCGGAAAAGCGCCCCTACCGGCACCGTGGCGCGTGGTTTCCCGGAACGGGAGCTAGCGGGCCAATGGCTGGCCGGCCCAGGCCTCCGCATAGAAGAGCGGGGACAGGGAATCGAGCAGTTCAGCGTAGGTCTCCGGGTCTGCCGCCTGTGCTGAGGTGTCCGGAACCACCGGGGCAAAGGCGGAGACACCGAGCCCGGCTTCGCGGTCCTTCAGGGTCAGGCCGGCCACTTCAAGCAGCGTGGGGTACATGCTCAACTGGTCAACGCCGGGGCGCAGCGGTTCTTCGCTGCCGCCGGGGATCCAGATGCGGTTGAAGATGGTGCGGTTGGGGTGGTGGTCCAGCTGCTCGTGGAAGGCGTCGCCGGCGCTCATGTGCTTGAGGTGGTCGCCCATGATCACCACGGCGGTGTCCTCAAGGTAACCGGCGTCCTTCATATGGTTCACGAACCCGGCGACCTGGGTCATTGAGCAGTCGAAGGCGGACGTGACCACGTTCTCCGTGTCTACGTTGCAGTAGTCGTAGATGTGCACGGGCTCGTGGGTGTCCAGCGTAAGAACGGTCAGGTTGAAGGGCTGGCCGGTCGCCTGGGACTGGGCGTGCAGCTCATCCACCTTGTCCTTGGCGTTCGCCATCAGGCGCTCATCGCTCAGGCCCCAGTCGCTGCGGAAGCTCTTCTCTTCCTCGCCGGCGGCACGCCAGTCCGCCAGGCCCTTGATCTCGGAGTATCCGTGGGTGGTCAGGAAGTCGTCCTTGGCGGCAAAGGACGAATTGGCGCCGCCCAGGAACGTGCTGGTGTAGCCCTGCTCCGCGAGGACGTCGCCCAGGCAGGTGGCGCCGCCCAGGTAGGAACCGGTGGTGGTGCTGTCCGCTGACTTGCCGGAGGAGCTGCTGCCGTTGAACCCGGATCCCTTCAGGGGGATGCCGCACTGGGTGGAGACCAAGCCGGCCATGGTCCAGCCGCCGCCCTTGTACTGCTGGAAGTTCTCCACGCTCTGCCAGCCTTCGGCTGCGGGAGTTGCCTCCTTCAGCGGAAGGAAGGCGTCCTTTTCGAAAAGCTGGTCGTCCGCGAGGGTCTGCTCACCGGACTCAAGGTAGATCATCACCAGGTTGCGCTTGTTCTCGCTGCCGGTGACGACGGGAAGCTTGTAGTAGTCGCCGACGTCGTAGGGAGAGGTGGCGGCCTTAATGTACTCAGCCATGCTCACCTTGGTGGCAAACGCCGTCGTGCCGCCAATAACGACGGCGCCAACCAGCCCGGTGGCGACGCTGCGCACAATCCACTTGGCGCGGGGCGAGGGCTGGTAGGCGCGGGCCCGGTGCTTGCGGCGGCGCCGCTGGTGCAGCACGGCGACGGCCGCGGTGATGAGGATTGGAGCCACGCCAATGGCGAGGATGCTGGTGGTGACAATGCTGCCGCCCCCGCCGTCGGTTTCCACGGAAACCAGGTTCAGGAGAAGCTGGGCCACGGAGATTCGGCCCCAGAAGTAATGGATGACGGCGGCGGAGGCCGTCATGGCCAGTCCCAGCCAGATCAGGATGTAGACCAGGGCATGCCCCACGACGACGCCGCTGCGGCGGGTCATATGGCGAAACCGGTCAGACATGGGAACTCCTGGATTTCCTGAGCTGCCGCGTTAGGCGGGACACTCTTGACAAACAGCCCGTCAGCGGGCATTAGCAGACTAGTACCGTTACGATACCCGTTCAACCATGGTTAACCTGATCGTTACCCCTTATTCAGGGGGCAACTTCACACCGGCCGGCACCTGGAAAATGGTCGCAGGGCCGCGAATCTACGCGAAGCGGGAATAGATCAGCTCCCTTCGCGCTTGTTCCTGCACATGAAATCCATCGTCTACTCCGACACTGGAGATTCCTCAGTCCTGTCCCTGGCCGAGCGCAGCATCGCGGAGCCCGGACCCGGTGAAGTGCGGGTCCGCGTCACCGTCTCCGGGGTGAATCCCACCGACTGGAAAGCCCGTGCAGGCGCCGGTATCGCGTTTGATGAGGTGGTGCCCAACCAGGACGGAGCCGGAATTATCGACGCCGTCGGTGAGGGCGTTTCCGGCCTCGGGGTGGGGGACCGGGTGTGGATCTTCCTCGCCGCCCATGAACGTCCCACCGGCACTGCGCAGGAATACACCGTCCTGCCCGCAGACCGTGCGGTTCCCCTGCCCGAAGGCATCGGGTTCGACGTCGCCGCGAGCCTGGGCGTCCCGGCCATGACCGCGCACCGTGCCCTCACCGTCCACGAGTTCGGCCCCGTCCGGCTGGCACCCGGCTCCCTGGACGGACGCAGTGTGCTGGTGCAGGGCGGAGCCGGAGCGGTGGGCCACGCCGCGATCCAGCTCGCCGTCTGGGCCGGAGCCACCGTGATTGCCACGGTGAGCAGCGACGCGAAGGCCGAGCTGGCCCGCGCCGCCGGGGCACACCACATTGTGCGCTACCCCGATCCCGCCGAAGCCGACCGGATCCGCGAGATCGCGCCGGACGGCGTCGACCACATCGTTGAGGTGTCCCCGGCGCAGAACGCGGCGCTCGACGTCGAGGTGATCGCCAACCACGGCAGCATCGCCTACTACGCGAACAATAATGGTGAAGAGTTCACCGCACCGATCGTTGCAAGCTTCGCGAAGAACGTCCGCTGGCAGGGCGTCCTTGTATATACCGAAGGCGAAGCCGCCCACCAGGCCGCCGTGAAGGACATTACGGAGGCACTGCGCGACGGCGCCCTGCCGGTTGGCGAAGAAGCTGGCCTGCCGCTGACCTGGTTCAGCCTGGAAGAGACCGCTGCCGCGCACGACGCGGTTGAAAGCGGTGTGACGGGCAAGGTCCTGATCCGTGTGGCGGACGAGGCCGCGTAAGCGCAAGAGACCGGAACACCGGGCGGGCCGCGGCGATCGGCCCGCCCGGTGGCGTAGGGTGGCACGAACGTATCCAGGAGCGCCGGGCAGTGCAGCACGCTCACCGGCAGAAACCTAAGGGGGACTGACCATGTCAGGCGAGCGAAGGAACCGGAAACCGCTTAACCCGGACAAGGTTCCCCATCCCCTGATGAGTCTTTCCTTTTTGCTGTCGGCTGTGCTGATCGCGGCGGGCGGGCCGTTTGTCTGGTGGCGGATACTGGCAGCGGCCGCGATGATCGGACTGTGCATCTTCGGGCTGTATCAGTGGAGCCGCGTGCGCCGTGAAGAGTCCGGCCGGAGGAATCAGGCCGGCTGAACCATCCGACGCCGGCTCGACGGCGGAGCGAAGCACCAGATAAGAAGCGCTGCGGAAACCAGCGGCGCGAGGAAACCCGCCGCGGCCACCACATTTAGGGCCATAAAGGACGCGGCCAGGCCGGCCCCCGCCGTCGCGCAGACCCGCAGCGGAAGGGAACCCGGCAGGAGCCGGGCGAACGGCAGGACGAGGGCGAATCCTAGACAGACCCCGGCCGCCACGCTCAGCGGCCACTGCGATGGGTGGCCCGCACCCGCCAGCTGGGCACCGGCTTCCGCAAAGAGGCTGGCGACGGCCAGCACCAGCGACACGAGGATGACCCGGCCGTGCCGTGGCATCAGGACCGCTCCCAGTGCCACAACTACCGGAACTGCGTTGAGCGCCCCCGCAGCCAGGCCGAGGTTCATGGCGGCCGTTGAATCAGCCGCCAGCGAGGACCAACTGCTGCCTGACAGTGCAAACCAGGCGAAGCCGATGCCGAGGATCAGGGTCACAAAGCCGGCAGCTGTTACGGCGGCCCGCAGCGTGCCCGACGCCGGAACCGGGTCTGGGAGTGGCCGGCGGGCAGGGTGGGCACCTGCTGGGGCGCCTGAGCGCAGCGCGATAACCAGGACGGCCGCCGCAGCCAGGGGAGCGGTCAGGGCAGCCGTTAGGTACAGCAGCGCGAAGCAGAGGGCGGCTGCGGCTGCGAGCAGGAAAACCTGGGTGTTCCGGGCGTAGCGCGGTTCCCATACGGTCCTGACCGGTCCGGTGAGGGCCGCCGCTCCCACAAGCCATGCTGCCCCGGCCAGCAGCGCGAATGACGATTCGAACCAGCCAAAGGCCGTTCCGGCGTCGGCCAGGGTGAATCCGGCGGACCAGCTGGCCAGTGCCAAGGCTGCCAGTGCCAGCGCAGGGACGGCCGTCATCGCCGTGAAAAGCGCGGTTTGTGCGCTCATGCTGCCGGAACGGAACCAGAGCACCAGAACCGCAAGCGTCAGCAGAAGCGGACCGAGGAAGGCCGACGCGACGGTGTGGAGAATATCAGCGCCCGGCCAGAGGAAGGCATTGCTCAGCACGAGGGCGGTGGCGGCAAGGTAGGCGGCCAGCGATCCAGCAGCGCACACTGCTGCCCAGTTGCCGGTGGCATATGCGCCCAGCCGCTGTGCCCTTCGCTCCCATGCCGCGGAGAAGGATTCGAAACTCGCACTCATGGGCGTCAACCTACCTCCCACTTGGTCCTTTGCACAGAGCGGACCGGATGGCAGGGTTGAGGCATGAACTCCACAGCACCCGGCTCCGCAGACGCCCGGCCTGCCCTAAGCCCCGGCATGGCCCGGACACTCCAGCCCAGCGCGGCGGTAGCCTTCACCGTGCTCGGTGCCGGCCTGTGGTGGGGCTGGTTCGCGTGGGACACGGTCGGGATCAGTTCCGGAACGGAGCCGCAGTCCGGCCCCTACGAGGCGTGGCAGGTTGTGGGCTGTGTGGTGGCCTGGATCGTGCTGACCTGGCTGGGGAAGAAGGTTCTCCGTCCGCTCCTGTTAATCCCTGCGCTCCCGGTTGGATTCACCGCCGCCTGGATTCTGACCGCTGCCCTCAGCGATGACTCGGGGCTGTGGGCCGTGGGCGCCATCCTGGTGGCTGCAGGAACGCTGGCCGGGAATGCCCTCCTCGTGTGGGTGATGAGAGCCATTGACCGGAGGCGCGGGCAACGCACACGAAGCGCGGCTCTCTAGTCTGCCCCGCGCTGCGGGTCTACGGTATGTCCATGCCCAGCAGTACAGCCCATGACCAGCGGCTGCGGGACCTTGTGGTGCTCCGCCGGGTACGGGACCGGATCGACCGGGAGTACGCCCAGCCGTTGAACGTTGAGGCGCTCGCCCGCGACGCGCACATGTCCTCCGGACACCTCAGCCGCGAGTTCAAGCGGGCCTTCGGCGAGGCGCCCTATACCTACCTGATGACCCGCCGGATCGAACGCGCCATGGCTCTGCTGCGCCGCGGCGACCTCTCCGTCACCGAGGTGTGTTTCGCCGTCGGCTGCTCATCGCTTGGCACCTTCAGCACCCGCTTCACGGAACTGGTCGGGGTGCCGCCGAGCACCTACCGGCGTGAGCACGGCGACGCGACAAAAGGCATCCCGTCCTGCATCGCGAAGAACGTCTCCAAACCGGTCAGGAATCAAGAAGCGCCGTCCGCGTCCCGGTAACTACCGTTGCCGGCATGAACCTGAACATATCCAACAGTTTCCTGCCCCAGACAGACCCCGACGAGTCCCTCGCCTTCTACCGTGATGCCCTCGGCTTCGAGGTGCGGAACGACGTCGGCTACGAAGGAATGCGGTGGATCACCGTGGGCCCGGCGGACCAGCCGGAAGTCTCCGTGGTGCTCTATCCGCCGTCGGCTGACCCCGCCGTGACGGAAGAAGAGACCCGGATGATCGCCGAGATGATGGCCAAGGGCACGTTCGCCACCCTGGTCCTCTCCTCGCCGGACGTGGACGCCGCGTTCGATGCCGTGCAGTCGGCCGGCGCCGAAGTCATCCAGGAACCGACCGACCAGCCCTACGGCATCCGCGACTGCGCCTTCCGCGACCCCGCCGGCAATCAGATCCGCATCAACGGCGTATAGGCATCGAAGGGATCGGGCGGCCGGGCCGCTAGGCTGGGAGCGTGCGCAAAGAAACCCTGTGGGAAGCCAAGAAACGCCAGAACCCCGAGCACTCAACCTGGTACATCCAGCGCTTTGAGCAGATGCGGGAAGAGGGTGCAGACCTGGCCGGCGAAGCCCGGCTGGTCGACGCAATGCTTCCCCGCGGAGCCCGGATCCTCGATGCCGGCTGCGGCCCGGGACGTGTGGGCGGCGAGCTTGCCCGCCGCGGGCACAGCGTCGTCGGCGTTGACGTTGACCCGGAACTGATTGCGGCCGCGCAGAAGGACTTCCCGGAGCTTCCCTGGTTCACCATGGACCTGACCGAACTGGACCTGCCAGCCGAGGGCATCACCGAGCCGTTCGACCTGATCGTCAGCGCCGGCAACGTTATGGCGTTCCTGGCTCCCGGCACCGCGCCGGATGCCCTGGAAAGGATGAAGCGGCATCTGGCACCGGGCGGGCGGATCGTCGTCGGCTTCGGCGCCGGCCGCGGCTATGACTTCGGGACCTTCTTCGAGGATGCCTCGTCGGTGGGACTGACTGTCGAGCAGAAGTTCTCCACCTGGGACCTGCGCCCGTTCGACGTCGAATCGGACTTCCTGGTCGCCGTCCTGGGCCGCCGCTAACTTCGGCTGCCGCTGCCCCGTGCTGCTGTGAACGCCGGGGCTGCCGCTGACTTCCGGGCGCCGCTGACTTTCGGCGCCGCTGCCTCCGATCTCCTGTGAACGCCGGGGCTGCCGCTGACGCATGGGGCCGCTGACTTCCGGGCGCCGCTGACGCATGGGGCCGCTGACTTCCGGGCGCCGCTGACTTTGAGAAACCCCGGAATTCGATCTGACGCCGAGGGATGAGCTGGCGGCGCATCCTTCGGGGAGATAACGCTCTTTTGAGGCCGGCTGCCGCATCCCTCGGGGAGATAACGTCCCTTTGAGCACGCCAAAGGGACGCGAACTCCCCGAAGGATGGCGAGCGGTGCCTCTAAACGACGCGAACTCCCCGAAGGATGAAGCAGGCAGGGTCTAAGGGCGCGGTATCTCCTCCGCGGATGTATGCCTGCCCGGCCCTGGCCCGGTCCTTCGCGCGCGCTGCCCCCGCACCCCAGCTCCGCCACGCCGCACGCCTCACCTGCCTCACCCGCGCCGCTCTTAGCTCCGTACCCGCGCGCTGCCCCCGCCGCGCCGCGCCCCCGCCTCATCCGCGCCGCTCTTTGCTCCGCCACGCGGCACCCGCGCGCTGCCCCCGCCTCCGCCACCCGGCACCCGCGCGCACCCCCGCCTCCGCCACGCGACACCCGCCCGCTGCCCGCGCCGCCCCCCGCTGCCCGCACCGCCCGGCCTAATTTCCCCGCCCGTCACACCAGTTTGAACACGACCCATTGTTCACAGCCGCACGCCTTTCTACAGTCATAGGATGTCCAACGTTGGATTTCATGCCAGGGAGTGATTCCAGGGCAGGTCCGGTGGCGGACTGGTGCCGCCGCCGCCCGGCAGCGGGCCTGCCGCCGGCGGGTTACTGCCGGCTCTTGAAAGGACCGAGATGTCCCGATCACCCCTGCTTCGAAGGCCCGGCCGTCTAGCCGCAGCTGCGCTCGCCGCCGGCGTCGCGCTGTCCAGCCTCCTGGTTGCCGGGCCGGCAGCAGCCGCGCCTACTGATCCGCCCGGAACCTTTAGCGAACAGAACCTCGGTGCCACAGTCGTGAGCCCGTTCGCCGCTTACCGCATTCCGGCCCTGAGCTACCTGGGCAACGGCGTCGTGGTCGCCGCCTGGGACGGTCGGCCCAACAATGCCGCTGATTCGCCCAACCCCAACTCGATCGTCATGCGCCGCAGCACCGACGGCGGAGCCACCTGGGACACGCAGCGCACCATCCTGGCCGGGAACCTGGACACGGCCAACAACGGCGCCGGCAAGTTCGGCTACAGCGATCCCAGCTTTGTGTACGACGCCGAGACCGGAAAGCTGTTCCTGTTCTCCGTCTATTCCAAGAACGCGGGGTATGCCAGCAGCACCTTCGGCAACGATGACGCGAACCGGAACATCATCAGTGCGCAGGTCTCCGAATCCAGCGACGGCGGACTCTCCTGGGGTGCGCCGCGGCTGATCACCAGCATCGTCAAGCCCGGAAGCAGCGCCACGAATCCGCAGCCCGGAGACGTTCGCAGCATGTTCGCCAGCTCGGGGGAGGGCATCCAGCTGCGCTACGGGCCCTACGCCGGGCGGCTCATCCAGCAATTCGCCGGTGACGTGCGTCAGGCTGACGGAACCAACGCCATCCAGGCTTACAGCGTGTACTCCGATGACCACGGAGCTACCTGGGTCAAGGGCGCCAATGTTGGTACCCGCATGGACGAGAACAAGACAGTCGAACTTTCCGACGGCCGGGTAATGCTCAACTCCCGGTCCAACAACGCCGCGGACAACGCCCGCAAGGTAGCCATTTCCACTGACGGCGGCGCATCCTACGGGCCCGTCACCCTGGACACGGCGCTGACTGATCCTGCCAACAACGCGGCGATCGCCCGGCTCTTCCCGGACGCTCCCGCCGGCAGTGCCGACGCGAAGAAACTGATCTTCACCAACGCGAATAATCCGGACAGCAGGCAGAACGTGTCCGCCCGGGTTTCCTGTGACGACGGCGCCACCTGGGGAGTGCCGCGGACCATCCGATCCGGGTTCTCCGCGTATTCGACCGTCACCGGGCTGGAAAACGGGCAGATCGGCGTCCTGTACGAATCCAGCTACAGCAACGGCATCATGTTCGCGAAGTTCAGCGACAGCTGGCTGAACAGCTGTACGCCGCCCCCGGCACCGAGCACCACCACCGTTGCCGGCGTGAGCATTTCCGGTACCCGCTCTGACACCTCGCGCGACCTTGCCGCCAATCCCTACACTGCGGGCCAGAGCGTCAGCTACAGCTTCACCGTCAAGAACAACAATGCAGGCACGGTGACCGTGACGCCGACGGCGGGCAACTTTGCGCCGTTTACCGCTCCGGGAACGGGCAACTGCCGTTACCTCTCCCTGGCTGCGGGGGCCTCCTACGTCTGCACCACCCCGGCGCACACCGTAACCGCCGAGGAGGCGGCACAGGGGTACTTCGTTCCGGAAACCACGTGGGCGATCTCCGGAGCGGCCGCAGGCACCGATAAGGTCCTCGGGTATCCGGTGGCCCTGAAGGGAGGCATCCAGGCTCCGGCCGGTTCCCTCGCCGAAGTCAGCATCACGGGCAGCCACACCGACACGTCGCGGAACGTCGTCGCGGATCCGTACGCCGCGGGCGAGACGGTTTCGTACCGGTTCGAAGTCAGTAACACCGGCCCGGCCACGGCAGCGGTGGTCCCTACCTCCGGTAACTTCAGTCCGTTCGTTCCGCCGGGGACGGGTAACTGCCGCTACTCTGCGCTGCCGGCGGGAGCCGGATACACCTGCACCGCACCGCGCTACACGGTCACTGCCGCCGATGTTGCCAGGGGATACTTCGTCCCGGACACAGCCTGGAACGTTACCGGTGCGTCCAGCGCCGCGGGCCGGGTGCTGGGTGAAGCCGTCCGCCTAAAGTAAGCCACGGAAAACGTAAGGGGANNNAACCGGCGGCCCTTGGACCTTCCGGAGAGCACGTCCCGGAGCGCCTCCCGAACGGACTCCCTCCCATCGAGAGGACAGTTAGGGCTCTTTTGGCGCCTCATACGAGCCGTAACTGTCCTCTCGATGGGAGGCGGGCGCCGCGGGAGGCGCCGCAGGGGCAGTCGGGGCCGGAACAGGAGCCGGCGGAACCGGAGGGATCACGGCACCGGTCACCGGGTCGGTCGCCGGCTTGGCCGGAACATCGTCCTCCTTCAGCTGCCGGACTTCGGACTTGAAGATCCGCAGCGACTGGCCAACACTGCGCGCCAGGCCGGGGAGCTTGGGAGCGCCGAAGAGAAGAATCGCAATGACGACGATGATGACAATGTGCCAGCCTTCAAGCCTCATGAGCAGGTGCCTTTCGTAGCGGTGGTCAGCGGAAAATCGATGGATGTGCCGTGCAGCGCCCGGATCAGGGCACGGTTACGGTCCAGCAGGCACTGGGCGCCCACGGCTGAGTCCGGGCAGTTCAGCTCGAAGCCGTGATAGGCGCCCGGATAGACATGCAGTTCAGTGCGGACGCCGGCCTGCAGCAGCCGGGCCGCGAACGCAATGTCCTCGTCACGGAACAGGTCCAGCTCTGCTGTCTGGATCAGCACCGGCGGCAGCCCGGAAACATCCTCAGCCAGGGCGGGCGCCGCGTATGGCGGCACCGGATCAGCCCCGCCCAGATAGCAGCTCCACGCGAACTCGCTGTGGGTCCGGTTCCACGTGGGGATGCCGGTGAACTCGCGGGCGGAAGCGGAGGTGTGAGCCGGATCCAGCATGGGGTACATCAGGTACAGGAACGCCACGGGCAGCCGGTCCTGGTCCCGGTTCAGCAGAGCCAGCCCGGCGGCCAGTCCGCCGCCAGCGCTGGAACCGGCGACGGCGATGCGCCCTGGATCCACGTTCAGCTCCCCGGCGGCGGCGAACAGCCAGCGCAGCCCGGCGAGCACATCCTCCAGCGGAGCCGGATAGGGATGTTCAGGGGCAAGGCGGTAATCCACCGCGGCCACCACGGTTCCGGTGCGGAGCGCGAGGGAGGAACAGTAGGCCGTATCCAGCTCGGCGCTGCCGGCGATCATCCCGCCGCCGTGGATCCAGTAGACGGCAGGGTGCGGGCCGGGGCCGGGAGGCGTAAAGACACGAACTGCCACGCCATGCGCAGCATAGTCGCGAAGCTGCACACCGGAATCAACGACGGCGGCGGCCGGCGCCTCCGCGTGCGCCCGGAAGCCCGCAAGTTCGGCCAGTGACACCGGCGGCGGATGCTCCTCTGAAAACGCGAGCCCGGGCAGCAGCTCCGGATCCACCCGTTCGTGGAAAGTCCGCTCCCGTAAAGACTTCACGGTGCCAGCGCGTCCGCGAACCAACCGGTAATCGTTGCCGGATGGGTAATGGCAGTGCCCACGACGACGGCGAACGCTCCCGCGTCCATCGCGGCCCGCCCCTGTGCGGGGGTATGGATACGGCCTTCGGCAACCAGCGGCAGCCCCAGATCCAGGGACGCGATCTCGGCGAGCAGTTCAAGGTCCGGGCCATCGGTTTTGGGCCGTTCGCCGGTGTACCCGGCCAAGGTGGTGCCGAGAATGTCCGCACCCGCTTCGGCGGCAGCGACGGCGTCGGCCGCCGATCCGCAGTCGGCCATGACCAGCGCGGGGGAGCCCTCGTGCACTCCGGCAACGGTCTGCGCCAGGGTCAGACCGTCCGGACGTTCCCTCCGGGTGCCGTCCAGGGCCACAATGTGCGCCCCGGCCCCGGCGCAGGCCAGGGCGTGGTGCAGGGTGGGAGTGATGAAGACGCCGTCGTGCCCGTCCTTCCACAGCCCGATCACCGGAACTTCGACGGCGGAACGCACCCGGGCGATGTCGCTGAGGCCCTGGACCCGCACCGCAGCGGCACCGCCGATCACGGCGGACTGGGCCACCTGTGCGGTGGTTCGCGGGTCCCGCATCGGTTCGCCGGGGTAGGCCTGGCAGGAAACGATCAGGGAGCTGCGGAGGGTTTCGAGATTAAGCATGGGAGCCTTCGGTTGCGGGGATCAGCGTCAGGGCACGGCGGGCAGCGCCGCGGATGGCGGCGGTGGTGCCGAGCTGGGCGGGAACGATCCTGAGGCCGGCCAGCGGAGGCAGCAGCTCGGCCCGGGCCTGGTTTTCCATGGTGTCCCACCAGAGCGGACCGGCAAAGGCCAGGCCGCCGCCGACCACCACGATGTGTGGATCCAGGACGTTGGCCAGCCCGCCGATCGCAGAACCGGCCGCCGCTGCCCCGCGGCGCAGAGCTTCGGCAGCCGCCGGGTCGCCGTCGGCCGCCAAGGCATAGACGCCGCGGGTGTCCACGGCGGTGCTGCCGCCGAGGCGGGTGTACAGCGCGAAGATGCCCGGGCCGGACGCGACAGCCTCCACGTGCCCGGCGCCGCCGCAGCTGCAGGGCAGCGGCTGCCCAGACTCGACGGCGAACGGCGAGGCGAGGTGCCCGGTATGCCCGGCGGCGAAGGATGCGCCTTCCAGCGGCTGTCCGTTCAGCACGTAGCTGCCGCCAACGCCGGTGCCCATGCCCATAAACAGGACACTGGGAACGCCGGCACCGGCGCCTAGCCAGCTCTCACCCAGGGCATGGGCGTGAACATCGTTCAGGGCCGTGGCGGGCAGGCCGGTGCGTACAGTGAGCTCGGCAGCCAGGGCGGTCCCGGCCCAGCCGCGGATTGAATCCGTGGCAGAGAGCACGACGCCGCGGGCTGAGTCGATCACGCCGGCCGAGCCGACGCCGAGTGCGTCCACGTGCAGCCCGCGGCTTTCAGCCTCTGCCTGCAGCGACGTCACCAGCGCGGCGGCGGCCTGCAGTACCTTGCCCGCACCGGCCCGCGACGGCGTCGGTACCGCGGAGGAGAACACCACGTTCCCGCCGGCGTCGAGGATTCCGCCTGCCGTTTTGGTGCCGCCCAGATCGATCCCGAGAACGTGCCGCATGGGAATCAGAGTAGCCCGCTGCGTTCGAGGATGCCGCGGATGGCCGCGGTCTCGGACTCGTTCAGCGATGTCATGGGCGCGGACATCACGTTGGTTTCGATGACGCCCAGCAGCATCAGGGCGGTCTTGAACGCACCCAGCCCGGCCGCACCGGGGGAGACCCGGCCGGGGGTGGGCGTGTAAACAATGTCGAAGAGCCCGGCGAGGCGGTCCTGGACCCGTGCGGCCTCGGCAAAGTCACCGGCCTTCGCGGCTGAGTAAAGGGCCGCGTAGCCGGCCGGGTCCACGTTGCCCAGGCCCGGCACCACGCCGGCGGCGCCGCCCAGCAGGGCGCCGTCCACCACTACCTCGTGGCCGGTGAAGACGGCGAAGTCCGGCAGGCCGCGGGTCGCCAGCAGCAGCTGGCGGAAGGAAACGTCGTCGCCGGAGGAGTCCTTCACACCGGCCAGCACGCCGTCCTGGGCCAGCTGCACCAGCAGCGGCAGCGGCAGCTTGTAATGGGTGCGGACGGGAACGTCGTAGGCGAACAGCGGCACGTCCAGCGCGGCATGCAGGGAGCGGAAGTGGGTGTCGGTTTCGGCCATGTCGGAGATGGCGTAGAACTGCGACGTCGCCACGATGGCGTCTGCGCCCAGGCCCACCAGGCGGCGACCTTCCTCGATGGTGCGGGCCGTGGTCTGCTCGCAGGCACCGGCGATCACGGGGACTTCACCCGCGTTGACGCCGGCCACTGTGCGGATGACCGTGTCCCGCTCGTCGTTGGTGAGGTAGGGGACCTCACCGGAGGAACCGAGGATAAAAAGCCCGGTGACGCCGCCGTCGAGCAGGTATTTGGTCAGCTTTTCCAGCGACGCCGTGTCAACGGCGCCGTCCGCCGTGCGGGGCGTGACGACCGGCGGGATGACGCCGTGGAAGCTGGGCTTGGATGCGTGTGACAAGTGGTTCTCCAGTGCTTGGTTCTAGTTCTAGACGTGCAAAAGGCTGGGAGCCGCGCCGAGCAGGCTCTTGGTGTAGTCGTTGGTGGGCCGGTCAAAGACCTCGGCGGCCGGGCCCTCCTCGACGATCCGTCCGTAGTACATGACGCAGATGCGGTCGGAGACGTAGCGGACGGTCTGGATGTCATGGGAAATGAAAACCATGCCCAGGTTGAGTTCCCGCTTCAGGTCTGAGAGCAGGTTCAGCACCTGCGCGCGGACCGAAACGTCCAGGGCCGACGTCGGTTCATCGGCCACGATCACGGACGGATCCAGGGCCAGGGCCCGGGCGATCGCGACGCGCTGCCGCTGCCCGCCGGACACCTGGTGCGGGGTGACCTCCGCGGCGGACTGCGGCAGCCCGACCAGGCTGAGCAGCTCCTTGACCCGGGCCGTGCGGGACGCCTGGGTGCCGATGCCGTGGACCTGCAGCGGATCGGTAAGGATGTCCTGGATGGTCATGCGCGGGTTCAGCGCAGTGGCCGGGTCCTGGAAGACGACGCCGACGGCGCGGCCGAAGGTCTTCTTCGAAGAGGAGGCCCGCGTGCTGACCTTCTGGCCGTTGAACAGTACTTCACCTGCCGTGGGCTCCTGCAGGCCCACCAGCACGGAGGCCAGGGTGGACTTGCCGCAGCCGGATTCACCCACGATGCCCACGGTTTCCCCGCGGCGCACGGTGAAGTCCACCCCGTCCACGGCCTTGACGATGTTCGGGCGGAACAGCGAGCCGGTGCGGGCCCGGTGATGGACCTTGATGCCCTTCAGCTCCAGGACGGGGGCGGTGCTGTTTTCCGTGCTCATGCTTCCTGCCTTGTGCTTGTGCCGGATTCCACCAGGTCCTGTGAACCGGCGGTTTCGTGGCTGGCCCAGTAGTGCGTGCTGTCCCCAACCTGGACGAATTCAAGGACCTGGTTCGGATCGGCGTCGGGCCGCAGCGAACGTTCAGCGAACCTGTCGCCCGCCGCGAAATCCCGGGGCGAGGGAACAGTGCCCTGGATCTGGTGCAGGCGTTCGGCGCCGGCCTCGATGGAGAGCACCGCACCGAGCAGGCCGCGGGTGTATTCGTGCCGGGGGTCCTGCAGCAGGTCCGAGACGTCGCCGGATTCAACCACCTGCCCGGCGTACATCACCGTGACGCGGTGCGCCAGGGACGCCACCAGCGCCAGGTCGTGGCTGACGAACACCATGGCGAAGCCAAGCTGCTCACGCAGTTCGTTCAGCAGGTCCACCACCTGTTTCTGCACGGTCACATCCAGCGCTGTTGTCGGTTCATCCGCCACCACGATCTTCGGCGAACGGGAGAGCGCCATGGCAATGAGCACGCGCTGGCGCTGGCCGCCGGAGAGCTCATGCGGGTAGCTCTTGAGCGTGCGGTCCGGGTCCAGCTTCACCAGTTCCAGCAGTTCGCGGGGGCTCTTGCGGCCGCCGCGGCGGGTGAGCTGGGCCATCTGGTCCTTGATGAGCATGGACGGGTTCAGGGAGCTGAGGGCGTCCTGGTAGACCATGGCGATCTGCTCGCCGCGCAGGCCCTTGTAGAGCCGGTCGCGTTCCTTCGGAACGTTGGTGAGCAGCTCCTTGCCGTTGAACCGGATGGAACCGCTGAGCTGCGCGGTGCGGGGGAGCAGGCCCATGATGGCAAGCGACGTGATGGACTTGCCGCAGCCGGATTCGCCGACCAGGCCCATGGTCTCGCCTTCGCGGACGGTGAAGCTGACCCGGTCCACAATGGCGGTGTCGCCGTAGCGTTCCGGGAAACGGATGGAGAGGTCCTTCACTTCCAGGATTACCGGCGCATCCGCTGCCACGGCGGGCAGGCGGTCCGTGCGGGAAGCCTCGACGGCGGCAAGCCGGTCCAGCTCCACAGCGAGGGCTTCGAGCGAGCCGGGTTTGTGGACGTTCGCGCCCACGGACGGTGCGCCGGCGCCGGAATCCGGTGCGGCGCCGTCGTGCTCCGTCAGCGAGGTGCCGGCAGCGTCCAGGGTGGAAGGCTGGGCGGGGGTGGCAACGGCGCCGACAGCAGCGGGAGCCTGCGCGCGCGGCTTGCGGCTGCGCGGGTTGACCATGGCGTCTGTAAGGCCCTCGGCCAGGATGTTCAGAGCCAGCACGGTCAGCAGGATGGTGATGCCGCCGAAGGTGGTGGGCCACCAGGCACCGCTGAAGACCACATTGCGGCCGTCGGCCATGACGTTGCCCCAGGAGGCTGCGGGCTGCTGCACGCCTGCACCCAGGAACGAGAGCGACGCTTCCAGGATGATCGCGTCGGCGACCATCACGGTGGCGAAGACCAGCACCGGGGCGGCGCAGTTGCGGGCAATGTGCTTGAGCAGGATGTAGGTGCGGCCGGCGCCGATCACGCGTTCGGCACGGACGTAGTCCTCGCCGTACTGGGCGAGCACGTTGGCGCGGACCACGCGGGCCAGCTGCGGCGTGTAGACAATGGCGATCGCCAGGATCAGCACCGGAACGGTGGAGCCGAACAGGTTCAGCGAGTGGTCCCGCAGCGCGAACAGCAGGGCAGCTGCCAGTGCGATGCCGGGGAAGGCCATCAGAATGTCCAGGATGCGCATCACCGTCTCGCTGACGGCTTTGCGGGAGGTCGCGGCGATGGCACCCAGGATCGAGCCGAGGACCAGGGCCAGGGCAACGGCGCCAAGGCCGATCGCGATTGAAACGCGGGCGCCGTACAGCAGGCGGGAGAACACGTCATAGCTGGACCCGTCGGTACCGAAGAGGTGTTCGCCGCCGGGCGGGAGCACGGGTGCGCTGGATTCGTTCTCCCCGAAGGGTGCGAAGAACGGCCCGACGATGGCCACCAGGACAATGAAGCCCAGGAAGCCCAGCGCCAGTTTGGAACTGAGGTTCAGGGAAGTAAAGCGGGCTCCGGTATTGCTGAGCCGCTCGGCCAGTGAGTTGCGCATGGTTACACCGTCCGGATTCGGGGGTTGATGGCCAGGTAGAGCAGGTCAACCACGATGTTGACCAGGACGAAAGCGACGGCGATGGTGAGCACCGCGCCCTGCACGAGGTTGGTGTCCGACGTCGTCAGGCCCACCACGATCAGGTCGCCCATGCCGTTGAGGCTGAAGATTTTTTCGATGACGACGGCGCCGCCGAGCAGGTAACCCACGCGCAGTCCCAGCACGGTAACCGGGGTGACCAGGGCATTGCGGAGCACGTTGCGAGCGACCACGGTGCGGTAGGGCACGCCGTTTCCGATGGCGGTGCGGACGTAATCACGGTCCAGTTCCTCCACCATGGAGGTGCGCACCACCCGGATCAGGGAGGCGGAGACCGGAATGCCCAGCGCCAGGGCAGGCAGGGCCATGGAGTAGAGCCAGCCGACGAAACCGTACTCGTCTGCCCAGGCCAGGCCGCCGGTGGGGAAGATGGAACCTTCGGGCAGGGCGAACCACTGGATCAGCAGAATGGCGAGCCAGAAGGACGGGGTGGCGATCGCCGCGATGGAGAAGATGCGGATGGCCTGGTCCGGCCAGCGGTCGCGGTACAGGGCGGCGGTGATGCCGAGCGTCAGGGCCAGCACCACGGCGAGCAGGATGCCCAGGAAGGTGAGCTGCAGGGTCACCGGGAACGCCGAGGCGATCTTGGTGGCGACGGATTCTTCCGGCGGGTTGGTGACCCCGAAGTCGAGGCGGATCACGCCGCCCAGGTAGCGGAAGAACTGGACCACCAGGGATTCGTTGAGCCCGCGTTCCTCACGCCAGGCGTCCTTGGCGTCTTCGGTGGCGTTTTCACCCAGGACGGCGGTGGCACGGTCGGCGGGGATCACGGACAGCACAACGAAGACCATCACCGTGACGCCCAGGAGCATGATCGGCAGGACAGCAAGCCGGCGCCCTAGCAGGCGGATAAACATTGTCACTCAAGCACTCCAATGCGGGGGAATAAAGCAGGCGGGGCGCCCGGGAGGCACCCCGCCGAGGATGTGCTGTCTCCAGCAGTTACTTTCGGCCGACGCCGACGAAGGAGACGCCGGTAGTGGGCAGCGGCGCGAACCCGTCCAGGGCATTGGCGTCCCACGCGGTGGGCAGCTTGCGGTGGAACAGCGGGTAGAGCGGAACCTCTTCCGAAACAACGTCCACTACGTCGGCGTGGATGGCCTTGGCTTTCTCCGGGTCCAGCTTCACGGCCTCGTCCAGCTTCGCCTGGACATCGGCGTACTCAGGCGTGGTGTTCCAGCCCGCGCGGTTCTCCATCCAGGTGGCCCCGCGGTAGAACCAGCTGAGCAGGATGTCGCCGTCGTTGCCGAAGACCGAGGGGTCGCCCGGGGCGCAGAGCACGTCGAAGTTCTTTCCGCCCACCTTTTCGGGTGCGTAGACGGCAGCGGACTGGAGGATTTCCAGGGTGGTGCTGACGCCGATGGCGTCCCAGTATTCCTTGATCAGCGGCACCACGCGGGTCACCCAGCCGGTGTCGGTGGAGGTCAGGGTGATAGTGATGTTCTCCATCCCGGCTTCCTTGAGCAGCGACTTGGCCTTCTCGGCGTCGTAGCCGTAGACGGCCGCGGCTTCGCTGTAGGAGGGGTGGCCCTTCTGGAAGTAGGAGGTGGCTGCGGAAGCATTGCCCAGCAGGGCCTTGGTGATGACGGCTTCGGTGTCGATTGCGTAGTGCAGGGCCTGCCGGACGCGCTTGTCGGTGAACTTGGCGCAGTTGAACATCAGGAACAGCAGGCCGAAGGACTGGACGGATTCAACCTCAACCTTGGTCGCCAGCTGGTCCACGTCCAGGTAGGGAACATCCTCGATCACCTGGGTGCGGGAAGGAACGGAGGCCACGCGGGCGGCCGGGTCGGCCAGGAGCAGCCACGTCATGTCAGCAACCCGGGCCGGGTACTTGCCGTTGTAGTCGTCGAACTTCTTGAAGACGATCCGGTCTTCCTTGACGGCGGAAACCAGGCTGTACGGGCCGGAACCGACCGGCTTCAGGTCGAAGCCGGCGGGGTCGGCGGTGACCACTGACTTCGGGACGATCTTGATGACCGAGATGCGCGGGCTGAATCCGGGGAACGGGTACTTCAGCTTGAACTCGACGGTGGTGTCATCCTTGGCGCTCACCGTGTCAATGAAGGGGATGAATCCTGCGAAGAGTGACTTGTTCGCCGGATCCAGCACGCGCTCGAAGGAGAAGACAACGTCCTCGGTGGTTACCGGATCCCCGTTGTGGAACTTCGCGCCGTCGCGGAGCTTCACTTCCCAGGTGGTGTCATCGATCTTCGCCGGCTCTGCTGCCGCCAGGGCGAGGTACGGTTCGCGGGTGGCAGGGTGCAGTTCGGTCAGGCCCTCGAAGATGTGCAGGTTCGCCGCCTGCGGTGTTGCACCCGTGGAAATCATCGGGTCGAAGCCGGTGGAGAGCTGGTAGGAGATACCGGCTTCGATGGAACCGGTGCCCTCGGCTGCGGCAGCGGTGCCGGCCGGAGCGGGGCTTCCGCCGGGGCTGCAGGCAGAAATCGTGCCTGCGAAAGCGGCGGCGGCACCCATGACGCCAGCCAGCTTGAGGAAATTGCGGCGGCTTGAATCGTTCAGCAGGCCGCTGGTTTCAAGAGAATTGTTCATCTGTTGCCTCGCCATCCATGTCACTTATCGGACGTAGGATGTCCGATGCTTGTTCCGAGAACTGTAAGGTTCCTCACATAAGAACGTCAAGCGATCTCAAGACTCTCTTTTGCAACTCTGTCCTAAAGATAGGACATCCTATAACCTGTGGTGCTATCGGCTAAGTTTTATTCCATAGCCCGTCTATTCGCCTTCCCAGGAGGACTTATGAGCCTGCCTCATGCTTCACTGCCGCCGGCGCGGTTCAGTGCCCAGAACCGCTCGAGGGCCCTGCAGGCTGAAATCATGGAACTCATCCTGGAGCGCGACCTCAAGGCGGGAGATGCCCTTCCCACCGAGGCGGAGCTGGCCGCGGCACTGGGAATCGGCAGGAATACGCTGCGTGAAGCGCTCAAGGTCCTGCAGGCCCTGGGAGTGGTGGAGATCCGGCACGGTTTCGGGATGTTCGTTGCCCCGGCCAACTTCGATGCGCTGGCAGACGGCCTGACGTTCCGGGGGCGGCTCTCGCTTCGGCACGAGGGCAAGGAAGCACTCCAGCTGGTGGACGTGCGGCAGGCGCTGGAGGCAGGCCTCATCGGCGAAGCCATGGACCTCTGGACTCCTGAGCACCTGGAGGAGATTGAAGCTACGGTCCAGGAAATGGAAGCCGCGGCCGCCGATGGAAAGACCTTCACCGAGGTGGATGAGCGCTACCACTACCAACTTTTCGAGCCCCTGGGCAACGAACTGCTCTCAAACCTGATGTCTGTCTTCTGGCAGGTCTACCGCAAGATCCATCTGGAGCTCGGCGGAGATCCGCTGGTCAACCTGCAGGAGAACGCCGCCGTGCACCGGGGAATCCTGGAAGCGGTCAAGGCGGGGGACAAGGAACTGGCCTCTGAGCGGCTCCGCCGGCACTTTGACGGTATCCGTGCCCAGCTGGCGAAACTGCGTGACGCGTGAGGGCCGGCACCGTGAACCGTCCCGCCGCTCCACTGGTGCGGAACCTGGAACCCCAGGACATAGGCCCGGCCGCCGCAGTGCTGGTGCTGGCTGCGCTGAACGCGCGCCGGGATCCGGTCATAGGCGTTGCCACCGGATCATCGCCTTCTCCGCTCTACGATGCGCTGTCGGCCAGCGGCGCGGACTTTACCCGTGCCGCCTGGTTTGCGCTGGATGAGTATGTGGGGCTGCCCCCGGGGCACCCGGAAAGTTACGCCGAGGTGCTGCGGCGGGAGATTATCGGGCCCCTGGGGCTGGACCCGAAGACCGTGCACCTTCCGGACCCCCATCGGGAGGACCTCCAGGCCGCCTGTGACGATTACGAGCGCAGGATCGCGGCAGCCGGGGGGATCGACCTGCAGATCCTGGGCATCGGACGCAACGGCCACCTGGCGTTCAATGAACCGGGCGGGGCACTGGACTCCCGCACCAGGGTAGAAGTACTGACCGAGGACACCCGACGTGCCAACCAGCGGTTCTTCGACTCCCTCGACAGTGTGCCGACCCGCTGCCTGACCCAGGGCCTGGGCACCATTCTCGAAGCCGGGCAGCTGCTGCTCATCGCCCAGGGGGAAGACAAAGCCCCTGCGCTGCGCGCAGCACTGCACGGGCCCGTGAGCCCGGAGTGTCCCGCGTCCGTCCTGCAGCTGCACGGCCGGGTCACGGTCCTGGCCGACGCAGCAGCCGCATCCCTCCTCTAGCCGAAGGGCCATCCATATGACGGTCACGAATCCTGTCCCGTCCTCCGCCGACCACCCACGCCTGGTGCTCCGGGGTGCCGCAGTTCTCGAGACGCTGCTTCCGGATGCCGCAGTGGTGCTCGACGGCGGCGTGGTCACCTATGCAGGTCCCTCCGGCGGTCTGGCACCTGCTCCGGCAGACGACGTCGTGGATCTCGCTCCGGGGCAGGTCATGGTTCCGGGGCTGGTGGACCTGCACTGCCACGGAGCCTTCGGCGTCGACTTTTCCCGCGCGGACGCCGCAGCGATCCGCGGTGCAGTTGCCAGGCTGCACGCTGCCGGAAGCACCACTCTGATGGCGAGCCTGGTCACCGATGAACCTGAAGTCCTGCTGCGGCAGGTGGCGCTGCTCGCCGGGCTGGCCGAGGAGGGCCTGATAGCGGGCATCCATTTGGAAGGTCCGTTCCTGTCTGAAGTCCGCTGCGGGGCCCAGGATCCGCGCTGGCTGCTTGCGCCGGACCTTGAGCTTGCGGAGGCATTGATTCGGGCCGGGCGTGGCTGGCTGCGCACCATGACCTATGCGCCGGAGCTTCCCGGCGCGGACGCCCTGGTGGAACTGCTTGCCGGGCACGGCGTGACCCCTTCCCTGGGGCATACCGCCTGCACGGCCGAACAGGCGCACGAATCCCTGGTCAGGGCGCGGCAGCTGCTTGCCGCATCCGGGCAGTCCGGTGCCCGGCCCACGGTCACGCACCTGTTCAATGGAATGGATCCGATGCACCACCGGGCACCCGGGGCCGTTTCGGCCTGCCTGCGCGCTGCCAAGGCGGGCAACGCCGCCGTCGAGCTCATCGCGGACAACACGCACCTGGACCCCTACCTGGTGGCGACCATGTTCGATCTCCTCGGGGCCGGAAACATCGCCCTGGTTACCGATTCGATGGCAGCAGCCGGCCTGGCTGACGGACAGTACCGGCTGGGTCCGGCCGAAGTCCTGGTCCAGGACGGCGTAGCCCGGCTGGTATCCACGGGCTCGATTGCCGGCGGAACTGCGGCGATGGTGGACCTGGTCCGGAACTCCGTGGGCGCCGGGGTTCCCCTGGCGGACGCCGTCATCTCTGCCGCTCCCGTGCCGGCCGGAGTGCTGGGCCGCGGGCAGGAGCTGGGGTCGCTGGTTCCCGGAGCTTCCGCTGATCTGATCGTGCTGGATCAGGCGCTGGTACCTGTTCGGGTGATGCGCCGGGGCAGCTGGCTTTCCTAGCCGCCGCTGGCTTTCCTAGCCCCGGCGGACATCCCGGCGGTTAGCTGAGCCGCTCGGTGAGGCGGACGGTGACCGTGTCTCCGATGTCCTTGCCCAGCTTTTTGCGCAGCTTGGCGCTGATCGAAAGCATGTGACCGCCCTGTCCGGTGGGCATAAGGCCGCCGCGCACAGGTTCGTTGTCTACGGTGGCTGCGACCTTCACGGTCTTTCCGGTCCCGAAGAACTCGGCCGATCCCGGCATTTCCACACAGGACCAGACATCTCCTTTGACCTTCACTCCGATCGGGGCGGTGAAGGTGTGGTCTAGCGGGCCCGGGACTGTCGCCATGCGTGTTCTCCTCTTGAGGTCCGGCGTCGCTGCCGGTCCGTTCACCCTATCGGGTTCGGGTGGGTAGAGGAACGGGAGGAGGTTTGCCGATGGCTGTCTGGGCCGCGCGGTTATTTGCCCGAGGCATCGATCCGGTAGAGCAGGACAGCTCCGTCTCCTGACAACCCGTCCAGGACTGCCCCGTTCGCTTCTAGGGTCCGCTGTGATGCCGTGTTGCCGGACAAGCAGGTGGCCAGGACATGATCCAGTCCCAGCCCTTGAGCTTCCCTGAGTATCCGGCCAACCGCCCAGGTGGCCACACCCCGTCCGCGGGCAGATGGTCTGATTCCGTATCCGATGTGCCCCGCCCTTGAGATCAACGGGTGTCCTGAGTGCCGCAGTGCGATGCCTCCGAGTACCTGCGGGCCATCGATGATCCACCGGTAGCTGCACTGACTATCCGCAGTGAGACGTGCCAGCCATGCCGTAAATCCCGAAGGGGAGATCACCTCATCACCGGGGGCGATGCCGAAGCCATCCTCGTGCAGGCCTGGTCCCCACTCCCCATGTGCTTCCAGCCAAGAACCGTGCAGGTCTGCGGTGGGCGTGATCAACCGGAGCATGCCGGAACTCTATCGGTCGTGCTCCTAGGATGGTCAGATGCCAACGAGTTCCCGCCACATTGCCAGCAGTGACGGCACCACAATCTCCTACATGGTGTTCACCGGAGAGGCTCCTGCCGTGGTTCTTCTCCATGGGCTGGCGGGGAGCAGCCGTGAATTGCTGGATACCGCCCAGGCCCTGTCCGGCCGTGAAGTCATCCTGATTGACCAGCGCGGACATGGGATGAGCACCCGCACTCCAGCTGATACCTCGCGTGAGGCGTTCATGGACGATGTTCTGCGGGTGGTCGCGGCTGAGGGGCACCGCGAGGTCGATCTGGTGGGCCATTCCATGGGAGCGCACACCGCGATGCTCGTGGCTGCGGCCCGGCCGGAACTGGTGCGCCGTCTGGTGTTGCTGGAGTGCGGTGCCGGGGGTATGCCTGCCGGCGAGGCGGAATCGGTGGCCAAATTCTTCCGGTCCTGGAACGTCCCGTTTGCTTCTAAGGACTCCGCCCGCTCCGTCCTCGGAGAGGGTCCGCTGCCGGATGCGTGGATAGCAGACCTTGAGGATCGCGGAGATGGACTCTACCCGCGCTTCCAGGCGGAGGTGATGGCACGAACTCTCGCCGGCCTCATGGCGCCGCGGTGGGAGGAATGGCAGAGCATCACCGTTCCGGTGCTGGCGGTGTTCGCCGAACACGGAATGTTCAGTGAGGAAGAGAAACGTCTCTTTGTCGCCTCCGGAAACGATGTTTCCCGCGCGGATCTGACCGGGGGCTCACACGATGCGCACCTCGATGCGTTTCACCGGTGGGCGGACGTCCTGCGCTCCTTCATCGCCGTTGGGTGAGCGCAACACGGGCATGACAGCGGCCCGGCGGCCAGGTGCCTGAAGCACCTGCCGCCGGGCCGCCGTCGTACGTTTTGCTACTTCTTGGCCGGAACCAGTTCCGGGTGGTGGATGGCAGCCACCTGCGGGTGGGCGCGGAGCCAGCCCTTCAGGACATTGGCGCCGTAGGAAGCCAGCATCGGGTTCTGCGGGTCATCAGAGATGCCGCGGGACTGGGCAGCCAGGGCCGGGGGCAGCTGCACCGGATCAATGACTGAATCCAGGCGCGGGGACCAGAAGAACGGAATGGCATAGCGGTCGACGCCGGGCGGCGGGGCCTGCACACGGTGAATGGTCGCGGAGAGGTAGCCCTGGGTGGCGACTTCCAGCATCTCGCCCAGGTTCACGACCAGCGCACCGGGGATCGGCTCAACCGGAATAAACTCGTCGGATTCGTGCGGCTTGACCTCCAGGCCGCCCACCTCGTCCTGCAGCAGCAGGGTCACAAAACCGTAGTCAGCGTGGGCACCAACACCCTGGGTGCCGGCTTCCTTCACGACGCCGCCCACGTAGTGGATGAGCTTGGCCATCCAGGCAGGGGTGCCCTCGAACGGTTCGGTGAAGTGGTCCTCCGGCAGCTCCAGCGAAACGGAGATGGCCGCGAGCAGTTCGGCACCGACCTCGCTCATCAGTTCGGCCCACTCCATGGACGTCTCGCGCAGTTCCGGCAGCACGGTGTCCGGGAAAAGGTTGGGTCCCTGCACCAGCCAGTACGGCTGGTCTGCGGGGTAGTCGGCCACGGGCTCGCGCTCCGGACCGAAGTCGACCTGCTCGCGGGCATCGGGGCGCCCCTGGGTCAGCTCGGTGCCCAGCCGGGTGTAGCCGCGGAAGTGCGGGGACTTGCGGTTGTCCAGCTCAAGGCGGTCCTCAAGCGGCAGGTCGAAGAAGCGCTTGGTGACATCGAAAAGGTCCTTGACGCGTTCCTCGCCTGCACCGTAGCCGACCAGCTGGAAGAACCCGATCTTGTGGGTCGCTTCGCGGAGCTTGTCGATGAATTCGGTGTTGAAGGTGCCGTCCGCGTTGCGGGCCGTGCTGAGGTCCAGGACAGGAATCGATGTGGGGTTATCGCTCATTCCGGAAACGTAGCACCGGGCCCTGTCAACTGGGAACCAAATGTTACGCAACATGGCGTCATTCGGCTCTGACCTGTGGTTTTGCCGTGTTGCGCGTGGGGCGTGGCGTAATAAAGGCGGTTTGGGGCGCTCCTGCCCGGGAGCGGGGTATGCCGTGGCTGCTCGTCCCCGGTTCTCCCGGGCCAACCTTCGGGGAGTTGCCGTCCCTTAGTGCCGCTTCAGCCCAACCTTCGGGGAGTTGCAGGCCTTCCAGAGCACGCAGAACGGCGATACCTCCCCGAAGGTTCCCGGAAACCCCCTCGAAACTGCGAGACCTCCCCGAAGGTTCCGCCTGCGCCTAGCCCACGGTCGAGTCGTCCGCGGCTTCGACGGCAGCCATCTGCGTCCACCGGCGCAGGAACGCCTCACCGGCGTCGTCGTGGATTCGTTCCCCTGCGGTGAGCACCGGATACGGCTTGGCAGGCACGCCGTCGGCCGGCCGGACGTCCACATGCGCGACGTCGTAGCCCAGCGCATGCAGCTCATCGGCCATTGCATAGTCGGTCCGTGAATCCCCAACTGTCCGCCAGGTCCGGGGCACAGGGGTTCCGGCGTCCTGGAGCAGCGCCAGTGCGCGCCGGGCGCCGAGGTCCTTGCCCACACCCAGGGCTTCGATGTCCGTGGAGATGATGGTGGGGTCGATCCGGTAATCAATCGAGTCGTCGGAGTCCGGGGCATGGTGGTCCAGCCGGCACACGCCCATGTCGAACCGGGACATCAGTTCCAGCGCATCGGCGTCGAACTGCTTCTGCTCGGCCAGGTAGTCGGCGTTGTCCACGTCGACGTTCTGTTCCACGGAAACCATGGACCGCTTGGTCTCGTCGAAGAACATGTGGCCGGTGTACTTTTCCGCCACCAGGTCCCGCACCGCGGACGCGTACGACGCCGGCAGGGCCAGTTCCTCATCCACGCTCACCGTGCCCGGCCCGGACCCGTTAAAGGAGAACCAGGCGCCGCCCTTCTCGCAGATGGCATGCAGTGTCACGTCCACCGGCAGCCCGGCGGCGATCATCGGCTCCATCACCTGCGTGCGGATGAACTCATCGGAGCGTCCGGTGTTGAAGACCACCGGCCAGCCGGCCGAAGCGAGGGCAACCAGGTGTCCGATAACGGCGGGGGAGACGGTCCGGGTCAGCGGGGACGCCACCGGGCCGTCGACGTCGAGCAGCAGGCCAAAACGCGCAGAAGTCATGCTTAAGTATCCCCGGACCAGCACGGGAACCGTATCCGGCCCCGATCCGCGTAATCCTGCGGCTGCTGCCGGGGAGTCCTGTTTCCTTGGATGCGGAACTTCTCTACTCTGGATTAGTGATCTTCAAAGCTGTTGGCGATGTGCGCCCCTACCCCGACCACGGATACGTAACACCCAAGGACTGGGCAGCGGTACCTCCCCGGCAGGTCCGGCTGGACGAACTGGTGACCACCAAGGCCACCCTTGACCTCGGCGCTCTGCTGGCTGAGGACTCGACCTTCTTTGGAGACCTTTTCCCGCACGTAGTGCAATGGAGGGGCACCATGTACCTGGAAGACGGACTGCACCGAGCGGTCAGGACAGCTTTGCACCAGCGGACCATACTGCACGCCCGCGTGCTGGTAATCGATGACTAACGAGCCCCCTCGAGGGCAGCGCAGGGAAGCCGGGAGCGACCCCACCGAGTGGCACGGCCACCGGATTGTGACGGAGCAGGACCTTGGTGCCGTCTTTGATGAAGACGGCGACGACGCGGCCGAGCTCCGCGCCAAGCGCAAGCGCAGGTTCCACGGCGTGGTGCTGGGCGTACTGATTGGACTGCTGGTCCTTGCGGCAGTGGTTGCGCAGGGAATCAGCGCGGGATGGATCAGCCTTCCCCGGCCGGAGGCACGGCCGGCGGTGGAATCAGGGTGCCCGGCAGGACCGTATTTGTACCAGTCGCCGGAGACGGTGACGGTGAACGTCTACAACACAACCGCCACCCCCGGCCTGGCAGGCCAGGTGGCTGAGGCACTGAAAACCCGCGGATTCTCCATTGGAGTGGTGGGCAACAGCACGGTGAACCGTGAAGGAATGACGGCCATCATCCTGTCCGGGCCCGACGGCGAATCGGGCGCGTTCACGATGCAGCAGCAGATCCCGGACACCCAGTACATCCAGGACGACCGCGACGACGCGTCAGTGGACGTGGTCATCGGCTCCGGGTACAGCAACCTGGTTCCCGTCGAACAGGCCCAGGCCGCTGCGCCCGGGCCGATCACCTGCCCGTGGAAGAGCAGCGAACCCTCCGAAAACGCGGAAGCAGGCTAGCAGCCGCTGCCGTCGACGGCGCAGGCACCGCTTTCGGGGACGATGGGCTGCAGCGGCTGGCGGCTTTCGGCCCAGGCCTGTGAGAGCGCCTGGCTGAATACCTCTTCGGGCTGCGCCCCGGAAATGCCGTATTTGCGGTCCAGCACAAAGAACGGCACCCCGCTGACTCCCAGGGCACGGGCTTCGGCGATGTCCGCGTTCACTGAATCGGTGTACTCGCTGCCCGCAAGGACGCTGCGCACGGTTTCGGGGTCCAGCCCGGAACCGGCACCGATCTTGGCCAGCACATCGGGGCTGGAAATATCCTGCCCCCGCTCAAAGTGGGCTGCGAGCAGCGCTTCCTTGACGTCCGCAGCTGCTTCGGCGCCGCGCAGGTCCCGGGCAAGGTGGATGAGCCGGTGCGCGGTGAACGTGTTTGCGACCTTCAGCTCATCAAACCGGTAGTCCAGGCCTACGCCTGCGGCCTGGGCGGTAACGTGGTCCAGCATTCCTGAAACCTGGGCCGGGTCCATGCCCTTGACCTTGCTCAGGTACTCGACTTCCGAGCCCTCGAAGCGCTCGGGCAGCGTGGGATCAAGCTGGTAGCTGCGCCAGCGGACTTCCACGTCTCCCGCGTGATCGAAGCGGGACAGGGCAGCTTCAAAGCGCCGCTTGCCAATGAAACACCAGGGGCATCCGATATCGGACCAGATTTCTACCAACACAACTTCGGCAACAACGGTGTCCGGGAGTTCTATTCCCCGCGGTTCCGGCGCCGCCACCGTTTCCCGCGCCCGGTTCCTGTGGCATGATCCCGGGCATGAGAATCACCAGGCAGGTACTCGTCCTAGATGCACCGGACCTCAACGTTGAAAGCACGTTCTGGGCTTCGCTGCTCGGCGGAACAGCCGTTGAAGCAGACGAGGACTGGCAGAGCATCCAGGTGGACGGGGAGAAAGTGCTCGCCATCCAGCTGGCGCCGGACCACATCCGGCCGCAGTGGCCGGACGGCCAGCCGCAGCAGATGCACCTTGACCTCCACGTCGAGGACCTGCCTGCGGCTCATGCCGAAGCGCTGTCGCTGGGCGCTGAGCTGCTGCAGGCGTCCCCGGACCGGGACGCTCCCACGGGGTTCCAGGTCTATGCGGATCCGGCAGGGCACCCGTTCTGCCTGTGCTGGGGCGAAGGCTAGCTGCGCGAGCCAGCTTCCGCCGTCGTGCCTTTACCGGCTCCGGTCTCATCAACCAGCTCCGCGCGCTCCCGGCCGGTGCCGCGGACCCAGATCCGGTAGGCCACAAAGAGGAAGCCGATCCACACCACGCCCACGATCAGCGCGACGCGGGTATCCGGCATGATGCCCAGCAGCACGACAATAAAGACCATGAACGCCAGCGCCGCGTAGGAGGCAACCGGCCAGAACGGCACGCCGAATTCCGACGCCGGCAGGGACCTGCGCTTGATCTCCCGCTTCATGGCGATGTGGGAGAGCAGGATCATCAGCCACACCCATACGGTGGCGAACGTGGCAATGGAGGCGATGAGCAGGAACAGGGACTCGGGCAGTACTGCGTTGAGCACGACGCCGACCAGCAGGACGGCGGCCATGACCGCCACGGTCATCCACGGCACGCCGCGGCGGGAAATTCGGGCGAATGCTGCCGGCGCCTGGCCCTGCTGGGCGAGGGAGAACATCATGCGCCCGGCGCCGAAGGTGTCTGAGTTGATCGCTGAGAGAGCGGCCGTAATGACGACGGCGTTGAGGATATGCGCGGCGGCCGGGATGCCCAGGGAGTCGAAGATCTGCACAAACGGGCTGGTTTCCCCGTCGATCTGCTCCCACGGGAAGATCATCATCAGCACGGAGAGGGCACCTACGTAGAAGAGCAGGATGCGCACCGGCACGGTGTTCACGGCAGCGGGGATGGCCTTCTTGGGGTTCTCCGCTTCACCGGCGGTAATGCCGATGGTCTCGATGCCGCCGAAGGCGAACATCACCACGGCGAAGGACGCCAGCAGCCCCCAGAACCCGTTGGCGAAGAACCCGCCGGAGCCCAGCAGGGTATCCAGGCCGGGGTTGGCTGCGCCTTCAAGGCCAAACCCGAAGACGATGATCGCCGCGCCGCCGGCAATCATGGCAATGATCGCGGCCACCTTGATGATTGAGAGCCAGAACTCAGTCTCCCCGAACACCTTCACGCGCATGAGGTTCAGGGCGGCAATCAGGAGCACGACGGCGAGAATCCAGATCCAGCGCGGTACCTCCGGGAACCAGAAGCCCATATAGATGCCGAACGCCGTGACGTCCGCGATGGCCACGATCGCCATCTCGAAGGCGAACGTCCAGCCCGTGATGAACCCGGCGAACGGGCCGAGATAGCGGCTGGCGTACTGTCCGAAGGACCCGGAGACCGGATGCCGGACGGCCATTTCCCCCAGTGCGCGCATCACCAGGAAGACTGCGGCTCCGCCGATGATGTAGGCGAGCAGCACGGCTGGTCCGGCAGCCTGGATAGCTGCCGCGGAACCGTAGAACAGTCCCGTGCCGATCGCGGAGCCGAGTGCCATAAAGCGGATGTGCCGGACGTTCAGTCCGCGGGCCAGTGCGTGGCCGAAGGAAGACATGGAGAAACACCTTGAGCTGGGGGAGTAGCCGCAGCAGCGGCCTATCAATGCTACGCCTCCCAGCAGGCAGCGGCGTCGGGACGTGGCGCTGCCCACAAGTGCCGCTGCACGCACAGAAGCGGGGACCGGACGCTTTCGCATCCGGCCCCCGCCCTCGGTCCGGAAGTTAGGCAGCTGCCGCCGGTTCACGCGATTCGTGCAGGAACCGGGCGTAGGCCGGAACGGTCAGGAAGGTGGGGAACTGCTCGCCGCAGGCCACTTCCTCGAACAGCTCCAGGGCGTCGTCAAAGCGGTCGCCGTCGAAGCGTTCCAGCTTGGCGAACTCTTCTTCCATCAGTTCCTGGACCCAGTGGGGGGTCACCACGTCGCCCTCGTCCGTGACGGCGGAGGAGTGGATCCACTGCCACACCTGGGACCGGGAGATCTCCGCGGTGGCGGCGTCTTCCATCAGGTTGTTGATGGCAGCGGCGCCGTTGCCCCGCAGCCAGGACTCGATGTAACGGATGCCCACCTCGATGTTGCTGCGGATGCCGGCCTCAGTGATCACGCCCGGAGTCGCTGCGATGTTCAGCAGTTCCTTGTCGTTCGGGATGACGTCCTCGCGGGAACGGTCCAGCTGGTTCGGACGGTCGCCAAGTACGCCGTCGAACACCTCCATGGCCACGGCTACCAGGTCCGGGTGGGCAACCCAGGAGCCGTCGAAACCGTCGTTCGCCTCGCGGGTCTTGTCAGCGCGCACCCGCTCCATGGCGACGTCGTTCGCTGCCTTGTCCCGGCGGTTGGGGATGAAAGCGGCCATGCCGCCGATTGCGTGGGCGCCGCGGCGGTGGCAGGCCCGGACCAGCTGCTCGGTGTAGGAGCGCATAAACGGAGCGGTCATGGTCACCATGGAACGGTCCGGGAGGATGAAGCGCGGGCCGCGGGTGCGGAAGTTCTTGATCACGGAGAAGATGTAGTCCCAGCGGCCGGCGTTCAAACCGGCAGCGTGGTCCCGCAGCTCGTAGAGGATCTCTTCCATCTCGAAGGCTGCGGTGATGGTTTCGATCAGCACGGTGGCGCGGATGGTGCCCTGCGGGATGCCGAGCAGGTCCTGGGCCAGGATGAAGATGTCATTCCACAGGCGGGCTTCAAGGTGGTTCTCGATCTTCGGCAGGTAGAAGTACGGGCCGCGGCCTTCAGCGATCAGCCGGTGTGCGTTGTGGAAGAAGTAGAGGCCAAAGTCCACGATTCCGCCGGCGATCGGCGTGTTGTTCACCAGCATGTGCTTTTCCGGCAGGTGCCAGCCGCGCGGCCGCACCACAATGGTGGGCAGGTCCGTCAGGCGGGTGCCGGTGACCTTGTATTCCTTGCCCTCGGGGGAGGTGAAGCCGAGGCGGTTGTCCAGGGCGTCGCGCAGGTTCAGCTGGCCGTTGACCACGTTGGACCAGGACGGGGTGGAGGAATCCTCCATGTCCGCCAGCCATACCTTCGCGCCGGAGTTCAGGGCGTTGATGGTCATCTTGCGGTCCACGGGGCCGGTGATTTCCACCCGGCGGTCTTCCAAGCCAGGGGCGGTGGGAGCCACACGCCATGAGTCGTCCTCGCGGATGTGGCGGGTCTCGGGCAGGAACGACGGGTCGGCGCCGTTGGAGATCTTCTGCCGGCGGGCCTGGCGCTGCTGCAGCAGTTCCTGGCGGCGGGTGTGGGTTGCCTGGTGCAGCGCCTTGACGAAGTCCAGGGCCTGCGGGGTGAGGATCTCCTCCTGCCGGCGGACCGGCGAAGCGGTGAGGGAAATACCGTTCAGGGTGATGGGATCGTTCATGGCGTGCTCCTTGGCGTGTTTCAAAAGTTTGGGGTTCCCGCCCGCCCCATCGAGATAACAGAAAGTGCTCTTTTCGAGGCTCTAACGGGCAGTTTCTGCTATCTCGATGGGGAGGAAGGAGTGGTGCTGGTTAGTGGAACTGGGCGGTTTCGGTGGAGCCGGCCAGTGCCAGGGTGCTGCCCTCGGGGTTCAGGGCGGTGGCGATGGCGTCGAAGTAGCCGGTGCCGACTTCGCGCTGGTGACGGGTTGCGGTGTAGCCGCGGTCTTCGGCGCCGAACTCGCGCTCCTGCAGTTCCACGTAGGCGCTCATGCCGGACCGGGCGTAGCCGTGGGCCAGGTCGAACATGGAGTAGTTCAGGGCGTGGAAGCCGGCGAGGGTGATGAACTGGAACTTGAAGCCCATGGCACCGAGTTCGCGCTGGAACTTGGCGATGGTTTCATCGTCCAGGTGCTTCTTCCAGTTGAAGGACGGCGAGCAATTGTACGCCAGCATCTGGTCCGGGAACTCGGAGCGGACAGCTTCGGAGAACTTGCGGGCCATCTCGAGGTCAGGGGTGCCGGTCTCCATCCAGATCAGGTCTGAGTACGGAGCGTAAGCCTTGGCACGGGCGATGCAGGGCTCAATGCCGTTGCGGACCTTGTAGAAGCCTTCAGCCGTGCGCTCGCCAGTGATGAACTCCTGGTCCCGCTCGTCGACGTCGGACGTGATCAGGGTTGCGGCCTCGGCATCGGTGCGGGCGATCACCACGGTGGGTGTGTCTGCGACGTCGGCTGCCAGACGGGCAGCGTTAAGGGTGCGGATGTGCTGGCTGGTGGGGATCAGCACCTTGCCGCCAAGGTGGCCGCACTTCTTTTCCGACGCGAGCTGGTCCTCCCAGTGAACGCCCGAGGCGCCGGCCTGGATCATGGACTTCATCAGTTCGTAGGCGTTCAGCGGGCCGCCGAAGCCGGCTTCGGCGTCGGCCACGATCGGCACCAGGTAGTCATCCACGGACTGGATGCCTTCGGCGAACTCGATCTGGTCTGCGCGGAGCAGGGCGTTGTTGATGCGGCGGACGACGGTGGGAACCGAGTTTGCCGGGTAGAGCGACTGGTCCGGGTAGGTGTGGCCGGAATTGTTGGCGTCAGCGGCAACCTGCCAGCCGGAGAGGTAGATGGCCTTCAGTCCGGCCTTGACCTGCTGCACGGCCTGGTTGCCGGTCAGGGCGCCGAGTGCGTTGGTGTAGCCCTCGTCGCCGGCGTTGCGGAGCTGGTCCCACAGCTTCTCGGCGCCGCGGCGGGCCAGGGTGTGCTCTTCCTGGACGCGGCCACGGAGCTTGACGACGTCTTCGGCAGTGTAATCGCGCTCGATGCCGTCCCAGCGGGGATCGGTGGCCCAATCCTGGGCGAGCTGCTCTGCGGTGCGTGCTGTCTGTTCGTGGCTGGGTACCTGCGTCATTGCCTTACGTCTCCTAGGTTGCGGTGCGTTGCCGGCGGTGCGTGGATCCGGCATTTCCTTGCTGTGCAATCAACACTCGGGCAAAAACAACCCCCTTTCTAGTGGTTATCTATGGAAAGAAACGCAGTTCTTCGCTTATTGTGAATTTGTGACGAGCGCAACATGGAACCGGCCCATTTCAGCCGGCACAGCGAACGACGACGCCGCTGCCGGCTCTTCGCTCGATGTCATCTCCCTGGGCCGCCGGGTACGCCACCTGCGCAAGGCCAAAGGCATGACGCTCGATGACCTGGGTGCCGCCGTCGGGACCGTGGCATCACAGCTCTCGCTGATCGAAAACGGCAAGCGTGAGCCGAAACTTGGCCTGCTGCAGTCCCTGGCCAAGGCGCTGGACGTGAGTATCGACCAGCTGCTCGGCTCGGAGCCGCCCAGCCGGCGCGCGGCACTTGAAATCGAGCTGGAACGTGCCCAGCGCGGACCGCTGTACCAGTCCCTGGGCCTTCCGAAGGTTCGCATTTCTTCGCGTTTGCCCCTGGACGTGCTCGAATCACTGGTGGGTCTGCAGGCGGAACTGGAACGCCGGCTGAACGAGCAGGTGGCCACGCCGGAGGAAGCCCGCCGCGCCAACGGCGAGCTCCGGGCGATGATGCGGGAGCGGAACAACTACTTCCCGGAGTACGAACAGGCGGCACAGAAGGTCCTGGATTCGGTGGGGCATACCAACGGTCCGCTGTCCCAGCACGTTATTGCTGACATTGCCGCGCACCTGGGCTTTAGCCTGCACCACGTTTCCGACCTGCCGCATTCCACGCGCTCCGTGACGGACCTGAAGAACAAGCGGATTTACCTGACCCAGTCCCAGCGTTCCGAGCACGACCCGCGATCGGTGCTGCTGCAGGCGCTGGGCCACTACGTGCTGGATCACCAGACCCCGCGCAGCTACGGCGAGTTCCTCAGCCAACGGGTGGCCACTAATTACTTCGCCGCCGCGCTGCTGCTGCCGGAGAAGGCCACCGTGGAGTTCCTGCAGCGGGCCAAGGCTGCCAAGGAAATCGCCGTCGAGGACATCCGTGATGCCTTTGCCGTTTCCTACGAAACAGCGGCGCACCGCTTTACCAACCTGGCCACGGAGCACCTGGGCATCCGGACGCACTTCCAGAAGGTGCATGAGAGCGGCATTGTCTACAAGGCGTATGAGAACGACGGCGTGACGTTCCCTTCCGACCACACCGGTGCTATTGAGGGCCAGCCGATCTGCCGGTACTGGACCAGCCGCGAGGTGTTCTCAGTGCCGGACAAGTTCAGTGCATACAACCAGTACACCGACACCCCGGCCGGCACGTTCTGGTGCACCGCGCGCACCGAGCGCAGCTCCGGCGGCCTGTTCTCGCTGAGCATCGGCGTTCCGTACGCGCACGTGAAATGGTTTCGCGGCCGGGACACCACGGAGCGGTCCAAGTCCCGCTGCCCGGATCCGGACTGCTGCCGCACGCCGCCGGCAGAGCTGGCCACTGAATGGTCCGGCATGGCCTGGCCGAGTGCCCGGGCCCACTCGCACCTGCTGGCCGCCCTGCCGCCGGGCGCATTCCCCGGCGTGGATGAGACCGAGGTCTACAGCTTCCTTCAGTCGCACGCCGGGGACTGAGTGGCCCTTTGGGAAAGCGCTCGTGCCGGAGCGTGGAATGACGGCTGCCGCCGACCTGGCATCACTGCGAGGAAATCGGGAAGATAGGGTGAATAAATGGTCACCGAATCCAAAAAGACAGCGCTGGTAGTCGGCGGAAGCGGCATCGCCGGATCGTCCATCATCAGGCGGTTGAACCAAGAAGGTGGCTGGACGGTACTTTCCCTGTCCCGGAACCCTGTGAACGGCCTGGCCGCCCGGCACATCCCCGCCGACCTGCTGGCAGTAGACAGCCTCGCGAATGCCCTCCGCGAGGAAAAGCCCACTCACGTGTTTTTCACCGCATGGGCCCGGCAGGACACTGAGGAAGAAAACATCCGCATCAATTCAGCGATGCTGCGGAATGTGCTGCAGGCCCTCGAACACGCCCCGGTGGAACACGTGGCACTGATGACCGGCCTGAAGCACTACCTGGGCCCGTTTGAAGCCTACGGAGCGGGGCCGGTTCCGGACACACCATTCCGGGAAGAAGAACCACGGCTGCCCGTCGACAACTTCTATTACGCGCAGGAAGACGAACTCTGGGCAGCTGCTGAAAAGCAGGGCTTCCGCTGGTCGGTGCACCGCTCGCACACCGTGATTGGACACGCCGTCGGTAACGCCATGAACATGGGTCTGACCTTGGCGGCACAAGCCACTATCTGCAAGAAACTGGGCAGGCCCTTCATCTTCCCGGGCTCTGAAACCCAGTGGAACAGCCTCACAGACGTTACCGACGGGAACCTTCTCGCCGAACACATAGTTTGGGCCGCAACCACCAACGAGGCCGGCAACGAGGCCTACAACGTGGTCAACGGTGATGTCTTCCGCTGGCGCTGGATGTGGCCGAAACTGGCCGCCTACTTTGGAGTCGAAGCCGAAGGGTTCAAGGATTCGCCTCGTCCCCTGGAAGAGCAGATGCAGGGAATGGACCGGGTGTGGGCAGAAATAGCCGCTGAAGAGGGGCTCAGCGAGGCGAACCTGGCCCGCATTGCGTCCTGGTGGCACACGGATGCCGATCTGGGCCGAAACATGGAGGTCCTCGCTGACATGAGCAAGAGCCGCCTCGCAGGATTCACCGGCTACCGTCGAACTGAAGACAGCTTCCTGCAGCTGTTTGACCAGTACCGCGCGGACAAGATCATTCCCTGATCAGTTCCCGCCCCTGAATCGAGATGACAAAAACTGCCCGTTAGACCCCCCTAATCGGGCAGTTTCTGTCATCTCGGTGCGACCGCCGGGGGGCGGACACTCGGCGGGCTGCCGGGCTATGAGGCCGTGGGCAGGGTCAGGATCTCGGCGCCGTCGTCCGTGATGATGACGGTGTGCTCGGAGTGTGCGCTGCGGGCGCCGGTCTTGCTGCGCAGCGTCCAGCCGTCGGCGTCGAAAGTGAGCTGGTCGGTGTCTGCCATGACCCACGGCTCCAGGGCGAGCATCAGCCCCGGCTGCAGCACGTAGCCGCGGCCCGGACGTCCCGTGTTGGGGATGTGCGGGTCCTGGTGCATGGTGGAACCGATCCCGTGACCGCCGAACTCGGTGTTCACCGGGTATCCGGCCTCGGAGAGCACGGTGCCGATCGCGTAGGAAAGGTCGCCGATCTTCGCTCCCGGCCGGGCTGCGGCAATGCCGGCGGCCAGCGCCCGTTCGGTGGCCTCGATCAGCTTTACGCTTTCGGCCGGCCTGCTGTCTCCGACAATGAAGCTGATCGCGGAGTCAGCAGCAATTCCGTCCTTGGACACGGCCAGGTCCAGGCTCAGCAGATCCCCGTCCTGCAGCTCGTAGTCATGCGGAAGGCCGTGCAGCACTGCGTCGTTCACGCCCGTGCAGATGTAGTGCCCAAAGGGGCCGCGGCCGAAGGACGGCGCGTAGTCGATGTAGCAGGATTCGGCGCCGGCTTCCTTGATCATCTGGCCGGTCCACTGGTCGATTTCCAGCAGGTTGGTGCCCACGGTTGCCCGCTTCTTCATGGCCTGGAGGATGTCTGCGACGAGCCGGCCGGTAACCCGGGCCTTCGCCACTTCAGCTGCGTTCAGGATCTCGATCATGTGGTGCCTTTCGGGGGCAGGAGAATTGGCGTCTGTTCTGCATTCTGGCAGACCGTCTAGGGTGTAGGCATGCCCGAGATGCCCGAAGTGCAGGGACTCGCCGATTTCCTGCGGACCAAACTGCTGCCGGACGGCGGACCGCCCGCACAGGTTTCCGACGTCGAAGTGCTTTCCTTCGCCGTGCTGAAGACCGCTGAAGTGCCCCTGGGCGCGCTGCAGGACGGCCCCGTGACTGCCGTGCAGCGCCGCGGCAAGTACCTGATCATTACGGCCGGTGGCGTGCATCTGGTGATGCACCTGGCCAAGGCAGGGTGGCTGCGCTGGTCTGATGCGCTGAAGCCCGGGACACTCCGTCCGGGCAAGGGCCGGATGGCGCTGCGGGTCCGTTTCGCCGCAACGGAACCCGGTGGGGACGAACCGGGTTTCGACCTCACCGAGGCGGGAACCAAGAAGTCCCTGGCTGTCTATCTGGTCCGGGACCCCGCGGAAGTCCCGGGCATTGCCCGGCTGGGTCCTGAAGCGTTCGACGTCGACAAGGAGACGTTCGCGCAGCTGGTCGCCGGGCACCGGGGCCAGATCAAGGGCCTGCTGCGGGACCAGGCCGTGATTGCCGGCATCGGCAACGCGTACAGCGATGAAATCCTGCACGCGGCCCACCTGTCCCCGTTCGCGAACGCGTCAAAGCTCAAGCCGGAGGAAGTCCAACGGCTCTACGAAGCGATGCGCGCTGTCCTTGAATCAGCGATCGACAATGCTTCAGGCCGCCCGGCCGCGGAATTGAAGGATTCGAAGCGCCGGGCGCTGCGGGTCCATGCCCGTACCGGGGAGCTCTGTCCCGTTTGCGGCGATACCGTGCGTGAAGTGTCCTTCGCGGATTCTTCCCTCCAGTACTGTCCCACCTGCCAGACCGGCGGAAAGCTGCTGGCGGACCGCAGGATGTCCCGGCTGCTGAAGTAGCGTGACGTGCGGGTCTGCAGTGTCAGGCGCGGAAGTGCGGCGGAATTGTGACGGCCGCCACCAGGAGGTCATGTAACTTATAGACAACACATGTTGCTTATAAGAAATCTATTGGTGGAATCTCACCCGGCCCCGCACCCCCTAGGACACTCATGAACCTCTACCGCCGCCTTGACCGGCACCTGCAGCAGAGCAACGAGGGCTCCGGCCCCGTGCGCGGCACCCTGTCCGCGCCGCGCATTGGCATGATCTGGCTGGCAGCCAACTTCGTGGTGACAACGCTGCTCACGGGCACCCTGATTGTTCCCGGTGTCAGCTTCGGTGCCGCGGTCTGGATGATCATCCTCGGCACACTTCTGGGCGCCGTCGTCCTGACCTTGATCGGCAACATTGGTACGCGCACCGGCCTTCCAACAATGGCCATCACCCGCGGAGCTTTCGGCGCCAGGGGAAGCCTGGTGCCAGTGGCGGCGAACGTAGTGATACTGATGGGCTGGAGCTGGGTCCAGGCAATGCTGGCCGGCGTGACGGTCAACTATGTAGTGGAGCAGTTCACCGGCTTCTCCAGCCCGGTGCTCTTCGCGGTGCTCTGCCAAACCCTGGTAGTTTTCCTTGCCATCCTGGGCCACGGCGGCATTGCCAAAGTGGAGCCGTGGCTGGCCGTAGTCATTCTGGCCATCATGGTCTACGTCTTCGTCAGCGCCTTCACCACCTTCAGCCCCGCCGAGTTCGGAGGGATTGAGGTGGATGAGTCGCTGGGATACACGAACTTCATGGTGCTGGACATCGTGATTGCCACGGCCATTTCCTGGACAGTGCTCTCTGCCGACTTCAACCGGCTGGCCAGGTCCAGCCGTGCCGGGATCATCGGATCCGGCGTCGGCTATACCATCTCGACGACGCTGGCCATGGTCCTGGGCGCTACGGCGATCGGCTACGTGATTCTCTCCGGGGACGCGGCTGCCTCCTTCGACCCCACCGTGATCGTGAGCGCTTTCGGCACTCCGCTGGCGATCGTGATCTTCATGTCCGTCATGGCCACCAACACCATGGTGGTCTACGGCATGGTCACCTCCGTGGTGAATGCGCAGGTACGGTGGAAAGCCCGTTTCCTGCCAACCTCGCTTGCCGTCGGAGCCATCGCCATTGCCGGCTCAACCTGGATGGCACTCCTGGACCAGTTCACCGGATTCCTGGTCATGATTGGGGCGTTCTTCGTTCCCGTCTTCGCGATCATGATCGTGGACTACTACATCATCAGGCGCGGCAGCTACAGCAGGGACATTCTTCGTCCCAGCGGAGGCGCGTACTGGTACACCGCCGGCGTCAATTGGGCAGCCATTGCGGTGTGGGCAGTGGGTGCGGCGGCCTCCTATGTGCTGACCTACGTCTGGCCCAGCCCCGTGGGTGCCACCATCCCGGCCTTCGTGCTGACCTTTGTGCTCTACTTCGCTGTGTCAGCCAGGAAACGTGCGCGGACCGCAGCCGGTCCGAAGCTGGAGTCCGCCGAAGGGGACGGACTGCTGTCCCGTGCCCCGGCGGCAGCGGAATAGGCCCGAATTGGCCATCGTCGACCTGACCCACGTCGTTTCCTCCGGAATGCAGGTCTTCCCCGGTGACCCGGAGGTGGAGATCAGCGGTGCATTGAGCATCAGCGCGGACGGAGCCCAGGTGGCGCGCCTGCATCTGGGCAGCCACAGCGGAACCCATTTCGATGCACCGTGCCACAGCATTGAAGGCGGCCGCACCACCTCCGAGGTTGGGCTGGAGGAGCTGACGGGCGAAGCCCTGGTGCTGCACCTCCCTCGCCTGGAACCGGATGCCGAGATTTCCTGGCACCATCTGGCCGGCCAGGTTACTGGAACAGTGCCGGGGATAGTCCTGCTGGCCACCGGATGGGACCGCCTCTTTGGCACAGGGGAGTACCTGTTGCACCCCGTTCTATCCCTGGCTGCGGCGGAAGAGCTGTGGAGCCGTGGCATGCGGGTGCTGGCGGTTGACACCCTGAACCCGGACCGGACACTTCAGCCCGGGCAGGAGTTCAGCCTGCTGGTCCATGAGCTTGTCCTTGGATCCGACGGGCTGATCGTCGAGAACGTCCGCGGTGCGGCTACGCTGCCTTCCCGCTGCCGGGTGGGGTTCTTCCCCCTTCATCTCGCCTCGGCGGACGGAGCACCGGTACGGGCCGTCGCCTGGGTCTAGCGCACTGGCCACAAAACAAGAGCGGGCCCGGGATAGTCTCCCGGGCCCGCTCCTTGCTAGCTGGCTAATGCACTAGCGGCTGCACTTCACTGCGCCGTAGGACGCGGTGTAGTCCACCTTTTCAGCCTTGCCCTTACCGAGGAACTTGTAATGGGCGCTCACTTCACCGGCGGCAACGGACAGCTGGCGGGTCTTGATGACCGCCGTCGTCGTCTGTCCCGGCTCGAGCTTCATGACCTTGGCATTGCCGTGCGGGGACTTCAGGTCGATGTCCGCGCGGCGGTCGCCGTTGTTCGTGAGGGTCACGGTGATCTCGGCCTTGAACGCGTTGCACTTGCTGGCGGCGCTGACCGGGTTCACCACCTTCTCGGGGACAACAACCGGCAGGATCTCGGCACGTTCGCCGAGGCCCGCGGTACCGGAGAGGTCTCCGGTGGCGTTGTGCAGGTGCAGGAACAGCGCCGAAGCTTCGGTGGTCTCCTGGCTGCGGTTGACGGTGAGCTTTCCGCCGTCGACGTCGGCAAAGAGGGCGTCCGGCGAAGCACCGGAGAACCACAGGGCCGGGTTAGCGGCGTCGAACGGAATGAACTCCGTCGAATCCACCGGGACAGTCTGTCCGGCTTCATTGACGTTGTACAGGCTCCACGTCACCACCTTGTACTGCAGCGGCAGCGATCCGGCAGCCGGATCCAGCCCCAGGGCAGCGACGCTCACCGGCAGGGTCACCGTGTTGCTGTCGAAGGTGTTGGTGTCCGTGTTGCCGAGCAGGCCGTTGGCGCCGGTCTGGTCAACCAGGGTTGACGTGCCATCCGGGTTCAACCGGTAGGTGTTCACCAGGACCAGGTCCAGGTCATCGGCCCGGCCGGTGGCCACGAGGTAGTCGGCCGTGCCGTCCATATTGGTGTCGATCTCGACGTTGACCTCATTGTGGCCGCCCAGGATGGGCCAGTTGTCCCACGTGCTGAGGCCGAAGTTGAGAACGCCGTCCAGCGGGTCTCCGCCCGCGGCCTTCACGGCCGGGACGGTGGTGGAAGCACCGACTGCTGAGAGATCCATGGAGTTCATGGATTCAAGCGCCAGGTCATCCCGCTTGTCGCTCTGGGCGCCAAGGACCAGCGGCGAAACCAGGGAGAGATAGGTGGATGCGTCGCTTCCCTGGAGCAGGTCGCGTCCCGTGAGGGTCACGTCCGCTGCCAGCGCCTCGGAATCGGCGAAGCTGATCTCCGTTCCGGCGGTCATGTCCGACGTCGGCTTGGGGGCCGAGTAGACGGGCACACGCAGGGTGGGGATGCCGGCACTTGCCAGCTGGACGCGTCCGGACACGTCAGCGAGGAACTGGCGCGGGAGGCCCAGCTGCTCTGCGTCAGCTGCGGGATCGAGCGTCTTTGCCAGGGTGGCCGGATCAGCGATGGAAAGCGTCACGTCCACCGTCGCCTTGGCATTTGCGCCAACGCTGACGGTCGGCGCCGTGGTGATTTCCACGCCGGGCATGGTCGATGCCGGCAGGTAGCTGACGTCGAAGTTGCGCGGCCGGTCCGACTTGTTCTGGACCGTGACCTTGCGGGTGACGGTCAGTGCGTCTGCACCGACCTCCAGGACGCCGAAGTTGACGCTGGTGAGCGTCTGGTCCTCGGAGTCGTAGGCCATGACCTTGGAGTTCACGGCATCAAGGACATCCACGCGTCCGGAACCGACACGGTTGGGACCGTGCACAGCGCCGTTGGCTGCCAGGACGTCATGGGTGGCCGTGTTCATGATGGTGTTCTTGACTTCGTACGGCGTGTAATCCGTCGCGGCGTACAGCAGGGCTGCCAGGCCGGCAACATGCGGAGTCGCCATGGACGTACCGCTGCTGACCGAGGCGCCGTTGCCCGAACCCACACTGGCCGAGCCGATCGAGGAACCGGGAGCAGCGACGTCGGGCTTCACCACGCCGTTGGAGCCGTGCAGGCCACGGGAGGAGAAGGAGCTGACGGTGTCCAGTGCGTTGGACGGCCCGGACGCTGCACCCATGTACGCCGGGTCGAGCTGCAGGGTCAGGGTTCCGGCCACTGCGGCCGGACGCAGCCGGTCGGAGGACTCACGGTTGAGCTGGATGCCCGGGAGGGTGGTGTTGCCACCGATACCGGCGTCGAACACGTCACGCGGGGAATCCAGGACGACGCCGGTCGCACCGGCGGCCTGGGCATGGTTGAAGCGGGCGCCGGATCCACAGGGGAATCCGCCGGTTTCGTCTTCCCACTGGATCCAGACCCATTTGTCCGTCAGGGAGCCGGCGGGGAAAGGGTTGCAGCCGAAGGCGTTGGAGGCAGGTGCTGCCACCACGTCGCCGGTGAGCCGCTCAGGCGTTACTGCCGGATCGGAGTAGTTGAAGTTCACCGAATACTGGCCGGCAGCTGAACCTTCCAGTTCTGCCGGGGCCAGGACATCGGCGCGGTCCAGGGAAATCTGGGAACCGATGGTGCTGGCCACGGTCAGGGAGGACTTGGCGTTGCCCGGGGAGCCGCCCACGTTGTAGACGTCGCCGGCGTTGCCTGACGCGACGACGGAGAGGATGCCCTGTTCGGTCAGCTTGTCCACGATGTCATTCTCGGGATCGTCCACCGGGGCGTAGTCGGAGCCCAGGGACATGTTCACAACCTGCGCGCGGTCGGAGAAGTCGCCGTCGCCGTTGGGATCCAGAACGTAGTCGAGGGCCTGGCCCACTACCTCGGAGGAACCGGTGCAGCCGAAGACGCGGATGCTTACCAGCTGTGCTTCCGGAGCCGAACCCGGGCCGATGCGCATGTCATTGACGGTCTGCGCCGTCAGCGAGGAGTAGTCGCCCCTGAAGGTGCTGCCGTCGGCCAGGGTTCCGTAACCGGCGGCGGTGCCGGCCACGTGGGTGCCATGGCCCTGGCAGTCCATCGGGTTGAGGTCCGGCTTGGGGACCGGCTGGTAGTTCGCAGCGGACGGGTCGGCGTTGTAGTCATCGCCCACCAGGTCGTAGCCGCCAATGAACTTGATCGCGTCGATCAGGCCGCTGTCAGCAGCGGGGATGACCGGGGACGCCTGGGCCGCTTCGTACGCTTCGATGGTTCCGGGGCCGCCGAAATCACTGTGCGTGTAGTCGATGCCGGTGTCCAGGACGGCGATGGTGATCCCGTCGCCGGTCTGCTGGCGTTCGACCCAGGCGTTGAGCGCGCGGGTATCGATGTCCGCGCCCTTGTTATCGATCGTCTTGGGAACGATCCGGGTGATCTTGGCGACGTCGTCGCGCTCTGCCAGCGCCTTGATGGCTTCGGCATCGCCAACGATGCCCACGCCGGGAAGGCTGTTGGTGGTGGTGTAGAGGGTGCTGGCGTCCGCTTCCGCGGCCACCGACTCAGCCTGCGACTCAATGGCCGACCGGATCTGCTGCACGCGCGGAGCGTCGACTACCGGATCCAGCTTGCCTTCCTTGACCGCGTCCGGCTGGGTTTGCTCGAAGGCGCCCTCGCCGGTGAACTGAACGTAGACGGAGACCTCGCCGTCGACGCCGCGGAGGCTCGGGGATACCTTCTGCTCCGCAAACTTCTGTACTGCGAATCCCTGGGCAGCGTTGTCCGTGCCGGCGGGTTCGGTTGCCTGGGCCGGTAGGCCAAGGCCTGCCGTGAGTGCGAGGCCGGCAACTGCGGCAGTAGCCACAGCCCCTGGCCTGTGATGAATGGACCGTCTCATTTTGCTCCTTGAACATTCCGCCGCGCGTTACCGGAAGAATGCCGTGGAAGACCTAGAGACTAGGAATCCTTGAACAAAATCCACCGGCTGCTGACACACGTGACAGCTTTCCTTTTGTGCCCCCAACCCCCGTTTGGGGTGTCAGCATGCACCTTCGGCCCCCGAAATGCCTGCAGCCGTAGGCACACCCTAAGGGAGTAAACGCGTAGGTCAAAGGTTTAGGGAAACCGGCTGAATTACAGGGCGGAGGTATTGACACGCCTGCTCAGCACTGTTTGTAAAGTTGCAGGAGTTGAATGTGGAGAACGGTTTCCCTCCGGGCAGCAAAAGAGCGGCCTTTACACCGGGAAATCGGTGGAAAGGCCGCTCTTGGGGATTTTGGAGAATGCCGGAATGCTGTTAGAGCGCAGGGCCGCTGGCCGCGCCGCCCTGCCACAGGGCATCGAAGGGTGTGTGGGAAGAAACCCGGTTGCGGATGCCTTCCGTCACGAACGCCTTGGCAGTGCGGGCCGCTTCAAGGGGGGTTGCGCCCTTGGCCAGCTCGGCGGTGATGGCGGCAGCCAGTGTGCACCCGGCACCGCTGACGGCGACGTCGCCAACCTTGGGCGCGCGGAGCACCTCCATGGTCTCGCCGTCATAGAAAACGTCAACGGCGTCCTCGCCTTCCAGCCGTACGCCGCCCTTGGCGAGCACAACGGCACCCGAGGCCTCGTGGATGCGCTTTGCTGCCTCCTTGAGGTCTTCCACGGAGTCGATCGAATCCATACCGGCAAGCGACATGGATTCGAAGTGGTTCGGGGTGACGAAGGTTGCCAGCGGAAGGATCTGTGCCTTCAGCGCCTGGTCGGTATCCAGGGCTGCTCCGGGCTCCTGGCCTTTGCAGATCAGAACCGGATCCAGCACGATGTTCGTCCAGGCCTGGCTCTGCAGGGCCTTGGCCACTGTGTCGATGGTTGCCGGGGTGCCCAGCATGCCAATCTTCACGGTGCCCAGGTCATAGGCGGTCTGGATAGCCTCCAGCTGGTCTGCGATCACCTGCGGGTCAACCGGAACGAAGCGGTGGTTCCAGTTGTCCTTCGGGTCGAAGGAGACAATGCAGGTCAGGGCCGTGATGCCGTAGGTTCCCAGTTCCTGGAACGTCTTGAGGTCGGCCTGGGCGCCAGCCCCGCCGGTGGCTTCGGAGCCAGCGATCGTGAGCGTGACGGGGGGATGTGTTGTTGAAGACATGGGTCCATCTTCTACCTAATCCGCCGCGGCCCGCCACCCGGTTTCGCTGCAGGCCGCCGTACTAGTAGCGCACGTCCATAAGGCGCCAGACGGCAAGCCGTCCGGTGGCAGCGGAGACCCCGATCGCCAGCGCCATCAGCAGGGGCACGCCAATGGATCCGGCAATGAACCCGATGACTGCCCAGGCAAGGATCGTGGGCACCAGGAAAAAGGCCAGTACATGAAGCCACTGGTTGGGGACGTCCCGCAGCAGCAGCCCCAGGGCCAGGCCCACCGGAGCGGCGGTCACCAGGCCGATGCCGGCGGCGTAGAACGCGGCAATCACGATGATCCAGAGATAACCCCAGAAATCCCGCGAGGTCCCCCAGCCAATCGCCACCGTGGCTATCAGGGCAACCAGCAGGCAGGCGATGGCATATCCGGTGACAAACGCGGTGGGGCCGAATGTTACGCGGGGCGCGAGCAGGAAAGGCGCGCCCCCGGCGGAAGGGGAACGTTCGGCATCCGCCGGGGAGACGCCGTCGTCATCCGCTTTTTCAGTCATGCGATCGCGCTCCTCGCAGCAGCTTCACCACATCTTCCACGATATTGCGCACTACGGGTAGGCGGGAGAGGATCACCAGCTTGGCCACGAGGGGAGCGGTATTTGTGACCAGGCGCCGGGAGCGGGCCTGACCGGGCGAGGAATCGTAGACCCAGAACAGCGTCACGCCCATCTGGACCAGCCACAGCAGTTCGGGCAGGTCATCGCGCACGGCCAGCGGCGGCTGCGGCCGGGCAGCCTGCACCGCCTGGCGGTAGACGGCGATCGACTTGCCGCGGCCCACCTGCTCGGCGTCGGCCGGCGTGGAGGACTTCCGGGTGCCAGGGGGCACCGGCAGGGCTGCCGTCTTCAGGAACTGGTGTCCCAGCGAGTGGTACGGAGCCAGCACGTCAAGGTTCGCCTGCAGGATGACCCGCAGGTGCTCGCCGAGGTTGTGGCCCTCGCGCAGCTGGGGCAGGGCCGCGGAGCGGTGCTGGTTCTGCAGCGACCGGTAGAGCTCGGCGACGATCGCGTCCTTGGAGGAGAAGTAGTAGTAGGCGTTGCCCACGGAGACGCCGGCTTCTGCGGCGATCCCGCGCATGGTGGTCCGCTCAAAACCGAGGGTGCGGAACTGTCTTGTTGCTGCCTCAGCCAGCCGCTGCCGGGTGGCCTCACTCTTCGACCCCGCGGCCATCGATCCCCTGTTCCAAGTTGCCTACCGGGACATTAGAGCACATTTTTGAACACGTTCAAAAATGTGACGGCACCAAAAACGTGGCAGAATTGACGCTGGTCCTCAGGAGGGCCGCCCGGGACAGCGGGCAAGTGCTAATACAGCCGGGCGGGAGCCCAGGCGAACCACTAAACCGAAACGGGAAATCCATGTCTTCACCAACCCCGGCCGCTGCCCGCCAGGCACGCCAGACCCCCAGCTACGCCTCCCGGGGCAGTTCGCATTACGACCTGATCCTCACCCTCATGTGCGTGGTGATCATCATTTCCAACATCGGCGCGTCCAAGGGCGTGGTGCTGGGTCCGGTCTTCGGCGACTTCAGCATCATCACCGACGGCGGGTTCTTCCTCTTCCCGCTGGCGTACATCCTTGGCGACGTCATCAGCGAGGTTTACGGCTTCAAGGCCGCCCGGCGTGCCATCTACATGGGCTTCGCGATGGCTGCGTTCGCCGTGCTGTCCTTCGCGGTGATCATTGCGCTGCCGGGGTTCGACGACGCCTACGGGCTGGAGAAGCAGGCCGCCCTGGAGGCGGCGCTGGGCCCGGTCTGGCAGATCGTCGCGGCGTCGCTGCTGGGCTTCCTGGCCGGGCAGCTGCTCAACGCCATGGTGCTCACCCGGATGAAGGCACGTTTCAACGAACGTGCGCTGGTGGGCAGGCTGATGGCCTCCACCGGAGTCGGCGAGTTCGCGGACACCCTGATCTTCTGTGCCGTTGCCGCGCCGGTCATCGGGATTGCCGATGCGGGGCAGTTCGTGAACTACGTGATCTTTGGCTTTGTCTACAAGACCGCCATTGAGTTCCTGTTTGTCCCGGTGACCTCAGCGGTGATCAAGGCAATCAAGAAGCGCGAGCCGACCTACAGGGCGCGGGAGAACGCCCAGGCCTAGCTGTAGTACTTCCCCAGGACCTCGTCCTTGAACTCGAAGAAGGTGCCGTCCTCGAGGGCCAGACGGGCGTCGTCGACCAGTTTCACGGTGAAACGCTCATTGTGGATTGAGATCAGCGTGTGGCTGACCATCTCATTGGCCTTGAACAGGTGCTGGATGTAGGCACGCGAGTAATTGGCGCAGGCGTAGCAGTCGCAGCCGTCCACCAGCGGGCCGAAGTCGCGCTTGAACTTGGCGTTGGAGAGGTTCTTGCGGCCGTACGGGGTGTAGAACGCCGAGTTGCGTGCCACCCGGGTGGGGGAGACGCAGTCGAAGGTGTCCGCTCCGTTTTCAATCGCGGTGAAGATGTCATCCGGCTCGGAAATGCCCAGCAGGTGCCGCGGCTTGTCCTCGGGAAGTTCCTCGGTGCACCAGCGCACAATCGTGCCCAGGTTTTCCTTCTCCAGTGCGCCGCCGATCCCGAAGCCGTCGAACCCCATGGCACCCAGATCACGGGACGCCTTGCGGCGCAGGTCCTCATACTGGGCGCCCTGCAGGACGCCGAAGAGCGCCTGGTAGGGGCGGTGCGACCGTTCCTCGGTGAGCCGGCGGTGTTCCACCAGGCACCGTTCCGCCCAGAGCCGGGTGCGTTCAAGCGAACGCTCCTGGTAGGCGCGGGAGTTCAGCAGGGTGGTGAGCTCATCGAAGGCGAACATGATGTCCGCGCCCAGCTGGTGCTGCACCTGCATGGAGATTTCCGGGGTGAAGCGGTGCTTGTCCCCGTTCAGGTGGGACTTGAACCAGACGCCGTCGTCGTCAATGTGGGCCAGGCGTTCCTTGCCGGGAGCGACGTCGTCGTCCGCTCCGGTGGCATGCGTGGTGCCGTCGGCATTCATGTTGATGACCTTCTTGAAACCGGCACCCAGGCTCATGACCTGGAACCCGCCGGAGTCGGTGAAGGTGGGGCCGGGCCAGTTCATGAACTTTCCCAGCCCGCCGGCCTCGTCAAGGATGTCCGCGCCCGGCTGCAGGTACAGGTGGTAGGCGTTCGCCAGCACGGCCTGCGCCCCAAGCTGCGCCACGGATTCCGGCAGCACGGCCTTCACGGTGGCTTTGGTGCCGACGGCGATGAACGCCGGCGTCTGGATCTCGCCGTGCGGGGTGCTGATCACACCGGTGCGGCCCTGGAACTCACCGCCGTTCTCCTTGGCGCGGGACGCAGAGTCGGGAGTGGTTTCACGCAGGCGCTTACCGAGGGCAAAGGAAAAACCGGAGCTGGACACCATTCCATTTTGCCCTACATCCGGAGCGGGACCGCCGACGCCGGATGCGGGCCTGCCTCGGCTCAGCACCGGGCGGGTCCGGCTGGAGAGACCGGCCACATAACTGAGGCCGCCGTTCAGGCCGAGCGTATGGTGAGAAGGGCGGATTCTCCGGTCCCGTGAAGCGCTGCCGCCGCCCTTGAACGCATGAAAGGCCCCCGAAGTCCCCTTGAACCACCTGCGCGAAATGCTCACCCTTGCCCCTGCCCACAATGACCACCGCGTGGGCATCCGCTGCGGCATCGGCATAGGTGTCCCGCTCGCCGTCCTGCTGGCCATCGGCAGGATCGACCTGGCGATCTTCGTGGCCTTCGGTGCATTCACCAGCATCTACGGCCGTAATGAGCCGCACCGCCAGCGGCTGGGGCACCAGGGGCGTGCCGGCGCACTGATGTTCATTGTGATCCTGGCCGGTGCGCTGTCCTCCCGGCTGGGCCTGGATGCCTGGGGGATTGTCCTTGGCACCACGCTGGTAGCCGGGCTGGGGACGGTGGCCACCGGGTACTGGAGGCTGCGCCCTGCGGGATCCCTGTTCCACATCTTCGCGTACGCTGCCATCGCGTCCGTGCCCGCGCATCCTCCGCTGTGGCAGGGCATGCTGGCGGCCGGAACGACCATCGCGTTCGCCATCCTGCTGGGACTGGGCGGCATGCTGCCGCCCACCTACCGGACGCCCTGGGAGAAGCCGCTGCGGCCCCGCTTCAGCGCGGCGCAGCAGAAGGCGATTTGGGCCGACGGCGCAATGTACGCGGTTGCGGCGGCGGCTGCCGGCAGCATCGCCACCCTGCTGGGAATCGGCCACAATTACTGGGCAATGGTTGCCGCCACTGTTCCCCTGGTGGGCGCCACCTTCCGCCACCGCATCCACCGCGGCGTCAACCGGATGCTGGGAACGTTCGGCGGACTCGCAGTCACGGCGGTGATCCTGTTTGCCGGCCTGCAGCCCTGGCAGCTGGTCCTTGTCATTGCGCTGCTGCAGTGCGGGGCCGAGCTGTTCATTGCCCGGAACTACGCGCTGGCCCAGGTGGTCATCACACCGCTGGCGCTGCTCAGCACAGAACTCTCCCATGCCAGCAATCCGGCCACGCTGATCCAGGACCGGGCAGTTGAAACCGTCATCGGAGCCCTGGTGGGGATGGCCCTGGTGCTGCTCCTGCAGCTCCGGGCCAACCGGTCCAGTGCGCGCAGGCTCTCCGGAGCGTCCGCCTAGAGGTCCAGGTTCAGGCCGCGCACGGCGCTGAGTTCAGTGCGGATGCGCCGCTGGAGTTCGGCGTCGGAATAGCTCTGCGACCCGCCGTGGGCGCGCAGGTACAGCAGCGTGTTCAGGCGCAGGATCCGCCAGTCCCGTTCGCTGTGCTCGTCGCCGGCCTCCGCGGCGCGCTGGACTTCACGGTCGTAGAGGTTCGGCTCATTGAGCTGGCGCTGCAGCAGTTCGGCGGACAGCTTGGCCTTAAGCGGATCCGATTCGGCATTGTCTCCGGCCCGGACGGCCTGGGCAAACGCTGCCGAAGCCTCCAGGTCACCCGACTCGTGGGTAATCTGGGCGGCCAGCGCGAGCGCTCCCTGGATCCAGTTCCAGCGGCCGTAGTTGCCGTCGAAACCAAGCCCCGTAATCAGGGAACAGACAGCCAGGGCATTCTCTGCGTCCCCCAGGTCCACGTAGAGGGTGTGGGCAAGGTCGCGCACGTCCTGGAGGTTGCTTCCGGCCTTGACGTTCAGGCCCCGGCTAAGCCTGGTGACGAGTTCCTTGACCGCGCGGTCCTCCGGATGGGCGGCTTCGGCCGCGGCCAGGACGGCGGCGTAGGTCTCTTCCTCTGTGGGAATGCTGCGGACCGCTTCAGCGGCGTTCTTTTCCGGTGCCGGTGCCGCCACCCGCACGGCAGACCCGTAGGCAATCCGCAGGACCTCACCGTCCTCCAGGTCAGCGATGACCAGGGCGGGATTCCCCAGGTCGTCCTCTTCGATGCGGATGGCTGCCACAGGTGCCAGGGTCAGCTCATCCAGGACCACCTTCTGGCCCGGTACAAGCAGTTCGGCATTGACCCGGAAGGCATACTTATCCGGCACACTCATCGACATGGCTTTTCCTTAGCGCTCGAAGCTCGGCCCCAGTATATAAACGTAGGTTAGCGCCTACCGGCCCCAGCCCGCCGACGCCAGGGCCTGACGGAGCAGGTCGCCGCGCCCGCCGGAAAACTCGGAGTAGATGGCCGGGCTGAGAGCTTCCTCGGGAGTAAGCCAGGACAGTTCCAGTGCATCCTGCCGCGGATCGCATTCGCCAGTCACCGGGATCAGGTAGGCCAGCGCGACGGCGTGCTGGCGCTCGTCAGTGAGGCCGGTCTGCGACGGCGACGGGAAGTACTCAGCGACGGCGAACGGTGCCAGGCTGGGCGGCAGCTGCGGCAGTGCCATGGGCCCGAGGTCCTTCTCGAGGTGGCGCAGCAGGGCAGCGCGGATGGTTTCGCGGTACATCACGCGGCCGGAAACGAACGTCCGCACCATTTTTCCCTCAGGGGTTGCCTGCAGCAGCAGGCCCACCTCGGTGACATACCCCAGCGGGTCGCACCGCACCGGAACGGCTTCTACGTAGACCATGGGAAGGCGCTGCCGTGCTTCGTGCAGGTCCTCTTCCGAAAGCCAGCCGGGATACGGGTCAGGAGTGCGAACGTTCATAGCAGTGTTCTACCCCAAAGCCGGACACCGAGTCATTCGGCGCGCTCCGCTTCGGCCGAGGGCTGAACTGCATCCGGATCTATCAGGGCGCCCGGCGGAAGCCTACGATTGAGCGCATGGAGACCGAGCTGTCGGAGCTGCTGCTCCCGAATGCTGCGGCATGGCGGGACTGGCTGGGTGAGCATCATCTGCGCTCCGCCGGGGTCTGGCTGGTCCTTGGGAAGAAAGGCGGGAGTACCACCGCCCTGACGTATCAGGCTGCCCTGGACGAGGCCCTTTGCTTCGGCTGGATTGACGGCCAGGCAGCACGGCGTGACGAGGAAACCTATCTGCAGCGCTACACCCGGCGCGGCCCGCGGAGCGCCTGGTCGCTGCGCAATGTGGGGCATATTGCCCGGCTGGAAGCCGCCGGCCGGCTGCACCCCTCCGGGCGCGACGCCGTGGAGTCAGCCAAGTCCGACGGCCGGTGGGATGCCGCCTATGCCGGACCGGCCACGGCAGAGGTGCCGCAGGACCTGCTGGACGCGATCGCCGCCAATGCGAGCGCCCAGGCAATGTTCGACGTACTCAGTTCGCAGAACCGCTTTGCCCTGGCCTACCGGCTGGGCCAGCTCAAGACGGAAGCAGCCCGGGAGCGGAACATTGCCCGCTTCGTGGACATGCTCAGCCGCCGTGAGACCTTCTATCCGCAGAAGCGGATGCCAGAGTAGGAGTCCACCATGTGCCGGCTTTTCGGAATGCATGCAGGTCCCAAGCCCGTCCATGCCACGTTTTGGCTGCTCACCGCTCCGGACAGCCTGGCCGAGCAAAGCCGGCGGATGGCGGACGGTTTCGGGATCGGTGTGTTCGATCCCGGCGGCAAACCCGTAGTGGACAAGGCGCCCGTGGCGGCCTACGAGGACCGTGCCTACGCCTCGGCAGCCCGGACGCTGGACGGCAGTACATTCGTTGCCCATGTCCGGTACGCCAGCACCGGGGGGAACACCCTGGTGAATACGCATCCGTTCCTGCAGGATAACCGGCTGCTCGCCCACAACGGAGTGGTGGAGGACCTGGACGTGCTCGATGACCGGCTGCGGTCCCTGGAAGTTCTGGGCCTTGTCCAGGGGCAGACTGACAGCGAGCGGGTCTTCGCCCTCATCACCGGCATTGCCCGCCACAACGGCGGTGACCTGGGGGATGCCATCACCCAGGCGGTCACCTGGGTTGCTGAGAACCTGCGGCTCTACGCCGTGAACCTCGTCCTCTCCACGGAATCGGAGCTGTGGGCGGTGCGGTACCCGGACACACACCCGCTCTATGTCCTGCAGGAAAGTGCCGACGATCCGCACCGCGGCAAGAACACCGCTCGGATCAGCATGAAGAGCGATGAGATGGAACAGAACCGGACCCCCTCGGTGCTTGTCGCCACCGAGCGGATGGACGAAAATCCGAACTGGCGGATGATGGACTCCGGCGAGATCCTCCGGGTAGACCGGAACCTGAACACGGAGCGGTCCTTTCCCCTTCCGCAGCATCCCCAGCACCTGCTTACCCTCGCAGACCTGGATCCGCACACGGCGGCCTCGCAGCATCCGCTCAAGGCTGCAGGCACCTAGGACCCAGGGGTTCAGTCCGCCTGGGGATCGGCCTCCAGCCGCACGACGCGCAGGGCCGCCTCCAGGACCATCCAGGCCTGGAGCTGGGTGGAAAGCTCGGCGCCGGTGCCCGGGGGATAACCCTCATCCGCGGTGCTGCGGGGGTCGGACGGGAACACCGCCAGGTTGTTCCGGACTGCCCGGCCTTTCCAAAGCCTGTCCGCCAGCTCGGTGACCAGCACCCCTGCCGTCCGGCGTGAATCGGAGTCCAAAGTCGGGGCGGCGGCTGCTTCGGCGAGGTAGCGGCACAGGATGCCGGTGAACAGTCCGCCGTCGCCGCTGCCGTGGGTGCGCAGCAGCGGCCCGGTGCCGCCGTCGGCAACCAGGCGACGGGACGTGGCACGGATCAGCTCAGCGGCCCGCTGCAGGTTTGCCTCGCCGCCCAGCTCCAGCAATGCCCCCAGCGCCGGCCCCTGGTTGTACGTGAAGTGCGCCCGTTCAAGGACCGCGCCGGCTGCGGACTGCCGCACGCCGTCGTAATAGAGCCCGTTCCCGGGGTCGAGCAGCTCAGCATTTAACCAGTCCACCAGCTCCTGCGCGCGTTCGCGCTCGCCGGTGCGTGCGAAAAACAGGGCCGCGGGAGCCGTGGCCGGGGTGTTCTTGAAGTTCCGGGAACGGTTCCACCAGACGCCGCCGCCCAGATCCGGGGTGTGGCCCGAACGCAGTGCCCGCCCCAGTGACTCCCGCAGGCCCTGGTGGCGGGGCTTATTGCCGCGCGGCGGCCCGGGCAGGGTGTCCAGGCGCAGGGCGGCCAGCGCCAGCCACGCCATATCGTCGAAATAGGAGTTCGTAAACCGGCCGCCGTTGCGGATCCGGATGGTCCGGACCACCTGTTCGGCCAGCACAATCGGATCGGACCCGGCCACCGGCGCCCGGCTGCGCAGGCCGGTGTCCACGAGGACGTCCACGTAGTGTGCCTGCCACCAGTAATGCCAGTGCCCGACGCCGCGGGGCAGCGGCTGCGGTGCGCGGACAGCGCCCAGGTGCGTGCGCGGCAGGCCCAGGAACCTGCCGCCAAAAGCGGTTGTCACCGAGTGGGCTGCGGTGTCGGCGCGCAGCTCGGCGTGGCGGACGGTCTGTGCTGCGGGCATGCGACCCACCATAGTCCGGGCTGCCCCGCAGCGTCACCGTCTCCCGCACCCACGGAACAGGCCTTCGAAGGATGCGGTGTGCCGGCAGTCACAGTAGGCTCGTGGGACCGTACGCGCCCAGGCGCACCCCAACAGTCCTGACCCAGGAGGAACCACATGCAGCTATCCGGTGCTTCGGCCATCGTCACGGGAGCAGCTTCCGGACTCGGACGGGCTACGGCCCGCCGGCTCATCGATGCCGGAGCGGAAGTGGTGCTGGTTGACCTGCCTTCCTCCGGCGGGCTCGCCTACGCCGGTGAACTGGGGGACAACGCGCACTTTGTCCCGGAAGACGTGACGGACCCCGAGCAGATGCAGGGTGCGGTGGAAGCTGCCATGGCGGCAGCACCGCTGCGGGTAGCGGTGAACTGTGCCGGGATCGGCACGCCGGGTAAGGTCCTGGGCCGCAACGGTGTCCTGCCGCTGGAGGATTTCAACCGGGTCATCCAGGTAAACCTGGTGGGCACCTTCAACGTGACCCGGCTGGCTGCCGCGGCCATGGCGGAAACCGAGCCGGTGACGGATGACGGCGGGACCTCCGAGCGCGGCGTCATCATCAACACCGCGTCGGTAGCGGCCTTCGACGGGCAGATCGGGCAGCCGGCCTACTCGGCGTCGAAGGGTGGAGTGGCTGCCATGACCCTTCCGCTGGCACGCGAACTGGCGCGCCACCTGATCCGCGTGGTGACGATCGCCCCCGGTATTTTCGAAACCCCCATGGTGGCCGGACTGCCGCAGGACGCGCAGGACTCGCTGGCTGCGCAGATACCGCACCCATCCCGGCTGGGCCGGCCGGATGAATACGCCTCCCTGGTAGACCACATCATTGGCAATTCGATGCTGAACGGTGAAACCATCCGGCTTGACGGAGCGATTCGGATGGGGCCGAAATAGGGCGTGCCGATGCTCCCCGACGCCGACTTTTTCAATTTCGAACAGCTGCTGAGTCCCGAGGAGACAGCCAAGCTGGCTGAGCTGCGTTCCTTCCTCGCTGCCGAGGTGCTTCCGCACGCCGGCGGCTGGTGGGATGAAGCGCGGTTCCCGGTGGAACTGCTGCCCGGCCTGGCGTCGCTCGGCCTGTCCACGCCGGTGCAGCGCGGATACAGTCCGCTGTTCGCCGGCCTGGTGATTGCGGAGATGACCCGTGCCGATACCTCCATCGCGACCTTCTTTATGGTCCACCACGACCTGTTCGTGGAGGGACTCCATGCTTTCGGATCCGAGGAGCAGAAGGAGAGGCTCCTGGCTGATGCGCAGTCGCTGAAGATCACCGGAGCCTTCGCCCTCACCGAGCCTGACCACGGCTCCGACGTCGCCGGCGGGATGGCAACCATGGCGGTGCGCGAGGGTGAAGACTGGATCCTGAACGGAAGTAAACGATGGATTGGCAACGGCACGTTCTGCGACTGGATGCTGTGCTGGGCGCGGGAACCGGAGACGGGCAAGATCAGGGGCTTCCTCCTGGACGCATCATTGCCAGGGATCAAGCGCACCCGGATCGAGAACAAGACGGCGCTGCGCACCGTGCAGAATGCCGACATTGAGCTGACGGACGTCCGCGTTCGGGAAGCTGACCGGCTCGCCGGAATCGAGAGTTTCGAGGACATTAAGCACCTGCTGCGCGGTTCGCGGATCATGGTGGGCTGGCAGGCGGTGGGCCAGCAGCTGGCCGCGTTCGACGTCGCCCGCGCCTACGCCGTCGATCGCATGCAGTTCGGGCGGCCGCTGGCGTCCTTCCAGCTGGTGCAGCAGCAGCTGGTGCGGATGCAGGGCAACGTTGTGGCGTCCACCGGTATGCTGGCCCGCGTCAGCGAGCTGGAACAGGGCGGCTACGGCGCTGTGTCCGACGACGGAACGGCCCGCGGGGACATGGCCCGGGCTGCGCTGGCGAAGTCCTACGCCAGCGCCCTGATGCGTGAAACGGTCTCGCTGGGACGCAGCCTGCTGGGCGGCAACGGAATTGTCTCCGACTACCGGATGGCCAGGATCTTCGCTGACGCCGAAGCTATCTACACGTATGAGGGGACGTACGAGATCAATACGCTGATCGCGGGGCGGGAGATCACGGGGGTCTCGGCGCTGCGCTGAGCAGCAGGCCCGGGGGTCGGCGCTGCGCTGAGCGGCAGGCCCGGGGGTCGGCGCTGCGCTGAGCGGCAGGCCCGGGGGTCGGCGCTTCGCTGAGCTGGCTGGATCTCCCGGCTTTCCCCAAAATTCCCAGGGGTTGGTCTCACGGTTCTCCAGGGGGCGCTACCGCAGGTCAACAGGCACTGTTGAATTGAGTGCAAGTTTGGACTTAGGTTACTTTGGTGTGACGCACACTGCATGACATCCCTCCCTGACCTGCGTCTCGTCCTGCGGTCTCGGCAGCCGCTCGAGGCTGCCGGCACTCTAGGACGGGGGCCACGGACGGACCAGAGACAGGTGGGCTGCGTCCAGGAATCCCCCTTCCCGCGCAGCCCACCCCTCCAGGAAAAGCTTCTACCGCCGGCCGGCCAGGGGATTGAGCAGCCTGCCGGAGAACTGCAGCCCGCCTGACGGATCCGCAATGTCCAGCATCTGCTGGTTATTGCGCAGTTGCAGCCGGTTGAGGCAGGAACGGGCAAAATCGGCGGCGAAGAGATCATGGGCTGCGAAGTCTTCGGCAAGTTCTGGGCGTTCAGCCTGGTATGCGCGAACCACTTCCGCGACAGTGTCCCAAAACTCATCCTGCGTAAGCTGTCCGTCCTCGTGGAGGACGGCAGCGAGGAAGCGGAAGAAGCAGTCGATCACGTCGGTGTAGATGGAGAGCACCTGCTCCTCAGCCGGCACGTCCACGCGGATGCGTGCCACGTCCCGTGGAAGCTCCATTTTGTCCGCCATCACGATGATCTCTTCGCCGATATCCTTCATCAGCGCCCGGACCGGCACCCCGTTCCTGAGAACCAGGATCAGGTTCTCGCCGTGCGGCATGAAGGCCAGCCGGTACGCATAGAAGCAGTGCAGGACCGGTACCAGGTAGGTGTGGAGATACTCCATAAGCCAGCGGCGCGCCGGGAGACCGGAGCGCCGGATGAGCGCCGAAACGAACGGGATGCCGGCCTGGTCCCTGTGCAGCAGCGAAGCCATAGTCGCCAGTTGTTCCCCGGGCTCCAGCCGGTCCATCGGGCTTTCCCGCCACAGTGCCGCCAGCATTTTCCGGTACGGAGAACCCTTGGGGGCAGCGGCGTCGTAATACGGGTTGGTGTAGCCGATGGCAGCGGTTTCGCGAAGGATCTGGAAGCCGGTGCCCGCCAGCACTGAATCGGCGCGGACCAGCTCGTCCACCCATTCGTTGATGGCCGGAGTGGAGACCATGTATTCGGCGGAAAGACCGCGCATAAAGCCCATATTCACCACTGAGAGCGCGGTCTTGACGTAGCAGCGGGCGGGCTCGCTGCGGTTGAAGAACGTCCGGATGGACTGCTGCGCCTGATACACATCCTCGGATGGACCGAGATGCACAATGTGCCGCCGGGCAACCTCCGCGGCGAAGGTGACGCTGAGCTTGTTCTCCCACTGCCAGGGATGCACGGGCATCAGCAGGTAGTCTCCGGGGCCCAGATCCAGTGCCCGGAGCGCGGATTCGAATCCTGCCTGCACGCCGGCATCCAGCTCGGAGTGCATGAGCGTCCCGTAGTCCAGACCGGACACCGAGGTGAATCGGGCGCGGTCCTTCCGGACGGCAATCCAGTGCAGCCGGACGCCGGCACCGGTTTCAGGCGCGTAGGAAAGGTAGTCATGCAGCCCGAATCCCAGCCTTCCGTTGTTGGCCACGAAGCACGGGTGCCCTTCGGTCATGGACGCTTCGACGGCCTGGAAGTCCACTGCTGGATCAGCGCCGCCGGTTATGCCGGCCGCCAGTTTTTCCGAGGTGTGGAAGGAGCCGCTGTGCTTGTAGGCGTGGGAAGCCAGGGTGCTGGAAATTTCCTCCAGGTAGACCGGCAGCATGGCCTCGCTGATTCCCAGCGTGCGCGCGAATTCGGTGATGAAGACCAGCGCGTCCAAGGCGGTGCCGCGTCCGTTGACGGAGCGGAGGATGCTCTGGGGCAGGATGCTCCAGTGTTCCAGCTCAAGGACGTCCGCCTCGAAGGAATAGGTGGCGGCGCCGTCGTCGGATGTCAGCTGGTACCTGCCCGGGCCTGCGGGCTGGGGCTGGAGGATCCGCTCGTGCGAGAACTCGGCGAGGGCCTTGCAGACGACGTGCCGGTTGGCGGCCGCCCAGGTCTCCGGGGTGAGGTGCCCGGCGTCGAGGGTCGATGCTGCGGGGGCGACGGCGGTGCTCATGGTGTTGCTCCTTGGAAAGTCGTGGGGGTGCTGCCGGCTGTGGCAGTGAACTGCTGCCGGGTGCAGAAGGAAAGGAGGGCGGTTTTGTCGGGCAGCTCAATGCGGCTGTGGGGCTGGAAGCCCATGCGTTGGTTGAGGGCCTGGATCTTGGTGTTGCGGACATCCGGTTCAACCACCACCCGCTGCGTCTCCGGTTGGGAGAAGAGGAAAACCATCACGGACCGGAAAGCCGCTGAGGTGAACCCGTGCTGCGGTATGTCCGGCGGGCCCATGAGCAGGTGCATGCCGCGGTCACCCGGCTGGAGGGGGTACAGGCCTGCCAGCGGAGAGTGCTCCGGAGCGTAGCTTTCCATCAGGAATGCGGGAGTATCCCCAAACAGGCCCAGCCAGGCCTCGTGGTGCGGGTTCGCGTCGATTCCGGCGTACTCGCTGCGGACCTCGTCCACCGTAGCGGTGCCCATGCCCCAGAACCGTGCGTAGTCCCGGCTCGTCCAGCTGTGCAGGAGGGGTGCGTCCGATGCAGGATCGACCGGGCGGAAGTCGAAACTCATGCCACCGCTCCTTCTGCCTTCGCCGCTGATCCCGTGCGTGTGTTTGAGGGCGCGTGCGACGGCTGGCCCAGGCCAGCGAGTCCGAACTCCTGGAACGTGGTGCTGGTTTCCACCGGGTAGTACTCCCAGCCGAGGATTTCGCGCAGGATCGTCGAGTTGCGGTACGCAGCCATTCCCAGGTCCGGGGAGGTGAACCCGTGGGTGTGCAGCTCGGCATTCTGCACGAAGATTTCCGCTGTCTCCACGCCGATCCCATAGTTGCGGTCCACGTCCAGCCGGCCGCGGCTGTCCCGTCGTATGCGGTTGCTGATACCCCGCAGGAAGGCCGGCTCGCGGTAGGAATACCCGGTGGCCAGGACCACGGCGCCGGTCGCCAGCCCACCGCTGGTTCCCTGTTCCGGGTGATGCAGTTCCAGCCGGTGCTGCCCGGTGCCGCGGTCGTAGCTGCTGCCGGTGACTTCCACGCCCGTGAGCAGCCTGACCGGTAACGGCCCGGAAAGGCTGCGCGCGTACAGGGCATCGTAAATGTCATTGATCAGCGCTGCGTCGATGCCCTTGTACAGGTTTTTCTGGGACCCGATGAGCCGGTCACGGGTGCCGCCGGGAAGGGCATGGAAATAGTCGACGTAGTCCGGTGACGTCATTTCAAGGGTGAGCTTGGTGTATTCCAGCGGGAAGAACCGGCCCGAACGAGTCACCCAGTTCAGCTCGTAGCTGTCCGGTCCACTGTCCTGAAGCAGGTCCAGGAAGACTTCGGCAGCGCTCTGCCCGCTCCCGACCACGGTGATGCTCCGTTGCGCCTGGAGATTGGCTTTTGAATCCAGGTAATCGCTGTTGTGGGCTGCCGTCCGCGCCCCCGGACCCGTCAGGATTTCGGCGCACGACGGCGGGATCTCGGGCTGGGTTCCGGTGCCCAGGACCAGCCGGCGGGCGGCGTGAACCTGCGTACCGCCGTCGTGCCTTGTGCTCACCAGGTACCTGCCGCCGTCCTGCGCGGTCTCTTCATAGCGCACATCCGTGACCTCGTGGCCGAACCGGACGCTGGGCAGCTGCTCCGCCACCCAGCGGCAGTAGGCGTTGAACTCAGCACGCAGCGGGTAGAAGTCTTCGCGGATGTAGAAGCGGTACAGCCTGCCCGTGGACTTCAGGAAGTTCAGGAACGAGTACCGGGAGGTCGGGTCGGCCAGGGACACCAGGTCCGCCATGAACGGGACCTGCAGGTGCGCGGTCTCCAGCATCATTCCCGGGTGCCAATCGAAGCCGGGACGCGAGTCGAAGAACACGGCGTCCAGCTCGGCTATGGGTTCGGTGAGTGCTGCCAGGCCCAGGTTGAAGGGCCCGACGCCGATGCCGATCACGTCGTGCTCGGCCAGGCCCGCGTCGTGCTCGGCCGGGCCGGCGTTTGGTGCGGTTAGGCCCGCGTTTGGCGCGGCGAAGCCCGCGGCGGTTCCGGGCTCCGGCTGGCGCTGTGCCCGGCGGCTCATGCTGCTGCTCCCGCCGCGGTGCCGGTTCTCGGTCCGGCCGTGTCAGTTTCTGCCTGACCGGACAGCCAGCGGGCGGCATGGGAGCGGATGAGGTCAAGGATCCGTTCGATGTCCGCCAGGCCGGCCGTGGGGTTCAGCAGTGTGAACTTCAGGAAGTTCCGGCCGGCCACGGTGGTTCCGGCGATGACGGCCTCTCCCGAGGCCGCGAGGGCCGAGCGGATCCAGCGGTTCAGCGCGTCGCAGGAGCCCTCGTCCAAGCCACGCGGGCGGATGCGGAACACAACGGTGCTCAGCTGGACGCGGGCGGCAACCTCGAACCCGGGGTCCGCTTGCAGCAGCCGCCCGGTCTCCTGGGCCAGGTCCATCGCTGAATCAAGCAGCGCGCCAATTCCGTCGGCGCCCGTGACGCGCAGGGTGAGCCAGAGCTTGAGGGCGTCGAAGCGGCGGGTGGTCTGGATGCTGTGGTCAACCTGGTTGGGGATCTCCGGGTCGGCTGCGTCTTCCGGGTTGAGGTAGTCCGAGTAGTGCAGGATGTGGCGCAGTTCGCCGGCGTCGCGCACCAGGACGGCGCTTGAGGAAACGGGCTGGAAGAACGTCTTGTGGTAGTCCACGGTGACGGAATCTGCCGCACCGATTCCGGAGAGCCGGCTCCGGTATTTCAGGGAGGTCAGCAGGCCTCCGCCGTATGCGGCATCGACGTGGAGCCAGGAACCAAACTCGGAGCTGAGCGTTGCGCATTCGAGCAGCGGGTCGATGCTGCCGAAGTCCGTGGTCCCGGCGGTAGCCACAATGGCCATGGGAACTTCTCCGCGGCTGCGGGACTGAGCCAACGCGTCCCGGAGCGCCCCGGGCCGAAGCCTGCGGTCGGCGTCGCACTCAATGAGGTGGACTGCCTCCTCGCCCAGGCCCAGCAGGGCCGCGGACTTGCGGATGCTGAAATGGCTGGCTTCGGAGGCGAAGATACGCAGCCTTCCCAGCAGTTCCGGAAGGCGTTCGCTGCGGCCGGCTGCGGAGGAGGTCCGCCGGAGTCCGGCGACGGCACGGTTGCGGGCGATGAGCAGTGCCTGGAGATTTGAGCTGGTTCCACCGCTGGTAAAGACCCCGCTTGCCGCTGGTCCCAGCCCCAGCCGTCCGGCGGTCCAGCGCAGCAGATGCCGCTCGATGAGTGTGGCTCCGGCGCTCTGGTCCCAGGTGTCCATGGAAGAGTTCACCGCGCTGAGGATGGTTTCCCCGACCAGTGCCGGAATGGCTACCGGGCAGTTCAAATGCGCGGCGTAACCGGGATTATGGAAGTAAACGGCGTCCCGCAGGTAGAGCGGGTGGAGTTCCTCCAGTGCCGCGCTTGTGGTGCCCAGCGGCCGGTCCAGGTCCACGGCGTCTACGTCGGGAGCCAGGTCCCTTGGATGCTTCCCCGTGAAGGGGCGGCGGGCTGAGCTGATGGAACGGGTTACGGCTGCCATGCCCAGCAGGTTCTCGGTTCGGTATTGCTGCGTGGATGATCCGGTCAGAAGGGTGACTGCACCTGTTTGGCTTTCACCTTCGGCACCTGTGGAGCCGGGCTCCGGCTGGTTAAAAGTACTCACTGCGCCCTCTCTGGAAGGTCTCAAGACGATAACGAAGTTAGCCTGCCCTTACCTCCGCTATTACGTCAAACTTTTGTCTCTTAATTCGCGCCGATGAGGATAAAGTCTGTTTGCAGGTGCAAAATGACGCGCGATGGGCGCGCATGAAGGGCCGGTTCCGGCTTGCGCGATCGGATGTCAGTAGGCTTAGTATCGAAGGAAAGGACCGTTGAGATCGGAAGGCGAGCTGCAGATGACTGAACAGAACCCGGACCACAGCGACAACCCGGCACTGGCCGATGACCTGGCTGAGGTTGTGACGCCTGATGAGCTGAGCATCGTCTCCGGCGAAGAGCTCCTGGACGAAGACGAGCTCACGGACGCGGAAGACCTGACCTATCCGGGCGCCGCGGAGGACAACCCGGACAACTGGCAGGAGGACCCGCTGATCAACGAGGAACCCCTTGCCGGGGAACCCGGGATCGAATCAGACCAGACGCTTCGCGATGAAACGGCGGAAGAACGGTACGAAGAAGGCGCGTCGCAGATACCGCCTGAGGAACCAACCATTGGTGAAGCGGCGCGCGACGTCGACTTCGGAGACTCATCAGTGGACCCGCTCGAGGATGGCAGTGATGACCCTGCCCACGCTGGCGGCGACCCGCTCTCAGCCTTCAACCCGGACGACGAGCCGCTCTAGGGCCGCGACCGAAGATGAGGCATCCTTCCGCCGGGACTACGGTGGAAGGATGCCTTCCTTTCGCGTCCAGCTCAGCATTCTTGGCCTGCGTCCCGGGAACCCGCCCGAAGCGGTAATGGATGCCGCCGTCGAAGCACTGGAGGCCAGCCACCACGTTGAGGCCAACCAACTGGACATCGTCTCCGGCGTTCCGCGCATCACACTGCGGTTCATGGTTCCCGCCAATGAGTACGGGGTCGAGAACTCACAGGCGAGGCGCGCAGCCATGAACATGCGGCACGCGGTGGAACAGGTCGCTAAATGCGAACAGCTCCGGGTGCTTCGCCGGCAGCGCGGACGCTGGCTTCCGCTCTGAGCCACTCCCGCTGCCTCCTGCGCCGGGCGTGATCCGCCTGGTGGCGCCGGGACCCCGCCGACACCAGGATGAGGAAGGCTCCGACAAAGGCTCCTGCGGCGACGGGCATGGAGGCCTGTTCCGACAGCAGCCGGGTGAAGCCAATCCCGGTGAGGCCGACGACGACGGTCAGCGCCGCGGCGAGGTGGCCCCTGTCCGTCATAGACACCGTGGTGATCCCAATGACCGTTGCCACGAGTGCTACCAGCGCCCATGCGTCCGGCCCCCAGCCTGCGACGTCCGTCCCCAGCGCAGTAAACCAGCTGCCCAGCCCGGTGAGTAGTGCAATCGTGCAGACACCCAGCAGGACTTTGGCAGGAAGGTCGGCCGCCGCCTTCTCCGTGCGTGATTCACCCGGCCAGGTATTGGACACATGGATGGCAGTCAGGCCGATACCTGTCCCTAAGGCCGCGGACCAGAAGGCAGCTGCCGGGTTGCCGGTTTGGACAGCCCAGAGCCAGAGGGCCGCCACAACCGCAGATCCGGCGCTGATAGGGCCGCTCCAGGCCTGCCGCGAGCTGGACCGTTGGGAGGGAATCCACTGCAGGGCTGCGTACCCGGCAGCGCCCGCCAGCACTGGAATCCACGCCAGCCAAACCCACGGATACACTCCGAGCATGGATGCTGCGGGGTCCAGGACACTTCCGGATGCGTGGTTGATGTCCGGCCAGCTGCCGGCGGTGCGGGTCAAGCCATAGGACGCGCCGATAGCAGCAGCTGTGCAGACGGTGACTGCCGTGCGGCGGACTGTGCCTGCCGGTGCGTGCCCGAAGTTTTCGAGCGGTTCGTGGTCTAAGTGGTCTCCCTGGAAGTGGCCGTTCGGGTTTGGGTGCTGCGGGAGCTTCTGTGTTCCAGGCTCCTGTGTTCTACGCTCCTGTGTTTCAGGGTTCGGCTCCTGTGTTTCAGGGTTCGGCTCGTGGGGCCCGGGGTTGAGCTGTTCCGCTTCGATCCGGGCATCTTCTTCAGTTGCTCGTCCGCTAACCAGCCGCTGGACAGCCCGTGCCGGGTTGAAAGAACTCCGGAGGTGGTAAGCCCGTCCCGAGGAGCCGTTTGTGGGTGTGCCGAGAAGAATGCTGCCGAAGGAATCCGGCTGAACGTCTGGGGCAGCCCGTTCCTCAGGCCCGGCAATGACCTGCCAGAGGCTGTTTCGTTCTGCTTCCAGACGGGTGTGCACTGTGGGCGGGGTTCCGGGAGGCGGTGACGGGGCCAGCGGGGGAATGAAAGCAGCGGAGCCGGTGCTGGTTGTGCCGCGGGGGTTCTTGTCCGCCTTGCCGCTGCTGTTAGTGCGGCTGCTGTTACTGAGGCCGCTGTTGCCGTCCTTGGCTCCAGGCTTTTGCACGTCTTCGCCCGGCTCAGCAGGGCGTGCGGGATGGGGGAGCATGCCTGTTCCTTTGCCTCAGCGGTTCCTTCGGGTACCTAACCCGGATGGGGATCCACCAAAGCGTAACGGCAGGAGTGCGGCTGTGGAAGAGGAATTTTGCAGGTCAGCGGGGCATTGATGGAGCCGGAAAGGCATCAAGGGACAGTTCGCTGCGGTATTGGACGGGCTGCCTGGTCAGCGGGTCGGTGAACTGGATGGAGCGAGCCAGCAGCTGCAGCGGCTTGCTGTAGTCATCCGGGGCCTGTTCCAGCAGGACCGGATAGAAGGGGTCGTTCAGGATGCCGATTCCCAGTGACGCCATATGGACGCGAAGCTGATGGGTCTTGCCGGTATGAGGGAGCAGGCGGTAACGGCCGAGCCCACCGGCCTCTTCCACCAGTTCCACCCGTGTTTCCGCGTTGGGTTCTCCAGGGACTTCCTGCGCGAGCAGATAGGTCCGGGATTTAACCATCCGGCTGCGGACGACGGCAGGGAGCTCGAGATCCGAACGGACTGGAGCAACGGCCTCATATTCCTTCTCGATGCGCCGCTTCTCGAAGAGGACCTGGTACTTTCCGCGGGTTTCCGGGTTTGTTGAGAAGAGGAGTACACCTGCGGTCATCCGGTCCAGCCGGTGCATAGGGATGAGGTCCGGGATTCCGAGGGCGACCCGAAGGCGCACTAGGGCTGATTCGGCAACGTACATTCCGCCTGGAGTCGTGGGCAGGAAGTGCGGTTTATCGACGACGAGCAGGTTTTCGTCCTGGTGGAGGATATTGATTTCAACTGGAAGACGCTTTTCCGGGGGCAGTTCCCGGTAGTACCAAATGAACGTGTGCTCTGCGAGTGGAGTTGTCCGGTCGAGCCGGACTCCTCCGATTCCTACGACTTCCCCGCGGTCAAACCGATCGGCTATGCCTTCCGGGTTTACGTGTCCGAACCGTTCGAGGACGTATTCGAAGGCTGTGCTCCAGGGGCCCTCGTGGGGCAGCCGCAGCCGGGTGGCGTTCACTCCGTTGCGGACCGGAAGAGGGGATTGCATCACCCTTCAAGGGTACCGGCGGTCCTGAATCCCGTTTTCAGGGCCGTGCGTTAGGCCGGTGGATTATCTTTGGTCCATGATCAGGCGCGCAGATGGCCCAAACGGGGGCGTGGCTGAGGGGGTCACTCGCTTGGGCGGGGATGGAACCCGCGGGAACAAAGCCGAAGGGGAGGTGGCCATGGTGGAGGGGGCCGCGTGGTGGGATCAATGTTGAAGTGCAGGCCCCGCGGGAACAAAGCCGAAGGGGAGGTGGCCGTGGTGGAGGAAGCCAATGTTGAAGTGCAGGTCCGGCGGGGACGGGCTATGCGTCGTCATGCTGCGGGGAGTGGGGATGGAGCCAACCTTCGGCACATTGGAAGCAGGACTCGTACCGCCTCGAAGTGGGTTCTTGCCGCAGGCCTGTTCACGATAGTGGTTCCGCTGACCGGGTGCGGGAACGCCTGTACTGCAATCGGCTGGGTTGACGAGCTGGAGATTGAGGTCATCGGCCCCGGTTCCGCAGTTGTCGAACGGTTGGAAGTCTGCTTTGACGGTTCCTGTTATTCCGGTGGCGGCACTGATACTCCAGGGCAGGAGAGCCCGGTGGTGAACGTGAACGCCGTATCGGTTGTGAAGTTTGAGACTGGCTGGAAGGTCACGACATCGATGCAGATCCCCGAAACTGTTCAGCTCCGGGCATCCTCGGAGACTGGCCAGGTCCTGGCAAGCCAGGAAGCCGAACTCGATTGGAAACGCGTTGGTGGAACTGCCCGCTGTGGAGGGCCGCACGAGGCGAAGGCCACCCTCACTCTGACCCCGTAAGCCGGCAGGGAGTCCCAGGAACCCTAGGGCTGCCGGACCGATGCAAGGGCTGCCGGACCGTGAGCCCTCGAACCTGCGATACCTCGAACCCTGCGATACCTAGAACCCAGGACCCGGCGGCCCCCGCCGATGGACCGATGGGCGGACTTGTCAGCCAACCGGCCGACGACCGACAGACAGCCTCACCGGCGGACCGGCTCACGTGCCAACCGGCCAACCGGCCAACCGGCCGACCGACGGATACGGCCTCACCGGCGGACCGGCTCACGTGCCAACCGGCCAACCGGCCGACCGACGGATACGGCCTCACCGGCGGACCGGCTCACGTGCCAACCGGCCAACCGGCCAACCGGCCGACCGACAGACAGCCTCACCGGCGGACCGTCTCGTCAGCTAACGTGCCAATCGACCGACGACCGACGACCTCGCGGCTAAAACGGCGGCGGCTCGGCGTCTTCTGAAGGGGACCGGGACGAGGCGACTCGGGGGAAGGCGGCATAGTGCAGCTGGGGCGCGGTGCTGTACCTGGACCCCAGTGGAGACACCCACTCCATCTTTCCTGGGCGGGGCTGGCGTGCTTTCCATAACCCAAGAGACTTCAGCCGGTGGTGTTTGGGGCACAGGTTTTCAAGATTGCCGTGCTCGGTGGCTCCGCCACGGCTCCAAGGGACGGTGTGGTCGATTTCTGTCCGGAAAGCACTAACCCGGCACCCTGGAAATCTGCACGTTCCATCCCTGGCCTGCAGCCAGCGTTTCAACCCAGCGGGCACCTTCCGACGCCGGCCTACAGCAAGGATCTCTCCGGACGAGCTGTCTCTCACAAGTCCTGTCCAATGCAGCGCCTGGCGTGCGAGTCTGCGTGCAGCGTCCGCGCTGATTGGCCCATATCCGTTCAACTCCGCCGGTTTGTCGTTTACCCCAAGAATGGTGTCGGCATCGATGAGCACCATGATCTCCGCCCGCACTCCCGTGAGATCTTCGCAGGAAGGTGCGGGAGATTGGGCTCCGGGGGATAACGGCAGAACCGGAGACGACGGGTCGGGGAGCATCAAGGAGGTGAACACATCGGTTCGGAGCTGGTCCAGCGTCCGAACGTCCCCTGCCGAACGCGCAGCACGTGCGGAGGCTGTCAGGGAGTTGTAAATCGCCTGGCCTTTCTCAGCAGCGACTAGAGCTGAAAGCTCGGCCATGCCGTCGGGCTTAGGGTCCAGGCTCACGCGCCTCAGTTCGAGCGCCTGCCGGTGGCGCACGCTTATGGTCTCTGGCCAGCGTGACTCCCGAAGCCTGCGTGCCCTCGCTGTGAACTGTGCGCAGGTGCGTCCTTGGGCCAGCTGGATGAGTTCGAACTCGAAGCGGGGAGCGTGGTCTGCCGGCACGGACTGCACCTCTTCCATGATCCGCTGCGCGTGCCGGTAACTAATGGCTCCCTGAGAGAGTTGGGCGTGGGTGGACCGGTTGACAGTACAGAGGGTGGTCGCTTCGCTTACCAGAGCCAAGGCACTCATGTGGGGAACGTTGAGGGCAGCACCAACCTCCGCAGCCGCAGCGGACAGGGCAACTGACCCCGCCACTGGCCCAAGGCTCTGCTCAATGTCGCGGCGGAGACCAGTTTCGATCCGATGGATCACAAGCGCCTGCTGAGCTTGAGCCCAGGCGATAAGCGCAGCCAGCTGCTTCAGGACCCGAACGGTGTCTGCAGCGGACATGGCATCTGCCTGGGCCAGTTCAACACGGCCTCGGAAGCCCGGCGCCGGGAGGGATCCAGTAGCCGTCCCGACATCGGGCCGAGCGTTGGCCCGCCGCGGCGCATCGTCTGCGGTCTCGGCGACGGTGAAGGCATCCATAAACGCCAAGGACTCTGGGGCGGACGGGACGCCGGGTTCGTCCTCCGGTTTTCTGCTGCTGCCGCGTCTCATGGGACTAGCTTTCCGCTAAATGACCAGCAACGAAGTGAAAACAACTCACGTGTGGACAACCTCCGCGGCGGGCGGGCGTCTCCGGCTATGGGGAGGAACAGTCATGAGATGAGTGGAATGAGCACGGGGAAATACGCGACCCGCCCGTAGCAACGCTCTCTGTCGGGCTCAGCCCACGCCAGTCGGGCGCCGCCAAAGCTCAGCTGGGCGCGAGCCCCACACCGCGCCGGCCCACCGGGCTGCCAGCCGGGCAGCGCTGGCAGCACCGCGCCGGCCCGCCGGACGCAACCGACGGGCGGGAGACCATCCAGGGGAACGCCACCTGCACCTCGGTCAGACCGCGGTCACAGCGCCACCCAGCCACGGCGCCGGCCCTCCAGACCCCCCCACCCCGCCCGGCCCGACGACCAGCCACGGCGCCCGGCCACCCAGCCTGGCCCAGCTGAACCGGCTGGTGGGGGCCGGCAATACGGGGCACCAGCCCGCCGGGCCAGCCACCGCGCCGGCCCGCCGACCACAGCGCCCGCCGGGCCCGCCAGCACTGGCGGCATCAAATCCAGTTCAGCCCATGGGTGGCTGGCAGTGGGGACAGTAGTACAGGTCCCGCAGTTCCAGCTCGGTATCCCCGACAAGCTCGTGAACCACTTTGGTTCCGCAGCGCAGGCAGCCGCGCTTCTCCCGGTTATAGACCCAGAGGGGATCCCGTCCGGCCAAACCTGTGGTGATACGCCGGGACCGGGTCTTGTTGGCTTCGAGCAACCGCTTCGACAGAGCGACGAGCCGTTCCAGATCCGGAACCTCCCCCACAGGAGTGAGCGGATGGACACCGACGAGGAAACACAATTCACAGCGGTAGACGTTGCCGATTCCTGCCAGGTTCCGCTGGTCGAGCAGCGCCAGCCCAACTGGACGGTCCGGCACCGAGCCCAACCGGCGAAGAGCCTCCGCAGCATCCCAGTCCGGACCCAGCAGATCAGGGCCGAGGTACCCAACCGCTTCCTCTTCGCCGCTGCGGGGGAAGACACGAAGGATCCCCAGCTCGAACCCCACTGCCTGTTTCTGCGACGTCTCAAGCACGGCCCGTGCCTTGAACGCCGGACGGCGCCAGCGCTCGCCGCGGCCGTAGACATGCCACAGCCCTTCCATCTTCAAATGCGAGTGGATGCTCCAGCCTTCAGTCTCACCGGGGCCCGGAGAAACCCGGATCAGCAAGTGTTTTCCCCGGGAAACCACCTCTTCAACCGTTCGTCCGCTGAGATCGGCAGTGGCAAACCGGGGCACCCGGAAATCGGTCCGCGTCAGTTCAGCGCCGGCCAGCGCAGCGTGAAGTCCGCGGGCAGCACGCCAGACGGTATCCCCCTCAGGCACTGCACACCTCCGGCCCGGCACAAACCTCAAACACGGTAGCGCAGCCCCTTCGGCGTCGAATAGAACCCGGCAGCCAGCAGAGCCGTGGCCACCGGAGTGTCCAGCACGTCGACACCGTTGGCCTTCTCCACCGCCATCTTCTCGGCGGCACCACGGCGGATAATTCCCACCAGTGCGGCCCCGGCAAGCAGCAGGATCTCGGGGTCGTCCGTGTAGGTCAGCAGGGTCTTGCCGCCGCGCTCCACGTACAGCACCAACTCCCCGTCGACCATCACCACCAAAGCCCCCGCTTTGCGGCCGGGGCGGTGGCCGCCGTCGGACGCCGGCCAGGGCAGGGCCGCACCGTACGGGTTCGCCGGATCCGTTGCGGCAAGCGCCACCGCCTCGGGAGCGGGAACGGCGAGTTGGTTCTCCCGTGAGAACGAGCGCAGCCGGTCAACGGTCGCTGGAACCGCGAACTGGGCCGCACCCAGCTGCTCAATGAAGTAACCGCGGCGGCAGCGGCCCATCTCCTCCAGACGGGCCAGCACTTTGTACAGCAGGCCAAACCCGCCGGGAACACCCTCGCTGGCCACGGACCCACGCGTCACCACACCGTAGCGGTCCATCAGCAGCTCAGCCGTGGCGTGGGCGTGGACAGTGGTGTCAGTTTCCACCGCAGGCAGCAGGCTCCAGCGCCCGGCGACCAGCGGCTGCGGACCACGAGCCGGAAGATCCTGCCCACCGGCAAGCCTCAGCGAAGAACTGCTCAGCGAACCGCGTCCCATCCGCCCCAGCCGGGCGGTGCGTGCCCGGGGCGTCGAGGCACGCTGCTTGTGGGCGGTCTTTCCGCCGGAGAGCAGGGACCGCACCGGCGTGAAGGTGTCATTGGTGATCCTGCCCGCCCACACGAGCTCCCACAGGGCAGTGATGATCTCCGAATCGGGAAGGAGCGCGCTCCCGTCCTGGAGCGGTGCACTGTTCACTGCCTCGGCGAGCTGCCGGAAAAAGTACGCACCGGAACCGGACAGCAGGTCCAGCAGGCGGGACTGCAGCTCCGACGGTACAAAGTCCGGGTCGGGGTTTAGGGTCAGCGCTGCATTCTCCGCAAGATGCAGCGAAATCCAGCCGTCATTCCCCGGCAGCGACCCGGTGCCGGACCAGATAACTTCACCGGTCGCGGTGAGCTCGTCCAGCATGGCCGGCGCATAGTCCCGCACCCGCGTTCCGAGGATCAGCGGCTCCCAGGCGGATGCCGGGATTGGCACGCCGGAGAGCTGGTCGATCACCGTAGCGACGCCGTCGAGCCCCCGCAGCGAGGACCCCACGTTCTGCCACACCGGCAGGAAACGTGCATAGGTGGGCGGATCCACGGGCTCGACGTCGGAGCGCAGCGCCGCCAGGGACCGGCGCCGCAGGCGACGCAGCACCTCCGCGTCGCACCACTCCGAGCCGGCCGGAACGCCGGGCATCGTGATGACTGCCGCAGGGGACTCATCCACGCCCGACGCCGCATCCAGCACCTGCGCCTCCGTGGGGCGGAACTCGCCCTCGGCAACCCGGCCCTCACCTGCCAGCCGCTGCAGGGTGGTGGTGACGACGGCGACGCCGAGTCCCAGCCGGGCGGCCGCCTCCGCTGCCGTGAAGGGACCGTGGGTGCGGGCATAGCGTCCCACCAGGTCGCCAAGCGGATCGGGGACCGGTTCGATGAACGCCAGCGGCACACCCATGGGCAGCGGAACGCCAAGGGCATCACGCAGCCGAGCAGCGTCCTCGATCGCGGCATAACGCTGGGTTCCGGCGATTCCGGCCTGCAGGGCACGGTTTGCCCGCACCAGTTCACGCAGCAGCTGCTCGGCGTCGGCTTCCGTCGCGTGCTCGGCGGTATCGGAACCCGGCTCGGTGCCGGTCGGAGGGGTAACCGGCTCCAGCCGGGCAGCAACCTCCGCGGCAGTCAGCGGCCCCAGCAGGCGCAGCAGGTCAGCGACCCCTTCCAGCCCGCGGGCCCGCCGATCCGGTGCCAGGCGCTGAAGCTCGGCTTCGGTCTGCGCGATGATCCTGGCGTCCAGCAGCTCGCGCAGCTCGGCCCGGCCCAGCAGCTCATTCAGCAGCGTCGGGTCCAGGGACAGGGCAGCCGCGCGGCGCTCTGCCAGCGGGGAATCGCCCTCGTAGAGGAACGCTCCCACGTAGCCAAAAAGCAGTGACCGGGCGAACGGAGACGGCTGCGGCGTGGTGGTTTCCACGAGGCGGATCTCGCGGCGCTCGACGGCGGCGGCAAGGTCCTTGAGTGCCGGAAGATCGTAGACGTCCTGCAGGCATTCCCGCACTGTTTCCAGCACGATGGGGAACGTGGGGAACTTGCGGGCCACGTCCAGCAGCTGGGCGGAGCGCTGGCGCTGCTGCCAGAGAGGGGTGCGCTTGGCAGGGTTTTGCCGCGGCAGCAGCAGGGCCCGGGCCGCGCACTCACGGAACCGGGAGGCGAACAGCGCCGAACCGCCCACCTCAGCGGTGACGATCGTCTCGAGTTCGTCCGGTTCGAACAGGAACAGCTCCGCTCCGGGCGGTTCGTCTTCCATCAGCGGCACCCGCAGCACAATGCCGTCGTCGGACGCCATCGCGGAGCCGTCCAGGCCGTAGCGCTGCTGCAGCCGGGCACCGACCGCCAGCGCCCACGGAGCGTGGACCGGCATGCCGAATGGGCTGTGCAGGACTACCCGCCAGTCGCCCAGTTCATCGTGGAACCGTTCGATCACCAGGGTTCTGTCGCTGGGCACCACCTCGGTGGCCTGCTGCTGCTCGCGCAGGTATGCCATCAGGTTCCCCGACGCCCACTCATCCAGCCCGACGGCGGCGAGCCGCTCCCGCGCTTCCGTCTCGCCCGTGCCTGACATTTCGCGGACGAACTTGCCCAGTGCGCGGCCCAATTCAACCGGACGGCCCTGGGAATCACCGCGCCAGAAGGGGAGCTTTCCCGGCTGCCCGAAGGCGGGGGAGACCAGGACCCGGTCGTGGGTGATGTCCTCGATCCGCCAGCTGGTGGCACCGAGCGCGAAAATGTCCCCCACCCGGGATTCGTAGACCATCTCCTCGTCGAGTTCCCCGACCCGGCGGCTGTTCTTGCCCTCTGAATCACCCACCAGGTACACCCCGAACAGGCCGCGGTCCGGAATGGTGCCGCCGGAGGTCACGGCAAGGCGCTGCGCACCGGGGCGTCCGGTAATCGTGTTCTCGTTCCGGTCCCAGATGATGCGCGGCCGCAGCTCCGCGAACTCATCGGACGGGTAGCGGCCGGAGAGCAGGTCCAGGGTGGCTTCAAAAGCGGAGCGCGGCAGCCCGGCGAACGGCGCGGAGCTGCGCACGACGTCGAACCACTCCTCCACATCGATGCTCCCCAGTGCGGCAGCTGCCACGGTCTGCTGGGCCAGGATGTCCAGCGGATTGGCCGGGATAAAGAGCGGTTCAATTTGCCCGGCGAGCATCCGTTCCACCGTGACGGCGGAGTTCAGCAGGTCGCCGCGGTGCTTGGGGAACATGACGCCCTGGGAAATTTCACCGACCTGGTGCCCGGCACGGCCCACGCGCTGCAGTCCGCTGGCCACGGACGGCGGCGATTCCACCTGGACCACCAGGTCCACGGCGCCCATGTCGATGCCCAGCTCAAGGGAACTGGTCGCCACGACGCACCGAAGCCGCCCGGACTTCAGGTCATCCTCGATCATGGCCCGCTGGTCCTTGGACACTGAACCATGGTGGGCGCGCGCCAGGACGGGAGCGTCGTCGTCGACGGCGATGTCCTCCTGACGTGCGCGGATTGAGACTCCCGCCTGAGCCATCAGCTGCGCCGGGGCGCGGCCGGCGGGAACGGCCGGGACCGGGGCGCCGTCCGTCCCGGTGGCAGCCTGTGCCGCTTCGAGCCGGTAGGCGTGGATTTCGTTGAGCCGGGCAGTGAGCCGCTCGGCGAGGCGCCGGGAGTTGGCAAAGACAATGGTGGAGCGGTTGGCCTCGATCAGATCCGCGATCTTCTCCTCCACATGCGGCCAGATGCTGGCCTGCGGAGCGAACCCGCCCTCCACAGTGTCCTCAGCCGGGGCCTGTCCCAGGTCCGTCATGTCCTCCACCGGGACGGTGACGGTCAGGTTCCAGTTCTTCCGCGACTGGGGAGAGACAATCCGCACTGGCGCGTTGCCGCCCAGGAACCGGGCCACCGTCTCCTGCGGTTCAACCGTGGCGGAAAGTCCGATGCGCTGCACGGGCTTGTCCAGCATGGCGTCCAGCCGGGCAAGCGAAACCGCCAGATGGGCTCCGCGCTTGGTGCCGGCCACGGCGTGGACTTCATCCACAATCACGGTGTCCACCTCGGACAGGGTTTCCCGGGCCTGCGAGGTGAGCATAAGGAACAGGGATTCCGGAGTGGTGATCAGGATGTCCGGCGGCCTGGTCAGCAGGGCACGGCGTTCATTCTGCGGAGTGTCACCGGAGCGCACCCCCACCGTAGTGGACGGCGCCGGCAGGCCCAGGCGTTTGGCCGTCTGCGTGATGCCGATCAGCGGAGCGCGCAGGTTCCGCTCCACATCCACGCCCAATGCCTTCAGCGGGGAGATGTAGAGGACTTTCGTCTTGCGCTTTGGCACCCGCGAACGCCCGCGTCCGGAGGCAGCCGCGGGTTCAGGATCCTGCCTGGAAGAGTTGGCGGCGTCGGCAATAAAGCGGTCCAGGGACCAAAGGAAAGCGGCCAGGGTCTTGCCCGACCCGGTGGGAGCGATGACCAGGGCATTCGAACCCTCCGAGACGGCGTCCCAGGCGCCTATCTGGGCAGGTGTCGGCTCGGTGAATGCCCCCGTGAACCAGTCCCGGGTGGCGGGGGTGAACTTCTGGAGCACCGAGCCTGCCGACGTCATGCACCCATTGTTCACCACCGCACTGACAATCCGGGGCACTCATCCGGCCGTTCGGCTCCAGGCTAAATGCCGCAGCCCGGCGCACCCCAGCTCGGGCTCACCCCTAACGATTTCCACGTATCTTGGGAAGGCGTGCACGAACTGCCGCACTTATCTGCAGCCCGTCCGCATAGGCGGCGCTGGAAACCGGGGGAATATGGACGGCGGGACGCTTCGCTCAGTCGAGATTTCCAGCCCTGCCATTGCGCGGCTGGTCCGGGAACAGCGCAGGCTGGCAGCGACCCAGATGCTCATGCTCACGTCCTGGGGGCTCCTCCTGCCTCTGCTCCTGGTGCTGCCCTTCGAAGCCCTGCTGCCCGCGCAGGCCGCCAACGCAGTCGGATACCTTTTGGCGGGCTGCCTTGTTCTGGGATTCGTACTCTGGATTCCGGAGAACTTCTTCCGCAAACGCCTGGAGAAAGCCCGGCACCGGGCCTTCCCGGAAGTGGAAGCTGCCCTGGCCGCGCTGCGGGCCGGCTGGGAGCTGGAGTGGTACGCGCCGTACGCAGGCATCGGGCGGGAACGCCTCGTGACCCGCGGCAGCTGGAAGCAGCGGTATGAATGGCGGGTAATTTACCGGGGCAGGACGATGGTCCTCACGGAGATTCCGCCCGAGCAGCACGAAGAGGATGACGACGAAGACGCATCGACATGACAGTTAGGGCTGGTTAGAGCGTTCTAAGCAGCCCTAACTGTCATTTCGCTTGGTGGGGACGGCTGTTTGGAGGGGACGGCGCTGGGTCAGCGGGCCGGAACGGCTTCCGGCTCTTTGGCGCCGCGGCGCGCCAGATCCCGTGCCTCATCGAAGTCCGAATCAAGGCCGGCCGGAGCACGGGTCAGCAGGCTGACGACGACGGCGAGGACCAGGTTGACGGCGAAGCCCGGGATGATCTCGTACAGGGTGGAGGAGAGTTCCGAGCTGCCCCATGCGAACGCGGTGACGGCACCGGCGGCCATGCCGGTCAGGGCGCCGGCCGTGGTGAGGCGGCGCCAGAACAGGCACAGCAGGATGGTGGGACCGAAGGCAGCTCCAAAGCCGGCCCACGCAAAGCCCACCAGGTCCAGGATCGAGTTGCTGCGGTCCAGGGCCAGGAGGATGGAGACCACGGAGACCACCAGCACCGCGCCGCGGCCAAGCATCACCAGCATGCGCTGGGACGCGTCCTTCTTGACCACGATCTTGTACAGGTCCTCCACCAGGGCGGAGGACGTGACGATCAGCTGGGAGGAAATGGTGCTCATAATGGCGGCCAGCACTGCCGCGAGGACAAACCCGGCAACCAGCGGGTGGAACAGGGCCTGCGCCATGCTCAGGAACACGGCCTCGGGATCGCTGAGGGTCAGGTCATTCTGCTGGAAATAAGCCGCGCCGACCAGGGCCGTGAACACGGCACCAAGAACGCTCAGCAGCATCCAGCCCACGCCGATGCGGCGGCCGGCAACGGCGTCGGCGGGGGAGCGCAGGGCCATAAAGCGGACGATGATGTGTGGCTGCCCAAAGTAGCCCAGGCCCCAGGCGAGTGCCGAGATCACGGCCAGCGCCGTCGTACCGGCAACCGGGTTGAGCATGCTCGGGTCGATCTCGCGCAGCGACTCAGCCATGCCGGACGGCCCGCCCACCAGGAAGATGCCAACAACCGGAACGGCCACCAGCGCGATGAGCATCATCATGCCCTGCACAACGTCCGTGTAGCTGGCACCCAGGAACCCGCCAAAGAGGGTGTACGCAATAGTCACGCCGCCAACGATGAGCATGCCGGTGGTGTAGCTGGAACCGAACGAGCTCTCAAAGAACACTCCTCCGGCCACCATGCCGGAGGAAACGTAGAAGGTGAAGAAGACCAGGATGATGACACCGGAAACCACGCGGAGCAGGCGGGTGCGGTCCTTGAGCCGGTTCTCGAAGAAGCTCGGCACGGTGATCGAGTTGTTGGCCACGAGGGTGTAGGTGCGGAGCCTTGGGGCGACGAACTTCCAGTTCAGCCACGCACCGACGGTCAGTCCGACGGCGATCCAGGCCTCGGTGAGGCCGGAGAGGTAGATTGCGCCGGGCAGGCCCATCAGCAGCCACCCGGACATATCCGAGGCACCTGCGCTAAGTGCTGCGACACCTGGCTTGAGCCCCCGCCCGGCCAGCATGTAGTCATCCAGGTTGGAGGTGCGGCGGTACGCCCACCACCCGATTCCCAGCATGGCGGCCATGTAAATGGCCAGGGCAATCAGCTTGTACGTTTCGTCAGTCATGCAGCCGTTCCGGTCAGTTCCGTATCACGTTGGTCAGGTTCCAGATGGCCTGCGGGCACGGAAAGAAACGGTGGCGCAGGCCACAAGTGACCATTAGTATGCCAAGGCGTTTACCCGGCCGCGAATTTGCATATCGGCCGCAAAACAGCATTCCTGCGTGGCGGCATGCCCGGAAACAAGCGGGTTTATGAGGCTAGCGGGCCTGGAACCGGTCGATGCCCAGCAGCATGATTTCCTCGCTGCTGCAGCCGTTGCCGGGTCGGGCTACATCCAGCCAGGCTGTGTCTTCCGGCGGGTAGATCCGCAGTCCGGCCACCGGGGTGAGCCCGCAGGAATCACCGTAGTTCTCCGGCCTTGTCTCACGCAGCACGGCCCCTGCGGATTGTCCCGGTTCAAGGGTGATGACGCTCTCCGGTGTGCCGGTGGAACGTTCCGCTGCGGCACCCACCTGCTTGCCGGCGGCATCGATGTAGCTGACACCGGCGTAGCCCGCCGTCGAACAGGGCTGCCCGGAGGTATTCGTGAGCACCAGGGTGCGGTAGGCGCTGCCGGCAGCACCGCCGCCTGCCGTGTCTTCCACTGCCGCGGAGAGCTTGTCTGCCGTGCACAGTGCCACGCCGTCGGCAGGTCCCGGAGCCGGAGCCTGCGGTGCGGACGTTGCGCTGGCTGAGCTGCTTGCCGGTGCGCTCGCCGTCGTGCTGGCCTTGCTGCTTGCGGAAGGCGTCGGTGAGGCTGTCTCCTCTGCGTTGTTGCTGCCGGCGCAGCCCGTCAGCAACAGGCCGGCCGTGAGCAGCCCGGCAAAAACGAGGGAGGGGGAAGCTGAAACCTTGGTTCTCATGGGTTCACCCTGAACCTGCGGCGTGACGTGGTCAAACCGCATCGCGGGGCCGTCCGAAAGCACACCGAATTGTTACGGAGGGGAACCTTATTCGTGGTGGTACGGACGCCCCGCAGAGATTTCCTGGGCGCGGTAGACCTGCTCCGCCAGGATGAGCCGCACCAGCTGGTGGGGGAAGACGAGCGGAGACAGGGACCAGACGAAGTCCGCGCGGTCATGCACGCTTTGATCCACCCCGTAGGCACCGCCGATGATCAGCGTGACGTTGCGCGAATTATCCAGCGGCTTCTGCAGTGTTTTGGCGAGCTGGGGAGAGGTGATGGCCTTTCCGCGCTCATCGAGCAGGATCACGTAGTCGCTGCCGAGCTTGGCCAGCAGCCGCTCCGATTCCTCCCTGCGTGCGGCGTCGTTCTCCCGGGCGGAGTGCGGAATTGAAACCCAGGACAGGTCAAAGGGCTTCTTCAGCCGCTTTTCGTAGCGGCGGATCCCGTCAACCACCCAGTCCTCGTGCTTGCGGCCAACCATCAGAACGCGTAATGCCATGACTCTATTGAATACCGGTGGCAGCCAGGGCAGAAACACACTGCGCGGCTGCCTCTGAACGGTCCGCAGGTCTAGACTCCCGGGCAGTGGAGCCGTCAACGAATGGAGAGCGCAGCATGAGTCAAACACGGGCTGTTGTACTCGGCGGCGGGGGAGTGGCGGGGATCGAGTGGGAGATGGGAGTGCTGGCGGCGCTGCTGGAGGAGGGCATAGACCTCAATGCGGCAGACCTCGTGGTGGGGACTTCTGCAGGTTCCATGGTGGGAGCCGCGCTCCGCGCGGGACTCCTTCCCCAGGTCCTGGCGGCACAGCTCGACGACGCGGAGCAGGCACTGGCTGCGCAGGGAACGGATGTGCCGTACCAGGACCCCAGTGGCTTCAGCAGCGAGGCGTTCATCGAGCTCACAGCCACTGCGGGGCGCGGCGACGGCGATGAGAAGGCGGCACGGGCGCGGGTAGGCCAGCTGGCGCGCACAACTCCGGCAGTGATGACCGAGGGGGAATGGGTTTCCAGCATCCGTTCGCTGCTGCCGCAGCCCGAGTGGCCGGACAAGCCGTTTGGGATTGCGGTGGTGGATGCACAGGACGGGGCGTTCACCGTCCTGGACGCAACGTCCGACGTCGAACTGGCCCGGGCGGTCGCGGCCAGCTGTGCGGTGCCCACGGTGTGGCCTCCGGTCACGATCCTGGGCCGGCCCTATATGGACGGCGGAATGCGCTCAGCCACCAATGCAGACGTCGCCGAGGGGTACGGGAAGGTGCTGGTGCTGGCCTGCGGCCCGGAAGCGCCGGTAAGCCCGTTCGGACCCAGCCTTCCGCAGGCCCTGGCCAAGCTGCAGCAGCACAGCTCCACGTTCGTGGTGGAGGCTGATGAAGCCGCCCTGCGTGATTTCGGCGCGAATCCGCTGCTGCGCTCCACCCGGATCCCGGCGTCGGCGGCCGGACGGCGCCAGGGCACGGAAGCGGCCGCGGCCCTGCGGGACTTCTGGACTGCCTGAGGCCCGCCGGGTCACTACGGCGGGGGGAGTTTCGTGGACTTGGGCCGCCCGTCGGCCTTGCCGCCCTCGATTCCGCCGAGGCCGGTCACATCGCCAATGAAGCGGCGGCCGGAGACCTCGTTCCAGCGGTTGGCCGAGACTTCCTTGCGTACAAGCCACTTTCCGTCGTCGGGGCATTCCATGACCAGAAGTACTCCGCCGGGCGCCACCTGGTAGGCGTAGCGTGTGCCATCCTCTTCGTCGTCGTGCTCCTCCACCGGGCCGTCCGCCCGCAGAATCCGTACGCTCATCTGTCCTCCTTCATTACCTGCACTGCCGGTCCCGGGCCGCTCGCAGTCCGGCCCTCGCGGGGTGCCACGGTGAGCGCGACCGCCACGGCAGCGCCGTCGCCAATGTTCTCTTTCCTGCGGACGTCCTTCCGCAGCGGCAGCGCATACGAACCGCTGCGGGGAAGCAGCGAGGTCTCCCATTCCGTGGCTCCGATCCGTGCCAGGACGGGAATGGCACCCCATCCGTAGGTAGCTTCGGCGGCTTGCGCCCGGACATAGTCGGCAGCGTCCACCGGCAGGAGGACCCAGTAGAACGGTGCCGGGCCGCGCCATTCAAACACCTCTGCCGTGAACGATGTGTCCATGCGGAGAAACCTACGGCCCAGAGGCTGGCGCGGCAACGGAAACGGCACCGCAATGCCGGTCCCGCGGACCTATAATCCCGGTATGGCATTTCCGCGCCTGAAGGGCGCCTCCTTTGAATACCTGTCCGTCCCCACCCGGCACGGCGGCGGGCAGTGAGCGGCGGACTCGTCGCCCTGCTGGACGACGTCGCTGCCCTGGCCCGCATAGCGGCCGCCTCGGTGGATGACATCGCAGCAGGCGCCGCGAAGGCGGGAGCGAAGGCCGCCGGCGTCGTTATTGACGACGCCGCGGTGACACCGCAGTACGTTTCAGGTGCGGACCCCTCGCGTGAACTGCCGATGATCAAAAAGATCTTCTGGGGTTCGCTGCGCAACAAGCTGCTCATCATCCTGCCTGCACTGCTGCTGATCAGTGCCTTCATCCCCGGCGTCATTCCGTTCATCCTGATGCTTGGCGGCACCTACCTCTGTTACGAGGGTGCCGAGAAGGTGTGGCACAAGTTCTTCGGCCACCATGAGGCGAAGAAGGAACCGGCAGTTGAACGGGGGCCCGACGCCGAGTCCAAGGTGGTCAAGGGTGCTGTCACCACTGACTTCATCCTGTCCTGCGAGATCATGGTCATCGCCATGAACGAGGTGGCCGACTCTTCGATCTGGGTCCGCGCCGTAATCCTGGTGGTCGTCGCGATCGCGATTACGGTGCTCGTCTACGGTGCCGTGGCGCTGATCGTGAAGATGGACGACATCGGGCTGCACCTGGCCGGCAAGGACTCGGCTGGTTCCAAGCGGGTCGGCGGACTGCTGGTCAAGGGCATGCCGTCAGTGCTGGCAGCAATCACTTTTGTGGGAACCATCGCCATGCTCTGGGTAGGCGGGCACATCATGCTGGTGGGTGCTTCGGACCTGGGCTGGCACGCACCCTATGACCTGGTGCATGTCCTGGAGCATCCCGTGGCCGAGCTGGCTGTTGTGGGAGGCTTCCTCGGCTGGCTCGTGAACACCCTTTGCTCGGCGGTTGCCGGACTGGCCTGGGGCCTGGTGGTCATGGGCGTCCTGTTCCTGGTGAAGAAGGTGCTGCCGTTCGGCAAGAAGAACGGGTCGGAACCGGGTGATACCCGGGCCGCGCTCGCCGGGCACCGGCCGAAGAAGACGGATACCGAGGCGGGCTAGCGTTAAGGGAAAAGACCCCGGTTCCCTTGATTTACAGGGGAAACGGGGTCTTTCTCAATGGCGGTGACGGTGGGATTTGAACCCACGTTGGCTTTTACACCAAACAACATTTCGAGTGTTGCACCTTCGGCCGCTCGGACACGTCACCAACGGAACAACCTTACCGGGTGTTTGGCCCCAGCCCCAAAACGCCCCGGACCCGCCGCATTCGGGGCCCGGGGCGCACGTGCAGACTAGAGATCGACGACGTCGTTCTTGCCGACATTCGGGGTATCGCCCGTCACGGCACTCTTGCCGATCTTGAAGAAGGTGGCGATCTTGGGCTCGTCCGACACCCAGTACTCGGCAGTGTCGCTGTTGACCTTGATCAGGGCGATCGATGGATCTTCCCGGCCCTGCTCAAACCAGGCTGACGCCGAAGCGTTCCAGAGTTCCTGGATCTTCTCCTGGTCGTGGCTGATCTCGGCGCGTCCACTGACCGAGAGGTAGCCCTCCTTGTCCTCTACGGCCACGTTCACATGCGGATTGGCACGGATTTCGTCAGCCTTGGGGGAGGGGTCCTGGGTGAAGAACCAGAGGTTGCCCTCCGAATCGGTTTCCTGCAGTGCCAGCGGCCGGCTCACCAGGTTGCCTTGGAGGTCGACGGTTGTCAGGTTGCCGATCTTCGCGTGTTCAAGAATCTTGACTACGCGGTCTACGCCTTCTTGGTGCTCCGATGTCATGCCTGCTCCTCGCTGGTGGGTTCGCGGGGGGNAATAAAAGCAAGCCTACTTATGGTTGTGTGCCCTGTGAACCGCGCAGCGTACGCCGTGAGCCGAAAAACTCCCGCAGCAGCCCGGCGCACTCTTCTTCCCGAATGCCGGGGAACACCTCGACCCAGTGGTTGAGCCGCGGCTCCCGGAGGATCTCAAACACCGACCCGGACGCGCCGGCCTTTTCGTCCCAGGCGCCGAACACCACCCGCGGAATGCGGGCGAGCACGATCGCCCCCGCACACATGGCGCAGGGTTCGAGGGTGACGACCAGGGTGCACCCTTCCAGCCGCCACTCACCCAGTGCTGCGGCGGCCTCGCGGATGGCCACGACCTCGGCATGGGCGGTGGGATCTCCGGTCGCCTCCCGTTCGTTCCGGCCGGTTCCGAGGATGGTTCCGTCAGGACCTACGACGACGGCGCCAATGGGGACGTCGGCGGTGTCCAGGGCGGCGCGCGCCTGCTCCAGGGCAAGGCCCATCCAGGCCTCTTGTGCGACTGTGGGCGATTCCATATGGCCATGGTCCCCTATTCACGTACGAGGCCTGCAAATCCGAGGGGGTGCGGAGATGCCTCGATGGTAGTTTGGAACCATGCGCGTACTAGTAGTGGATCATCCCCTCGTAGCCCACAAACTGACGGTACTCCGGGACAAGGACACCCCTTCCCCCGTCTTCCGGCTCCTGACTGAAGAACTCGTGACCCTGCTGGCGTACGAAGCCACCCGCAATGTCCGGGTTGAGCCCGTCAATATCGAAACCCCCGTCACCTCGACCATCGGCACCGGGCTAGTGAAGCCCACGCCGCTGGTGGTTCCCATCCTGCGCGCCGGGCTGGGCATGCTCGAAGGTATGACGCGGCTGGTTCCCACTGCCGAGGTGGGTTTCCTGGGCATGGCCCGCAACGAGGAGACCCTGGAAGCCATCACATACGCCGAGCGCCTGCCGGATGACCTGACCGGCCGCCAGGTCTTTGTCCTGGATCCGATGCTTGCCACCGGCGGCACCCTGCGCGAAGCCATCAAGTTCCTCTTCAACCGCGGTGCGGCGGAGATCGTGTGCATCTGCCTCCTGGGAGCTCCGGAAGGCCTCAGTGTGCTGGAGGAGGAGCTGGCTGACGCCAATGTCACCATTGTCCTGGCCTCCATTGATGAGCGGCTCGATGAAAAGGCCTATATCGTGCCTGGCTTGGGAGATGCTGGAGACCGCCTCTACGGGGTTGTCCACTAGCCTCGAACGGGGCCAAAACCCCACGCTAAGTCTCACTATGTGGACTATTTAGGTAACGCTTGACTTCCGGCGGTTCGTAAGCCTGCTTACGAGCCGCCTTCGTCGTTAACCACGCAAAGCAGAAAAAGTCCTTGTAAATCCGGGATTTATTCCGATTGGGGAATACCAAGCGGGTCATTGAGACTGCGCATAATATGGTGAGTTCAATCACAATCGGACCGTCAGGGTCCACGATGTGAGACATCAGCACCATTGTTACTTGTGCGTAGGGCTTTGTTACATGCAATAATCCGTAACGTGAACATCCACACGACAGCATGTGTCGCAGATCTTCTTTCGGGCAGCAATGCCGGCGGGAAGAGCTGCTGTCGTCGAATGCAGGCCTAGGAAAACCACCCCCCATCCCAGGCAACACACCAGTCCATCCGATGGGCGCAAACCCGCGCCACTCCCTTGGGCACACTCCCTGCATAGTGCCGTGCAGACGGCAATTCACCACTGAGGTCCCAAAATGTCAGTAGCATCCGGGTACGTCCACATCTCCCTCCGCAATGCCCAGAGCCGGGCAGCAGGAATGCCTGCACGTCCGGCCGGGTTCCCCCGCCAGTTCGGGGCGCCCGCCGCGGGACAGCAGTTCCCCGGCCAGGTGGTTCCCACCGGGATCCGATCCCCGCGCTCCCCCCTTAACGAGGGAATGCCCCTAACCTCTCCCACTCCGGTGGTCGCCGCGTCTGGAACTCCCGGACCCCAGGCGGTCGGCAGCGACACAGTTGCCCGCGGCTTCGTGATCTACGTCGGCCTCGATGAAGACACAGCGGCTGCCAGCGGGACAACACTGACCAAACTCGCGCAGGAAATCCGCGCCCATGTACAGACGCTGGTCCCGGGTGCACAAAGCCACGCGGCCGTTGCGCTGGCGCCGTCGGGTGCGTCCGGATCGGACATCGACGTCGTCCGCCAGGCGCTGGGCGACCCTACAGTCAACCGGGCCCCGCGCCAGGAGGCCTCCTCCCCGTCGTCCGTCCAGCAGAGCGCTCCGCGGCCGTCCGGCGTCCTGATTGACCTGTCGCGCCGCGAGGTGCACCTCGACGGTGAGACCCTGAACCTCACGTTCAAGGAATTCGAACTGCTGAACTATCTCGTGGAGAACGCTTCCCGGACCGTGGGCCGCGAAGAACTGCTCTCCGGGCTGTGGCGCAATGCCGAGGAAGTGCCCAACGAGCGGACCATCGACGTCCACATCCGCCGCCTGCGTTCCAAGCTTGGCCGGCTGGCCAATACCGTACGCACTGTCCGCGGCCAGGGCTACCGCTTCTACGAACACCCTGAAGTTGTTGTCTGGGCAGCGCCGGAGTACAGCATCTAGCTGCTGCTCCACCGCATCCAGATAGCAGAAAGTGCTGGTTTGAGCTCTCAGGCCAGCACTTTCTGCTATCCCGGCAGAATGTTGCGCGGGTTGGCCTGCTGTTCCGGGAGCAGGGCCGGCGGGATGGGCAACCTGCGCGCCGATAGACTTGGCCCATGAGCGGCCACCACCTGAAAAAACTGATGCTGCTGCGGCATGCCAAAGCAGACTGGCCGCGTGAGGTCACCTCGGACCATGAAAGGCCGCTCTCCGGACGCGGCCACCGCGACGCCCCGCAGGCCGGGATCTGGATGCGGGAGAACGATGCCGTTCCGGACTTCATCCTCTGCTCCTCCGCACTGCGGACCAGGCAGACCTGCACCTGGGTCTGTGATGAGCTGGGGGAGAAGGCTCCCACGGCCAAGCTGGAGGACAGGCTGTATGACGCCTCGGCATCCGCGATCCTCAGCGTCATCAACCACGTTCCCGAGACCGTCACCAGCCTGCTGGTCATCGCGCATATGCCGGGTGTGCAGGAGGTCGCCATGCGGCTGGCCTCCGTGACCTCGGACGAGGAAGCTGTCATGGAAATGGCCACGCACTACCCGACCTCCGGGCTGACCGTCATGCAGGTGGAGGTGCCGTGGGCGGAGCTGGACGGACGTGACGCCCGCATCACCGATTTCGTGGTTCCACGGGGCTAGCTACAGCCCGTACTTCTCCAACAGGCGCAGCCAGACCTCGCTGATGGTCGGGTACGCCGGAACGGCATGCCACAGCCGGTCCAGGGGCACTTCGCCGGTGACTGCGATCGTGGCAGCGTGCAGCAGTTCTGCGACCCCCGGTCCGGCGAAGGTGAACCCCACGGGGACACCGCGGTCCTCGTCCACCACCATCTGGGCCCACCCGCTGTACCCGTCGGCGAACAGGGCGGAGCCTGCCACGCTCAACGGCAGGGACGTTTCGCTCACCCGGATGCCCTGAGCGGCCGCGTCCTTGGGGCTGAGGCCAACCATGGCGACTTCGGGATCCGTGAACACGACCTGGGGAACCGCCGTACGGTCTGCGGTCGCAGCGAACCGGCTGTAGGGCGGCGGTTCACCAAAGCCAATCTCGTCCCGGGCACGCGCTGCTATCGCGGAGCCGGCGGCACGCGCCTCGTACTTGCCCTGATGGGTCAGCAGGACCTTCCCTGCCGCGTCGCCCACGGCGTACAGCCAGGTGCCGGCGCCGGCAACCAGTCCGGAGTCATCCGTCCGGAGCGCGGCAGGATCCAGTCCGAATTGTTCCAGCCCCAGTCCCTCCAGTGCGGGGCGTCGCCCAGTCGAGACGAGCAGCCGGTCACCGGTAAGGCGCCCGCCTCCGGGCAACTCCATGACAATAGCGCCGGACGTGTCCGCAAAGATCCGCTCCGGAGAGGTATTGCCGTAAATGTCGACGCCGTCAGCCTCCAAGGCCTCCACAACCAGCTTGGCAGCCGGGGACGGAACTGAATCCAGGACGCCGTGCCGGGCCACAACTGACACTTTAGAGCCAAGCCGGGCATATGCCTGGGCAAGTTCAGTGCCGGCAACACCGGCGCCCAGGACAAGGAGCCGCCCGGGTACCTCATCGGAGGATGTAGCTTCCCGGGTGCCCCAGTACTGCACGTCCGCCAGTCCTTCCACCGGCGGTTCAATGGGAACCGAGCCGGTGGCGAGCACGACGGCGTGGCGCGCCGTGATGCTCACCCGGGTTCCGGCGTCGTCCGTTATTTCCACGGTGCGTTCCGCGGTCAGGCGCGCCCGGCCGCGGACCAGCCCAATGCCGGTGTCCTTGACCCACTGCACCTGGGAAGCATCGTCCCAGTCGGAGGTGAAGGAATCGCGGCGCCGCAGGACGGCAGGGACGTCCAGGCTGCCCGAGACTGCTTCGCGCGTGCCGTCAACCGCCCGGGCCTCCGCCAGCACGGTGCCGGGGCGAAGCAGCGCCTTGGACGGCATGCAGGCCCAGTAGGAGCACTCTCCGCCCACCAGTGCCGACTCCACGATGATCGACTCCAGTCCGGCGCCGACCACCCGGCCGGCGGCATTCTCCCCCGCAGCCCCGGCGCCGAGGACAACTACATCTGTTTCCAGGGATTCAGTCATGACGCCGAGCTTTTCAGCCCCAGCGGCGGCGGGCAAGTGGGCCGCAGCTGCGATGCCTGCTCCCGGACAGCAAAAAACCCCGCCGGACCGGGCTTTACCTGGTCAGGCGGGGTTCTTCAGTGGTGCGCGCGAAGGGATTCGAACCCCCAACCTTCTGATCCGTAGTCAGATGCTCTATCCGTTGAGCTACGCACGCATTCTGGAATATTCTGGAAGTTGCGGGGTTTCCCCTGCTTCTTTCAAGTTCTTCCGTGGCTGTTTGGCCGTAGATAACTATAGCGGGGTTCCTGGGAGAACGCCAATCGAGTTCCGTTACGGCGAAAAACTAGACCGGTCTATATGACCTTCGTCACACAACAGGGTGTCAAAAGCCAAACTACCCCTGAAATCTAGGCAAACTTGGAGTCGCACGCCACATAGGTAACATCTTTCCGCCGTTGAAGCCCCGGAGGTTGGAAATAGCATCAAAAAACACCAGTGACCCAACGAAGGGAAGAGTCATGGGCGATGACGCGCGTCAGCTAGTTCTCGATGAGAGCGGCAACGCTGCTCCTAGCCAGTTGCAGGACAGCAAGATCCGGGGGGCCTCCAATGAGGCGCCCACCACCCACAGTGCCCTGCTTGCCTGGGTCCAGGAAGTGGCCGAGCTGACGCAGCCCGCCGAAGTGTATTGGGTCGACGGCTCCGAGGCGGAGAACAAGGCGCTCACCGATGAACTGGTCGAGGCCGGGACCCTGATCCGCCTGAACCCTGAAACCTTCCCCAACTCCTTCGCGGCGTTTTCCGACCCCAAGGACGTAGCCCGTGTGGAGGAGCAGACCTTCATCTGCTCCGAGAAGGAAGAAGACGCCGGCTTCACCAACAACTGGATGGACCCGGCGCAGATGCGCACCAAGCTGAACGGGCTCTTCGCCGGTTCAATGCGCGGACGCACCATGTACGTGATTCCGTTCGTGATGGGCCACCTCGATGCCGAGGATCCGAAGTTCGGCGTCGAAATCACCGACAGCGCCTACGTTGTGGCGTCCATGCGCATCATGGCGCGCATCGGCACCGACGTGCTGCGGAAGATGGAGGAGCTGGATGCTTTCTTCGTCCCCGCCCTCCACTCCGTCGGCGCACCGCTGGAAGAGGGCCAGGAAGACGTTTCCTGGCCCTGCAACGAGGAGAAGTGGATTGTCCACTTCCCCGAAGACCGCTCCATCTACTCCTACGGCTCCGGCTACGGAGGCAACGCACTGCTTGGCAAGAAGTGCTACGCCCTGCGCATCGCATCGGTCATGGCCCGGGACGAGGGCTGGCTGGCCGAGCACATGCTCATCCTGAAGCTCACCAGCCCGGAAAAGAAGGACTACTACGTCTCGGCTGCGTTCCCCTCGGCCTGCGGCAAGACCAACCTGGCGCTTCTCGATCCCACGGTCGAAGGCTGGAAGGTCGAGACCCTCGGCGACGACATCACCTGGCTGCGCTTCGGCCGCGACGGGGAACTCCGTGCCACCAACCCGGAGGCAGGCCTCTTCGGCGTCGCCCCGGGCACCGGCTGGAGCACCAACCCCAACGCGATGCGTGCCATTGCCAAGGGCAACTCCATCTTCACCAACGTGGCACTGACCGACGACGGCGGTGTCTGGTGGGAAGGCATGACCGACGAGACGCCGGCGCACCTGACGGACTGGCGCGGAAACGACTGGACTCCGGAAGCTGGCACTCCGGCGGCGCACCCGAACTCCCGTTTCTGCACTCCGATCGACCAGATCGACATGCTGGCCGAGGAATACCATTCCCCGAACGGCGTGCCCGTCTCCGCGATCCTCTTCGGCGGCCGCCGCAAGACCACTGTTCCCCTGGTCACCCAGGCACGGGACTGGACCAGCGGCATCTTCATGGGCTCAACGCTTTCCTCGGAAACCACGGCCGCCGCTGCCGGCGCCGTCGGCGTGGTCCGCCGCGATCCGATGGCCATGCTGCCGTTCATCGGTTACGACGCAGGTGACTACCTCAAGCACTGGATCACCCTCAGCGGCACCGCGAACCAGGAGAAGCTGCCGCAGATCTTCCTGGTGAACTGGTTCCGCCGCACGGCCGACGGTGGTTTCGCCTGGCCCGGCTTCGGCGAGAACTCGCGTGTGCTCAAGTGGGTCATCGAGCGCCTCGAAGGAAAGGCCGACGCCGTCGAAACCCCGATCGGCTTTGTGCCCACCGGGAACTCGATCGACCTCAAGGGCCTGGACATGACCCCGGCCGACGTCGAAGCCGCAGTGCGCGTGGACCCGGCCGAGTGGGAGACCGAGCTGGCCGGCATCGACGAATGGTACGCCCGCTTCGGTGATTCCCTGCCCGAAGAGCTCTCGGCCAAGCTGGCCGAACTCAAGGAGCGCTTCGCGGCCGCGAAGTAAAGCCAAAAAAGCAGGGCCCCGCACTCAAAGTGCGGGGCCCTGCTTTTATGGTTCCTGCCAGGTCTAGGACTCAGCCGGCGCTTCGGTGTCCTCCGCCCAGACGAGCGGCTCGCCGGACTCCCAGATGGGGTCGCTGAAGGTCCAGGTCCCGTCCTGTTCGGAGTAGGTCTGGATCGCGGAGATGCACACACCTTCGGAGTGTTCGGCCACTACATGAATGGCGTCGGTGCCCTCGTCCGGGAGGGTGATGTCCGAGAACACGGCAACTGCGCGGTTCTGGTCCTTCTGGTCGCGCAGGACGGTGTAGAGGTCATCGATCATGGCCTCGGCGTCCAGGTCCTCATCGCTCTCCTCGGGGGAGACTGCAACCATCCGCAGCTCGCCGTCGGACTGCACCACCAGGGCGGCGGGGAGGAAGGCGCCCTGCGCCTCCAGCTGTTCCTGCGTGACACCGAGGGCGGTGCCCAGCAGCGAGTTCAGGTCATCCTGTACCTGGGCGGAAGGTTCCCCGCCGGTCAGTTCAACATCAGCCATGAGCTCATTTCCTAACTAGTTCAAGAACACGGTCGCGGACCATTTCCATAGTGGAGAGGTCCTCTGCCTCGGCGTTCAGCCGGAGGAAGGGTTCGGTATTGGACGCGCGGAGGTTGAACCACCACTGTCCGTCATCTGAGGTGAAAGTCAATCCGTCCAGCTCGTCCACGGTGACGCCGGGACGGTCGTACTCGTTCCGGACGCGGTCCACGGCAGCCTGGACGTCGTCGAGCTTGGAATTGATCTCGCCCGAGGAGAAGTACGGCTCGTATTCGCGGGCCAGATCCGAAAGCGGGAGTTCCTGCTCGCCCAGGGCAGCCAGCACATGCATGGCGGCCAGCATGCCGGTATCCGCGTTGTAGAAGTCGCGGAAATAGTAGTGCGCGGAGTGCTCGCCGCCGAAGACAGCTCCTTCGGAGGCCATGAGTGCCTTGATGAAGGAGTGGCCCACCCGGGTGCGGACTGCGCGGCCGCCGGAGGCCTCTACCAGTTCCGGAACGGCGCGGGAGGTGATCAGGTTGTGGATGATCACCGGGACTTCCTCGCCGGCAGCCTTGGCGCGGGCAATTTCGCGCCGGGCCACCAGGGCCGTGATCGCCGAGGGGCTCACCGGGGCGCCGAGTTCGTCAATGACAAAGCAGCGGTCAGCATCGCCGTCGAACGCCAGGCCCAGGTCTGCACCGTGCTCGACCACGGCAGCCTGCAGGTCCCGCAGGTTCTCCGGTTCCAGCGGATTCGCCGGGTGGTTGGGGAAGGAGCCGTCCAGTTCGAAGTAGAGCGGGATGATGTCCAGCGGCAGCCCGGGGAGGATTGAATCGCCCAGCACTGCCGGTGTGGTCAGGCCAGCCATGCCGTTGCCTGCGTCCACCACGACCTTCAGCGGACGGATGCCGCGCAGGTCCACCAGGTCGCGCAGGTACGCGGAGTAATCGCCGAGGACGTCCCGCACGCTGATCTGGCCCGGGTTCTCCACTGAAATGATCACGCCGTCGTTCAGGTAGCGCTCTGCGGCTTCCTGGATTTCCTTCAGGCCGGTCTCGGAAGAGATCGGGATAGCTCCGGCCTTGGCCATCTTGATGCCGTTGTACTGGGCCGGATTATGGCTGGCGGTAAACGTCACGCCCGCCGCGTTCAACGAGCCGCAGGCGTAGTACAGCTCATCGGTGGAGATAAGGTCCAGCAGCAGGACGTAGGCTCCGCGCGCCGTGGCGCCGGAGGCAAAGTCCTTGATGAACTCGGGGGAGGACTGGCGCATGTCCCCGCCAACCAAGACGGTCTCCCCGGCCAGGCCAAGCACGTCGACGAAGGCAGCGCCGACGGCCTTCACGATTTCCGGGGTGATGGTCTCGCCGACAACACCACGGACGTCGTAGGCCTTGAAGGACGCAGAAAGATCGAATGCAGTAGTCACGCCTTGCAGTCTATAGGGGGCGCGCTGCGGGTCGGGGCATGCCGGCCGCCGGGAGGTGTTTTCCACAATCTGTTTCGGCGGGGTCCGATCCTGTCCGTGGCGGCTGGAATAGTGGAGGGTATGGAACCGGTATCCGCCCAGCACCCCACAGCTCCTCCCGCTTCGCGGGAACCCGACGACGCCGCTGCCCTGCGCACGGAGGCAACAGCCCTGCTGCGCGCGCTGGTGGGCAGGGAGGACGCCGAGTTCCACGAGGGACAGTACGAGGCAATTGAGGCCCTGGTCAGGGGAGGAAGGCGTGCACTGGTGGTCCAGCGCACGGGCTGGGGCAAGTCCGCGGTCTACTTCGTGGCCAGCCTGCTGCTGCGCGCCCGGGGAGCCGGGCCCACCCTGATCGTCTCCCCGCTGCTCGCCCTGATGCGGGACCAGGTTGCCGCCGCCGCCCGGGCAGGGGTCCGCGCGGCAGCCATCAACTCGGCCAACCAGCTTGAATGGCAGGACATCTCCGCCCGCCTGGAAGCGGACACCGTGGATGTGCTCCTCGTCTCCCCGGAACGGCTGAACAACCCCGGTTTCCGCGAGAACCACCTGCCCGAACTGGTCCGCCGCTCCGGACTGCTGGTGATCGACGAGGCCCACTGCATCTCCGACTGGGGCCACGACTTCCGGCCGGACTACCGCCGCATCCGGCACCTGATTGAACAGCTCCCGCACTCCGTACCGGTGCTGGCAACCACCGCCACTGCGAACTCCCGGGTGGTGAAGGACGTGGAGGAGCAGCTGGCTGCAGGCGGGGAAGAAGTCTTCACCATCCGCGGCGCCTTGGCCCGGGACTCGCTCCGCCTCGGCGTACTGCGGCTGCCCAGTCCGCGCAGCAGGCTCGCGTGGCTGCTGACCCACCTCGACGAGCTTCCCGGCAGCGGCATCATCTATGCCCTCACGGTCTCTGCCGCGGAGGACACCGCGCGCCTGCTGCAGAAGGCGGGTCATCCCGTCCTCGCCTACACCGGCCGCACCGATCCGGCAGACCGGGAAGCAGCGGAAGCTGCGCTGAAGAACAACGAGGTGAAGGCGCTGGTCGCCACCAGTGCCCTGGGCATGGGGTTCGACAAGCCGGACCTCGGTTTTGTGGTTCACCTGGGTGCCCCGTCGTCTCCCGTTGCCTACTACCAGCAGGTTGGCCGCGCCGGCCGCGGTACGCCGAATGCCGATGTGCTGCTGCTGCCCGGTGCTGAGGACCGGGACATCTGGGAGTACTTCGCCACGTCCTCCATGCCGTCGGAAGGCCCGGCGAATGCGGTGCTGCGCGAGCTTGCGGACGGATCGGTGCTCTCCACCGGTGCCCTCGAAACCCTCGTGAACCTGAAGCGTTCCCCGCTGGAACTGCTGCTAAAGGTGCTCGCCGTGGACGGCGCCGTCGAGCGCGTCACCGGCGGCTGGCGGGGGACAGGGCGCCCGTGGACCTACGACCGGGAACGCTACGAGCGGATCGCCGCAGCCCGGGTAAGGGAACAGCAGGCCATGCTGGATTACGAGAACACAAGCGGCTGCCGGATGGAGTTCCTGTCCCGGCAACTGGATGATCCGGCAGCGGCGCCCTGTGGGCGGTGCGACAACTGTGCCGGGCGGTGGTATTCGGACGAGGTCGCCAGCGAAGCCGCAGACAGTGCCGGGCAGGCCCTGTCCCGGGTGGGCGTGGACATTGATCCGCGCGGCATGTACCCGAGCGGAATGGACCGGCTGGGGGTGCCGGTGAAGGGGAAGATTAAACCGGACGCCGCTGTCTCCACCGGACGTGCGCTCGCCCGCCTGACGGATTTGGGCTGGGGCGGACGGCTGCGGGAAATCTTTGGTCCCGGGGCCGAGGATGCCCCGGTGGACCAGGCGCTGCTGAACGGCTGCGTGCAGGTGCTGGCGCAGTGGGGTTGGGCGCAGCGGCCCGTGGCGATCGTGTCCGTACCCAGCCGGTCCCGTCCGCAGCTGGTGGGGTCCCTCGCCCAGGGGCTCTCGGAGCTTGGCCGCATCCCGTACCTGGGTGCCCTGCAGCTGCCGCACGGCGGACCGTCCGGCGGACCCGGCGGCAACAGCGCGTTCCGGCTCGCTTCGGTCTGGGAACAGTTCGCCGTGCCGGCCGAGGGAGCAGCCTGGTTCGCCGCGAATCCCGGGCCGGTGCTGCTGGTGGATGACTTCGCGGACAGCCGCTGGACCCTCACCGAAGCAGGCCGCACCCTGCGCCTTGCCGGCGTGGAATCCGTGCTCCCGTTCGTGCTGGCACTGAAGGCCTAAGCGAGTGGCGGCCTAAAACACCAGGTCGGGGCCCTGCAGCACGCCAGTGACTGCAGGGCCCCAACCTGTTTCCCGCAGGTTCGTTGATGCGCATGAGGTTTCCGCTGCAGGAAAATGCGCCCGCGGCGCCTGCAGGAACGGGGGCCGTAAACCGTCTGGCGAATTCGAGTGCCAAAGCCGTAGCTGAGGCCGAAAGCGCACAACGCCCCTCCGTTGTTGAGGGCGGCGCGAGGAAAGTTGTGCTGGGCGGAAGAGGTTCAGGATGGCATTATTTTACGAATCTGGAGAGTGACCGGGGGGTCGGGCTACACAAAATATGCTCATAAATGAGTAATGCTATAAAGTTGCACTAGAAAAATCAGCCAGCTGCAGGTGGTCCGACCAAGGCAAAACCGGCAGTGGACGGCCGAGCTGATGAAACCTGCCACAGATATTGCCGACCGGGCACTGATGGGACGATGCTCGGCGCCCAGACCGCAGCGAGTCGACCTCTGACGGAGAGGCGAACGATTCGCACCAGGTACTTCGAGGAACCGGCGGATGGTGGTTTGCAGAGTGGCTGGGCCCGGACTTCGTGAAGCGCCCAGCTCATAAATGAGCTGGCAGAGCGCCGCACCATGGCCTGCAGCGTGTGAGGTTCTATCGTATGAGGTTGGAGTATTTCCCTGCTGCGACGACTTTTTTGGAGCAAACGTAATGGTCAAGAATGGTGATGGTGGTGGTCGCGTGAATAAGAGGGAGTACGTCGTTCGTGTTGCCCGTCGCGCAGGCGTGCCGGTTCGAGTGGCGACGGATGTGTATGAGGCTGCTATCGAAGAAATCCTCGACATTGTCGAGAACGGTGACCGGCTCACGCTTACGGGGTTCGGTAAGTTCTACCCGCAGAAGCACAAGGGGCACCGTGTGCAGCGAATCAACGACGAGGGCAAGCTCGAGGGTACCGAGAATCCCGAGACAGTTGATGACTATGCGGTGTTGAAATTTTCGGCGACTCGAGCGGTCAACCGCAAGATCGGCGCGAACCCCCACCGGGAACCGGAATCTGGAACTGACGATAACGAAGACGCTTCATAGAAGCTGGGAAAGACAGAAGCCCCGAGGGATACACTCTCGGGGCTTCTGCTTTTTGGGGGGAACGACCAGCCGTTGTTGGGGGATTCCTCCGGCTGGTCGAGGTGTTCAGCAGCTGCAGCGCTGAACAGGGTTACCGGGATCGATCGCGCGTTGCAGCACGATCATCGATTCTCCGGTGTCTGGAATGATCCTGAACCACGAGCAGCACTCGGATGCGAGAAGCGCTGTGCAACTCCATCCGGCTACGATTCGTTCGATTTCTAGACCGTCTTCGATGTCACTGACATCGTCGATGAGAACCGTGCCGTCCACGCTGGTGACCGGACCGCAGTCAAGAGAGTCGTCGTCGAGATAGGCGTCGAGGGATATGGCGGAGGCCGAGGGGTACTTATTGAGGACAGCCCTGGCGATATGAAGTGCGTCCTCGCAGTACGTTGAGTGCCCACGAGCGAGCTTTGGGTACTCGGGGGAAACAATCAAGTCACTCTGATTTCCGGACACTGTACTCCCTTTGAGGTGGCCGAGGCCGCGCAGTTCGCGTTTCTGAAAGTGTGAACGCGCTTCCAGTCTTGGTCATGCCCGTGATCGTTAGTTGTGGATTTCCCTCATTGCAGTACAAATTCGGCCTGAATGCAGTAGTTGTCCGTGTCCGGAGCAGTTGTCGTCTCGCCGGTATCCTGAGTTACGAGAGTGACGAGGAGCCCTCAGTGGGCGCCTCTGCGAAGGAGAGTTTTTTGGTTCGGGTGGATAGCCTGCAGGTTACGCTGGCGAAATTGTCTGCCGGCATCAACGTCGAGGTGGTCGGGACCAAAAGAAGCGGCAGGAGCACCTTCTTAGCGAAGCTCGATGCGGATCTTACTGCGGCGGGTTTCAACACCGTCTTCATACGTGGCATCTCGGCCCTTAGCGCACAACCGCTAGCCGCGCTCCAGGTCTCCTCGCTCCCGATAGGTCGGGTACCCCGGACCGGAACAGTGACCCTGGCGGTTGTCGCCGAGCAGCTCGCGGAGCTTGTTGGCGGGAAGTCGGTGATTCTTATCGACGACTGGGATGACCTTGATGACCTGACGCGCGGCGTGGTTCAGGCCGTACGGCACAGGTCTGGTGTGCCAGTGGCAATTTCCAAGCGAATGGACCGTCACGCCGGTGCGGAGCCAGAGATCTCACCCTCCTTCGAGATCGAGTTGGGCCCGGTTCGTTTCGCTGAGCTGGAGGCCGCGCTTGAGGAAAAACTTGGCGGACCTGTGGTGTCGTCGCTGGTCAATGAGGTCTTTGTTCAGTCCGGCGGCCACATCGGCATTGCCATGTCTCTTGTGGACAGCGCGGTGAAAGGGCTGCATAGCAGGGAGGGGAGGCGCGCGTGGAGCGGCACGGGCGACCTCTACAACCCTTCACTTCGGGGTTCATTCGCTGCCTTGCTAGCGGGTCTAACCCCCATCGCCCGAGGCATGCTGGGGTTGTTCTCGCTGGCGGATCGTGTCCCTCTTCGTGTTGCACGTGAGGTTGCGGACTGGGAGGTGATCGAGGAGCTGGAAGCTCGAGGTTTCATCAAGATATTCGGCAGGACAGAGCCAGTCATAGTCGTTCATCCGCCTGTCCTGTCCACCTTTCTGCGGGACGAAATGTCAGAGTCGCGCAGGGTGCGTCTTGGGGAGTGGGTGGCTGCACAAGACGGGTTCGAGGCTGCTTCTTCCGGGACGTTGGAGATCACTCCGATGTGGGACCAGGTCTCAACCTTCGCGAGTGTGGCCGACGGTCACACACGATCCCAAAAGGTTGAGGCCCAACGTATCTGGGAGGCAGACCCTTCGCCGCTCAATGCGGCGAGATACATCGGTATCCTGCTCTGGGACAGCACCGGTGAGCCTGATTATGACGAGGTGATAAGGCGCACGCCGGAGCCCGATAGAGCCTCAATTTCATTGAGCGGAGCCGGTTACCTGATCGCACGGGCGAGCTGGCTGGCCTATCGGGTTGGTGACCTGGATGCAGCGATCGGACTCCTTCGCGAAGTGGCGGGTCAGAAGAACGAGGGCGGTCGCATGGCTCTGGCGAAGATTGTGCAGCTGCAGGCGATGCTCGGGACGATTCCAGACGGCTATGAGCGGCTATTGGTTTCGTCCGAGGGGTCACCCGCGGTGGTTAACGACATGCTTGCGCTGGCCCGCGCAATGGTTTGCGTAGTGCGAGGGAGTACATCCGAGGCCAGGAAAAACCTGGCGGACATCTCAATCGCACCGGCGGGGCTGATACCGCTTCAGATGGAGTTTTTAGAAAAGCTGCTCGACCTTTACGAGGGTCATATCCAGGAGGTGGCGGGGTTTGCGCGGACGAAGTTCCTGCAGGCGGTGGAGGGCCTCGACATACCGATCATGCGGGCCTACGGCTGGCTGGCGTGTATGGCGCTGCTGTATCTCGATGACTGGGACGGTCTGGAAGAGATACTGAGCCCTGCTCTTGGTGTCGGTAATACTGCGCTGCCCGGAGTGTTCCAGCTGGGGATTTTGAATACCGCGGTTCTCGTGGCGCTAGTACGGGATGATGCCTGCTTGGCGCGCCGTTATATCGCCGAGATGGACCAGATGAAGGTGACCGACGGTGGCCTTCTCCATCAACAGCGGGATCTTGGTCGCGCCAGGCTTCTGGTGCATGAAGGGTCGGTCAGTGAGAGCGCACGGTTGCTCCGTTCCGCTGGTGACCGGCTTTGGGCGAGAGGTGCCCGCGTGGCTGCGGTGCAGTGTTATCTCTTCTCTCAGGAGGTGTCGTTTCATCCGGAGCTGCTGGGGCAGGATCGTGAGAGGTTCTCCCAGGTCGATGGTCATCTGTTGGCCGTAGATACGGGGCACTTCACAGCGATGGTGGACAGGGATGTAAACAAGCTGGTTCAACTGGCTGACGAGCTTGAGGCGATGGGGCTCCCTGGATGGACGATGTCGACGCTCGAGAATGTGCTGGACTTCCAACCGGCAGCAGAAGATGACGCTGCGGCTGCGGCGCTCGAGCTCCGTGTCCGAGATTTGAAGCGGCGGGTTCCGGCCGTGTTCCAGCTGCGCTCCCACCGCCGTTTTCTGGGTGTGCGCGTGAGCGACCGTGAGTGGGATTTCATCCGTGAGGTTGTTACGGGTGCGAGTAACAGGGAGATCGCTGACCGGCTGTCTGTTTCGGTGCGAACCGTGGAGAGCTCTGTGGCGCGTATCGCCAAGAAGCTCGAGGTGCGCGGCAGGAGAGGCATTGTTGCCTGGTACGAGGCTCAGCAGGGAGCCGCGGTCTCGCCGGCGAGGCTTCAGGGCACTGCGTCAGCCCGGGCATAACCCTTACCAACATTTGATGCACCGCCGAGGTCTTCGTCCCCGCAGGTGACCGTGGCGATGCCTGCTGAGGCCGCTGCCGTGACGTTCTTGGGTTGACGGTACGCATATACGCCTCCGGCTGGTCATTGGTCCAATTGGCGCCGCAAGTTTACGGTGGGGTTCCCCATTTTTTACTCATAAATCAGCATTTTCTGGCCTGAGGGCGATAGATTTGAGTCATCAAGTTATTTGGGCGCATTTCGTCGTGCACCGATTATGGGAAGGCCATTCGTGAAGCTCACACGGATCCTCACTGGAATAATGGCGGGATTGCTCGCCATGACCATTGCAGCGACAGACGTGGTCACCACAAGTGACCTGGCGGCTGCAAACACAGGGGGATCCCCCTCGATAACCCTCAACGGAACCGTGGTGGAGGGCAGCCCTGGCCTCCTCACCTCCAAGTCGGTCATCATGACGTCCGCGCAGGAAGCGCGGTTGAACTACCGACTCGTACCCAGTTACTCGACGGGTGCCACAAGCAAGGTAACCGTGACTCTGTTCATGCCCTCCCTGGAGCAGGACGGCAGCGGCGGTTGGAAGATCGTGGATCGCGATGCAGCGCCCACGGCTATGGGTCTCCAAGGCCGCGTCAGCGCCGGCGGTGGCTGGGCTACTCCCAATGGCACTGTCTCGCAGGGCGGCAAGATCGTTCTTGAGTACATCGGTGATCTTGAAGCCGGTGTAAACCCTGCGTTTGACCTGTTCCTCAGCACCTACAACGACGGCACTGACGGTCCGTTCGGCGGTGTCCCTGAGGGAACCGCGTTCGACGTGCACGGTTACGTCACCTACGAGCAGTACAACGGCGAAGGCGAGGGTTGGGAGACCCTTGGCCGCGACGACGTTGATTCCCACGTCCAGGTCATCGCTACTGACCTTCAGTGGGAGCCGCAGTTCACCGCGTTTGCGGCGAACGGCGGATCGACCTCTGTGCCGATGTGGGATCGCTTCCAGTACTTCGACTACATCTACAAGCTGCAGAACACCTCTACGAACCCTGCCTCGAACATTGAGGCGTACTCGGTCAACTTCGACATCGACACGACCGACAACATCAACGGCATCATCCCCGCCGATATCAACCGCTGGTCGTACAACCCCGGTGGAGAACCCACCTTCAACGATGACGCTGACTACACCGAAGGCCAGTTCATTGGTGTCCCCGGTAAGGGCGGTGTGCTCATCTACGACATCACCGACATCTACAGCCACACCTGGGACGGCGCGACCGGTCTCGGTGACCCGCTGCCCTACATCTACACCGGTGCCGGCATGATCACCCTCGACCGCCAGAACGGTGAGAACCGCCAGCAGGTCAAGCCGGGCACCGAGCGCATCTACATGGTTTCGCTTCCCATGAGCCGCCAGGGATTCCCCAACATCCCGACCAACTTCTACGTTGACGCGATCACCAACATCGTCCTGGGTGAGAGCAGCAACTGGACCAAGACCAAGACCGCTGTGCGGGAGGTGCTGAACCCCTCCTATGGGTTCGACTTCACCCACAAGCCGGAGAAGGCTGAAGCCGTCTACGGGACGGACACCTACACCGAGCTTGCCGGCTTCAGGAACACCAGCAACGCTCCGGTGTGGAACCCCTCGATCGAGTACACCTCGGCCGAGAACTTTGACGTTAACGAGGTCGTGTACCTCTTTGACGAGGCAGATGCCGAGCGGTTCGAGAACGCTACGCTGCGCTACCAGTACAGCTACGAGAACGACCGGAAAGAACCCGTCAGCATCACTCGCGAGCTCAAGGTCAACGCTGTCGCTGACCCCGAGAACCCGGGCAAGATGAAGGCCGTCTTTGACGTCTCTGAGCTGCAGGGAAAGAACTGGGACAAGAAGTTCCACTTCGAGGACTTCGCCGGTCGCATCAACCCCGGCCAGGGCGTCCCCTTCGCGATTCAGGTGCACGGCACGGCAATGGAGGTCAAGACGATGACCTTCCCGGCGGTGACGACCTACCTTGAGAAGTACGCGAACAACGAGGACTACACGCAGGAAACCACCTACGCGGAGGTTCCCCACACGGTCAAGCGTGACGCTTCGTTCCGCGTCATCCTCCCCACCGAGGTCATCCCGAGCACCAGTGTCACCATCAACGGCAACGGCAGCACCAACAGCACCTACCCGCAGACGGTGGCATGGGACAACGAAGCCACCCTTGGCTTCAACTTCGGCACGAACAACAACGAGGCCGAGACTTCCGAGACCACCATTACGGTGAACACCACCACTCTGGAAGCCATCAAGGACGCCAAGCTCGTCATCAAGCCCGAACTCTTCTCGAGCGCAGAAGACGTGCGTATCAAGATCGTTACCCTGGACGGCACGGAGATCCCGGTCGACCTGGAGGGCAAGGATCTCACGCAGGCGATTGAGGTTGCCCTCCCCGAAGGTTTCGCCAGGATCGTCGTTGAGACGGGTGAGTTCAACACCAACGGTGCACGGAACTTCATTGACGTGGTCGGCAAGGTATCTGCAGGCCTGAAGACCTCGCACACCGTTTCCGTGAAGACGGAGACCTACCAGCCGGAACCGTTCAACAAGACCAACACATCTGCTTCGACAGGTCACATCCGCATCCAGCTTCCTGCTGACCTGAACCCGAGCACGTCGATCGTCGGTATCTACGGTGACCGCCGCACGAACGACCCCACGTACATTCCGTACGAGGTTCCCGTGAGCGCTGAGTACCGTCTCAGCACCGGCGGCGTGAACGCACCTGAGTTCACCTACACGATCACCGAGGCAGAACCCTCGAAGATGCCCGCTGAGCCTACGGACTCCAGCGGCATCCTGATCGACAACAAGCTCAAGCTGAGCGAGGAGTTCCTGGCAGCCGGCACCAGCATCGTCATCACGTTCGTGGACGATGAGGGCAACGAGCAGAAGTTCACCACTCCTGCGGTGGACTACAAGGACATCACCCTCGACAACATCGCGAAGATCGTGATCTCGGGTAAGAACCTGAACATCGGCGCGGCTATCCCCGTTGTGACGATCGACTACGACTCCGAGCTGGACATGGGTGCGAGCCAGCGGCTGCTGGCCAAGTTCGAGGGCACCCCGCAGGACCCGTACGTGGCGAGCAAGACGGTTTCCGCGACGCACCGCATCGAGGTTGCAGAGACCCGCACCACGGTTGAGATCGAAGGCGTGAACCAGGTCACCCAGTCCGCAGGCGCAGGCAGCACCTACGACCAGTGGGTCGACCGCCAGCGCTCGTGTGGCTACTACAACTGCACGATGACCGACTACACGCTGGATCAGGGTTACAAGACCCTGGGTGGCTTCGCTGCCTCGATGTACCGTCCCGGCGGTCTCACCAACAACAATGACCAGACGACGGTCATTGACGTGAACCTGCCTCACGAGCAGTTCGACACCTACTACGTCAAGATCCGCGAAGACCTGAAGCCCTACATCCAGGACGTGCAGATCTTCCGCATGGTGGATGGCGAAGAGCAGCTGTGGAAGACCGTTCCCGCTTCGGACTGGGTGGAGAACACCACTGAGGGAGCCAAGTACTGGCGCATCAACACTGCCGACCCGAAGAATGACGGCGCCGCACTGTTCGAAACCAAGGCTTCGACTGAAGAGGCGAACCACCCTTACTACAAGGATCCGTTCGCGGACAATGTGGTTCCTGACCAGCCGGTCAGCCGTGTCTCTGTGTCGCTGAAGTTCGAGCGCAAGGACCTGGCTTCCGTCCCGGAGCTCTCGGGTACCACCAGCCGCGTGATCGAGTACATGGGCCGCTTCTTCGAGACCTCGGAAGAGGGCAAGAAGGCAACCACCGCCAAGGTGGAAGACACTTTCGGCAAGAAGTACCCGATCAAGCGCGGCCACATCCCAACCCCGGTGTACTCGCTGGTGCACTACCCGTTCGCACAGGCCGAGACCGGTGCGCAGGATGCAGTTTCGCTGCAGCGCAAGGTGGTCACGATGGGCACCGAGGGCAACTACCTCGCAAGCGTATGGAACGTGGCGAACCAGTACTACGGCGGCTGGCACTGGCCGCACGGCGCAGACATCAACGTCCCGGTCCACACTGAATCGGACGAGTGGATGATGAGCTACTACAACCAGGGTCTGGCCACGTTCCACGACAAGCTGGCGTACAAGTTCACCTACCCGGCGACCCCTGACAAGGACGCTGACTTCAACCTGGATCCGACGCACATCACGTTCGAGAACACCAGCACCCTGAAGTACCTCACCGGACTAATGATCAACACCGCGGGTGACACCAAGGTGAACATCGAGCTGGACGAGGCGGAGCGTGCTGAGTTCATCGCACACGGTTCGTTCGTGGTGAAATACAACAGCGAAAAACCTGTTGGCTTCCACAAGGTCAGCGCCGGCCTCTACGAGGTCTCACTCGGCGAGGGCGTGTACCCGACCCACTTCGAAGCAACCTTCGAGGAGATCGACGGCTTCGGTGACAACACCACTGAACTGCAGGGTGTCCAGAAGGACACGTTGGGCGCGAACCTGAATGAGATCGACGTGCGCGTCGGCGGCATCGTCAACGGCAACAAGGACCTGACCGGTAAGACCGAGCTGTTCCGTGAGCCAAACGACAGTGAGCGCAAGCTCGTGAGCACCAGTACCGGTGTTCTCGCCGGTTACACGCCGAAGCTCGGCGCAGCCATGGACCTCGAGTTCGACAAGCTCTCGCTGTATGACTACGGCACCGACGGCATCACCCCTAACACCTCGACCCTGTACGCAGGTATGACGAATAACTCGGAAGCTGACATCACGGCGTTCACCATGGACGTGAACTTGGACAGCGCCTACCGTGCACAGGAGATCCGCATCCCCGCGGCCATCTTCAAGGGCGGCGACTGGGAGGCCAAGAAGGTCACTGTCAGCCAGCCCGGCGGCGACGTTGTTCTCGATCTCGCCGTGTTCAAGCTCGACGGCACCGATTACGTCCTCGACGTGGACGCACTGTTCGACGCTGGCATCCTGGCGGCGACCACGCTCAACGTGGGCGCCGGCGGGGAGTCCAAGCTCGACGTTCGACGCATCACCAAGGTGAGTGTTGACTTCGCGGCCGCCAAGCCCGGTGTCCGTATGTGGGGCTCGCTCGCCCAGGATCTTGAGGCTGAGAAGGTTCTGCCCAAACGCATGATCGACGGCGACTACATCACCATTACCGGTGACTGGGTTGACGAGGCGATCGACGGCTGGACGGGTGAGCGCAAGGATTGGGACTCCAAGCCCGCAGGTCGCGGCGACGGCGAACGTGTCACCGCCGGGACGCACCGCACCGGTTCGTTCTCGGTTCACGGTACGGGTTTCGTTACCCCGCAGGGCCTGTGGGCGAATGCTGCCAACAGCGGCAACGCCGGTAACCACCCTGACCTCAGCAAGGGTTCGATCAGCAACGCCCCCACGGTCCACCACCGCACGGTGGACATGCAGTTCCGCGGCGCACAGCTGAACGAGGACCTCACCCTGGCAAAGGGTGGTTTCCCCTACGACGCTGACACCAAGGAGCAGGTCGCAACTACGGACATGGTTGTACAGGACACCGCCAAGGTGCTCTACGAGATCCGCAACTCGGCTGCAGCCGATGCTGAGAACCGCAATGCGATGTTCGATCCCTCGGCGCACTTCACCGCGCCCCAGGGCATGAAGATCACCGGTATCGAGGTTGTCACCAAGGACTCGGCACAGGGTCTGCATGACGCGATTGCCGCACTGGGCCGCACCAGCTACGACCTCAAGGACAGCAACTTCACCTTCCTGGACACCAACGACCAGGAGAAATCCCGTTCAGTTCAGTTCAACCTGACTCTGCCCAAGCAAGAGTCGGTGTGGGTGTTCGTTGAGTACGAGGCGATCAACGACTACAGCGATGACCTCGCGGCAACACAGAACAAGTCGGTCACCATCCGCGCCTACGCCACCCCTGGCATGCAGCACCACCTGGAGAACTTCAACCACTCCGCTGTCTCCGGCAACGGTGTGAGCGAGTCCTCCGGAAGCGAGGCTGACTACAACCAGGACGGTTTTGGCGAGCACAGCGTTGGTCTGGCTGCGACGTACACGTACGCGAACCCGACCGCCATCGACATCGAAACGAACTTCAGCGCGGAGAGCCTTTCGGGGACTCCGATGACGATCACCGTCGACAAGATGAGCAACCAGATCCGTCACCACAACACCCACATGGTTGTTGACGTTACCTTCGATACCCGTGCCCGCGGGTTCGAGCTCACTGAACTGCCGAAGCCGGCCCACGCGGATGGCTTCCCCGCACCCAAGCTGACGGTTCTCGTCGGCGGCGAGTACGTGGAGTTCGATGCTGACAAGCACGAGCTGAAGGACATCAACAGCATCCGCATTGATTACGGCATCGTGCCCGGTTACGTCGGCGACGACAAGGACCGTAAGGACTTCACCGTTCCGTCGTTCGAGATCGTCGGCACCGGTTGGTGGCAGAACTCCGGCGGGGGGTCCACCAAGAGCTCGACCATCACTTCGAGTGCGGAGATCGGCCTGACGCACCACGACGGCGCTACTGACGGAAACCCCGCAGTGGCACTGTACGAGGCTGCTGAGACTGACTCAGCCGTCATCTGGAAGGGTCTGCCCCAGGTTGAGTTCAACCTGCAGTCGTTCGACACGAAGCCGGAAGCCGGCGCACCGTACGACAACACCAAGGCGGGTAAGGTCAACTACCTCGCCGGTGATGATGTGTTCCTGAAGCTGACCGCGCGTAACGAGAACACCCCCGCCTCGACCAACACCGGTCTCGGCAAGGCTCCCGTTATTGACCCGGTCATCTACGACAAGGTGCCCGAGTACATCATCAACTCGCTCGACAAGTTCGTCACTGATGGTGAGCTCGATGTGGCTGCAGCTGTGGCTGCCGGCAAGCTCGTGATCAAGCATTACGACATCGACGGCAACGAGATCGCTGACTACGATCTCCCGAGCGTCACTGTGAAGTCGATCTCGGGTAAGGACGTGGGCGGAAACCAGAAGTTCACCGACATTCCGCTTGCGGGTGGTGTCCAGGTGGACCGCTCCGGCAAGATCTCGGCAACCGAGCCCACCAACCAGGGCGCAAACCCCGCCGCTGACGTGAAGTTCCAGCTGTTCACCTACGAGTTCGCCCGCGATCTCGGCCGCGGTGAGCGCATCGAGGTCATGTACGACGCGAAGATCCGCGAGGAGAAGCTGCCGTTCGCGACCTACGAAGACGGACGTCCGGTGTTCGCACCGTTCCTCGGCTGGTACGGCAACGAAGACCCCATCTCACGGAACGCCCACACGTACGACATGGACATGGCTGCCCTGCTGCACGACGCCGGCTTCAGCGGTACGCGCAGCTTCGAGCAGACTCCTGCTGAGTTCCTGGCACAGTCCAGCTCGTGGGTCTCGGGCGACTCTCGGGAGCGCCGTGTTCAGGACGGCCGGTCGGACACCCATGACACCTACTACGATGCATCGGCGGACAGCCAGGTCGCTGACCGGGTGTACCTGCGGGAGGAGTCTGGGAACAAGCTGTACGAGGGTATTGGCAGCGGTGAGCAGAGTGACATCTCTGCGTACCTGCAGCCGGCCCGTGTGAATGATGGTGCCGTCACGCATGACGAGCGCATCCTGTGGTCACACGACAACCTGCAGCTGAAGCGTGCATGGCTCTACGGCGCCAGCGAACTGCTTCCCAGGGTGCAGCGCACGACGGCATCGGGTGTCTCAGACGCGAACTTCATCGAGCACGACGGGGATCTTCGGGCGCCGGTGAGCGTGACGGAGTACACCGCTGACAACTACAGCTACGCAGTTGAGCTGGACGAGATCGTCACCGCACGTCTGCACGCAGCGAACCTGGGTGACCGCGCGGTCGAAAGCGGCATCGAGTACACCGAGATCCTGCCGGTCGGGTTCAATCCGTTCGATGACGATGGCAACCTCATCGGGATCACCGCATTCGACGGCTTCGGCAACACGATTGCCCATACCTATGATGTCCTGCAGACGCCCGAGGACGACAAGGGCTACCGTGCTCCGCGCCAGAACCAGGAAGCCGGCACCTTCAAGAACCTCGACGCAGATGGCACCACCATCGAGAACGAGGTGCCCTACGTGCTCCGCATCAAGGTTGCAGGTGTGCTGAACGGCATGTTCAACGCCGCAGCCACGACCGAAAAGGCGAAGTACCAGTACGTCGATGTGAAGGTTCGTGTCGACGAGCAGGCCCTCGTCGTCAACGGCTCGCAGCGCTACTGGTTCGACCAGCTGACCGTGAGCACCATCGCGGCCGAAGAGTACCTCGCGCTCTACACCAAGGAGTACGGTGCCCTGCACAAGGACCCGAACTCCTACAACCCGAACACCTGGCCGAACGACGGCATCAAGCCCGGCATCGACCTGGCGGACCTCAGCTGGTATCACTGGGGTACCAGCGGGTATACGAGTTACTCTTCGTTCGAGCCTCACGGCATGTACATCCGCGGCCTGAATGCACAGGCGACCGCCACTGCGACCGACAAGAAGCCGGCGCTGGTGACGGGTGACCAGATGGTCATGCGCAAGCCGGCGCTGCGCGTGTGGAACGACATCTCGAAGGACAGCTACCTCACGGGATACCACTCGACGGTGCAGGACTTCACGACTGAGCTCCACGAGAAGCTGACCATCCACGCAACCGTGGAGAACCAGCAGATTGAGACTCAAAAGGACTACCACGGCACTTCGGGCAACCGCCTCGACGAGCTGACTCATCAACCCCAGACCAAGGGCGGTGCCCGTGGTTCGTGGTTTGAGCCGACCGTGACCGTGTCGATGCCGTTCGGTATCGTCCCGATCCTCGAGGACGGCACCATTGCTCGCTACACGGGCAAGGTGGAGAACCAGCAGGATGTGGCGTTCACCGCTCACATCAGCGACGTGGCTTACAACAGCACGACGCCTGTGGTCGATGTGGCCGAGCACCTGAACCTGCGTGTCGAGCGCGTCAAGAGCGAGCAGGGCGAACGCTTCGTGCTGCACTTCACCGCGAAGGATACGCCCGAGGCCCAGCAGATCCTGCACAGCATCAAGTACGGCCAGTCCCTGACCGTGTCACCCCGCGCCACGGTGATCGACATGCCTCCTTACGGCACGGACGAGTCCTTGTCCGACGAGACGAAGTTCCAGGAGATTATGATCTTCGCCAACTCGGAGGCCGACGTCTTCGAGCCGATCGTCTCGGGGATGTACAAGACCGGTTCGTACGTGCAGAACCCGAGCGCTGACGCCCGCCGCCTGGACAGCATCGGCACCAACGGCGTGAACCACATCACCGAATCGCTGATCTCGGAGACGAAGACCTACAAGCGGGACACCGAGGTGCCCCTGCATGTCAGTGGTTCGTGGAAGGTTGCAGGCTCGACCCTGCTCCCCGAGACGGTTCAGGAGTCGGCAACCAACTACGGCGCCTACGGTGGAACGCGTATCGTGATGCGTTTCCCGTCCGTGGTGAACGAGACCAAGATCGGCCCCTACGCCGACGCGGCATCGAACGAGGTCACCCTGCTGGGTGCCGCGGCGAAGTTCTGGGTATCGACCGAGGCGTACAACAAGCCGGACAGTGCAGGCAGCGACTACAGCCGGATGCTGAGCACCGGCACCGTGCACAACTCGCGCTTCATCTTCACTTCCTATGTGTCATCGTTCGCGGAGAAGACCGGGGATGTGCGTATCAAGGTCGGTAACACGATCATGGACCGCAAGGCGTTCGAAGCTGCCGGCTACACCGTGAAGGCAGTGACCGAGGACGAGCGCATCAAGGGTTGGTCTGCGCGCCAGGTGGTTCGCTGGATCGTGACGCCGCCGGCGCCCGACGCCGAAACCGCAGCGGGGCGCCTCGAGTCGGATCAGCGCTTCACGCTGCTGCAGGAGTACAAGCTGGTTGACGGCTTCCGTGAGGACGAGGCCGAAGGCGGTAAGTGGGCGGCCGAGGACTTCAAGGTCGACACCTACATCTCGCTCATCTCGGACGATCTGACCCTTCTGCCCGAGGGCGCAAGTAAGGACGACTTCGTCGTGCAGCCGCTTGAGCCCATCCGTTACGCGAAGCTCGTGACCGAAACTTTAGCCACCGGGGACATGGACGGTAACGGCAAGGTGGGTAGCTTCCTGGCCCAGAACGATGCTTCCTTCGAGATTGCAAAGCCCAAGGGTGAGGTGCGCGTCAACACCACGCGTCCGCGTATGGAATACACCAACGGCTCCATCGGCGACCCGTACTTCAACGCGTCGGACACGATCGAGTACCTGGTGACCCACGCCAAGAACACCGGCTCGGGCCTGCGGGAGATGGCCATCGACAGCAACCTGCCGACGCCGGAATCCAATGATCCGAACCACCCTGCAACGAAGTACAAGATCGACGCTGCAGTGCTGTCTGTGTCCAGCGGTAAGTGGGAGATCCCCGCTGATGTCGTTGCCCACATCCAGGGCAACGGTAAGACCGTTGACCAGGTGTTCGAGTCCGAGGTCTTCGTCTCACACGTTGACCCTGCAACCGGCTACGCAACCGATGAGTGGGTCTCGCTCGGCAAGCAGAGCATCTACGAGAACAAGACCATCGCAGTGGACCCGGATCTCGTTCGCGACCTCCGTCAGGTTCGTGTAGTAGTTCGATCGATCGACGATGACTACCTCGTGCCCACGGGTACCCGCCTGGCTGTTGATGCCGACGCGGGCAAGGCCGGCAACCAGGACGTGACGGAGACTGACCCCGAGAACAAGGGTGTCACCATCTTCGGTGCCGGCGTCACCGACGCTGCGATCAAGATCAACATGCGTGCATCCTCGGATGAGAAGCAGACGATGTTCATCTACGACACCGTTGAGCTGTGGGGTAACTACGTCGCAGACGCAATGGCGAAACTGGATGATGACCAGAACCGCTCCTACCTCACGCCCGCTCGTCCGGTAGTGAACGTCTTCCACGACGCTCTCTACTACCGCTACGACGGAGCCAAGCCGGAAGATCAGCGCTGGGGATGGTCGGACAACATGGCCATCAACCCGTCGTCGTCTTCCCACCTGAAGTTCCGCGGTGAGGTCGTGAACGCTGACGACACCATGTGGAACGAGGAAGAGTCGATCACCTACTCCGAGGACATGCTCATCGACCCCAAGGTAACGTTTGAGCTGCCTGGCGTGATGACCGTTCGCAGTGAAGACGATTGGGTCTACGTGCCCGCCGACGAGGTGGACGAAACGAGCCCGCTGAATGACGCTCACCGCTCCAAGGGCCCGCTGCAGAAGAACGCCACGGCAAACCGTGAGTCTGATGCATTCAAGTGGACCTGGAAGATCGTGGCCGCAGACGGCACCGTCAAGCAATCCGAATCGAACCTTACTCACACGCGTATCCATGCCGGTGAGTGGGACGGCATGGACCGCAACGTGGTGACCATCTGGTTCGAGGGCCAGTTGCTGCCCGGTGACAAGATCGTGATCGACTTCATCGGCCTCATCGACACCTATACCCCGGGCGCGACGAGCGAGGACACCAAGTCTCGCGTCTACACGACCAACAACACCGGCCTCGTGCAGCCGCTCAACTCGGATTGGAACGGTTCGAACACGCTCGGTTACGAGACTGACCGCAACGACCTCGATGACAACAACCTGCGGAACGACCGCCTGGTCTTCACCGACCGAAACCTCTTCGAGTACGAGGTGTACGACAACTTCGGCAAGCGGAAGGTCGCCTACTCTGACCTGAACCTCGCCGGAACCGCACACCCGCGGATCACGCCTGTTCGTGAGGGCGGGGACTTCAATTACACCCTGACGATCGACAACACGAAGGAGAAGGGCGAAACCCCGTACCCGTTCCCGATCATCTATGACGTGCTGCCCTACGACGGCGACCACGCTGTGATGAACGAGAGTGTGGCGCGCAACTCGCACGGCTCGTCGATCCTGAACCTGGACAGCTTCAAGCTGACCGCAGAAGGTGGTCTGAACAAGACCTACGGTGCACGTGATTACACGATGTACGTGGGGCCGTTCACCAGGCAGGGCGGCAAGGTCGTTGAGGCTGAGCTGCTGCCGGCAAGTGTGGTCAGCACCCAGGAGTTCTACGACTCGATGGGTGTGGGCGGAGCTGCCTCGGCCGAGCGCGACAAGCACTTTGTCTCGCTGGCTGACTTCAAGGCTGCTGTTGCTGCAGACCCGTCGCTGCTGGGTAAGGCCCAGTCGCTGCTGATGCTGTTCAACAACGCAGGCGAGACTCTGCCCGGTCAGAGCAAGCTCACCCTGTCGTACGGCATGAGCACGCCGCTCAACGCACCCGCGTTCCTGGAGGCCTGGGACGCCGACGCCAAGCCTGATGACGTGGCTCAGTGGAACTCGTTCGCTGCGACGCAGCTCAAGGAGAACTTCAAGCCGCAGGAATCGAACAATGCCGGCACCTTCGTGACCGAGAAGGCGGACAAGGTCTCGATCGGTAACTACGTCTGGCACGACGCCAACTTCGACGCCGAGCAGAACGAGGGCGAGATCATCACCGATGTGAACGGCCGCGAACTGCTGAAGCCCGCCAAGGACATCGACTTCGACGGCGACATCGACGATGCTGGCATCAACCAGGTCAAGGTCACCCTGCTGAGCCCGAACGGCTACAACGTGGACTACCTCGGTAACCCGATCAAGAAGGTCGGCAACCAGTGGCTCGTCATTGACGATGCAACCGGTGAGGTCTTCGTTGACGAGATCGGCCAGAAGATGGAATCTGACGGCCCGGTGGTGACCACCACCCGTACCGACATCAACGGCTGGAACGGTTACTACGTGTTCTCCAACATCACCCCCGGTAAGTACCGCGTGATGTTCGAAATACCGAAGGCGTACGACGGCTACTCGGTGACCACGCAGAAGATGATCTCCGGTGCGGACGTGACCACGTTCCTCCCGGGTGAGGCTGCAGACGTGCAGGTTGCGCACGACGTGTCTGCACTCGTTGCAGTGACCGACGTACGTACGGTCACACAGGAGACTGCGGACGACACCCGTATGGGCTTCGACCTCGGTGTTGGCCACTTGTTCGACTTCGGTGGAACTGTGTGGAACGACAAGAACCGTGACGGCGTGATGCAGTCCGGCGAGGATCGCCTGCCGAACTTCAAGGTCACCCTGAAGAACGCCAAGGGCGAGACGGTGCTCGACGAAAACGGCGACGAGATGACTACTGTCTCGGACGCCAAGGGCCGGTACACCTTCCCCGTCCTCGCACGCCCCGGCCAGTTCTACGTCGAGGTTGTTCACCCCGATGGCACCTACGACAAGAAACTGCCCGTCACGCCCATCACGCACGCGGAGAACCCGTTCACCCGTGTTGATGACAACGACGTGACCCTGCGTGAGGTTGGGAACGGCCTGATCGTTCGCACGAACCTGTTCGCCTTCGATCTGGAGAACCTCTACGAGACCAAGTTCGCTGACCGCCAGGCAGTGAACGCCGGGTTTTACGACTACCGCAACACCGGTGTGATCGGAAACCTCGTGTGGGACGACAAGAACCGCAACGGTATCCAGGAACCTGGCGAGCCCGGTCTCGACGGCCAGGAGCTGAAGCTCGAGCAGTACGAGCTCGTTGACGGCAAGTGGGTGAAGAATGACGGCTTCGTCATGACCACCACCTCGCAGGCTGACGGCCTCTACTACTTCAACGAGGTTCCGGCCTTCGCGGGTGACGCTGAGACGGGTACGGCGTACGCCTACCAGGTGATCGTGGACGGCCTGCCGGCCGGATACACTTTCGCTCCGTCGCGTGAGGGGGATGACCGCGAGGTTGACTCCGACTTCTTCCTCAACGGCGCCATGAACGAGAAAGGCGGTCTGGACAACCTGATCACAATGGCTGTTCAGGACGGTCAGTTCCTGCGTGCGGTGGACAACGTGACCATCGACCTCGGTGTGATGGAGCACGCAACCGGTGTTATCGCCGGCGAAGTGTTCATCGACACGAAGGCAGATGGACAGAAGGTTGGCGACGGCCTGGCAGCAGAGCGCTTCACCGCGACTCTGCAGGTCAGCACCAACGGCGCCGACTGGACCGACGTTGCAGCCCAGACCGGTGTGAACAAGTACCGCTTCGAGGGTCTGCCGATCTACAACGACGCAGCTGGTGCTGCTAACCAGTACCGCGTGGTTGTGACCGAGATCCCGCTGTGGCTCGCGATCACCAAACACAACCAGGGAGCTGACGAAACCGACAGCGACTTCGTTGAGACCGGCCGTAATGGCACCTTCACCGCGGTATCGGATGTCTACACGCTGGCCAGGCCCGTCGAAGGTCAGATCCTGCCCGTGGACACCCGTGAAGCACTGACGCACGATGATGTGGACCTGGGTCTCGTTGAGCCCGGGGTCGTCATCGGCGGCAAAATGTGGGACGACGCGAATGCCAATGGCCTGCGCGAGGAAGGCGAGAAGGTTCTCGCCGGCCACACCGTGGTCCTGTGGGAGCTCGTGGATGGCGCATGGGTCAAGGCCGGTGACTCGAAGGACGTCACCGACATGACCGACGAGAACGGCGACTACCGCTTCGTGGTTGAGCCGATGCACTTCGACGAGAGCAGCCCTGAGTTCATGCAGGCACGTGAGTACCGTGTGACCATTGAACGCCTGGGCAACCAGCTGTGGTCGCCGGTGAACGTGGGCGGGGACAAACTCATCGACAGCGACGTGATCACGGAAGCTGCCGAGTTCGGCGGTGCACACACCGGCGTCAGCCACGTCTTCTCGATCATCGAGCACGTGAACGGTGTCGCTGACCCGCTCACGCAGCGCGACGATGTCCAGATGGATGCAGGTCTGACGATCTACGCTGACCGGGCAGTCATCGGCGGCAGCATCTGGGTCGACAAGAACGAGGACGGCATCCAGCAGGACAGCGAGGGCACTCTCGGTGGTCGCGAGGTCACGCTGCTTGAGAAGATCGACGGTGAGTGGATCGTGGTGGCAGACCTCAACGGCAACTACACGATCAAGACCGAGGCCGACGGCAGCTACGAGTTCGTAGTCGAACCCACCCACTGGGGTGAGGACCACGACGGCTACCTGAAGCCGCGCGAGTACCGCACTGAGACCCACACGCCCGTCAGCCACCGTCTGAGCCTGGGTGACGCAGTCACCGCATCGGACAGGGGTAACGGCTGGATCGAGTCGAAGGTCGCCGAACTGGTTGAGGTTGATGAAGAGACTGGTCTGATAGTCCTGGCTGAGGAGCACGAGGATCGTGAGCTGGACTACCCGTTCGCGGTAATCCCGCTGGCGTTTACCGGAGGTAAGGGCTTCGCCCTGCTCCTCCTGGGCGCACTGGGCGCCGGTGGCCTCGGCATCCTGCTCCTGGCTGCAGCCCGTCGCCGCATGAAGGAAGAAGAAGAGATGCAGGAGGAGCGAGTATGAAGACTGCGCACGAAGAACCCACACCGGTAGCCGCCGCTGGGGCCAAGGGTGAAACCACCCGGGCCCGGCGGGGCCGCCGGGCCCGCCGATCTCATGCTTCCTCCCGCGTCTGGGTCCGCGGGGCTCTCATCGGGATGCTGGCCCTGGTCGTTGGTGGGGCGGTCTGGGCAGGGCTCGGCGCCGGGGACGGCACTCGCACCTACGAGATCGCGGGCGAGGACTACATCTCGAACGTGGAGATCAAGGAGGAAGCCGGAGGGGTCTACATGTATCTGCCGGTGAACACCGACATCGAAGAGGTCGAGGTGGTTACCGCCGACCCCGAGACCACACAGCAGCTGCGGGAGCAGCTGCAAAGCCTCGACACTTTCGTTCCAGGTGAGCACATCCTGAGACTCCCGGAGAGGTCCATCCACGTGATTATCGACGGTATCGAGCGGTAGCTTG
>NZ_BAAALV010000005.1:179195-267932 GCF_039528575.1 Arthrobacter gandavensis
CCGGCGGGGGTTCTTTATTGATCCCACGAAGCAGGAAACTTGGGGCGGATAATCTGGACGAATGCGTGAAATGTGTGAGTGTTCTCACTTGTCAGAGCGCTAACACGGTATAAATGGACTATGTCCAATTTTAAGTCTTCCACGGCTCGCATCCTTCGTCGCCTCGGCGCTGTTGCGATGGTCAGCGCCCTCTTTGCCGGAGGCACGGTGCTCACAGCACCTGCCGCCCAAGCTGCGCCTCTGTCCCAGCATGTATTCACTTTCAGCCAGCCCAAGGGCGAGGACTGGGTCGTGCCATACGGTGTCACCGAGGTCCTCGTCGGTCTGCGCGGCGGCGACGGAGGGTACATCAACACCTCGAGCCCTGGCGGCAGGGGCCAGACGTACCTGCTGCAGCTCGACGTGACGCCCGGAGACACCCTGACGCTCTACGCCGGGAAATCGGGCGAGGGGTTCGGCCGAGCGGCCGGCCTCGGATTCATCGACGGCGGCAAGGGCGGCGACAAGAGCAGGAGCGGAACTGTAGGAAACGGCGGCGGCGGCGCTTCCGCGCTTAAGCTCAACGGCGAGCTGCTCGCTGTGGCGGGCGGTGGTGGTGGTGCCGGCGGAGACGGCGGAGACCGTGATTTCCGGCTAGACGTCTACGATTTCGACCGCGGCGGCACGGGCGGCGACGCGGTCTCGGGTGAGCAACCGGGCTGGGGCCAGGGCAAGCACGCCGGCAACCCCGGCAAGAACGGCGTGGACGATCCCGCGTTCGCGCGCTACGGCAAGGCGGGCGAGGACGGCAAGAGCGCCGGCTTTCTGACCTCGGGCGGCGGCGGTGGAGCCGGCGGCGGAGGGTGGCCGGCCAGCGGCACCGCGGGCGGCGCAGGCAAGAAGCGCCTGGGCTTCGGCGCGGGCAGCGGCGGCGGCGCCGGTATGAGCTGGGTCGCAGACGTCCCGCAGCTCACTGTGCTGGAGCAGGGCACCCGGCCTTACTACGACTGGACTGGCCGCGGCCCGATGGCCGGCGAAGGCGCCGTGAAGGTGACCATCCCGCTGCAGGCTGACACTGAGCTGTATGGGCCAACCGAGGTTGCCCCCGGCGAGGCTTTTGATTTGCGGGCGGTGGGCAGGGACCTGGGCTTGGGCCAGACTCCTGTTGACGGCACCTACACTCTCGAGCGGGACGGTACGGTCATTGCCTCCGGGGACACCGACGGCGATATCACCATCCCTATTGAGGGGCTCAGTGAAGGCGAGCATACCTTCGCTTTTAACTTCACGGCCAAGCACCGCATGGGCGTGTACTGGGAGGAGCGCGCCCAGGCTCGTTCAGAGCTCACAGTAGTCGTCACGCCGGCGCCGTCTGGGGTCTCCGAGCGCGGCCACGATCATTTGCCCTACGACAAGCAGAATGACGATGACGGTGTAGCCGACGCGAAGGGCGCCGACTCGAAGGGTGCAGATAAGCGCAAGGCGGATGCGGATGAAGCAGATGCCGAGGCGCCGCTGGAGGATTCAATCGAGCGGCCGTAGGCTCGGTATCACCAGGTCGATGGCGTGCGCGGCTTAGGTCAGAGGGACTGTCGAAGCCAGTTCTCCACGCCGCTGACGTGGACGGTCATGAGCGCCCGCGCCAGGTCGGCGTCACCGCGGGAGAGTGCCGCTGCAATCGCGTTATGTTCGGCGAGGGTAGCCGTGACCGCCTTGTCCTGGGTCAGCCCCCGCCACACGCGGGCACGGACGGTACTGCTGGAAAGCCCGTGCAGGAGGCTCTCGAGATAGGAGTTGCCGGACGCCTTGGCGATCAGGCTGTGGAACGCCAGGTCATGGGCCACCAGGTCTTCGACGGACGCGTTTTCCTGCACCGTCTCGATTATTTCGTTCAGTTCTGCCAGCTGGGGTTCCGTGATCCGCTGGGCGGCGAGCGAGGCGGAGCCGGGTTCGAGGATGCGCCGGACCTCGAACAGTTCCAGCACGGACTTGTCCTGGTGGAGATCAACCACAAACGCCATGGCTTCGGTGAGCAGCTGCGGTTCGAGGCTGGTTACATACGTACCGTCACCACGGCGGACGTCGAGCACCCGGATCAGTTCAAGTGCCTTGACCGCTTCCCGCATTGAACTGCGTGAAAGGCCCAGACGCTCACTGAGGTCTTTCTCCGGAGGAAGCCGGTCACCTGCCTTGAGCTCACCTGAGATGAGCATGTCCTTGATCTTGGTGATCGCTTCGTCTGTAACAGCCATGCCTTCATCCTAATGGTCGGATGTTTGCACGTGGCTCCGGGCCGGGCTTAGTCGCCGGTGAAGACCGCGGGGCGGCGCTCGGCGAAGGCCCTGCCGGCTTCGGCGAAGTCACGGCTGGGCAGGAACGCCGTATTCCATACCTGCACGTAATCCAGCCCGGACTGCGCCGCCGCCTCGCTGCCCTGGTTTAGAACCTGCTTGACGCCCTGCACCACCAGCGGCGGGTTCGCCGCGATCTGGGCGGCCAGCTCACGCCCGCGCGCAACGACGTCGTCCGCCAGCTCAGTGACCAGGCCCAGTTCGAGTGCGCGGGCAGCGTCGAAATCCTCTCCGGTGAGCGCCAGGTGCCTGGTGGCGCCGGAGCCGATGATCCCCGGAAGCCGCTGCAGGGATCCGAGGTCCGCAACGATGCCCACACGGACCTCCCGGATGCTGAACCTGGCGCCCGGGGACGCAACCCGAATATCAGCCGCAGTGATCACGTCCACGCCGCCGCCGATGCACCATCCCTCCACAGCGGCCACGACTGGCTTGCTGCAGCGGGCCACGGAACTCACGGCGTCCTGCAGGGCCTTGATCCGCAGCCGGAAATCCGAGCGCAGCCGGGCATCCGTCCCGCGGGATTCTAGGAGCGGGCGGAACACGGGTTCCATCCCCGGCAAGTCCAAGCCATAGCTGAAGTTGTCCCCGGAGCCGTATAAGAGGACGGCGCGGACGTCCTCCTTCGCGTCCAGCTCCGCAAAGACTCGGGGAAGCTCAGCCCAGAAGTCCGGACCCATGGCATTTCCCTTCGAGGGGCCCAGCAGCTGCACCTCGGCCACCGGACCGCGGTGTGTGACGCGCAGTGACCGCAGATCAGATTCGGTTTTCATGGAGTCCTTACGTGGTTGAGCGGCGGGCGGGGTGTGTCCTGCGCGCCAATATACCGGCGGCGGCCCTTGGGGTGCCGGGAAAAAGCTAGGATCAAGGTATGGAGTTTGTGGTCATTGTCCTGTTCGTCGCTGCGATCGTGCTCGTGAACTTTCTGGTCGGACGCGCCCAGCGCACGCGTGCCGGCCGCCCGGCAGCGGAGAAACCGGCACAGTCCCGTACGGGGAGCTCTGCCAAGAGCCTCCGGACCCCGGCCGGAACGTCGCTGGAGGCAGCGCGAGAGGCCGCGGCGCAGCTGGATGAGAAGGGCCACCAGCAGGTCTACGCTGCGATTGCGCAGGGCCAGCCGATCCGCGCTATCCAGATCTACGCCCAGAACACCGGATGCGGCCTGCGTGCAGCCAGCGCGGCTGTAGCCTCCATGGCCTCACACCCGGTTCCCTTCACCCGTCCCCGGCCGGAGCAGCCTCCTGTCCCGGACGCGTCCGGCCCCGCGCCTGCCGATTCGACAGATCACCCAGAACCGGACGAAGCGCCGGAGGACCAGACTGGTGCCGGACGGGAAACTGCTGACCGCGACGCCGCTGCCCACAGTGCCGCCGCTTCCCCGGCGGCCTCCGAATCCGGGACGGCCGGAAAGGACAATCCGCAGGAAAAGGCGAAGGGCAAAGAGCCCGCAGCCCCCGACGACGCCGAAATCAGCAAATGGGCGCAGAACCTGCGTCCCGAGGACTTCTAGCCGAGCTTTCGCGCCCGCTGGTTCCGGCCGTCAAGGCCATAGGGATAGTTGCCCACGGCCGGGGCGCTGGCATCATTCAGCTGCCGGATCTCCGCCGGGGTTAGTTCCAGCTGTGCTGCCTGCAGGTTGCCTTCGAGCTGGTCCGGCGTCCGGGCCCCCAGGATCACTGACGTCACGCCGGGACGCCCCGCGAGCCAGGCGAGTGACACCTGCGCGGGAGTGGCATCGTGGGCCGCGGCGATGCGGTGGACGGCGTCCAGGACTTCCCACGTCTGGGGGTTGGAGCTGCGCAGGTCCCAGCCCTGGAACTGCCGCGCCGGGTTCTCACCCACCCGGGTGTTGCCGGAAGGAACGGTTTCCCGATGGTACTTGCCCGTGAGCCAGCCGCCCGCCAGGGGAGACCAGGGGAGCAGCCCGAGCCCGGCGTCGAGCGCAGCCGGCACAATCTCGGATTCGATTTCACGCTCCAGCAGGTTGTATTGCGGCTGCAGGGTGACAGGGCCGTTCCAGTTGCGGAGTCTCGCCGTCCAGACGGCTTTGGTGAGCTGCCAGCCGGTGAAGTTGGAGAAACCGTAGTAGCTGATCAGCCCGGAGGTGACGGCGTCCTGGAGGAAGCCGAGGCTCTCTTCCAGCGGCGTCAGAGGGTCCCAGGAGTGCAGCTGGTACAGGTCGATGTGGTCAACGCCGAGCCTGCGCAGCGAGGCTTCGAGCGCGCGGCGCAGATGACGGCGGGAGTTCCCGGCGTCGTTAGTGTCCTGCCCGGTGGGGAAGCGGGCCTTGGTGGCCAGCACCACGGTGTTGCGGGCGGTCTGGTTTGAATGCAGCCATTTGCCGACGATTTCTTCCGAGGCACCTTCGTTGTAGATGTCCGCGGTGTCGATGAAGTTGCCGCCGGCGCCCAGATAGTCGTCCAGCATCCGATGGGAGGTCTTTTCATCGGTCTCATTGCCGAACGTCATGGTGCCCAGCGCATAGTTGCTCACGGCGGTTCCGCTGTTGCCCAGCAGGCGCAACTCCATGGGTATTTCCTTCCGTCCGGCGTATGGGGTGCTGCGCCCTAGCCTATGCCCCTTACGGCGGGCTGGAACAGGGCGATGGGCGGGCAGCGGAAGAGCGGGCTGCCTAGGTCAGATAGTTGTCGATCAGATAGTCGGCGATTGCGAGGGACGATGTCGCCGCAGGTGAGGGGGCGTTGCGCAGCAGCGTCACCGGCCCGTTCTGGTCTACGGCGAAGTCATCCAGAAGTGATCCGTCGCGCCCCCACGCCTGGGCGCGGACCCCGGCGGCAGTCTTGGCAGTGAGGTCAGAGGGTTTCAGCTCCGGAATGAACCGGCGGGCGCGGGAGAAGTAGACGGGTTTGAGCAGTGATTCACCCACGGAGTCGAGGCCCATCTTCCAGTAGCGCTTCGCCAGCGGAAGCGCGCCGGGCCAGCGCAGCGACTCGAGGGTGTCGCGGACGGAGACTTTTCCCCAGCTGTAGCCCTCGCGGGCCAGGGCAGGAACGGCGTTGGGGCCCACATGCACGTCGTTATAGACCCCGCGGGTGAAGTGCACGCCCAGAAAGGGGAAGGCCGGATCAGGCACCGGATAGATCATGCCGTTGACAAGCTGGCTCCGCTCCGGAGCCAGCTCCCAGTATTCGCCGCGGAACGGCAGGATTTTGGGTGAAGGATCGGCGCCGGCCAGCCTCGCCACGACGTCGGACTGCAGGCCTGCGCAGGCGATCACCTGGTCGAAGACCTGCTCGGAGACCGCTGTCTGAACGCGGATCCGGGTGCCTTCCCTGTGGAGTCCGGTCACTTCCTGTCCCAACAGGATGGTGCCGCCGGAGGCACGCACGTCCTGCGCCATGGCTTCGGTGATTGCCGCGTAATCGACGACGGCGGTATGCGGGGAGTGCACGGCAGCAACGCCTGCCACATGGGGCTCGATTTCGCGTAGCTTCGCCGGGTCATCAATCCTGGCGAGCCCGGGAACGCCGGTGGCGAGGGACCGCTGCTCGATGACCGCCAGGGCCGGCAGGTCCGCCTCATCCACGGCCACCACGAGCTTGCCCACCTCACGGTAAGGCAGGGATTTCTCCAGGCAGTAGTCCCGGATGCGCTGCCTGCCCTCGGCGCAGAGCTGCGCCTTCAGCGAGCCGGGCCGGTAGTACAGGCCGGCGTGGACCACACCGGAGTTGTGGCCCGTCTGATGGGTGGCGAGCCGGGCTTCCTTCTCGAAGACGGTGACTTCCCCAAGCCCGCGCACGGCCAGTGCCCGGGCCAGGGCGATGCCCACGATGCCTCCGCCGATAACGGCGAACCGCTTCACGATCAAATGCCTGCCTCCCCGCTGCCTGTCCTGTGGAGAGTGTAGAGGGTACCTAAATGCCCAGCACAGCGGACGCGATGAGGAAGTAGATGATCAGCCCGGTGGCGTCGACGAAAGTGGATATGAACGGGTTGGAAAACACGGCTGGATCGACTTTCAGGGCCTTACCCAGAAGCGGCATGAGGCCTCCGGCTGCGGCCGCCATGGTGCACACGCCCAGCAGGGTCAGGCCCACCACGGTGCCCAGCGGCACGGTGAAGATAACGGACGTTATGGCGAACCCCAGCCCGCCGAGCAGCAAGCCAAGCACCGCGCCCACACGGACCTCGCGCGCAACGACCTTGGCAACGTCCCGCGGCCGCACGTCTCCCAGGGCGAGTGCCCTGGTGATGGTGGTGGCGGCCTGGTTTCCGGTATTGCCTCCGGTGCCAATCAGCAGCGGAATGAACAGTGACAACGCCACCTGCTCGGCCAGGGTGGCTTCAAAGGTATCCATTACCTGGACGGTGAGGGTGGCTCCGAGGGCCAGGACCAGCAACCACACGACACGGGCGCGCACAATGGCCCGGACTGGAGTCGCCAGGTAAGGCCGCCGAAGGGGCTCGGACCCGCCCGAACGTGCGGAGTCCTCGCTTTCGGCCGATTCGAGGATTCGGAGGGCGTCATCCACTGTGAGGATTCCGACCAGCCGGTTTTCGGAATCAACCACGGGCAGCACCAGCACTTTGGCATCAGCGCAGTACCGTGCAGCTTCTTCGGCGTTCAGGGTGGCGGGGACTGACAGCGGGGCCTTCATTAGGTCCGAGACCGGATCGGAGTCGGCGGCGCGGAGCAGGTCCCGGAGGGAAACCACACCCAGAAGGTGCCGCCTGCCGTCGGTCACGGGGATGGTGTAGACGCTTTCCGCGTCGTCGAGCTGTGCGCGGACCCGGGCCAGGGACTCGGCGGCCGTCCTGTCCGGGCTGGTGGTGACGAACTGGGGGCTCATGTAGCGGCCCACCGCGCCGCGCGGGTACCCCAGGACTGCGGTGGTAAGCGCCCGGTCCTTCTCGTTGAGCCCCAGAATCAGTCGGTTGGCAACACCCGCCGGCAATTCATCCAGCAGTGCCACCCGGTCATCCGGGCTGAGCGCGGTGAAGACCTCCGCCACCTGGGCATCCTGCAAACCGGCCAGGAGGTCTGCCTGGACCGGTGCATCGAAACGCTCGAAAACTTCCAGGGCCCTTCCCTTGGAAAGGGTCCGGTACGCCACCGCGCGGTCAAGGGTATTGAGGCGTTCGAGCTGTTCCAGGGTTTCGGAGACGTCCAGCGGCTGCAGAACCCGGGCAATCCCGGCCAGGCTGCCGTTGCTCAGGGCATGGGCCAGCAGTTCGGCAGTTGCATCGAATGAAAGATTGGGGGACTTGATCATGATCCGCTTCCCTACGGTGGGCGCACTGCAACGGCGCGGAAGAACCGCGGAGCAGTAATCGGGTGTGGTGTGGCCTTGGCAAATGCCGCAGGCGCGCGGACCGGCCGGGAAGGGAAGCAAGGGTTGGTTTCCCATCGAACAGGGAGGAACCGGTGGGCCCTTAGGGGCGGATGTGCAGGAGAGCTTCCCTGACACGCTGGCGAGGTTCGCGCGGTGCGGTAGATCGACTATTTCCGTCGTCCATGCGTGCGGTTCACCTCCTGCGGTCAGGAAAAGCTCGGATATGGAAACACCCCGGACCGAAGGCCGGGGTGTTCCGATTGGCGGAGACGGGGGGATTTGAACCCCCGGTGGGCTTTAGGCCCACACTTCATTAGCAGTGAAGCCCATTCGGCCGCTCTGGCACGTCTCCAATTGCCCTGGCAAACTCACGCTGCCAGCCTGTCAAGACTACCCATAACGGGGTGCTTTCAGCAAAACAGGTTCAGGACAGCCTGCCGGTCAGCGCTTCCCAGAGGAACTCGTAGGACATCGCGTGCATGCGGGCGGACTGGCGGTTGTCCGCAGCACCCGCGTGGCCGCCCTCGAGTGCCTCGTGGAACCAGACCCGGTCCACGCCCAGTGCCTTCATCCGGGCCGCCATTTTGCGGGCCTGGACCGGGCCCACCCGGTCATCGCTCGTAGCGGTCCAGATGAGCGCCGGCGGGTACTGCACGTCTTCACGCAGCAGGTGGTACGGAGAGAAGGTCTTGATGAACTCCCACTGCTGGGGATCATCCGGGTCGCCGTATTCGGCAATCCAGGACGCGCCCGCGGAGAGTTTGGTGTACCGGCGCATGTCCAGCAGCGGAACACCGCAGGACACGGCACCGAAGAGCTCCGGGTAAAGCGTGAGCATATTCCCGACCAGCAGGCCGCCGTTGCTGCGGCCCGTACAGCCCAGGTGCTCACGGGAGGTGACGCCCCGTTCCGTGAGATCCCGGGCAACCGCCGCGAAGTCTTCATACGCGCGGTGCCGGTTCTGCTGCAGTGCTGCCCGGTGCCAGTCCGGCCCGTATTCTCCGCCGCCGCGGATGTTGGCCAGCACGTAGACACCGCGGCGCAGGGTTCCGGAGTCGTCGGTGTAGCTGCGCTCGAGCCAGCCGCGTCCAACAACGCCTGAGTAGGCGGGGGTGAGGGCCTGTTCGAACCCGCCGTAACCCGAGAGGACTGTGGGGTTGCCGCCGTCGAGCACCATGTCCTTGTGTCCCACCTGGAAGTACGGCACCCGGGTGCCGTCCTCCGACACAGCGAAGTGCTGCTCAACCGTGCAGTCGGAGGCATCGAAGAACGACGGCGACGCCTTGACCGGGGAAGCCGGCGACCCCGGCTGGCCGAGGGTTCCGCGCGAGAGTGTGGACGGTGTGGTGAAACCGGTGCTGACCAGCCAGTAGTCGTTGCCGGCCTGCTCGTCCTCGTCGTCCACCGCGTAGGCATCTACAGAGTGCAACGGCGGGCAGGCGTCGAGTTCCGAGGCCTGCCAGTCAGCAGCCGGGTCCAGTACCTGGATCTCGGAGGAGACGTCACGCAGCAGGTTCAGCAGCAGGTAGTCCCGGGTCCAGCTCCAGGACTGCAGGGACACGGTGGGCTTGGGGGTGAAGAGCGTGCGAAGGTTCCGGCCGCCGGCCAGGAAATCCTCCAGATCCGCCGCGAGCAGTGAGCCTGCCTTGTGCAGGGTTTCGCCAACCAGCCAGTCGGTGCGCGGGCGCATCACCAGCCACTGCCGGTGCAGGTCCACGTTCACGTCCAGCGGCACATCGATCCGGGCCCAGTCCCCGTCCTGCCGCAGGTACGTGATGCTGTCGTAGAAGTCGATGATGTCCACGGCCAGGTCCCGCTCGAACCCCGGCGTCTGGTCATGGTGGACGTAGCCCATCATGTGGTCCTCGGGGACCTCGAAGTACAGCTGGGCGTCCACGGGTCCCTGTCCGCGGTGCAGGATGCGGACAGTGCGCGGATAGGAGGAGGCAGTCATGCTGCCGGGGCCGAAGTCGGTGGCCACGTAGAGGGTGTCCGGGCCGGCCCAGGAAACCTGGGTCTTCGCCACGGGCAGGTCGAAGCCGCCCGGCACGAAGGCGCGGTCGACGACGTCGTACTCCCGGTAGCGGGAGGCATCCCCGCCGTCCGGGGAGAGAATCACGAGTGCACGGCGGTAGGAGACACCGTCTTCCGGACGAAGGAAGCGTGCTCCGCCCCAGACCCACTCGGTATCCTCTTCGGCGCTCAGCGCATCGAGGTCCAGAAGGGTTTCCCACTCAGTTGCCGGAGCCGTGTAGCCCTCCCACGAGGTACGGCGCCAGATGCCCCGGGGGTGTTCGGCGTCCCGCCAGAAGTTGTAGTACCAGTCCCCGCGCTTCACGACCATGGGAATCCGGTCGGTAGAGTCAAGGACTTCCAGCAGGCGTTCTTCGGTCCGGGTGAATCCGGTGGCGGAGAGCAGGGCTTCCGTCTCGGAGTTCCTGGCCCGGACCCAGTCCAGCTGCCTGTCTCCGTAGATGTCCTCCAACCAGAGGAACTCGTCTTCGCTGTCCTGCGGGGTTTCTGCGCTCGCGGTACTCATGTGCCAATCCTAGGGGTGCCCGCTGACATTCACGTGTGGGCTGCAGCACAGGCGGGCGCTCAGGAGACTCCGTGTTTCCAAGCTTCGCCGGGAACGGTAAGGTTCCCTGCGGCCGTCCCGTTCCGGTTCAGGATCCACCCCACCCGTTTGGCCACGGTTGCCACGACCACGCTTTCGGTGACTTCGAGGGCCGGGAACCTTTCCCCGAGGGAGCGCTCGGTGTTCATGATGTCCGCAGCGCTGCGCAGCCACATCATGAAGGTGAAGTTCGTGGGTCCGGTAGTGGAGGCGCACAGCCTCAGCGTTCCGGATTCTGCGAGTGCCGACGCCGTCCGCGAGTGTTCTGCCGCAGGCAGACGGGCGAACCACTGGCAAATGATGGGGAACCCCGCCAGCCCGTGGGCAACTTCGCAGCGCAGGGCGAGCGATCCGCTGCCCAGCACTTTCTGCAGCTGCCGCCTGGCGGTGGCGGGATGCAGTCCGGTTTCGGCAGCGATGTCTGCGGCCGAGGCCCGCCCGTTCCGGGACAGGACCTGAAGGATTTCCCCGTATGCGGGCGGAAGCGGGCCCCGGTAGGCGGGTTGGTTCCCGGCCAGCTGGCTGAGCTTCTTACGTTGGGCGGCATTCAGCGCACCCAGTTGCCAGGAGTCGGCACCGTGGTGCAGCTGGGTGCAGAAGGACGTTTCGTAGCGGGTCAGCCCGGGGATCCGGTCGAAGAGCGGATACACCGACTCCGCCAGCCACGCAGGGGTGGGAGTGATGACTGTGAGCATCATGTCCCGGTTCCGGTGGCATTCGTCAATGCTGAAAACGTCCGGCATGTCCGCCAGTGCCTGTACCACTGACCGTCTTTGCGCCGGATCACACTGCACGTCGTGAAATGAGAGGGACATCTGTTCCGGGTCGCCCACGGGGTGGGAGGTGATCCAGGCGGCACCGGCGGCCGCCAGTTTCTCCCACCGCAGGGCCAGGGACGTTGGGTGCCGGTCGAGGACTGCGCCAATGGCCGTCCACGGCAGGCGCGGACCGATTTGCAGTGCGTTGATGAGCAGCAGGTCATCCTCGTCCAGTTGCCGATTCATGTGTCCGTTTTCTCATGTTTAGCCGCTGTTTGTGCAATATTTCAGAAGTTTTCACGGATATGGCGAAGTAAACCCAACAATTGCTCCTATCGCAGTACCGGGCACCGGCGGTTTCCGCCGGGCCGAGCGAAAGGAATTCCGATGCACAGCGTTCTTCCCCTGAACGGAAGCTCCACCGATGTCCTGGCCATAGCCAACACGCCTGTCCTGTGGGTCTGCGCGCTGGGTGTCTTCGGCGTCGTCGTGGTCCAGTCACTCATCTACATGCGTGCGGCGCGCAGGGTGGCGCCTGCGGTGGGAATGACGCCGGACGAGCTGCGGATCTCCTTCCGGTCCGGAGCCGTGGCAGCGATTGGGCCCTCGCTGGCTGTCGTCCTGGTGGCCATTGCCCTGCTGGCACTGTTCGGAACGCCCGCAGTCCTGGTGCGCATTGGCCTGATCGGTTCAGCAGCCTATGAAACCGGAGCCGCGAATGTCGCCGCAGCCACTGTCGGGGCAGAACTGGGCGGGGATACCTACACTCAGCAGGTCTTCGCCATCGCGTTCTTTGCCATGAGCCTGGGCGGGGCAATGTGGATGCTCGCCACCCTGGTCTTCACCCCGCTGCTCAAGCGCGGCGGACACCGCCTTGCCAAGGTGAACCCGCTGGCCATGACGATTGTGCCGGCGTCGGCCCTGCTTGCTGCGTTCATCTCCCTGGGGCTGGCCGAAGCGCCCAAGAGCACCGCGCACGCCCTGACCCTGCTGGCGGCAGCCGCCGCCATGGGTGCCTGCCTGCTGCTGGCAAGGATCCTGCACAGGCCATGGCTGCGTGAGTGGGGCCTGGGCATTGCCATCGTTGCCGGTCTGCTGGCGGCCTACGCCGCCCACACAGCCGGCCTCGGACCCGCCTAAGAAGCTCCTCAGACCTAAGGAGAACCATCATGCTAGAAACAGGTGCCGCCCAAACCGGGCCCTCTGCGGCCGCCGAACTCGACAGGTTTGACCGGACAACGTCACGGTGGGGCCGGCTCACCATGATCGCCGGCCTGCTCATCTCAGTGGGCGGGCCGGTGTACCTGGTCCTCTTCGGCAACCTCGGGGTAACTTCCGCCCAGCTCTGGACAGCGTTTGGCGCCGTTGCCGCGACGTTCTTCGTCATCTGGCTCGTGGAGCCGCTGACGTACTACCCCATCCTGGGACCTGCGGCGATGTACCAGGCCTTTATGATCGGCAACATCTCCAACAAGCTGCTTCCCTCGGCCCTGGTCGCCCAGACCAGCGTCGGCGCCCTCCCCGGCTCGAAGCGCGGAGACCTCGCCGCCGTGATGGCGATCTGCGGAGCGGCCGCAGTGCACCTGCTGTCCCTGCTGGTTTTTGTGGGCCTGCTCGGCACCTGGCTGGTCAGCGTCATTCCTGCGGAACTCACCGCCCTGGCCCGGGCCTATGTCCTGCCCGCGGTGATGGGGGCCGTCATTGTCCAGGCCATCGTGTCCATGAAGGCACTCCGTCCCACCCTTGCGGCGCTGGGCGTGGTCCTTGCCGTGCAGTACATACTTCTGCCCCTGGTTCCCGGTCTTGCCATGATCTCAACCGCCATCTCAGTAATCGGGACTATCCTGATCGCCTGGTTTACCCGCAAACGCGCACCCCGCAGTGCACCTGCCGCCCCCGGGCGGAGCTGAACGAGAGGAACCCATGCCGAACCCCACGCACCCCGCCCTCACCGCAGAGGACACCTCTCAGATGCATGAGCTTTACCGGACCCTGCATGCCGCTCCGGAGCTGTCCATGCAGGAGCACGGCACGGCAGCCCTCATCGAAGAGCGCCTCGCGGCCCTGGGCATTCGCAGCTTCCGCTGCGGCGGCACCGGGGTGGTCGGTGTGCTGGCCAACGGGGAGGGCCCGGTAGTCGCGTTCCGGGCCGACACCGACGCCCTGCCCATCCGGGAGGACACCGGCCTGCCGTATGCCAGTACTGCTACGGGGCGGCTGGAGGACGGGACCGAGGTTCCCGTGATGCACGGCTGCGGCCACGACACCCACGTCACTGCGCTGCTCACCACCGCAAAGCTCCTGGGGCGGAGCCGGGACGCCTGGGCAGGCACCGTGGTGCTCCTGTTCCAGCCCGGGGAGGAAACCGCAGCCGGCGCGGCGGCCATGGTGCAGGACGGGCTGTGGGACAAAGCCCCCAAGCCGGACGTGGTGCTCGGTCAGCACGTGATGCCCGGTCTCGCCGGAACCATCCAATACGCCTCGGGGAACGCCATGACCCAGGCAGACTCCTGGAAGGTCACGCTCCACGGACGCCAGTCCCACGGCTCACAGCCCCAGGACTCGGTGGACCCGATTGTGCTGGGGGCGCACATCATCACCCGCATCCAGACGATCGTCTCGCGGGAGCTGGACCCCCGGCGTGCCGCCGTCGTCACCGTGGGGACCTTCCACGCCGGCCTGAAAGAGAACATCATTCCGGACCGCGCGGAGTTCACCCTCAACATACGCACGTTCGACGACGGCGTCCGCACCCACGTCCTGGACGCCCTGCGCCGCATCATTTCCGCCGAGGCCGCGGCGTCCGCGGCACCGGAACCGGAGATCGAAGAGCTCTACACCTTTCCCCTGAACTACAACGACCCGCAGGAAACAGCCGGGGTCATGGAGGCCATGCGGGAAGCATTGGGAGAGGAGTGTGTGAACGAGGTGGCCCCGTTGATGGGATCAGAGGACTTTGGCCACCTAGCCCAGGCAATCGGTGTTCCCTCGGTCTACTGGTTCTTTGGCGGACACAGCGCCGAAACGCTGGAAGGGGAAAAGGTTCCCATGAACCACTCGCCCTTCTTCGCCCCCGTCCTGGAACCGACCCTTTCCACGGCCGTAGAAGCCGCGGTGGCCGCCACCCTGTCCCGGCTGGAACGGCGCTAGGCGCTGAACGGGGAGGGCAACCGTGACACTCCTGATTCTTGACCTGGCAGGAATCTTCTTCTTTGCCGTCTCCGGTTCCCTCCTGGCGGCCAGGCGGAACTTCGACATTGTGGGCTCACTGATGCTCGGTTCCTTCGTGGGGCTTGGAGGCGGGGTGATACGGGACCTGATCATCAACCAGGGCGTGCCGCTGGCTTTCTCGAAACCGGTCTACCTGCTGCCTCCGCTCCTTGCTGCCATCCTGGTGTTCACCCACGCCCTGGGGGTGCAGAGGTACCGGCGTACCCTGCTGGTGTTCGACGCCGCCGGGCTGGCCCTGTTCTGCGTCACCGGTACGCTGACCGCGCACCAGGCCGGGCTGAACCCGGTGTCTGCCGCGCTGCTGGGAGTCACCACCGCGGTGGGCGGCGGGCTGCTGCGAGACGTGGTGGCCAATGAAGTACCCCAGGTCTTCAACCCGCGCGGCGTCTACGCCATTCCGGCCCTGCTGGGCGCCGGGTTGGTTTCACTCTTCACGGCCCTCGGCGTGTTCGGTCCTGTCCTGGGCATTGCCGTCGCGGCGCTGGTGTTCACACTGCGCATCCTCTCCCTGCGCTACGGGTGGCGGATTCCGCTGGCGGGCCGGACAGCCGCGCCACCGGCGTCCGGCCGCGAGACCTAGCCGGCCGCGAAGAAGTCGTGCTCCCACTGCACTGACAGGGCGAACGCTTCCTCGGCCGCCCGCCGCTGGTCATCATTCCCGGCAAGCACACCCTCCAGGATCCCGACGGCACGGACAGTGGCCGCCGCAAAGGCCGGATCGGCATAGGTGTCCAGCCACTCCCGGTAGGGATGGGCCGGGTGGTTGCCGGCGGCGAGCTCCGCACCGGCATCGGCATAAACCCAGAAGCAGGGGAGCACCGCGCCCACCAGCCGGGCGTACTCAAACCGGTCATCCTGGTAACGGCCAGGTCCCAGCAGGTGGTCCAGGTAGCCGCGGGTTACCGGTCCGGCAGCAAGCCCCGCGGCGGGATCCGCCGGAACGTCCCGGGTGACGGGGACGCCGCCCGGACCGGCGTTGGCATGCAGCCAATTCCGGTGCAGGTCGAGTTCAGCTTCCAGGGCCCCGTTGGCACTCTCCGCCCAGAACAGCTGTTCCTGGAGCGTGGGTGCCAGTTCACTGGCGCGTGCCAGGGCGCGGGCATATCCCCGGAGGTAGATCGCATCCTGGGCGAGATACCTGCCAAAGACTGCCGAATCCAGGGTCCCGTCGCCGAGACCGCGGACGAAGTCCAGCCCTGCGATTTTCTCCCGAATGTCCGCGGTCCGGGACCAGAGCTCCGCAGTACGGTCCCCGGCGGGTGGAACATCGGATCCTGCTGGCGCAGGCAGCGGAGCGAGTCCCCTCTGCCAGAGCCCGGCGAAGTGGTTCACCGGTCCGTGCCCGGTCCCCACCTCCAGCAGGTCCGCGGATTCCAGGGCTTCCTGCAGCCAGGCCTTGGCGGCCCCCAGTGCGTGTGTCCAGTTACCGGTCCGGGCGAACAGGGTAGCCAGTGCAGCGGAGAGCGAGCAGCCGGTGCCGTGGGTGTTCTTGGTCTCCACCCGCGCGGAACTGAACACCGAGATCGTGAACCCGCGCCCGCCGTCGGGCATTACCAGCGCATCCGGTGCCGCAGTTCCGGCCAGGTGCCCGCCCTTCACGAGCACGGACGTGCCATACTCGCGGGCAAGACGGCGTCCCTGCTCCAATGCCTCGTCCCAGTCCTGCGCCGGCTCTGCCTCCAGCAGGGCAGCCAGCTCCGGCAGGTTCGGCGTCACCAGGTCCACCTGGTGCAACAGCCCGCGAAGGGCATCTTCGGCATCGGGGCTGAGCAGGCGGTCACCGCTGCTGGCCACCATCACCGGATCCAGCACCACGGCCGGCGGCCGGACGTCCGCCAGCCAGGAACCCACCGTCCGGGCAACCTCGGTGCTGCCCAGCATGCCGATTTTCACCGCATCGATAATCACGTCATCGCTCACCGCGTCCAGCTGTTCGCGAAGGAACCCCGCAGGCGGGGTATGCACGGAGCGGACCCCGTGAGTGTTCTGCGCAACCAGCGCCGTGACCACGGCCATGCCGTATCCGCCGTTGGCGGCGATCGACTTCAGATCGGCCTGGATTCCGGCTCCGCCCGTGGGATCAGTTCCGGCGATGCTCAGGATCCGCGGGACGTCCCGGACGCTCAGCTCTCCCATGCCGCCACCAGTTCCTCGGCGCTGCGGCGCGGATCGGCAGCGGTGCAGATAGCGGAAACGACGGCGGCGCCGGACGCTCCGGCGGCCTGCAGGCCCCGAATGTCGGACAGCCCGATCCCGCCGATTGCCACGCACGGGACCGGAGCCGCAGAAGCAAAGGACCGGAACCCGTCCACGCCCAGCGGGGCAGGATGGTCCGGTTTGGTGCTGGTGGGATGGATGACTCCGGCACCGAGATAGTCCACCGTTCCCGGCGCGAGTTCCCGCACGGCGTCGAGGTGGGCGGGCGTGTTGGCGGTGAGGCCTACGACGGCGCCGGGGCCCACCAGCGAGCGGACGGACGCGGCGGGCAGGTCGCTTTGGCCAACGTGGACTCCGTGCACCCGGGCGCCGGCTGCCCGGGCGGCGAGGTAAATGTCCACCCGGTCATCGACCAGCACCAGGGCGCGGTCACCGACGGCGTCGGCGACGGCCAGCACCTGGGCGTAGAACTCCGCGGCGGAGGCGTGCTTTTCCCGGACCTGCACGGTGCGCACCCCTCCGGCGACGGCGGCTGCGGCAACAGCGGCAACACCCCGGTCCCCGCACTGCGCCGCATCAGTGACCAGGTAAATGCCGGTGTTCCTGGCCAGGGCCCGGGGCCGCCGGAGCAGTTCGGACTGCACTCCGGCGCTCATGCCGTCACCAGCAGGTTGTGGATGTCTTCGGCGGAGAGGCCGGTCAGGGCGTCCAGGAATGCCGGGGCAAAGGACCCCGGTCCTGCCGACACGGCTGCAGCCTGCTGCGCGGCGATCGTGTAGGCGGCGGTGGCTGCCGCAGCGGCGGTGAGGTCACCGCCGTCGTCCGCGGCGGCGAGGAACGCGGCCGTCACGGCGCCGAGGGCGCAGCCCCCGCCGGTCACCTTGGTCAACAGGGCGCTGCCGTTGCTGATCCGCAGCGTTGATTCACCGTCGGTGATGACGTCCGTGGGTCCGGAGACCGCTACGACGCAGCCGTATTTCGCCGCCAGGAGCTCGGCCGCGGGAAGGGCATCCTCCGGATTGTCCGTGGCGTCCACGCCCCGTCCGCCCGCGCCCAGCCCGGCCAGGGCCATGACCTCGGACGCATTGGCCCGGACCACCGTGGGACGCATCGCCAGCAGCTCTGCAGCGAGGGCAGTACGGACCGGGAGGCTGCCCACTGCCACGGGGTCCAGGACCCAGGGTGTGCCGGCATCGTTTGCCGCTGCTGCGGCCTCCAGCATGGCCGTGCGCTGTTCGGCATGGGGGGTGCCCAGATTGATCAGCACCCCTGAGGCGATGCGGGCAAAAGGTCCGGCTTCACCCGGAATGTCCGTCATGGCCGGGGCTGCGCCGAGGGCGAGGAGGACGTTGGCGGTGAAGTTGGTGACCACTGTGTTGGTCAGGCACTGCACCAGCGGCGGTTCGCTGCGCACGCGGGAAAGGAGGGTGGATACAGAAAATGGTGTCAGGCCAATAGTCATCGGCGACATCCCTTCGCTAGTTCTAACTAGATCAGGTTCGACGGGTCTCATCTCAGCCTTGCGGCACCCCGTGTCACTACAGCTGACTCTACGAAGTCAGCGGGCAAATGGCCAGCCGGACGCGGAGTTAGACAGCGTCCATGGCTGCGCAGGGATTACTGCCCGACGCCGGCTGGTGGGCCTGGCCTGCCAGGCGGTGCAGGAGGGTGCGAAGCAGATTGGCGTCTGCGGGTTCCAGTCCGGCGAGCATGCCGGACTCGGCAGCGGCGACCCGCTCCTCGCAGGCGGCCAGGCGTTGGCGGCCGGCCTTGGTGGCAACGACTTTGCGGGCCCGGCGGTCCGCGGGATCAGGAACCCGTTCCACGTCCCCGGCCTCGGCCAGCTCGTCAATCAGGTAGGTCAGCACAGTCCGGTCGATTCCCAGATGCGCCCCGAGTGCCTGCTGGTTCGGCGGGTCAAAATGGACCACCGTTGAGAGCACCTGGAATCCGCGCAGCCCTCCCGGTGTCCCCTCCAGCGCTGACTGCAGGCGGGCCTGATAACAGCCCGCCACCACGGCCAAATCCCATCCGAGGCCTCCGGGTATTGCTGTGGTGCTGGCTGTAGTCATGGGGAACATCCTAGCCCTGCAATGCGGGCCGGTAGATGTTCTACGCGGCCACTGTTCTGTCATGTCACCTAATGTGCTGGCAGGGACTGCGCGTGCTGCAGAAAAAAATCCCCGGAACAGCTTGCATTCCGGTCAGTACTCATTCTTACTAGGTACTGGTAGTCAACATTACTAAGTAGCGAGGGTTTGATGGGCAGGCAGGCGACGGAGATGCTGAAGGGAGTCCTGGAGGGCATTGTTCTGGCATTCCTCTCCGGCCACTCCGCCTACGGGTATGAGATCACCGCAAGGCTGCGTGACGAGGGCTTCACCGACATCGCCGAAGGCACGGTTTATGCGCTGCTCATCAGGATCGAGCAGCGCGGACTTGTGGACGTGGTGAAGGTCCCCTCCGAAAAGGGGCCGCCGCGGAAGATGTACTCGCTCACCGGCCCGGGGCAGGACTGCCTCAACGAGTTCTGGAGGACCTGGAGCTTCCTCTCAGAACGGCTGGAACGGATCCGCGAGGAGGGAAACGAACATGTGGGTTGAGAAGATTCTTGGCGACTTCGGCGACAAGCGCCGCTGGCATGAATACAAGAACCGGGTGAAGGCACTGCCGCCCGGATACCGCACAGCCGCGGAGGCGGTGGAACGGTACCTGATGTATGCCGGGGCCCTGACCAGGGGTGACGTCATGGTTTCAATGTATGAGGACCTGGCTGACCTGTTCGAGCAGGGCGCAGCAGACAACACACCGGTCCGCGCAATCGTGGGTGAAGACCCCGTGGAGTTTGCCGAGGTCTTCCTGCGCAACTACTCCGACGCCCAGTGGATCAGCAAGGAGCGGCAGCGGCTTACCCAGGCCATTGATCAGGCGGAACAGGAAAGCGGGGGGCCGGGCGGGAGGGAAGGCTCATGAGCGTCCAGCCAGCGGCGCGCGCCGTTCGCGTTCAGGACCTGCGGAAATCCTTCAAAGAGGTGCAGGTTCTGCGCGGGGTCGAGTTTGAGGTGGCTCCCGGAAGCGTCTTCGCCCTGCTCGGCTCCAACGGGGCCGGAAAAACGACGCTGATCCGAATCCTTTCCACCCTGCTGCGGCCGGATTCCGGCACGGCCGCGGTGGCCGGATTCGACGTCGTCGACGAGGCAGCGGAAGTCCGCGGAGCCATCAGCCTCACCGGACAGTTCGCCGCTGTGGACGACGTACTTACCGGCCGGGAGAACCTGGTGCTGGTTGCTCGGCTGCTGCGGGTTCCTGCCCCGGGAGCCCTGGCGGATGAGCTCCTGAAGAAGTTTTCCCTTACTGACGCCGGGGACCGGAAAGCCTCCACGTACTCCGGCGGCATGCGCCGGCGGCTGGATATTGCCATGAGCCTGGTCGGCAGCCCGGACGTGGTCTTCCTGGACGAACCAACAACCGGGCTGGATCCGGAAGGACGCCTTCAGGTGTGGGAAACGGTCCGGGAGCTCGCCCGGCAGGGCACCACGGTGCTGCTCACCACGCAGCACCTGGAAGAAGCGGAACAGTTGGCAGACCGCATTGCCGTCCTGCACAACGGAGAGATCATTGCCAACGGCACGCTCGCCCAACTCCGGCAGCTGATCCCTGCGCCCCGGGCTGAGTATGTGGAGAAACAGCCGACACTCGAGGAAGTTTTCCTGGCCCTCACCGGATTCGCGGGTGCTGCAGGGATTGAGAGGGAAAAACAATGACAGCGGCAACAGCCCACTTCTCCAGCAACACCACTGTGCTGACGGGGCGCTCGCTGCGCCACATCCTGCGCAGCCCGGACACCATCATTACGACGGCGGTCATGCCGGTGGCCATCATGGTGCTGTTTGTCTACGTTTTTGGCGGCGCGATCAACACCGGCTCCCTGGAGTACATCGATTACATGCTGCCGGGCATCCTGCTGATCACCGTGGCTTCCGGGGTGGCCTACACCGCGTTCCGGCTGTTCACTGATGTGCAGAGCGGCGTCTTTGAACGCTTCCAATCGATGCCGATTGCCCGGTCCAGCGCACTCTGGGCCCACGTGCTGACCTCGCTGGCGGCCAATCTGCTGTCCCTGGCAGTGGTAATCGCCGTGGCCCTGGTGATGGGTTTCCGCACCGGGGCGAGTGTGGCCGGCTGGCTGGCCGTGGCCGGCATGCTGACCCTGGTTACACTGGCGCTCACGTGGGTTGCAGTGGTTGCGGGCCTGAGCGCCAAATCAGTGGAGGGTGCCAGCGCCTTCTCCTATCCGCTGATCTTCCTGCCCTTTGTCAGCTCAGCTTTTGTTCCGACGGACACGATGCCCGGTCCGGTGCGCTGGTTCGCTGAGAACCAGCCGGTGACCGCGATCGTCAACACGCTTCGGGACATCTTTGCCGGGTACCCGGTTGGACCGGAGATTTGGACTGCGCTGGCCTGGTGCCTGGGCATCCTCCTTGCCGCATGCGGCGTCTCGGCGGCGATGTACCGGAGGCGGATCAGCCGGGGAACGGCCGCCTAGGAGCCGAAGCGGCCGCGCTAGGGCTGGAACCGGTAGCCCATGCCGTGCTCGGTCAGGAAGTGGACCGGATGGGAGGGATCCGGTTCCAGCTTCCGCCGCAGCTGGGCCATGTAGAGGCGCAGATACCCCGAATCCGAGGTGCCCGGTCCCCAAATGTCGTTCAGGAGCTGTGCCTGGGTCAGCAGGTGGCCCGGGCGCCGAAGCAGCGCCGCCAGCAAATGCCATTCGGTGGGCGTGAGCCGGATCCCGGTACCGTCGCTGAGCCGGGAGACGCGGCGCGCGGCCAGATCCACTGAGACGTCGCCGAAAAGAACCGCAGGGCTGTCCGGCGCGGGCCCAGTCCGCCGGTTCAAGGCACGGATCCGTGCCAGCAGTTCCTCTGCAGAGAAGGGCTTGGTCACGTAGTCATCGGCACCGAGGTCCAGCGCCCGGACCTTCTCCGCGGAGTCGGACCGGCCGGAGATGACGAGGATCGGCATGGTGCTCCAGCCGCGCACGGCTTCAATGACTTCCATGCCGCTAAGCCCAGGCATGCCAAGGTCCAGGACCATGAGGTCGGGGTGGCAATCCACCGCCCGCCGCACGGCCGCCGCGCCGTCCGAGGCAGCCACCACTTCATAGCCGTACGCTGCCAGGGTGATCTTCAGGGCGCGGAGGATCTGGACGTCGTCGTCCGCCAGCAGGATCTTCACAGCGCCGGGGCCGCATCCGCCGGCCGGTCCGCCTGCGCAGCCGGCAGGCCCAGGACCATAGTGAGTCCGCCGCCGGGTGTCTTCTCCGTTTCCAGGGTCCCGCCCATGCCTTCCATGAATCCCTTCGCGACAGCCAGGCCCAGCCCCAGCCCGGTCTGGTTGTCGGTGTCTCCCAGCCGCTGGAAGGGAACGAACATTTCGTCACCACGTTCCGGGGAAATCCCAGGTCCGCAGTCTATGACGCGGATTTCAACTTTCCCGCCGAACTCGCTCGCGGCCAGCACCACCTTCTCCTGCGGCGGGGAGAACCGCATGGCGTTGGCCAGCACGTTCACCAGTACCCGCTGCAGCAGCACGGAGTCGCCCAGGAGTGCAGGAAGGCCCGCCGGGAGGTCCAGCTGCACCTGCCCCGGACCCAGCCGCAGTTCCTCCAGTGCCGGCAGGACGGCATCCGCGGCTTCCAGGGGCGCAAGCGAAACTGCCAGCACTCCGGCCTGGAGCCTGCTGACGTCCAGCAGGCTGGTGACCAGGGTAGAGAGGGTCTGCAGCGATTCCTCGGCGGTGGCCAGCAGCTCTTCCCTGTCCTTTTCGCTCCAGGCCACATCCTGGGCCCGCAGGCTGGTGACGGCCGCGGTTGCGGCGGTCAGGGGACGGCGCAGGTCATGCCCGACGGCGGCAAGCAGCGCGGTGCGCACCCGGTCCGCTGCTGCCAGCGGGAGAAGGCCTTCGGCCCGGGCAGAGAGGTCCCGGTAGTCCAGTGCCGCACCGAGCTGGGCCGCGATGACTTCGAGCAGCCGCCGGTCCGCGGCTCCCGGAACACTGCCGTACAGCTCCAGCACGGCAGCGCCCACGGGTACCTTGTGCGCGGGCTCTCCGATCACGCTGCCGGCCACCGCCAGGTCCGTTTCCCCCGACCGCAGCCGGGCGGCGTCGAGATTGAAGGCCTCCTGCACCCGGCCCACCAGGGCTTCCACGGCGTCTTCGCCGCGCAGGACATTGCCGGCCACGGAAGCCAGCAGGTCCGATTCCGACGCCGCGCGCCTGGCTGCCCGGGACCGGCGGGCGGCACGGTCCACCACAAAGGAGACCAGCATGGCGTTGGCAGCGTAGAGCACCAGGGCGAACAGGTGAAGCGGTTCTGACACTGTCACGGTGTGCAGCGGCTGGATGAAGAAGTAGTCCAGGGTTACCCCGGAGAGCAGTGCGGCGAACAGTGCCGGCCAGATCCCTCCGGCCAGTGCCACCAGGATCACCAGCAGCTGGTAGGCCAGCACGTCGCTGGTGATCGATTCCGGGGTGCTGACCCCTACCAGCAGCCAGGTGAGCAGCGGCCCTCCGGCCAGGGCAAGGGCAAACCCGGCCGCACGCCGTCGGGCGCTCAGGGCGCCGCCCAGGCGCGGCAGCCCGCGGTGCCCGCCCGCGGCACCGTGGTTCACAATGTGCACGTCGATGTCTCCGGACAGGCGGATCACGGTTGCACCGATGCCGGGCCCGCCGAACAGTGCCTTCAGCCTGTCCCGGCGGCTGACGCCGATGACCAGCTGCGTCGCGTTGGCAGAGCGGGCGAAATCCACCAGCGCGCCCGGGATGTCGGCGCCAACCACCTGGTGGAAGCTGCCGCCGAGTTTCTCCACCAGTGCCCTCTGCACGGCCAGTTCCCCCGGGTGGCTTTCGCGCAGCCCGTCCGGGTTGGTCACATGCACGGCCAGCAGCTCCCCGCCTGCGGAGCGGGCAGCGATCCGGGCACCGCGCCGCAGCAGGGTCTGCCCCTCCGGTCCGCCGGTGAGCGCCACGACCACGCGCTCGCGGGCCTCCCATTTGCTGCGGATGCCCTTCTGCGTCCGGTACCGGTTCAGGGCACTGTCCACCTCGTCAGCCAGCCACAGCAGGGCCAGCTCGCGCAGTGCGGTCAGGTTTCCCACGCGGAAGTAGTTGGACAGGGCTGCATCCACCCGTGCGGCCGGGTAGACGATTCCCTCAGCCAGGCGGCCGCGCAGCAGTTCCGGGGCAATGTCCACCAGTTCAATCTGGTCGGCTGCCCGCAGCACGCTGTCCGGCACCGTTTCGCGCTGAACAGTGCCGGTGATGCCTTCCACTACGTCGTTGAGCGACTCGATGTGCTGGATGTTCACCGTGGAGAGCACATTGATCCCGGCGGACAGCAGTGCCTGGACGTCCTGCCAGCGCTTGGCGTTTTCCAGCCCTGGAGCGTTGGTATGCGCCAGTTCATCCACCAGCGCGTACTCCGGCTGCCGGGCCAGCACGGCGGACAGGTCCAGTTCCTCCAGCACCAGGCCCCGGTGCTCCACGTTGCGCCGGGGCACCTGTTCCAGGCCCCGGACGACGGCGGCGGTGCCGGCGCGGCCATGGGTTTCCACCACGGCCACCACCACGTCCCGGCCCTCGCCTGCCAGGCGGTGGCCTTCCTCGGCCATGGTGTAGGTCTTGCCCACACCAGGGGCTGCGCCCAGGAACACCCGGAGCTCTCCTCGTGTCATCCGTTAAGTGTCCAGCTCCTGCAGGGCGATGTTCAGTTCCAACACGTTTACGGTTGGCTCGCCCAGGATTCCAGCGGCGCGGCCGGCGACGGCGGCATCCACGAGGGCGCGGACGGCGTGCTCGGGCAGCTCCCGTGTTTCCGCCACCCGCGCCACCTGGAGGTAGGCATAGTCCGGGCTGATGTGCGGGTCCAGACCGGACGCGGATGCTGTGAGCGCATCTGCGGGGACATCCCCTTCCGGCACCGATTCCAGTGAGGCAACGGCCTCCCGGCGTGCCTGGACCGTCTCGGCCAGCTGGGGGCTGGACGGGCCCAGGTTGCTGCCGCCGGAGGCAGCGCCGTCGTACGTCCCGGGCCTGGACTGGAACCATTCGGGCAGGGCCGCGCCGGAGCTGTCCGTAAAGGACTGCCCGAGCAGGGCGGAGCCGGTGACATTTCCCCCGGCGCTGACGGGGGAACCGTTGGCCAGGTGTCCGGCGGCGGTCTGGGCCGCTGCGGTGGCGAGCAGCGGGTAGGCGATGCCCAGCAGCAGGGTGAAGAGTGCCAGGGCCTTGGCGGCAACGGCGAACTGCCGGCCTGTGGAACGAAGCATGGTCATAACGGGTCCTTTGGTTCTAGAAGCCGGGAAGCAGGGAAACGGCAAGGTCAATCAGCTTGATGCCGAGGAACGGGGCCACCACTCCGCCAACGCCGAAGACCAGCAGGTTGCGGCTGAGGATGCCCGAAGCTCCGGCGGCGCGGTACTTCACACCGCGCAGGGCCAGCGGGATCAGGGCCAGGATCACGACGGCGTTGAAGATCACCGCGGAAAGGATCGCCGAGGCGGGGGAGTGCAGGCCCATAATGTTCAGGACCGCCAGCCCGGGGAATAGCCCCATGAACATGGCCGGAATGATCGCGAAGTACTTGGCGACGTCGTTGGCGATGGAGAACGTGGTCAGCGCGCCGCGGGTGATGAGCAGCTGCTTGCCGATTCGCACAATGTCGATCAGCTTGGTGGGATCCGAATCCAGGTCCACCATGTTGCCGGCTTCCTTGGCCGCAGACGTGCCGGTATTCATGGCGACGCCTACATCGGCCTGGGCCAGTGCGGGTGCATCGTTTGTGCCGTCGCCGGTCATAGCCACCAGCCGGCCGCCTTCCTGCTCCCTGCGGATCAGGGCAATTTTGTCCTCCGGTGTGGCTTCGGCCAGGTAGTCGTCCACCCCGGCTTCGGCAGCAATGGCCTTGGCGGTGCGGGGATTGTCGCCGGTCACCATCACCGTTCGGATGCCCATCCGGCGCAGCTCGGCAAAACGTTCCTTCAGGCCCTGTTTCACCACGTCCTTGAGGTAGACCACGCCGAGGATCCGGGCCACGCCCGCTGCGTCCCGCTCTGCGACCACCAGCGGGGTGCCGCCTGCGGCGGAGACCGTGTCCACCCGGTACGTGAGGTCGGCGAGGACGTCGACGGCGATGCCTCCGGACTCGGCCGCCCAGTCCAGAACCGCAGACCCGGCTCCCTTGCGCACGCTGGAGCCGTCCTGGAAATCCAGTCCGCTCATTCGGGTCTGGGCCGTGAACGGGATCCCCGCCGCGCCGGGGGCCGGTTCTGCCGCCACGCCGCGGGAGGCAGCCAGCTCCACGATGGACCTTCCCTCCGGAGTGGGATCCAGTGCCGAGGACAGTGCGGCAGCCCGGATCAGTTCCTCCTGCGGCGCTCCGGCCACCGGGTAGAACTCGGCGGCCTGGCGGTTGCCGTACGTGATGGTGCCGGTCTTATCCAGCAGCAGGGTGGTTACGTCTCCGGCAGCCTCGACCGCACGGCCGGACATTGCCAGCACATTGTGCTGCACCAGGCGGTCCATGCCGGCGATGCCGATGGCCGAGAGCAGGGCACCGATGGTGGTGGGGATCAGGCAGACCAGCAGGGCGGTGAGCACGGGAACACTGATCACGGCTCCGGCGTATCCGGCCATCGGATTCAGGGTCAGCACCACCAGCAGGAAGACCAGGGTGAGGGTGGAGAGCAGGATGTCCAGTGCCACCTCGTTGGGGGTTTTCCGGCGCGCGGCTCCTTCCACCAGGGAGATCATCCGGTCCACGAAAGTCTCACCCGGGCGGCTGGTGATCCGGACGACGATCCGGTCCGAAAGCACCCGTGTACCGCCGGTTACCGCCGACCGGTCGCCGCCTGATTCCCTCACCACCGGCGCGGATTCGCCGGTAATGGCCGACTCATCGACGGAGGCGATGCCTTCGATGATGTCTCCATCACCGGGAATGACTTCACCGGCGGTGACTACAACGACGTCGCCCAGCACCAGGTCTGCCGACGCCACGTCTTCCACAGCGGCGTTCAGCGCGGCCGGGTCTGAGGCCGGATCGTACCCGCTGACCCGCCGGGCAGCCGTGGTGCTGCGGGTGGCCCGCAGCGAGGCCGCCTGTGCCTTGCCGCGGCCTTCGGCCACAGCTTCCGCGAGGTTCGCGAACAGCACGGTCAGCCAGAGCCAGATAGCAATCAGCCAGGTGAATCCGGCGGGCACCGGGGAGCCTCCGGATTCCGGGGACCCGCCGGTGAAGGATTCAGCAATGGCGATCACGGTGATGAGGGCTGCGCCGGCTTCCACGATGAACATGACCGGGGTGCGCCACATCCTCCGGGGGTCCAGTTTGCGCAGCGCCTCCGGGACGGCAGCGGCGGCCTGCTTCAGGCCCAGGGATGCCGGCGGGGCCGGTACGGGTGCCGGGGTGCTGCCCGGCTGCGGACGATGCTGTTTGGTGAGGATGGACATGTCAGATCAGTCCTTCTGCCAGGGGACCCAGCGCGAGTACGGGAAAGAAGGTGAGGGCGGTGACGAGCACGGTAACGCCGCTGAGCATCAGCACGGACTGGGGCCGGTGCGTGGGCAGCGTTCCGGCCGTGGCCGGCACCTTACCCTGCGCGGCCAGGGTTCCGGCGAGCGCCAGGACGAAGATGATGGGCAGGAACCGGCCGAGCAGCATGGCCAGGCCCAGCGCCGTGTTCAGCCACGGCGTGTTGGCAGTCAGCCCGGCGAAGGCCGAACCGTTGTTGTTGGCCGCGGAGGTGAACGCGTAGAGCACCTCGCTGAAGCCATGCGGGCCGCTGTTCAGCATGGAGGTGTCTTCAATTTCCGTGCGGATGCCAGGCAGGGCGAAGCTCAGGGAGGTGCCGGCGAGGACCAGCGCGGGCATGGTCAGCACGTACAGGCAGGCCAGCTTGATCTCCCGCGGGCCGATCTTCTTGCCCAGGTACTCGGGGGTTCGGCCAACCAGCAGCCCGGAAATGAAGGCCGCGACGACGGCCAGCACCAGCATGCCGTAGAGCCCGGAACCCACCCCGCCCGGGGCAATCTCGCCGAGCATCATGTTCAGCATGGCCATCATGCCGCCGAGAGCTCCGAAGCTGTCATGCATGGAGTTCACGGCACCGGTGGAGGTCAGGGTGCTGGTGCTGCCGAACAGGGTGGAGCCGGCGACGCCAAAGCGGGTTTCCTTGCCCTCCATGGCACCGGCGGTCCCGTTGGCTGCAGCGAACTCAAACGCCGTCATGGCAGCCAGGGACAGGACGAAGATGCCCGCCATGGCGGCGAGGATGGCGTACCCCTGCCTGCGGTCACCGATCATGGCGCCAAACGTGCGCGGCAGCGAGAACGGAATGATGAGCATCAGCAGCACGGAGACCAGGTTGGTAAACGCGGTTGGGTTCTCGAACGGGTGGGCGGAGTTCGCGTTGAAGAACCCGCCGCCGTTGGTGCCCAGCAGCTTGATGGCTTCCTGCGTGGCCACCGGGCCGCCCGGGATGCTCTGGGTGCCTCCGGCCAGGGTTGAAACCTCGGTGAAGCCGGTGAAGTTCTGGATGACCCCGCCCAGCAGCAGAAACACGGCTCCCACTGCCGCACCCGGCAGCAGGATGCGGGTGAGGGACCGGGTCAGGTCCACCCAGAAATTGCCGATGGTCACGGCCCCGCGGCCAGCGAAGCCCCGCACCAGGGCAATGGCCACGCAGAGCCCGACGGCGGCGGACAGGAAATTCTGGACCGCCAGGCCCGTGGCCTGGACGGCGTAGCCCATGGTGGCTTCGGGCGAGTAGGACTGCCAGTTGGTATTGGTTACGAAGGACACCGCGGTGTTGAAGGACAGGCCCTCCGGAACAGCGGGCAGTCCCAGGGAAGCTGGAAGCAGCGGCTGGAGCCGCTGCACCAGATACAGTGCCAGCACGCCCAGCGCCGAGAACACCAGGACCGACCGAAGATAGGACTGCCAGGGCTGCCCCGAGCGCGGGGCGACGCCCAGCACCCGGTACACGCCGCGTTCGGCAGCCAGGTCCTTCTGCGAGGTATAGGCGTGAGCCATGTAGTCGCCCAGCGGACGGTGCACCAGTGCAAGGAACAGGGCGACGGCGAGGAACTGGCCGAGCGCCAGCCAGCCCGCCATCAGAATTTCTCCGGCCGCAGGAGTGCAGCCAGCGCGTAGACCGCCGAGGCGGCAGCCAGGATCAGCGCAGCGTAGTCGAAGACGTTCACAGCTTCTCCACCGCCCGCGCCAGCAGTGCCAGTCCGGCGAAGAACGCCGCCGTTCCCGCGACTATCAGTACATCCAGCAAGGGGTGCCCCCAACAAACTCGTTCGTGCTCCCACCGGTCCGGAAGGAGGGCGCCGTGAAGCGCCGAAACGAGTAGAAACCCCGTACCGGGGTGTTTGGGGAATCCTCACGGATTCCTAACGCCAGGCAGGCAGACCATAACGAATTCCCTGCGGTTCGGGCCCTGGGAGGTCGGCTGGCCGGTGTTGCCGTTCCGCGGGGCATGGCGCAGCCCGTAGTGTTTTCCGCACCCGGAGCCGCTAGTTTCCCCTTGGAGTCATCGTGTCGATCCTCACCCTGCTGCTCCCGCTGGCCGGGATCATCGCCGCCGTGATCCTGATAGTGCTCATCTTCCGCGGCTCACGTATCCCGGTGGAGGATGTCCAGGGCCGCAAACGGGTCAACCGCTGGTTCTGGATCCTGGGAGTGTTCGTGGCGGCAGTGTTTGTTTTCCTGACCTTCGCATGAGCCGGACCTGGTCCGGGACAAAGGTCCGCGCAGGTCAGCGCTGGCCGGCGGATACCCTAGAAGGATGGACAAAGGCCAAACCCTCCGCGTTGCCGTGATCGGTGCCGGTCCGCGCGGTGTCTCGGTCCTTGACCGGCTGCTTGCCCGCTACCTGGAACTGCCGGCTGCGGACCGGCCTGTGCTGCAGGTCAGCATGGTTGATCCGTTCAACCCGGGGCCCGGGCATGTGTGGCGGACCAGCCAGTCCCGGCAGTTCCTGATGAACACCCCCTGCCTTTTCCCTACGGTGGTCCCCGCTGGGCGGACAGCCGAAGAACTCGCTCCCTCAGCCACAGGGCTCTCGCTGGGACAGTGGGTGCGCCTGATGGCCCAGGACCCGGCACCTGCGCTGAGCGCCGGGGACCGGGAGGAAATCGCCTGCCTTGGCCCTGCCGATTTCCCCAGCCGCGCCCTGTACGGCAGGTATCTGGAATGGACCTACGCGCATCTGGCGGATGCTGCCGCCCAGGCGGGCGCCGTCGTCGTCCATCACCGGGCCGAAGCCCTGTCGCTGCAGCGTCTGGGCACCGGGTTTGTCATTGATCTGGCGGGGGAGGACCCGCTGGCTGCGGACGCCGTGGTCCTCGCCCTGGGCCATCTGCCGGCAGCCCTCACGCCCGAGCAGAACCGGCTTAGCGATGCCGCCTCCCGGCTGGGGCTGCAGTACCTGCCCCCGGCCGTGCCCTCGGACGCGGACTTCTCCGTGCTGCCCGCCGGGGAACCTGTGCTGGTCCGCGGCCTGGGACTGAACTTCTTTGACATCATGGCGCATGTGACCCTGGGCCGCGGCGGAGTGTTTGTGCCAACCGGGGAGCCCGCGGGCCGTGCCCTGCGCTACGAGCCTTCCGGCCGGGAACCGGTGCTGGTGGCCGCCTCGCGCCGCGGCACCCCGTACCGTGCCAAGGCAAAACTCGAGAGTTATGTGCCGCGCAGCGTGACCCTGCGCTGGTTTACCCAGGAAACTGCCGGGAGGTTTGCCGCGGAAGGCATCCAGCCCGGGTTCGACCACGACCTCTGGCCGCTGCTGCACCGCGATGCCGTGTGGGCTTACTACTCAACCCTGGCGCGGACCACCCCGGACTGCCTCACAATCCCGGCTGACGACTTCCTCGCTGAGCTGGAAGCCGCGCTCAATGTGGCCGGCCCGGACTGGGATGCCGCAAAGGAAGAAGTCCTGGCGCGCTGCGTGCCGTCGGACCAGCGGGCCAGCCTGGAAGCTTTGGCCCAGCCGCTGGGCCGGCGTCCGTTCGCCGGTCCCGAGGACCTGGACGCAGAAATCCTGCGCTATCTGGAGGACGACGCTGCCGGCTCCGCGAAGGGCGAGGACGACCCGCTGAAGATGGCCATCGGTGCGCTGAACGCCGGCCGTTCCCTGCTGAAGGCAGTAGTGGCCGACGGCGGACTGGCGGAGGAATCCTGGCTCACTGAACTGCGCGGCTGGTTTGAACCCCTGGTGGAGGGGCTGGCCTCCGGGCCGCCGCCGGAACGGATCGAACAGCTCGCCGCCCTGGTGCGCGCAGGGCTGGTCCACTTTGTGGGTCCGGACCCGCGTTTCGACGTCGATGAAGCCCGCGCCGTCTTCACCGCGTCTTCTCCCTGGGTAGCAGGTGAGTACGCGGCCACCACTCTCGTGGAGGCGATGATGCCGCCCAACCGGGTCAACGCAACGCTCTCACCACTGCTGGCGGATCTGCTGCACCGCGGAGAAGCCCGGCCCAAGGTGATGATGGCGCCCAACGGCACGCCCGTCCTTACGCCGGGGCTGGATGTTTCACTGCCGCCGTACCGTCCGCTGGACGTCAAGGGCAAACCCCAGGAGAACCTCTACGTCCTGGGCCTGCAGCTCTCCTCGGTGCAATGGGGCACCGCGATCGCCGCGGAATCCGGAGCCCCGGCCTCAGCCGGTTCCCGGACCCTGCGCGACGCCGATGACATTGCTGCGGCGCTCCTGGCCGGCCCCGGACTGCCCCGGGACCGGCAGGAGCCCGCTAGAACGGGTACTGACGCGGTTCGTGCTGGAGCGTGACTGTCTGGTCCTGAGTGAACTCCTCGACGGCCCACTCGCCGTTGAACCGGCCCAGGCCGGAGTTCTTCACCCCGCCGAAGGCTACGTGCACTTCATCATGGACAGGCATGTCATTCACGTGGGCCATGCCCACCTGCAGCTTCCGGGCGAACTGCAGCCCGCCCTCGGCTGAGGCGGTGAAGACTGCGCCGGAGAGGCCCTGCGGGGTGGCGTTGGCCAGTTCCAGTGCATGAGCGGCGTCGCGTGCGCGCTGGATGCCTGCGATCGGGCCGAAGATCTCCTCGCGTGCCAGCTCCATGTCCTGGGTGACGCCGGTGAAGATCCACGGGCTGAGGACCTGCCCGTTGGTGCTGCCTTCCAGGACGGTTTCAGCACCTTCTTCCTTGGCCTGGTTGATCTTGGTTTCCAGGCCTTCGATCTGCTTGGCGTTGATGATCGGGCCGATCACGGTCTTCGGATCCGAGGGATCGCCCACGGGCAATGACCGTACGTGCTGGGTGAACTTCTCCACGAACTCGTCATGGATGGAGTCCTCAAGGATGATCCGGTTGATTGCCATGCAGATCTGTCCCTGGTGCAGGAACTTGCCCATTACCGCGGCACGGACGGCCTGGTCCACATCGGCATCAGCCAGGACCACGAACGGGCCGTTGCCGCCGAGTTCAAGCGCCGTGTACTTGAGGTGGTCACCGCTCGCGGCGAGGGCGCCCACGTTCTTGCCCACCGCCGTCGAGCCCGTAAACGAAATCAGGGACGGGACGGGGTGCTCCACGAAGGCATCGCCGATTTCGGAGCCGGCGCCGGCCACTACGCTCAGCACGCCGGCCGGCAGCCCTGCTTCCTCAAAGACCTTGGCAATCAGCAGGCCGCCGGTGACCGGTGTGTCGCTTGCCGGCTTAAGAACGACGGCGTTGCCGAGTGCAAGGGCGGGTGCCACGGAACGCTGGGAGAGGTGGAGCGGGAAGTTCCAGGGACTGATGACGCCGACGACGCCGAGCGGGCCGCGGTAGACGCGGTCTTCCTTGCCGGGGATATCGGAATCAAGGATCTGGCCGTGGACGCGGTGGGGAAAGGACGCAGATTCTCGGGTGATGGCAGTTGCCGAGTCGATCTCGATCGCGGCCTTTACCGCTGTGCTGCCGGATTCAGCTGCGAGCCAGGCGGCGATTTCATCGCGCCGTTCTTCCAGGATGTCGGCGGCACGCTCCAAGATGCGGCGGCGTTCGGCCGGGGGAGTGGCGGCCCAGTCCGGCTGGGCTTCCTGCGCGCTGCGGTATGCATCGTCGAGGTCTTCGCTGGAGGCCAGCTGCAGGGTCAGGAGTTCTTCGCCGGTGTAGGGGTTCGTGTCCGGGGATGCTTTGTGTGAACGGCCTTCGCGCCATTCTCCGGCGATGAACTGCTTGGCCGGGATCCAGCCGGATGCTGCGGGGTTGGCGGCGGTCATGGGCGTTCTCCTTTGTGAGGGTACGTTTCTGACGATGCCGGGTATAACCAAGCATACTTACTTCTTGTTCCCTGTTTGGTCCGGGAATCTTGGCCTGGTTGGTCCGTTCCAGCCGGTGCATGACCGCGGTGCGGAACCTGGCTCGGTGCAGGGGCCTTCAAGCTTCGGGGAGATAAGCGTTTTGGGCCTGGCTGCCGAAACCTTCGGGGAGTAAACGTCGATTTGGGCCTGGCTGCCGAAACCTTCGGGGAGTAAACGTCGTTTTGGGCCTGGCTGCCGAAACCTTCGGGGAGTAAACGTCGCTTTGGGCCCACTTTAGCGACGTCAAGTCACCGAGGGTTTGCGTAAATGGAGGCTAAACGACGTTATGTCACCGAGGGTTTGGCGGGCTGGGCCACAGGTCGCGCGGGTGGCCAATCCGCAGCAGCCGGCCAACGAGTAGGAATTCAGGTACTGGCTACAGCAGACAGCCAGAGGTTTGCGGGCTAGATTCGGTCCGCCGGGGCGCCCGTTCCGGCACAGTCTCGTATCCCGGGGGATTCTGGTGGAGGTAACGACTCAGGTGAGCCTGCCTGCAAGGACCGGGGTGCCGCCAGTGCGGGTCGGGCCATGAGCTGGAAGCGGTTCTGGGCCATCATGGCCGTCTGCCTGGCGCTCATGGTGCTGGCGATAATGCTTGTGCTGGATGGCGGCGACATCAATGACCCGGACTTCATGTGCAGGTTCGGCATGGGCCGCAGTTCGTGGGTATGCGACCAGTCTTGACTGTCCATCGCGCAGCCATCCAACAACGAGGAGTGATGAGTGGACATTTCCTGGCCCGGACTGATCATCGGAACGCTGATGACCGCCGCCTGTATTTTCGCTTTTCGCAAGAGGGACGCCATCAGCGGTTTCGCCAGCTCCCAGCCTGAGTTCTTTCTGGGGAAGAAGATCGCGACGAAGGTGGACACGGCCCCGGAGCGTATGAAGGCAGCTCTCCTGTTGCCGATCCTCGGCGGAATCGTGATGGGAGCAGTGTTGGTCATTCTGTCCCTGACCGGGGTTATGGCACGTTCTGCCCACGACGGGCCTGATCCTTTGAGTCAGGGATTCGACCCGCTGGTGCTCGTTTTTATTGTGCTGGTGCTGATAGCCCTGGGCTTCGGCGCACTCGGGCTTATCCAGACTGTCGTCCGCAAGACAAACCCGCCAACCCCCGCACAATTGAGGGGCCTGGGGCTGGCCGGCATGGGATTTATGGTGGCAGCGGGTGTGGTCTTCTACTTCATAACCAGCAGCTAGCCACCCAAAAAACCACGACGGGCCCGCGCCCCGGATAGGAGCGCGGGCCGGAGAGGTAAAACCGGCGAGAAGAGCTACGCGGCCGGAACAACCTTCAGCGCAGAATTCCACTGGTAGGCGGGAAGCTCTTCGTTGGCGGAAAGCAGGATGTGCAGGAAGCCCATGTGCTCGAGCTGGCGGGCACGGCGCTGCGGGCCGACGACGACGGGATTCAGCCCTGCAGCGGAAGCGAACTCGACCACGGCCTGGGTTGCAGCGGCGTCGTCCCCTGCGATGAGTACATCCAGCGGGTGTCCGGCAACGGTTCCGTCCGAGAGGGTGGCGGCGAAGGTTGTGTTGAAGGCCTTGACCACCTTTGCCCCGGTTGCCTTCTGCAGTTCCTCGGCCGCGGAGCTGTCAGCGGGAACGGACAGCGAATCGAAGGTTGCGAAATCCACGGGGTTGGTGATGTCCACGTACACCTTGCCGGTCAGTGCATCGCCGTACTGCTCCACGATGGCCCGGGAGGCGTCGAAGTAGACCGCCGGAATTACCAGGGCGCCGGTGAGCTGCTCACCCAGGACTCCGGTGGTGATCTTCCCGTCCAGTTCTGCCGCGAGGGAGTCGGCCTTCGCCTTGTCCTCGTGGGCCAGGAGCTGGACCGAACGTCCCGCTGCCACTGCTCGGGCAGCCAGCCCGCGCGCCATGTTGCCGGTACCGATGATGGTGAGATCAGTCATTGTCTTCTTCTTTCGAAAGAGGGGGAAACGGAAAGCCACTGGATTCTTTTCGGATAGGGGCGGCAGCGAAAACCGCCAAAAACTTGAAGCTTCAACTACTATTGCACAACTTTATTGAAGCTTCAACTAGTGTGGGAGTCTAGTCACCTAGTGAAATTGCTGTTTTACTAGGTGGCAACATCTGGTGAGGAAAGCAGCACTATGGCCGAGACAGCTAAGGCAGACAGCACCACCCGGACAGTGGAGCGCGCGCTGTCCCTGCTCAGCGTGGTGTGCCGCCAGGGCGCAGTGACGCAGTCCGAAGCCGCGAAAGCCGCCGGCCTCTCCACCAGTACCGCGCTCCGTCTGCTCCGCACCCTGGAAGGAACCGACTTCCTGCGGCGGGAAGAGAGCGGGACCTACCGCCCGGGGCCCGCGATCGTGCAGCTCGGAGTCCTCGCCCTAAGCTCGGAATCCCTGGTCGCCACCTACCGCGACGCGATGGACCGGATCGTGGATCAGACCGGCGAATCCACCTACCTCAGCATTCCGGCAGCGGGCGGCCACGGCCTGTACATTGCGATCTCCGAAGGCACGCAGTCCGTCCGGCACGCCAACTGGGTGGGCCGCCGTTTCGATCTGGAAACCAGTGCAGCCGGAAAGGCAATGCGCGGCGAGGTCGACGGGACCGCCTGCGCCGTGGTGAGCGACGGCGTCGAACCCGACATCACAGCGATCGCTGTGCCGCTGACCGCAGGCGGAAAAGCCGTGGCCGCCATGAGCGTGGTGGTGCCCAGCTACCGCATCACGCCAGGCCGGCTCAAAGACATCAGCCAGATACTGGCCACCGAGACAGCCGCAGTCCACGCCTTCGGCTAAAAACAACCCGGCTAACCGACAACGACGACGGAGAACCCCATGAACGAAAACACCCCGCGCACCGTCCGTGCCCCGCGCGGTACCGGCCTGAACGCCCGCAGCTGGCAGACCGAAGCGCCCCTGCGGATGCTGATGAACAACCTGGACCCCGAGGTTGCCGAACGGCCCGAGGACCTGGTGGTTTACGGCGGCACCGGCAAGGCTGCCCGGAACTGGGAGTCCTTCGACGCGATTGTCCGCACCCTGAAGACTCTCGACGACGACGAGACCCTCCTGGTGCAGTCCGGTAAACCCGTGGGAGTGTTCCGCACCAATGAGTGGGCGCCGCGGGTACTGATCGCCAACTCGAACCTGGTGGGGGACTGGTCCACCTGGCCCGAGTTCCGCCGGCTGGAAGCCGAAGGCCTGACCATGTACGGGCAGATGACCGCCGGGTCGTGGATCTATATCGGCACGCAGGGCATCCTGCAGGGCACGTACGAGACCTTCGCTGCCATCGCGAACAAGCGGTTCGGCGGCACCCTGGCCGGCACCGCCACCCTTACCGGCGGCTGCGGCGGCATGGGCGGCGCCCAGCCGCTCGCCGTCACCCTCAACGGCGGAGCGGTACTGATTGTCGACGTCGACGAGTCCCGGCTGCGCCGCCGTGCCGGCAAACGCTACCTCGACGACGTCGAAACCGACCTCGACGCCGCCCTCGCCAAGGTCATGGCCGCCAAGGCCGACGGCCGGGCCCTGTCCGTGGGACTGGTCGGCAACGCCGCGGAAGTCTTCCCCGAACTGCTCCGCCGCCGGAACGCCGGCGATGGTGCGGAGTTCGACATCGTCACGGACCAGACCTCCGCGCACGATCCGCTCAGCTATCTCCCGGAAGGCATCAGCGTCCAGGACTGGCACCGCGAAGCCGACGCCGATCCGGTGGGTTTCACGAAGAAGGCCCAGGCTTCCATGGCCCGCCACGTTGAAGCCATGGTCGGGTTCCAGGACGCCGGCGCCGAAGTGTTCGACTACGGCAACTCGATCCGCGACGAAGCCCGGCAGGGCGGCTATGACCGGGCCTTCGACTTCCCCGGCTTCGTCCCCGCGTACATCCGGCCGCTGTTCTGCGAGGGTATGGGGCCGTTCCGCTGGGTGGCGCTCTCCGGCGACCCGGCGGACATCGCCGTCACGGACGCCGCACTGAAGGACCTCTTTCCGGAAAAGCAGCACCTCCACCGCTGGCTGGACGCCGCCGCGGAACATGTCGAGTTCGAAGGCCTGCCGGCCCGGATTTGCTGGCTGGGCTACGGAGAACGCGCCAAGGCCGGGCTGCTGTTCAACCGGCTGGTCGCCGAAGGCAAGGTGTCCGCGCCGATCGTGATTGGCCGCGACCACCTGGACTCCGGTTCCGTTGCATCCCCCTACCGGGAAACGGAGGCCATGAAGGACGGTTCCGACGCGATCGCTGACTGGCCGCTGCTCAACGCCCTGCTGAACACGTCCTCGGGTGCCACGTGGGTGTCCATCCACCACGGCGGCGGCGTCGGCATTGGCCGGTCCCTGCACGCCGGCCAGGTTTCCGTGGCGGACGGCACCGAACTGGCCGCCCGCAAGCTCGAACGGCTGCTCACCAATGACCCGGGCACCGGGGTCATGCGGCACGTCGACGCCGGCTACGGCGAGGCGGCGCAGGTCGCCAAAGAGCGCGGCGTCCGCATCCCCATGGCCGAATAGGCCCGCACCTCCGGCCGTACCAAGCTTGAACCAGCACCACCGATCCAACCCCAGCAAGGACACCAGCATGGCAGCAGTCACCACCCTCCTCGAAGCAATCTCCGGCACCGGCCGCGATCCCGTCCGCGGCGGCTATACCCGTCCGGTGTTCTCGACAGCGGAGACGGACCTGCGTTCCTGGTTCACCGCAGAAGCCGTAGCCCGCGGTCTCGGCGTCGAGACTGACCGCAACGGCATCCTCTGGGCCTGGTGGGGCGAGCCGGAGAAAGGTGCGCTGGTCACCGGCAGCCACCTGGACTCAGTTCCCGGCGGCGGCGCGTTCGACGGGCCGCTGGGGATCGCCGCAGCCCTGGCCGCCGTCGACGTCCTGAAGGAACGCGGTGTGCAGCGCAACCGGTCCCTCGCCATCACGGTCTTCCCCGAGGAAGAAGGCTCCCGCTTCGGCGTCGCCTGCCTGGGCTCGAGGCTGCTCACCGGAGCGATCGACCCGGACAAGGCCCGGAACCTGCGCGACGACGGCGGAACCACCTTCGCGGACGCCGCCCGGGCCGCCGGGCTGGACCCGGAACATATCGGCCGGGACGAGGACGCGCTCGCACGAATCGGCGATTTCGTGGAACTTCACGTGGAACAGGGCCGCGGACTCGGTGAGGACGGCCCGGCCGTCGCCGTCGGCAGTTCGATCCTGGGCCACGGCCGCTGGAAGCTCACCGTGCAGGGCCAGGGCAACCACGCCGGCACCACGCTGATGGAGGACCGGGAGGACCCCATGGTGGCAGCGGCGCAGATCATCACCGCCGTGCAGCAGGCCGCGGCAGCCCTCCCCGGAGCGCGCGCCACGGTGGGCCGGATCCAGGCCGTCCCGGGCGGCACGAATGTGATCGCTTCCCGGGTGGAACTCTGGCTCGATGCCCGGCATGAGGAGGACGCGCTCACGGCCCAGTTGGTGGAAACCATCCACGGCAAAGCCCAGAAGATCGCCGCCTTCGAAGGCTGCTCCGTGACGCTGGCACAGGAATCCTTCAGCCCGACCGCCACCTTTGATCCGGGACTGCAGCGCCAGCTCCAGCTAGCCCTGCCGCAGGCACCGGTGCTGGCCACCGGTGCCGGGCACGACGCGGGGATCCTGGCTGGGCATGTGCCCGCGGGCATGGTCTTTGTCCGCAACCCCAGCGGAATTTCGCATTCCCCCCAGGAATATGTGGAAGACGCCGACGCCGACTACTCGGCGCAGGCACTGGCCGACGTCCTGGAGGGGCTGCTGTGAGGTCAGGAGTGTGGTGCGAACGGGCCGTGCGGGACGGGCAGGTTGAATCCGGTGTCCGGCTGAGCGTCGATTCCGCGGGCATCGTTGCGGCCGTGGAAACCGGCACCCAGCCCCGTCCGGGTGACCTGGTGCTGAACGGCGTCATTTTCCCCGCCGCGTCCAACGCCCATTCACACGCGTTCCACCGGGCACTGCGTGGACGCACCCACACCGGCGGCGCAGACAGCTTTTGGTCCTGGCGCCAGGGGATGTACCGGGCCGCGGGTGCCCTGACCCCGGAGCTGTATGAGGAGCTGGCCACCGCGGTCTACGCCGAAATGGCCGCGGCCGGTTACACCTCCGTCGCGGAATTCCACTACGTTCACCACCGCCCGGACGGCTCGCCGTACCCGGGGCATGCTATGGAACTGGCCCTGGGCCGCGCCGCCCAGGCTGCCGGAATCCGGCTCACCCTGCTGGATACCTGCTACCTCGCCGGCGGGTTCGGGGAGCCGCTGACGGAGAGCCAGCTCCGCTTCAGTGACGGTTCCGCAGGCGCGTGGCTGGACCGCCTCAAGGGCCTGCGGCACACCTTCGAGGCTGAGTTCGACCCGGCGTACGTGACAGTTGGTGCAGCGCTGCACTCGGTCCGGGCAGTCCCCGAGGACGCCCTGCAGGCCATTGCCGCCGGGCTGGACCCCGACCTGCCCCTGCATATCCACCTCTCCGAGCAGCCCGCCGAAAACCAGGACTGCCTGGCAGCCACCGGATTGACACCGGTCCAGCTGCTTCACCGATACGGGCTGCTGGGTCCCCGGCTGACCGCCGTGCACGCCACGCACCTGACCCCGGAGGACGTCGCGCTGCTCGGGAATGCCGGTGCAACCGTGGCCATGTGCCCCAGCACCGAAGCGGACCTCGCCGACGGAATCGGCCCGGCTGCGGCGCTCGCGGACGCGGGAGCGCGAATTGCGCTTGGCTCGGACCAGCACGCCGTGGTGGATCCGTGGCTGGAGATGCGCGCGCTGGAACACGGCGAACGCCTGGCCTCCGGTGTACGGGGACGGTTCACCCCCGCTGCCCTGCACCAGGCGGTGTCCGACGCCGGCGCTGCCGCCCAGGGACGCCGGGCACCCGGCTTCGCGCCCGGAAGCTCCTGCGACCTGATGGCCGTGGACCCGCACACAACCCGCACGGCTGGAGCTGACCCGGCCCAGCTGGCACTGGCCGCGACCGCCCAGGACGTCACCGCCGTCGTCGTCGGAGGTAAACTCACGGCCGAACGGGGCAGGCACCTGCGGCTGGGGGCGCCGGGTGCGCTGCTGACGGCAGCGATCGCCAGGCTGGACGCCGCCGCGGTGCCGGATCCGGCGGAGGTCCGGCAGTGACCAGCACACTCATCACCAACATCGGCGAGCTCTCCACCATGGACCCCGCCCGCGGAACAGAGTCCGTGCTCAAGCAGGCCGCCGTCGTGCTCGAAGGCGAGCGCATCGCCTGGCTTGGGCCGGCCACACAGGCTCCCGCGGCAGACGCAGTGCACGACGCCGGCGGGCGGGCTGCGCTGCCCGGCTGGGTGGATTCACACACCCACCTGGTGTTCGCCGGAGACCGCAGCGCCGAGTTCGCCGCCCGGCTGGCCGGGGAGGAATACAGTGCCGGCGGCATTGCCGTGACGACGGAAGCCACCCGCAATGCCGGGGATTACGATCTCACCCGCCTGCTGCTGGCCCGCCGCGCCGAGGCAGCGGCCGGGGGAACCACCTGGGTCGAAACCAAGACCGGCTACGGGCTGGACGTTGAGCAGGAAACCCGCAGCGCCCGGATCGCCTCCAGCGTCGTGGACGATGTGACTTTCCTGGGCGCCCATCTGGTTCCGGACGGCATGGACGCCGAGGAGTACACGGACCTGGTCTGCGGCCCGATGCTGGCCGCCGTGCGGCCCTACGTACAGTGGGCGGACGTGTTCTGCGAGCGCGGCGCCTTCACCGAAGACCAGTCCCGCCGGGTGCTCGCCGCATGCCGGGCGGCCGGACTTGGGCTGCGGGTGCACGGCAACCAGCTGGGGCCGGGTGCGGGGGTACGGCTGGCGGTGGAATTCGGCGCTGCGAGCGTGGACCATGTGAACTACCTGTCCGACGGCGACGTGCAGGCGCTCGCGGGCAGCTGGGCCGGCTGGGACAGCGCTGCGGGCAGCGGGACACCGGGAACCGTTGCCACCTGCCTGCCGGCCTGCGACCTGTCCACCCGGCAGCCGCTGGCTCCGGGACGCGAACTGCTGGATGCCGGCGTCGAAATCGCCCTGGCAACGAACTGCAATCCCGGCACGTCCTACACCTCATCCATGGCGTTCTGTGTGGCGACGGCCGTGCTGCAGATGGAACTCAGCGTTCCCGAAGCCATCCGTGCCGCGACCTACGGCGGGGCGCTCGCACTGCGGCGGCACACGGGGAACGACGCCGACGGGCAGCGGGCGGTGGGCTCGATCGCCGTCGGGCACCGGGCAGATATCCACCTGCTGAACGCGCCGTCTGCCGCTTACCTCGCCTACCGCCCCGGGATGCCCCTCACAGCTGCGGTCTGGCGGGCCGGGAAGCGGGTTCCCGGGACAAGGGCAGGCAGCTAAGCCGGGGCGGACACGGCAAAAACCCTGTGCTGCCTATGGACCTGCCCCGTAGGGGGTCCTACGATACAAGGCACACTGGCCTGCGAGCGGCGGGGCCCGTGTACGGACTGAACCTCCTGCGGACCCCTAGGCGGCGCTGATGTCTACGTTGAAGTATTCGGCAGATGAAGGAACAACCGTACCGCCGCGCGTCGTGCCGGTCTCCCGCGGCCGCATCGTCGTCGACTGGCTGACCACCACCGACCACAAGAAGATCGGCTACCTGTACCTGATCACGTCCTTCATTTTCTTCTGCCTGGCCGGGGTCATGGCCCTGATCATCCGGGCCGAGCTCTTCCAGCCGGGACTTGAAATCGTCTCTTCCCGCGAGCAGTACAACCAGCTGTTCACCATGCACGGCACACTGATGCTGCTGATGTTCGCCACCCCGCTCTTCGCCGGCTTTGCGAACGTGATGATGCCGCTGCAGATCGGGGCGCCGGACGTCGCGTTCCCGCGCCTGAACGCCCTGGCCTACTGGTTCTTCCTCTTCGGCTCCCTGATTGCGATCTCAGGGTTCCTGACCCCGCAGGGAGCGGCATCCTTCGGCTGGACGGCGTACGCACCGTTGTCCAACACCACGTTCTCGCCCGGTATCGGCGGGGACCTGTGGGTCTTTGGCCTGGCGCTGTCCGGATTCGGAACCATCCTCGGCTCGGTCAACTTCGTCACCACCATCATCTGCATGCGCGCTCCCGGCATGACCATGTGGCGCATGCCGATCTTCACCTGGAACACGCTGGTCACCGCCATCCTGGTACTGATGGCGTTCCCGCCGCTGGCAGCCGCGCTGTTCGCCCTGGGAGCGGACCGCAGGTTCGACGCCCACATCTTCGATCCGGAGAACGGCGGGGCCATCCTCTGGCAGCACCTGTTCTGGTTCTTCGGCCATCCGGAGGTCTACATCATCGCGCTGCCGTTCTTCGGGATCATCTCGGAAATCCTGCCGGTGTTCAGCCGCAAACCGATCTTCGGCTACAAGGGCCTGATCTTTGCGACGATCGCGATCGCGGGCCTGTCCATGACCGTCTGGGCACACCACATGTACGTCACCGGGCAGGTGTTCCTGCCGTTCTTCGCGATCATGACCATGCTCATCGCCGTGCCCACCGGCGTGAAGTTCTTCAACTGGATCGGCACCATGTGGCGCGGTTCCATTACCTTCGAGACGCCCATGATGTGGGCCCTCGGATTCCTCATCACGTTCCTGTTCGGCGGGCTGACCGGCATCATCCTGTCCTCACCGCCGCTGGACTTCCACGTTTCAGACACCTACTTTGTGGTGGCCCATTTCCATTACGTGGTCTTCGGAACGGTGGTGTTCGCGATGTTCGGCGGGTTCTACTTCTGGTGGCCAAAGTGGACCGGCAAGATGCTCAACGAGCGGCTGGGAAAGATCCACTTCTGGCTGCTGTTCCTGGGCTTCCACCTGACCTTTATGATCCAGCACTGGCTCGGTGTGCTGGGCATGCCGCGGCGCTATGCGGACTACCTGGTGGAGGACAACTTCACGGCGATGAACCAGCTCTCCACCATCGGTTCCCTGATTCTCGGGTTCTCCATGATTCCGTTCTTCTGGAACGTCTACGTGACCTGGCGGCGCGGGAAGAAAGTGGAAGTGGACGATCCGTGGGGTTTTGGGTGCTCACTCGAATGGGCCACGTCCTGCCCGCCGCCGCGGCACAACTTCACGTCGCTGCCCAGGATCCGGTCCGAGCGGCCGGCACTGGACCTGCACCACCCGGAGCTCAAGCCGCGGGCCAATGAGAAGACCGACAACCCCGTGGCCAGTGTGCTCGGCGCAGCCGACATGGGATCCGAGGATCCGAAGAACCCCGACCCCCGGCAGTAGGGCGGGGCCTCAGTGCGGGGTGTCCGCGTGACCGGTCCGGACCACCTGGTGTCTGGCAGCCGTTGCGAAAAACGGCGGGAAGGCCGAGGTCCCGGCGGCACCGGAACCTCGGCTCATCCACCGGTTTACAGGTTGGCTGTCTGCTGGCCTGCACGACCGACGAGTACCAGCCCGGCTCCAATCAGCGGAAGTGCCAGCCACAGCAAGACCGTGCCTGACGCTCCGGTGTCAGCCAGGACGCTCGCTGAACCGGCAGCTGTGGCCGCGGATGTCCACTGCGGTGTTTCGGCAGCGGACATCCGGGTGAGCCCGGTCGTTTCCTCCGCAGCTGAGGAGGCAAGAGCCGGCTCAGTTCCTGTAGAGCCGTTCGGCTGAGGCCCTGCGGGAATCACGAAGGGATCCGTGTCTCCGGGACGGGGGTCGGTGTCGCCGGGACGGGGACCAACTGGAGGCACGGTGCCCAGCGTGGTGGTCTCGGTGATGGCTTCGCCGAGGATTGCCAGGGAGTTGGTGCCGAGGTCGATGGGGATGGTGATGGGTGCGGTGATTTGGGTTCCGGAGAGGAGCCCGTCGGATCCGGAGGTTACCGGTCCGGTGCCGGCCGGTGTTCCGGTGGCAGTGTTCGTCCCGGGTGTCCCGGCTTCGCTGGTGGTCTCGGTGTTGGCTTCGCCGAGGATTGCCAGGGAGTTGGTGCCGAGGTCGATGGGGATGGTGATGGGTGCGGTGATTTGGGTTCCGGAGAGGAGCCCGTCGGATCCGGAGGTTACCGGTTCCGCGTTGGCCGCGGTTGTTCCAAGGGCCAGCAATCCTCCGGCAAAGAGGGTGCCAAGCAGCCCACGTCGAATAATGCAACGCATAGCGAATCTCCTGAGAAGTTATTGGTATGGGGCCGCATGGGGCCCAAATGGCATTCGTCCATCTGGAGACGGACAGAGGCCTAACTAATCAGGGAATCCCTCGTGGTCCAGTGAGACTGGAGAGGGGGCTTTCATGAGCTCCGTGGAAGCGGGCAGGGCAGCCAGCGCCGGAATCCTGAGATGCTGGCCGGAAAGGCAGCCGGGCAGCAGCGGACCTGCCCCCGAAGGACTCACAACGGAGGATCCGGTGCCCAGCGGCAGAAGGCCGCTTTGCGGTGATCCTCCTGGTGTCCCGGCATCCGGGGCGGAAGACACGGGCAGGGCGGACTCCGGGAAGACTTCAGCGCAGGACGCTGCCGTAACCGCAGCCGATTCCCCGTGACTGGCCACGGCGTCGAGTGCCGAGGGGGCCGCGGCATCTTCCTCCGGGTGCGGCTCAGAGGCCGGTGCGGCGAAACGAGCGCTGTCGGCTTCACGCTCTGCTGCCGGGCCGATATCCGGAATCGCTGGCGTTATTGGGGTTTCGCTGCATCCGGATGCGGCGGAAGCCGCGGGGTCACCCAGGCCATCGGGACAAACCAAGCCAGTACCGGCGTCGGAGGCTGGAGGGAGAACGGGAGGCAGGCTCTCAAGGAGGCCGTCTGCGGTCGGGCGAATCGTCTCTACCGCAAAGCCGGTGATGTCGTCGACCGCAGTCAGGATGGGATCAGTGGCAGCAGGCAGCGTCTGCGCCGGGACCAGTGTTCCCACAACCGGAACTGTCTGTACCAGCTCGTCCGCGGCAGTTACTACGCCATGTAAAGCTGGCTGCAGCCGAGGCGCCTCCGGCAGGGAAATACCCGGAGCGGGGGCCTGGGCCGGTGCCTGCGGGGCGGGCAGCAGGCCATCCGTAACCTGATCGACGGTATTAACGGCGGCATCAAGGAGACCCGTAGCCGAGGAACTCACGCTTGCCAGAAGGGAATCCGGTTCAGTCACTGGTTCGGCCGAAGCAGCGGTGGCCGAGAGAGTCAGCCATGAAGCGGCTGCGGCGGCTCCAAGGAGCACAGGACGGACAACCCGCCAAGCTCCTCGTGACGCCTTCATTCCGATGCCCCCCAGTCCAGCAATAAGCACTTCCTTCACTATAGGCACACAAAAAATGGGGTGTCTACCGTTTGATGCCGGGGCTGAACGAGAAACGGCGCCGCCCGGACTCGAAGGTCCGGACGGCGCCGCTCCGTTATTGCCTAGCCGGTGCGGGCTAGCCGCGGCTGATCGTGCAGATCAGGTACCGGGCGTAGTCCACCGCGTACTTGAGCCAGCCCCGGACATCCCACCAGTTCTTCGGCGGGACGGGACGGACACAGGTGGGCTGCTGCGGTGCTTCATCCACGGTGACCGGGATGCTCACTGTGGTGCCGGAGGGATCCGCGGTCAGCACCAGGGCACCGGGGCCGGACGCCGACGCCGGAATGGCGGCGGTGACGCTGGCGGCACCGGCCGTTACCGGAACGGATCCCAGCGCGACGGCGGTTCCACCGGCCGGGACCCAGCTGACGGCCAGCGTGGTGTTAGCCGGGCTGCCCAGCGAGGTCAGGTCCAGCTTGTCTACCGTGAAGGTGACACTGGAACCGGCCTGCGCGGTGGCGGGAGCACCCTTGACGATGACACCTTGGCGGGCGAAATCGGGGGAGACCGGGCTGCTCGCCTGCAGGTAGCTGATCCACGCATCGCGGTCGATCAGTCCGGAGTCACGGGTGTCCGTTCCCTGCGCAAAGGTGGAGAAGTTATCTCCGCCCTGGGCCAGGAAGCTGAACGTACCTACCCGGTAGGCCCGGTTGGGATCGAGCGCTTCACCGTTGACGGTGACCGACTGGATGCGGGAGCCGCGCGGCTGGTCCGGATCGTAGGTGTAGGTCACGTTGTCGGAAAGTCCCAGTGCCAGGAAGGTCCGGGAACTTCCGTCCGGCTGCCACTGTTCCTCCAGCACCGACTTCAGCTGCGCGCCGGTGAGGGTGGTGGTCCACAGGTTGTTCACGAACGGCAATACTGCGTTGGCTTCGGCGTAGGTGATCACGCCGTCCTCACCGTAGTACAGCTCAGCCCGCAGCCCGCCGGGATTGACGACGCCGATTTCGGCCCCGCCGCGCTCGGGTGAGCCAAGGGAGGAGAGCAGCGAATCTGCCACCAGGTTGCCCAGGGTGGATTCGTTGCCGCGGTCATCGCGGGATGTGCCGGCGAAGGCCGTGGTGATGTCCGCCGTGACCAAGCCGATCGGCTGGTTGCCGACCTCGGCAGCGAACGCCAGTGCGGCGTCGACAATCCGCTTGACCTCGGCAACCGCGGGGTACGCTGCCACCAGATCCGCCGCGGGCGTGGTGGTACGGGCCACGTTGCCTGCGGTGTAGGAGAGCACCTCGTCAGTCTCGGCGTTGTACGCCAGCTCGATCTGGCCGATGAACTCGCCGTAGGAACCGGTCTGGACTATGGGACGGGTCTTGCCCTCAACGCCCGGAACCGGAGCGTCCCACGCATACTGCTTGTGGGTGTGTCCGGTGTAGATGGCATCCACCAGTGCGCTGGTTTCCGTCACGATCTCCGCAAAGGCACCGCCGCCGGCGATCTCCTCCTCCAAGGTGGCGCCGTCGGGTGTTCCCGAGCCAGCACCCTCGTGGTATTCGGCGATGATGACGTCCGCGAGGCCCTCGGCTTCAAGACGCTCAGCGACGCGGTTCACTGCTTCCACCGGGTCGCCGAACTCAAGGGTGGCGATGCCGCCGGGGGAAACCAGGGTTCCGGTTTCCTCGGTGACGGCGCCGATCACGGCCACCTTGACGCCGTTCACGTCCAGGATGGTGTACTCCGGCAGCGCCGGGGTGGTGGTGCCCTTGAGGTAGACGTTGGCGCCCAGGTACTCGAAGTCCGAGGCGGGAACCACACGGTCGGTGAGGTCCGCGAATCCGCCGTCGAACTCGTGGTTGCCCACTGCCGAGGCCCGCAGGCCCAGCGCGTTCAGGACGTCGATGGTGGGCTGGTCCTGCTGTACCGAGGAGGCGAACAGGGATGCACCGATGTTGTCGCCGGCGGAGAGGAACAGCGAGCTGCCCTCGGGTGCGGCGGCCTTGAGCTGCTCGACGGTTCCGGCGAAGTTGACGGTGTTGGCGTCAATCCGGCCGTGGAAATCGTTAATGTTGAGCAGGTTCAGGTCGGTGACCTCGGCCTCGGCCGGGGTCAGGTCCATCCCAACGATGATCGGATCGTGGTCCGAGGAACGGTAGGGATCCGCTGCGTAGTAGTCGGTGGCGTTGTAGTTGTACCGGCTGTACTCGAAGGCAATCGATTCAACCGAGTTGATGTTCCAGATGTCGGTGCCTGTGACGTCCTCCGCAGCAGCGGGCGAGGCCAGGATGTGGTCCAGGGATCCAACCAGGCCGCTGAAGGCGTATGAGTGCTTGCCGGTGGCCTTGCCGAGGTTCAGGTAGCCGGCGTCGGCGAAGACCTGCATGGGGTCTTCTGCGGCGTAGGAGTTGAAGTCGCCCAGCAGGAAGACCCGCTCGGTTCCGGCGTCCTGCGCCACCGTGTCAGCGAACGCGGTCACGGCCTGTGCCTGGCGGACGCGGTCGGCATTCCAGCCGCCCTGTCCGTTGTCTGCATTCTCTCCGCTGGACGGTGCAGATCCCTTGGACTTGAAGTGGTTCGCGACCGCCACGAAACTTTCGCTGTCTTCCCCGCCGGCCGGCTTGAAGGCCTGGGCCAGCGGTTCACGCGCATTGGAGAACACGGTCTCATCGTTCAGGATCACCGAATCTCCCACCGGTTCGGCGGTGGCGGTCCGGTAGATGAACGCCGTGCGGATTACGTCTTCGTCGTCCGGCAGGGCTGCGGGGGAGCGGACGTAGTCCCAGGTTCCCGGTGCAGCTGCGTTCAGCGCCTCGGTGAGGTGGGCCAGGGCAGTGTCCCGGTCCTGTCCCAGTTCGGCGGAGTTTTCAATCTCCATAAGGCCGACGACGTCGGCGCCCAGGGCGTTGATCGCTGCCACGATTTTCGCCTGCTGGCGTTCAAGGTTCGCCTCGTTGGCTGCGCCGCGGGCATCGCAGCCGCCGCGGACGGTGACCGGAGCGCCGGAGCGGTCGTTGTAGTAGGTGCAGCCGGAGAGGTCATCACCGGTGGTGCTGAAGTAGTTCAGCACGTTGAAGGCGGCGAGCTTCAGGTTGCCGCCCACACTCTGCGGTGCCGGTGTGCGGGTGTTTTCGAACGACGCCGGCTGGACGGTCTCCGCGTTGGCGGGAGTCAGTTCGGCCAGCGGCTGGAACCGCCAGGCGCTGTTGCGGAAGTCCAGGATCACGTTGGTGGTGAAGGACACCGGCGCCCCGATCCGCACCGGATCGGTGGAGGTCAGGTACGGCAGCGGCTTGGACTGGTTGGCGGCCGAGAGGAAATTGGTGGTGGCGCCGTCGTCGAGCTTTACCGCCCTGGCGGCATTATTGGCGACTACAGCAGCGTGCTCCGGCGTTCCAACCGGTGCGACGGCGGTGGGCTGCACCAGCGTCTCGCTGCCGGCAGCGAGGCCGATTTCCGCGTACTGGTTCAGGGTGTAGTTGTCCGTGACGGTGAACTCGCCCTGCGGTGCCAGCAGCATGCCTTCAAGGGTTTCCCGCTCAGCGTCCGTTGCGGGCCAGGCAACCGTGGCCGGCTTGACCTCTTCGGCTGCTTCGCTGAGCTTGGTCATACTGCCTGCAGGAACGGTGAGCTGGGTCAGGCCGAAGTATTCGCCGACGGTTCCGGTGACCTCGACATAGTCCCCGACTGCGACCTGGCCGACTGTGGCTGCGGAGAAGACAAAGATGCCGTCCGAGGCTGTGTGGGTGGCCGGATCCAGTTCGCCGCCGGAGCCCGGGGTCTGGATGTAATAGCCGCTGAATCCGCCGGTCGGGTACGCGGCGGTGACCTTGCCGCGCGTGGTGACATTCTGGCCAACCAGTGCGCTGGCCTCGCCGGTGCCCTGGATCTCCGCGATGGCAATCGTGCCGGCCGGAGGGTCCGTGGGCTCCGGATCAGTCGGTTCGGGATCGGTGGGCTCAGGGTCGGGTACGGTTCCCGTTCCCGCGGTGTTCGTCGGTGTGACGGAGGTGCTGAGCTTGAAGTCTGCAGCGTTGTTGTTGGTGTCCGCGACTCCGGTGCGGTTCAGGGACTTCGGATCGGAGTTCCCGGCCGGGGCGGCCGCCGGAGCTGTCTCGAAGGTGTTGGAGCTGCCGTAGCCGAGCAGATCCACGACGCCGGGCTGGTCCGTCACGGAACCAGCCGGCAGCGGGTTCACCGCGGCGGCCTGGTTCGCGAGCACCAGGGTGCCTGAGGCTCCGGAGAAACTCGCACCAATCGTTGCGTCGGCTGCCGGCAGGGCAACACCGTTGGTGCCGTTGCTGGCGCCCTGGACCAGGTAGTAACCGCCTGCCGGGATGCTCCCGGAGAGCCGGCCGATTCCGGTGGGTGCTCCGGTGCTGCCTGCGGCACGGTACTGCAGCGACCACCCGTCCAGGCTGACCGCAGCACTGGTGGGGTTGTACAGCTCCACGAACTTGTTGGTGAACGGGGCGTTGGCGCTTCCCCCGCTCAGATAGGCCTCGTTGATGACGACGCCGGAAGGTAATTCCTCCGCGTGGGCGGGCAGTGCCGCCAGCGGTGCGGCCAGCAGGCCGGCAGACAGTGCTGTGCCCAGCGCTGCCCTCCATCGGGTAAATCTCATGCCTCATTGCTCCTTTGGGGAACGGATGCCGGTGTGGGGGCTCGCGGTAGTGGCCCTGGTAGATCGGCAAGGGGTGCGGTGAACTCCTTCTGGATACCACCCCGGGGTGACAGGCATATGAATTCCACCCCTTTGGTGGCCTAACGGCAGGGAACTATTGACAAATACGAGAAAGGGGACCTAACCGCTTGGTTAGGTCCCCTTTGTGGGCGAATGGAACTAGACGTTCGAGTTCTTCACCGTGGTGCTCAGCTTCTCGCCGTCCACGCGGTAGACGGTGCAGAGGATCTCGCGGTCATTCCCCAGCGTCCAGGACGACGGGGTAGGAGACAGGTAACCAATGTCCAAGGCGGAAACGGAGTAGTCCGTGCCGATGTAGGGCTCGAACTCAGCGAGGCAGAAGTCCTGGGCAGCCGTATCCACGGCTTCCTCGCCCGGGTACGCTCCCGCTTCCATCTTCATGGCCGCGTAGACCTCAGTGTCATGCGGCTGGGTGCAGGGAAGCACGTCTACGGCTTCGACCTCCTCAGCGTCCGGGTCCTCGACCAGGCAGTCTCCGACCTTCAGGTCGACGGCGTCGACGCTTTCCGCAGACACCTCTTCCTCTGCTGCCTCATCGGCTACGGTCTCGGCTTTTGGCGAGGCCGACGCCGCGGCGGGCGACTCACTGGACTTCGGGTCGTCCTTTTCCGTGGAGCCTGAGGCTCCGCAGCCTGCGAGCACGAGTGCAAAGGCGGCAGCCGTGATGGCTTTTCCGGCGCGGGCCAGTTGTACCTGGCGGGCGGAATTCATGCGAATAACTCCTTCTGCGGTGATTGGTTTTGGTTCTCCATCCCCCAATGGGCCGGAAACCACCAGAAGAGACTATGTGCGCCGCAAGCATGCTTATAAATCGGCAAAGTAACATCCGGGAGCAATATGCATTGGCATCGAGGAAGGCATGAAAAAACGCCCCGGTCTGCAGGCCGGGGCGTTTTTTGACGGAGTGCTGCATCCCTGAGGGGACTCGCTGTTTCACCGCATGAGCGGAAGGTAAGGGATTCGAACCCTTGGTACGGGGTTACCGCACACTGGTTTTCAAGACCAGCTCCATCGGCCGCTCGGACAACCTTCCTCCGCTTAGTAGTCTGGCAGATGAGCGCAAATCACCAAAATCTTCCCCACTTCCGCAGGAGGCATCATGAAAGCGATCGTCATTACCGAGCCAGGAGGCCCCGAGGTCCTCGCCGCCCGCGACGTGCCCGCACCCGTCCCCGGTCCCGGTGAAGTCCTCATCGACGTTGCCGCAGCGGGACTCAACCGGGCCGACGTACTGCAGCGGCAGGGCAACTATCCAGTCCCCCCGGGGGCACCTGAATATCCGGGCCTGGAAGTCTCCGGGCGGGTTGCCGCGGTGGGCACCGGCGTCGAAGGGCTGGAAGTGGGAGCCGACGTCGTTGCCCTGCTCTCCGGCGGCGGTTACGCAGAGCAGGTGGCAGTCCCGGCAGGCCAGGTGCTTCCGGTCCCGCCGGAAATGGACCTGGTGACTGCCGCCGCGCTGCCCGAAGTTGCTGCAACTGTTTTCTCCAACCTGTTTATGGCCGCCGGAGTGCGTGAAGGCGAGTATGTGCTGATCCACGGCGGCGCCGGCGGTATCGGCACCATGGCCATCCAGCTTGTCGCTGCGTTCGGAGCAGTACCCATGGTGACGGCCTCGAGCCCCGCAAAGCTGGAGCTCGCCCGCAGCCTCGGCGCCAAGGTGCTGATCAACTACAAGGAACAGGACTTCGTAGAAGAGGTCCGCGCCGCCACCAACGGGCACGGGGCGGACGTCATCCTGGACGTTATGGGCGCCAAGTACCTGCAGCGCAACGTGGACGCGCTCGCCGTCGCGGGCCGCCTGGTGATCATCGGACTGCAGGGCGGCACCCGGGCGGAACTGGACCTCAACGCGCTGATGCGCAAGCGCTGTGCGGTCATGGGAACGACGCTGCGTGCACGGCCCGTGGAGGAAAAGAGCGCCATCATGGCGGCCGTCGGGGAGTATGTCTGGCCGCTCATCAAGGACGGAAGCGTCAAACCGCTGGTGGACCGCACGTTCCCGCTGGCCGAGGCAGCAGCCGCCCACGAGTACTTCGACTCCGGCCAGCACACCGGCAAGGTCCTGCTTACCGTTTAGCCGCCGCAGCACTTCCCGGCTTGCCGTGTCCGCCCGCCGGCCGCCAAACCAGGACCGTTCGGCGGCCGGTGCCGCACACTCCGGCGTGTATGTGATCCACACCGCATCGCCGGTGCTACCCTCAGGCGCACATCACGCCCTGCTGCTGCAGGGCCGCACTGCTGACAAAGGGGTAGCACCATGAGTGAAGAGAATCGGCGACGGAGGGATCCGGACCGTCCGGACCCCGCAGCCGGGGACGCAGACATCCTCGTCCAGGATCCGGACCTCCCGCCGGTAGCCGTCGATGACGACGAAGCAGGCCGCAGCACCTGGACCCCGCTGAAAATCGCGGTTTGGGTAGGCATCGCCCTGCTCGGCGGCGTCAGCTGGAGCATGCTGGCGATCGTCCGCGGCGAAACGGTCAATGCCATCTGGTTCGTTTTCGCAGCGGTCTGTACGTACCTGATCGGGTACCGGTTCTACTCGAAGTACATCGAGCGGCACCTGCTCAAGCCCAATGACCGCAGGGCCACGCCCGCGGAGTACAAGGCAGACGGCAAAGACTATGCCGCCACCGACCGGCGCGTGCTCTATGGACACCACTTTGCCGCGATCGCCGGAGCCGGCCCGCTGGTAGGCCCCGTCCTGGCCGCCCAGATGGGCTATCTGCCCGGTACTGTCTGGATCATCGTGGGCGTCATCCTCGCCGGCGCCGTCCAGGACTACCTGGTTATGTTCTTCTCCATGCGCCGCGGCGGCCGTTCCCTGGGCCAGATGGCCCGCGAGGAACTCGGCCTGATCGGCGGCACTGCTGCGCTGATCGCCACGCTGACCATCATGATCATCATCGTTGCCATCCTGGCGCTGGTGGTCGTCAATGCCCTCGGGGAGAGCCCCTGGGGTGTCTTCTCCGTGGCCATGACCATCCCGATCGCCCTGTTCATGGGCGTGTACCTGCGTTACCTGCGCCCCGGAAAGGTCAGCGAAGTCTCCATCATCGGCTTTGTCCTGCTGATGCTCGCGATCGTAGGCGGCGGCTGGATCGCCGACACCGAATGGGGCGTCGCGATTTTCTCCCTGGACCGGGTGACCATTGCCTGGGGCATCATCATCTACGGCTTCATCGCCGCCGTCCTGCCGGTCTGGCTGCTCCTGGCACCGCGTGACTACCTCTCCACGTTCATGAAGATCGGCACGATCGTCATGCTCGCGGTCGCCATCATCATCGTCCGCCCGGAGATCAGTGTTCCCGCGTTCAGCGAGTTTGCCTCGCGTGATGACGGTCCCGTGGTCGCCGGGCCGCTCTTCCCGTTCCTGTTCGTCACCATTGCGTGCGGAGCGCTCTCCGGGTTCCACGCCCTGATCTCCTCCGGGACCACCCCGAAGATGATCATGAAGGAACGCCAGACCCGCTTCATTGGGTACGGAGGCATGCTGATGGAGTCCTTCGTGGCCATCATGGCCCTGGTCGCAGCGATCTCCCTGGACCGCGGGATCTACTTCGCCATGAACTCCTCCGCAGCCGCCACCGGCGGAACCGTGGAGGGCGCCGTTGCATTCGTGAACTCACTGGGTCTGGTGGGCGTGAACCTCACCCCGGACATGCTCACCTCCCTGGCATCCGACGTCGGTGAAGAGTCGATTGTTTCGCGCACCGGCGGTGCGCCCACGCTGGCAGTCGGACTGGCGATGATCATGCAGAGTTTCATCGGCGGACCGGCAATGATGGCCTTCTGGTACCACTTCGCCATCATGTTCGAGGCGCTGTTCATCCTCACCGCCGTGGACGCCGGCACCCGCGTTGCCCGCTTTATGCTGCAGGACTCGATCGGGAACTTCGTGCCGAAGTTCCGGGATACGGGGTGGCGCACCGGCGCCTGGATCTGTACGGCCATCATGGTGGCGGGGTGGGGATCCATCCTGATCATGGGAGTGACGGACCCGCTGGGCGGCATCAACACGCTCTTCCCGCTGTTCGGCATTGCCAACCAGCTGCTGGCGGCCATAGCACTGGCCATCTGCCTGGCGATCCTGGCCAAGAAGAACGTCTTCAAGTACATCTGGGTGGTGGTGCTGCCGCTGGCCTTCGCCTCCGTCGTTACGATCACGGCCTCGATGTACAAGATCTTCTCCCCGGTCCCGGCCGTGGGTTACTGGGCGCAGCACAACGCGTTCCGCAACGCCCTGGACGCCGGAGAGACCAGCTTCGGCACGGCCAAGACCGTTGAGGCCATGGAAGCGGTGGTCCGGAACACCTTCGTGCAGGGTGTCCTGTCCATCCTGTTCGTGACCCTGGCGATCATCGTGATCATCACCGCCGTCATTGCCTCGGTTCGCTCCTACCGTTCCGGGGGTGCGCCGAGCGCCGAGGATCCTGCCGTGCCGTCGCGGACCTTCGCCCCGGCAGGCTTCCTGGCCACGCCGCAGGAGAAGGAACTCCAGGCGCAGTGGGACGCGTTGCCGGAGGACAAAAAACCGGCACCGGCGGGGCACTGATGACCGCCGTCGTCGGGCAGCTGCGCGGATTCATCCGCTTCTTCCGTGACGTGATGGGGGAGGACGCTTACCGTAAATACCAAGCCCACCACGCGGCGTCGGGCTGTTCCTCCCCGCCGCTGACCGAGCGGGAATTCTGGCGGGACAAGATGGACCGGCAGGACGCCAACCCCGGCGGACGCTGCTGCTGATGCGGTAGCAGCCTCCCCCCTCATAGAGAGGCCAGTTACGGCTCGTTTCAGCCCTGAAAAGAGCCGCAACTGGCCTCTCGGTGGTTGGGAGAGAGGGTTGAGACGGTTCGGGGATACTGCTTTGCTGGGGGAATGGCAGAGAACAAGGACCTTCCCGAAGACCCCCACCTGCGCGAAGACATCAGCCTCCCGCTGCCCGAACCGGACAACGAGGACGAACACCTGGCCGAGGACGCCGGACTTCCCCAGGATGCCGAGGCAGGCCCGGAGTTCGACGAGCACCACTACACGGCAGGGCAGTTGAACGCCGGCCAGTACGCGGCCGGGCTCAGCCCGGACGGTGAGTATGCACAAATGCGCGAGGAAGAGCTGGAAAGCGACTAGCACCCCGGACCAACCGGGACCGGGCGTGAGAGCATTAATTCATGACTGAACAGAGCGGATCAGCGGGCGCAGCCGGGCCGGGGAATTCCGGCGGACCCGACGCCAGGCCGCCGGAATCCCCTGACCGGGACGGGACGGACCAGCAGGCCCACGCCCCGGGCCAGGTCAGTGCCGGCCAGTCCGGAACCGGTACCGGCGAACAGTCCCCCGATTCCGCAGTTGCCCATCCGTCTGACGAGGGCAGATCAGGGCCGGCCAAACTCAATGAGCTCGTCGATGAGCCAGCCAAGGTCATGCGGATAGGGACCATGATCAAGCAGCTGCTGGAGGAGGTCCGCAACGCCCCGCTGGACGACGCGGCACGGAACCGGCTCGCTGAAATCCATGAGCGCTCCCTTAAGGAGCTCTACGACGGACTGGCCCCGGAGCTGGTGACCGAACTCGAGCGGATCAACCTGCCGTTCCCGGATGACACCACCCCCACGGATGCCGAGCTGCGCATTGCGCAGGCCCAGCTGGTTGGGTGGCTCGAAGGCCTCTTCCGCGGCATCCAGACGGCGATCGCAGCCCAGCAGACCGCCAACCAGCAGCTTCAGAGCAGGCTTCAGCTGCGCCAACTGCCTCCGGGCACAGTGCTGGCCCCCGGCATAGTGGTTGGCGAGAACGGCGAACCGAGGCGAACAGGTACCGCCGCTCAGCCCGGACAGCAGCCGGGTGCGGGTGCGCGCGTGGAACCCCACGCCGGCCCGGGGCAGTATTTGTAGAGTATCTGTAGAATTTCCCGCAGGATGGCACTTTTCGCAGCAGCCCGCCAGGGGCGCAAGGACGACACCGAACTCGGCAAGGGTGTGTGGCGCCGCGCCCACGACCGCTTCACCCGGGGCTTGGACCGGTACCACCAGATGCTGGAAGGGGTCGAGGACGACGCCCTGTACAACGAGCTGGCCCTGGTCGCCAACAACCTGGCTGGCCTGCTCCCACGGGTCCGGGCGGTCTGTGCCGGAGCCCAGAAACAGCTTCCCAGCTCCGGCCAGGACATTCCCGGCGGGCTGATCGCCGTGCACCGGGCACTTTCCCGTTCCGGCAATTCACTGGCAGCCGCCGCAGAAGCCGCGGCCATGTCCCGCCTGGAGGGTGAGCGGTGGGGCATTGCCTCCGCCGGAGTGGAAAATGTTCGTCGCCGCGCGGCTCTGGTGGAGGAAGACGTTGCAGAGGCGGAACGGGTCCTGGCTGCCTCCCGAACCTAGGCATTCCCGCTGCGAGAGTAAAAGCTGCGATTTCGCGTCCAGCAAACACCGGGCCTTTTGGTCAGCGGGACCGGGCCACCGGGTGGAGGATGGTGACCATGACTACATCTCCACTCGTCACCTTTAATGACGGCAACACCATTCCCCAGCTCGGCTACGGCGTCTGGCGGGTCGAGGACGAACTCGCGGAAAAGACCGTGGGCATGGCTTTCGAGGCCGGCTACCGCCACATCGACACCGCCAAGATCTACGGCAACGAAGCAGGCGTGGGCCGCGCCATCGCCGCATCCAGCGTGCCGCGTGAAGACATGTTCATCACCACCAAGGTCTGGAACGCAGACCAGGGCTACGAAGAAACCCTGGCAGCCTTCGACGCCTCCATGGAGCGCCTCGGCCTTGAGTACCTGGACCTGTACCTGATCCACTGGCTGCAGCCGAAGCAGGGCAAGTACGTGGACACCTGGAAGGCCCTCGTCGAGCTGCAGAAGTCCGGCCGGGTCAAGTCCATCGGCGTCTGCAACTTCACCGTCGAAGCCCTGCAGGAGATCATCGACGCCACCGGCGTCGTCCCCGTCCTGAACCAGGTGGAGACCCACCCGTACCTGGCCCAGGCCGAACTGCGCGAGTTCGAGGCCAAGCACAACATCAAGCACCAGTCCTACTCGCCGCTCGGCTCCGGCCAGGGCCTGCTGGATGACGCTGTGCTTAAGGACATTGCAGCAAAGTACGACGGCGCCACGCCGGCACAGGTGGTCATCGCCTGGCACCTGGCACTGGGCAACATCGTGATCCCGAAGTCCGTCACCGAGTCCCGCATCCGCGAGAACTGGGCCGCACTGGACCTCAAGCTCTCCGACGAGGACATCCAGGCAATCAACGCCCTGGACAACGGCACCCGCTTCGGCGCGGATCCGGCAACGTCCGACTTCGCCTAACTCTCACTCAAAAACGAGATAGCAGAAAGTGCACGTCTCAGCGCTGGGACGTGCACTTTCTGCTATCTCGATGGGGATGAACGGGAAGGAAGGGGCTACGCGGCGGCGACGGCTTCCAACGGTGCCCGGAGCGGGAGGTCCCGGCCCTCGAGGATCACCTGGGCGCACTGCCAGGTCCGGGTGTTCACGATCACCGGAGCCAGCAGGTTCACCGTGGTACCGGCATCGGACGGGTTCGCGACCACCAGGACACGGGCATCGGCCGGGTCCTCCAGCTGAAGCTGGCGGGCCTGCTCGTCGGAGATTTCCGGGTTGTACTCCGGCAGGTAAACCGCGGCGTCAATCGCGTAGAACCGCCGCACGCCGGCCGAGATGTCCGTCCCCGTGAGGGAATACAGTCCGCTGGCGCCGTCGATGTCTTCCAGCGCAAACTCGGTCAGCGGTTCAAGGCCGGGAGGCGGCGCCAGGAAGGATACCGGGGTCACTGTGCTCATCGCAGGAAGTCCATCAGGGTGGGCTGGAGGACCTTCGCCGTGACAGCCAGGGAAGACTGGTAGGCAAGTTCCTGAAGCTTCAGGTCCAGGATGACCTGTGCCGTATCGAGGTCCTCGATGCCGGAGCGCCGGGCCTCCAGGCTGACGGACTGCTCCAAGTTGGTTTCCTCTGCTTTCAGGACACGGGCGTGGCGGATACCGACGTCGGTCTGCGAAGTGAGCACGGTGTTGATGCTCTCATCAATGCCGGCCAGGTGGGTGCTGATGTTGCCGTTGTCCCGCAGGTCTGCGACCAGGGAATCGAGTTTGGTGAACACGTCACCAAAGACCTCGCTGGCGCTGGCGTCGACGCGGACCACGGTGTTGGCATCAATCCGGCGGTTCACGGGGCCGTGGCCGACGCCGTTGAAGGTGTAGGTCGGTGCTGTGGCAGGCGGCACCGGTGAATTCTCCACGACGGCGGAACCGGCGTCGGAGTTCCCTGCGAAAATGCTCCGGCCCAGATAGGAGGTGTTGGCCTGTCCGAGCAGGTCCTTCTTGAGCCCTTCGATCTCAGTGGCGATCGCAGCCTTGCTTGCCGCCGTCGTTGTTGCCGTAGCTGCAGTGATCGACAGGTCCTTGATCCGCGTCAGGATGTCGTTCGTGCGGGTCAGCGCATTGTCGAGAGTGGCCAGCCAGCTGTTCGCGTCCGAGATGTTGCTCTTGTACGCGGTGTTGGCACGCATTTCTGCGCGCACTTTCAGGGCATCGGCGGTTCCGGCGGGATTGTCTGACGGCCGGGTGATGGCGGCGGAGGTCTGGGCCTGCTCCTGGAGTTTGGCCAGCCGGGACATATTCGCCTGGAGGTTCTGCTGAGCGTTGCGCGTCAGCATCAGGTTTGAGGTGCGGGTGATCACGGGGTTACCTTCCCACAATGCCGGTGCGGTTGATGAGGGTGTCGAGCATTTCGTCGATGGCAGTCATGACTCGCGCCGCGCCCTGGTAGGCGTGCTGGTAGGCCAGCAGATTCAAGTTCTCTTCGTCCAGGTCCACGGAGGAGTTGGAGAGCTGCATGCCGACGGCGGCAGAGGCCGCGACGCCGGCGAGTTCCGCCTGCTGCATCTCCACGCGGGTGCTGGCACCGATGCCGCTGACGATGTTTGCCCAGGCGGAGTCGGGGGATTCCGGGCCCGTTCCCAGCTGGGCGATCTTGTCTGCGATCGAGCTGTCCAGGTTGCCCTGGTTCGCAGCGCCTGTGGCGATGCCCGCAGCGTTGGCCGGCACCACCTTGAGCGAGAGCGCCGCCGGGTCGGTGTCGTGGCTGAAGAAGTTGCCCACCGCGACCCCGGCCGTGTTGATGCCGCCGTTGTGCTCGGCGTTCACGGCGCTGGCCAGCTTCCGGGCGAACTTGTTGTAGTCCTCCGCAGCAGAGGCGAGGATCCCGCCGTCGGCTGCCGGGGCCAGGACGCTCAGCACACCGGCGATTTCGCCGCTGGCAGCCATGTTGCTTCCGGGCCGGTGCGCCCACTCAAGCCGCGGAGCCTCTCCGCCCATAGCGTCGCCGCCGGCAACCTTCACCGGCCGGACGAGGTCGCCTGAAACGATTGCGTTGCCGTCGATCAGCACGTCCACCATGCCGTTGCCTGAATCGCGGACGGTACCGCCGGCCAGGGCGGCGATGGTGGTGGTCAGCGCGTTCCGCTGGTCAATGAGTTCGTTGGCGGTGCCGCCTGAGGCCAGCGTGGTGCGGATCTGCGCGTTGAGCGAGGCGATCTGGGAGGCGGTGCCGTTCAGCTCTGCTTCCATGTCCCTCAGCTGCTTGTGCGCGTCCGTCCACTGTTCCTTCACGGAGTTGTAGCCGGTGGCCACCTGCGTGGCGAGGATGGTGGCCTGCCCGATCAGCGCAGTGGCAGCCGCTTCATTCCCGGGCTTGTTGGCAACTCCTTGCCAGGCGGCCCAGAACTCGGTGAGCGAGGCGGAGATGCCGTTCTTGCCGGGTTCGTTGAGGCTGGTTTCAAGTCCTGCAAGTGCATTGGCCCGCACTGCGGAGAAACCCGATGCTGCGGCGGTTGCCCGCACCCTGGTGTCCAGCTGCATGCTGCCCAGCCGTGCGATGCCGTCAACTGACACGCCCTGGCCCACTCGGGCACCCGTGGCGAACTTGCCGGTGATGGCTGCCCCGCCCATGGCGGAGGTAGTGACCCGCTGGCGGGTGTAACCGGGAGTGTTGACGTTGGCGATGTTCTGGCCGACGACGTCGAGTCCCTTGCGGGCCGCGCTCAGACCGGTGTAGGCGGTGTTCAGGCCGCTGAAGGTGCTCATGGCGTGCTGGTTCCTTTGTTCACGGTCTTAGAGTTGCTTGTCCACGATCCGGGCGCCGCTTCCGGTGCCGGCTGAAGTGCCGTTGGACGTGTACGTCTTGCTTTCAGAGCCCAGGCCCGCGAGGGTTTCCTGGGCCGAGCGCGCAGCAGTCCGCAGGAACTGCTCGTTCGTGTCGCGCAGATCACGGATCTTTACCGTCAGTTCCGTCATCGCCTGCAGATGGGCCGTGAAGATCTCAGTCCACGGTCCGGGAGGAGCAGCGGCAATGATCTGCCGAAGAGTTGCATCTTCGGCTATGCCCCACTCCTGTGCGAGCTCGGAAACGGCTACCGTCCTGGCCAGATTCGCGGCACGCAGGCGTTCAAGAACCTGTTCGACTTCCCGGGTGGCGTGCTGCAGCCAGCGGGTTTTGCCGGAGGTAAGAAGCAGCTGTTCTTCTTCGAGCTTGAAGGTCAGGAGCTCCAGCAGCTCCCGTTCTTCCCAGAGTAATGCGGATAGTTTCTGGGTTCCCATGCCTTGCTCACCTCCTGCGACGCACGCAAATGTCTTATCTTCCGAGGGGTACGGACATACCCCGCAACGGGGTCAAAGACACCCGCGATGTGCAGGCTCGAAAAACTTTTAATCCGTCGGAAACACCTATCGGCGCTTGTCCTTCCAATGTTAGTGGTATGTTGCAGCTATTGCGCCAAAGTGAAGGTTGAAGCGGGAGACTCAGCTCCTGTCCAAGCGGTCAGCGTATTTTGTTGGGGAACAAGGACTTGGGGGTCCAAAAGTTGAATCGCGAAGAACGCAACCGCCTGGTTGTGGAGAACTTACCGCTGGTCGGATATCTGGTCTCAGAGGTGTGTGCCAAAGCCACGCATCTTTCCAGGGATGATCTGGCTTCGGTTGGGGCAATTGCCCTTATAACGTCTGCTGACTCTTTTAATGCGGAGCTTGGGGTTCCGTTCGGAGCCTACGCACGACGCCGGATCGTTGGCGCTTTCGCTGATGAAATGCGCTCGAACGACTGGGCTACGCGGACCGCACGCAAGCGCATCAAGGAAACACTCGCCGTCAAGGAAGCGCTCACCGCTGCCCTGGGCCGGTCACCGAAGGTGGACGAGATTGCCTCCGCCATGGGTGTTGACCGCGCTGCCGCTGAGGACGCCCTGTCCGATGCCTCACGCACCGTGTCCCACCTTGACGACGCCGCCTCGGACTCCCTGGTGAGCGCGCTGCCCTCGCCTGAAGGTTCTGCCCTCTCGGCCGAACGGATGCAGTACCTGCGGGCCGCGGTGGCTGCCCTGCCGGAGAAGATGCGCTACATCGTGGAGCAGGTCTACTTCCACGACCGCTCGGTCAAGGACCTTGCCGCTGAACTGGGGGCCACACACTCGGCTGTCTCGCAGCAGCGTGCCGAAGCTGTCCGGCTGCTCCGTGACGGCCTGGGCACGCATTACTCAGACACGGACGCTCCGGCGCCGATCGAGTCCCGGATTTCTCCGGCCCGGCGCAACGCCTACCTTGCCTCAGTGGCGGAGTGGACCACGGGCGGCCTGACCCGCCAGGATCCGCACCACGGACCCACCTTCCACGTTCCGGGACACGGACTTAACGCTGCCGTGTCCTAGCTCTTAAAATGGTTGAAAATTCTTTTCTGAATTCCTAACACCCGTGTGATGAGGGTCGATAGCTAGGGGTACAGGCCCACGGACGGGCCTCGTAGTTATCGCCCAATCACGGAGGAATTCATCATGGGTTTCACAATTGCAACTAACGTCTCTTCGCTCAACGCGATGCGTAACCTGACCCTGAACCAGACGGCTCAGTCCAAGTCGGTGGAGCGCCTCTCCAGCGGCCTGCGCATCAACCGTGCAGCTGACGACGCAGCCGGCCTGGCTATCTCCGAAGGTCTGAAGAACCAGATCTCCGGTCTTCAGGTTGCCGGCCGCAACGCCCAGGACGGCATCAGCCTCATTCAGACCGCTGAAGGCGCCCTGACCGAGGTTCACAACATCCTGAACCGCGTTCGCGACCTGGCCGTCCAGGCAGCCAACGATACGAACAACGCTGACTCCCGCACGGCGATCCAGGCAGAAATCACGGCCCAGGCCTCTGAACTGTCGCGTATCGCCACCAGCACCAACTTCAACGGCATTGAACTGCTGACGACTGCGGCTGCTGCTTCCGACCTTAAGATCCAGGTTGGTTCCAACGCCGGTGCGGCAAACAACGAAATCGCAGTTAGCCTCACCGACATCACGATCGTTGCAGCTGCGGTTGCCGCTATCGATGTTGCCGGCGGCGCAGACCAGCCGGCCAACCAGGTTGCTGCTTCAGGTGCGATCACGACCCTGGACAACCAGATCAAGAGCGTCTCCACCGCTCGTGCAGACCTGGGTGCACAGCAGAACCGGATGGAATCCACCGCACGCTCCATCGCGGTCTCCGTTGAAAACCTCTCTGCTGCCAACTCCCGTATCCGCGACACCGATATGGCACAGGAAATGGGCAACTTCACCAAGTCCCAGATCCTGTCCAGCGCTGCCACGGCCATGCTGGCCCAGGCTAACCAGATGAACTCCGGCGTTATGCAGCTCCTGCAGTAATAACGGAATCATCCGCGGGACGGCTTCGGCCGTAGCGCAACCAGCACTAACCGCTTGACCGGCAGGTGAATGGCCGCTGGTGGGAGAAGAATGACTTGGACCTCACACTTTTCCCGCCAGTCCATTCCCTGCCTGCGGCGTTTTATCCGGCCTCGGCCCGCGGTCCCAAACTTTCAGCAGAACCACACCGGCTTTTTCCCTCCGCAGCAGCGGGCCAGAACCTGAGGGAAACGTACAAGGAGCATTCGCATGGCGCTAGGCATCGACGGACTGATCAGCGGGATCAAGACCTCCGAAATGATCAAGCAGCTCATGGATATCGAAGCGCGGCCGCAGGTCCTGCTGAAAACCAGGGTCAGCAGCACCCAGACGTTCGTCACGGCACTGCAGAACCTCAACACCAAAATCGCCTCCTTGGCGGAGAGCGCCGCCAAAGTATCGAAGCCCGCCGGCACGGACCTCTTCAAGGCCAGCACCACGTCGGACAAGGTGACCGCCGCAACCACCTCGGGTGCCGCCGCAGGCTCGTTGGACATTTCCGTGTCGCAGACCGCAACAGCCCAGGTTTCCCTGTCCTCGGCTATGGCAGCGTGGCCCTCGAACAGCGTCCTGGCCATCTCCGCCAACGGCGCCGTGACGTCCTTTGACACCACGGACAAGTCACTGGACCAGGTCATCAGTGAAGTCAACAAAGCCAACCTCGGCGTTACCGGCGTGAAGATTGCCACCGGAAGCGTCGACGGCGTCCAGCAGTACCGGGTTCAGTTCACCGCTGCCAAAACCGGCTCCGAAGGCGCGTTCACGGCCACCCTCGGCGGCACGGACATGGACGTACTCAAGTCGGCGCAGGACGCAAAGCTCACCCTGTGGGCGGGTACGCCCGCAGCGCAGGAGATCACCTCCTCCACCAATACCTTCAAGGCCCTGATGCCGGGTGTGGACATCACCCTCGCGGCGGACACTCCGGCCAACACTGCGCTGACCATCAACGTGGCCCGGGATGATGAAGCCATCTCCAAGGTCGCTTCGGACCTGGTTGCCGGGCTGGCTGATATGTTCGCGTACATCAACCGCAACAGCGCCGTAACGGTCTCCACGTCCTCCGGCAGCACCAAGGCCTCTGGAGGTGTGTTCACCGGCGACGCCGGGATCCGGGACGTCAAGCGGCAGATGATGGAAGCTGCAACGTCACCGATTGACGGACGTTCCCCGTCGGAAATCGGCGTGGTGATTACCAAAGACGGCACCGTTGAGTTCAATGCGGAGAAATTCGCCGAAGCCATGGCAGCTGATCCGACCAAGACCCAAGAGACGCTGCAGACCATCGCCGGACGCGTTGAGGCTGCCGGCAAGGTTGCTTCGGATAAGTACGATGGCCTGATCACCCAGCGCATTACGGGCCAGGAATCTACGATTAAGGCGCTCAACACCCAGATCGAAGACTGGGACCGGCGGCTGGCCAGCCGCGAATCCACGCTCAAGATGATCTGGGGCAACCTGGAAGTGAAGCTCAGCCAGCTGCAGAGCCAGCAGGACTGGCTGACCGGCCAACTGGCCTCACTGAACACCTCCAGCTCAGGAAAGAAGTGACCGTGAGCTACGGGCTGCAGGCCAAGCGCGCCGAATTTATCCGTGATGCCGTCATGTCTGCGTCTCCGGTCCGTCTGCTGACCATGCTCTATGACCGGATGCTCCTGGACCTGAACCGGGCTGAAGCCGCCCAGCAGGCCGGCAACTGGAGGGCCGCCAGCGAACAGCTGATCCACGCCCAGAGCATCGTCGCCGAACTCAGCGGCACGCTGAAGGTTGACGAGTGGGAGGGCGGCGAGAACCTCCAGGCCATCTACGGTTATGTTCTGAAGGCAATGGTGGAAGCCAACCTGCAGCACAGTGCGGCCATGACCCGGGAGTGCATCAACCTGCTTGAACCGCTGCGGGACGCCTGGCACGAAGCCGCGGCCCAGCTTCCCGCCCAGGCGCCTTCCGCCGGGACAACCTCAACGGGCGGTACCCTCGGTGTCGGCTGAACCTTTGGGGGAGTACCTCACCCCGCACCAGGAAAACCTTGAACGCTGGGACGAAGTGCTGACCCAGCTTGAGGACAACCTCGAAGCTTTTATGGACGGCTCCACGGTCCTTGACCAGGCCCGCACCGTTGCCAGCGCCTGGCACCCGCCGCACGAACTGGGCCCGCTGCCGGCAGAATTCGCCACGCGTGCCCGGCTGCTTTCAATGGCCCAGCAGCGTGCCTATGCGCAGCTGCGCAACGAATCGCGGATGATTCGGCAGCAGGCCGAACTGATCCGCAGTGTCCCCAGCGCATCATCCGGCGGAGCGGTCTATCTGGACGTCGCAGGCTAGGAGCTTCCGGGAAGACAAGGCATCAGCCGCCCACATAGGCCGCGAGATGTTCCCCGGTCAGGGTTGATTTTCCGGCCACCAGATCCGCCGGCGTACCCTCGAACACGATCCGTCCGCCGTCGTGCCCCGCACCCGGACCCATGTCGATGATCCAGTCCGCATGGGCCATCACCGCCTGATGGTGCTCGATCACGATCACCGACTTTCCCGAATCCACCAGCCGGTCCAGCAGGCCCAGCAGCTGCTGCACATCCGCCAGGTGCAGGCCGGTGGTGGGTTCATCGAGGACGTAAACGTCGCCCTTCTCAGCCATCTGCGCCGCCAGCTTCAGCCGCTGGCGTTCGCCGCCGGAAAGGGTGGTCAGCGGCTGGCCGAGGCTCAGGTATCCCAGCCCCACGTCACAGAGCCGTGCCAGGACCTTGTGCGCCGCCGGGGTCTTCGCGTCGCCGTTGGCAAAGAACCCGAGCGCTTCCGCTGCAGACATCGCCAGGACCTCGGCGATGTTCCTGTCGCCGAGCGTGTACTCCAGCACGGCAGCCTGGAAGCGCCTGCCGCCGCATTCCTCGCAGGTGGACTCCACCGTGGCCATGACTCCCAGGTCCGTGTAGATGACTCCGGCACCGTTGCAGACCGGGCACGCGCCCTCGGAATTGGAGCTGAACAGCGCCGGTTTCACCCCGTTGGCCTTGGCGAAAGCCTTCCGGATCGGTTCAAGCAGCCCTGTGTAGGTGGCCGGGTTGGACCGCCGGGACCCCTTGATCCCGCTCTGGTCAATGACGACGACGCCGTCCCGCTTCGCCACCGAGCCGCGGATCAGGGAACTCTTGCCGGATCCCGCCACCCCGGTGAAGACGCACAGGACGCCGAGCGGAATGTCGACGTCGACGTCCTGCAGGTTGTTCAACGTTGCACCGCGGACCTCAAGCACTCCCGAACGCTCCCGGACCGACTCCTTTAGCTGCGCCCGGTCATCCAGGTGGCCACCTGTGACGGTTCCGGAGGCGCGAAGGCCGTCGAGCGTTCCCTCGAAGCAGATTTCCCCGCCGCCGGAACCTGCTCCCGGACCGAGATCAACTACGTGGTCGGCTATCGCAATCATTTCCGGCTTGTGCTCCACCACCAGCACGGTGTTGCCTTTGTCCCGGAGCGCGAGCAGCAGCTGGTTCATCCGCTCGATGTCATGCGGATGCAGTCCAATGCTCGGTTCGTCGAAGACGTAGGTTACGTCGGTCAGCGAGGAGCCGAGGTGCCGGATCATCTTGGTCCGCTGGGATTCGCCGCCGGACAGTGTTCCCGCGGGCCGGTCCAGGGAGAGGTAGCCCAGACCGATTTCCGTGAAGGAGTCCAGCAGGTGCTGCAGTCCGGCCAGCAGTGGAGCCGCCGAAGGCTCGTCGAGTTTTCGCACCCACGCTGCCAGGTCGCTGATCTGCAGTGAACACAGGTCGGCGATGTTCATTCCCCGGATCTTGGAGGACAGCGCCTCCTGTGCCAGCCGGGTGCCGCCGCACTCCGGGCACGTGCTGAACGTAATCGCGCGGTCCACGAAGGCCCGGATGTGGGGCTGCATCGCCTCGCGGTCCTTGGACAGCATGGACTTCTGGATCTTCGGAATGAGCCCCTCGAAGGTGACGTTGATGCCGTCCACCTTCAGCTTGGTCGGCTCCGCATAGAGCAGCGCCTGCAGCTCCTTCCTGGTGAACCGCGCAATCGGCTTGTCCGCCGGGAAGAGTCCGGTGTTGCTGAAGATCCGCCCGTACCAGCCGTCCATGCTGTAGCCGGGGATGGTCAGTGCGCCTTCCTGGATGGACTTGGAGTCGTCGAAGAGGACGGTGAGATCGAAGTCGCTGACGTTCCCCATACCCTCGCAGCGCGGGCACATGCCGCCCAGCCGGTTGAACGTGGCCTTCTCCGCTTTGGTCTTGCCGCCGCGTTCCACCGTGATGGCGCCGGATGCCTTCACGGAGGGAACGTTGAAGGAGTAGGCGTTGGGGGAGCCAATGTGCGGATTCCCGAGGCGGCTGAAGAGGATACGCAGCATGGCGTTGGCATCGGTGGCTGTGCCTACGGTGGACCGTGGATTGGCGCCCATCCGCTCCTGGTCCACGATGATCGCCGTCGTCAGCCCTTCCAGGCGGTCGACGTCGGGCCGGGCGAGGTTGGGCATGAACCCCTGGACAAACGCACTGTATGTTTCATTGATCATCCGCTGGGAATCCGCGGCAATCGTGGCAAAGACCAGTGAGCTTTTCCCGGATCCGGAAACACCGGTGAAGACCGTGAGCCGCCGCTTGGGGATGTCGACGTCGATGTCCTTGAGGTTGTTCTCCCTGGCACCGATGACCCTGATGAGATCGTGGCTGTCCGCAGGGTGGACGGTGGGGGACTGGGTTGCCGGATCCGTAGCCGTGCTCATGATTTCTCCCTGGAGGGTTCCGCGGTGTGAAGTGCCACGTTACCTGTGCGGTGGGACACTGCGCTTCTTTGTTCCTGATCGGTTCACTACTTGGATACCCGCCACCAATTACCTAGAACAACGGCGAAAGTACTTACACGCGCCGGTGACGCGCCGATAACCAACAGTGAGCATGGATAGCTCACGCAACAGGCCACGGATCGGCCGCTCTGTTCCCCCATAAGAAGCGGGTTTTCTGTGTTCGACTCCGTGTCCTCGGTGGCGCTGCAAAGCGCACTCAATGGCCTGGCCCTGCGCCAGCGCACCATTGCCAACAACATCGCCAACGTGAACACCCCCGGCTACCACGCCCAGCGGGTGAGTTTCGAAGACGCCCTCTCCAAGTCGGTCAAGGCCGGCAACAAGGCCTTCACCGAGGCGAGCTCCGCCCGTTCCCTTGAGCCCACGCGCCTGGACGGTTCCAACGTCAACCTGGACACCGAAACCCTGTCCAACATCGACACCGTCCTGCGCTTCCAGTTCGCTTCCCAGGCCGTAGGCGGAGAAGCGAACTCCCTCCGCACCGCCATGAGGACCCAGTAATGACATTTGACGCAATCGGCATTGCCGGTACCTCCCTGACCGTCCACCGGAAATGGCTGGATGCTGTCTCGGACAACCTCGCCAACATGAACAACGCTTCCTCCACAGACGGCGCCGCCTTCCAGGCCCGCTACGTCGTTGCCCAGGAAGGCGCCGCCAACACCGGCGTCTACGTCTCGGGAGTTGAATACGGGGACGCAGAGGGCCGGATAGTCCACGAACCGAACCACCCCCTGGCCGATGAAGACGGATATGTCCGTTACCCGGACATCGACATGGCCGAACAAATGAGCGCCCTGATCATGGCGCAGCGCGGCTACGAGGCGAATGCCGCCGTCGTTGACCGTGCCAAGGCCACCTACGAAGCCGCCCTCCAGATTGGACGCTCCTGATGCCCGTACCAGCCATCACCGCCGTTGCCGGCACCATGCCTACCGCCTACCTCGAGAACACCGCCCCGGCCGCCCAGGCCACGGATGGCTCAGGTTTTGCCACCCAGCTCGCAGGAGCCGTGGACAACGCACAGCAGCTTTCCTCCGCGTCCAAGGAGCTGGCCGTCAAGGCAGTCACCGGAGACCTGGACGACATCCACGCCGCGACCATTGCGTCCACCCGCGCTTCCGTGACCCTGGAACTGGTGGCTGCCGTCCGCAACAAGAGCGTTGACGCCTTCAACGAGATCATGCGGATGCAGGCGTAATGACACAGGTGAACGCGGCATTTGGCCGTTTGGGAAAAACCATCAGCCAGTTCACCCTGGCGCAGAAGACCCTTGCGCTGATTGGTATCGCTGTACTGGCCCTGGGCATCTTTGCCTTGGCCAGCTGGGCCTCCAAGCCCTCCTATTCGCCGCTTTTCTCCGGCCTTCAGCCCTCCGATGCCAACACCATCGTTGAGCAGCTGCAGGCCGACGGCGTCCCCTATGAGATCGCCAACGGCGGCGGGACGATCATGGTTCCTGAGCAGAACGTCTACGACCAGCGGCTCAAGGCCGCCGGCGCCGGACTGCCGGCTTCCTCCACGGGTGGGTACTCGCTGCTGGACAACATGGGCGTAACCTCCTCCGAGTTCCAGCAGTCGGTGACGTACAAGCGGGCCCTGGAAGGCGAGCTTGCCAAGACCATCGGCGCCCTGAACGGTGTCAAGACCTCTTCCGTGCAGCTCGCGCTGCCGGAAGAGACGGTCTTCGTTTCGGAGAAAGTGGACCCCACTGCCTCTGTGTTCATCGAAACGGAGAGCGGAGTGACCCTTACCGGGGACCAAGTCCAGGCAATCGTGCACCTCACCTCCGCAGCCATCGACGGCATGAAAGCCACCAATGTGGCCGTGATCGATTCGACCGGAACCGTGCTTTCCGCCGTCGGCGTGGGTGCCACCGGTTCCGCGGACAAGCAGGCCACTGACTACGAAGAGCGGGTCGCCGGCTCCGTGCAGAGCATGCTGGACAAGGTGGTGGGCCCCGGCAACGCCACCGTGGCCGTCGCTGCGGACATGAGCTATGAATCCGCGAACCGGGTGGAGGAAACCTTTACCAACCCGGACGGCAACCCTGCACTGAACGAAGCCACCACCACTGAGGAATACACCGGCGGGGCCAACGGCAACACCGCGGCCGGGATCCTTGGCCCGGACAATATCGCCGTCCCCAACGGCGGCGGCGACGACGGTGCCTACAACTCCGAATCCACCACCAAGAACAATGCGGTGAACAAGGTGACGGAAACCCGGGAAATCCCGGCCGGTGCACTGAACCGCCAGACGGTTTCGGTTGCCCTGAACGCTGCCACTGCTGCGGGCATGAACGTAGCCGACATCCGGGCACTGGTCTCTAACGCCGCCGGCATCGATACCGCCCGCGGGGACCAGCTCACGGTCGAGATGGTGGCCTTCAACGCTGCTGGTGCCGAGGCCGCACAGGAAGCGCTGGCTGCTGCCGAAGCAGCCGAGGCAGCTGAACGCCGGGCCGAACTGGTTCGGATGGGCATCCTGGCTGCCGGCATCGTGTTGGCCGTGATCATTGCACTGGTGGCCTACGCCATCCGGTCCCGCCGCCAGAACCGCGAGGCCGTGGACATCGGCATCCTGCCGGAGCTCGATCCGCTGGCACCTCCCGCCGGACTGGCGATGATCGGCCAGGACCAGGGCCGCGCTGCCCTGGAGCCGCCCGTGGACACCGCCTCACTGCGGATTGTGGCGAACGCAGCCGATTCCGAGCGCAAGCTTGAGGAACTTGACCACCTGGCCCTGCAGGATCCGGTCCGCACGGCGGACTATCTGCGCAACTTCATGGATGAGGGGCAGCGGGTATGAGCGAACAGAGTTCCGGAACCGCAGTGGCCACGATGACCGCACCTGACGCCGAACTGCAGGATGCGCCCACCGCGGCGGTTCCCGCGGTCCGCACCCCTGCGGCCACCCCGGTGCTGCCGAAACTGACCGGCATGCAGAAAGCTGCCGTCATCCTGATGCAGCTTGAAACCTCCCGCGCAGCGACCGTGCTGCAGCAGTTCACCGAAGCCGAGGCGCAGGAACTGGCCGCGGAGATCGTGAACCTCCGCCGCGTTGACGTCAACTCGGTTGAAGCCGTCATCAACGAGTTCTACGACATGACGGTGGACGGACGCCGCCGCGCCCACGGCGGACGCGACGTCGCCATGGGCCTGCTGGAAGCCTCCTTCGGCACTGAACGCGCATCCGGGGTGATGGACCGGCTGGCCTCTTCGATGGCGGGCAAATCCTTCGAATTCCTGGAACGGGCCGAAGCACCCCAGGTGGTGAGCCTGCTGGAGAACGAACTGCCGCAGACCATCGCCCTGGTCCTGGCCCACATGCGCCCGCAGCGGGCGTCTGCCGTGATCGGCGGATTCCCGGACAAGCTGCGCACGGACATTGCCCAGTGCATCGCCAACATGTCCCGGGCCACTCCCGAAGCGATCCGCATCGTGGCAGAGACGCTCAAGGCCCGTGCCACCGCCGTCGGCGCTGCCCGTGAAGCCGCGGACCAGATTGGCGGCATCCAGCCGCTCGTGGACATCATCAACCGTGCCGACGCCGCCACTGAGCGTGCCATCCTCGAGGCCCTGGACGCACGGGATCCGGATCTGGCAGAAGAAGTCCGCTCGCGGATGCTGACCTTCGCTGACCTGACCAAGCTCGAACGCCGCGACGTGCAGCTGGTGCTGCGCGGCATCGACGTCGCCGTCCTGGCCCTGGCCATGAAGGGCGCCAGCGAAACCGTGCTGGAAACCGTGCGGAGCAACGTCTCCGAACGCAACCGCGAGATCCTGGACGACGAGATCGCCGCGTCGGGTCCCGCCCGCCTGTCCCAGGTGGAAGAGGCCCGTGCCACGATCGTGCGGGCGATCCGCGACCTGGAGGCCCAGGGCGCGATCACCATCCACCACGCGGACGAGGAAGAGTATGTCTACTGAGTCCCCGGAGCGCACCTTCGCACGCATGGCCTACCCGGCACTGGGCGGCTACGACGCAGAACGTGCCGCCGAACGGGGCCGGGCGCAGGGACATGCAGCCGGCTACGCGGCCGGCCTGCACGCCGCTGCCGCCGAGACGGCACGCCTGCGGCAGGAACTCAAAACCCGGTTCGACGCCGAAACCGCCGCGCTGCGTGCCCGCGCAGACCACGCGCTGGCGCTGCTGAACGCAGCGGAGCAAAGCGTGGCGCAGCAGACCGTGCCGGTGATCGCCGAAGTGCAGGATTCGCTGGCGGCCGCCGCCCTCGAACTGGCAGAAGCACTCCTGGGACGCGAACTCGCTAACGGCGAGACATCATCCCGCGCCGCTCTTGACCGTGCCCTGTCCGGAGTCGATGTCCGGCTGGTCCAGCAGGTGCGGATGCATCCCGCGGACCTGGCCGTCCTGGGCGATGACGTGCTGAACCAGGCCGGAGTGGTGTTTACTGCCGACCCCTCGCTGAAGCGGGGCGATGCAGTCACCGAGTTCCCTGATGGTTTCCTTGACGCCACGCTTGCCTCGGCCCTGTCCCGGGCCAGGGCAGCTCTGCTGGGGGATACGGCATGACGCTCACTGCGAATCCGCATACCCCCGTCCCGGAACGCGACGAACCCGCCGCGCTGCCCTCACGCCGTGAACGGCGCCGCGCCCAGGTTTCCAAGGCCGTGCTCTGGCGGCCCCGCGGCGAGGCCTTCGGGCACGCCCTGGCCGCTGCCCGGCCGCAGCGGGTTGGCAAAGTCTCCACCGTCGTCGGGCTGAGCGTTGAAGTCACCGGACTGGACTGCGCGGTGGGGGACCTGGTCAGCCTGGGCGCCCCCGGCGCGGAAGTTGACGCCGAAGTGGTAGCCGCAACCCGTGACGGCGTGCGCTGCATGCCCTTCGGGCGCCTTGCCGGCCTCACTGCCGGCAGCCCTGCCCGGTCCAAGGGCATGCCACTGCGTGTGCCCACCGGAAACGGACTCTTTGGCCGGGTGCTGGACGGCCTGGGCCGCCCGATCGACGGCAAGGGTCCGCTGCAGGTGGAGCAGTTCGTTCCGCTGGACCACGACACGCCCCCGGCCATGCAGCGCTCCCGGATCACGGAACCCCTGCAGCTTGGCGTCCGGGTGCTGGATACCCTGACCACCGTTGGCAAAGGCCAGCGCATGGGCCTGTTCGCCGGCTCCGGCGTGGGCAAGTCATCCCTGCTCTCCATGATCGCCCGCGGTACCGATGCCGAAGTGTCCGTGATCGCACTGGTAGGGGAGCGCGGCCGCGAAGTCCGCGAGTTCCTTGAGGACGACCTCGGCGAGGAAGGGCTGGCCCGCTCAATCGTCGTCGTCTCGACCTCCGATGAACCCGCGCTGATGCGCCTGCGCGCAGCGTTTGTTGCCACCCGGATTGCCGAGTCCTTCCGCGACCGCGGCGCCGACGTGATGCTCATGATGGATTCCCTGACACGCGTGGCCATGGCCCAGCGCGAGATCGGCCTGTCCGTCGGGGAACCGCCCGCGACCCGCGGCTACCCGCCGTCGACCTTCTCCTTGCTGGCCCAGCTGCTGGAACGCGCCGGAACGGACAAAACCGGTTCGGTCACCGGTATGTACACCGTCCTGGTAGACGGAGATGACCACAACGAGCCAATCGCCGATTCCGCCCGCTCCATCCTGGACGGACACGTTGTGCTGGACCGGAAGCTTGCCGTTTCCGGCCACTTCCCGTCCGTGGACGCGCTCGGCTCCATTTCCCGCGTGGCCTCCCGGGTAAACCCGAAGGAGCGCAGCCAGGCAGCTTCCAGCCTGCGCCGGGTGCTTGCGGCCCGCAGGTCCGCACAGGACCTGATCGACGTCGGCGCCTACCAGCGCGGGACGAACCTGCTGGTGGACGCGGCCGTGGACCACGAGGACTCCATCAATGCGTTCCTGCAGCAGCGGATGGACGAACAGACTCCGGCGGATTCCGCCTGGGACCAGCTGCATCGGCTCACCATGAATCTGGGGGTTTAGACATGGGACGGGACTTTCCGCTCGCCGGCCTGCTGCGCCTGCGCCGCCTGCAGCAGGACAGCGCGGCCGGCAACCTGGCAGCCGCCAACGCCGATCTGCGCCGCAGCACCGAAGCTCGCAGCGAAGCCTACGATTCCCTGGCGGCAACGCCGCTGGAGGCAGCCGACGCCGCCACCCTGAACGCGATCGCAGCCGCACGGGCTTCCTCCCGCAGCATGCTGGCGGACCTGCTGGCAGCCGAAGAGCTCAAGGGCGCCGCGGTGAACACGGCCCAGGCAGAGTTCCAGGCAGCCCGTGCACGCTCCGTGGGACTTGAAAAGCTTGAATCCAAGCATTCAGACGCCGTTGCCGTGGAAGACCTGCGCACCGAACAGAGCATCCTGGATGAACTTGCCGGCACAGCCTGGCACCGCCGGCAGAAAGAAGCCTCCAAATGAGCATGCCCGACGCGATAGGCCGGATCCAGGAAATCCGTTCCACAATCGACGCACTCGCGGGAACCGCCGCAGCCAAGGCCTCCGGCGGCGCGTCCGGAACTTCAGCGGCAGGCACCGGCGGAGGCGACTTCGCCGCCACACTGACCGCGCTGACCGGATCCGCCTCCGCCCAGGCCGGAGGCGCAACGAACGAAGCGCTCATGGGCTCGGTGGAGAAGTACCTTGGCCTGCCCTACATCTGGGGCGGGAACGACCCGGCCGTCGGCCTGGACTGCTCCTCCTTCGTGCAGAACGTGTTCAAGGATCTCGGGTATACCCTTCCGCGGGTGACCTGGGACCAGATGAACGCCGGTACCAAGGTTGACTCCCTTGCGCAGGCGCAGCCCGGTGACCTGCTCTTTACGCACGACGGCGGCCACGTTTCCATCTACCTGGGCAACGGCAAGGCGGTGGACGCCCCGCAGCCGGGCAAGACCATCCAGATCCGCGATGCGTGGGAGACAGACTCCAACATCACCACGATCCGGCGGATCCTGCCGGCGGAAACCACTGCCTCGGTTACGGGCGCTGCCTCACCGGCTGCCGCCGCGGCGATCTCTGACATGGTTGCCTCGGCACGTGCCATGCAGGCTTCCCTGATGGGGGCCGGCGCATGAGCGTACCCGCCGCTTTCCTGACGGCACGGCCCGCAGCAGCATCCGCGTCAGCCGGGTCCTCTTCCAGCTCGGACGGAGGAGCCGGCTTTGGGACGGCACTCGAAGCCGCCGCCGAAGCACTGCCCGGAACCCGGGACCAGTCCGGCGCAGCAGCTGACTCCGGCTCGGGTTCAGCTTCAGGTGACGGCTCCGCCGCAACAGCCGCTGAGACCGCTGCCGCAGCTGCTCCTCTAGCCCCTGCTCCCGCGCTGGATGGACTCGTCCTTCCCGCTGGCCTGGAACTGCAGCTTCAGGCGCAGCTGTCCGGAGCAGGTGCTGCCCCTGCGGAGTCGGAGGGCACGAATGAGGGATCAGCTGACCTTCGGGCTTCCACCGGCCAGCTGCCCAGCAGCACTGCCGGTGTGCCCGCGGGAGCCCCCGGAGATACCGCGGGCGGCAATGCAACCGGCAATGCAGCTGCCACGGCTGCTGCGGCCACAGCCGCCGCACCCGTAACGGCCACTGCCGCCGCGGCAATTCAGGCCGCAGCCTCAAACAACGTTGAAGAGAACTCACTCCCGGCTGCTGCTCCGGGAGAGCGCACAGGCCAAGTGCCCGAGTCCACCAGTGCAATGGCGCCCGGGGCATTGCACGCTGAACGGGCCGCAGGGGCCGTACGCACCGACCAGGCTCCGGCGGCACCCGCCACCCCCGTGACCGGCACCGGAACGGGGAACCAGGCCACCCCTGCTGTGGAGGCAGGCTCCGATGCCGTCACGGAGCCGGGCAGGGCGGGGCAGCAGCCCGCGCAGCCCGCTGCCCCGGCAATGGCTGCACCGGCCGTCTCCGTGCCGCCGGCGCAGATCACGGCGCCGGCACCGGTCCAGGCTCCGGCCCCGGCCCAGCCTGCGCCGTTCCTGGCGCAGGTCAGCCAGCCGCTGTTCAGCCTCAGCAGCGCCTCTGCGGGGGAGCACGTGATGACCCTCAGCGTGACGCCGGAGAATCTCGGTCCTGTCACGGTCCGCGCCCACGTCAGCGCGGACGGTATCCGGGTGGAACTCTTCGCGCCCAGCGATGCGGGGCGCGAAGCTCTCCGGACCATCCTGACGGACCTCCGCCGGGACCTTTCCGGTGCCGGGATGAACACCTCGCTGTCCCTCTCAACGCAGGACCAGCCCGGCTCTGAAACGGACGGACGCGGTGAAACCGCCGACTCCGGCGCAGGACGCCACAGGGCAGAAGCCGATGCGGCGCCGCTGCCCGTGCAGCAGATCTTCCGGGCCGTGGAAAACGGTCCGCACACAACCCTCGACATCCTGGCCTGAGAAGGAGAACCACCCATGCCGGTAGAAGCAGTAGCACCATCCAGCGGAGCCACCGCCACGCAGCCCGTGCGCGCACCCAAACAGGTCATGGACAGCGAACTGTTCCTGACCCTGCTGGTCACCCAGCTGCGCAACCAGGATCCCAGTTCGCCCATGGACACCAACGAGATGATCGGCCAGACGACGCAGCTGGCCACCATGGAACAGCTCACCAACATGGCGACCATGAGCGAGGAGAACTTCTCGCTGCAAATGCGCATGGCCGCTGCCGGACTGATCGGCCAGACGGTCACGTACACCAACGAAGCCGGTGAGTCCGTAACCGGAACCGCGAATTCGGTTTCATATCTCTACGGAGTGCCGACAGTGAGCGTTGGCGGCGTGGACGTCCTCCTGGACGCAATCTCCGGAGTAGTGGCCCCGGGCGTCCCGGCACCGGCACCCGGTTCCGGTGCAGGCTCCGGAACCGGCGAAGGCTCCGGAACCGGCGAAGGCTCCGGCAACCCGGGTACGACGGCGTAACCCGGCTCTTCAGGTTTTACCAGCTTCCAGACCCCTCAGCTGAAAGGCGTATCCCATGCTCCGCTCCCTGTACTCCGGAATCTCCGGCCTCCGTTCCCACCAGACCATGCTGGATGTCACCGGCAACAACATCGCCAACGTCAACACCACCGGTTACAAGGCGACGGCGGTCCAGTTCCAGGACACGCTGTCCCAGCTGACCCAGGGCGCCACGGCACCCGGCGCCAACAACGGCGGCGGCAACCCGGCGCAGGTTGGCCTGGGCGTGCTGGTTTCCGGCATCACCACCAACTTCACCCAGGGCTCGGCCCAGTCCACCGGCCGTGCCACGGACATGATGATTTCCGGGGACGGCTACTTCGTGACGAAGCAGGGCACCCAGACCACCTACACCCGTGCAGGCGCGTTCGACCTCGACGCTGACGGCCGCCTGGTCACCACGGACGGCAAGATCGTCCAGGGCTGGACCGGCGTGGACGGCGTGATCAACACCGGCGGTGCCGTTGGCAACGTCCAGCTGCCCGACGGCGCTATCGCCCCGGCCGTCGCCACCTCACAGGCCACGGTCGGCGGCAACCTGCCTTCCGAGACGGCCGTTGGCGGGACATTTGTACGCGACATGGACGTCTACGACGCTAACGGCGTCGCAACGGTTGTTCCGCTGACCTTCACCCGCACTGCGGGTGGCTGGACGGCGTCAGCGGGCGGACCGGCGGTCGACCTCGCCTTCGCCAATGGCATTCAGGACACAGCCAACCCCCAAACCCTGAACGTCAATGGTGTTCAGGTGGACCTCACCGGCCTCACCAGCTACGCGGGCGTCAGCACTGCCTCGGTCACCGGACAGAACGGCCGCGCGGCCGGCACCCTGGAGTCCTTCTCCATTGCCAAGGACGGCACCATCATCGGTTCCTTCACCAATGGTGCCAAGCAGTCCCTGGCCCGCATCGCCGTCGCCACATTCACCAACCCCGCAGGCCTGGAGAAGGCCGGCAACTCCGGTTACACCGCCACCGTGAACTCCGGCAACCCCGTCCTGGGCGGCCCGGGCGATCCCGGCATGGGTAACGCGATTGCCGGTTCACTGGAAATGTCCAACGTTGACCTTTCGCAGGAATTCACCAACCTGATCGTTGCCCAGCGCGGCTTCCAGGCCAACGCCCGCATCATTACCACCTCCGACGAGGTGCTCCAGGAACTGACCAACCTGAAGCGCTAGTCCGTCCGGACAGGCACTGCAGCAGGCCCCCGCACCATCGTTCGGGGGCCTGCTGTCTTGTCCGGCAGGGCGCTTGCGGCTGCGGTCCCGGTGGCCTGGATCCCGCTTTCCTTACCGATACCGGCCGTCTGCCGAAAGTAAGGGTGACGGCTTAGCCAAGCCGGACGCTGCAACCGGGACGGGCACATGATTGTTCTTACGCGACTGAACGATGCTCAGTTTGCGATCAACCCTGACCTGATTGAACGCATCCACGCCAATCCGGACACCACGCTGGTGATGGTGGACGGAGCCAAGTACATCGTCACGGAGTCTATGGACGAAGTGATCGCGCTGATAGCCCAGTTCCGGGCAAGGGTGATCTCCATGGCACGCGACATCCCGCAGATTCCGCTGCGGCCGGGAACCGGACTTGGACTGGTTCCCGATGCGGGCGCCGGGGGGACGCCGGCAGCGAGCAGTACCAAGACCGTGCCCCTTCGTCCGAGGAACAAATAATGGATCCGGCAACAATCATCGGCCTCGTGCTGGCCTTCGGGTCGCTGTATGCAATGATCACCCTCGAAGGTGCGCACCTCAGTGCCCTGCTGCTGCCCGCCCCCATGATCCTGGTCTTTGGAGCAACCATCGCCGTAGGACTGGCAGGCGGCACGCTGAAGGACTTCATCTTCTCCTTCAAGGCGCTGCCCCGCGCCTTTATGGGCAAGAAGCCCAACCCCCAGGAGACCATCGACAACGTGGTGTCACTGGCCGAAAAAGCGCGCTCTGAAGGCCTGCTTTCGCTGGAGCAGGACGCCGCGGAAGTCGATGACCCGTTCCTCCGCGTGGCACTGCAGAACATTGCCGACGGCACCGACGGCGAAGAGCTGCGGATCCTGCTCGAGGACGAAATTAACACCAAGGCCTCGAGCGACAAAGTCGCCATCAAGTTCTTCAACAGTCTGGGCGGCTATGCGCCCACGATCGGCATCATCGGCACCGTCGTGTCGCTGACCCACGTGCTTGAAAACCTCTCCACGCCGGACACCCTGGGCCCCATGATCGCCACCGCCTTCGTAGCCACCCTCTGGGGTCTGCTTTCGGCCAACTTCATCTGGCTGCCGATCAGCGCCCGCCTCAAACGGCTCAGCGACCTTGAAGTGGAACAGATGACCCTGCTGATGGAAGGCGTCCTGGCCCTCCAGGCAGGAAGCCAGCCGCGCCTGCTCGGCGAGCGGCTGCGGGCCATGGTTCCGGCGCATGAACTGAGCTCCCAGCCGCGCGAGACCAGCGACGCAGCATGAGTGCCCCACGCCGCCGCAAGCGCCGGGACGAGGAAGAGAACCACCCGGACGAACGCTGGATGGCTTCCTACATGGACATGGTCACCGTCCTGATGTGCATGTTCATTGTGCTCTTCGCGATGTCCACCGTGGACCAGGCCAAGTTCGAACAGCTCAAGGCCTCCCTGGCCACAGGATTCGGCCAGGTTGAAACCAACACCGTTGATACCGCCAAGGGCGTGGTGGTGCCTCCCACCATGGTGGAGAGCGAAGAAATCCTCGAACCGGATGCAGACCTCGCCATGCTCGCAGCCATGGAAGTCCAGGACCTTACGGCACTGCGCGACCGCCTGCAGGAAGGCCTGGAAGTCAAGGGCCTGCAGGACGACGTGCGTTTTGAAATCGACGAACGGGGCCTGACGATCCGCCTGGTGAGCTCGGAGATGTTCTTTGAGCCGGACCTCGCGAACCTCACCCCGGAAGCCCTGGACGTCCTGAACGTCATTGGTCCCATCCTGCAGCCCACCGCCTACGACCTGTCCGTCGAAGGCCACACGGCGCAGGTGCGCCAGTACACCGATTCCGCGCTGGACTGGGAACTCTCTTCCTCCAGGTCGGTGAACGTGCTGCGCTACCTGATGGAGCCCGGCGGCATCGACTACAGCAGGATCAAAGCCGTGGGATACGGCGAATCACGGCCGTTGAACCCCGGCACCTCCGCAGCTGAACTGGCACAGAACCGGCGCGTGGACATTGTGGTCCTGTCCGCCCAGTCAGAGGCCGTACGCCAGCTGATGCCCGCAGTGGTCAACGGCGAGATCACCTTCCCGGCCGAGCCTGAAGCGCCCGGTGCCGAAGAAGAGAAGGAAGTTCTGCCCGCTTCGAACCACTAACCATGCAGTCCCTGCGGTCGATAGTTCCCTGCGTGACGGTCCAGCAAGATATATCCCTTGGCATGCCCCCAAAAGCCCAGCGGCAGGTTGAAGCCTATGACTTCAGGCGCCCTACTACGCTTGCCCGCGAGCACGCCCGTGTCCTTGAAATGGCATTCGATACCTTCGGACGCCAGTGGGGTACCCAGCTGACGGCTAAGGTCCGCGTTCTCTCCCAGGTCACCTCGGAGCAGGTCCAGACCATGACGTATGACGAGTACGTTGCCTCCCTCCCCGAGGACACCGGCATGGTGCTCTTCTCCATGCCGAACATTTCCGCGAAGGCAGTGATCCAGTTCCCCATGGCGGCTGCGCTGTCCTGGGTGCGGCACATGCTCGGCGGAACCGGCAACCAGCCGGCCCCGGAACGCAAGCTGACCCACATCGAACAGGCCCTGCTGAGCCGGATCATGGATGAGGCGCTCGAGGACCTGCACTACGCGCTGGGCAGCCTCCTGGCTGCGCCGCTCTCGCCGTCGTCCATCCAGTACAACTCCCAGTTCGCCCAGGCTGCCGGATCCACGGTGCCCATGATTGTGGCCCGCTTCGAGATGGTGGTGGGCGACGCCGCCGCTCCGGCTACCGTGGCCCTGCCCGCCGAAGCGATCCTGCCGCAGCTGGGCCCGGTGCGGCCCAATCTGTCAGACGCCACACCCGCCGAGCTGGTCACCGAGCAGCTGGCCAACCTGCCGGTGGACGTGTCCCTGCAGCTGAACCCCATCTGGGTGAAGCCGGGCGTGGTGCTTGACCTCGCCGTGGGAGACGTCCTGAACCTTGACCATCCGCAGCACCGACCCCTGAATGTCACAGTCGACGGCCAGACGCTGGCCCAAGCCGCGGTGGGGGCCAGCGGCTCCCGTCTGGCCGGAGTGATCGTAAGTACCGAGGAGAACATCTGATGAGCACCACCCTGGCCCAGCACGCCGAAGCCGCAGCAGCCCTGGTAGGACTGCTGCCCACCCCCGCCCCGCTGCAGCCGGCCCCGCATTCCCAGCTGGGCCTGCCGCTGGAACAGATGTCCCAGGCCGTGACGGCTTCCTTCGTCGGATCCGTCTCCGCGGACCTGGCCGTAGTCCTGCTCTCCGCAGCCAGCGTCTCCGACGTTGCCGGGTCCGACTCTCCTGCCGTCTCCACGGCAGACGTGCTCCGTCCTGCCCTGGAAGCGGCAAGTGCCACCCTGGGTGCCGGTGTGCTCGGCGATGCACGCACCGAGGATGCCTCGGCTCTCTTCGGCCACATGGACACTTCCGTCTTTGAACTGCGCGGCCCCGAAGGCACCGCAGGATGGTTTGCCGTACGCATGCGGTCCGGCGGCCAGGGCAGCACAGCTGCCCAGTCCGTAGTGGGCAAGCTGGGCCGAATCAACAACGTGGAGATGGCACTGACGGTGGAGATCGGCCGTACCCGCATGGCAGTCCGTGACGTGCTGAACCTGGAACCGGGCCGCGTCGTGGAACTGGACCGCTCCGCCGGTGCGCCCGCTGACATCCTGCTCAACGGCCGGATGATCGCCCACGGCGAGATCGTCGTCGTGGACCAGGACTACGCAGTCCGCATCACCAAGATCCTGGACGTAGCCGAGGGCCTGAGCTAAATGGACGATTCCGCAGTCATGGCGCTGCGGGTCCTGGTATCGCTCGGTGTGGTCCTGGGGCTCCTGTGGTGGCTCCAGCGCCGCCTTATCCGGGGACGGGTTTCCTCCGGGGCCGAGGCACCCATCCGGGTCATCAGCCGGCAGGCGATCAGCCCCAAGGCTTCGGTCGTAGTCCTGGAGACAGGCGGCCAGCGCTTCCTGCTCGGAGTCACCGAAGCCAACGTGAACGTGCTGCACACTTCGGACGCAGAACCGGCACCCGATGCCGGCTTCGCCGCTTCCCTCCAGGATGCTGCCGCAGCCAACGGGGGAAGCCAGGCAGGAACGGACGACGGCGGCCTGCCCCGCCGCCGCGATACGCGCCGCACTGCTTCGGGCAGCGGAACCTCCGTGCTCAACGGCTCCATTCTTTCCCCGGATACCTGGCGGCAGAGCGCCGCGTTCATCCGCCGCGGACGGACCGGCTAATGGCGGCTGCAGCATCCCTTGCTTCCGCTGTGCCCGTTTCCGCCGGCGCAGCTCCCAGGCCCGGGCTACGGCGGTTTCTGCTGTTCGCCCTGCTGGTCCTGGCCGCAACGTTCGCCCTGATGCTCGCCGGCACCGCAGCCGGCCATGCCACCACCTTCGACCCGGCGGCACCGGCTGACCCAACGGCACCCACGCAGCCGGGGGACCCGGAGGAAACCGGCGGTTTCTCCGTGGACATCAACGGCGTGGACGGAACACCCTCCACCGCCGTCGTTACGCTCATCGGCATCACCCTGCTCTCGGTGGCACCGGCACTGCTGCTGATGATGACTTCCTTCACGAAGATATTCGTGGTGCTGGCCATGACCCGGAACGCCCTGTCGCTTCCGTCCATCCCCCCTAACCAGGTGCTGGCCGGGCTGGCGCTGTTCCTCTCGCTGTTCATCATGGCGCCGGTGCTGACCGAGATAAACTCCCTGGCCGTACAGCCCTATCTCAACGGTGACTTCACGTTCAACGATGCCTTGTCCGCCGGTTCCGGCCCGCTGCAGCAGTTCATGCTGGCCCACACCCGCGAAGAGGACATTGCGCTCATGACCCGGGCAGCCAACCAGCCCAACCCGGAGAACCCGGAAAGCGTCCCGCTGACCACCCTCATTCCGGCGTTCATGATCTCCGAACTCCGGGCGGCGTTCATCATCGGCTTCGTCATCTTCATTCCGTTCCTCATCATCGACCTTGTGGTCGCAGCAGCCCTTATGTCCATGGGCATGATGATGCTTCCCCCGGTCATGATCTCCCTGCCCTTCAAGATCCTGCTCTTTGTGCTCGTGGACGGCTGGGGACTGATCATCACCTCGCTGGTCAACAGCTACCAGGGTGGTGGCTGATGGATACCAGTGCCGTCCTGGACATCGGTCTCCAGGGACTGTGGGTCGCGGCAAAGCTCGCGGCACCGGTGCTGCTGACTGCACTGGTGGTTGGTTTCTCGGTGTCCCTGGTGCAGTCGATTACCCAAATCCAGGAAGTCACGCTTTCCTTCGTACCCAAGGCGATCGCCGTGTGCATCGCCCTGCTGGTCTGCGGCCACTGGATGATCACCGAAATGATCACCTTCACCCAGCAGCTGTTCGAGAAGATCCCATCCCTGCTCGGCGGGGGATAACGTGAACATCACCATCGACCAGGCCTGGCTGGAAGCGGTGATGCTGGCGGGCGTACGGATGGTGGCGTTCCTGGTCATCGCCCCGCCGTTTTCCTACAACGCCTTTCCCGGCCGGGTAAAGGCCATGCTGGCCATCGGGCTGGCCCTGGCCGTGGCCCCCCAGGTTTCCCAGGGATACTCCAGCCTGGGCACCGCAGAGTTCATTACGGGGCTGGTGCTTGAGTTCGTGGTGGGTGCTGTCCTCGGCTTCCTGGTCCTGCTGGTGTTCTCGGCAGTGCAGTCCGCCGGACAGCTGATCGACCTCTTTGGCGGCTTTTCCCTGGCCCAGGGCTTCGATCCGCAGTCCATGGTCAACGGTGCCCAGTTCACCCGGATGTTCCAGATCACTGCACTGGCCCTGCTCTTTGCCTCGGATGGCTATCAGCTGATCATCATGGGGCTTTCCCGCAGTTTCACCGCGCTGCCGCTGGCGGGCGGGATCGACCTCGCAGACCCTGCGCAGGCAATGATCTCCGGCGTGAGCAACATGTTCATTGCCGCCGTCCAGATCGCGGGGCCGCTGCTGGTGGTCCTCTTCCTGGCCGACGCCGGGCTGGGCCTGCTCACTCGTGTGGCCCCGGCACTGAACGCCTTCGCCCTCGGCTTCCCGCTGAAGATCCTGTTGACCCTGACGTTGATCTCGGTGGTATTCCTCGCCCTGCCCCGTGTTGTTTCGGTGCTGGTCCAGGAGATCGTGCGGACACTGGCGGGGGTGGGATAGATGGCTGACCAGGAGTCAGGAGAGCGGTCAGAAGCCGCCACTCCGAAACGGATGAAAGAGGTCCGGGACAAGGGACAGCTTTCCCGGTCCGACGACCTCACCGCCTGGGTAGGCGTAGGCGCAGCCGCGGTCATGATGCCCACGACCATCAGCCGGGGCGCTGACAAAGGCGCGGAAACGCTGATGCGGGTGGATTCGATTACCGGGAATCCCGATCCGCTGGCCGCACTGCGGATGTTCCAGGATTCCCTCGGTGGACTGGTCTACATCATGGGGCCGCTGCTCGCCGTCGTGGTGGTTGCCGTCCTGGCCACCGCGGCACTGCAGGGCGGTATCCACTTTAAGAAGTTCAAGGGCAAGTACGAACAGTTCGACCTGGTCAAGGGCATGAAACGGGTCTTCGGCGGCCAGGCGATCTGGAACGGCGTGAAGGCACTCCTGAAGACCGCCGTCGTCGGGCTGGTGCTCTATGCCGTCATCCAGAACCTGATGCCCGTCCTGATGACCGCCGGCGGCATGTCGATTTCCGCCCTGCTGGCCGAAGCTGGCGGGGGAGTGGCCACCCTGCTGCAGTTCGCGGTTGCGGCCGGGCTCGCGCTGGCGGGAGCAGACATCCTCATGGTGATGCGCCGGAACCGCAAAAGGACCCGCATGACCAAAAAAGAGGTCAAGGACGAAAACAAGAACACCGACGGCGACCCGCTGATCAAGTCCCAGCGCCGTTCACGCCAGCTGGCCATGAGCCGCAACCGCATGATGGCTGCAGTGGGGGACGCCGACGTCGTGCTGCTGAATCCCACCCACGTTGCCGTGGCCCTTAAATACGAACCGGGGAAGTCCGCGCCCCGGGTCGTGGCCAAGGGTGCCGGAAATATTGCCGCCCGCATCCGTGAGGAAGCCGAAGCCAAGGGTGTACCCATGGTGCGCGATATTCCCCTCGCCCGCGCCCTGCACTCGGCCTGTGAAATTGGCCAGGAAATTCCGGTGGAACTGTACAACGCCGTGGCCCGCGTCCTGGCCTTCGTCATGGCCCTGAAAAACCGCGGCGCCTCCGCCGGGGTGCACACCATGGCCCCCGACCCCTCAGCTACTGTCCCCGCTCCCGCCCCACAACACCGTAAGGCAGCACCGTGAACCGCAACCTCCTGAAGCTCACCATCCCCGTGGGCGTGATCGGAATTATCCTGCTGCTGGTGGTCCCCGTGCCCGCCGGCCTGCTGGACGTGCTGATCATCATCAACATCCTGCTGGCACTGGTGATCCTGCTGACCACCATGTTCGTGAAGAAGCCGCTGGACTTCTCCGTATTCCCCTCCATGCTCCTGGTCGCCACCCTGTTCCGGCTGGGCCTGAACGTTGCCTCCACCCGCCTGGTGCTGGGCGACGGGTACGCCGGCCAGGTGATCGAAGCCTTTGGCCACGTGGCGGTGGGCGGTTCCCTGATTATCGGCGCGGTGATCTTCCTGATCCTGGTGGTGATCCAGTTCGTGGTGGTCACCAAGGGCGCCGAGCGTGTGGCCGAAGTCGGTGCGCGCTTCACCCTGGACGCCATGCCGGGAAAGCAGATGGCAATCGACGCCGATCTGAATGCCGGACTGATCACGGACATCCAGGCCCGTGAGCGCCGCGCTGAGGTTTCCGCGGAGGCTGACTTCTACGGTGCCATGGACGGTGCGTCCAAGTTCGTGAAGGGCGATGCGATCGCCGGCCTGATCATCATCATCATCAACGTCGTGGGCGGCATCGCGATCGGCATGCTCCAGCGCGGCATGTCCGCCGGCGAAGCAATCGACACCTACACGCTGCTCACCATCGGCGACGGCCTGGTCACCCAGATCCCCGCCCTGCTCATGGCAGTTTCCACCGGCATGATCGTCACCCGGTCCAACGCCGAGTCGGACATGGCATCCACTGCGTCTGCCGAACTCAGCCAGTCACGGAACGCGCTGATGATCGCAGGAGCGGCCGCGATCGTGATGGCACTGATCCCGGGCATGCCGAAGATCCCGTTCATCGTTATTGGCGCCCTGCTGATCTTCGCCAGCCAGCGGGTCAAGGCCCGGCAGGCAGCCGAAGAAGCCGCCGCCGCAGACCCGGTTGCACAGCTGACCGCGGCGCCGGCCTCGGACACCACCGAAGACCTGATCGAGCAGATGCGTGTCCATGCCCTCGAAGTGATGCTCTCCCCGGACCTGGTGGACATCGTCACCGGCGGCTCGGATGACCTGCTGGCCCGCGTCCGGGCCCTGCGCCGGAAGATCGCCCTGGAACTCGGCATCGTGGTTCCGCCGGTGCGGACCCGGGACAGTGTGGACCTGCCCGCGTCCACCTACGTAATTCGCATTGCCGGCGTCGAGGCAGGCCGCGGCGAGGCACCGGCGGGCAAGGTGCTCGCGCTGGGCGACTTCCTGGACGGGCTGCCCGGCACCGCGACCGTGGAACCGGTATTCGGGCTTTCCGGAAAATGGGTTCCCACCGAGATGCGCCATGCAGCGGAGATGGCAGGGGCCACCGTCATCGACCGGGTGTCCGTGCTGGTCACTCACCTGTCCGCCATCATCACCGCCAACGCCGCCCGGCTGCTCACCCGGGAAGATGTCCGGGTACTCACGGAAGGCGTCAAGCAGGTCAGCCCTTCAGCGGTGGATGAACTGGTGCCGAACGTGCTCTCCCTTGCTGAGGTGCAGCGCGTGCTGCAGGGCCTGCTGGCGGAGCAGATCCCCATCAATGACCTGCCCCGCATCTACGAATCGCTGCTGCTGAAGGCCAAGACGTCTCCGGATCCCGAAGGGCTCATCGAAGCTGCCCGGCAGGCACTGGGCCCTGCCCTGGCAGCCCAGTACGTGAACTCCGGCGTCCTGCGGGTAATCATGATCGACCCGTCCCTGGAACAGGCCATGCTGGAGAGCCTGCGTCCCTCCGACCAGGGCACGCAGATCCTCCTGGACCCCGCACGGATCGAAAGCATCATAGGATCACTTAAGTCCACTGTGGCCACAGTGGAGAACGCGGGCCACACCGCGGTCCTGGTGTGCGCGCCCGCACTGCGGCCGGCTATCCGCCGGCTCGTTTCGGCGCAGACCAACGGACTGCCGGTGCTCTCCTACCAGGAGGCCACGGCCGCGAACGTGAACATTGAAACAGTAGGAGTGCTCCGTGGAACCGAGACGATTTCAGCTTGAGGGTCCGTCCCTTGACGCGCTGAAAGCGAAGGTCCTTGCCGAGCACGGGCCGCGGGCACGCATTATCGCTGCCGAGAAAGTTACCGTGGGCGGCATCGGCGGGTTCCTGGCCCGCCACCACTACGAGGTCACCGTGGAGCTCCCTCCGCGGGGACGCCGTGCTGCCCCGGTCGACGCCGATCTGCCCAGCCGTGCCGGAATCGGTGCATTGCTGGCCCGGGCGGAGGAAGCCGAAGGCGGGTACAAGCCGTCGGAACCGGTCATGCCGGACATCTCCACCGGCACGAACGCTTTCGCCGAACTGATGGCTGACCTGTCCCAGAACACCGGCGCACCCTCACGGCCCGCGGAAAGCGCGCCTGCCGTAGTCCCCGCAGCCTTCCCGCAGCTCTCCCTCAGCCCCGGTGCCGGCTTCCCGGTGCCGCGCCAGGAGGTTCCCGCTCCGCTTGCCGGTGCGGGCGACCTGGTGATCGTTGTGGGGCTGGGGCAGGACCCCCTGATGGTCTGCGAGTCCATGGCGGCCGCCGGCGGGTTTAGCGCCCAGGCCCTGCGGGCCGCCGGAGCCGTGGATGGATCAGGGGTGGGACGCGCAGGGGACCGCCGCGCCGTCGCAACCGCCCGGGCAGCCGGCGTGCTGGCCGGACACCCCATTTTCCTTGCCTACGGGATTGGACGCGGCGTCAGCGAAATCGGCAGGCACACCACCCTGATTGCAGCCCTCGCCCCGGATCAGCTGTGGGTTGCCGTGGACGCCGGCCGAAAGGCCGAGGACACTGCGGCCTGGGTCGGGGAGGTCCGTGCGGCATCAGTCGTTGACGCGGTAGCCGTAGAAGGACTTGAAGGAACGGCCTCGCCGCAAACGGTAAACGCGCTGGGACTTCCGGTTGGCTGGCTCGACGGCGCCGCCTCCGGATCCGCGGTTCTGTGAGGTTTCGTGTTCCTGCCCTACGCGGAAACAATATTGCCGGGTGTGCTTGCGATAGAGTGAATAAATGCTCGTGCTAACGCGGAAATCAGGAGAGCAGATCCTGATAGGTGATGACATTGTCATTACCGTGCTCGATTCGCGGGGTGACGGCGTCCGAATTGGAATTGATGCCCCCCGCGGAGTCAAGATCCAGCGCAACGAAGTTGTCCGCGCGGTCGAAGAAGCCAATGTAGCCGCTGCGGCCGCGGGCCCGGAAGACGAAGAGCGGATCAAGAACCTTCTTGGCCTGCGTCGGCCAGAGGCCGAATAGCCGTTTCGGCTGCCAGTACCTAACTATCTCCTGCAGCGCCCTGCGGTGGCTGCCCCGTGCCACAGCGCCTTATCGCAGCGCCGCGCGAAAACGAGCCCTTAAACCCCAAACCCCGGCAACCATTGGGGTGGAAGCCGGGGCGGCGAGCCAGGCGCTTTCCGCGGACGGGCGGGCAGCGCACCACATGCAACTGTGCGGCTCGATTGGTGCAGTAATTACTTGGGATACATACTGCGGTTTTTCTTGGGGGAAAACTTAGCTGCCGGAACGGACCTTGGTTCCGAAGAGGCGGATGGTGCGGCGGGCGGGGGCTGCCATGCGGGTCCGGGAGCCGGCGACGTGGCGCTCAACCTGGCCTTTGCTGGCGCGGGTGCCGTAGTAGTCCTGCAGAACGCGCCGCTCGTGCGTGGAGCAGCGGACCCCGGGGTAGCGGTAGCCGCGGATTACCCAGTAGCCGGTCTTGTCGGTGGGGCGCTTGTCATTGGCCCATTCCGGGACCAGGCGGCGGCCGCACTCGGCGCAGGAGGCTGCAACGTGGCTGTCGCGCTGGGCATCTGTGTAGCGCTTGACCAAAACATCGGTGCCTGCGTTCCATGCGTTCACGTGCCAACCCCCAATTAGTCTTCGCGGTCCAGATGTTCCGCTTAGCCTGCGTTTACTGATGGGTATGACGATATAGGCGCTCCCCGAAACAAACGCTCAAGTTCGGCGCGCAGAAACCGCAATGTTTCCCCAAGAATTTCCTTGCGCCAATCTTGAGCTTTGCGGAGGTTCTTGAGGAACGGAAAAAGCGGCGGTT
>NZ_BAAALV010000005.1:267967-297709 GCF_039528575.1 Arthrobacter gandavensis
TAGAACGGATACGGAGCGATTTCCGGACGCATGGTGAGCCACTGGACTTCCGTAAATGACTCCAGGTTGGCTGCGGCGCCGCCAACCCGGCCGCCGTTGCCCGAGTCCTTGACGCCGCCAAACGGCGCATTGGACTCGTCATTGACTGTCTGTTCGTTGATATGGACCTTGCCGGACTCCACCCGGTCGGCAATCTCCATGGCCATTCCCACATCGCCGAGGATGGAAAGGGAAAGACCGTATTCGCTGTCGTTGGCCAGCTCCACGGCTTCGTCAACGGTGCTGAACTTCATCACGGGGGCAACCGGCCCGAAGATCTCCTGCCGCCAGGCCGGATTGTCCTTCTTGACGTCGGCCAGCACGGTGGGGCGGTAGAAGAGGGCATCGCTGGTACCGCCGGCTGCCAGGCGTGCACCAGCAGCGACGGCGTCCTGCACAATGCCGTCGATTTTCTTCAGCTGGTTTTCGTCGATGATCGGACCCAGGGCCACATTGCCGCCGGCCGGATCGCCGACCGGCAGGTGTGCGGCCTTCTCAGCCAGCGCGTCGACATACTGCTCGTAGATGTCCTCGTGCACAATGTGGCGGCCGGTTGTCATGCAGATCTGTCCCTGATGCATGAACGAACCGAAGGCAGCAGCAGAGGCAGCCTTGGCAAGGTCGGCGCCGGGGAGCACGATCATGGCGTTGTTCCCGCCAAGTTCAAGATGGGCGCGCTTGAGCAGGCGCCCTGCGGATTCGGCAATCTTGCGGCCTGCGCCGGTGGAACCGGTGAAAGCGATAACCCGCACTTCCGGAGCCTCAACTACGGCAGCCCCGATTTCTGCCCCGCCGGGCAGCAGCGACAGCAGGCCGGCGGGCAGCCCGGCTTCTTCGAACACACGCATCAGGGCGACGCCGCCGCACACCGCTGTGCGCGGGTCCGGCTTGAGGAGGACGGCGTTTCCAAGCGCCAGTGCCGGGGCCACGGCGCGGATTGAGAGGATCACGGGGAAGTTGAACGGTGCGATCACTGAGACGACGCCGGCGGGGCGGCGGCGCGAGAAGGACCAGCGCTGTTCATTGGTAGCCAGCACTTCACCGGCCGGGTGGGACGGCAGTGCGGAGGCGTCGTAGCACTCGTTCGCCGCGCTGTGGGTCTCCAGCCCGGCTTTGGGCGGGATGCTGCCTGCTTCGCGGATGATCCATCCGCCGAGTTCTTCGGCGTGCTCTTCCCACAGGGCGCCTGCGCGGCGCAGGACTGCAGCGCGTTCCTCCGGCTTGCGGGCGGCCCATTCCTTCTGGGCTGCCGCAGCGGTGCGTGCAGCTTCAAGGACATCGTCAACGGAGGCAACACCGTAGCTGCCCAGTGCCTTTCCGGTGGCGGGTTCAACGGCATCCGCGGAACCCGCACCGCCGTCGCGCCAGCCGTTGACGTAAATCTTGTCCGTCCAGATGGACGGGTCGAGCAAAGCCATGTGCGTTCCTAGCTTTCGGGATATGGGGGTCCCTCAAGTATCCCAGACGGGGCACGGGGCCTGAGCGGCTCTTGGCCTGTCAGCCGGTCCTTTTCACGTCGTTCCGGCGCTGCGTGAGTGCCCGCCGGAGCATGCGTACCAGCCCAATCAGTCCAAAGACGATTGGCATGACGGCAATGATGCCGGCCACCGGATCATTCACGAAGGCCAGGATGCAGACGCCGAAGAAAACATGCAGTACGTAGCCGGACGCCTGCGCGGTACGGGAATGCGTCCGGAGCGCTTTGCGAAAGATGGTGATGACGGCCCCCGGAAGTCCATGGCTGAAGCTGCAGAGAAGCCCCTGGAACCAGTGCTGGTTCCAGGGGCTTCGAAAGTGGAGCCTCCTGCCAGAATCGAACTGGCGACCTTCTCATTACGAGTGAGACGCTCTACCAACTGAGCTAAGGAGGCGGGCTTCACCTAACCGGTCAACGGCCAGAATCCACAAGGAACTACTTTATACGGCGCGGGCACCGCGGTCAAAAGCGGCGTTCCTGCGGCGGTGCAGCTGGTTTCCATCCCCGCACCGCCGCCCGTCCCTCAGGAGCAGATGAGCCCGTCTTCGGGCACCGTCCCGTCAATGAAGTAGTCATCCACGGCGTCCGCAATGCACTGGTTCCCGCGTCCGTAAGCGGTGTGTCCTTCGGCTTCCCAGGTCACCAGCACGGCGGAGTCCAGCTGGCCGGCAAGGGCCTGGGACCATTCGTAGGGAGTGGCGGGATCACCGGTGGTGCCTACTACCACGATCGGATCGGCGCCTTCGGCAGCGAGCGGGCGTGGTTCGTTGACCGGCGCATAGGGCCACGCTTCGCACGTCACTCCGCCGTAGGCCAGGAAACGGCCCAGGGTGGGGGAGGCTTCCTCAAGCTCCGCGGCGTCGGCGGCCATCTGTGCGGGGTCTGCTTCCATGGGGTAGTCCAGGCAGTTCACGGCGCTGAAGACCTCATAGGAGTTGGACTCGTAGGTTCCGTCCTCGTTGCGTTCCGCGCCCAGGTCCGCAAGCATCAGCATGGTGGTCGGGTCGCCGCGGAGGGCGGAACTCAGCGCCTGCGTCAGGGCGGGCCAGTTGGCGTCGTTATAGAGCGGCAGGATGAACCCGCTGACAAACGTGGAGACGGTGACCAGGCGGCCGTCCGCAGCCGTGAGCGGGCTGGTTTCAACCGAAGCGATGAGGTCCCGGATGGTCTGGATGCCGTCGTCCACTGAACCCTTGAGCGGGCAGTTTGATGAGCTCTGGCAGTCCTGGACGTAGGCGCGGATAGCCTCTTCGAAGGCACGGGCCTGGCCAAGGGTGATTTCCTCGTTGCTTGCCGCCGGATCGATTCCTCCGTCCAGCACCATGCGTCCCACGTTTCCGGGGAACAGCTCGGCATAGGTGGCTCCCAGGAAGGTGCCGTAGGAGAAACCGAGGTAGTTCAGCTTGGGGTCCCCTGCCACGGCGCGCAGGATGTCCATGTCCCTGGCAGCGCTTTCGGTGTCCACAAAGCCAAGGAGCTCGCCGGAGGCCTCGGCGCAGGCACTGGCGAACTCGGCGGCACTGGCCCTGGCCTCTTCCAGCCCGTCTTCGGTCGACGGGTCAAGGATCTCGGTCCGCGCCTGGTCCACTTCCTCATCACTGAGACAGTCCACCGGGGTGGAGCGGCCCACACCGCGGGGATCGAAGCCCAGGATGTTGAACTCGCTGCGCAGCCGGTCAGTGGTCACTCCCTGCAGCGAGTCCCGCACGGTGGCGTAGCCGGAACCGCCAGGGCCGCCGGGATTGACCAGGACCGTTCCCTCCGGCGTGCCTCCGGCCTCGGCGAGGATCACGCTCAGCTCGATGCTGCGTTTCGCCGGGTCCGCATAATCCAGCGGAACGTCAACGGTGGCGCACAGGAAATCCCCTTCGCAGGATTCCCAGACCACTTCCTGCTCATAGAACTCCAACAGATCCGCGGGCACGTCGCCGATCACTTCCGGGGCAGCGGTCTGCGTGCCTTCGGACGGAGCCTCTGAACGGCCGGGGGAGCAGGCAACCAGGCCGGCCAGCATAAGCGCGGCAGCTGCCGCGGCGGAAGCGCGGCGCAGGGAACGGTTCCCGGCCCGGGATCGGCGTCGTTCGAGGGTCATTGCGGCGGCTCCTGGTCCGGGTGCGTCGATTGGCGTGTGGTTCGCGTGCTTCACAAAAGGCTGACAGCCATTGCCTCGATGGCAAGCAGCGGGGCGACGTTGGTGGTGACCAGCCTCCGGCGCACTGCGTTGATTTCTTCCATACGGGACAGGATGGCCTCCGGAGTTGTGCGGCCTGCAAAGGCCTCCAGTTCGGAGCGCAGGGACTCGTTCACCAGGTCCGTGCCGGAATCCAGCGCTAGCACCAGAGCGTCACGGTAGAAGGAGAGCAGATCAGTCAGTGCCCGGTCGAAGTAGTCGTTCTTGGACCGCTTGGCCCGGCGCAGCTGGTCTTCCTCGAGGCGTTTGACCTGGCTGCGCATCGACGGCGGGAGGGGTCCGGACTCCGGGGCGCCGAGGGACGCCAGCAGTGCAGCCTTCTCCTCGGCGTCGCGCGCCTCGAAGGAACTGGAGGCCTCCGCCTCGGCCAGTGCCACCAGGTCAGCGGCGGCCTTCATGGCGCCGGAAACATTTCGCAGGGACAGCGGCAGCCGGACGATCTTCTCCCGGCGCTGCCTGGCTCCTTCATCGGTGGCCAGCCGCTTGGCTACGCCTACATGGCTCTGCGCGGAGCGGGCAGCGTCCCGGGCAACGTCCGGATCGATTCCGTCCCGGCGCACCAGCAGGTCGGCGACGTCCTGCACAGGAGGCAGCCGCAGGCCCACCGGCCGGCAGCGGGAGCGGATGGTTACCAGCACATCGCCCGGGCTCGGGGCGCACAGCAGCCAGATGGTGCGGGGCGGGGGTTCCTCGATCGCCTTGAGAAGCACGTTGGTGCTGCGTTCCTGCATGCGGTCCGCGTCTTCCACGATCAGGACCCGCCAGCGGCCGGTGGAGGGCTTGTCCTGGGCTTTCTTGACCAGTTCGCGTGCTTCTTCGATGCTAATGGTGACTTTTTCGGTGGTCACCGAGGACACATCGGCGTGCGAACCGGACATTGCCGTGCGGCAGGAGTGGCAAGTGCCGCAGCCGCGCAGGGCAGGGTCAGGTTCTTCGCACAGCAGTGCCGCGGCAAAGGCACGGGCGGCATTGGACCGGCCGGAACCGGGCGGCCCGGTAAACAGCCAGGCATGGGTGGGACGTTCCTGCGCGGCGGCCCGGCGCAGCTGCTCGACTACCGGTGCCTGGCCCTGGAGGTCTTCCCAGACGCTCATGCCAGCAGGTCCTGCACTCGGGCAAGGATCTTTTGAGCCAGTTCCGGCACCGGCGCCGCGGCGTCCAGGACCAGGTAACGGCCGGGGGAGTCCTCCGCCAGGGCAAGGAAAGCGGAGCGGATGCTGCCGTGGAAGCTGTCGGGCTCCGATTCGAGCCGGTCCTCGGCTGTGTCCGCTGCGGTGCGGCGGCTGCGGCCGGCTTCCGGATCAACGTCCAGCAGGACAGTCAGGTCCGGTGCCAGTCCGCCGGTAGCCCATTCGTTGATGGAGCGAACCTCATCCGTGCCCAGGTTCCGTCCAGCTCCCTGGTAGGCAACGGAGGAATCGATGTAGCGGTCGCAGACCACGACGTCGCCGCGTCCCAGGGCGGGTTGGATCACCTGTTCCACGTGGGCAGCGCGGGAAGCCGCGAAGATCAGGGCCTCAGTGCGCGCATCGATCTGGCCATGACCGTGGTCCAGGACCAGGGAGCGCAGCTTTTCGCCAACGGGCGTGCCGCCTGGTTCACGGGTTCGGACCACCGTGCGTCCGGCGTCCTGCAGGGACTGGGTGAGCAGTGCCGCCTGGGTCGACTTGCCCGCGCCGTCGCCGCCCTCGAAAGCGATGAAAAGTCCGGTACGGGGTTCAGAAATACTCACCCGCCTAGACTACCCAGTCATGCTGGGAAACTGCTGCCGGCCTGCTGGCCCACGCATGGCGGGTGAAGGAACATGACAGCCGTGCCGGTGCCTGAACAGCACCGGCATGGTTGCGCGGTCTAGGCTAAAACCCATGAGCACAGCAACCGGGCACGGGCACTCCGCAGGACAGCTGTCGGTGGAAACCACCGTCGTCTCCGCAGGGCGCCCTGAACGCACCGCGGATTCCGCCGTCAACCCGCCGATCGTCCTTACCTCAACCTTCCTCGGGACCCGGGAGACCAGGGAAGGCGACCGGGTTTACGGCCGCTACTCCAACCCCACCTGGGACCCGTTCGAGGAAGCACTGGGCGCGCTTGAAAACGCCGAACTGCCGGCACTGGTGTTCTCCTCCGGCCTCGCGGCCGTTATTGCCGCCATGTCCCTGATTCCGGCCGGAAGCACGCTGGTGATGCCGCGGCACAGCTACCAGGGCTCCCTCCTGCTCGCGGCCGGGGACGCACGCGACGGGCGCATCAACGTGCGAACCGTGGACATCGCGGACACCGAAGAGGTCATCGCGGCGCTCGACGGCGCAGCCATGCTCTGGCTGGAAAGCCCCACCAACCCCATGCTTGAGGTGGCCGAACTTGCCGTCCTGGCGAACGCCGCGCACCGGGCCGGAGCCTTGGTGGTCGTGGACAACACCTTCTCCACGCCCCTGGTGACGCGCCCGCTGGACCTGGGCGCCGACGTCGTAGTCCACTCGGTGACCAAGTATCTTTCCGGGCATTCCGACGTCGTTCTCGGCGCCACGGTCACGTCCGATCCCGAGCTGCGTGCCCGCCTGCTGACCTATCGGTCCCTGCACGGCGGAATTGGCGGGCCGTTCGAAGTATGGCTGGCCCTGCGCGGACTGCGGACCCTGGCCCTGCGTGTGCAGCGGTCCATGGAATCGGCAATGGAACTCGCCGGCCGGCTGGCCGCCCACCCCGGTGTGGAAGCGGTCCGCTACCCGGGCCTTCCCCAGGACCCCGGGCACGCGCGGGCGGCCGCCCAGATGGACGGCTTCGGCTCGATCGTCTGTATTGAGGTGGCCGGCGGCGCCGAAGGGGCTGACGCCGTCACGGAGAAGGTTGAACTGTGGCTGCCGGCGACGTCGCTGGGCGGTGTGGAGTCGCTGATCGAACGGCGCCGCCGCCAGCCTGCTGAGCCGGTTTCTGTTCCGGAGAACCTGCTGCGGCTCTCCGTCGGAATCGAAAACGTCGAGGACCTCTGGAGAGACCTCGACCAGGCGCTTCCACGGTAGGGTGGTCCCGTGGCACTTGTTGAATTGTTGCGGGACCTTATCTACCTGGCGCTGGGCATCGTGGCGCTGGGCATCGAGCTGTGGGCGTTTGCCGACTGCGCCCGGCGCAAGCCTGCGGAGTTTGAGCGTGCCTACAAGCGCACCAAGGGATTCTGGATGGGCCTGACCGGCGGCGCTGCCGCCGTCGGGCTGCTGTCCGTCCTGCTCTTCGGACCGCTCGCGCTGCTCCTCTTTGAGCTGGCCGCCGTCGTAGCCGCGTCCGTCTACCTTGCCGACGTGCGTCCGGCGCTCAATGAGTCAAAGGGACGCGGCGGAGCCTACGGTTCCTGGTAGCGCACTGCGCGCCTAGGCCGTTTGGCGTGCAGGTGCGGGTGAGACGGCGTCCCAGGCGACGGTGATTTCTCCCAGCCGCCACCGGGCGGGCCCGGTCAGCAGCGGCCAGCCCTCAGTACGCAGCGCGCGGCACATCGCGATCCACCGCTGCCGGTTGCCGTAGGACGCCATTGGCGCGGCAGCCGTCCAGGCCTTGTCCATAGCCTGGAGGAACGCATGCACGCGCTCTCCTGGGACATTCCGGTGGATCAAAGCCTTGGGAAGCCGCTCCGCGACGTCCGATGGCAGGTCGAAGGCGCCGAAGCGCAGGGAGATGCTCAGCGACACCGGCCCGCCGGCCTCAAGGACCACCCACGTGGAGCGGCGGCCAATCTCGTCGCACGTTCCGTCAATGAAGATTCCGCCGTCCGCGAGCCGGCTGCACACCATGTCCCAGTGGGCGGCGTACTCGTCCTCGCCGTACTGCCGCAGGACGTTGAAGGCCCGCACCATGACCGGACGCCTCCCGCCCAGCGGCAGTTCGAACCCGCCCTGGACAAAGCTGAGTCCCTCGCGTTCCAGCGGTTTGGCCGCCCGCACCCGCTCCGGGTCGATTTCGATGCCCACCACGCTGACGTCGGACCGCACCCCGCTGATCCTCGAGTGCAGCTCCACGGCCGTGACCGGTGCTGCCCCGTAGCCCAGATCTATGACCAGCGGATCCTCGGCCCGGCGCAGGCGCCACCCCTCGGGTCCGGAAAGCCATCGGTCAACCCGCCGGAGCCTGTTGGGGTTTGTAGTGCCCCGGGTCACATTTCCCACGGGTTTTGAGGGGATTTTCACCAAACAATGTTAGCGGCCGGCGTCGTATGCTCCTGACCAAAGCCGCCGCAGGAGAATGAAGCCTTCCCCACACGTTGGTTACGGACCGCCCTGCCATGTGTCCTTGCTCTGCGGCTACGATGCTTTTATGACCTACAAAGTGATCCTTCTGCGCCACGGGCAGAGTGAATGGAATGAAAAGAACCTCTTCACCGGCTGGGTGGATGTGGATCTCACGGACCTGGGCCGGACCGAGGCACTGCGTGCCGGGGAACTGCTGGTGGAGAACGATATTCTCCCCGATATCCTCTACACCTCGCGGCTGCAGCGGGCCATCAACACGGCCAACATCGCTCTGGGCGAAGCTGACCGCATCTGGATCGACGTCAAGCGCAGCTGGCGCCTGAACGAGCGGCACTACGGCGCACTCCAGGGCAAGGACAAGGCCCAGACCCTGGCGGAGTACGGCGAGGAGCAGTTCATGCTCTGGCGCCGCTCCTATGACACCCCGCCGCCGCCCCTGCCCGACGACAGCGACTTCTCCCAGGCGCACGACGCCCGGTACGCGGACCTCAGCGAGGACGAGCTGCCGCGCACTGAGTGCCTCAAGGACGTCCTGGAACGCTTCCTGCCGTACTGGGAGAATGAAATCTCGCAGGACATCAAGTCCGGCAAGACAGTCATGATCGCCGCCCACGGCAACTCGCTGCGTGCGCTGGTCAAGCACCTGGACGGGATTTCCGACGCCGACATCGCCGCCGTGAACATCCCCACCGGCATCCCGCTGGTCTACGAACTCGACGAAGACCTCAAGCCGGTCAAGGCCGGCGGCACCTACCTGGATCCGGAAGCCGCAGCGGCTTCCATCCAGGCTGTGGCCAACCAGGGCAAGCAGAAGAAGTAGCCCGCCCCTCAACGAACTAACAGAAACTGCCCGTATGAAGTCTCATACGGGCAGTTTTTGTTATGTGGATGAAGGCGGGGCTACAGGGAGCTCTCAGAAATCGGCTGCCATTCGCCGGTCACGAGGTAGTTGACCTTGCGGGTCACGGACACGCCGTGGTCGGCGAAGCGCTCGAAGTACCGGCTGGCCAGGGTCAGGTCCACCGTCGTGACGGGGGAGTTGTCCCAGTCCGCGGAAGCCACGGCCTTGAACACACTGGCGTGCAGCTCGTTGATGCGCGTGTTGTGCGCGTAGATGTCCTTGCTCAGTTCCAGGTTGCGCGTTTCGAGCAGTTCGGTAAGCAGCTCGGAGATGGCGATGTCCAAGCGTGCCATTTCCTTGAACGTCTCAACCATGTTCTCCGGCACAACGTTGGCCGGGTAGCGCAGCCGGGCAAGCTGGGCGATGTGGCGTGCCAGGTCGCCCATCCGCTCCAGGGACGCGCTCATCCGCAGGGAACCCACAATCATCCGCAGGTCGCTCGCCACCGGCCCCTGCAGGGCGAGGACGTCGATGGCACGCTCGTCGAGGTCGTTCTGGAGGAAGTCGATGCGGGCATCAGCGGCGATGACTTCCTGTGCCAGCTCAGTGTCGGCCGTCTCGAACGCCTGCGTAGCCTTCTTCATCGCCTCCGTGACGAGCTGTGAAATCTGGGTCAGCTCCTCACCGATCTGGTGAAGCTCGGCCTGGAAAACCTTGCGCACTTAATGCGTCCTTTCGATCAACTCTTACAGGGCCGCGGAAACAGCTTTGCGGCTGTATTTATGCTGCCAGCGTCTGGTTAACGGTCGGCCCTCTTGAAGTGAACGTTAGTTTAACGGTTGGTCGAATGCCACCGCGGTGCCCGCCGCCACAAATACGTCAGCCTAAGCTAGGACTGTGAATCCTGTACTGCTGGGCCTGCTCTCAGGCATCCTCGGCCTGGCCGTGGGTGTGTTCGGCGTCGTTGCCTATATCTCCAGCCAGCGGCACCGCCGCGACCTGGCCGAAGTGGACGAGCCTGCCCTGTCAGAGGGTGCGGCGGAAATCCTGGGTGTCCTCGGACGTGCCTACATCGTGGTGGACGGCATCGACGGCGTGGTCCGGGCCAGCCCCGGCGCCTACGCGTTCGGCCTGGTGCGCGGGCACACCCTGATGCAGGAGGAGGTGCTGGAGCTCACCGCCAGGGTGCGCCGTGACGGGGTCATCGAAGACCGGAACGTAGAGCTGAACCGCGGCCCGATGGGACAGGGGAGCCTCATCCTCCAGCTGCGGGTGGCGCCGATCGCCGAGGAGTACATCCTCATCCTGGCCGACGACCGCACCGAAGCGACCCGGACCGAGGAAATGCGCAACGACTTCGTTGCCAACGTCTCGCATGAACTCAAGACACCGGTGGGTGCCATTTCCCTGCTGGCGGAGGCAATCGACGACGCCGCTGCGGACGAGGAAGCTGTGCGCCGCTTTGCCAAGCGGATGCACAAGGAAACGGTCCGGCTCTCCGCCCTGGTGCAGGACATCATTGAACTTTCCAGGCTCCAGGGCACGGACATGGTGGACCATGCCGAGCCGGTGGACATCACTGAACTTGTGCACGACGCCGTCGAAGCCAACCGGCTGCCCGCGGAGCGCCGGAACATTACCGTGGTGGTTGGCGGCTCCGCGGAGAACCCCGTTTACGCGGACGGCCCCATGCTGACCACCGCGTTCCGGAACCTGATCGACAATGCGATCCGGTATTCGCCGGAGGGCAGCCAGGTGGGCGTGGGGATCCGGTCCCGCGATGGACTGGCCCAGGTGACGGTCACCGACCGCGGACCCGGCATCGCTGCCGAGGACCAGGAAAGAGTTTTCGAGCGGTTCTACCGCATCGACGCAGCCCGTTCCCGCAACACCGGCGGCACCGGGCTGGGCTTGAGCATCGTCAAGCACGTGGTCTCCAACCACGGCGGTGAAGTGAACCTGTGGTCCCAGCCGGGACAGGGGTCCACCTTCACCGTGCGGCTTCCGGAAATGGAAGCGGCGGATAACGAGGACACGGCGGACAGCCCGCCGCAGACAGACGGCGCGTCCGCGCCGGCCGGCAAGGAGTAAGTTGAGCAGGATCCTGATTGTGGAGGACGAAGAGTCCTTCAGCGACCCTTTGTCCTACCTCCTGGAACGCGAGGGGTTCGACGTCGCGGTGGTGGACAACGGCCTGGAAGCCGTTGCAGAGTTTGACCGCTCCGGAGCGGACCTGGTGCTCCTGGACCTGATGCTTCCGGGGCAGTCCGGCACCGAGGTGTGCCGGCAGCTGCGCCAGCGCTCCGACGTGCCCGTCATCATGCTCACTGCGCGCGACGCCGAGATAGACAAGGTGGTGGGGCTGGAGCTCGGCGCCGATGACTATGTGACCAAACCGTATTCCTCCCGCGAGCTTTTGGCCCGGGTACGTGCGGTGCTGCGCCGGCGCAGCGATGCCGGAGACCTCAGTGGTTCAACGGTCCAGGCCGGACCGGTGCGGATGGACGTGGACCGGCATGTGGTGAGCGTTGACGGGACGCCTGTCTCCCTGCCGCTGAAGGAGTTCGAACTGCTGGAGATGCTGCTGCGGAACTCCGGACGAGTGATGACGCGCGGCCAGCTGATCGAGCGGGTCTGGGGAGCGGACTACGTCGGTGACACCAAAACCCTGGATGTCCATGTCAAACGCCTCCGGGCAAAGATTGAGCCGGATCCCTCAGCCCCGCAGCATCTGGTGACGGTGCGCGGGCTGGGCTATAAGTTCGAGGCCTGACACCCGGGGATCCGGGGAGCACCGGCATGCAAAAGGGTCCGTCCGGAAACCGGACGGACCCTTTTGCAGGTTCTTCTGGGTTTGGCCTTGTTACGGAGCCGGAGTCTCCGTGGGCTCACCGCTGGTTGCCGGGGTGGGCTCGGGGGTGGGGAGGTATTCGCGGTAGTACGAAACCTGGCCGTCTACCACCGGAACATTCAGTTCTGCGGTTTCAGAGCCGGCCGTTGCCTCGGCGCGGATGCCGGTGCCGGGGAGCACGCTGACGGTCTCTACCAGGACCTCGGACTGCGGTGCGTCGTCGTAGACAACCTTGCCGCCGCCGGGGATGTTCCAGGTGAGGTCGGAGCCTCCGATGGAGAGCTCGAAGTTAATCGGGTCTGAGGAGTCGTTCACCACGGTGCCGATCAGGCGTCCGGGCTCGCCGTCGCCGTCGCTGACAACCAGGATGTTGCGCAGCTGCAGGTCACCCAGGTCCTGGACAATGCCGTCGGACGGGGAGTACTCCATGGTGGTTGCCTGATCGTTCACGGCACTGCAGCCGGTGGCGCCCAGCAGCGACAGCGCGATAACACCGGCGGCGGCAGCGTTCCGCGTCCGGTTCCTGGATGTGAAAATCACAGCACAAACTCCTGAAGGGTGGCGGTCGGAGGACCGAAGGGACGTTTGGTCCTAGCCTATCGGCAAACCCCCAAAAACATGGATTTAGCGACGTCAGGGGGCTTGCCGGAAGTACTCAGCAAGCTACCGGTGAGAGGCCGAATAATACTCAGTTTTGGGCCCCGGCCCGCTGACCTGCGAAAACTCTTCTCGGCGTGTCGCCCGCATGCTAAACTAGGGTTCGGGAAAGGGGAAAGTCCACATGGTTTTTGAGGTTGGCGAAACAGTTGTTTACCCTCACCACGGTGCCGCGAAGATCGAAGAGATCAAGATGCGGACCATCAAGGGCGAAGAGAAGATGTATCTCAAGCTCAAGGTGGCACAGGGTGATCTGACCATTGAAGTACCGGCTGAGAACGTTGACCTCGTTGGGGTTCGCGACGTCGTGGGCAAGGAAGGCCTCGAGCATGTATTCGATGTCCTTCGTGCCGAACTGACTGAGGAACCCACCAACTGGTCCCGCCGTTACAAGGCAAATCTGGAGAAGCTCGCTTCGGGCGACGTCGTCAAGGTTGCAGAGGTTGTCCGCGACCTTTGGCGCCGCGACCACGACCGCGGTCTTTCCGCGGGCGAGAAGCGCATGCTTGCTAAGGCACGCCAGATCCTCATTTCGGAGCTTGCCCTGGCCGAAAAGACTGACGAGGACCAGGCTGCCGCTGTATTGGACGAAGTCCTTTCCAGCTAATTCCTGATTCACGTTGCCGGTCCGCTTCCAAGCGGGCCGGCAACGCTTGTTTAACGCCCCGTTTGCTCGCTGCTGCGGGCGCCGGACGTGCCATGGCACTAGGCTTGAGGCGTGTCTGAATCCATTCCCGGCCCCTTCCGTGTGGGCGTCATCCTGGTGGCCGGCGGGTCCGGCCAGCGCCTCGGCTACGGCATGCCGAAAGCCCAGGTTCCCCTTGCCGGGGAAATGCTCCTGGCCCATGCGCTGCGCGGAGTGGATGCCTGCGGGGTAGCCTCCGCTATCGCCGTAGCCGTCCCCGCCGCGGACACCGCGCTTCGTGCCCTGTGCGCAGCTACGCCGCTCAGCTGCCCGATCGAGGTAGTGGACGGCGGTGCCACGCGGGCGGACTCCGTCCGTGCCGCGCTCAACGCCCTTCCGGGGGATCTCGACGCGGTGCTGGTGCACGACGCCGCCCGGGCGCTGGCCCCTGCCCAGGTGTTCCACCGGGTCACCGCTGCCCTGGCAGCCGGAGCCCAGGCCGTTATTCCGGCGGTTCCGGTGGTGGACACAGTCAAATCAGTCCAGCTGGCAGGCGGAGATTCCCCGGCACCGGCGCAGGTTACCGGTACGCCGGACCGCTCCACTTTGCGTGCCGTGCAGACGCCGCAGGGATTCGAGGCAGGCGTGCTCCGCCGCGCCCACGCAGCGGCTGCTGAATTCGACGAGCAGCAGGCCGCCGCCGTCACGGATGATGCAATGCTGGTGGAAAGTCTCGGCATTCCCGTCCACGTGGTGGAAGGATCCGCCATGTCCCTGAAGATCACCACTCCGCTGGACCTGCTTCTCGCCGAAGCGGTCCTGTCCGGCGGCTCCAGCATGCAGGAGGACTAAGAACCGTGGAAGCACTGCCCCGCACCGGCATCGGCACCGACGTCCATGCCTTCGCACCCCTGGATGCACCGCGTCCGCTCTGGGTGGCCGGTTTGCTGTGGGAAGGCGAACGCGGGCTCGCCGGACATTCAGACGGCGATGTGGTGGCACACGCCGCAGCGGACGCACTGTTCTCGGCAGCCGGAATAGGCGACCTTGGCACACACTTCGGCACCGACCGCCCCGAGTACGCCGGAGCAGCGGGAACCGTGCTGCTGGCTGAAGCCGCGCGGCTGGTCCGCGAAGCCGGCTTCCGGATCGGCAACGTCTCGGTGCAGCTGATCGGCAACCGCCCCAAGTTCAGCCCCCGCCGGGCTGAAGCCGAAGCCGTCCTGACCGAGGCTGCCGGAGCTCCCGTAAACGTCACGGCCACCACCACGGACGGGCTGGGCTTCACCGGCCGCGGCGAGGGAATCGCCGCTGTGGCCACCGCCGTCGTCGTCGCAGGCTAAACCTCCGGTTTGGGAGCGTAACCTGCCTGCGGGCGCGGCAGGCGGCACGCGGTAGCCTAGAGCAGTGAGCCTGAGATTCTATGACACAGCAAGCGCGCAGGTCCGGGACTTTGAGCCCCTCGTTCCGGGGCAGGTCAGCCTGTACTACTGCGGTGCCACCGTGCAGGGACTGCCGCACGTAGGGCACATCCGCTCCGCGATCGCATTCGACCAGCTCACGCGCTGGCTCCAGGCCCGCGGCTTCCGCGTCACCACCGTCCGCAACGTCACGGACATCGACGACAAGATCCTGGCCAAGGCTGCCGCATCCGTTGGCGCAGAGCCGGCGGACGGCGTCGTACCCGACGAACAGTGGTGGGCGCTGGCCTACCGCTTCGAGCAGGAATTCTCCCGCGCCTACGACGCGCTGGGTGTGCAGCGGCCCACCTACGAACCCCGCGCAACCGGCCACATTCCGGAAATGCACGCCCTCATCCAGCGCCTGATCGAGGCCGGACATGCCTATCCCTCCCTGGACGACTCAGGAGACGTGTACTTCGACGTCCGGTCCTGGCCCGCCTACGGCTCGCTCACCCGGCAGAACATTGATGACATGCAGGCAGCCCCCGACGCCGATCCCCGCGGCAAGCGCGATCCGCGGGACTTCGCGCTGTGGAAGGGCCACAAGGACACCGATCCGGAGACGGCCGCATGGGACAGCCCGTGGGGCCGCGGCCGGCCCGGCTGGCACCTTGAATGCTCGGCCATGGTCACCAAGTACCTCGGTCCGCGCTTCGACATCCATGGCGGCGGCCTTGACCTGCGCTTCCCGCACCATGAGAACGAGATGGCCCAGTCCCAGGCTGCCGGTGACGGCTTCGCCAACTTCTGGATGCACAACGGCATGGTCACCTTCGAGGGCGAGAAGATGTCCAAGTCCATCGGCAACACCATCAGCCCGGCGCAGATGCTCGCCGAAGCGTCTCCGCGCGTGGTGCGCTACTACTTGGGACAGGCGCACTACCGCTCCGTCCTGGACTACCGTCCCACCTCCCTGCAGGAAGCCGCGGCGGCCGTGGAGCGGATCGACGGTTTTATTGCCAAGGCAGCGGCCAGGACGGGGGACGACGCCGCAGCCGCCGGCCCGCAGGACCTTCCCGAAGCGTTCGGCGCGGCCATGGACGATGACCTCAACGTGCCCCAGGCCCTTGCGGTCCTGCACGAAACGGTACGTGCCGGGAACACCGCACTGGCGGCGTCGGACCTCGACGCCGTGCGAACCGCACTGTTCCAGGTCCGCGCCATGACCGCCGTCCTGGGGCTGGACGCGGTGCAGTCCGCGGGGACATCCGCCGGTCCTGAACATGCGGCACTGGACAGCCTGATCCAGGACCGCCTGCTCGAACGCAGCCAGGCCCGTGCCGCCAAGGACTGGGCCCGTGCGGATGCCATCCGCGACGCCCTGGCTGCCGCCGGAGTCGTCGTCGAAGACACCGCCGACGGGGCTGTCTGGTCGCTGGAAGAGGCGTAGGTGTTAGCTCTGGGCTAACACCTGCGCCGGACCGGCATCCGCGTTTGGACACCCTGCGTAGACTAGAAGTAGTGCTTTCTTCTACTTAAGGTGTATTACCCATGGCCAACCACGGACGACCCGGCGCGATTCGCAAAGCCAAAAAGGGCCCCAGCCAGGGCACCGGCGGCCTCGGCCGCAAAGCCCTCGAAGGCAAGGGACCGACCCCCAAGGCTGAAGACCGGCCCTATCACAAGGCTTACAAGAACAAGCAGCTCTCCGAGCGCTCTGCTGCCAAGCACGGCGGCCAGCGGCCCGGCGGCCGCAACGCCCCCGCACGCGGCAAGGTTGCCGAAGAAGTGGTCACCGGCCGCAACTCGGTAGTCGAAGCCCTGCGCGCCGGTATCCCGGCGAAGGCCCTGCATGTGGCCGTGCGGATCGACATGGACGACCGCGTCCGCGAATCCCTGAAGATGGCAGCCGAGCGCGGCCTGCCCGTCATGGAGACGCACAAACCCGAGCTGGACCGCATGACCAATGAGGCCGTCCACCAGGGCCTGGTCCTGCAGATCCCGCCCTACGAATACGCGGATCCGATCGATCTCGCCGAAGAGACCATCCAGGCCTGGAAGAAGGGCCACATCGCCAATGCGCCGCTCTTCGTTGCACTGGACGGCATCACCGATCCGCGCAACCTCGGCGCGATCATCCGCTCGGCATCCGCCTTCAGCGCGCACGGCGTCATTGTTCCCGAGCGCCGCTCCGTAGGCGTCACCGCCTCGGCCTGGAAGACCAGCGCCGGTGCAGCCGTGCGCGTCCCCGTGGCACGCGCCGGAAACCTGAACAACACGCTGAAGACCTTCAAGAAGATGGGCATCTTTGTTCTCGGGCTGGACGGCGACGGCGATGTCTCGCTTCCGGACCTGGCGCTGGCCAAGGAACCTGTGTGCATTGTGGTCGGCTCTGAGGGCAAGGGCCTGTCCCGCCTGGTGGGCGAAAACTGCGACCAGATTGTTTCCATCCCGATCGACTCCGCCATGGAATCCCTGAACGCCTCCATGGCAGTCGGGATCACCCTGTACGAAGTTTCACGTCAGCGCTCCGCCTGAACCTAACGGGGCGCCGGAAGAGGCAGCATGGCACACGTCGTAACCGGAGGTAGGCAGACTCCGTCTGAACGCATCTCCCGGGCTTTCCCCCTGGGGGTCCACGACAGCGTGGCGGGCGTCCCGGATCTTCCGGGCGCCGTCAACGTGTCCGTCTACGCGCCTGGCCTGCAGGCTGTGGACGTCTGGTTCGAAGCGCAGCCCGGGCAGTGGATGTCCACCTTGCTCGAGCGGCGCTCGGCCGGGGTTCACCACGGCCGGGTTGAGGGCCTGCGTCCGGGAATCCGCTACGGGTTCTGGGATCACGCAGCCGATCTGCCGGCTGAGCCGGGTTCCTTCCAGCTCCTGCTTGACCCGTATGGCCGCGGCATCGACACGGTGCACCGGCAGGGGGAGAAGCCGCTGTACTTCTCCGTTGCCACCACCCCGGACTTCGACTGGGACGGCGACGAGCCGCCGCACACCCGGTGGCGGGACTCCGTTATCTACGAGGCCCACGTGCGGGGGCTCACCAAGCTCAACCCGGCACTGCCTCCTGACCTGCGCGGCACCTATGCCGGAATGGGCCACCCGGAGACCATCCGGTACCTGAAGGAACTGGGCATCACGGCCGTGGAGCTGCTGCCGGTCCATTTCCACATTGATGAGCGACACCTGCGGGAGCTTGGACTCGGGAACTACTGGGGCTACAACACCCTGGGATTCTTCGTTCCGCACCTGGACTACGCCACGCTTACTGCTCAGGCTGCCGGACCGCAGGCGGTCCAGGACGAGTTCAAGTCCATGGTCAAGGACCTGCACGCGGCCGGGATCGAAGTGATCCTCGACGTCGTCTACAACCACACTGCCGAAGGCGGGCAGGACGAACCCGCCCTCTGCTGGCGCGGCCTGGGTGACCAGACGTATTACCGGCACGACGCCGAGGGCCGGTACCTCGACACGACCGGCTGCGGCAACAGCCTGGACTTCAGTGAACCCCGCGTGATCCAGATGGCACTGGACTCGCTGCGCTACTGGGTCCGCGAGTACCACGTGGACGGATTCCGCTTCGACCTGGCACCCACTCTGGCCAGGGACGCCGGCAACCGCTTTGACCGCAGGCACCCGCTGCTGGTTGCGCTGGCCACGGATCCCGTCATGCACGGCATCAAGCTGATCGCCGAGCCGTGGGACCTTGGGCCGGACGGCTGGCAGACCGGTAACTTTCCGCCCGGCTGGGCGGATTGGAACGACCACTTCCGCGACACGGTACGGGACTTCTGGCTGGTGGACCAGGCTGCCCTCGCTGCGGGGGAACCTGCAGGTTCACTGGCCCGGCTGGGCAGCGCCCTGGCCGGCTCCGCGGAGCTCTTTGCCCGCTCGGAGCGCTCACCGCTTGCCTCGGTGAACCTGGTAACCGCCCATGACGGCTTCACCCTGGCCGACCTGACTGCCTACAACCGCAAGCACAACCAGGCCAACGGCGAAGACAACCGCGACGGGTCGGACCACAACCGCAGCTGGAACCACGGCGTTGAAGGCCAGACCAGGGACCCTGAGGTCCGCGCGCGCCGCCGGCAAACCGCCCGGAACCTGATGGCCACCCTGCTGCTCTCCGTTGGTGTTCCCATGATCACGGCAGGCGACGAAACCGGACGCACCCAGCAGGGCAACAACAACGCCTACTGCCAGGACAACGAGGACACGTGGCTTTCCTGGGAGCACGACGACGACGCCAAGCGCATGTTCGCTGCCACTGCAGCGCTGCTGCGCCTGCGGCGGGAGTTCCTGGCCCGCCAGCCGTACGCGTTCCCGGCAGACCCGCGGGACGCTTTCCTGCTCTGGTTCGACGCCGCGGGCCAGCCCATGGCGGACGCCGCCTGGCACGATCCCGGCTGCCGCGTACTGCAGCTGCTCATCGGATCGGGGCAGGGTGAACGCGCGGGCCTGGTGGTCATCAACGGCGGGCAGGAAGCGGAAGAAGTCGTGCTGCCCTCGCGTCAGACACTGGACGACGCCGGGGTCACGGCCAACGAAGGCCACCTCTATGAGCTGCTGTTCGCCACCGCCGACCCCGACGGGCGCCGTACCGGCGCCCGCCTCGCCGCCGGTGAAAAGGACCGCGTCGCCGGGAACTCCGTCAGCGTTTACCGCATCTGAACCTAGGCGTTGGCTACGAGCCCCAGCTCGGCTTTGGACGCCAGCCCGGGATGATCCGGCAGGACGCGCACCGTGTAGCCGAACGGCCCGGCGAGCTCAATGTGCAGGTCCCCTGAGTAGAGGTACCGGCCCGATCCAAGATCCTCCGCCACGTTCAGCTCCAGCAGCTGGTGGTCGCTCAGCTTGTCCGCTTCGGACACCTGCCCGTAGGCGGCTTCCACCACAACATCCGTTGGTTTGAGCGAGCCGAGGTTCACGTAGGCCTGGACAGTGAGCCGGTCGCCAATCTGCGGTGCGTCCGAGATGCCGATGGAATCCACATGCTCCACTGCAACCCCGCTCCAGGCGTCGCGGACCCGCATGATCCAGGCTGCCAGGTCCCGGGCGGCCTGGTACTGGTCCGCAGCAGCTGCCCGCCCGGACTGGCAGGCCGGCCGGTACAGGTTGTTGACGTAGTCGCGCAGCATTCGGTTGGCGGAAACCTTCGGTCCCAGCTCGGCCAGGGTGTGCTTGACCATTTCCAGCCACTCGTGCGGCAGTGCATCCGCCGGGGCTTCCGAGGGGCCGGCAGAGCCGGCGTCGGAGGAAGGCTCCTGGCCGTAGAACATCGGGGCAACCGTGTTCTCCAGCAGCTCGTACAGGGCTGCCGCTTCAATGTCGTCGCGCTGGTCCGGGGTGTACAGCTCACGCGTGTGGATACCCTCGCGGGGATTCGCGGAGGGGATCGCCCAGCCGTTCTCGCCGTCGTACATCTCATCCCACCAGCCATCCATCACCGAGAGGTTGAGGCCGCCGTTGATGGCGGACTTCATCCCGGAGGTGCCGGAAGCCTCCAGCGGACGGATGGGGTTATTCAGCCACACGTCGCAGCCGGGGAACAGCGTGCGTGCCATGGCAATGTCGTAGTTGGGCAGGAACACGATGCGGTGGCGGACCTCGGGATCATCGGTGAACTGCACCAAGTCCTGGATCATCCGTTTCCCCTGCTCATCGGCCGGGTGGGATTTGCCTGCCACCACCAGCTGCACCGGGTGCTCGGGATGCAGCAAGAGTGCCTTCAGCCGGGCCGGGTCGCGCAGCATTAGTGTCAGCCGCTTGTAGGTCGGCACGCGCCGGGCGAATCCGATGGTCAGCACATCCGGGTCCAGCACATCGTCGGTCCAGCCCAGCGATGCGTCGGGGGTGCCGCGCTTGCGCCAGGCCGCGCGGACACGGCGCCGTACGTCGTCGATCAGGTTGCTGCGCAGCCGGCGCCGCAGGTCCCACAGGTCCTCGTCACTGACTTCGTAGGCGCGGGTCCAGTCCCGGTCATGGACCGTGGCAACACCGAACTGCTTCTGGGCCAGCCGGGTCAGCTCGGGATCGACCCAGGTGGGCACATGCACGCCGTTCGTCACCGAGGTAATCGGGATCTCCGAAACATCGAAGCCAGGCCAGAGACCGGAGAACATGGCACGGGACACCTGTCCATGCAGCTTGGCCACGCCGTTGGCACGCTGGGCCAGGCGCAGTCCCATCACGGCCATGTTAAAGACGTTGGGGTCACCGCCCTCATAGTCCTCGGCACCGAGCGCCAGGACCTTGTTCGTCGGTACGGACTGGGCCAGGCCCGCGCTCAGGAAATGCCGCACTTCGCCAACATCAAAGCGGTCGATTCCGGCCGGAACAGGCGTGTGGGTGGTGAAGATCGTGGATGCCCGGGCAGCGGTGAGCGCCTCTTCCCAGTGCATTCCGGTATCCATGAGTTCCCGGATCCGTTCCACGCCCAGGAACCCGGCATGGCCCTCGTTGGTGTGGAAAACCTCCGGTGCCGGCGCTCCGGTGAGGCGTTCAAAGACTCGCAGCGCCTTCACGCCGCCCATGCCCAGCAGCAGTTCCTGCTGCAGCCGGTGGTCTCCGCCGCCGCCGTAGAGGCGGTCCGTGATGCCGCGGGCGGCGTCGTCGTTCCCGCGCACGTCCGCGTCCAGGAGCAGCAGGGGAACGCGCCCGACGTCGGCACGCCAGATCTGCGCCATCAGGTGCCGTCCGTTGGGCAGGGGCAGGCTGATCCGTGCGGGGGTTCCGTCTTCTTCACGCAGCAGGGTCAGCGGCAGGCCGTTGGGGTCCAGGACCGGGTATGTCTCCTGCTGCCAGCCGTCGCGGGAGAGGGACTGCTTGAAGTAGCCGGCCTGGTAGAGAAGGCCTACGCCGATCAGCGGGACGCCCAGGTCCGAGGCGGACTTCAGGTGGTCGCCGGCCAGGATCCCCAGGCCGCCGGAGTACTGCGGCAGCACGGCGGAGATGCCGTACTCGGGGGAGAAATAGGCGATTGAACGAGGGGCGTCCTCACCGAGGGACTGGTACCAGCGCGGTTCGGTGAGATAGTGCTCCAGGCCCTCGTCCAGTGACCGGATGCGTTCGACCAGCTCCGAGTCGCCTGAGATTCGTTCAAGGGTCTGGCGGCTGACCATGCCCAGGGCCCGGACGGGATCGTGTCCACTCTGCGCCCAGATCTGCGGATCAAGGTCGTTGAACAGCTCCCGGGTGGGCTGGTGCCAGCTCCAGCGCAGGTTGCCGGCCAGTCTGGCCAGCGGCGCAATGCTGTCGGGGAGGACGGTGCGGACGGTAAACCTTCGGATTGCCTTCACCCCCGTTAGGCTAGCGCAGAACGCCGCGGCAGTGTTCTCCGTCACGCAAAAGCAACAGGGATTTAACCCCATTTCCTCCAACCCCGTCCGGACCTGCGGGGATTCTGCGCGTATCCGTCCTGACCTGTAGCGATGCGGCAAAAAGTACGTGCCCTTAGCAATCTGCCCTGATTGTCGCTAACGTCTAGTCTGTGACCACATCCAGCGCGTTGCCATCTAATGTCCAGCCCGCCGCGGAACTCCGGTTCGGCCGGATTCCAATCCTCAACGTGTCTCCGGTGATCCAGTGCGGCCGGTTTGCCGCCAAAGCTGTCCCGGGAGAAGACCTTGTCATCGGGGCCACGGTCTTCCGTGAAGGGCACGACCTCGTGGGGGTCACGGCAGTGCTCTACGACCCGCAGGGACAGGAAGTCGAGCGCCGGCGAATGCACCCGGTGGGACAGGGCCTGGACCGCTGGGAGGGGCTTCTGCGCCCGCCGTCGACCGGAGCGTACACCTTTACCGTGGAAGGCTGGGCTGACCTGTTTGGCACCTGGCACCACAACGCAGAGGTGAAAATCGGTGCCGGAATCGACGTCGAACTGATGCTCGCCGAAGGCGCCGCCCTCTTCACTGCGGCAGCAGTGGGCCGGGACGAGGACGACGCCGCCGTGCTGCGGGAAACTGCCAGGGTACTCGAGGACCAGGCACTGGATCCCGGGATGCGGCTCGCCGCGGCCAGCCGGACGGAGCTGGCCCGGGTGCTGGAGCGCGAGCCGATCCGCGACCTCGTGACCGCCTCGCAGCGCTTTCCGATCAACGTGGAGCGTGACCGGGCAGGGCGCGGCGCGTGGTACGAGTTCTTCCCGCGCTCCGAGGGTGCTTCCTTCGATCCCGCCACGGCTTCGTGGACCTCGGGGAACTTCCGCACCGCTGTGCACAGCCTGGACCGGGTGGCGCGGATGGGGTTCGACGTCATCTACCTCCCGCCCATCCACCCCATCGGCACCAACTTCCGCAAGGGACCGAACAACACCCTGGTTGCCGGGCCGCAGGACCCGGGATCTCCCTGGGCAATCGGTGCCGCGGAGGGCGGGCATGACGCGATCCACCCGGACCTGGGAACGTTCGAGGACTTTGACTTCTTTGTCCAGGCCGCCTCGGGGCTGGGGCTGGAAGTCGCTATCGACCTGGCACTGCAGGCATCCCCGGACCATCCCTGGGTCACCGAGCATCCGGAATGGTTCACTACCCGGGTGGACGGCAGTATTGCCTACGCGGAAAACCCGCCCAAGAAGTACCAGGACATCTATCCGCTCAACTTCGACAACGACTACGAGGGACTCTCCAGGGAGATCCTGCGCATCGTCCTCATGTGGATCAGCCACGGCGTGAAGATCTTCCGTGTGGACAACCCGCACACCAAGCCCCTGCGTTTCTGGGAATGGCTGATCGGTACCGTCAACAAGCAGCACCCGGACGTGGTGTTCCTTGCCGAGGCCTTCACCCGCCCGCCCATGATGCACGCGCTGGGCATGGCCGGTTTCCAGCAGTCCTACACGTACTTCACCTGGCGGAACACCCGCCGGGAAATCGAGGAGTACTTCACTGAGGTATCCCATCAGACCGCGGCGTTCTTCCGGCCCAACTTCTTTGTGAACACACCGGACATCCTCACGGAGTTCCTTCAGTACGGCGGGCCGCCCGCATTCAAGATCCGTGCCGTGCTGGCCTCTACCGCCAGTCCGCTGTGGGGCATGTATGCCGGCTTCGAACTCTATGAACATGTGGCCCGGCCGGGAGCCGAGGAATACATCGACAACGAGAAGTTCGAGTACAAGCAGCGGGACTTCGCCGCCGCCGAGGCCGAGAACCGCAGCCTTGCGCCCTACATCACCCGGCTGAACCAGATCCGGCGCGACCACCCGGCGCTGGGGGACCTGCAGAACCTTACGGTGCATTCGAGCACCGACGAGGCCACGGTCGCCTACTCCAAGTACAAGCACGTCGATTATTCCGATCCAAGCAGTAAGGACACGCTCATCATCGTGGTGAACACCGACCCGCACAGTGCACGCGAGTGCACCGTAACCCTGGACCTTGATGCCCTGCACCTCGATCCGCAGGACTTCAACGACGACGGCACGTTCTGGGTCGATGACCTGATCAGCGGCGCGAGCTACCGCTGGGGACAGTACAACTACGTGCGCCTGGACGCACACTACGAACCGGCGCACGTTCTGGCTGTACGGAGGGGATCGGCATGGTAAATCCCTTCCAGCTGCACGCACCCGGGCTGACGAACGACCCGAACTGGTACCGCAAGGCAGTGTTCTACGAAGTCCTGGTCCGGGGTTTCCGCGACTCGAATGGAGACGGCAACGGCGACTTCAGCGGCCTGATCTCCCAGCTGGACTACCTGCAGTGGCTGGGCGTGGACTGCCTCTGGCTTCCCCCCTTCTTCAAGTCTCCGCTGCGCGACGGCGGGTACGACATTTCCGACTACTACGACGTGCTCAGCGAGTTCGGCACCATCAGCGACTTCAAGCGCCTGGTGGCAGAGGCCCATGCCCGCGGGCTGCGCGTCATCATTGACCTGCCGCTGAACCACACCTCGGACAAACACCCGTGGTTCGAAGAATCCCGCAACGACCCGGACGGTCCCTACGGCGATTTCTACGTCTGGTCAGACACCGACCAGAAGTACGAAGACGCGCGGATCATCTTCGTGGACACGGAAGAATCCAACTGGGCTTTCGACCCGGTGCGCCGGCAGTTCTACTGGCACCGGTTCTTCAGCCACCAGCCGGACCTGAACTTCGAGAACCCGAAGGTCGTTGAGGCGGTGTTCGACGTCGTGCGGTTCTGGCTGGACCAGGGCATCGACGGCTTCCGCGCCGACGCCATCCCGTACCTCTTCGAGGAAGACGGGACCAACTGCGAGAACCTCCCGGCAACCCACCGGTTCCTGAAGGACCTGCGGACCATGGTGGATGAGAACTACCCCGGCCGGGTGATCGTGGCGGAAGCCAACCAGATGCCCCATGAGGTAGTGGAGTACTTCGGCGACGAGACCGGACCGGAATGCCACATGTGCTTCCACTTCCCGATTATGCCGCGGCTCTTTTACGCCCTGCGGGACCAGAAGGCCGCACCGATCATCCAGACCATGGAAGAGACCCCGGACATTCCGCAGGGCGGACAGTGGGGAACCTTCCTGCGGAACCATGACGAGCTGACGCTTGAAATGGTCACCAACGAGGAACGCCAGGCCATGCTCGGCTGGTACGCCCCGGATTCCCGGATGCGCGCCAACATCGGCATCCGGCGGCGGCTGGCACCGCTGCTGGATAACTCCCGCGCGGAGATTGAACTGATCCACGCGATGCTGCTCTCGCTGCCCGGCAGCCCGTTCCTGTACTACGGGGACGAGATTGGCATGGGAGACAACATCTGGCTGGAAGACCGCGACTCTTCGCGCACGCCAATGCAGTGGAATCCGGACCGCAACGCGGGCTTCTCCACGGCAGACCCCGGCAAGGTCTACCTGCCCGTGGTGCAGTCGCTGGTTTACCACTACAACCACGTCAACGTGGAGGCGCAGCTGGCCAGTTCCAGTTCGCTGCTGCACTGGCTGCGGCAGATGATCATGGTCCGCAAGACCCATCCCGCCTTCGGCATGGGCTCCTACCGCAATGTCCCCACGGACAGCGAGGCCGTCCTGGCGTTCCTGCGCGAACTGCCGGAAGACAACCCCGAAGGCGAGGTGGGGGAGACCATGTTCTGCATCTTCAACCTCTCCCAGCATCCGGTGGCCGCCACCGTGAATCTGCCGGAGTTCGCCGAGCGGGGACTGCGGGACGCCTTCGGCGGAACGCCTTTCCCCACCTTCGGGCAGGACGGTTCTCTGACCCTGACCCTGGGCAGCCATGACTTCTACTGGCTTCGCCTGCGCTCAGCGAAATCAAACACAAGCTCACCGCAGACCGAAGCAATCCCGCTGATACTCGCACCGGAGGCCACGTCGAAATGACAGACACCATCCCGACCCTGCCCGAACTGCTCACTGCCTGGCTGCCCCGGCAGCGATGGTTTCCGGCCAAGGGACGGGATGTGGTCCTTCGCCGCGTCGGGGGCATTGAACTGGCAGACCCGCAGGGTGCGGTCGAAATGCATGTGCACTTCGTCTCGGTGGAATCCGGGCGGCGGGTGGACGTCATCAGCGTGCCGGTCAGCACCCGCTCCGATCCGGTGGAGGAACTCGGCGACTCGCTCCTGGGCATCGTGGAACACCCCGACAAGGGCCGGCAGTGGCTGTACGACGCTACGGCAGACCCCGTGTTCGTCACGGCCTGGCTGGAAACCATGCGCTCGCAGGCCAGCTCGCTGGACGGCCGCACCCACGGGTACGCACTGGACGGATTCGGTGACTGGGATGCCTTCACGGACACCCTCGCCATCCGGGTCCTCAAGGGCGAACAGTCCAATACCTCGGTCATTGCGGTGACGAGCAAGGCGCCGGTGATCGTGAAGTTCTACCGCGTGCTGGCTGCGGGGGAGAGCCCGGACGTGGTGGTCAGCGCCAAGCTCACGGAGGGCGGTTCCCAGGACGTGCCCGCCACGCTGGGCTGGGTCACCGGCAGTTGGGAGGACGTGTACGACGCCGCCGCTGCAGGCAGCTGGGTAACCGGAGACGTGAGCGTGCTCCGGGAGTTCATCCCGGACAGCGAGGACGCGTGGCGCACCGCCTCGTCCGCCGCCGTCGCCGGCCGCGACTTCTCCGCCGAAGCCGAGGAACTCGGGGCCGTGACGGGAAGGATCCATTCCCAGCTCGAAGCCGCCTTCGGCGCGCACCAGCCCACGCCGGCCGAGCAGCAGGAATTCATCGACTCACTGGTACGCAGGCTGAAGTGGGAGTGGGAGGAAGCCCGCAGCTACGTGGGCCCGTATGACGAGACATTCAATCAGCTCCTGGAGACCGTGGAGCAGCTGCCGTCCCTGCCCAGCCTGCAGCGCATCCACGCGGATTACCATCTTGGCCAGGTGCTCCACTCGACAGGCCGCGGCTGGACGGTGCTGGACTTCGAGGGCGAGCCGCTTCGGCCCGCCGCCGAACGAAGCCTTCCCGACGTTGCCCTGCGCGACGTCGTCGGGATGCTCCGTTCAATTGACTACGCCGCTGCGGTGGCCGTCATCGGGTCTTCCGGGGCCGGACCTGAAGACCTGGATGAAAACACTGCCCGCAGGGTCCAGGCCGCCGTCTGGGCGCAGGCCGCTGCCGACGCCTTCCTGCGCGGTTACGAGAAGGAGACCGGAACGCAGGTCAACCGCGCCGATCCGCTCTACATCGCGCTCTGGCTGGACAAGGCCCTGTACGAGGTCGTCTATGAGATCCGCAACCGCCCGGCCTGGATCGAGGTGCCGGCGACGGCCGCCCGCCAGGTCCTGGAAGAACTCAGGTTGCAGCAAAACCCGCCGAACGGACAGGAAACGAACCACGTGAACACAACCCCAGAGTCCGACTCCGTCCAGCCCAAGGGCGCCGCATCCGCCGCGTCCGCCGCGCCCGCCGCTCCGCCGTCGGGCACTGCTGCCGCCGCATCCGCCGGCGGTGCCGACGTCCCCGTGGCCGCTCCGGCACAGGCTGGCGGAACGGGCACCCCGCTGCCCGTCGCGCAGGACGTCCTGGACGCGGTGTCCTACGGCAGCTACTACCAGCCGCACGCAGTGCTGGGTGCGCACCTGGACGACCACGGAACCGTGACGATCCGTACGCTCCGCCCCCTGGCCAGCGAAGTCACCGCCATCACTCCCGAGGGCCGGGCACCGCTGCGGCATGAACACAACGGGATCTGGGTGGGGACGCTGCCGGCGACGACCCCCGGGCAGGTGCCCGACTATAGGCTGGAAGTTACGTACGACGGCGTTCCGCCGGCCCTGGTGGACGATCCTTACCGGTTCCTGCCCAGCCTGGGCGAAATGGACCTGCACCTCATCGGTGAGGGACGGCACGAAAAGCTCTGGACCGTACTGGGTGCCAACCCGCACCACTACAACTCCGTCCTTGGCGAAGTGGACGGGGTCAGCTTCGCCGTCTGGGCACCGAATGCCAAAGCCGTGCGGGTCGAGGGAGACTTCAACGCCTGGGATGGCCGGATCCATGCGATGCGCTCGCTGGGAAGCTCCGGGGTCTGGGAGATCTTCATCCCGGACGTTGAACCCGGCTCACGCTACAAGTTCGAGATCCTCGGCCAGGACGAAGTCTGGCGGGAGAAGGCTGACCCAATGGCCAAGGGAACGGAAGCTCCGCCGCTCACCGGCTCCCGCGTCGTGGAATCCACCTACCGGTTCGAAGACCAGGACTGGATGACCGCGCGCGCTGAACGCGACCCGCACAACTCACCGATGAGCGTCTACGAAGTCCACCTCGGCTCCTGGCGGCTGGGCCTGGATTACCGGGAGCTGGCCAAGCAGCTCGCCGAGTACGTCACCTGGCAGGGCTTCACCCACGTGGAGTTCATGCCCGTTGCCGAGCATCCTTTCGGGGGCTCCTGGGGATACCAGATCACCAGCTACTTCGCCCCCACCGCGCGGTTCGGGCATCCTGATGACTTCCGGTACCTCGTGGACACACTGCACCAGGCCGGCATTGGCGTCATCCTCGACTGGGTGCCCGGACACTTCCCCAAGGACTCCTGGGCCCTGGCGAACTTCGACGGACAGCCGCTCTACGAACACGGCGATCCGATGCGCGGCGAGCAGCCCGACTGGGGAACGCTGATCTTCGACTACGGCCGGCGCGAGGTGCGCAACTTCCTGGTGGCAAACGCCATCTACTGGCTGGAGGAGTTCCACATTGACGGCCTGCGGGTCGACGCCGTTGCCTCCATGCTTTACCTGGACTACTCCCGCCCGGCGGACCAGTGGCGTCCAAACCAGTTTGGCGGCCGGGAGAATCTGGAAGCGATTTCCTTCCTGCAGGAAGTCAACGCCACTGCCTACCGGCGGGTACCGGGCATCGTGATGATCGCGGAAGAGTCGACGGCGTTCCCCGGGGTTACCGCCCCGACCAATACGGGCGGACTGGGCTTCGGACTGAAATGGAACATGGGGTGGATGAACGACACCCTCGAGTACATGTCCGAGGATCCGATCAACCGGATGTACCACCACTCCAAGCTCACGTTCTCCCTGGTCTATGCCTTCACGGAGAACTTCCTGCTGCCCATCTCGCATGACGAAGTGGTGCACGGCAAGGGATCGCTGCTGCGCAAGATGCCGGGCGACCGGTGGCAGCAGCTGGCAAACGTCCGCGCCTATCTTGCCTTCCAGTGGGCGCATCCGGGCAAGCAGCTGATCTTTATGGGGACGGAGTTCGGCCAGGAGGCTGAATGGTCCGAGCAGTACGGGCTGGACTGGTACCTCACTGAAACGCCCCAGCACCGAGGCGTGCAGCTGCTGGTTCGGGAACTCAACGACATCTACCGGGAAACCCCGGCGCTCTACGCCCGGGACAACGAACCCTCCGGTTTCCAGTGGATCAACGAGAACGACGGAGCGCACAACGTACTCTCCTTCATCCGCTGGGATGGCCAGGGCAACCCGCTGGTCTGCATTGCCAACTTCTCCGGTGCCCCGCATGAGGGCATTCGCGTCGGACTGCCGTGGGCGGGGGAGTGGGTGGAACGGCTGAACACCGACGCCGTGGAATACGGTGGCTCGGGTGTAGGCAACATGGGGGTAGTGACGGCGGAGGAAGGCGGCTTCGAAGGCCAGCCGGCTTCCGCGTCCCTCCGGCTCCCGCCCCTGGGCCTGCTGTACCTCACGCCCCGGAAGTAGCTATAGGGCCGACGGTTTTGGGGAGGTGGTCGATGCCTCCCCAAAACCGTGCTAGAGTTTATATCCGCGCAGAACGGGGAACCGGGAAGCGCGGAGGAAGTAAGAACCACAGCAAGAACGCAGCGTATATCGCGAAAACAGCCGGTTTGACACCGACTGCCAAGCGGTACTAAGCTAGAAAAGTTGCTCCGGAGCGACGGAGAGCGCAGGATCCCAAGGGATCACAGCCCTCCCGGTGCCGGATGTGCCTGTTGTTTGAGAACTCAATAGTGTGCCAAGTTTATTGATACCGATTATTTAT
>NZ_BAAALV010000006.1:0-2277 GCF_039528575.1 Arthrobacter gandavensis
GCCGGCACACAAGGCACACAGCAGATCAACCATCGAAAGAAAGTTGGGGTTTGGCCGCCATGCTTCAGGCGCTCCGTGAGCGTCCCGGCTGCGGCGACTCAGAAGACTTTACACAGGTTTGGGGGCTGGCGCAAATCAGCGCTGCGGCGCCGGATCCGCCCTTGTGGGCAGACCCGGCGCCGCAGCTAAATACCGGTCAGAAGAGACTATCCCTGCCGGCGCCGAAGCGACGCCAGGACCAGGGAGGATCCGGCAATTACCGCTCCGCCTCCCATCAATGCCAGGCTCAGTGACTCCGCGCCCGTCTTGGGCAGGCGTTGAGTAACAGGAACCGGCGCATACAGGTTGGTAACCCCGGTGGCCTGCGTCGCGCCAGGCAGGATTGCCACTTCACCGGTGAACGTTGACTCGACGGTGACATCTTCGTTGGCCCCGGAGGTCGGTTCGGAGATGTTGCAGAGCGTCCCTGCAGGGATCCCTTCGTAGAGCTGGGTGTATCCGCCTGCCGTGGTGCCGGCTGCCAGGACAAAGACTTCATCTACGATTCCTTCGCCGCACTGGACGTGGATGACAATGTCATCCTGCAGTCCGGCGCCGGTGCCGGTGATGGTCTTGGTAACCAGCAGGCTGCCCGGATTGAGGTCAACCGTGTTCGTGACGGCAAGAAGGTTCTCTCCATCCGTAATGGTGACGGGTTCGGGGAGCACCGGAGTGACCGTTACCGCCGTCGTCGATCCAGTGACTGGTTCAGTGACTGAACAGACCGTACCAACGGGGAGTCCTGCGACCGTCTCAGTCACCGCAGTATTGGTACCGGCGGGGATGTCGAAGGTAAAGACGCCCGATGCCCCGCAGTCCACCACCAGGGATATGTCGCCCTGCAGCCCGGCTCCCTCACCGGCAAACGCCTTGCTGACGGTCAGGTCGCCGGCTACAAAGAACTCGGCCGTTGCCTGGGCATTGGACTCGATCTGCGCGTCAGCTGCCAGGATGAGCTTCTGGGCAGTGGTGACCTGGGGATTGTTGCCCGCATAGAGGTAGACGTTTCCGGTCTGAACAGGAACCACGGCCGTAGCGGTCAGAACAACCGGATCCGTGGTCTGGTTGTCGTTCCGCACCCACAGCTGCGTACCGGAGGTTACGGTCGTGCCGGTGAGTGGAACGGTACCGGCAGGATCCGTGTACAGGGTGTAGCCGGCCGGAACCGCGACGGTGACGGTGCCTGGATCGGAAGTAATGGTGAATGGCCCGGTGACGCCGTCGGTAGGGCCAGCCGCAGTCGGCGGATCAATGGATACGTTGGGTGCAGGCGGTTCAGTCAGCGGGCCCGCAGCGAGTACGGCGGCAACGATTGCTGCCGTGTACGGCCGTACGCTGTCAGTGTCTTCAAGGACGTAGCCATCGCTGAAGAACCATACAGCTGCCTGCACTGCTGCTGCCCTTATGTTGTCCGATGGTGCGTCCGGCAGCCCCGGCTGGTCCGGGTAATAGCTGTTCAGCACCCGGTTGACGTAGCCGATGTTCGGCACGTTGGACTCGTCCCAGGTGCCGCTCTCGTAACCCAGGCCGGTGTAGGTGGAGGTACGAATGTCGATGCAGTACATCTGCTGCGTGTTGCCGACGGCGTCGACAGTGGTGATGATGCCGGCAAACCCCTCATTTGCGGGCTCGTAGCCCGCCGGCACGTCCGCGGGATATCCGGTTGTCGGATCGAACGGCGTACCTAAGGGAGGCAGTCCGCCGGCCACACCTTGACCCGCACCGGTGCCGGTCATGGTGATCTCGGTGATGTCCGACGGGAGCTCCTCCCCGGGCGATTCACCCGAAAACACGGCCTGCGCCGGCATGGCGAACTGCAGCAGCAGAAGCAGGAAGACAAGGACACCTACGACGCCGGTCCCCGCAGAAGCGCGGGGCAGGCTCGGCCTTCCCCGCTTAGGGACAGCGGAATGAACAGGGGGCAGACGCAGACTCATAGGGTTCCCGCTTCCAGTCTCGGCGTGATGTGGATCCGAAGTGGTGAGCTCCGGAAAGGCGGCACTGGGCCGTGGCCTGAGAGGCTACGCGGCACGTCTGCATCTGGGTAGAGAGTGAGGAGAATCATCGGCCGCGGCACCCAAACTCATCACTGGCCGTGGGAAGGCCCGGGCCGGGCTGCAGCGGGGACGGCACGAGGCCCGGCGGGACCGGCCCTGAGGGGTGTTAAACGGGGATGGGCCCGCATGTGTGTGCGGGCCCGGTGGTGGGGGTGGTGTTAAAGCAGTTCAGGCTCCGCAG
>NZ_BAAALV010000007.1:0-55329 GCF_039528575.1 Arthrobacter gandavensis
CCCGCGGCCCCCGCCGGCCCGCCGCCCGCCGCCCCGCCCCGCCGCCCCGCCGTCGCCGCCCGCCACCAAGCGCCACGCCCGGCCCCGATACCAGCCGCCCGCAACTCTTCCCAACGAACTCAGACCTCGACTCACACCCACACCCTCAGCAGCTGGGACCGTTCAGAATGGCACGATAGAAAGCGATGAAACTCTTTAAGCGCCCGAAGAAACCGGGTGTGTTGCCCATGCCTCTCTGGCTGCAGGGAATGTTCGAACTCGGCCAGGCGGCAGTGCTGTCAGCCCTGGTCGTGATCCTGCCGCTGACTGGAGTGTGGGCAGCAAACGGGTTCTCAGACCGGGACTACGCATCCCTGGCACGACTCAGCGGACAAGCCTGGCTGCTGCTGCACGGAGTGCCGCTGTCACTGACATATCCGGCAGGAACCGTAGGCCCGGAAGAATCCGGAGGACTGCTGTCCCTCATCCCGCTGGGACTGACACTCATCCCCTTCTTCCTCTGCTGGAGGGCAGGACGCAGACTTGCCCGCGCCTGCTACACAGACCAGCTCTGGCAGGCACTGCTCGGAGCGCTGGGCACCTACGCCCTGCTCGGAACCGCCGCGGCATACTTCTCCGCAAATGAGGACGTGAGCATCTCCCTGGTTGCCGGTGCGCTGATACCCCTTGTCTCCGCAGGACTCGGAGTCATCATCGGGGCAAGGATGGAAGCCGGATCCTGGGTACGCCTCATCGGAGTGGACCTCACAGACTGGATAGCCAGAACCAGCCAGCACTCACGCTGGGCCGGATCCTACCTGTGGGCAGCTGTCCGGGCCGGAGTCGTCGGAATCGTGGCGGCAGTCGGACTCGCAGCAGTTCTTTTTGTGGTTGCACTGGCAGTGAGCTGGGCAGAGATCGCAACCGTTTACCAAAAGCTCGACGCCGGAATCATCGGAGGCATCGTCCTCACCGTCGCGCAGCTGGGACTGCTGCCAAACCTGGTTCTCTGGACACTCGCCTGGGCATCCGGTGCGGGATTCAGCATCGGAACCGGAAGCATCATCAGTCCGCTCGAAACCACGGTTGGCCCCCTCCCGGCGGTCCCGGTACTGGCAGCCCTGCCCAGCGGCCAGCCGGAATACGCCTACGCAGCACTGCTCATCCCTGTCGTGGCAGGAGTGCTGGCAGGATGGTGGTTCCTGCGCGAAGGAGAGAATCACTTCGATGAATGGATCTCCATCAAGGTCAGCGCCAGGTGGTTCACGGCATCCGTTTCAACCATCTGCCTAGGTGCCGTGATTGGCCTGGTTTCCGGACTCCTGGCAGCTGCAGCCGCACTCATTGCCCGCGGATCGCTGGGCATCGGCAGATTCGTGGACATAGGCCCCGACCCGCTCTGGACCGGAATCTGGATCGCAGCGGAAGTCGCCGTCGGCGTCGTTATTGGTTACGCCGCCGGCCCCTGGCTGGAACGCGAACGCTCGCGGCGACCAGTAACTGCCTCAAAGGCGTAACTACCCGCCGGCCAAAACCAGCCAAACGCAGGACCGTTACGGCTGGGGAAGCATTCCGCCGAACGTCAGGTATTCCTTGGTGCAGGTTTCCGTGGCCTGGACAGTCAGGGCCGACTGCATGCAGGTCTCGTACTTGGCGGTAAGCGGCCACAGAGCCACTTGGGCAGCCAGACCGAGGGTCATGAACGCAGTTGCCGCCAGGCCCATCGAGACCACAATCCGCATAAAAGCGCCCAGACCATACCGGACAACCTTCACCAGAGTCATGACGCCGACCACCACGGCTGCAACACCCAGCACAAGGGGAAGCAGCTTCCAGGGCAGCATCAAGTCGGAACTGAGCAGCATTCCCAGCAGCAGGGCAATAAACACCCACATGTAGGACCGGGCTTCCTTCGACTGTGCCTCAGTGGGCTCCGGTTTGCGGGTAGCCGGCGGAAACGGCGGTCGCGGGCGTACGTCAGGGCCGTCGTTAGTCATGGATTAAGCCTAGGTGACGCTTCGACCTAAGGTTGACACATGCGAATCGTTGTTCTGGTCTCCGGCACAGGCTCCAACCTTCAGGCCGTTCTCGACGCCGTTGCGGCAGGAAAGCTCGACGTCGACATCGCTGCGGTCGGCGCCGACAGGGCCGGAACCTACGGCATCGAACGTGCTGCCGCAGCCGGATACGAAACGTTCGTGGTGAACTTCAAGGACTACCCGGTGCGAGCAGACTGGAACCGCGCGCTGACCGAGAAAGTCGCCTCGTACAATCCCGACGTCGTCCTTTCCTCCGGATTCATGCGGATTGTCGATGAGCATTTCATCGATACGTTCGAGGGACGCTACGTCAACACACACCCTGCGCTGCTTCCGTCGTTCCCCGGTGCGCACGGCGTACGGGACGCACTCGCGTATGGAGTGAAAGTCACCGGCTGCACGGTTCATATTGCCGACGCCGGCGTGGACACCGGTCCGATCCTTGCCCAGGCAGCAGTAGAAGTCCTCGACGGCGATACCGAGGAGACGCTGCACGAGCGTATCAAGGTGCAGGAACGCCAGCTGCTGATCGAGACCCTGCGCAAGATCAGCAAAGAAGGACTCCCAGCGCTCTAAGACGGCGTCTGGACGGCCCGCGGCCGGAGCCGGTTCAGGCACCCCGGAGCCGGTTCAGGCACCCCCCCCAGCTCAGCTGCAGGGACCCTAGTCCACCGCAGAACCCTAGTCCAGCGCAGCACCCCGGGTCTCCGGCGAGAACTTCGCCATCCACAGCACAGCAGCCAGCACCAGCAGCCCGGCCACGGCAAATGAAAGCGGCAGCCCGAGGCACGGCCAAAGCACCGATACAAAAAGCAGCGGTCCGAAACCTGCACCAACCCGCGACGCCGTTGACGCCCAACCAAACCCGCTGGCACGCAGCCGCGTGGGGTAGAGCTCGGAAACATAGGTGTAGAGCACTGGAATGGCCACCTGCACCACAAACCCGTAGATCAAGAGCCATGTCGTTGCGGAAGCCGGAACATCAACCACCAGGGCAACCACCACCAGCGACGCCGCGGCAGCAGGACCTGTAATTCCCAGCAGCCACTTCCGGCCGACCCGCTCCACGAGCAGGGCCGCAGCAACAACACCCAGCAGGCCCACCGCAGCCATGCCCGACGTCGTGAGGAATGCCTTGTACTCGGCATAACCAGCATCGACGAGGATCTTCGGCATCCACTGCAGGGCCAGGTAGTAGACCAGCAAGACCGTCACAAACAGGGACCACGCAGTCACCGTGGATTTCGGATTGCTCCTCCACAATTCGGCAAGCTGGCTGCCGGTGGTCTTCAGGGAGAACTTCTGCACAGGCTCCGGCTCCGGAAGCCGCCACTCGGTCTGGGTTCCTCCCGTACGGCGGATCAGATCATTGATGACGGCGCTGGCCTCCTCGGTGCGGCCCTTGCGGACCAGGAACAGCGGGGATTCCGGAACGGACCTGCGAACCCAGAAGACCAGCAGCGCCGGGATGACCATAATCAGCATGGTCCAGCGCCAGTCCGCGACGGTCGCCATGATGACGGCGGAAGTAACGCCGCAGAGCGCTGCACCTACGGGCCACCATCCGTCCATTGCAGTCAGCACCCGGCCGCGCTGCTTCCGCGGAGTGAACTCACCAACCAGGGCATAGTCCACCGGAACACACCCGCCAAGGCCAACCCCTGCCAGGAACCTGAAGACGCAGAACCACGCGATGTCCGGGGCGAACGCGCCGGCCACCGTGAAGATCGAGAAGATCAGCAGGGTGGCGGTGAAGGCCTGCTTCCGCCCGATCGCGTCTGCAATGGAGCCCCAGAGAAAGGCGCCGATGGCCATTCCCAGCAGGTTCGCGGTGCCGATCCACGCCGCCTGGGCCGGTACGAGGTTCCATTCCTGGGACAACAGGGGGATGAGGACCCCGTTGAGCGTGACATCCCAGGCGTCGAACATAAAGCCCAGCCCGCCGATCAGGAAGATCTTGCCCTGGACGCGCCAGCGCCACGGGAGGTTCTGGACTACTTCATCGCCCGCAGGCAGGGCATGGGTCGTTGTCATCAGGGGGAGGGCCTTCCGCCGGCACTTATAGTCATCAATGCACTAACTGGGGGACACTCTACAACGCCCGGAGCGGGACGGCGGCCGCCGTCCGTAACGTTCGGCGGGCGATGAGCCATCATCCGCAATGTTCGGGCAGGTGAGCCCGGACCCCCAAAACCTGCCGCGTCAAAAGGGTGACGGGCGCGCGCGCGAGTATTACCGGTAGGCCTGCCCCCGGGGAGCCCAAGGCATAAACTCGTCCTTGGGCCGCCCGCAGGCGGCGCGTGCATCGTTCGCCGATACCCAGTTGGAGTGACTTCCGTGAGCAACACCCCCCTTGACCGTGTACCCATCCGCCGGGCCCTCATCTCGGTCTATGACAAGACCGGCCTGACGGAACTGGCCCAGGGCCTCGCCGCCGCTGGAGTCAGCATTGTCTCCACCGGCTCCACCGCAAAGCAGATTGCCGCGGCAGGCATCGAGGTCACCGAGGTTGCCGAGGTCACCGGATTCGCCGAATGCCTGGACGGCCGCGTCAAGACCCTCCACCCGCGCGTGCATGCCGGCATCCTGGCCGACCGCCGCCGGCAGGATCACCGCGACCAGCTGGATGAACTCGGCATCGAACCCTTTGACCTGGTGGTCGTGAACCTTTACCCGTTCGTCGAGACCGTGAAGTCCGGGGCCGCGCAGGACGACGTCGTCGAGCAGATCGACATCGGCGGGCCCTCCATGGTCCGTGCCGCCGCCAAGAACCACCCCTCTGTCGCCGTCGTCGTTGACCCGGCCAAGTACTCCGCTGTCACCGCGGCCGCCGCTGAAGGCGGCTTTGACCTAAACGCACGACGCCGCCTGGCCGCCGAAGCGTTCGCGCACACCGCCGCCTATGACACAGCCGTAGCGAAGTGGACTGCCGCGCAGTTCGGCGACGGCACCGAAGAAGGAGCCGCCTGGCCCGCCTATACCGGCATGGCGCTGGAACGTTCCGAGGTGCTGCGCTACGGCGAAAACCCGCACCAGGCTGCCGCGCTCTATGCGGACCAGGACTCGATGCCCGGCGTCGCCCAGGCAGACCAGCTGCACGGCAAGGCCATGTCCTACAACAACTACGTCGACGCCGATGCCGCCCTGCGCGCCGCTTTCGACTTCGATGAGCCGGCAGTCGCCGTCGTCAAGCACGCCAACCCGTGCGGTGTGGCCGTAGCCTCCCCGGGGGCCGCTGACCCGATCGCCAACGCCCACCTGAAGGCGCACGCCTGCGACCCGGTTTCTGCCTACGGCGGCGTGATTGCGGCGAACCGCACGGTTACCGCCGGCATGGCTGAGACCGTCAAGGACATCTTCACTGAGGTTGTCATCGCGCCGGACTTCGAGCCGGAGGCCGTGGAGATCCTCTCCCGGAAGAAGAACATCCGCCTGCTCACCCTCCCGGACGGCTACGGCCGCAACCCGCTGGAGTTCCGCCAAGTCTCCGGCGGCGTGCTGATGCAGCAGCCGGACACGGTTGAAGCCGAAGGCGATGATCCGGCGAACTGGACCCTGGCAGCGGGGGAGCCCGCTGAAGAAAAGACCCTCGCGGATCTTGTTTTCGCCTGGCGGGCAGTCCGTGCCGCCAAGTCGAATGCCATCCTGCTGGCCCGCGACGGTGCCTCGGTGGGCGTGGGCATGGGCCAAGTGAACCGCGTCGATTCCTGCAAGCTGGCCGTCGAGCGTGCCAACACGCTGGCAGGCTCAGACGACGAGCGCGCCCGGGGCGCCGTAGCGGCGTCGGACGCTTTCTTCCCGTTCGCCGACGGGCTCGAAATCCTGCTGAACGCCGGCGTCCGCGCCGTGGTCCAGCCGGGCGGATCCGTGCGCGACGAAGAGGTTATCGCTGCCGCGAACGCAGCAGGCGTGCCGATGTACTTCACCGGCGCACGCCACTTCTTCCACTAGGAACACTCCAGCCACGCCCGGCCGCGGGCCGCACGGATCATGTCCGCATGCGGCCCGCGGTTTAGGGAGCGCATCTGCGCTGTGGCATAGTTGGACACAGAAACCAGACCCAAAAGCCGGGTCCCCGCATGTCTAAAGCCATGTCCGGACCCCCATTCCACAAGGAGACCGTGTGGCTGACAAAATCAAGGTTGTGGGCTCTGTCGTAGAGCTCGACGGCGACGAGATGACGCGGATCATCTGGCAGTTCATCAAGGACCGCCTGATCAACCCGTACCTGGACGTAGACCTCAAGTACTACGACCTCTCGATCCAGAACCGTGACGCCACGGACGACCAGGTCACCATCGACGCGGCCAACGCCATCAAGGAACACGGCGTGGGCGTCAAGTGCGCAACCATCACCCCCGATGAGGCCCGCGTTGAGGAATTCGGCCTGAAGAAGATGTGGGTTTCCCCGAACGGGACCATCCGCAACATCCTCGGCGGCGTCGTCTTCCGCGAACCGATCATCATCTCCAACATCCCGCGCCTGGTTCCGGGCTGGAACAAGCCGATCATCATTGGCCGCCACGCACACGGCGACCAGTACAAGGCCACCAACTTCAAGGTTCCGGGTGCCGGCACCCTGACCCTGACCTACACCCCGGCCGACGGCGGCGAAGAAATCAAGCAGACCGTTGTCACGTACCCCGAAGAGGGCGGTGTGGCCATGGGCATGTACAACTTCAACGAGTCCATCAAGGACTTCGCGCGGGCATCCTTCGCCTACGGCCTGCAGCGCAACTACCCGGTGTACCTCTCCACCAAGAACACGATCCTGAAGGCCTACGACGGCCAGTTCAAGGACCTGTTCCAGGAAGTCTTCGACGCCGAGTTCAAGGACCAGTTCGAAGCGGCCGGCCTCACCTACGAGCACCGCCTCATCGATGACATGGTTGCCTCCGCAATGAAGTGGGAAGGCGGCTACGTCTGGGCCTGCAAGAACTACGACGGCGACGTCCAGTCGGACACGGTTGCCCAGGGCTTCGGCTCGCTGGGCCTCATGACCTCCGTGCTGATGACCCCGGACGGCAAGACCGTTGAGGCTGAAGCTGCACACGGTACCGTGACCCGTCACTACCGCCAGCACCAGCAGGGCAAGCCCACCTCCACCAACCCGATCGCTTCGATCTTCGCGTGGACCCGTGGCCTGATGCACCGCGGCAAGCTGGACAACACCCCCGAGGTCATCAACTTCGCGCAGACCCTTGAAGACGTAGTCGTCAAGACGGTCGAATCCGGCAAGATGACCAAGGACCTGGCACTGCTGGTCGGACCCGACCAGCCGTACCTGACCACCGAAGAGTTCCTCGCCGCACTGGACGAGAACCTCAAGGTGCGCCTGGGCTAAGACCCACACGCATCCTGGCCGCTGACGCCAGGCAGGCAGAAGCCCCGGTCCTTTTGGGCCGGGGCTTCTGCTTTATGCGTTAGGAGGACGAGCCGCTGTCCATGCCGCCGCTGCCGGAGGAACCGCTGCCGGAACTGAAGCCACCGGAACCGGAACCGCCGGACCCCGAACCGCCCGACCCCGAACCGGAGCCGAAACCGGACCCCGAACCGCTGCTGCCAGCGGGGGAGCCTGAGGAAGAGCCGGAAGACCCGGAAGAGACGGATGAACTTACCGTTTCTGATTCGCCGCTGATGACATTGCTGTCACCCGTGTAGGACGAGGAAACCTCAATCTTGCGGGGCTTCGCCCGCTCGCTCACGGGGATGAACACGCTCAGGACACCGTTTTCGTACTTCGCGGAGATGCCCTCGATGTCGATGCCCTGGCCAAGGTTCAGCTGGCGCAGGAACGTGCCGGATTCTCGCTCGCGGTTCAGCCAAGTGGCTCCCTCAGGTACGTGGATGGTGCGTTCAGCCCGGATGGTCAGCAGTTGGCCATCAACATCCACATCGACCGATCCCGGATCTATGCCGGGCAGGTCTGCGTTCAAGATGTAGTGGTCGCCCTCGCGGTACAGATCAATGGGCATCAGCCGCAGCCGCTGCCGGGGATCCAGAAGGGCGCCTGCCATGCGGTCCAGTTCGCGGAAAGGATCGAATTTCATGGCCATTCTCATCAACTCCTTTTCACCCGTCCCGTTCAGACGGGTGGATGTGTTCTTCACTGACAGGAATAACGAAGGGTCGACTACTTGAGCGGTAACCCGTTTGGGTTGAGTCATGTCCACTCAAGACAGAATTAGGCTAGCACTCGCCATAATCGAGTGCCAGAGGTCATGCAAAAACCCGGCTCCGGGTGATCAATTCACCGGCCAGAGATGAACCGGTTCATTGCTGTGCATATGGTGCCAGTAGCGGCGGGTCATTTCGGCCAGTGCCGAGGTGCGGTCATACCCTTCGCGTTCAAGGTTCGCCAGGACGGATACCTGCCAGGCTGCCCCGTTCTGCTCCGTCCGGGCACGTTCGCGGATGACGGTCAGGTAGCGCTCAATCAGTCCGTCGTCGACACCCAGCTCACGCAGGCCGTCGGCAGCCATGGGAACCAGATGGCGCACTACCAGCTCCGCAACCGGAATGTCCCCGATGCCCGGCCAGTACACGGACGCGTCCAGTCCCAGGCGGGAGCACGCCAGGAAGTTGTCCGCCGCGGTCTTGAATGCCGTACGGGTCCACAGCGGACGGTCTGCGGTCCGCAGCGTCTGGACCAGTCCGTAGAAGAAGGCGGCATTGGCGCTGACATCCAGGACAGTGGGCCCGGCCGGCAGTACACGGTTTTCAAGCCGCAGGTTGGGCGTATGCGTACCCGGATCGTAGATGGGCCGGTTCCAGCGGTACACGGTTCCGTTGTGGAGCCGCAGCTCGGGCAGCAGGGGAGCACCGGCGTCCGTTGAGCCGGAGCTGGCGGAGGAAAGTTCGGGCAGCAGCGCCGGGAAGTACCGGACGTTTTCCTCAAAGAGATCGAAGATGGAGGTGATCCAGCGCTCTCCGAACCAGACCCGGGGCCGAACCCCCTGGTTGCGCATCTCCGGAGGCCGGGTATCGATGGCCTGCTTGAAGAGCTCGATCCGGGTTTCCTGCCACAGCACGTGCTCCAGGAAGATGGGCGAATTGGCGGCGAGGGCAACCTGCGGGCCGGCGATCAGCTGGGCAGCGTTCCACGCCGGAGCAAAGTCCGGCGGGCTTACCTCCAGGTGCAGCTGCAGGGACGTGCAGGCGGCTTCAGGAGCTATGTTCTTGGCGTACTGGGTGAGGGACTCGGAACCGTTGAGCGAGAGGTACACGTCCTCGCCGCGGGCCTGGAGCACGGAAGTGTTCAGCGCGGCGTACCGGGCTCCGGCGCTGATCCAGGCATCGCCGTCGAGCACCTCATTGGTGAGGGTAGGAAGGATGCCCACCATCAGGATGTTGGCGTCCGCCTTGGCGGCGAGCTCGTCAGCGCGGTTGAGCTGGCGGCGCAGGCTTTCCTCGAGTTCCAGCAGGCCCTGCCCGCGGATGGACATCGCGGGATGGTTCATTTCGATGTTGAAGGCGCCCATCTCCGTCTGGAACGACGGATCTGCTATTTCCTCGAGCACCGATGAGTTCCGCAGGGCCGGAGTGAAGTCGTCATTGGTGAGGTTCAGCTCAAGTTCGACGCCGATGCTGGCGGTGTCGGCGAACTGCGCGGTACCCAGAAAACCGGCGAACCGGTCAAGGTTCTCCAGCAGGCGGCGACGGTAGCGGGTCCGCTCTTCGCGGGTGAACGACCTGGCGTTGACCTCTGTTCCCATGGATGAAGATAACCACGCCGGAGTGGGGATGTATAGCGTCCCGGAGGCCCTTATGTGCCCGGCTGCCTGCAGCTTGCCGCAAAAGAAAACCGTCCGTCCGGAAACACTGTGTTCCGGACGGACGGCAACGTGCTGCGAAGCTTATTCGAGCTTGCTGACCGGCTCCAGCGAAGCGAGCCGACGCTCGTCATTGGGGTACCGGACACCGATCTGGGCTCGGACCTCATCGAAGAGCTGCATGGTCTGCAGTGAGTCGGACCATGGCATGGTCGGACTTTCGGTCAGCCCTTCCTGGACGCAGCGCGTGACTTCCCGCAGCTCATAGGTATAGCCGTTGCCAACCTGCTGGAAGCGCTCGGTGCGCGAGGGGCCCATGTGCTGGTGGACGTGCAGTTCCACCGGATTATGCAGGGGAGCGCCGGTCCGGATCCAGCCTTCGCTGCCGCAGATGGTGGCGGTGCGGGGACCGGAGGCGAGCAGGGAGGACGTCAGCTGGGCCTGCGCGCCCGAGTCATAGCCGAGGTTCAGCGCATTCTGGGTATCGACGCCGTCGGCGTTCAGGGTGCCCGAGGCCTGGACCCGCTGGGGGAAGCCCAGCGCCCCGACCGCCAGGGTCAGCGGATAGACCGTAAGGTCCAGCAGCGCGCCGCCGCCGGCAGCGGGATCCCACAGGCGGCTTGCGGGGTCATAGGGGGCGGGGAACCCAAGGTCGGCCTGCACCCACTGGATCTCGCCAAGCTCGCCGCTGGAGATGATTTCCCACAGCCTGTTGATGCAGGGAAGGAACCGTGTCCACACGGCCTCCATCAGGAAGACGCCCCTGCGTCCGGCAACCTCAATCAGGTCTGCCAGTTCCGCGGCGTTGATGGTGATCGATTTTTCGCACAGGACGTGCTTGCCTGCATCGAGGGCTTCACGAGTCAGCTCATAGTGCTGGGCATGCGGGGAGGCGATGTAGACGACGTCGACTTCCGGGTCTGCGAAGAGCTGGCGGTAGCCCTTGCCTCGTGCCTCGTCGTCGTAATAGCTGGCAGCAAAGCCGAAGCGGTGGGCAAATTCGACGGCGGTCGCCTCGGAGCGGGAACTGACCGCCTGCAGGACGGCGTCTTCAAGCCTGGCGATGTCTTCGGTGACGCGGGCCGCGATGCGGCCGGTGGCGACGACGCCCCATCGAAGGGTTCGGCCGGTGGCCTGGACCGGGCTGGGTGCCCCCTGAAGGACGCACGGCGGTGTGCGGATAAACTGCGGGGCGCTCATATTCCTCGGCTCTCATTACGTGGCTTGGCTGCGCAAGTGTCTCGGCAATAGAACTACCTTATGGTCCCTGCCCCCGGCTGCCCAGTCCCGATGCCGAGACGGGCCCGGTTTGCGGGGCCGGTACGGAAAAGCCCGGGCTGCTTCCGTGCGGAAGACAGCCCGGGCCGTACACGTCAGCGCTGTGGACTACTTGACCAGTTCGGCCAGAGTCGGATCGTTGGCGTAAGCCTCGGCAGCGTTGTCCTTGGTGACGATCTGCGGCTCAAGCAGGTAAGCCGGAACAACCTTCACGCCGTTGTCGTAGGACTCGTCGTCATTGATTTCCAGCTCTTCGCCGGCACCGAGACCCTTGACCATGTCGATGGTGTGGTTCACCAGGGCACGGGTGTCCTTGTTGATGGTGGAGTACTGGACGCCTTCCATGATGGACTTCACGGACTCAACCTCGGAGTCCTGGCCGGTGACAACCGGAACCGGCTTGCCGGCAGCTGCAACGGAGGTCAGGATGGCGCGGGCCAGGGTGTCGTTGGGGGAGAGGACGCCGTCAAGCTCTTCGGAACCGTAGGAACCCGAGAGCAGGGTGTCCATGCGCTTCTGGGCGTTCTCGGCCTTCCAGCCCTGGGTAACAGCCTGGTTGAATTCGGTCTGGCCGGAAACAACGTTCAGGTTGCCCGCTTCGATTTCCGGCTTCAGGACGTCCATTGCGCCGTCGAAGAAGACCTGCGCGTTGGCGTCATCGGGGGAACCAGCGAACAGTTCGATGTTCCACGGGCCTTCGGGCTTGTTGGCCTTCATTCCGTCCAGCAGGGCCTGGCCCTGGAGCTGGCCGACCTGGAAGTTGTCGTAGGCGACGTAGTAGTCGACGTTCTCGGTGTTGGTCAGCAGGCGGTCGTAAGCGATGACGGTGATGCCGGCATCCTTGGCTTCCTGCAGCTGCGAACCGAGCTGGGCGCCGTCAATGGCACCGACAACCAGGACCTTGACACCGTTGGTGATCATGGAGCTGATCTGGTTCTGCTGCTCGGAAACGCCGCCGTTGGCGAACTGGACCTGCGGCTCGTAGCCGGCTTCCTTCAGGCCGTCGTTGAACAGGCCTTCTGCGAGGACCCAGTTCTCCGAGGTCTTCTGGGGCAGTGCGACGCCGATTGCCGATCCTTCTTCGAAACCGGCTGCTTCGCCGGAAGCGGACTCGTCGGCCCGGCCGCAGGCGGACAGCGACAGTGCTGCCACCGTGGCGACGACGGCAAATGACTTTGCGAACTTACGCATGGTGTTCCTTCTCTTGATTGGTGGAGCGGTGGTATTTCGTGGTGCGGATTAATGGGCCCGGTGGGGCTTAGGCATCCGTTCCAATGGTGGATTTGGTGCCGGTGGGCATTTCGGGCTTGGGGTTCACGGGAGCCGGGACGGAAAGCTTGTCCTTGGAACCGAAGTTCTTCATCATCATGCCGATGATGGACGGCTTGCCCTGGCTCTTGTTGTAGACGTCCAGTGCGACGGCGATCAGCAGGACCAGGCCCTTGATGATCGAGGTGAGGTCGGCGCCGATGCCGAGGAGCTGGAGGCCGTTGTTCAGCACGGCCATGACCAAGCCGCCGACGATCGACCCAACCACGGTGCCGACACCGCCGGACACCGCGGCTCCGCCGATGAAGACGGCCGCAATCGCGTCGAGTTCCCAGCCGGTGCCGTCGAAGGGACCGGATGCGGTGGAGCGGGCTACGAAGATCATTCCGGCCAGGGCCGCCAGGATGGACATGTTCATCATGACCAGGAAGTTGACCTTCTTGCTCTGCACGCCGGAGAGCTCAGCGGCGTGCAGGTTGCCACCCACTGCGTAGACGTGGCGGCCGATCACGGTCTTGGTCGAGATGAACACGTACAGGATTACCAGGATGGCCAGGATGATGCCGGACACCGGGAAGGAGGTGCCCGGACGGCCGGTGGAGAAGAGGTACGTGGCGTAGAGGATGGCTGCGACCAGCAGGCCGGTCTTGGTAACGGAGACCCAGGCCGGGGGATTCACGGAGCCGATCTTCGCGGTCTTGGCACGGCGGCGGAACTCTCCGACAATCACGAAGGCGGCGAGCAGCAGGCCCAGGAGCAGGGTGAGGTTGTTGTAGCCGGTGTCCGGACCAATTTCGGGCAGGTAACCGGCGCCGATGACCTGGAATTCCTGCGGTACGGGAACGGTGTTGGACTTGCCGAAGTACTGGTTGGCACCGCGGAAGATCAGCATGCCTGCGAGGGTGACGATGAAGGCCGGTATGCCCACGTAGGCCACCCACAGGCCCTGCCAGGCGCCGATGGCGGCACCAATGAGCAGGCCGAGCAGGATGCCCGCCCACCACGGGATACCCCAGTCCCGCATGGCCATGGCCACCAGGATGCCCGTCACGGCTGCAACCGATCCGACTGAGAGGTCAATGTGCCCGGCAATGATCACAAAGACCATGCCCACGGCAAGGATCAGGATGTAGGAGTTGCCGTTGAACAGGTTGATCATGTTCGTGGGCGTCAGGGTCTTGCCGCCGGTCAGCCACTGGAAGAGGCCGATCAGGACGACGAGGGCAAAGATCATGCCGAACTGGCGGCCGTTGCCGCTCAGCAGCTGTTTCATGGCTTTCATGAGAGGGGTCCTTGGGTGGCGAGGTCGGAGGTGTGCTTGCCGGCTGAGGTCATGAGCCTCATGAGGTTTTCCTGGCTGGCTTCAGCCTTGGAGACCTCACCGGTGATGGCGCCTTCGAAGATGGTGTAGATGCGGTCGGAGAGACCAAGGAGTTCGGGAAGCTCGGAAGAAATCACGATCACGCCTTTGCCCTGGTTGGCGAGCTGCTGGATGATCCCGTAGATCTCATACTTGGCGCCGACGTCGATGCCTCGGGTGGGCTCGTCCAGGATCAGCAGGTCCGGGTCCGTGAACATCCACTTGGCTAGGACAACCTTCTGCTGGTTGCCGCCGGAGAGCTTGGAAACGCCTTCGTCCACGGTGGGGGCCTTGGTGCGCAGGCTGCGGCGGTATTCCTCCGCGTAGCGGTACTCCTCGTCCTTGTCGACGACGACGCCCTTGGTGATCTTCCTGAGGTTGGAGGCCACGGTGGTGGCCTTGATGTCATCGAGCAGGTTCAGGCCCAGGGTCTTGCGGTCTTCGGTGACATAGGCAAGTCCGTGGTTGATCGCCTGCGGCACGGTCTTCAGGACGACTTCCTTGCCGTCCTTGATGATCTGGCCGCTGATGAAGTTCCCATAGGACCGGCCGAAGAGGGATCGTGCGAGTTCAGTGCGGCCGGCGCCCATGAGCCCGGCAAAGCCGACAATCTCGCCGCGGCGGACGTGGAAGGTGGAGCCCTTGCAGACCAGGCGGTCCTGGACCGTGGGGTGGCCTACGGTCCAGTCACGGACTTCGAAGAACACCTCGCCGATGTTCGGCGTGTGGTCAGGGAAGCGTGACTCCAGCGAACGGCCAACCATGCCCTTGATAATGCGGTCTTCGTCCGCGCCGTCAACAGCGACGTCGATGGTTTCAATGGACTTGCCGTCGCGGATGATGGTGATCGAATCCGCGATCTGCTCGATCTCGTTGAGCTTGTGGGAGATCATGATGCAGCTGATGCCCTTGGAACGCAGGCCGGCCATCAGGTCCAGCAGGTGCTGGGAATCCGTCTCGTTCAACGCAGCGGTGGGCTCGTCCAGGATGAGGAGCTTGACCCGCTTGCTCAGCGCCTTCGCGATCTCGACCAGCTGCTGCTTGCCAACGCCAATGTCCTTGATCAGCGTCGTCGGGTCTTCATCCAGGCCTACGCGGGCCATGAGTTCGGAAGCCTCGAGGTTTGCCCTGTCCCAGTCGATGATGCCGAAACGCCTGGGTTCATTTCCCAAAAAGATGTTCTCCGCGATGGAGAGTTCCGGAATCAGTGCCAGTTCCTGGTGGATGATGACAATGCCTGCGGCTTCGGAGGAGCGGATGTCCTTGAACTGGACTTCTTCGCCCTGGTAGATGATCTCGCCGGTGTAGGTGCCGTACGGGTACACCCCGGAGAGAACCTTCATGAGGGTGGATTTTCCGGCGCCGTTTTCACCGCAAATGGCGTGGATCTCACCAGCCTTGACGGTAATCGAGACGTCGGAGAGCGCCTTGACGCCGGGAAACTCTTTGGTGATGGAACGCATTTCCAGAATGGTGTGGTTATGCGGCATGTGTGATTTCCCTGCCGTAGGGGCACTGGGCGCCGAGCGCTCCAGTTGCCCGAGCTGCAACTGCTGCTCGCATACGTGCCTCCCGTTGTGACTTCTTTGTCGTGCCGAGACCCAAAAATAAGGGTCGATAGAGAAGTAAACTCGTAATCCGTACTTGTCGTCAAGTCTTGAACACAAGCACCGAAACTTGATGAAAAAACATAGATTCTAAATAAATGACCTGCCGGAAAGAAAGCGGCAGGTCAGAGGACGGCGTCTGCCTGGGCCAGGACCAGGGAAGCGGCGCCGAGCGCCTCCGCCCGGTCGCCCAGCGATGACATCGTGACGGTGGTCGATTCGCCGATCAGCGGTACGGCATGGCGGAGCAGCCCGCGCTCAATCGGGTTCAGGAAAGCGTCGCCCAGGCCGGTGAGGGAGCCGCCGACCACGATCACCTCCGGGTTCAGGGCGTTGGCGATTCCGGCCATTGCCCGTCCCACCGCCATGCCGGCGTCGTCCACCACCCGCAGTGTTGCCGGGTCTCCGGCGGACGCCTGGCTGATGATGTCCGCCGTCGTGACGGGTTCGGCGGCCGCCCGGCTCAGCAGGTCGATCATGGTGGCGGTGGAAGCTACTGTCTCCAGGCATCCGCGGTTGCCGCACCGGCAAATCAGGCCCTGGTCGGAAATCGTGGCGTGGCCAATTTCGCCGGTGATCCCCACATGGCCGTAAAAAAGCGCACCGTTGATGACGAGTCCGGCGCCGATACCCGTGGCGACCTTCACGAAGATGAGGTTCTCGCAGCCGCCGTGCGGCCCCCACGTCACCTGGGCCAGCGCACCCAGGTTCGCGTCATTGTCGATGTAGACCGGTACCTTCAGGCGCCCGGCGAGGTCCTCGCGCATGTTGATGCCCACCCATTCCGGGAGGATGGCTCCGCGGACTACGGTGCCGCTGCGGCGGTCAATCGGCCCGGGGATTCCTACGCCGGCGCCCAGGACCCGGTCGCGGTCCACGCCGGCGTCCCGGAGTACGGAGTCGAAAAGTTCGGCGGCGGCGTCCATGCCTTCATCGGCGCTGTGGCCTGCCGGCAGTGAGATGGAGTCTTCGCCGACGATCCGGTATCCAAGAGTGGCAAGCACCACCCGGACGTGGCGGCGGCCAATGTCGATCCCTGCCGCCACGGCCCCGTTGTCATTCAGCCGGACCGAGAGCGCGCGCCTGCCGGAACTAGTGGTCGGTTCGGTCTTGACCAGCCCCGCCTCGGACAGCTGCCGGACAATGTTGGAAACCGTGGCACTGGAGAGGCCTGTTGAGCGGGAAAGCTCTGCCTGGGTCTGCGGCCCTGCGGCCAGCAGGGCGTCGAGGATCCGCTGCTGGTTGCGGGCACGCAGCGCCGTCTGGGAGCCGGGTTTGGTGCGCCGGCGGGCGGCGGGTAATGCCCTCATCGTCGAGGGTGATTCGGCAGACATAACGTTCAGCGTCCTATATCAAGTGCTTGTCGTCAAGAAGTGAACGCAACCCGTGTCGCGGTGGTCCTCGATCGGTTCTTCCCGGGTGCCGGGGATGGAGAGGGAAGACTCAGCGCCCTGCCAGGGCCTCCCGGTGTTCCGCCGCCATTTCCAGGTAGTGCGCGGCATTGCGCTGGACCGAGGCGAACTCTTCATCGGTCAGTGTGCGGCGCACCTTGGCGGGAACTCCGGCTACCAGGGAACGCGGCGGAACCTGGGTGCCTTCAAGCACCAGGGCGCCGGCAGCCACGAGGGAACCGGCACCAATCACCGCTCCGTTCATGACGGTTGCGCTCATGCCAACCAGGCAATCGTCCTCCACGGTGCACCCGTGTACGACGGCGTTGTGTCCCACACTGACCCGCTCGCCCACCGTAGTGGGGAAGCCGGGATCAGCATGCAGCACCACATTGTCCTGGAGGTTGGTTCCAGCCCCCACCCGAATCGAGTTTGAATCCCCGCGCACGCAGACGCCGTAGAAGGCGCTGGCACCCGGTCCCAGTTCGACGTCGCCAATCAATGACGCAGTTGGCGCCAGGAAGACGGAAGGATCAGTGACGGGCGTCTTGCCGCGGAGGGTAATGATGTGAGCCATGCAACAACTCTAGCGGGAGCCGGCAGCGGTCTGGCCGGCGGGAAGGCCCGCCCGGCCACACCCGGCTCCGGCGGGTTAGTTGAAGACGATGGTCCGGCGGCCGTCCAGCAGAACGCGGTGCTCGGCGTGCCACTGCACGGCCTTCGAGAGGGTGCGGCCTTCCACGCCGGCGCCCAGGGCAGCAAGGCGCTGCGCAGTGCGGGAATGGTCCACCCGGATGACTTCCTGCTCGATGATCGGACCTTCATCCAGGTCCGAGGTCACATAGTGGGCCGTGGCTCCGATCAGCTTCACGCCGCGGGCATGAGCCTGGTGGTAGGGGCGGGCACCCTTGAAGGAGGGAAGGAAGGAATGATGGATGTTGATCGCCCTGCCGGAGAGCTCCTGGCAGAGTTCGTTGCTGAGGATCTGCATGTACCGGGCCAGCACTACCAGCTCAATGTCCAGCTCCGCCATGAGCGCCCGCAGCTGGTTCTCGGCTTCCTGCTTGGTATCAGCGGCGACCGGGATGTGGTGGAACGGCACACCGTAGAACTCGGCCAGGCCGGCGAGGTCCCGGTGGTTGGAGACGATTGCGGGGATCTCGATGGGCAGGTTGCCCGCCCGCTGCTGGAAGAGCAGGTCGTTCAGGCAGTGTCCGTCCTTGGATGCCATGATCAGCGTGCGTACCGGTACGCCTGCGCGGTGCAGCTCCCAGTCCATGCCGAACTGGCCTGCCACCGGGGCGATCCGGGAGCGGACGCCGTCGTAAGTGCCCGGGGCAGTAAAGTCCACGCGCATGAAGAAGGTGCCGGAGTCGGGGCTGCCGTACTGCTGCGACTCCGTGATGTTCCCGCCGGCCCCGGCCAGCGCGCCGGAAACGGCGTGCACGATTCCGGGCCGGTCTGCGCAGGACAGCGTCAGGGTGTAGGCGCCGGGGTCTGCAGCGGCGCCGGCATCGAAGGACGGGGAAACGGGGGACGCCGGCAGTCCGGCAGTGGCATCTTCTCTCACCTTCCCAAGGTTACCGCCCGGGCCCCCACGGCCTAGGCTGGGTGAATGGACGTTACTTTCGCCCCGCTGATGGATACGGAAGAAGAGGAACTGGTCAAATTCCTGACCACCAACAGTTTCCCGTTCCACCGGATCACCGCGCCCTCGGAGGAGCTGGTGCGGAGGCTGCTGCTGGAAGGCCGGTTCGAGTCCGACGGCGTATGCACCTTCTGGGTCTTCGGCGGCAACCACCGGCTTGGCCTGGTGATCCTGGAGGACCTCGACCAGGACTGCGCGTATTTCGACCTGCGCCTGGTGGAGGAGCACCGGGGGGAGGGCAAAGGCGTTCCCGTGCTGGTCGCCCTCACGGACAAGGTCTTCACGGATCATCCGCACCTGCGCCGCTTTGCGGGAAGGATGCGGGAGGACAACATTGCGATGCGCAAGACGCTGCTGCGCTCCGGATTCGTCAAGGAAGCGCACCTCCGTCAGGAGTGGCCCCTGCCGGACGGGCGGCGGGTGGCGGAAGTTGCCTACGGCCGGCTGCGGTCGGACTGGGAAGCCGGAACTGTTACCGGCTTCGAGTGGGAAGACGTGGCTGCACGGTAGGATGTAACCGTCGCGACTGGCGTTGGGTGGGTAACCACCAGGAAGCGGCACAGTGCAGAACATACCGTGGATCGCACGCCTGGGCCTTCGGTCAAGTTGTCATCTGTTTGTCATGCCCGGACCCCGGGGGTGCCCGGCAGGTAGCCTGACCTATAGAACACCCTTCCCCAGGAGATCCACGTGAGACTATCCACCCAGCCCGTCACCAATGCCCCTCTCTCCGAGGTTGACCCGGAGATTGCCGCAGTCCTGAACGGGGAACTGGCCCGCCAGCGGAACACGCTGGAAATGATCGCTTCAGAGAACTTCGCACCGCGTGCCGTCCTGGAAGCCCAGGGCTCCGTCCTGACCAACAAGTACGCCGAGGGGTACCCCGGACGCCGCTACTACGGCGGCTGCGAGCAGGTAGACGTGGCCGAGAACCTGGCAATCGACCGGGTCAAGGCCCTGTTCGGCGCTGAGTTCGCCAACGTGCAGCCGCACTCCGGCGCGCAGGCCAATGCCGCGGCGCTGGCGGCCCTGATCAAGCCCGGCGAGAAGATCATGGGCCTGAACCTGGCCCACGGCGGGCACCTGACCCACGGCATGAAGCTGAACTTCTCCGGCAAGCTCTACGAGGTTGCCGCCTACGGGGTGGACGAGAACACTTACCGCGTGGACATGGACAAGGTCCGCGAGCAGGCACTCGCCGAAAAGCCGCAGGTAATCATTGCCGGCTGGTCCGCCTACCCGCGCCAGCTGGACTTCGAGGCCTTCCGGTCAATCGCCGACGAAGTGGGCGCGTACCTCTGGACCGACATGGCGCACTTCGCCGGACTGGTGGCAGCCGGCCTGCACCCGAGCCCGGTGCCGTACTCCGACGTCGTGACCTCCACGGTGCACAAGACCCTCGCCGGTCCGCGTTCGGGCATGATCCTGGCCAAGGAAGAATTCGGCAAGAAGATCAACTCCAGCGTCTTCCCGGGCCAGCAGGGCGGCCCGCTGATGCACGTCATCGCAGCCAAGGCCGTGGCCTTCAAGGTGGCCGGGTCGGAAGAATTCCGGGAGCGGCAGGAGCGCGTCCTGGAAGGCGCCCGGATCATCGCCGACCGCCTGACTGCCGCAGACGTGGCTGAGCACGGCGTTTCCGTGCTCACCGGCGGCACGGACGTGCACCTGATCCTGGTGGACCTGCGCAACTCCGTGCTGGACGGCAAGCAGGCAGAAGACCTGCTGCACTCGGTGGGCATCACCGTGAACCGCAACTCGATTCCGTTCGATCCTCGCCCGCCGATGGTCACCTCAGGGCTGCGTATCGGCACCCCGGCCCTGGCCACGCGCGGCTTCGGCGCGAAGGAATTCACCGAGGTGGCTGAGATCATTGCTGCGGCGTTGAAGCCAGCTCCGGACACGGAGGCCCTGCGCCGCCGGGTCACCGAACTCGCCGAGGACTTCCCGCTCTACCCGGGCCAGGAGGAATGGTAATCATGGAAAAAAGCACGAATATGGAAGGCTCCGTGGAGACCGCCGAGGAAACCGCGCCCGCAACCGCAAAGATGCTTGACGGCATCCAGGCCGCCAGGGACATCAAGGCAGAACTCACCGAGCGCATCCAGGTCCTCAAGGACGAACACGGCATCACTCCGGGACTGGCCACCGTCCTGGTGGGCGATGACCCGGCAAGCCACTCCTACGTGGGCGGCAAGCACAAGGACTGCGCCCAGGTGGGCATCAACTCCATCCGCCGCGACCTTCCCGTTGACATCAGCCAGGAAGAGCTTGAAAAAGTCATTGACGAGCTCAACGAGGATCCGGCCGTTACCGGCTACATTGTCCAGCTCCCGCTGCCCAAGCACCTGGACACCAACGCCATCCTGGAGCGCATTGCCCCGGAGAAGGACGCCGACGGCCTGCACCCGGTGAACCTGGGCCGGCTGGTGCTCAACGTCTCCGACCCGATGAACTCCCCGCTGCCGTGCACCCCGCACGGGATTGTGCAGCTGCTGGTGCGCAACGGGCTGGTCCTGACCGGAAAGAACGTCCTGGTGATCGGCCGCGGCGTCACGGTTGGCCGGCCGCTGGGCCTGCTGCTGACCCGCCGGCAGATCAACGCCACGGTCACCCTGGCGCACACCGGCACCGTCAACCTGCCTGAGCTCCTGGCTGAGGCCGACGTCGTTGTTGCAGCTGCTGGCTTCCCGGGCATGATCAAGGCTGCCGAGCTGAAGCCCGGCGCGATCGTCCTGGATGTCGGCGTCACCCGGGTAACCGATCCGGAAACCGGCAAGACCACCCTGAGCGGCGACGTCGAAAAGGATGCTGCCTCCGTAGCGTCCTGGATGTCACCGAATCCCGGGGGCGTGGGACCGATGACCCGGGCCATGCTGCTGGCCAACGTGGTTGAAGCCGCGGAGCGCAGCGTAGGAATCCTCCCCGCCGCGTAAACCACCGCCCCGGCGCATCCCGCAGGCCCGTCCTCCCGCAACGGAGGGCGGGCCTGTGCGCGTCCTCGGGCACCCTGCACTATGATTGCCGGGTGCCGCAGATCACAACCTCCAAAACTCCCGCCGTGAGCGGGTTCCAGGGCCCGGTCATCGCCGCGTCGAACCTCACCAAGTCCTACGGGGATTTCACCGCCGTCGACGGAATCAGCTTCGAAGTTCCGGCAGGGGAGTCCTTCGGGCTCCTGGGCCCTAACGGCGCCGGAAAATCAACCACGATGAAGATGATCGGCGGTGTCTCCCGGCGAACGTCCGGTGAGCTGGCGATCATGGGCCTGGACCCGAACACCAACGGCCCGGAAGTCCGGGCGCACCTGGGCGTGGTCCCGCAGCAGGACAACCTGGACGAGGAGTTGCGGGTACGGGACAACCTGCTTGCCTATGGCCGCTATTTCGGCCTGCCCAAGAGCTACCTGCAGCCCAAAGCGGACGAACTGCTGGAATTCGCGCAGTTGACGGACAAGGCCAAGGCCCGGGTGGATGACCTCTCAGGCGGCATGAAGCGCCGCCTGACGATTGCCCGCTCACTGATCAACGATCCCAAGATCCTGCTGCTGGACGAGCCCACCACCGGATTGGACCCGCAGGCCCGCCACATTCTCTGGGACCGGCTCTTCCGGCTCAAGGAAGCCGGAGTCACGCTGATCCTCACCACTCACTACATGGACGAGGCCGAGCAGCTCTGCGACCGGCTGATTGTGGTGGACAAGGGCACCATCATGGCCGAGGGGTCACCGGCAGCCCTGATCCGTACCCATTCTTCCCGTGAAGTGGTGGAACTTCGTTTCGGTTCCGAGCGCAACACGACGGTGGCCGCGGAGCTGGATGGAATCGGGGAACGCATTGAGACGCTGCCGGACAGGGTGCTGATTTACGCCAACGACGGCGAAGCGGCACTTGAGGCGGTCAGCGCCCGCGGGCTGCGCCCCATCACTTCCCTGGTCCGGCGTTCCTCGCTGGAGGACGTGTTCCTCCGCCTCACCGGCAGGAGCCTCGTTGACTGAGCAGCGTACGCACGCAGTGCTGGGGCTGCGGTCTCCGCTCACGCCCGAAGAAACCGCACGAAGGGCCCGCCGTTTCGGTGCCTTCTACTATGCAGAGCACTGGCTGCGGCGGATGCGCGGCTACGGGATCACGGTGCTGGTCACAGCGGTCGGAACCCCGCTTGTCTACCTCTTTGGCATGGGGATCGGACTGGCATCGCTGGTGGACACCGGGACCAACGCGGCGTTCGAAGCCGGAAACGGCACCTCGGTGTCCTATCTGATGTTTGTTGCGCCGGCGCTTCTGGCGACGGCGGCGATCATGGTCTCGAGCGAGGAAAACACCTATACGGTCATGTCCGGCTTCAAATGGCGGCGGACGTACTACGGGCCCAATGCGTCGCCGCTGTCCAGCGGCCAGCTGGTGGACGGGCATGTGCTGGGACTTGGTGTCCGGCTGCTGATCACCTGCGGTGCCTACTTCGGCTTCCTGCTGCTGTTTGGGGCAGCGGGCAACCCGGCCACCGCGTGGCTCATGATTTTTACGGCCATCCTGGGCGGGCTTTCGTTCGGCCTGCCGCTGATGGCCTACAGCGCGTCCATCACTGAGGACCGCGGGCAGTTCGCGATGGTCCAGCGGTTCATTGTCATGCCGCTGTTCCTGTTCTCCGGAACGTTCTTCCCGCTGGACACGCTGCCCCTGGTGATCCGCTGGATCGGCTGGATCTCACCGCTGTGGCACGCCACGGAGCTTGGCCGGCTGTTCAGCTACGGACTTGCCGAGCCTGTTCTCCTGACCGTGGTGCATGTGGCCTACCTGCTGGTCCTCGCAGCGGGCGGCTGGGTCCTGGCACGGCGCACTTTCACCCGGAGGCTGGGCAAATGAGCACTGAACACCGTACCGGCACTGAACACGGTACCGGGGCCCAACACGGTACCGGGGCCCAACACGGTACCGGGGCAGCGGCGTCGGACTTTCTGGCTCCCGGGTCACCGGCGCTGGCGGGGAACCGCTTCCTGGGTTCCCTGTACGCCCGGAACATCCGCGCCGTTTTTGCCCGCGGCCTAAAGGCCACCTGGGGAACCAACTGGTCCATCATGATCAGCGGCTTCGTCGAACCCGTGCTGTACCTGCTCGCCATGGGTATTGGACTGGGCGCGCTGATCGGCACCGTCACCGGCCCGGGCGGGGAACAAATCAGCTATGCCGCGTATATCGCCCCGGCACTGCTGGCTGTATCCGCCATGAACGGTGCGGTTTACGACTCCACCATGAACGTGTTCTTCAAGCTCAACTACGCCAAGCTCTACGAGGGCATGCTGGCCACCTCGCTGGGGCCGCTGGACGTGGCATTGGGGGAGATCCTGCTGGCGCTGCTGCGCGGGGCCATGTACGCCACCGGCTTTACCGCCGTCATGGCAGCCATGGGTTTGGTGACTTCTCCGCTGGCTCTGCTGATGATTCCCGCGGCGGTAGTCGTGGCATTTGGGTTTGCGTCCTTCGGGATGGCGATCACCAGTTACATGAAGACTTTCCAGCAGCTGGACTGGGTCAGCTTCGTCATGCTGCCGATGTTCCTTTTCTCTGCCACCTTCTACCCGCTGAGCGTCTACCCGCAGGCCGTGCAGTGGCTGATCCAGGCGCTGCCGCTGTGGCACGGCGTGGAGATGCTGCGCCAAATCAGTGCCGGAGCGTTCAGCCTGGCTACGGCCGGCCACCTGCTCTACTTCGTGGTCATGATCGCCATCGGCCTGATTGTCACGACCCGCCGGCTCGAAGCGCTGTTCCAGAAGTAACTGCTCCAGCAGTGCTGTTCCAGAAATAACTGTCCCGGGGCAGGGCATCCCTGCCCGCTTTGCGCCCTGCCCCGGATCCGGTCGGGTCAGGGCGTCCGGACACGTGCAGCCAGTGCCGCTTGAAGGCGGGATTCAACGCCGAGCTTGGCCAGCACCCTGGAGACATGGGTCTTCACGGTGGTTTCCGAGATGCCCAGCTTGCGGGCGATGCGGACATTGCTCAGGCCCTCGGCTAGGCAGTCGAGGACTTCCTCCTCGCGCGCCGTCAGCTCCATCTCAGGGGCAGCGGCCTGCCCCTGGGCGGCCGGAGCATCCGGGTCTGAACCGGCACGGCCGGAGACGAAAGCATCCACCAGCCTGCCGGCGACTTCCGGCGCAATGACGGTGCCGCCGTCGTGCACCCGGCGCAGCGCCGCCGTGATTTCCGCCGGTTCGGCCGTTTTGAGCAGGAACCCGGCTGCACCTGCGGACAGCACGCCGAAAAGATAGGAATCGTGGTCGAAGGTTGTCAGGGCAACAACCTTGGCCAGCCCGGCACCGGCAATCTCCCCGGTGGCCTGGACGCCGTCCACCACAGGCATCCTGAGGTCCATGAGCACGACGTGCGGGCCCAGCGCACGGGCCATACGGACCGCGGTGGCGCCGTCGGCGGCTTCGCCTACCACCTCGAACCCGGGTTCGGTCTCCAGCACCATGCGCATGCCCAGCCGGATCGCGGCGTGGTCGTCCGCGAGCAGCACCCGAATGTTCCCGCTCATGCTGTGGTTCCTCCTGCGCTGATCTTTGCCTGGGCCGTAAGCGGTGCTTGAGCGAGGGGCAGCTCGGCTTCCACTTTCCAGCCCGTGCCAGCTGAGGCCGGACCTGCCCAGGCCTTGCCGCCAAGCTGCTCGGCACGTGCCAGCATGCTCGGAATACCGGTGCCGGTCCCTCCTGCGGGCGAATCGGATGCCGGTCCGGCCAGCTTCCCGCCGTCGTCCTCCACCACCAGCCGCAGCCCTGACGGCGTGCGCTCCAGCAGCATGCTAACCCGTGCACCGTCCGTGTGCCGGGCTGCGTTCACCAGCGCCTCCACTGCGATCCGGTAGATGGCAGCCTGCACCGGGGAGGGAAGGTCATCGCTGGCCCGGTTCGTCCAGTCAATGCTCATTCCGGCTGCCCGGTGCCCGGCGACCACCCCGTCCAGGTCCTGGATGCTGCCCGCAAGGGGGCGGGGGACACCAGTGCTGAGGGTGCGGATCATCCCGTTCAGTTCCTCCAGGCCCTTCACGGACTCGTGGCGCACATGGGCCAGCACCTCGGCAGGCAAGGTACTGCCCTGCGGGCTGCGCAGCGCCGCTCCGGACTGAAGGGCAATGGCGGAGAGCCTGGAGGAGAGGACATCATGCAGTTCCCTGGCCATGTCCTGCCGTTCGGCTGCCAGCGCCAGTTCATGTTCGCGCGCGGCCAGGCGTTCCTGGTCCCGGGCAGCGGCCCGGATGGCGGCAGCCCGCGCCGTCTCGCTCTCCGCGAGCTGGCCCGCCTTGCGCAGGTTGGACGCCCACTCCGCGGGGAGCAGGAGCACCATTCCGGTCAGCAGGACGACTGTGACGGCGTCGCGCAGGTCTCCGGTCAGCGACCACACCGCCAGACCCGAGGCACCGCAGAGCACCAGCACGCTTACCTCCGCGGCGCGGGCTGCACGGGCGGATCCAAACAGCACCAGCGAGAAGACCGCCTCGAAGGCCAGGAACAGACCTGCCGTGCTGTTGGCCAGCACCAGAAGCACGGCGGCGGTGAAACAGACCGAAACCATAACGGCAGTGAGCCTGCGGCGCAGCACGACGACGCCGCAGCCCACCAGTGTGAGCAGGGGCCACCACGGCACCAGGGCCGGGAACGCCGCACTGCCGGCGGCCGTCAGGTCCAGGGATTGCATCAGCCAGGCCAGGGCGGCATATCCGAGCGCCAGCAGGGCGTCTTCACGGCGGATCCGGCGGACCGGCGGAGCCTGGCCCCAGGAGGAGTTCATGTTTCCATCCTGACGTGGGCATTGCTTCCGGCCAAGCAGGTTTCGCTGCCGTGGCACTAAAGGATGATGCCCGCTACTCCCAAGGCCGGATTCCTGCGGACCGCAACCGGGGAAAGGTAGTGGCCATGACTCCGGAGACAATCCTTCAGCTGGGCGTACTTGCCCTCGTAGACAGCACCAGCATCGGCACGCTGGTCATTCCCGTGTGGCTCCTGATGCGGCGGGACGCTGAAAGGACTACAGGGAAGGTCGCCACGTACCTCGGTGCGGTAGGCGTGTTCTATTTCCTTGTGGGGCTGCTGCTGCTCTCGGGAGCCGCGGGGCTGGGCCGAGTCCTGGGCGGAGGCGTGGGGTCGCTTCTGGAGCTGCCGGCCGTGCAGGTAGTAATGGTTGCTGCCGGGGCAGGCATGCTCATCTGGTCTTTCAAGGACACTTCTTTTCAGGGCACCCGCGCCCAGACCGCTGTCCAGGCCGGGACGGGGCAGACCGGTACGCAGGCGCCAGGTACGTCCGGCAGCACTGAAACGACTGGCAGTACTGAAACGACTGGCACCACTGAAACGACTGGCAGCATGGAAACGCCCGGCACCACTAGGGCGACCGCCGCTCAACAGCGCTCGCAGGCAACTGAACATCGCTGGCAGCACCGCATTGGCAAAGCCCTGAACTCACGCGGGGGACTGCTGGGACTGGCACTGCTGGCAGGGGTCCTGGAACTTCCCACGATGCTGCCCTACCTGGCCGCGGTCGGGCTGCTGACCTCGTCCGGGATCGGCTGGACTGCCTCGGCCGGAGTGCTGGGCCTCTACTGCCTGGTCATGCTGCTGCCGGCTGCACTGCTGGTGCTTTCCCGCTGGCTGCTGGGCAAACACCTGGACGGGCCGCTTCAGCGGCTGCGGGCGTGGCTGTCCAAGGCATCGGGGGAAGCGGTGCTGTGGATCGTCGGAATCGTGGGGTTCCTGCTGCTCCGGGCAGGGCTGGCCGGACTGTTCCCCGGCGCATCGTGGAACCCGTTTGGCGGCTGACGGGGAAGGAATCCCGCTGGGGCCTTCGTCAGTGTTGGCGCTGCTCAGGTGGAGCGCTCCTTAAGGGTCGGCGCTGCTCAGGTGCCGGGCTCTCCCAGAGCTGCCCGGAATGCCTGGGCGACCCGCTCGCTAAAGAGCACGAACTCCACCCGCTCAATTCCCGTGCCCTGATGGTTCCTGACCGCCCGCACCGCGGTGCGCGCGACGTCGTCCGCGTCCCACCCATAGACCCCGGCACTGATGGCGGGGAAGGCTACCGTCGCAGCTCCCAATTCCTCTGCCACTTGCAGGCTGCTGGAAAAGGCACGGTGCAGCAGTTCGGGATCGGTCTGGCCTGCCACCGCGTTGGGGCCCACGGTGTGGATCACCCAGCGTGCCGGAAGATTGAACGCCTCCGTGGCCACCGCCTCGCCGACCGGCAGCCCGTGCGGATAAACGGACCGGCGGAGCTCGCGGCAGGCCTCGAGCAGTTCAGGTCCGGCTGCCCGGTGGATGGCGCCGTCGACCCCGCCGCCGCCCAGCAGTGATGAGTTGGCGGCGTTGACCACGGCATCGACGTCGCGCGTGGTGATGTCTCCCTGCAGCAGCTCGATCTCCATGAGCCCAGACTCCCAGCCCCGGCCGCGCTCCGGCAACCCCGCCGTCCCTGCCGCGAACCCTGTCATCGAGATGGCAGAAAAGGCTCTTTTCGGCCCCGAAACGGGCCGTAACTGTCATCTCGTTTCGCCGAGGGGGTAAGTCGGAAGGAGGCGGTCCGAAAATTTGAGAGAATAAGGTTATGCAGTCCATCCGTAACGGCAAGACGCCGTCAGCAACTAATCCCGGCCGGGGAATCAGCCGCCAGATGGCCACGATCGGGACCACCGTCATGGTCTTCGTGTTCATTGTTGCCGTGCTCTTCGCCGCCAATGAGAACGACGTCGTTGGCTGGCTGGTGGTGATCATCTCCCTGGGCTGGCTGCTGCTGTTCGCCTTTGTTGTCTTCAGCATCCGCGGTGCAGCCCGCAAGGCGGGCGCCAAGCTTGCCCAGGCGCAGGATTCACTGAACCGTGCCGCCGGCGCGGCTCCCTCCGTGGAGGTCATGGATGAGGCCACCCTCATCCGCGACCAGAAGCTGGATCACAGCTTCAAGATCATCCAGGTCCAGTCAAAGGTGATCCGCGACAACCTCGGCACCGACGCCGACCAGGTTGCACGCGCCATCGAAACGATTGAAATCACCGCGCACAATGCCCGCGGAATGATGAAGAAGGACGACGGCGGTCCGGTCGAGGGCACTGTAGTCGACTAGGCCGCAGGCAGGGGCGCAACCGTACGCGCCCGGCGGCACCGCCGGAAAACGAAAGCTACTTGAGGGGTAAGGTATTTGGCGTGAGCATGGAATCGACCGGGGAGCCCAGCCTGGAACCGGGATCGTCATCACTGAGGATCGCAACCGTCAACGTGAACGGCATCCGCGCTGCCTACAAGCGCGGCATGGCCGACTGGCTCGCCGAGCGCGGCGTCGACATCCTCTGCCTCCAGGAAGTGCGTGCTCCGGACGCGATTGTCCGGGAGCTCCTGGGCAGCGAGTGGCATATCCTGCACGCCGAGGCTGAAGCCAAGGGCCGTGCCGGCGTGGCGATCGTCTCCCGCACCGAGCCCGTAGCCGTGCGCGAAAACATCGGCGAAGACTACTTCGCCCTCTCCGGACGCTGGGTGGAAGCTGACTTCAAGGTCCCCGTGGACGGAGAAGAGAAGCTGCTCACAGTGGTCAGCGCCTATGTGCACTCCGGCGAAGCCGGAACCCCGAAGCAGGATGACAAGTACCGTTTCCTGGACGTGATGGCGGCGCGGCTGCCGGTGCTCGCTGCCACCAGCGACTACGCACTGATCGTGGGAGACCTCAACGTAGGCCACACCACCCTGGACATCAAGAACTGGAAGGGCAACGTCAAGCGGGCAGGCTTCCTGCCCGAAGAACGCGCCTACTTCGACCGTTTCTTCAGCGATGAGATCGGCTACGTGGACGTTGCCCGCAAACTCGCCGGAAACGTGCCCGGACCGTACACCTGGTGGTCCTGGCGCGGCCAGGCCTTCGACAACGACGCCGGCTGGCGCATCGATTACCACATGGCCACTCCCGCCCTCGCCGATCGTGCCGTCAGCGCCGTCGTCGACCGTGCAGCCACCTACGACGCCCGTTTCTCCGACCACGCCCCCGTGGTTGTCGACTACAAGTTCTGAGGCCCCAAAACATGACGCAGTCGCAGACCCCCGCCCGCCAGCGCATCCTTTCCGGAATGCAGCCCTCCGCGGACTCCCTCCACCTGGGCAACTACCTGGGTGCCCTGGTGAACTGGGTGCGCCTGCAGGAGCAGTACGACGCCTACTTCTTCATCCCGGACCTGCACGCGATCACTGTCCCGCAGGACCCTGCGGACCTCCGGCAGCGCACCCGCGTGACGGCCGCGCAGTACATCGCCGGCGGGGTGGACGTGGACAATGCCACCCTGTTCGTCCAGTCACAGGTGCCCGAACACGCACAGCTGGCATGGGTGCTGAACTGTCTCACCGGTTTCGGTGAAGCATCCCGGATGACCCAGTTCAAGGACAAGCAGCAGCGCTTCGGAGCGGACGCCGCAAGCGTTGGCCTGTTCACCTACCCGATCCTGCAGGTAGCGGACATCCTGCTGTACCAGCCCCACGGCGTACCCGTGGGCGAGGACCAGCGCCAGCACGTTGAGCTCAGCCGCGACCTCGCCAAGCGGTTCAACACCCGCTACGGCGAGACGTTCACGGTCCCGGAAGCCTTCATCCAGAAGGAGTCCGCAAAGATCTACGACCTGCAGAACCCGGCGGCGAAAATGTCCAAGTCCGCCGAGTCACAGGCGGGCCTGATCAACCTGCTGGACCCGGACAAGGTAATTGCCAAGCGAATCAAATCGGCGGTGACCGACGACGGCACGGAGATCCGGTTCGACCGGGAAACCAAGCCCGGCATCTCCAACCTGCTCTCCATCTACTCGCTGATCACCGGCCGAAGCATCGACACCCTGGTCAAGGAGTACGAAGGAAAGATGTACGGACACTTGAAAGTGGACCTTGCAGAGGCAGCAACCGAACACATCCGCCCCATCCGGGAGCGGGCCCTGGGGCTGCTGGACGATCCTGCGGAGCTGGACCGGCTGCTGGCCAAGGGCGCGCTGAAAGCCCGGGAAACGGCGTCGGCTACACTTGCCGATGTGTACGAGAAGATCGGTTTCCTCCCACTGGGTTCAACCGCCCGATAAGCGCTCATGGGCTACACGAACTCCACCGTCCAGACCTCATCCGGCGCAGCAAGCGGCGGCAGCGGCCGGATGCCCGAAAGCCCTTGCTGGGTGGGGATTGTGATCCCGGTTCCTGAGCCCATGGCGTCGGAACTCCGTCGTGCGCGGGCCTCCTTCGGGGACCCGATGGCGTCAGTTATCCCGGCCCACATCACGCTGGTAACCACGACGCCGGCACCGGACTGGGCATCGGCCCTCGAGCATGTGCGTGCAGTGACCGCCGCCCAGGCGCCCTTCACGGTCACCCTGCGCGGTGCGGCCTCTTTCCGGCCGGTTACGCCCGTGGTCTACGTGCAGGTGGAAGAGGGGTTCTCCCAGTGCTCGCAGCTGCACAAGGAGCTGCAGTCCGGGCCGCTGGACCACGAGAACATGTACCCCTATCACCCGCACGTCACCGTGGCCCATGACGTTTCCGAGGCCAGCATGGACAACGCGGTGAAGACCCTGAGGGATTACAGCGCGAGCTTCACCGTAGACCGGATTGGCGTCTTCGAACACGATCCGCACGGACTGTGGGTCCTGCGCGAGGAAATGCGGCTGCTGGGCTAGAAGCCCTTTTCCCGGGCCTGCCGCAGGTAGATCCCGGCCCACGCGGCGATGATCCCGGCTGCCCGTGAGGTCTGTTCCCTGTCCGGCATCAGATGGCTGGAGCCCTCCAGAGAGACGAAACTGCGCGGATGGCGCGCTGCATTGAAGATTTCCGAGGCATTCTCGATTCCCACGGTCTCATCAGTGGGGGAGTGCATGATCAGCAGCGGCAGGTCCAGCGATTCAATGCACTCCTTCAGGTCGTGGCTGTGCAGGTCCTCGACGAGTTCCTGCCGGATCGTGAGAGTGCGTCCACCCAGCTCGACGTCGGCGTGGCCCTGCGCGGCGATGTTCTCCAGCTCATCGGCGAACAGGTGCGCCACATGGGAAGGCCTGAACGGGGCACCGATGGTTACCAGGGCAGCCAGGGATTCCTCGCTCGCGGCAGCGGCCAGCGCGGCTGCCCCGCCGAGCGAGTGGCCAATCAGCAGGGTAGGGGGACGGCCTGAGGAGCGCAGGAAGCCAATCGCGTTGTGCAGGTCGGAAACCTTGGTAGTGAACGAACCATCCTCCCAGGAGCCGGTCGAACGTCCCAGCCCGGCGGCGTCGTAGCGGAGGACACCGATGCCCTGCTCCGCCAGCGCCTTGGAGATGCGGGAGGCTGCGGCGCTGTTCTTGCCGAGCGCGAAACCGTGGCAGAACACTGCCCAGCCGAGGGGATCACCGTCCGGAACATCCAGCGTGCCGGCGAGGGTGGTCCCGTTGACACCGGGAAAGGAAACAGATTCGAACTCTGGCATACCTCCCACCCTATCGGGCAGGCCTCGGCACATCCGGTACGCAAAAGGCGGAGGAGCCGGAAGTGGATCCGGTTCCTCCGCCTTTGGAAGCGGGTTGGTTACTGAACTAGATGGAGCGGTTCAGGATGGCCTGCTTGACCTCGGAGATGGCCTTGGTGACCTGGATGCCGCGGGGGCATGCTTCCGAGCAGTTGAAGGTGGTGCGGCAGCGCCACACGCCTTCCTTGTCGTTCAGGATTTCCAGGCGCATGTCACCTGCATCGTCACGCGAATCGAAGATGAAACGGTGCGCGTTGACGATCGCTGCCGGGCCGAAGTACTGTCCATCGGTCCAGAAGACCGGGCAGGAGGACGTGCAGGCAGCGCAGAGGATGCACTTGGTGGTGTCATCGAAACGCTCGCGGTCCTCAGCGGACTGCAGGCGCTCCTTGGTGGGCTCGTGTCCCTTGGAAACCAGGAACGGCATGATCTCGCGGTAGGACTGGAAGAACGGTTCCATGTCCACGATCAGGTCCTTCTCCACCGGCAGGCCCTTGATGGGCTCGACGAGGATCGGCTTGGACGTGTCCAGGTCCTTCAGGAGGGTCTTGCAGGCCAGGCGGTTGCGGCCGTTGATGCGCATGGCATCCGAGCCGCAGACGCCGTGGGCGCAGGAACGGCGGAAGGAGACGGTGCCGTCATGCTCCCACTTGACCTTGTGCAGGGCGTCCAGGACACGGTCCGTGCCGTACATGGTCAGCGTCCACTCGTCCCAGTGGGCCTCGTCAGAGATTTCCGGGTTATAGCGGCGCACCTTCAGCGTGATGTCGAAGGAGGGGATTTCACCGGCCGTGGATTCGGCCAGGTCAATCTTCGAGGCCGGCTCAGCGACTTCCGTTGTCATTAGTACTTCCTCACCATCGGCTCGTAGCGCGTGAAAATGACCGGCTTGGTATCGAGCCGGATGCCGGCCGTGTGCTCGGCGTTGTCGGCTTCATCCACCTTGTAGGCCATGGAGTGAAGCATGAACTTCTCGTCATCGCGCTCCGGGAAGTCCTCACGGAAGTGGCCGCCGCGCGATTCCTCGCGGTGCAGGGCTGCCACGGACATAACCTTGGCCAGTTCCAGCAGGAAGCCGAGCTCAACGGCTTCCAGCAGGTCAAGGTTGAAGCGCTTGCCCTTGTCCTGGACGTTGATCTTCTTGTAGCGCTCTTCGAGGTCAGCGATGTCGGAGAGCGTCTTCTGGATCGTCTCGGCCGTACGGAACACCTGCATGTTGGCATCCATGGTGTTCTGCAGGTCGCGGCGGATCTCGGAAACACGCTCGGTGCCTTCGGAGTTGCGGACAACATCCAGCAGGGCGATCGTGTCTGCTTCCGGATCTTCGGGCAGGTCGACGAAGTCGGCCTGCAGTGCGTACTCGGCAGCGTAGATGCCGGCGCGCTTACCGAAGACGTTGATGTCAAGCAGGGAGTTGGTGCCCAGGCGGTTGGAACCGTGGACGGAGACGCAGGCAACCTCGCCGGCTGCGTAGAGGCCCGGAATCACGGTGTCGTTGTCCTGGAGGACCTCGGCCTTGATGTTGGTGGGGATGCCGCCCATGACGTAGTGCGCCGTCGGGAAGACGGGAACCGGCTCGGTGTACGGCTCCACACCCAGGTAGGTGCGTGCGAACTCGGTGATGTCCGGGAGCTTGGCGTCAATGTGCGCCGGTTCCAGGTGCGTCAGGTCCAGCAGGACGTAGTCCTTGTTCGGGCCGCAGCCGCGGCCTTCACGGACTTCGTTGGCCATGGAGCGGGCCACGATGTCACGCGGCGCGAGGTCCTTGATGGTGGGGGCGTAGCGCTCCATGAAGCGCTCACCCTCGGAGTTGCGCAGGATTGCGCCTTCGCCGCGGGCGGCTTCGGAGAGCAGGATGCCCAGGCCGGCCAGGCCGGTCGGGTGGAACTGGATGAACTCCATGTCTTCCAGCGGGATGCCCTTGCGGAACGCGATGCCCATGCCGTCACCGGTGAGGGTGTGGGCGTTGGAGGTGGTCTTGAAGACCTTGCCCGCGCCGCCGGAGGCGAAGACCACGGACTTGGCCTGGAAGACGTGCAGTTCGCCGGTGGCGAGGTCATAGGAGACGACGCCGGCAACACGCTTCTGGCCGAAGCTGTCTTCAACGGTCAGCAGGTCAAGGACGTAGTACTCGTTGTAGAACTCAACGTTGTGCTTGACGCAGTTTTGGTACAGGGTCTGCAGGATCATGTGGCCCGTGCGGTCTGCTGCATAGCAGGCGCGGCGGACGGGAGCCTTGCCGTGGTCACGGGTGTGGCCGCCGAAGCGGCGCTGATCGATCCGGCCTTCAGGCGTGCGGTTGAACGGCAGGCCCATCTTTTCCAGGTCCAGCACGGCGTCGATGGCTTCCTTGGCCATGACCTCGGCGGCATCCTGGTCCACCAGGTAGTCGCCGCCCTTGACCGTGTCAAAGGTGTGCCATTCCCAGTTGTCTTCTTCTACGTTGGCCAGTGCTGCGCACATGCCGCCCTGCGCCGCTCCGGTGTGGGAACGCGTGGGGTACAGCTTGGTCAGTACCGCCGTCCGAGCGCGCTGTCCGGATTCGATGGCGGCACGCATACCGGCGCCGCCGGCGCCGACAATGACGACGTCGTACTTATGGACCTGCATACCAGATGCTCTTTCTGTTGAAACTGTGTGTAGCTCTTAGGGAGTTGCTGCGGTGCCTGCCGGGCTAGGGAGCGGGGCAGAAGGACGGCAGCTGGTCCAGGGTCGCGTTGGCGGGGCACGGATCGAACGTGAAGATCACGAGGGTGCCAAGCACGATGATGACGACGGTCGCGGAATACAGCACCGTCTTGAGCCACATGCGGGTGGAGTTCTTTTCGGCGTAGTCATTGATGATGGTGCGCACGCCGTTGGTGCCGTGAAGCATGGCGAGCCACAGCATGACCAGGTCCCAGACCTGCCAGAGCGGGGAGGCCCACTTGCCGGCAACAAAACCGAAGTCGACGGCCTTGATGCCGTCGCCAACCATCAGGTTGATGAAGAGGTGCGTGAAGATCAGGATGACCAGCAGGGCACCGGAGATACGCATGAACAGCCACGCGATCATCTCGAAGTTGCCCTTGCCGGACCCGTTGCGGGTGTAGCGGGGGGAGATGCGGCCGGCCCGGGGGGCCTCAATTGAAGGAGTGCTCATGGCTTAGTGACCCCCGAAAACGATGGGAAGGTGGCGGATGGAGAAGCCGATCATGGTCACGACCCAGAGACCGACGACGCCCCAGAGCATCTGGCGCTGGTACTTGGGTCCCTTCTTCCAGAAGTCGATAAGAATTACCCTCAGGCCGTTGAAGGCGTGGAACACGATGGCGGCAACGAGGCCAAGCTCACCGAGGCCCATGATGGGGTTCTTGTACGCTCCGATGACCACGTTGTAGGCCTCGGGCGACACGCGCACCAGCGAGGTATCCAGAACATGGACCAAAAGGAAGAAGAAGATCACCACGCCAGTAATCCGATGGGCCACCCATGACCACTGGCCTTCACGGCCGCGGTAAAGCGTGCCTGCTGGTAACTTCGACACTGAATTTTCCTCCCTGCATCGCAGCGGCGCTAGCGCGTCTTCCACGCAGTGATGACGCCGGTGCGAGAGCACTTAATAGCTCAAGCATAATCTAGGTCCCGTCGGAAGCGGGATCAATTTAGGTTCCCCTATTGTGTGACCTGGCTTACACTCCGCAGTGCGCCGGCCGCAGCACGTGCTCGTGTCTGCGGACATGGCCGTGGGGACTCTCAGCTAACCTTGGCACTGATGAGTACTGAAATGACAAATGTGAACCCGGAATCGGCCGGCGCCGACGTCTTCGACCGCTTTTACGGCGTGATTCCGGCCGGGGGAGTAGGCACACGCCTGTGGCCGCTCTCCCGTGCTGCCGCACCGAAGTTCCTTCATGACCTCACCGGTTCCGGTTCCACCCTGATCAGGGCGACCTATGACCGCCTGGCACCGCTAAGCGAGGACCGGGTGATGGTCGTCACCGGCCAGCTCCACCGCTCCGCCGTCCTGGCACAGCTGCCGGAGATCCAGCAGGAAAACCTCGTGCTGGAGAACGAGCCCAAGGACTCCGCGGCCGCCATCGGGCTGGCCGCAGCGATCCTGTACCAGCGCGACCCCTCGATCATCATGGGATCTTTCGCCGCTGACCAGGTGATTACCCCGGTGGAGGTCTTCCAGGAGACGGTCCGTGAGGCCATCCATACGGCTGCGCAGGGCTACATCGTCACCATCGGCATCCACCCCACCCACCCCTCCACGGGCTTCGGTTACATCAAGGCCGGAGAACCGCTGGAGATCGAAGGTGCGCCCAGCGCCCACTCCGTGGTGGAGTTCGTCGAAAAGCCCTCCGAGGACACCGCACGCGGCTACCTGCGAAGCGGCAACTACAGCTGGAACGCCGGCATGTTCGTGGCGCCGGTGGCACTGATGCTCAAGCACCTGCTGGCAAATGAGCCGGAACTGCATGCCGGCCTGATGGAAATTGCCGAAGCCTGGGATACCGAGAACCGCCGCGAGGTGGTGCTGAGGGTCTGGCCGACACTGCCCAAGATCGCCATTGACTACGCGGTGGCCGAGCCCGCGGCAGCAGCAGGGGACGTCGCCATGATTCCCGGGATCTTCAGCTGGGACGATGTTGGAGACTTCGCCGCCATCGGGCGGCTGAACCCGGCCGCGGAGAACAGCGAGCTGACCGTGATGGGTGACGGCGCGCGGGTGTACTCCGAGGACGCCTCGGGGATCGTCGTGTCCGATACCAAACGCGTGATCGCCCTGATCGGGATCGAAGATGTGGTGATTGTGGACACTCCGGATGCCCTGCTGGTCACCACCAAGGACCACGCCCAGGAAGTTAAGAAGGCAGTGGAGCACCTCAAGGCCAGCGGAGACACGGACGTTCTCTAAGCCGGGTCGCCGACCCTGGGGCCGGGTGCCGGCCCCAGGGCAAGGGCGTCCTTAAGATGGCGTCCTTAAGATAAGGCAGTATCCAAGATAAGGAAGTATCCCAAGCGACAGTGCAGTGGCTTCGGGCTCACGTTTCCGGGCAGTGGGAAGTCTTAAAGTCATCCGGTTCCCGCAGACCAGCACAGGTTGGCTAACCTTGAATACGTGCAGACAACCCCACTTAGCAGCTCACCCGTTCCGTCTATTCGGGGCAGTGTTGCCCCAATACTGGGTGAGCTGATCGATTTTCGGCGGGACCTGCATTCGCATCCTGAGCTCTCGCACAAGGAGTTCCGGACCACTGACCGGATCGTCGAAGCACTGGAAGCGGCAGGCCTGCAGCCCAAACGGCTTGAAAACACGGGAGCCTACGTAGACATTGGCGACGGACCAATCGGACTGGCTCTGCGTGCGGACATCGACGCCCTGCCCGTCCTGGAGGAGACCGCCCTTCCCTACGCTTCGGTGAACACCGGAATTGCGCACGCCTGCGGGCACGACATCCACACCACCGTCATGCTCGGTGCGGCCCGGGTGCTGGCAAAACTCGACGCCGAGGGCTCCCTGGGCGGGCGGATCCGGGTGATCTTCCAGCCGGCCGAAGAGGTTATGCCAGGCGGCGCCCTGTCCGTGATTGAACAGGGAGTGCTCTCCGGTGTGCCTCGGATCCTGGCCCTTCACTGCGACCCGCGCGTCGACGTCGGACAGGTTGGCACGCGTATTGGTGCCATCACCTCCGCCTCGGACACCATCCGCATCGAGCTTTCCGGACAGGGCGGGCACACCTCGCGTCCGCACCTGACCCAGGACCTCGTCTTCGCGCTGAGCCAGATCGCCGTCAGCGTGCCCGCCATTCTTTCCCGGCGGATCGACGTCCGCAGCGGCGTCTCCGTTGTGTGGGGGCAAATCCATGCCGGTTCGGCGCCGAACGCCATCCCCGGCCACGGCTTCATGGCCGGCACCATGCGCTGCCTGGACGCCGAGGCGTGGCATGCTGCCGGTGAACTGCTCGACGACGTCGTGCGCGAAGTTGCTGCGCCCTACGGAGTGGAAGTGGCGCTGGAGCATACCCGCGGCGTTCCGCCGGTCATCAACTCCGAAGCCGAAACGGGCCTGATCGAAGCCTCGGCAAGGGCAGAGCTGGGGGAGGACTCCGTTGTCCTCACCCCGCAGTCCATGGGCGGCGAGGATTTCGCCTGGATGACCCAGGCGATCCCCGGCGCCATGATGCGCCTGGGCACCCGCACCCCGGGCGGGGAGACCTTCGACCTGCACCGCGGAGACTACAACCCGGATGAACTGGCGATCAGCTGCGGCGTCTCGGTCATGGCCGCTGCTGCGGTCCGCGCGGCCCGCGGCCTGCGGCACTAACCAGGCCTGCGGGACGAACCCGCGGCCTGCGGCACTGACCGGGACTGCCGGATAGGCGCCGCGGCCGTTGCCGTGCCGCCGCAACGCCGCCGCAAACCTCCGATTGATAACAACATGTAAACAAATGTTCGCCAGAGCACAGCTTCGCTTAGTGCTGCGGGACACATGCACTATGGTTAGGTCTTGCTGCGCTCCATGAGGGAAGGAGCGCGCACCACACGCACCTGCGAAGGCCTTCCCGTCCGGCGGGCCAAGACGCAGCTAAGGCGGTGGAACACTTTTCTTTTCTGGAGGAACATTGAAGAATTTCCCGCGCGGCTTCAAGCGCAATGCCGGTGTATCCGTCGCCATGCTGGGCGCATCGGCGCTTCTGCTGGCCGGCTGCGGTGCCGCCCCGGAAGAAGACTCCGCATCCAGCGGCGAGGCAAGCGCCAACGGCGACTTCCTGGCCTGCATGGTTTCGGACTCCGGCGGATTCGATGACCGCTCGTTCAACCAGTCCGGCTTCGAAGGCCTGAAGGCTGCCGAAACTGACCTGGGCATCCAGGTGAAGACCGCCGAGTCCCAGTCGGAGACCGACTTCGGCCCGAACCTGGACTCCATGGTTGTCCAGAACGGCTGCAACATCACTGTCACCGTCGGCTTCCTCCTGGCCGACGCCACGAAGGAAGTGGCCGAGGCCAACCCGGAGAGCCACTTCGCCATCATCGATGACGAGTCGATTGACCTGGATAACGTCAAGCCGATCATCTACGACACGGCCCAGGCTGCATTCCTGGCCGGCTACGTAGCTGCCGGCACGTCGGAGACCGGCAAGGTTGCCACCTACGGCGGAATCAACATCCCCACCGTGACCATCTTCATGGACGGCTTCGCTGACGGCGTCGCCTACTACAACGAAGAGAACGGCACCGACGTCGAGGTCCTGGGCTGGAACAAGGCCGACCAGACCGGTTCCTTCATCGGCAACTTCACCGACACCGGTGCAGGCAAGACCACCACCGAGAACTTCATCAACGAAGGCGCCGACATCATCATGCCGGTCGCCGGACCGGTGGGTACCGGAACGCTCGACGCCGTTGTCGAAGCCAACGCTGGCGGCGGCACCAACAAGGTGATCTGGGTCGACTCCGACGGTTACGAGACCGCCGGCAACGGCAAGGAATACATCCTGACTTCCGTCATGAAGCTCATGGGCCAGGCAGTCGAAGACGTCATCACCTCTGACGTCGAAGGCAACTTCGACGCCGAGCCGTACGTCGGCACCCTGGAGAACGGCGGAGTCACCCTGGCTCCGTACCACGACCAGGAAGATGCTGTTCCTGCAGACGTCAAGACCGCAGTGGACGAGATCAAGGCCAAGATTATTTCCGGTGAAATCACCGTAGAATCCGCCGCCAGCCCCAAGTAAGGGGCCAGGCCGCATCAAACGGACCGCTGTTCGTCCAGCTGGACGGACAGCGGTCCGTTCTGTTCCGGGTAACCTTCCTTTGGGAGTACCCAAACACTCAGACACAAACAGATTGGTTGGGGTTGTGAAACTCGAACTCAAAGGCATCACCAAGCGCTTCGGCACTTTGGTTGCCAACGACCACATAGACCTGGTGATCGAGCCGGGACAGGTGCACAGCCTGCTCGGTGAGAACGGAGCGGGCAAGTCCACGCTCATGAACGTCCTGTACGGCCTCTACGAACCCACAGAGGGCCAGATCCTGGTCAACGGAAAACCCGTTGTCTTCTCAGGACCGGGCGATGCCATGGCAGCCGGAATCGGTATGGTGCACCAGCACTTCATGCTGGTGCCCGTGTTCACCGTTGCGGAGAACGTGGCGCTGGGCAACGAAACCACCCGCGCCGGCGGTTCGCTGAACCTTGAAACCACCCGCTCACGCATCCGCAAGATCTCGGAGCAGTACGGGTTCGATGTTGATCCCGACGCCGTTGTGGAGGACCTGCCGGTCGGCGTGCAGCAGCGCGTGGAAATCATCAAGGCCCTGATCAGGGACGCTGAAGTCCTGATCCTGGATGAGCCCACCGCTGTGCTCACTCCCCGGGAGACCGATGAACTGCTGGCGATCATGCGCCAGCTCTGCGACGACGGCAAATCCGTTGTCTTCATTTCCCACAAGCTGCGCGAGGTCAAGGCCGTCTCCGACGTGATTACCGTGATCCGCCGCGGCAAAGTGGTCGGCGACGCCCCGCCCAGCGCCTCCACCACGGAGCTCGCGTCCATGATGGTGGGCCGTTCGGTCAGCCTGAACCTTCAGAAGGAACCGGCCAAGCTCGGCGAAGCAACCTTCCAGGTCCGTGACCTGGTGGTGCTCTCCGATACCGGCCAGGCCGTGGTGGACCACCTCAGCTTTGAGATCGCCCAGGGCGAGATCCTCGCTGTCGCCGGTGTCCAGGGCAACGGACAGACTGAACTTACCGAAGCCATCATGGGCCTGCAGGAACACGTCACGGGATCGATCAAGCTCGGGGGTGAGGAACTCGTTGGCAGGAGCGTGGCCCAGATCATCGACGCCGGCGTGGGCTTTGTGCCCGAAGACCGCAGCGTGGACGGGCTTGTGGGTACGTTCACCGTCGCGGAGAACCTGGTCCTTAACCGCTACAACAAAGCTCCGTTCGCCAGGGGCCTGTCCATGCGTCCGGCCGTCGTGGCCGAAAACGCGGCGGAGAAGATTGATGAGTTCGACATCCGCACGCAGTCGGCCGAAGCCGCTGCAGGCACCCTGTCCGGCGGCAACCAGCAGAAGGTGGTCATGGCCCGGGAACTGTCCCGGCCGCTGTCCCTGTTTATCGCCTCCCAGCCCACCCGCGGCGTCGACGTCGGATCCATCGAATTCCTGCATAAGCGGATCGTGGCGGAACGCGACGGCGGTACGCCGGTCATGATCGTGTCCACGGAACTGGACGAAGTCCTGGAACTGGCAGACCGGATCGCCGTGCTGTACAGCGGCCGGCTTATGGGCATTGTTCCGGGTAACACGTCGCGCGATGTGCTGGGCCTGATGATGGCCGGCATGAGCGCTGAAGATGCACTTTCGCACCAGAGCGAGATCGAGGGAGGGGCGCAGTGAGCCCGGAGGAAGCAAACAGGCAGCCGGGCGATCCCGCCCCCCGCAAGGAGGAAGCAGCTGCCGATGAAACACGGCTGCTGAATGCTGCCGAAACCGCCGGCGGGGCCCTTCCTCCGCCTGCCGTGCCCGTGCCCGAGACCGAGCTCCACCCGGAGACCGGCAGCGAATCCCTCCTGCGCCGCATCGTTACCGGCAATGCGCTGGTTTCGGTGCTGTCCGTGCTGATGGCACTGGTGGTCGGCGGCCTGCTGATCGCCCTCACCGATGAGGAAGTCGCGGATGCCGCAGGCTACTTCTTCAACAGACCCGGCGACATGCTGGGCGCGGCCTGGTCCGCGGCGTCGGGGGCGTACATTGCCCTCTTCCAGGGCTCGATCTTCAACTTCGAAGCTGACACGTTCTCCCGGATGATCTACCCGCTGACCCAGACACTGACAGTGGCGACACCGCTGATCTGTGCGGGCCTCGGCGTCGCCCTCGCTTTCCGTGCGGGCCTGTTCAACATTGGTGCGCAGGGCCAGATCCTCATTGGCGCCACCCTGGCAGCCTGGGTTGGCTTCAGCTGGCACCTGCCCGTTGGCCTGCACCTGCTGGTCGTCATTCTTGCCGGTGCTGTCGGCGGTGCGCTCTGGGGCGGCATTGCCGGCCTGCTGAAGGCACGGACCGGTGCACATGAAGTGATCGTGACGATCATGCTGAACTACATCGCGATCCAGCTGGTGCTCTTCCTGCTCACCACCCCCGGATTCCAGCGCCCCGGCTCCACCAACCCCATCAGCCCGCAGCTGGATTCGACCGCGATGTTCCCGCCGCTGTTCGGCTCCGGGTTCCGCCTGCACTGGGGTTTCATCATGGCGATCGCCGCCACGGTGTTCATCTGGTGGCTGCTGAACCGGTCCACTGTGGGCTTTGAGCTCCGCGCAGTCGGCGCCAACCCCGCGGCTGCCCGCAATGCCGGCATCAACACCACTAAGGGCTACGTCATCGTGATGCTCATTGCTGGTGCACTGGCCGGCCTGGCCGGCGTGGCGCAGGTATCGGGTACCGAAAAGGTGCTCACCTCCGGTGTCGCTGCCAGCTTCGGCTTTGATGCCATCACCGTGGCGCTGCTGGGCCGCTCCTCACCCTGGGGAACCTTCGCGGCAGGCCTGCTCTTCGGTGCGTTCCGCGCAGGCGGCGTCACCATGCAGACCAGCACCGGAACCAACATCGACATTGTGCTGGTTGTCCAGTCGCTGATCGTCCTGTTCATCGCCGCGCCGCCGCTGGTTCGGTCCCTGTTCCGGATTCCGCCGCCCGGAGCGTTCAAGACCTCCGGCAAGCGCACCACCAAAAAAGCCGATGCAGCGCAAGGAGCAGCATGAGCACCGCAACAACTCTCGCCTCCAAGGGCCAGCCGGCTGATGTGAAGGCCATCCGCAGCTGGAAGACTCCGGTGATCCTGGGTGTCCTGGCAATCCTTGGTTTCTTCATGTTCGGGCTGGGCTCGCCGTCCAGCGAAGTGACATTCCGCTTGACGGACGCCAACGCAGCCATCCAGCTCCCCAACATCGTGGTGTCGGCACCCGTCCTGGGCTGGATCGCCTCGGTGGTCCTGCTCGCATCCGCCGCGTACGCCTTTATCCTGGTCAACCGCTACCAGCACGTCCCCGGCTGGCTGATCGCGGTGTTCACTGTGTTCTTCATTGCCGCATTCCTGACCTGGGCAGTGGGCAGCGCCCGCAACCCAAGTGTGGCGCTGTATGGACTCCTGGCCGGTTCCTTCACCCTGGCCTTCCCGCTGATTTTCGGATCACTCTCGGGCGTGCTGTGTGAGCGGTCTGGCGTCGTGAATATTGCCATTGAAGGGCAGTTGCTGTTCGGCGCCTTCGCCGCCGCCGTTGCAGGCTCCCTGTCCGGCAACGCGTTCGTGGGGCTCTTCGCGGCAGCCATTGCCGGTGTGCTGGTTTCCCTGGTGCTGGCGGTGTTCAGCATCAAGTACATCGTGAACCAGGTGATCGTCGGCGTCGTGCTGAACGTGCTTGTCTCCGGCCTCACCGGGTTCCTCTTCTCCACCGTGCTCAGCGCGGATTCGGCAAAGTGGAACTCGCCCCCTCGCCTGGACAAGATCGCGATCCCGCTGCTTTCGGATATTCCGATCCTGGGCCCGATCCTGTTCGACCAGTCCGTCATTGGCTACCTGATGTACGTTGCCGTCGCGGCGATCTACTTCGGCCTCTTCCACACCAAGTGGGGCCTGCGGACCCGTGCAGTGGGCGAACACCCCAAGGCCGCGGACACCGTGGGCATCAACGTGAACCGCATGCGCTTCTGGAACGTGCTGCTCGCCGGTGCCGTAGCCGGCGTCGGCGGCGCATTCTTCACGCTCGTTGCGGTCTCTTCCTTCAACCGGGACATGACCTCCGGGCAGGGCTACATCGCCCTGGCGGCGCTGATCCTGGGCCGCTGGAACCCGATCGGTGCGCTGTTCGCGGCGCTGCTGTTCGGCTTCGCATCCAACCTGCAGTCCGTGCTGAGCCTGCTGGGTACCCCGGTGCCCAACCAGTTCCTGGCCATGCTGCCGTACGTGGTAACCATCTTCGCCGTCGCCGGCGTTGTAGGTAAGTCACGCGGTCCTGCAGCCAGCGGCATTCCCTACATCAAGAGCTGATCCCCACCCCCACAAGGACAAGAGGACACATAGATGAACGCAGTTACCCCTGCGCCTGAAATCTGGGACGTCCTGCAGGACGCGGCCCGTGCGGCCATGTCCCACGCCTACGTTCCCTACTCCCGCTACCCTGTGGGAGCGGCCGCGCTGACCGATGACGGCCGGATTGTTTCCGGCTGCAACATCGAGAACGCAAGCTACGGCCTGACCCTCTGCGCCGAATGCTCCATGATCAGCCAGCTGAACATGACCGGCGGCGGACGCCTGGTGGCCTTCACCTGCGTGGACGGCCAGGGGGAAATCCTCATGCCGTGCGGACGCTGCCGCCAGCTGCTCTACGAATTCCGGGCACCTGGCATGCAGCTGCTGACCGTCAGCGGAATCCGGACCATGGACGAAGTGCTGCCCGATGCTTTCGGACCCCAGCACCTGGAAGGGCAGGCAGGCAAATGAGCGAACGTTTTGACACCGTGGACATCATCCGCGTGAAGCGGGACCGGGGCACGCTGAGCCCGGAACAGATCGACTGGACGATCGACGCGTACACCCGGGGCGTGATTGCCGACGAGCAGATGGCCGCCCTGAACATGGCGATCCTCCTCAACGGCATGAACCGCGAGGAAATCTCCCGCTGGACCGCTGCGATGATCGCGTCCGGCGAACGGATGGACTTCTCCTCCCTGGGCAAGCCGACGTCGGACAAGCACTCGACCGGCGGCGTGGGGGACAAGATCACCCTGCCGCTGGCTCCGCTGGTTGCCGTCTTCGGCGTGGCCGTGCCGCAGCTCTCCGGGCGCGGCCTGGGCCACACCGGCGGAACGCTGGACAAGCTCGAGGCCATTCCCGGCTGGCGTGCTGCGCTCAGCAACGACGAGATGATGGCTCAGCTCGCAGACGTAGGAGCAGTCATCTGTGCGGCCGGGGCAGGCCTGGCGCCGGCAGACAAGAAGCTCTACGCACTGCGCGACGTGACCGCCACGGTGGAAGCCATCCCGCTGATCGCCTCCTCGATCATGAGCAAGAAGATCGCTGAGGGAACCGGCTCGCTGGTCCTTGACGTCAAGGTAGGTTCCGGCGCGTTCATGAAGAACGTCGACGACGCCCGCGAACTGGCGCAGACCATGGTCACACTTGGTAAGGATGCCGGGGTCAACACTGTGGCGTTCCTCACTAACATGTCCACTCCGCTGGGCCTGACCGCCGGAAATGCGATCGAGGTCCAGGAATCCGTGGAGGTGCTCGCCGGCGGTGGTCCGTCCGACGTCGTCGAACTGACCGTGGCGCTGGCGAAGGAGATGCTCGCTGCGGCGGGCCAGCCCGACGCCGATCCGGCGGCAGCGCTGAAGGACGGCCGTGCGATGGACGTGTGGCGCCGGATGATCTCTGCCCAGGGAGGTGACCCGGACGCTGAACTGCCCGTGGCGAAGGAATCGGAGACCATTGTGGCCTCCGCAGACGGTGTTCTCACCAAGCTTGACGCCCTCTCGGTGGGCGTTGCTGCCTGGCGCCTCGGTGCCGGACGCGCGCGGAAGGAAGACGCCGTCCAGGCCGGAGCGGGCGTCCGCCTGCACGCCAAGCCGGGCGACACGGTCAAGGCCGGCCAGCCGCTGATGACGCTGCTGACGGACACGCAGGAGAAGTTCGAGCGGGCGAAGGAAGCCCTTGAAGGGGCTGCCGTGGTTTCCCCGCAGGCCGCCGGCATCCCGCCGCTGATCATCGACCGGATCGGCTAGCTGCCCATATCTTCACCGAGATAGCAGAAACTGCCCGTATGAGCCTTCATACGGGCAGTTTCTGCTATCTCGATGGGGGAGGACGCCGGGGAAAGGCCCGGGACTCAGGGTTCATGCAGGGTGACTCAGGGTGTTTTGGGGGACTTGCCCGGTGACGGGCACTGTTGCGGAAGTGGCATCGTTGTAGATACAGATACCGACCCAAGGAGTGCCGCCCATTGGACGTGCTAAACGCCGTAATGGACACCATCAACGACTTCGTCCTTACCTACTCAGGCGCCCCCTGGGTTTACCTGGTCCTCTTCGCCTGTTGCCTGCTGGACGGCTTCTTTCCCCCGATCCCGAGTGAATCGCTGGTAGTTGGCCTTTCGGCACTGGTGTTCCTGGACGGCGGCCCCAACGTCTGGCTCATCGCCGTCTCAGCTGCGGCGGGTGCCTTCATCGGGGACAACATCGCCTACGCCCTGGGCCGGACCCTGCGCACTGACAGGTTCCGCTGGATGCGGGGACCCCGGATGCAGCGGGGCTTCGTCTGGGCCGGCCGCGAACTGGAGAAACGGGCGGTGTCCCTGGTCCTGATCGCACGGTTCATTCCGGTGGGCCGGGTGGTGGTCAACCTGACAGCCGGAGCCACCCGTTACCCGCGGCGCATGTTCGTGGCGCTGACGGGAATGTCGGCAATCCTCTGGGCTGCGTATTCGGTAGCGATTGGTGCCCTGGCCGGTGCCTGGTTCAAGGAGAACCACCTGCTCGCCGTCGTCGTGGCCATCGCCGTCGCCATGGTACTGGGCCTGATCATCGACCGGATCATTGCCAAACTCCGCGGACCGACGCCCATCCGGACCCGCCAGCCGCTGGAAGCCGGAGTCAACTCCGAGCCTTAAGCGCTCCGGGTGCCGCTCACGTAGAGTTGGCGTGTGACTGAGCCCATTACGAATCCCGCTGCCCTTTCCAGTTTCGACATCCGTGTTCTGCCCAAGGTATCGCTGCATGACCACCTCGACGGCGGGCTGCGCCCGGCCACCATCGTGGAGCTTGCCGAAGCCGTTGGACACGCGCTGCCGTCCACAGACCCCGTTGCCCTGGGGGAATGGTTCCGCGAATCAGCCAACTCCGGTTCCCTGGTGCGTTACCTGGAAACGTTTGACCACACCATCGCCGTCATGCAGACCCGCGAAGGCCTGGTCCGCGTTGCCCGTGAGTTCGTCGAGGACCTCGTTGACGACGGCGTGGTGTACGCCGAAGTCCGCTGGGCACCCGAGCAGCACCTGGCCGGCGGCCTGAGCCTGGATGAAGCCGTTGAGGCCGTGCAGGAAGGCCTTGAAGCAGGCGTGCAGGCGGCTGAGGCCGCAGGCAGCCTGATCCAGGTTGGCCAGCTGATCACCGCCATGCGCCACGGCGACCGCGGCCTGGAAATCGCCGAACTTGCCGTCCGCCACCGCGACCGCGGAGCCGTCGGCTTCGACATCGCCGGCGCCGAGGACGGCTTCCCGCCCTCGCGTTTCAAGGACGCCTTCACCTACCTGGCCGAGCAGATGTTCCCGGTGACCGTCCACGCAGGCGAAGCCGCCGGCGTGGAGAGCATCTCCGACGCCCTGGTTCATGGCCGCGCACTGCGCCTGGGGCACGGCGTGCGGATTGCCGAGGACATCGAAGTGGACTTCGAAGACGAAGAAGCGCCCGACGCCGGTGAGGACGCCTCCGTTGGCATGGTCACCCTGGGGAACGTGGCGGCCTGGGTCCGCGACCGGGGGATCGCCCTGGAGATCTGCCCTTCCTCGAACCTCCAGACTGGTGCCGTTGAATCCTTCGGGCCGGACATCGAGTCCCATCCGATCGACCTGCTGTTCCAGACCGGCTTTGTGGTCACCGTCAACACGGACAACCGGCTCATGAGCGGCGTCAGCCTGACCGACGAGTTCGAGCTGCTGGCAGCCACCTTCGGCTACGACCTGGACGATCTGCTGGAGCTGACCCTGAACGCAGCCAACGCCGCGTTCCTGCCGCTGGAAGAACGCGCGGTGCTCGCCGAGTACATCACCGATGGCTTCAGCAACGCACGTGACTGATTCCCCGAACGGCAGCGGCAACCTGGGTCCGGCGTTTTCCCGCCTGGCCCAGGTTGTTGCGCAGCTGCGCGAACGCTGTCCCTGGACCGGAGCCCTGAGCCACGAATCCCTCCTCGAGTACCTGCTCGAGGAGAGCTATGAGGTTATTGAAGCAGTCGAGGCCGGGCATACCCGGGCCGAGGACGCACAGGAACTTGGCGGAGAGCTTGGCGACCTGCTCTTCCAGGTGCTGCTGCACGCCCGCCTCCAGGAGGAATCCGGCAACTTCTCGATTTCCGACGTCGTCACCGGCCTGACGGACAAAATGATTCGCCGCAATCCGCATGTGTTCCGCCCCGACGGTTCCCTGCAGGACTCCACCACCGGGGACACCGAGGAAATCGAGCAGGCATGGGACGCGGTGAAGAAACTGGAAAAGCACCGCAGCACCCCGTTTGAAGGTATTCCCGCCGCCCTTCCGGCGTTGGCGCTGGCCGCCAAGACACAGCAGCGTGCACGGCGTGCCGGGCTCACGGTGCCGGAAACCGTGTCCGGTGTGCCGGACTTCGAGGGCGAGGATGAGCTGGGCGACCTGCTTTTCGAAACCGTCCGCCGGGCCGCGGAACGGGGCATCGACCCGGAGGCTGCCCTCCGCCGCGCTGTCCGCCGGTTTACGGCACAGGGCCCCGGCGCTGCCGATTGACGCATCGAGGCCTTACTCCCACGCCGGATTCCACTAGGCTTGGACCAGACAGCGTGGTCCCCGTCATAGGCCTGGCTGTAGTTACCAACCCAAGTTCCAATGAACAGGAGCATTCCCATGGCCATCATTGATGCCATTCACGCACGCGAGATCCTCGATTCCCGCGGAAATCCGACCGTAGAGGTCGAGGTACTGCTCGACGACGACACCTTCGGCCGGGCAGCAGTTCCCTCCGGCGCTTCGACCGGCGCCTTTGAAGCCAACGAACGCCGTGACGGGGAGAAGGACCGCTACCAGGGCAAGGGCGTGCTCCAGGCCGTCGAAGCCGTGATCGACCAGATCCAGCCGGCGCTCCTGGGCTTTGATGCTGCAGACCAGCGGGCCATCGACCAGGCCATGATCGACCTGGACGGCACCGAGAACAAGTCCGGTCTGGGGGCCAACGCCATCCTGGGCGTCTCCCTCGCAGTCGCCCGCGCAGCTGCCGAATCGGCTGCCCTGCCGCTCTACCGTTACCTGGGCGGCCCGAACGCGCACATCCTGCCCGTTCCGCTGATGAACATCCTCAACGGCGGCTCCCACGCAGACTCCGACGTCGACATCCAGGAATTCATGATCGTTCCCCTGGGTGCCGAAACCTACTCCGAGGGCCTGCGCTGGGGCGTTGAGGTCTACCACAACCTCAAGTCCGTGCTGAAGGAGCAGGGCCTGTCCACCGGTCTTGGCGACGAGGGCGGCTTCGCGCCGAACCTGCCGTCCAACCGTGCGGCCCTGGACCTGATCCTCGAAGCAATCAAGCGTGCCGGCTACGAGCCCGGCCGCGACATTGCGCTGGCCCTGGACGTCGCCTCCTCCGAGTTCTTCAAGGACGGCGCGTACGTCTTCGAAGGCCAGAACCGCAGCGCCGGGGAAATGTCCTCGTACTACGAGGAACTGGTCCGGGATTACCCGCTGGTCTCCATCGAGGACCCGCTGGACGAAAACGACTGGGAGGGCTGGAAGGCCCTGACCGCGAGCATCGGGGACAAGGTCCAGCTGGTGGGCGATGACCTGTTCGTCACCAACCCGGCCCGCCTGGAGACCGGTATCAAGGAAAACGCCGCCAACTCCCTGCTGGTCAAGGTCAACCAGATCGGCACCCTGTCCGAGACCCTGGATGCCATCACCATGGCCCAGCGTGCCGGCTACACCACCATTACTTCGCACCGTTCCGGCGAAACCGAAGACACCACGATCGCTGACATCTGCGTGGCCACCAACGCCGGCCAGATCAAGACCGGTGCTCCGGCCCGTTCCGAGCGCGTAGCCAAGTACAACCAGCTGCTGCGCATCGAGGAAGAGCTCGACGACGCCGCACGCTACGCAGGGCGCAGCGCTTTCCCGCGTTTCACGGCCTAATAACACCGCCTCCGGTGGGTACCCTCGATAGTGGGGGTGCCCACCGGTGCTGTGTTCGGTCCTGCATGGTCCTTCCCTGCACTGCAGGCGCCGCCGGCAGGCAGGAATCCGGAAGAGCCCGCACAAGACAGGAGCAGCATGTCCACCCGACGCCCGAAGGTTCCCAGGCCCGCCGGCCAGCCCGGCGCAGCTCCGCGGCGCTCCGGCTCTTCAGGGGAAATACGCGCCACCGGTTCCTCAGGGACCGCCGGTGCCAGGGAAACCAGGACATCAGCCGCAGCAGGGACCCCGGGACGGAAACCACCGCAGCCGCAGTCCGCCCGGCCCGCCAAACCGGCCAGGGCGGCCAAGGCCAGGCCCGCTGATCCGTCAGAGGCCCGCGCCGCTGCCCGCCAGGAACTGGCTGCGGAAATCCGCCGGGATGTCCCCGCCGCCGACACCACCGCCGCTCCAACCCGGACCGAAGCCAGCCTCAAGCCCGTCCCCGCGAAGTCGTTCTCCGGGCGGCTGCTCGCCCTGGGCATCGTGATGGTGGTCATCACCGTGCTGCTGGCACCATCGGTCCGTACCTTCCTGCAGCAGCGCGCAGAGATCGCGGCACTTGAGGCCGAGATTGCCCGTGAGCAGGAGACCGGACGGGAACTTCAGGAAACGCTGTCCCGCTGGGAAGATCCGGCCTTCATCAAGGCACAGGCCCGGGAACGCATCTTTTTGGTGATGCCGGGGGAGACCCGCTACCTCGTCAAGGGCGAGAATGGTGTGGAGGACGTGGAAGAGGCAGCAGCGCAGGCTCCCCAGGACCTGGAATGGGTCGATGCCCTCTGGGATTCGGTGGTCCGCTCCGCCACCGCGCCCTGACCCTTCCGCCGGGCACAGTAGGCTGGTGCATTGGAACATCATCATTTCGGGTCCGGTGCGGACCCCCAGGAAGGACCTTCCGGCATGACCCCAGAGCAGCTCACCCCGACCCAGGAAGACCTGGAGACCCTGAGCCGTCAGCTTGGACGTCCGGTCCGCGACGTCGTCGAAATCGGCGCCCGCTGTGTCTGCGGTAACCCGCTGGTGGCTACCACCGCCCCGCGTCTGAGTAACGGGATTCCTTTCCCCACCACGTACTACCTGACGCATCCGGTCATCACGGCTGCAGTTTCCCGTCTCGAGGCAGCAGGCCTCATGACGGAAATGACCGCGCGGCTGGAACAGGATCCGGAACTTGCCGAACGGTACCGGCAGGCACACGAGGCCTACCTCAAGGTCCGCAACGAGATCGGCGAACGGACCGGAACGGGGCCGGTGCCGGAAATCGACGGGGTTTCGGCAGGAGGCATGCCTACCCGCGTGAAGTGCCTGCATGTCCTGGTGGGTCACTCGCTGGCCGCCGGGCCCGGCGTCAACCCGCTGGGGGACGAAGCGCTGGACGCTGTCTCTGAATGGTGGACCCGCGACCGCTGCTATTGTGTTGGCGCATGGGACACCAGCAGTCCTGCACCCTCGCGTGACCTGAGCCGCCACACCAAGACCCAGGGCCTCTCTGCACAGGAACTGGACCGGAAACGGGCTGCCCGGCGTGCGGCCCTGCAGGCTGAACGGCAGGCAGCAGCAGGGGAGCAGGAGGACAGCATGGAACACCCGGAAGAAGCAGGAATGCCGGGCGGGGTTGTCCGGGTAGCGGCAGTGGACTGCGGCACCAACTCGATCCGCCTCCTGATCGCGGACGCACGGACAGAGAACGGGACCACCCGGCTCACCGACGTCGTGCGCCTGATGCGCATTGTCCGCCTGGGCGAAGGCGTTGACGCAACCGGGCGCCTTTCGGACGCCGCACTTGAACGCACCTTCGCAGCCGCCGACGAATACGCCGGGCTGATCCGCGAACACGGGGCACAGAGAGTGCGTTTCGTCGCTACGTCTGCGACCCGCGACGCCGAAAACCGCCAGGAGTTCACCGACGGCATCCGCACCCGGCTGGGTGTTGAACCCGAGGTCATTTCCGGAGACGAGGAAGCAGCCCTGTCCTTTGCCGGAGCCGCAAGCGTGCTGGCCGGCGAATCAGGAGCCCGGACCGTCGTCGTGGACCTGGGCGGCGGCTCCACCGAATTCGTCCTGGGGATCGACGGCGAAGTGCTTGCCGCCAAGAGCACGGACATGGGCTGCGTCCGGTTCACCGAACGCCACCTTGTCTCCGACCCGCCCACGGAGGCGGAGATCGCCCTTGCCCGAGGCGACGTCCTGGACATGATCGCCCAGGTCCTGGAAACCGTTCCGCTGGCCACCGCCGACCGGCTCATCGGCGTAGCCGGAACCATCACCACGGTGAGCGCACATGCGCTGAAGCTGCCGGAGTATTCCTCCGAAGCGATCCACGGCACCGAGCTCAGCAGCGGAGCGGTGGACCACGCTGCTTCCTCGCTGATCCATATGAGCCGTGCCGAGCGCGCCGCTCTTCCGTACATGCACCCCGGGCGGGTGGACGTCATCGGTGCCGGTGCGCTGATCTGGCAGACCATCGTGGACCGCATGGAGGAACTGACTGACGGGCGAGTGGCCTCCGCGATCACGTCGGAGCACGACATCCTTGACGGCATAGCCCTGAGCGCGCTTCGGTGAGCGGGGAAGCAGGACGGCGCCGGAACCCGGGCGCCGCGTTCAAGCGTGCTGTGGGTGCCGGGACGTTTTCCCTCACCGCCGTGATCCTTTTTCAGCTGGCTGTTCCCCAGGCCGCGCACGCGGACGAGTGGCGGGACAAGCAGTACTGGCTTGCCGATTACGGAATTACCGAAGCCTGGAAGAAGTCGCAGGGCGAAGGCGTCAAAGTCGCCATCATCGACACGGGCATCGACACCAGCCATCCCGATCTCTCCGGAGCGGTCACCGGGGGAGCGGACGTATCCGGCGCCGGGGATCCTTCGGGAGCCCGTGGCCTGGGCATTAATCCCGAGCACGGAACCCTGGTTGCCACCCTCCTGGCCGGACGCGGGCACACCGCCGAAGCTGCGGAAGGCGAGGAGCCTGCGGAGGAAGCGAAAGAATACACCGGCCCCGGCAACGGCCCGGACGGGATCATGGGGGTGGCCCCGAAAGCGGAAGTGCTCTCGGTGTCCGCCTGGATCGGCGGCGCCAACCCCGGCGGCATTCCCATTGACGACCAGCTGCCAAATGCGGTCCGCTGGGCCGTGGACAACGGTGCCAAAGTCATCAACATGTCCCTGGGCTCATCCTCGACGGCGTGGCCGGAAAGCTGGGACGACGCCTTCCTCTACGCCGAACAGAACGACGTCGTTATTGTCGCTGCGGCCGGAAACCGGGGCATCGGAATGACCCAGGTAGGGGCACCGGCAACAATTCCGGGTGTGCTGACTGTTGCCGGACTCGACCGGCAGGGAAAGGCCAGCTGGGATTCCTCCTCCGAAGGCATCAGCATCGGCGTAGCTGCGCCTGCCGAGAACCTCGTGGGCGGCCTGCCCGGCGGACCCTCGCGCTATGCCGAGTGGTCCGGAACCTCAGCCGCTGCACCGCTGGTTTCCGGCGTTGCGGCCCTGATCCGCTCCGCCTACCCGGAGCTCACCGCCGCGCAGGTGATCAACCGCATCATCACTACGGCCAGGGACAGCGGTGCCCCGGGCAGGGACACGCTGTACGGCTACGGCATTGTTGACGCCGCCGCCGCACTGAACTCGGACGTTCCTGCCGTAGCGGGCAACCCGCTGGGGACCATCGAAGAATGGATCCGCATCCACCGCCGCGGAGAGGCACCGGCCGCAGACGCCCCCGCGCCGCCGCCGGGCCAGAGCCTTCCGGATATTCCGGAGCCGCAGGTTCCGGAAGCAGCAGACCCGCGGGCCGGGAACGACCCGCTCCCTGCAGGGCTGGTCCTCGGTTTCGGCGGCCTGATTCTGCTTGTAGGGGCCGGCGGAGCCATAGCCGTCCTTCGAGTGAAACGCTCGGCCCAAACCGGGCAGCCGGACCCCGAACCCGCAACGGACGACGAGGCACGCGAAGATGACCTTGAACACCCGGCGGCACCGGCTCCGCAGCGCTAGCGGCATGCTGGCAGGCGTATTCAGCACCTGGCCTGTGAAAGCCGTCCACGGCTGCGGCGAAAGGTAAAGAAATCTATTCGTGCGACTTAGTGAAGACTTTCACAAGTCGGGTAGGATGTTGCCCATGGCATCGCAAACACAATTCTCTGATCGTCCCCGCGTTCTGGTGGTTGGCGGTGGCTACGTCGGTCTGTACGTAGCCAAGAACCTCCAAAAGAAGGTCAAGGCCAACGGCGGGATCGTTACGGTAGTGGACCCGCTGCCGTACATGACCTACCAGCCCTTCCTTCCCGAGGTAGCCGCCGGCACCATCAACGCCCGCAACGCGGTTGTTTCCCACCGCATGCACCTGAAGGACACCGAGCTGATCTCCGGCAAGGTCGTGGCCATCAACCACGCCACGCACACCGCAACGGTGGAGCCCGCAGACGGCGGCGCACCGTTCGAACTCAGCTACCGCGACGTCGTCATGGCTGCCGGTTCCGTGACGCGCACCTTCCCGATTCCGGGCCTCGCCGAGGTTGGCATCGGTATGAAGACCATCGAAGAAGCCGTTGAAATGCGGAACAAGGTGCTCGAGCGCATCGAAACCGCATCCCTCATGACAGACCAGGCGGCCCGCGCACGCGCGCTGACCTTCGTCGTCGTCGGCGGCGGCTTCGCCGGCATCGAGACCATCACCGAAATCGAAGACATGGCACGCGGCGCCGTGCGCGAGAACAACCGCCTCAAGCGTGAAGACCTGCGCTTCGTCATGATCGAAGCAATGGGCCGCGTGATGCCCGAGGTCAAGCCCGACCAGGCCGAATGGGTTGTCGCCTCCATGCGTGAGCGCGGCATTGAAGTCCTGCTCAACACCTCGCTGGCCAGCGCCGAAGGCGGCCTGCTGAAGCTCATCAACATGGCAGACAAGTCCCCGGCCGGTGAATTCGAAGCGGACACCCTCATCTGGACCGCCGGTGTTCAGGCCAACCCGATGGTTCGCGCCACCGACTTCCCGATCGACGACCGCGGCCGCGTGCGTGCCAACGCCGAACTGCGGATCACCGGCGACGACGGCCCCCTGGAAGGCGCATGGGCGGCCGGCGACGTTTCGGCTGTGCCGGACCTCACCGGTGGCGGCGTAGGCGGCTTCTGCGTTCCGAACGCCCAGCACGCAGTTCGCCAGGCCAAGCGCCTGGCCAAGAACCTGCTTGCCGACCGCTACGGTGAGGGCCAGGTTGTTGAATACCGCCACAAGAACCTCGGCGCTGTAGCCGGCATGGGCCAGTACAAGGGCGTTGCCAACATCATGGGCTTCGGCATGAAGGGCCTCCCGGCCTGGCTGGCCCACCGCGGATACCACGGCATGGCCATGCCGATGTTCGAGCGCAAGTTCCGCGTGATTTCCGGCTGGGCCTCGAACTTCTGGTTCGGCCGCGACTTCACGCAGCTGATGCACCTGAAGAACCCGCGCAAGGCATTCGTGGAGGCGGCAACGCCTGCCAAGAAGCCCGCAGCCAAGTAAGTACAGCGAAACTGCCATACAGCGGCGGCCGAC
>NZ_BAAALV010000007.1:55357-80038 GCF_039528575.1 Arthrobacter gandavensis
GGGTGTGCAGGCTGGTTGGAGCCAGGCGGTTTCTGTGCTCCAGCGGCGCTAAAGTAGGCTGGTTTATGCGCTTGGATCCGGCTTGTTCGCCGGTCTTCCGATGTGCGGGCGCCCCAGTAGCCCAATGGCAGAGGCAGCGGACTTAAAATCTGTGTGTTGTCGGTTCGAGTCCGACCTGGGGTACAAAGTGAGCTATCTTAAACCACGCACTTGAGCATCGTGCAACATGCAGGTCTCGGGTGTGATGAGCGTTACAAGGCTGTAACCGGAAGCTCTTATCTTCGTCACATTATTCCACTAGCTTTTTCTCTTATCAGGAACACCTGATTACGGCATCAAAGGCACCCGCCTTTCGATCGGGGAGAAAAACTACATGACTGCACTTCGCAAGACCGGGCCGCTTGGCCTCGGGGATGGGTACGGCCGCGCAGCAAAGATGGCAGCACTGGGCTTGGGCGTTGCCCTGTTTGCTTCAGCCTGTGGCAGCGGCGGCGACTCCGGAACCGACTCCTCACCGTCCGAGGATTCTTCGTCAGCAGCAGCAAACAGTTCTGTCCTTTCCTGCCCGGAAAGCCAGGGCGGCACCGGAGAGGATCCCGGAGAGAAGGGCGATCCTTCAGCGGTTCCCGCCTCCACGGGAACCACGGATGCCCCGCTCAAGCTCGGGACCCTGCTGCCGACCACAGGCGCCCTCGCCTTCCTCGGCCCGCCGGAAATTGCCGGCGTTGATCTGGCCATTGAAGAAATCAATGCAGCGGGCGGCGTCCTTGGCCAGCCGGTTGAGGTTGTCCACCGCGACTCCGGCGACACCACCACGGACATCGCCACCCAGTCCGTCACCGACCTCCTGAGCCAGGATGTCAGCGCCATCGTCGGTGCCGCTTCTTCCGGTGTTTCCAAGACCGTCATCAACCAGATCACCGGCGCCGGAGTCATCCAGTTCTCGCCGGCCAACACGTCCCCGGACTTCACAGACTGGGACGACAACGGCCTGTACTGGCGCACCGCTCCCTCCGACGTTCTCCAGGGCCGCACCCTGGGCAACTACATCATGGAGTGCGGTGCCCAGACCGTGGGCATGATCGTGCTCAACGATGCTTACGGCACCGGCCTGCAGTCCAACATCAAGGGCTCGGTTGAGGCAGCAGGCGGCCAGGTTGTCGCAGAGTCGATGTTCAACGAAGGCGACTCGCAGTTCAGCAGCCAGGTGGACACTGTAACCAGTGCAAACCCGGACGCAATCGTGGTCATCAGCTTCGACCAGGCCAAGAGCATTGCACCGCTGCTCACCGGCAAGGGCGTTGATCCGTCGCAGATCTTCTTCGTTGACGGCAACACGTCCGACTACAGTGCCGACCTCGAGGCCGGAACGCTTGAAGGCGCACAGGGCACCATCCCGGGCCCGTTCGCTTCCGACAACTTCAAGGACGCGCTGCTGGGCATCGACCCGGCCCTGAAGGACTGGGCCTACGCCGGTGAAAGCTACGACGCAGTGACCATGCTGGCCCTGGCCGCAGAAGCAGCCGGCAGCACGGACGGCGCAGCAATGGCCGCCGAACTGCAGGGTGTCTCCGCTGAAGGCGAGAAGTGCTTCGACTTTGCAGGCTGCGTAACCATCCTGCGCGGCGGCGGCGACATCGACTACGACGGCTACTCAGGACCCGTCAGCTTCGATGAGAACGGCGACCCGACCGAGGCCTACATCGGCATCTACCAGTTCGACGCCGACAACAAGCCGGTCCCCAGCCGCTCCGAGGTGGGCAAGCTCTAAGCAGGCCTGACTCACCGGCATCACTACCGCACCACTCGAAGGGCCCCTGCTTCTGCAGGGGCCCTTTGCTGTCCGCGTGCCGGACGAGTTCGGGAAGGGGCGGGGCCTCCAGCGAACGGGTTGACGCCGACTGCAAGGACGGGTCAGCCCGGCCTCCAAGGATGAGGCAGGCAGGCAGGCAGGGCGGTGCGGAAGCTCACCGGAGGGACGGCCGCTTAACGCCGAGTGCCCGCCCGGAGCCGAAGCTCCAGACGGGCACTGACCTGACAGGGGACTACGCCGTATCGGCGAGGGTACCGAGGTACAGCTGGATGACCTTGGGATCCTTCATCAGCTCACGCCCGGTACCGGTGTACGCGTCCTTGCCCTGGTCGAGCACATAGGCACGGTCGCAGATCTGCAGGCAGCGACGGGCGTTCTGCTCCACCATGATCACGGAGACACCGGCACGGTTGATCTCATGAACCCGCAGGAACGTTTCATCCTGCTTCACGGGGGAGAGGCCTGCCGAAGGCTCATCCAGCAGCAGCACGGCCGGTTCCATCATGAGGGCCCGTCCCATGGCAACCATCTGCCGTTCGCCGCCGGAAAGGGAACCTGCCCGCTGGCTGCGCCGCTTCTTCAGCTCAGGGAACAGATCCGCCACGAAATCAAAACGTTCCTTGAAGTTCTTCGGCTGCTGGTACAGGCCCATCTGCAGGTTCTCTTCGATGGTGAGTGAAGCGAACACGTTGTTGTTCTGCGGAACGAACCCCACGCCGCGGCTGACCAGCTTGTTGGCCTTCAGCCCGGTCAGGTCCTGGCCGCGCACCATGACGGTGCCGGAGTGGACCTTTACCAGGCCGAACATCGCCTTGAGCAGCGTGGACTTGCCGGCACCGTTCGGTCCGATAATTCCGATTAGCTCCCCGCGCCGGGCTTCGATCGAACACCCGTTGAGGATGTTCACCCCGGGAATATAGCCGGCCACCAGGTCGGTGACCTTGACGACCGAGTCGCCCTCGAAATCCTCAGCGCTCATGCCATGTCCTTACGTTCCTGGATGGTCACGGGGGCCAGTCCCTCGCCGCCCTGTATGTCTGAAGCGGGGTCCTTCTCGAGGACCGCTTCCAGCTTTTCGAAGCCCTCAGAGTCACCAAGGTCGACGTCGTGGTGCGCGCCAAGGTAGGCATCTATCACGGCCTGGTCCTTCATGACCTCGGACGGCGGTCCTTCCGCAACAACCTTGCCCTCGGCCATCACGATCACCCAGTCGGCAATGTGCCGGACCATATGCATGTCGTGTTCCACGAAAAGAACGCTCATGCCTTCGGCCTTCAGGTTCTTGATGTGGTCCAGCAGCGACTGTGTCAGCGCCGGGTTCACGCCTGCCATTGGCTCATCCAGCATCACCAGCTTGGGATTGACCATCAGGGCGCGCGCCATTTCCAGGAGCTTGCGCTGGCCGCCGGAAAGGGACGCGGCATAGTCGCTGCGCTTGGTGTCGAGTTTGAACTTCGCCAGCAGGGCGTCGGCCTGCTCGGTGATTTCGTTCTCCCGTTTTTTCCACAGCGGCCGGAACAGTGCCCGCCGCAGGGCCTCTCCCGGCTGCTCGTTAGCACCAAGGCGCATGTTCTCCAGCACCGTCAGCTTGCCCATGACTTTGGTCAGCTGGAAGGTGCGGACCATGCCCAGCCGTGCCACCTTGTAGGCGGAAACGCCCGCAAGGTCACGGTCCTCGAACTTCCATTCCCCGGACTGCGGGGTATCGAACCCAGTGAGCAGGTTGAACAATGTGGTCTTGCCAGCACCGTTCGGACCAATCAGGGCGGTGATCTTGTTCCGTGGAACCTCAACGTGTTCGACGTCGACGGCGTGGATTCCGCCGTACGTGCGGGTCACGTTGGAGGCAACCAGGATCGGATCGCGCTTGCGGCACCCGGGACCAACGTCGCCGGCGGCGATCGGACGGTCATCGTTCATGTACTTGTTACCGGCCCAGCTTGCGTGCTGGTCAGTTTCGGCCGGTGCTGCATCCAACGGGATTGCCTCCGCCGGCGCTGCCCCGGCCGGTGCGGTTTCCACCGCGGGCTCGGCAGCGTGGGCACCGGGCCGGCGTGCCGGCTGCGGGCTTTCTGCTTGATGGCTCATGCGAATGACAGCTCCTTCTTATTGCCCAGCACGCCCTGCGGCCGGAATATCATCAGCAGCATGAGGGCTACACCTACAAGGATGTAACGCAGCTGCCCGGCCTGGGTAGTGTTCAGGAAGGTGATGGCCCCGGACTCGATTGCCCCGTAGAGAAGGCCCTGGGTCAGTGAGAGCACGGCCCAGAAGATCATGGCGCCAATCACCGGACCCAGCACCGTGGACATGCCGCCGAGCAGCAGCGCCGTGTAGAGGAAGAACGTCAGTTCTGTTCCGTAGTTTGCCGGCTGCACCGCTCCGCGGGGGAGCGTGAAGATGATGCCTGCCAGTGAACCGAGCAGGCCGCCGATGATCAGTGCCTGCATCTTGTAGGCGTAGACGTTCTTGCCCAGCGACCGGACGGCGTTCTCATCCTCGCGGATGCCCTTGACCACACGGCCCCAGGGGCTGCGGACCAGCAGCCAGATCACTACGCAGGCCAGTGCGACGACGGTCCAGGCAACAACTCGAATCCAGAGGTCCCGTTCGTTCAGGCTGAACGGGCCCAGATTGTACTGGCCGGGTGCGAAGGGGTTGAGCGAATAGAAGCCGCCTTCGAACGCGGCCAGGCCGTTGGCCGATCCGGTGACTTCCGTCAGGCCGTTGGTGGTCACCACGTAGCGGACGATTTCCGCCGCGGCGATGGTCACGATTGCCAGGTAGTCCGCCCTGAGGCGCAGCGTTGGCAGTCCGAGCAGCACCGCAAACGCGACAGATGCAAGCATCGCGATCAGCAGCGCTACGGGCAGGGGAGCATTGAAGCTCAACGTGGGGATGGCGAAGCCGTAGGCCCCGATTGCCATGAAGCCGGCCTGGCCAAAGTTCAGCAGGCCGGTGTAGCCGAAGTGCACGGCCAGCCCTAGGGCTGCCAGCGCATAAGCCGCAGTGGTGGGTGTGAAGAATTCGTTGACTGCACCCAGCAGGATGTTTCCAAAGTCCATGTCGAGGCCCCTAACCTATGCGCTCTCGGCGGCCGAGGATACCCTGCGGCCGAACCAGGAGGACGAGAATCATGATGAGCAGCGCGCCGACGTACTTCAGGTCCGCCTCGAGCCAGAGGGTGGAGATCTCCACGAAGAGGCCCACGATGATCGAGCCGATCAGGGCGCCGAAAACGGTGCCGAGTCCGCCCAGGGTCACGGACGCAAAGATCAGCAGAAGGATCTGCTGGCCCATGTTGAAGGAGACACCGGGGCGGTAATAGGCCCAGAGGATGCCGCCGAGTGCTGCCAGCGCGCCGCCTGCCATCCAGACAATGCGGATCACGCGGTCGACGTCGATGCCTGAGGCTGCGGCCAGGGGAGGGTTGTCGGCGACGGCGCGGGTGGCCTTGCCGATCCGCGTGCGCAGCAGCAGGGCGGCCACGATGAGGATCACGACCAGCGAGACGGCGAGCGAAACCAGGTTGTTCCGCGAGATGGAGATCGGTCCCAGTTCCAGCATGGGACTCTGCGACGCGGGGAGCTGCTGGGTTGCCCCGCCGAAGAAGAAGAGGATGGTGTAGCGCAGGGCGAGTGCAAGGCCGATACTCACGATCATCATGGGGACCAGGCCGGTTCCCCGCTTGCGCAGCGGCCGCCACAACCCGGCGTCCTGCACATAGCCCAGGCCGGCGCCGCCGACCACCGCCAGTATCAAGGCGAGCCAGAGGGGCAGGCCGAGTGCGGAGAACCCAAAGGCGAGGACTGCGCCGAACGTCACCATCTCGCCGTGTGCGAAGTTCGTCAGTCCGGTCGTGCCGAAGATCAGGGACAGGCCGACGGCGCTAAGCGCCAGCAGCAGTCCGAAGCTGAGCCCGGCGACCGCGCGCTCTATGAGCTTGGTGCCGAAGGTATCGCCCTGAAGGACAATGCCTTCGCCCAGGAGGAAGAGGGTGGTGATGTTCGATGTTCCGGCGAAGGTCACGGTGCGCGGGTTTTGCTGGCCCTCGGCCAGCGCCACGCCTTCGGGAAGGGTGGATTCATCCAGTTCCACCTCGAACGCACCCTGTTCGGGTACCCCGATGGACCAGGATCCGTTCTCTGCGGTTTCCGTTTCGGCCTCATAACCGTTGCCGCTGGCCTTGATGGTGACGCCGGCAACCGGTGCGCCGGCGTTACGCAGGACGCCGCTGATGCGGTCCTGGTACTCCGCGCCGTCGGTCTCTTCATCCCCTTCGGAGTTGCCGGATTCCTGCGGTGTTGCTTCGGTACTGCTCTCCGGCGCCGGGGATTCCGATGCCGGGGGTGGAGCTGTCGTTGCATGCACGGCTGGGGCAGCAAGCAGCAGGCCGGCAAATACGCCGACCACCGCCACTAGCATCCCCATATACCGGGCGAGTGCCGATATTCTTCCCAAAGTGAATTACCTCCGCCGGGGGTATATATGCGCCGTTTGTCGGCGCAATTTATATGTGACCTTGTGATGTGAGTCACGAATGGTGATCATGCTACCCGGCGATTGTTTCGGTGGGGTGACCGATTGTGCGACGTTGTGTCGCGATCAGGTAACGACCGAGCCGGGGTGCTTCATTATGGAAGTCCCGGGAAGGTTTTGGCCCCCCTGCGTACCAAACCGTTACCAAACGCGCCGGCCGCGCCGGAATCATCCTCCCTGCCCGTACGTTCACATTGGTAGGCTGAACTTTAACCAAGCCCCCCAAGATGGAGGACACTTTCATGGCACTAGGCGGCAACCCGGTTTTCAACGGAAAGAATTTCCGTGCCCAAACCCGCGGCGGAGCGCCCACCGTTCCTGCAGGCGGCCCCTTCGCGGGCCAGGACCCAATGAGCCCGCAGGATCTGCAGAACCTTTACTCAGCACCTGCGGCCGGTCCGCGGGAGACAGGGCGGATGACGTACGACGACGTCATCATGAAGACCCTCGGCTGCCTGGCAGTTGTCCTGCTGGGCGCTGCAATCCCCGTCTTCGTCCTGCCCGGTGCGGCCGGCCTGCTGATGATCGTGGGTGCGCTGGGCGGTTTTGCCCTGGGCCTGGTCAACTCCTTCAAGCGTGAACCGGTTCCCGCGCTGATCCTTGGCTATGCGCTTCTTGAAGGCATGTTCCTTGGCGCCCTGACCGCCGTGCTGGACGCAATGTACCCGGGGATCGGCCTGCAGGCCGTCGTCGGAACCCTTGCCGTCTTCGCTGTGACCCTTGTCCTGTTCAAGAGCGGCAAGGTACGGGCAACGCCGAAGGCAATGCGCTTCTTCATGATTGCGATCATCGGCTACGCGGTGTTCTCCCTGGTGAACGTCGGCCTGATGATCTTCGGCGTCGTCGATGATCCGTGGGGCGTCCGCGGCGTGGAGATTGCCGGCATTCCGCTGGGCATCATCATTGGCCTGCTGGCCGTTGGCCTGGCTGCTTTCTCCCTGATCATGGACTTCACGTCCATCGAGCAGGGCGTCAAGGCCGGTGCGCCGCAGCGCTACTCCTGGACCGCCGCCTTTGGCCTGACCGTCACGCTGGTCTGGCTGTACGTGGAAATCATCCGCATCCTGGCGATCCTGCGCGGCGACGACTAACGCACGCACCGGGCCGGGTAACGGCAACACTGGCGGGACCGCAGCGCAGAAGCTGCGGTCCCGCCGCTGTTTAAGCCGGTTTCGCTTCTGCGGGCAGGGGCAGGTCCGTAACATCTGGAGTCACTGATCGAGGGGGAATCGTGACTGAGGTGAATCCGGAGCCGGCCGCCGCCTTCCAGGAGCTTCTGCTGGGCGCGGAGGAACTGCAGGCCTATCTGTCCGAAGCTGCCGTGCTGGCCCTGGCGCTGCTGGGAAACCAGGTGCTGGGATGTTCGCTGCTTATCGACCGTCCCCGCCGAACGCGGGCCGAAGGGCACAGCGGCGACCGCACGGCCAGGATGGCAGAGCCTGCGTTTGCCGAACCCGGACCCGCGGCGGAGGCCATCTCAACGGGTATGCCCGTTGTGGTTACGGATGCCTGGACCGAACGCCGCTGGCGCGGTTTCCCCGGCAGCTGCGCCGAGGACGGCGTTCGGAGCCTGGCCGCGGTTCCACTGGCGCTGGAGGGCAGTGCGCGCGGTGCCCTCTGCGCGTTTTCGCCCCGGCCGCACCTGTTCCAGCCCCGAACACTGCGGATGGTGGAGCGGACGGCTGCCGATGCATCAAGAAGCCTGAGGCTGGCGCTGCGGATCGACGGCCACCTGAACCGGGCACGGAACCTCCAGGCGGCCCTGGAGTCCCGAACCGTAGTGGATATTGCAGTGGGCATCATCATGGCCCAGAACGGCTGCAGCCAGGAATCGGCGGTGGAGATCCTGCGCAGTGTCTCCAACACCCGCAACATCAAGATCCGCAGCGTTGCCGCAGGGGTGGTGGCAGCGGTTAGCGACCGGGTCAGGACACACTTCGAGGAATGAGGTGCGCGCTGGCGGTGCGGGGCGGTGCCGGGTCTAGGCTTAGAGGATGACTTTTGGGACCACGGATGCAGCCCTGCCGGCAACGGGAACTCAATACCGCCTGGAAAGGGGAGACGCCGCCGTCGTCGTCGCCTCCCTGGGCGGAGGGCTGCGCAGCTACACGGTGGCCGGTACGCAGCTGGTGGAAACCTATGCCGACGAGAGCATTCCGCCATCGGCTGCCGGGATCCTCCTGGCGCCCTGGGCCAACCGGATCGCAGGCGCACGCTGGCAGCTGGATGGACAGGAACAGCAGCTGGATGTCACAGAGCCCAAGCTGCAGAACGCAATTCACGGACTCCTCCGCAACACCGGATACAGCCTTGTGGAAAGCACGCCGGAGTCAGTGCTGCTCAGCGCCGAAATCTTCCCCCAGCACGGCTACCCGTTCCACCTGGTCCACGAGGTCCGCTACAGCCTTGACGCCGACGGTGGACTGCGGGTCCGCCAGGGACTGAGGAACCTGGGCACACGGACTGCACCGTTCGCGCTGGGTGCCCACCCGTTCCTTCGCCTGGGCGAGGTGCCCAGCGAGGACCTTGTGCTGCAGGTCGACGCCGGCACGCGGCTGAGCACGGACGCTGCCCTGATCCCCAACGGGCATGTGCCCGCGGAGGGCAGCGACGACCTGCGCTCAGGCAAACGGGTTGGCGAACTCGACCTGGATGCCGCGTTCACGGACCTCACCCCGCGTGACGGACTCTTCCGCCACCGGCTCACCGCACCCGACGGGCGCAGCGTCCAGCTTTGGGCAGAAGCGGAGTTTTGCTATGTCCACGTCTTCGTTACGGACAAGTTCCCGGGCAGGGACTGCGCGGTGGCCCTGGAGCCCATGACGGCTCCGGCCAACTGTTTCAATTCCGGCGAAGGACTGCGCTGGCTGGAACCCGGCGCGGAGTTCAGCGCCGTGTGGGGAATCCTGGCCGCCCTCTGATTTCGGGGCGGCGTAAAGGTCAGGGAATGACCAGCCGAATATGGAAAGATGAGCCCATGAGACCACATGCGCGCAGGGTTGCCGCGCCCAAGGCCGTTCAGGCCGCAGCGGTGCGCTCCAACCGTGCAGGTGACGACGTTCCCTACGCACTGCGGGTGAGCGCATCCTGGGCCTGGCGGCTCGGGGTGGTACTTGTTGTCAGCGCCGGACTGGTCTGGCTGCTGGGACACTTCTCCCTGCTGATCATTCCGCTGATGATCGCTGCCCTCCTGGCCGGGCTGCTTGCCCCGATCAGCTCGTGGCTGCGCCGAAACAAGGTGCCCTCCGGCCTGGCCGTCGCCGTCACCATCGTTTCCTTCCTGGGCCTCATCGTTGCAGCGCTGACCCTGGTGGGCCGGCAACTGGCACTGGGCTTCCGGGACCTGTGGGACGAGGTCCTCAGCGGTTTCGACCAGGTGCAGGGCTGGCTCGCTGACGGGCCCCTGCGGGTCACCTCAACCCAGATCGACAGCCTCCTCAATGAGGCAACGTCTGCGCTGCAAAACAACTCCGCCAGCATCCTCTCCGGTGCCGTGAGCGTCGGCACGGGCGCCGGGCACTTCGCCGCAGGCATCCTGCTGGCGCTGTTCGCCCTGGTCTTTTTCCTGCTGGACGGACGAAAGATCTGGCGCTTCACCGTTGGGCTGATGCCGCGCCGCGCACGTCCGGCTGCCTTCGGCGCAGGTATCCGCGGCTGGGAATCGATGACCAACTACGTCCGGGTCCAGCTGGTGGTGGCGTTCATCGACGCCGTCGGCATTGGCGGCGGTGCCGCACTGATCGGCGTGCCGCTGGCCCTTCCGCTGTCCGTCCTGGTGTTCCTTGGTTCCTTCATCCCGCTCATCGGCGCATTCGTGACCGGCTCGATCGCCGTGCTGCTCGCCCTGGTGGCCAACGGCTGGCCCAACGCAGTCTTTATGCTCATCATCGTGCTGGTGGTCCAGCAGATCGAGTCCCACATCCTTCAGCCGCTGATCATGGGCAAGGCCGTCTCCCTGCACCCCCTGGCCGTGATCCTGGCCGTGACAGGCGGCAGCCTGGTCGCCGGGATCGCCGGTGCACTCTTCGCCGTTCCCCTCCTGGCGATCCTCAATGCCACGGTGCGCTACATTGCCGGCCGGCAATGGGAGAACGACCCCGCCCTCGCCCGGGACGGCGAATTCGGCCCGCCCGGCGCCGCTCCACCTGAACCCGGGGACGAGGATGAGGACCCCGGGAGTCCGGAATCCGGAGCAGGCCAGGACAGAGAACCCACCGCAACCACAGAAGAGAACCCACGTTGACCGATTCGCCCCAGCTGCCAGTAACCCTTGACGACATCCAGGCGGCGGCAAAGCTGCTGGACGGGGTTATTGCCCACACTCCCATTGAGCAGTCACGCGCCCTGGGACGGCTCACCGGATCCGAGGTCTACCTCAAGTGTGAGAACCTCCAGCGCGCAGGCTCCTTCAAGGTCCGCGGTGCCTACGTCCGGATGGCCAAGCTCAGTGAAGAACAGAAGGCCCGCGGCGTGGTGGCGGCTTCGGCCGGCAACCATGCCCAGGGCGTCGCGGTAGCGGCAGCCCGGCTTGGCATCAAGGCCAGGATCTTCATGCCCCTGGGCGTCGCCCTGCCGAAGCTCGCTGCAACGCAGGGCCACGGCGCCGAGGTGGTGCTGCACGGCCACAACGTAGATGAGGCGCTGGCCGAGGCACAGCGCTACGCCGATGAAACCGGTGCCGTGTTCGTGCACCCCTTCGACAACGTGGACATCGTCGCCGGACAGGGAACCCTGGGCCTGGAACTGCTGGAGCAGATCCCGCACCTGGACACCGTGCTGATGGGCGTCGGCGGCGGCGGGCTGCTGGCCGGCGTCGCCGTCGCAATCAAGGAACGGGCCAAGGAACTGGGCCGAGAAGTGCGGATCATCGGTGTCCAGGCCGAGAACGCCGCAGCCTACCCTCCCTCCCTGGCAGCAGATGCCCTGGTGCCGCTGAGCAAGGTCTCCACCATCGCTGACGGCATCGCCGTGGGCAGGCCTGGCCAGCTGCCTTTCTCGATCATCAAGGAACTCGTCGACGACGTCGTCACGGTTAGCGAAGACTCACTGGCCCGCGCCCTCATCTTCCTGCTGGAACGCGCCAAGCTGGTGGTTGAACCCGCAGGCGCGGTGGGCGTCGCAGCGCTGCTCGACGGGAAAATCCAGAATCCCGGCACCACGGCAGTGATCCTCTCGGGCGGAAACATCGATCCGATGCTTATGCTGAAAGTGATCCAGCGCGGCCTCGCCGCCGCCGGCCGCTACCTGGTTGTGCGGATGCTGCTGGATGACCGTCCGGGCTCGCTGGCCACGATTTCGCGGATCATCGCCGAATCCGACGCCAACGTCACCGGAGTGGACCACACCAGGGTTGGAGGATCGATCAGCATGGGCGACGTGGCAATCACCATCAACATGGAAACCAAGGGTCACGAGCACTGTGAGAAGGTGCTGCAGAACCTGCGGGCCGAAGGCTTCCAACCCGTAGTCCTCCACGGCTAAGCCATGAAGCAGCGGGCGAAAAGCGCACTGGCAGTTGCTGCCTGCTTCACGGCGGGCCTGTGGATCATCTATTTCCTGACCCTGCCTTTCCAGACCACGCTGCTTCCTGGCCTGGGAATTCTTCCGCGGCAGCTGCAAGGACTGGACGGCATCCTGTTCTCGCCGCTGCTGCATGCCGGCACCGGCCACCTGATCAGCAACTCGCTGCCGCTGCTGGCGTTCGCGTTCCTCGTCCTGCTGGAAGGGCTGCGCCGCTTCGGGGCCGTGCTGGCCATCTGCTGGCTCGCCTCCGGCATAGGGGTGTGGCTTTTCGGCGGGGGACTGACCATCGGCGTTTCCGGCGTCGTGTTCGGCTTGTTCGCCTACCTGATGGTCCGCGGGTTCTACAACCGGGACCTGCTGCAGATCCTGCTGGGCGGGGTGCTTTTCCTGATCTACGGCTCACTGCTGTGGGGCGTGCTGCCGACGGCAGCCGGGGTGTCCTGGCAATCCCACCTTTTCGGCGCAGCCGGGGGAGTGGCCGCCGCGATCCTGCTGCGGCGCCGGAGGACCGGCGTGGAAAAGGGCCCGGAAAACAGGAACGGGCCCGCCGGCTGGCGGACCCGTTCGTAAGAAGCCGTTCGGCTTATCCGGTGTACGGAGTAGCCGAGACGATCTCCACGGAGATGCTCTTGCCGTTCGGCGCCGTGTAGGACGTCGATTCGCCGGCACGCAGGCCGTTGATGGCCGCACCAAGGGGTGACTTCTCGCTGTAAACGTCAATGTCGCTGTCGCCGGCGATCTCGCGGGAGCCCAGCAGGAACCGTTCCGGGTCTCCGGCAATCTTGGCTTCAACCAGCATGCCGGGTTCCACCACGCCGTCATCCGCCGGAGCTTCGCCGACATGCGCGTTTTCAAGGAGCTGCGTCAGCTGGCGGATACGGGCTTCAGCCTTGCCCTGCTCCTCCTTGGCGGCGTGGTAGCCGCCGTTCTCCTTCAAGTCGCCTTCGGACCGTGCCTGTTCGATTCGTGCAACGATTTCGCTCCGGCCCGGGCCGGAAAGGTGGTCCAGCTCCGCCTTCAGGCGGTCGTAAGACTCTTGCGTGAGCCAGGCGACAGATGCGCTGTTGGTAGACACGGGTCTCTCCTTATATGACATCCGAACTCATAAAACAGGTTCGGCTTGGCTGAAATTGCTGGAAGGCTGGATGGCCTAACAAGCAAAGACCCCGCCGGACGGTGACCGGTTTGCTCGGATTTTTCCGGCGATCACCTGGGCGGGGCATAACGTAGCCTCCATACTAGTCAGCAGGAGGCATAAACCCAAGACACACGGGGCGGGTTTCTCCGGCGGGCGTTTTTGGCGGCAGAAAGCGGCTAGGAATCCTGCTCCACGATCCAGCACGCGTTGACGCCGCCTGTGACTCCCAGGGAATCGGTCCTCAGCGAGGTGCTCAGGGATACGGTTGCGTCCTGGGACGGGGGGATCCGGACGGTTTTCCATCCGACCACCGCGTAACTCTCGCTCAGGACCTGCACGGCACAGTCAACAGTGGCGTCGGCGGGCTTGGTGACATTGAAGTCAACGACGGCGGACGCGGCATCCGGGATGGTGAATCCGACGTCCTTGGACGTCAGCGTCCCTGCCCCGGAAGGAATGGCCATGAAGATCACGGCGCCAACTGCCGCGGCTCCGGCCAGTGAGCCCAGGACAATCTTGGTCCGGGCGCTGAGTCCCGGCTTGGGTGCGCCATACCGATTGGCTAATCTTGTCTCGGACGACAGACCGTCCCCGGGGCGCTCGGCAACCGGTACGCCGGCAGTGTTGTCCCCGGTGCTGTCCCCTGTGTTGTCCTCAATGCTCACTGTTTCATTTTATCGAACATTCTCGTCGGCGCGTTCCGCCGGCTGTCAGGAGTAACCGCGTTGTCCAGCGAAACCCATTCAGTGCCCGGAGAACTGCGCCTGCTGGCGGTTCATGCCCACCCCGACGACGAGGCCAGCAAGGGTGCAGCCACCATGGCGTCCTACGCCGCCCAGGGGGTGCGCGTGATGGTTGCCACCTGCACGGGCGGAGAGCGCGGAGACGTGCTCAACCCTGCCGCCGCCGACATCCCGGCTGCGAAGCGCGACCTCGCCGGTCTGCGCCGCAGCGAAATGGCGGCATCCCAGGCGGCCCTGGGCATTGAGCACCGCTGGCTGGGCTTCATGGACTCCGGCCTTCCCGAAGGGGACCCGCTGCCGGAGCTGCCCGCCGGATGCTTCGCCCTGCGTCCGCTTGAAACAGCGGCAGCTCCGCTGGTGAAGCTGGTCCGTGAGTTCCGTCCGCATGTGATCATCAGCTACGACGAAAACGGCGGCTACCCCCACCCCGACCACATCATGGCGCACAAGGTTGCCGTGGAGGCTTTCCATGCCGCCGGTGACGCCGGGAAGTACCCGGGTACCGGTGCTCCCTGGGAACCGCTGAAGCTCTACTATGACCGCGGGTTCAACCCGGAGCGCTTCCGCGCGCTTCACGAAGCGCTGACCAAGGCCGGACTCGACTCTCCGTACGCAGAACGGCTGGCTGCCTGGCTGGAAACGGACACCGAAGGAAACCAGCCTCCGGCTCCGCTGCATCCCACCACTACGCAGATCGACTGCGGAGAGTACTTCCCCGTGCGTGATGCGGCGCTGAAGGCCCACCGCACCCAGGTGGACCCCGACGGTTTCTTCTTCGCCGTGAGCACCGACATGCAGCGGCAGGTTTGGCCGTGGGAAGACTATTCGCTGATCGAATCCCGGGTCCCGTCACAGGTGCCTGAAACCGACCTCTTCGCTGGCATACGATAGAGGGTAGATCCGGCGCCTCAGTGCGCCGCCTTCTGCCAAGAGAGAGAAACTCCGTGAACCTGCTGTACAGCCTCACCCTCACTGTCACCTCACCGATCGAGGGCGACCTGAAGCCCGGCCTCGAGGAAGGGGACATCACCCCCGGCCTGCTGGGCTTCCTGGCAACGCTGTTCCTGGCCCTGTGCGTAGTGTTCCTGATTCGGGACATGGTCAAGCGGATCCGGCGCGTCCGGTACCGCTCCCAGGTCGCGGGCGAAGGAGATGAAACGGCTGCCGGCGGTTCAGCCGCTGATGAAGCCGCAGAGGACGCGGCAGCCGAGGCCGCCGAGGCGTCTTCGACTCCCGGGCCCGACGCCGGGCCGGCACCCGTTGCGGCCGACGGCGCTGATCCCCGGCGCCCGGATTCCACCCCGGCAGGATAGTCCCCGTGGCGGAGCGGCTAAAGAACCAGGCCTCCGCCTACCTGCGCCAGCATGCCGGAAACCCGGTGGACTGGTGGCCGTTCGGCGACAGCGCTTTTGAGGAAGCCCGCCGGCGGGATGTACCCGTATTCATCTCGATCGGGTACGCGGCATGCCACTGGTGCCATGTCATGGCGCACGAATCCTTCGAGGACCCGGAGATTGCCCGGGTCCTGAACCGGGACTTCGTCAGCATCAAGGTGGACCGGGAGGAACGTCCCGACGTCGACTCCGCCTACATGGCGGCGACCCAGGCCCTGACGGGCCAGGGCGGCTGGCCGATGAGCGTTTTCACCCTCCCTGACGGCAGGACCTACTATGCCGGGACGTACTTTCCGCCCCGCCAGCTGCAGGGCACCCCGTCCTTCAGCCAGGTGCTGGAGGCAGTATCCGGCGCCTGGCGCGACCGCCGCAGCGAGGTGGAGCGCAGCGCAGAGCAGATAGCCGCCCACCTTGCGTCCAACCAGGCCGCGAACCGGAACCTCCTGGGGGACCTTTCTGCGACAGTGCGGCCGCCGGACGCGGATACTGGTTCCGCACGGGCACTGGAAGCCGCCGTAGAGGCCCTGGCAGCAGCGGAGGACACCGAGTACGGCGGATTCGGCGGTGCACCGAAATTTCCGCCCTCACCCCTGCTGCGTTTTTTGCTGGCCCATGCCCACAGCGGATCTCCGACGGCGGGCACCGCGGCAGCACTTGCCGAACGCACCCTCACGGCCATGGCGCTGGGCGGCATCTACGACCAGGTCGGCGGAGGATTTGCCCGGTACGCAGTCGACCGCCGCTGGCAGGTGCCGCACTTTGAGAAGATGCTCTACGACAACGCGCAGCTCCTGCGGATCTACGCGCACTTCTCCCGCCTGGCGGAAGACGCTGATGTGAAGGCGCTGGCGCTGCGGGTGACCCGCGGGACGGCACGCTGGATGGCCGCGGAGCTGGCCGTGCCCGGAGGTGCCTTCGCTTCTTCCCTGGACGCCGACACCCTGGTGGACGGGCACCGTGTGGAGGGAGCAACCTATGTCTTTACCAGGGCCCAGCTGGAGGCAGTCCTGGGTGCCGGGTCCGCAGCACTGGACCTGCTAGACCTGGACGCCGACGACGGCGCATCGCACCGCCTGCCGGGCAGCACGCTAAGGTTCAGGGCCGTACCCGATGAAGCCCAGTCCCGGATCTGGGACGACGCGCGGACGGCTCTGGCGGCCGCACGCTCTGAACGTCCGCAGCCGGAACGGGACGGGAAAGTCGTGGCGGGCTGGAACGGCCTGGCGGTCGCCGGCCTTGCCGACGCAGCCCTGGCATTGGCCGACGCCGGGATGGCAGAAGACTGGATGCTGCCGGCCGCCGAGGCCGCTGCAGGCTATCTCCTTGAAGTGCACTGGGACGGCAGGACGCTGCGCCGGGTTTCAAGCGACGGGCAGGCGCAGGGCATAGAAGGTCTGCTGGAGGACTACGCCGGCGTCGCCGAAGGCCTGTTCGCGCTGTACGCAGCGACGGGGAACCCGCGCTGGCACCATGCGGCGCAGGAGCTGGCGGCGGCCGCCGTCGAACGTTTCCTGGGACCGGACGGGCTCTCCGATACTGCGCGCGAACCGGAGCAGATCCGGCAGGCGCAGGGTGGACATTCCGCAGCGAACCCGCTCGATGACGCTGTTCCCAGCGGAACCGCCTTGCTGGCCGGAGTGCTGCTGACGTCAGCCTCCTACGGCGGACCTGGGCGTCACCGTGCCCTTGCCGAAGGACTCGTGGACCACGTGCGGCGGGCCGGGCCGGCGATTCCGCAGGCCGTGGGATGGTCCATGGCCGTGCGGCAGTTCCTCCTGGACGGACCGCGGGAGCTGGCCGTCACCGGAACGGACCGCACAGCCGTGGCGCGGCTGCTTTCCGCAGGGCGCAGTGCCGGCGGACCGGGACTGGTGATCGCCCACGGGGAAGCCGGCGGTGTCGGGCTGCTGGAAGGACGGGAAACCGAGGCGCCTGCCTTGGCTTACGTGTGCCGCGGCATGGTGTGCCGCCGTCCGGTGGACTCGGCTCCGGAGCTGGAAGCCGAGCTGGCCGGCGGGAACTAGCCCCGGACTGAGAGCACGGCCATCACAATGGCAATGTAATGGCAGGTGAAGCCCGCCAGAGTGAAGGCGTGGAAGATCTCGTGGAAGCCGAACCATTCGACTGAAGGATTGGGGCGTTTCATCGCGTAGATGACAGCGCCGGCAATGTAGGCCGCTCCGCCGGCAATCACCAGGATGGCCGCGGGCGTGTTCACGGCCCAGAAATCCGGAATGTAGAAAAGGGCTGCGCAGCCCAGGGCAATGTAGACCGGGGTGTAGAGCCAGCGCGGAGCGTGCAGCCACAGCAGCCGGAACGCGATTCCCGCCAGCGCGCCGCTCCAGATGATGACCAGCAGCACCACGGCCGTTTCCCGCGGCAGCAGCGACCACGCCAGGGGAGTGTAGGAACCGGCGATCACCAGCATGATGTTGGTGTGGTCCAGCCGTTTCAGGATTGTCTTGACCTTCGGGCTCCAGTTGCCGCGGTGATAAACCGCCGAAACGCCGAACAGCAGGATGCCGGTGAGGGCATACACGGCAGAGGCGATACGGGTGCCGGGAGTCGGGGCAAGGACAACCAGCACTATCCCGGCAGCCAGGGCCAGGGGAGCTGCGCCGGCGTGCAGCCAGCCCCGCAGGTGGGGTTTGACGTCGAGCGCATCGGCTACGGATTCAACAGCTGATTCCAGCGGTCCCGGTGCCTGGCGGGACTCCGGATCCTGCTGGACAGGTACTCGTTCCGGGAATGAACTCATGCTGCCAATCCTAACTTACGACCCGGTAGGTTACCTTCCGGTAGCCGCGGCTCGGCTCCGGCCTGCACGGGAGGGGAGCCCGTGCGCGGTAGCCTTGAGAAGAGAAACTACCGCGTTCCGCGGAACCCCTTCAGACCGATAGGCAGGTGAGTCACCCGTGCGCTTTCCCGGTGTGGTTTACGCCTACTACGAACGCCGCCTGCGCCGCAGCCTGGTCAAGGACCGCATCCCTGAACACATAGGCGTGATGGTGGACGGCAACCGCCGCTGGGCCAAGCTCGCCGGGGCTCCGACATCGGACGGGCACCAGGCCGGGGCGGACAAGATCCTGGAGTTCCTGGGCTGGTGCGAGGAACTCGGCGTGCGGGTTGTGACCTTGTACATGCTCTCCACTGACAACCTTAACCGTGACCCGGATGAGCTTGAACCGCTGCTGGGGATCATTGCCAACACCCTGGACCGGCTGGGGGAGAAGGGCGACCTGCGGGTCCAGCCGGTGGGCGCCCTGGACATCCTTCCCCACGAGCTCACGTGCCAGCTCGAGCGCCTGGGGGAGGCGACGGCGTCTGCCACGGGGCTGCACGTAAACGTGGCGATCGGTTACGGCGGCCGGCGGGAAATCGTCGACGCGGTCAAGGAACTGCTCCGTGACGCGCAGGCCCAGGGCAAGCCGATCGAGGAGATCACCGCCGAACTGAGCGACGCGCAGATCTCCGAGTACCTGTATACGCGCGGCCAGCCGGATCCTGAACTGGTGATCCGCACTTCCGGCGAGCAGCGGCTCTCCGGCTTCCTGATGTGGCAGAGCGCCTACAGCGAGTTCTACTTCTGCGAGGCACTCTGGCCGGACTTCCGCCGGGTCGACTTCCTTCGCGCCCTGCGGGACTACGCCAGCCGGCAGCGGCGTTTCGGGTCCTAACCGGTACCACCTGCGATGCTCAGGCACACCCGCTCGGAAATTGCGCTGGCCTCCGGCCTGGCCTGGACGGCCGGCTACGTTGACGCCGTCGGCTTCCTGCATCTGGGTGGTTACTTCGTCTCCTTTATGACCGGCAATTCCACGCGCGCCGGTGCTTCGGTGGCCGATATGTCGCTCAGCGGGTTCCTGCAGGCCTTTGGCCTCATTGCCGCATTCTTCTTCGGCGTAGTAGCCGCATCCGCCCTGCGCCGGGTCCTGGACAGGCACCGCCGTCCGGCAATCTGCGTCCTGTCCGCTGCGGTTCTCGGAGCTGCCTGGGCAAGCACGGCAGTGCCCGGGGCCGAATGGGTGCTGGCGCCGGCACTGGCGGCGGCCATGGGCCTGCTCAATGCTGTCTTCGAGCGGGGCGGGGAAGTGTCGATCGGCATTACCTACATGACAGGCACCCTGGTCAAGCTGGGGCAGAAAGTAACCGCTGCCCTCTTCGGGGAGCGCGGCAACGGCTGGCACCGGTACCTGCTGCTCTGGTGCTCGCTGACACTGGGATCGCTCTGCGGGGGCGCCGGATACCTGCTGCTGGGGCTTGCCGCCCTTGGCCCGGCGATCGTCGCCCTAACCGCGGCAGCAGCGGCCTCCTGGGGCCATCCGGGACACCTGCACGGCTAACCCCGCGGGCGGAAGCGGCAGCCCGGTAAACATGATGTGAACAAATCGAACTCCGTCGTGTCCCTGTGTCCGCAGGCACGCGCGCGGGCGTAGCTTGTACGTATCGATCAGCCCCATGCTGATGGAACCGGAGGCCGGATGCTCACACACTGTGTGTTCGCACAGGAGGCCGCAGCCCGGCGTCCCGTGCCGGCCTGCGGAGAAGACACTTCTAGCTATTCGGGGCCTGCGGTCCCTGACTGGAGTTCTAAGTGGCCGTAACCAGAGCATCCCTGCACGAATCCGCCGGTGCTTCCGGCTCTGGCCAGGGATTCGTGCTTGACACGTCTGTCCTGCTGTCCGATCCGAAGGCAATCCTGCGCTTTGCCGAACACGAGGTCATCCTGCCGCTGGTGGTCATCAGCGAACTGGAGAGCAAACGCAATGATCCGGAGCTGGGCTATTTCGCCCGGACGGCCCTGCGCCTGCTTGATGACCTGCGCGTGGAACACGGCGGCCTGGACCGGCCGGTGCCGATCGGTGACGCGGGGGGCACCCTGCGGGTGGAGTTGAACCATGTTTCCCTTGAAGTCCTGCCCCTGGGAATCCGGGGATCAGATAACGACAACCGGATTCTTGCCGTTGCCCGGAACCTCGCCGATGAGGGCCGCACCATCACCGTGGTTTCCAAGGACCTGCCGCTGCGCGTCAAAGCAGCCGCCGTGGGCCTTACCGCCGACGAGTACCGCAACGAACTGGTGCGGGATACCGGCTGGACCGGTATGGCGGAAATCGAAACCGGTGACGCGGAAGTCAGTGCGCTCTATGAACACCAGCCGGTGTTCATCCCTGACGCCGCAGACCTGCCGGTCAACACCGGGCTGGTGCTGCTCTCCGGCCGGTCTTCAGCGCTCGGCCGGCTGGGAGCGGACAAACAGGTGAGGCTGGTCCGCGGGGACAGGGACGTGTTCGGCCTCCACGGACGCTCAGCTGAACAGCGGCTGGCCATCGACATGCTCCTGGACCCGGAAGTGGGCATAGTCTCGCTGGGCGGAAGGGCCGGAACCGGAAAATCCGCGCTGGCACTGTGTGCCGGACTGGAAGCTGTCCTGGAGCGGCGGGAGCACCGCAAAGTGGTGGTCTTCCGCCCGCTGTATGCCGTCGGCGGACAGGAGCTCGGCTACCTGCCCGGAAGCGAGGCGGACAAGATGGGGCCCTGGGGCCAGGCGGTCTTTGACACCCTGGAGGCCCTGGTCTCCAAGGAAGTGGTCGAGGAAGTCCTGGACCGCGGCATGCTCGAGGTGCTTCCCCTGACCCACATCCGCGGACGGTCGCTGCATGACAGCTTCGTCATTGTCGATGAAGCCCAGTCCCTGGAGAAGAACGTCCTGCTGACTGTGCTCTCACGCATCGGCCAGAACTCGAAGGTGGTCCTGACGCATGACGTCGCCCAGCGGGACAACCTGCGGGTGGGCCGCCATGACGGAATTGCGGCCGTGGTGGAGACGCTCAAGGGCCATCCGCTGTTTGGACACATGACCCTCACCCGCTCGGAGCGTTCACCGATAGCCGCCCTGGTGACGGACCTGCTGGAAGAGGGAGCGATCGGCTAGGTATTCCACAGCCGCCCCGCCCTGCGGTACGCCGGCAGCCGCCGTCGCGTACCGTAGGGCGCATGTGGGGGATCCTGGGGGAGTACTGGAGCGGGGCGCGGCTGTCCTGGGTGCTGCTGGCGGCGGCGCTCGGTTATCTGGCGGTGCTGGCGTGGAAGCTGTCGGTCACGGATATCCGGACACGGCGCCTGCCGGACCGGCTGACAGTGCCGGCTTATCCGGTCTCCGCAGTACTCCTGGGTGCAGCCGCACTGATCGCCGGTGAGCCTGGACGCTTCGCGGGCATGGCACTGGGCGGGGTGCTGCTGTTCGGCGGCTACCTGCTGCTGCGGATGGCCTCGCCGTCCGGGCTGGGGCTGGGGGACGTAAAGCTGGCGGGTGTGCTTGGGCTGTACCTGGGGTTTGCCGGCTGGAGCTGCCTGCTCGCGGGAGCCGCGGCGGGATTTGTGCTGGGCGGCCTATGGGGCCTGGGACTGCTGGTGTCCCGCCGCGGAACGGGCAAAACCCGGATCGCGTTCGGCCCGTTTATGCTCGCCGGCGCTTTGCTGGCGCTCGCAGTGCCTGGCCTACAGTAGAACCATGCCCACACCGGACTTTATCCTTTCCCTGCGCGAGAAAGTGGGCCACGACCTCCTGTGGCTTCCAGGGGTCGCCGCCGTCGTCTTCAATCCGGCAGGAGAGGTGCTTCTCTGCCGCCGGGCAGACAACGGCCGCTGGACGCTCATCACCGGCATCCTGGAGCCCGGCGAAGAGCCCGGCCCGGGGCTGCTGCGCGAAGTGGAGGAAGAGACCGGTGTTCAGGCGCGGCTTGAACACCTTATCCACGTGGGCACCACGGATCCGATCATGTTCCCCAACCGGGACCGCTGCCAGTTCCTGAACCTGGTGTTCCGGTGCGCCTGGGTTGCAGGCACCGCCCGGGTGAACGACGACGAGTCCACCGAGGTGGGCTGGTTCGCCCTCGATGAGCTGCCGGACCTCAACCCCCGGCACCGGATGCTCACCGAACTGGCCCGGAACTCCACCGGGGTGCCGGTCTTCGAGGTCTAGGAAACCCGTCTTCCACCGCCCGCAGTACAAGAATCCGCGGGACAACAGGAAAAGGCCCCGGGAGGATTCCCGGGGCCTTTCCTGTGAAGCTGGGGACTAACGCTGGTTAGGTGTTTGCTCCGAAGGACTGTCAGCCTGTCCGGTGTCCGGTCCCGGGGAAGCAGCAGCTGCCGGGGATGCACTCGTGCCTGCCTCCGAACCCGCTCCCGACGCTGCGGCAAGCCGCTCAGCCTCGAGCCGGTCAGCTTCCGCTCCGCCCACGGCTTCACCGCGTGCCACCATGCCGGCCACGTCGGAGAGCGGAATCTCCTTGAGGAAGAAGGCCAGGATCAGTGCCAGCGCCAGGAACGGCACCAGGTACCAGAAGACCGGCGCCAGGGACTCCGCGTAGGCATTGACGATCCCGTCCCGGATCGGCTCGGGCAGGGCGGCCATGGCGGCCGGCTGCAGCGTGGCCGTCGCCTCGCCGGCGGCAGCGGCGTCGAACCCGGCACCTTCGAAGACACCCATGAGGTTCTCGGAAAGGCGGGTGGTAAACATGGCACCGAAGATGGCCACACCCAGGGAAGCTCCAACCTCGCGGAAGTAGTTGTTCGAGGACGTTGCCGTGCCGATCTGGTCCACCGGCACGGAGTTCTGCACTACCAGGACAACCACCTGCATGATCAGGCCCAGACCGGCTCCGAACACGAACAGCTGGGAGCAGATGACCCAGACCGGAGTCTCCGCGGTGAGCATGGTCATCCACAGGAGGGCAGCGAGGACCAGGATGCCGCCGGAGATCGGGTACTTCTTGTACCTGCCGGTCTTGGTGATGGCCAGTCCGGACCAGATCGAGGTACCCATCATGCCCACCATCATGGGCAGCATCAGCAGCCCGGATTCGGCCGCGGAGGTGCCGGTGGACATCTGCAGGAAGGTGGGCAGGAAGGCCAGGGCAGCGAACATGCCCATGCCGAGGGTGAAGCCGATTGCGGTGCTGTTCACGAAGATGGGGTTCTTGAACAGGCTCAGCGGAATGATCGGGTCTTCGGCCCGGCGCTCGGCCAGCACGAAGGCGAAGGCAGCTGCCAGCAGTCCGGCCCCGAACGCCAGCGTCAGCGGGTCGGTCCAGCCGCGGTCGGCGTCCCCGCCAAAGTCGGTGAAGAAGATCAGGCAGGTGGTGGCGATGGAGAGCAGGACGACGCCGGGAAGGTCGATGCGCTTTTCTGCCTTCTTGGTGGGCAGGGTCAGGGTGAAGAACGCGATCAGGAAGGCTGCGATGCCGATGGGAATGTTGATGTAGAACGCCCACTGCCAGGTCATGTGATCCACGAAGAAGCCGCCCAGCAGGGGACCGGCGACAGCGGAGAGGCCGAAGATGCCGCCCAGCGGGCCCATGTACTTGCCGCGTTCATTCGCCGGAACTATGTCCGCGATGATCGCCTGGGAGAGGATCATCAGACCGCCGCCGCCCAGGCCCTGAATGGCGCGGAAGAGCACGAACATCCAGAAGTCGGTGGCAAAGGCACAGCCGACCGAAGCCATGGTGAACAGGGCAATGGCAAAGAGGAACAGGTTCCGCCGGCCCAGGACGTCGCCGAACTTGCCGTAGATCGGCATCACGATGGTCGTTGCCAGCAGATAGGCGGTGGTGATCCAGGTCTGGTGTTCCACGCCGCCGAGTTCGCCGACGATAGTCGGCATGGCCGTCGAGACGATGGTCTGGTCAAGGCTGGAGAGGAGCATGCCCGCGATGAGGGCGGAGAAAATGATCCAGATGCGTTTCTGGGTCAGCAGCAGCGGTCCGGAGGAGCGCGCGGCGGTGGTGGTCATGACTGGTCCTTGCTGGAAGTGACGGGAGAGAAGGAAGAAAACGCGGCGCGGGCTGACTCGACGGCGGAGGTGAGCACCGCACGGTAGCTGAGGCTGTTGCCCGGATCGAAAAACTCGGGGCCGGCATGCTGGAGCAACGCCGAAAAGACGGTGGCGACGGCGGTGATTTGCGGGTCCGCGGGGTCAAGGTGCTCGCGCCGGGCAATGAGGCGGCACAGGCGTTCGTCCGCTTCCCGGGTCCCCTGCATCAGTTTCAGGACCAGCCGTGGTTCGGTGGTCAGGGCCTCTTTGAGCTGGGCAAGCTCGGCCCGGGAAACTGCCATCGACTCCATATGGGCCACTGCGAGGTCCACGAGATCCTGGAGCAGGCTCGGTGAGAGGCCGGGACCGGCGGACCCCGCGGCGATGAACGGTTCGGTGAGTTCCGCCGGCAGAGCGGCGGGGGCACCGAGCACGGCGTCTTCTTTGGCCGGGAAATAGTTGAAGAAGGTGCGCCTGGAAATGCCTACCTGTTCACAGAGCTCTTCCACCGTGAATCCGGCCAGGCCGTGTTCGGCGGTAAGGGCCCGTGCTGCGCTTGTGATGGCACTGTGGGTGGCCGCCCGTTTGCGCTCCCGGAGCCCTCCGTCAGAAACTGCACTATTTTTCACAAAGTAAACTTTTGCACGCTCTGGGGCAGAGTGCAAACACGCCGTCCAGGCGGGAAAAAGGGGCAGCGAAAAGGGCCGCCG
>NZ_BAAALV010000007.1:80062-101200 GCF_039528575.1 Arthrobacter gandavensis
ACTCTGAAAACTAGGCCTGCGGCGGCTTGGTCATGGAGAGGACGTCCAGGGCAGCGTCAAGCTGCTCTTCGGTTACTTCGCCGCGCTCGACGAAGCCGAGCTCGACGACGGCCTGGCGGATGGTCTTGCCTTCCTTGACCGCGAACTTGGCGATCTTGGCGGCGTTCTCGTAGCCGATGTACTTGTTCAGCGGGGTAACGATCGAGGGGGAGGCCTCGGCGAGGTAGCGGGCACGCTCCACGTTGGCTTCGATGCCGTCAATCATCTTGTCCGCCATGATCACGGAGGAGTTCGCCAGCAGGCGGATCGACTCCAGCAGGTTCGAGGCGATGACCGGGATGCCGACGTTCAGCTCGAAGTAGCCGAAGGTGCCGGCCCAGGCGATGGCGGCGTCGTTGCCCACAACCTGTGCGGCAACCTGCATCACGGCCTCGGAGATGACCGGGTTGACCTTGCCCGGCATGATCGAGGAGCCCGGCTGCAGGTCGGGGATGGCAATTTCGCCCAGGCCGGTGTTGGGGCCGGAGCCCATCCAGCGCAGGTCGTTGGCGATCTTGGAGAAGGACACTGCGATGGTGCGCAGCATGCCGGAGACCTCAACGAGGGCGTCACGGTTGGCCTGGGACTCGAAGTGGTCCCGGGCTTCGGTCAGCGGCAGGCCGGTGTCGGCAGCGAGCAGCTCGATCACGCGCTGCGGGAAGCCTGCCGGGGTGTTGATGCCGGTGCCGACGGCGGTGCCGCCCAGGGGAACTTCGGCCACGCGGGGCAGGGAAGCCTGGACGCGCTCGATGCCGTAGCGGACCTGCGCGGCGTAGCCGCCGAATTCCTGGCCCAGGGTCACAGGGGTGGCGTCCATGAGGTGCGTGCGGCCGGACTTGACGACGTCCTTGAACTCTTCAGCCTTGCGCTCAAGGGACACGGCCAGGTGCTCCAGTGCCGGGATCAGGTTGTTGATCAGGGCAGAGGTGGCAGCAACGTGCACCGAGGTCGGGAAGACGTCGTTGGAGGACTGCGAGGCGTTGACGTGGTCGTTCGGGTGAACAGAGGTCTCGCTGCCGGCAGCCTTCAGGGCACGGGTGGCGAGTTCGGCCAGGACCTCGTTGGTGTTCATGTTCGAGGACGTGCCGGAACCGGTCTGGAACACGTCGATCGGGAACTGGCCGTTGTGCTTGCCTGCTGCAACCTCGTCAGCAGCGGCAGCGATCGCCTTGGCGCGCTCGTCGTCGAGCACTCCCAGTTCTGCGTTGGCGGTTGCGGCAGCCTTCTTGATGCGGGCCAGTGCCTCGATGTGCGCGTCGTCCAGCGGCTTGCCGGAGATCGGGAAGTTCTCCACGGCGCGCTGGGTCTGGGCGCGGTAAAGGGCGTTTACCGGGACGCGGACCTCACCCATCGTGTCATGTTCAATGCGGTATTCAGCGGAGTTGGAAGTCATGGCTACCAGCCTAGTCGGGACGCCCGCCGGCGCTGAAAACGCGTGTCGGATTGGGGCGGCGTTTTCTTCCCCGCTAACCGGCGGCGAGGCCGGTTGTTTCCGGTTCCAGGCGGCCAATGCTGGAGACCAGGTCGGCACGGCCTTCGGCGAGCCGGTAGGAAAGTCCGACGACGGCGGTTGCTCCGGAGGCGACGGCGTCGGAAATCAGGCGTGAGCTCTCCACCAGCCGCTCAGCGGTCTGCCGGGTGTGCTCGACGACCATGTCATTGACGTCCTCCAGCCCGTTGCGGCGCGCAGCCAGGACCGAGGGGGTGATGCGTTCAACCAGGTTGCGCACGTAGCCCGACGGCATGGAGCCGGTGTCCACGGTGTGCTTGGCTGCTGTGACGGCCCCGCAGCTGTCATGGCCCAGGATCACGATCAGGGGAACCCCCAGGACGCCCACGCTGTATTCGAGTGAGCCCAGGACGGCGTCGTCGGTCACCTGCCCGGCCGTGCGGACCACAAAAACGTCGCCGAGGCCGAGGTCGAAGATGATTTCGGCTGCAAGCCGGGAATCCGAGCAGCCGAAGATCACCGCGAAGGGGTTCTGCTCGTTCACGAGGGAACTGCGACGGGGCGCATCCTGGTTGGGGTGCCGGGAAGAACCCGAGACGAATCGTTCGTTGCCTTCGCGCAGGCGCTGCCAGGCCTGGGCGGGAGTGGTGGGAGCAGTAAGGGGGCTGTTCAATTCGGTCACGGTTCAACAATACGGCGCTTCGAAGCCGGTTCGCTGATCTGTTACCGCTGGAAGTCGCACCGTACGGGCGGCCGGGGCCGGCGGGGTGCTACTGCCCGGCAGCAGCGAGATCGGCGAGGACAGCTTCCGCGAGCGTGTCCACCGCGGACAGGTCGCCTTCGGAGCTGAGCACCACGGTCATTCCGTTGACTTCCGTGACCAGGTGCGCTTCACCATTGGCGCTGTCCCGCAGCTGCCAGGTGGCACCGCCGGCGCTTCGCTCACCGGCCACCAGGGAGTCCTTGGTGGTCTGCGAGATCCAGGTGGGGTTGCCGGTATTGGTCTGGGTAAGACGGATGAACTCCGTGTCCGGAGTGAGATATCCCACTTCCCAGGCGGGGACGCCGCTGTTGACGCCGGAATCCCACCGCGCGTAGTTGGCGGTCCAGCCATCGGGCAGGTCAGGGGCGAGGGGGTCGTAGCCGGCGTCGCCCGCGGCTTCAGAAGCGATCGCCTGGACGTCCACATTGCGCGGCTGCATCTTCTGGTACGGATTGAGCAGCACCGGAACCAGCACGATCGCCAGCGTGATTCCGGTGGCGATGAGCATTCCAATGACCGTGGCGTTGGCACGCTTGGCCTGCTTGGCGGTCAGGGTGGGGGTAACGGGCTCTTCGGGCTGCTGCTGCTCACTCACACCTCTATGATCGCCTATCCGGGGCGGCAAGTCCTATTCCTGCGCAAGTGCCCGGGGGCCTTCGGGCAGTCCGGCGGCGTTAAATGCCGGGCGCCGGCGGTGGCGTGGACCACTTGGCGACTATGATCGGAGCAAGGAACAGCAGGCGGGCCGCTGTTTGGGACTGATTCCGGACAGTGCGGCCCGAATTTCGAAGATGAGGTTAGACGTGTCCCAAGGTGCCCAGTACTCAACTCTTTCACCCGCGCTGGCAGTCGGAGACGACGAGCCGGACCGGAACCTCGCGCTTGAACTGGTCCGCGTTACCGAAGCAGCCGCCATTGCCGGCGGTCACTGGGTCGGGTTCGGCGACAAGAACGCCGCTGACGGCGCTGCCGTGGACGCCATGCGCTCCCTGATCTCCACCGTCCACTTCAACGGCGTCGTGGTGATCGGTGAGGGTGAGAAGGACGAAGCCCCCATGCTCTACAACGGTGAGCACGTTGGTGACGGCACCGGCGCGCTCTGCGACGTAGCAGTGGATCCCATCGACGGCACCCGCCTGACCGCATTGGGCATCAACAACGCCCTGGCCGTCCTGGCTGTCGCCGAACGCGGAACCATGTTCGACCCTTCCGCCGTGTTCTACATGGAAAAGCTGGTCACCGGTCCCGAGGCTGCGGACATGGTGGACCTGCGCCTGCCGGTCAAGCAGAACCTGCACCTGATCGCCAAGGCCAAGGGCAAGAAGATCAACCAGCTCAACGTCATGATCCTTGAGCGCGACCGGCACAAGCCGCTGGTCCAGGAAATCCGCGACGCCGGTGCGCGCACCCGGATGCTGATGGACGGCGACGTCGCCGGCGGCATCGCAGCCGCGCGTGAGGGCACCGACGTGGACGCGCTGATGGGCATCGGCGGCACGCCTGAGGGCATCATCACCGCCTGCGCCGTGAAGACGCTTGGCGGAGTTATCCAGGGGCGCCTCTGGCCGACCTCGGATGAGGAGAAGCAGAAGGCGATCGACGCCGGCCACGACCTGGACCGGGTGCTTTCCACCAACGACCTGGTTACCAGTGACAACTGCTACTTCGCGGCGACCGGCATCACGGACGGCGACCTGGTGCGCGGCGTCCGCTACAAGAAGGACCGGGTCCTCACCCAGTCCATCGTGATGCGTTCCAAGTCCGGAACCATCCGCGTGGTTGACGGCGAGCACCAGTCACACAAGTGGGAGTCCTACGCCCGGCTTCGCTAAGCACTCGCGAGCCGCATCAACAGGTTGGGCCCGGACACTGTCCGGGCCCAACCTGTTGATTCCGCGTATGTGCCGGTTAGTTCCGGCGGATTTCAGCCACCCGGGCGCCCACGGTCGCGATCACGACGACGGCGGCGGCAACAGCAGCCATGACCGCCGTTGGAGTGGAAAGCAGTTCCCCGTTGACGCGGGAGACCGCAATCCATGACAGCCCCCACGCCAGGGCAGCGGCGGGGGCCAGCCGGCCCCGGCCGTAAAGCGCCAGGCCAACGCCGACGGCGGCAGCAGCAGCCAGCACGATGCCGGCCCATATAACCGGGTCCAGGCCAAACCCGTCAAAGCCGCCGGACGTCAGTGCCGAGGCAATGTTGGCGCAGATCGCCACGCAGACCCAGCCCAGATAGAGGCCCAGAGTTCCGTCCACTACGACGGCGCCAAGCAGGCTGCCGGGACGGCTGCGGGCATACCGGGCGAAGATCACGGCCAGGACGACCAGCAGCGCTGCGATGACCACAACGGAGAGCGGAACGGAGCCGGCCTGGACGCTGAGGATCCAGGCGGCGTTAAGGATCAGTGAGGCAGCCACCAGCCAGCCGAGCCTGCGCTGGCGGTCGGAAGCGCGCTGCGAGGGCAGCCACTGGTAGATGGTGTAGGCACCCAGTCCGGTGTAAATCACGGACCAGATGGAGAAGGCAGGGCTGGCCGGTGCCAGATAGGTGGCGTCTGCGCTCAGGGCCCCGCCGGCAGCCTCCGCGATGCGGGTGCCGCCGAAGACCCCGACGCCGATGACGGACCCGATGATGCACAGGACGTAGGAGACGGTGACCGTAAGCTGCCGGGCCAGGTCCCTGCCCGAGTAGCCTTGCGAACCCCGGCCCGCCGTACCCGCCGGTTCGGATGGACTGGATGTGCTGGGAGTCGAAGTAGCCATATTCGAGCCTAACAAAGCATGCTTACTAATTTCCGGGGTTTTCGTGCGGTTCCGGTTTCAGCTCCATAACAACCGCGCGTTCGAAGCCGGTGCCGGCTTCAACGTAGGCTAGTTGGCATGACATTGAGCGTTACTCCCTGCACCGATCCGTCCCGCTGGAACAGTCTCGTCAACCAGTTCAACGGGCACCCGCAGCAGTTGTGGGGCTGGGGAAAGACCAAAGCTGAGCACGGCTGGCAGGCCGAGCGGCTCCTGCTTTCGGACGGCGGCAGCGTCGTTGGCACTGCCCAGCTGCTGATCCGGCGGCTGCCATTTCCCTTCCGTGCACTCGCCTATGTTCCGCGGGGTCCCCAGGGCGAACCGGGCCGCGAGGCTGAGCTGCTCGCCGCCGTTGCAGGCTACGCCAAGGGCAAACACCATGCCGTGGCACTCACCATCGAACCGGACTGGGACGCGGATTCCGCGGCTGCGGCTGCACTGCCCGGCGCCGGATTCCGGCCCAGCACCAACACCATCCTGATCCCGCGCACCCTGATCCTTGACCTGGGCCAGGACGAAGAAGACCTGCTGGCTGCCATGAGCAAGAAACACCGGCAGTACATCCGCAAATCCGGGAGGGAAGAGCTGGACTACCGTGCGGTGAAGCGAGGGGAACTCCAGCAGTGCCTGGACGTGTACAAGCAGACAGCCGAACGCGCCGGCTTCGGCATCCACGAGGACTCCTACTACTTCGATATCTTCGACAACCTCGGGGACGATTCGCCGGTTTATGCCGCGTTCAAGGGCAGCGACGTGGTGGCGTTCCTCTGGCTGTCCGCAAGCGGGTACACCGCCTTCGAACTCTATGGCGGGATGAGCGAAGAGGGCGAACGCCTCCGGGCCAACTACGCCCTGAAGTGGCTGGCTATCCAGGAGATGAAAGCCCGCGGCATCACCCGCTACGACTTCAACGGCCTGCTCAACGACGGGGTCTCCAAGTTCAAGATGGGCTGGGCGAAGCACGAAAATATGCTGGCCGGAACCTGGGACAAGCCGCTCTCCCCGCTCTACCCGGTGTTCACCGGTGCCCTGCCGCTGGCCAAGACGGCGCTGCGGAAGATCCGCGGCGGCGTTGGCGCGCTCCGGAGCCGCCTGGGCCGATAGGTTCCCGCAGCTCCCGGCGGCTAGATCCGCAGGGTGGGGGCGTCCGGGTCTGCGGCGGGTGTAACGGAACCGGCCGTAACGGCGAACGCCAGGGCGCCGTCGTCGTGCTGCGCTGAATGGGAGGCGAGCTTGGCGATCACCGGGGCCTCGTCGGCCCCAATGAACGCGCAGTCTCCCGGGTTCAGGATCAGGTCCTGCTTCGGCGAATCGAGCACCAGGGACCCGCGCAGCGCGATGACCAGCGTGGGGCCGTTCTGAAGCAAAGGAACGTCCGCAGCAGACATGCTGCCGGCGGCGCTCTGCGCCAGTTCGAGCCGCTGCAGGGAGAACTCCGAGAACGGCGGCCGGTACAGTTCCTGCCCAAGCCCGGTGCGCTCCGCCGCAACGCGGGGGATGCCCAGAGCCTGGAAATCGATGGTCTTCAGCAATTCCTGCAGATCAACGTGTTTGGGCGTCAGGCCCCCGCGCAGCACGTTGTCCGAGGACGCCATCACCTCCACCCCAAGCCCGCGCAGATAGGCATGGACATTCCCGGCGGGGAGGTAAATCGCTTCACCGGGGGAGAGCGAGACCCGGTTCAGCAGCAGGGAAATCAGCACGCCCGGATCCCCGGGATAGTAGCCGTCCAGGGAACCGAGCTCAGCAACGGCCGGGTCCAGCTCAGTCCGTCCCGCCTGATCCAGGGACCGGACGGCTTCGGCCGCGGCAGCCACAGCCTCGCGGACTTCCTCGCCGCCGGTGATAAGGCGGCGGAACACGCTTTCCAGCCGTTCGGTTTCGGGACGTCCGGACTCAAGGTCCGACGCCGTCTGGGCCAGCAGCTCCGGTGCGGGCCGGCCGGTTGCCTCCACCAGCCGGCTGGCGGTGCGGAAAAGCCGGGCAGCGTCTTCCGGCCGGCGGAAGCCGCAGAGCGCTTCAAAGTCCGTCAGCGCGAAGATCATCTCCGGCTTGTGGTTGGCGTCCTTGTAGTTCCGGTCTGCCGCTGCACGGTCAAGCCCCGCGGCTTCCTCAGCAGCGAATCCCGCCCGGGCCTGCTCCCTGGTGGGATGAACCTGCAGCGAAAGCGGTGATCCGGCCGCGAGTACCTTGGCAAGGAACGGCAGGGCCGGCCCGTGCACGGCTACGGTCTCCCGGCCCAGCAGCTGTTCCGGATCCCGGGCAATGAGCTCATCCAGCGTGGCAGGTTCCGCGCCAAGGACGGCGGACGGAGCGCCGGGATGGGCGCCGAACCAGAGCTCGGCTTCGGGCTCCCCGCTGGGGTCACGGCCAAAGAGCTCAGCCATGGCCGTCAGGGAACCCCAGGCGTAGGGGCGGAGGGTGCCTGAAAGCAGATACATGTCTCTCTCTTCGGTGTGTCTTGGCCGCGGGCCCGAAAGGGCCGGTACACGGCTGGCGGAGGAGGAACCGGCGGGTCAGCCGGCGCTGCAGACCCCGTTGTTGTCCAGCAGCATGCCCAGCGTAGCGGTGTCTCCGATGCGCGCCAGTTCCTGGAGGTACTCTTCGGTGATTTCGGGTCCGGCAGTTTCGGCGGGCTCGGGAGCGGGAGCTTCGGCCGCCGGCGCTTCAGGCTCCGCGGCATCCGACTGGCCGATCGCGCCGTCTTCCACCGGTGCCGGAGCCGGCTGCTCAGCGGTCTGCTGCGCAGCAGCATCCGTTTCAGCCAGCATTTCCTGCACCCGGGAATGGATGAGGTCGAAGTCCGGGTACGTCACGAAGTTATCCGCTGCTGTTCCGAAGTCCGGCGGGCCGATGGTCATCCGCTGGACATCGTGGTTCTTGGATTTCAGCGCAAGATCCACGAAGCTGCCCAGCTGGTCCTGCGGGATGTCGGTATGAACCACCTGTTCGCCTGCGGAGGCGATGGCCTGGAAACGCGTCAGCAGGGTAGCCGGATCGAGCTGGGCCACCATTGCCTGCTGGACGCACTGCTGGCGGGCGATGCGGTGGTAGTCGGTGACGAATTCGCGCGAGCGGGCGTACCAGAGGGCCGTATACCCGTCCATGGTCTGCACACCGGGTGCGATCCAGCCGTCCGGCGGGTAATGGCGGTTGGTGCCGGGGATCTCCGCGGCGGTGATGGGAACCCAGCCTCCGACGTCGATCTTCACTCCTCCCATGGCATCGATCAGGCTGGAGAAGCCTTCCATGTCCACGATCACGTAGGACTGGATCTCAAGGCCCAGGATTCCGCCGGCGGCATCCATCATGGCCTCGGCGCCGGGGTCTTCGGACTCCGGGTAGAGATCGGGGTACTGCTCGGTGACCACAGGGTAGAGGCTGTTCAGGATGCATTCGTCACCGCAGTTGTAGCCCTCGGGGAATACCTGCCAAAGCGGAGAGTCCTCAGTGAACTGGGCGTTCTGGAAGTTGCGGGGGAGTCCGAACGTGACGATCTGTCCGGTGTCGGCGTCGACGCTGAATACGGACATGCTGTCAGGCCGCAGGCCCGTGCGGTCGGCACCGGCATCGCCGCCCAGGAGCAGGAAGTTGTAGCGCCCGTCCACCGGGTCAAAGGCGGGCCCGGAGGCGAAAATGTTGTCGAAGGTCTGACGGCTGACATTAAGCAGCCAGGCTCCGTAGCCCAGTGAACCGCTCGTGATGGCCATCAGGAGAACCATCGAGCCGGCAACGGCGGGCCGCATGTTCCGCTGCAGCAGCGGCGGACGGATGATGCGGAAAGTGTTGAGGAACAGCAGCGCCCAGCCCACGGCCAGCCCGGCGAGCAGCGCCATGATCAGGAAGGAGGCCCAGCTGTTGGTGAAGATATTCACCAGCAGGATCCGGTTGGTCATTGCCAGTACGGCAACAGCTATGACGGCCGCCCAGACAAGGAAAGTGATGCGAAGGGCCGTACGGCCCAGCCTGCGGTCTCCCGCAACGATCTGGGCCGAGCCGGGCAGCACAAGGGTCAGGAACAGGAGCAGGAAGGCCCGTTTGTTACGCAGGCGCGGCGATGCTGACTGGGGGTAACGGACCGGGTCTGTGTAGACGGCTCCGGATGATCCCGGCGCGGTGCTGGCCATGCGCCTGCCCTAGGCGCTTTCCGAAACCGAGGTGCGCAGGCGGGCGCCCTTGGCCATGGCAGTCTGGCGCAGCTCGCCGGCGAAATCGATCAATTTCTCCTGCAGGTTCGCGGCGAGCGGATCAGTACCGGCGGCCAGCATGCGCACGGCAAGCAGGCCGGCGTTGCGGGCCCCTCCAATGGACACGGTGGCCACCGGGACACCGGCGGGCATTTGGACGATGGACAGGAGGGAGTCCATGCCGTCGAGGTACTTGAGCGGAACGGGCACGCCAATGACGGGCAGCGGAGTAACGGAGGCCAGCATTCCCGGCAGATGGGCTGCTCCGCCGGCACCCGCGATGATGACGCGCAGTCCGCGCCGGTGGGCTTCCTGGCCGTAGGCGATCATTTCCGCCGGCATGCGGTGGGCGGAGACGACGTCGGCCTCGTACGGGATTCCGAATTCGGCCAGGGCTGCGGCAGCCGCGTCCATGACGGGCCAGTCTGAATCCGACCCCATGACCAGGCCGACCAGCGGCTTGTTGGCGGTGCTCATGCCTTCTCCTCATTCGGTTCGCGGCCGTCACGGATAATCGCGGCGGCCCTCTCGGCGCTGCGCCGGACGGCCGGCAGCTCTGCAGCGGACGCTCCGACTACGTTAACGTGGCCGACCTTGCGCCCGGGACGCACTGCCTTGCCGTAATTATGGACCTTGGCAGCGGGTTCGGCCGCCAGCGCCAGCCGGGTACCAAGGTACAGGTCGGGGTTCTCGGCGCCGAGGAAGTTCTTCATTACGGCCACGCCGCCCAGCAGGGCAGTGCTGCCCAGGGGCAGTCCCAGCACGGCACGCAGATGCTGTTCGAACTGACCGGTGACGGAACCATCCATGGTCCAGTGCCCGGAATTGTGCGGGCGCATGGCCAGTTCGTTGATCAGGAAGCCGGGGCCGCGGCCGGGAGTTTCGAAAAGCTCCGCTGCCATGACGCCCGTAACTCCGAGCTCGTTGGCAATCCGCAGGGCAGCCTCGGACGCGGCGGCAGCCGTTTCCGGAGACAGGTCCTGCGCCGGGGCGATCACCTCGTCGCAGACACCGTTGACCTGGATGGAATGGACCACGGGCCAGGCGGCCGACTCGCCGCCGGGTGTCCGGGCCACCAGCGCCGAGAGCTCGCGGGTGAAGGAGACCTTCTCTTCAGCGAGCAGTGCGGTGCCGGTGAACCAGTCGGCGGCCGCCTCGGCAGCTGCGGCGTCGTCGATAATCCGGACGCCTTTGCCGTCGTAGCCTCCGCGGGGAGTCTTCAGCACCACCGGCCACCCGGTGGCCTTGCCGAAATCTATGAGGTCGGCGACTGAGGAGACAGCGGCCCAGGCGGGATTCGGCAGGCCCAGGCGGTCCACGGCTGCGCGCATCACCAGTTTGTCCTGGGCATGCACCAGGGCATCGGGTCCGGGCTGGACGTTGATGCCTTCCCCGGACAGGGCCCTCAGGTGATCGCCGGGCACGTGCTCGTGGTCGAACGTCAGGACGTCGACGCCGCGGGCAAAGGAGCGCAGGGTCTCATAGTCGGTGTAGTCGCCGACGACGGCATTTGCTACAGCGGGAACAGCGGACACGTCCGGACCTTCTGCCAGGACGCGCAGCTCAAACCCGAGTTCGGTGGCCGCCGGGGCCATCATCCGGGCCAGCTGGCCGCCGCCGACAACGCCGATAATAGGAAATCTCACGTATACAGGTTACCGAAGCCGCACGGACTTCCTGCCGTGTGTCACCGGCCAAACGCACAAGCTCAAGGCCAGTTCCCAAGAACGGAAGGTAAACTGGGTTTCTTACTGCCGTGCCATAGCGCGGCAGTTCCTTCGTCCGGCGGGGATCCCCGTGCGTACACGATTGGCCGCGGAGGGTCATGATTCGATCATTTATTTCCTGGCTCAGGTCCCTGGCGTCTGCCTTCTGGCGCGAGGTGGCAAAGTTCGGGACCGTTGGCGCCGTCGCTTTCGTGGTGGACAACGGTCTGACCTGGATCTTCATGCATTCGATCATGGAAGGCAGTCCGGCCAAGGCACGCTTCGCCGGCGCCACCATCGCTACGATCTTCTCCTGGGTGGCAAACCGCTGGTGGACGTTCCGTCACCGCCGCCAGTCCAACGTGGCCCGCGAATTCGCTCAGTTCATCCTGATCAACGGCATCGGGATCTTCATCTCCACCGGGTTCACCTGGATCGCCCGCTATCCGATGGGCATCACGGACAACGGGACCCTGTTTATGGCAGGCGTCATAGGCATCGGCGTCGCCACGGTGGTCCGCTTCTTCGCCTACCGGTACTGGGTATTCAACAGTTCAGCCACTGACGCTGAAGCCGACGAGCGGGCCATGGAACTAACGGTGGACCCGGCCCACTCAGCGGCACAGGAACCTGCGGCCGAAACCGCCAAGCCCCTCAGGCCCCAAGCCGAGCAGTAACCCTTTCGGCCGCCAGCATCCGCTCGGTGGCCTGAACGCCGGCTCCGGTGAGCACCAGTGTTCCTCCGGCGGACCAGACCGCCAGTGCCGTTCCGAGGATCCTGGCCAGCCCGGCCTCTGCGGGGGCCAGCATGACCAGGGCGCCGGCGGCATCCCGGTCCACGCCGGGCAGGGCGCTGAACGCGGTGCCTTCTGCTCCAGGGCTGCCGGCAAGTGCCAGCGCCGGCTCGTCGTCGTAAACCGGTCCGGTCCAGGTGTCGGCGAAGGAACGGACTTCGGCGGCGTAATCGCTGGTTCCTCCCGGAAGCCCGCCCGGCCAGGACATGGCCAGCGCCGGAAGTGCAACCGCAGCGACGATCTCGCCCCGGCTGCGCGGCTCAGGTTTATCCGCGGTTGCCCTTACCTGCGCCCCCGAATCAGCCGATAAGGCAAGTGGGCAGCCGGCCTGCCAGGCTCCGAGGGCCCAGACCAGGGTTTTCCAGTGGGCGGGCAGGTCCAGCTCCACGGTGGTCCCGGGCTCGGCATCAAGTTCTTCCGCAAGGTAGTTGGAGGTCTTGGCTGCCCAGTTGTCCAGGACTTTGCCGGAGAGCTCCACCCGCTCGGAATCCGGTCCGTACCAGATCAGGGCGGGAGAAGTTGCCTGCTCCGTCCTGAGCGTGTTCAGGATGCGGGGGACCGGGTTTAACGTCATCTGCTTTTCGCTTTCGCTTCGGTTGGACCAGGCTGCGGGAGCTGCGCCGGACAAATTCGCGGCGTGGCGCGCCGCCGTCAGACGGTTCCGACTCTATAGGATGCCGAAACAGCTTGACGTGACCGTATTACACGCGTGTAATTAGGGAACGGATTTGTTCCAGCAAACCATGAACTACATGCGTTCACAGCAGGCTGATTGTCGCCTGCGTGAATCCAGATATCCGCTGCTGGAGCATTTACACCGGGAGGACTCCATGGGGCAAGCAGAGAAGATTCAGGGCCGGCCGGACATCCAGGCGCAGGCTTCCACGAGTTACGGCTCACGCGGCGTGCCCGGGGACTGGTACGTCGATCCCGCTGATCCCGAGGCAGCCGACCGCTACCGCGAGGGAGCCGGCGCCAGCCTGGAAGATGCAGCCACGGCTTTCCTTGCCGCGCATGAGGCTCTCGCCGGGGGAGAGGCCCCGGGCAGGGAAGATCTCCTGGACCCCCCGGTTTCCCTGTTCTCCGCTCCGGCGGAGACCGAGCAGCGCCCGGTATGGATTGGGCTGCCCGGCATAGGCGACGGCTATGCAGACGAAAGCGAACTGGGCTGGCAGGCTGACGCGCTGTGCGCCCAGACGGATCCTGAAGCGTTCTTCCCGGAAAAAGGCGGGTCCACCAGGGACGCCAAGAAAGTCTGCGCTGCCTGCACCGTGCGCTCACAGTGCCTCGAGTACGCGCTGGCCAACGATGAACGGTTTGGTATTTGGGGCGGACTCTCCGAGCGGGAACGCCGCCGGCTCCGAAAGCAGGCAGTCTAATTCTTTCGCACGTCCGCGTATGTGCCGTAGTGGTTGCCCACAACGGCGCCGAGTACCTCCCCGAAACACTTTCCGCACTGGCGGCCCAGACACGGCCGGCAGATTTCTGCATCGGCGTTGACGCCGGATCAGCTGATGCCTCCGCCTCCCAGCTCCAGCTGGGACTGCCGGTAGGAAGTCCCGTGATCGGTGCCCCCGCCCGGTCCGGATTTGGCGCAGCCGTTAAGGCAGGCCTTGAGCAAATGCCCCGGCGTGCCGAGGCGCCGGACCCGACACAGGAATGGCTATGGCTCCTCCACGACGATTCGGCGCCTGATCCCGGAGCGCTGGCGCAGCTGCTGCGTGCCGTTGAACTGGCGCCTTCTGTGACCATTGCCGGAGCCAAGCAGGTGGAATGGGAAAACCCCCGCAAGCTCATCGACGTCGGCGTCTCGATCAGCCGCTGGGCCGAACGCCTGACCATGATCGACGTCGACGAGCTGGACCAGGGGCAATACGACTCCCGCAGCGACATCTTTGCGGTGAACTCCGCCGGAATGCTGATTCGCCGTGATGCCTGGGACGCCCTGGGCGGCTTTGATCCGGCGCTGCCGGGTACCGGCGACGATATAGACCTCTGCTGGCGCAACCGGCTCGCTGGCCACCGCGTGGTAGTTGTCCCCTCCGCGCGCGTTCGGCACGCGGGCAGCCGGCCGAACCCGGCTGCGTCCTCAAGGGCAGCCCGCAAGGCAGAGGTTTTCCTGCGGCTGAAGCACGCTCCTGCCTGGCAGGTTCCTTTCCTTGCGCTGGGAGCCGTGCTGGGCGGTTTCGGCCGGTTCTTCCTGGGCATGCTGGCAAAGGACCCCGGCTATGCCGCCGGTTCCCTGGTCTCGAGCATTGCTGCCGTGCTGCGGCCCGTGGACCTCTACCGGTCCCGGCGCAAGGCAGCCGCTACCCGAAGGCTTCCCCGCAGCACCGTCCGCGCACTGGTCACTACGCCCCGCGAAGTGCGCGAGCACCGGCGTTCCGTCCACGAGTCCGAGGCCGCGGCGAACGCGTACCGGTCGGAAGAGACCGGCTCCGCGCCGGCGCCCCATGCCTATGAACCCAGCGGTGACTCCCACGACGACTTTGCTGCACTGGCCACCCGCGGACGGGCTTGGTCCGGGGCCGGTGCGCTGGCTGCAGCCCTGCTGCTCACCGCTGCGTCCCTGACCGGCCTGCACCGGCTGGTCGGTGCTCCTGCCCTTACCGGGGGAGCCCTCCTCCCGGTATCTGATTCGCTTGCTGTCATCTGGGCAAACGCAAGCGGCTGGTGGAGTGAGGTGGGAGCCGGTTACCCCGGGCACGGAGACCCCTTCGACTACGTCCTGTGGCTGCTTGGTGCAGCCGGCCTGGGCAACGCCAGTGCCGCCGTAGTGGTACTGGTCCTGCTTGCCATGCCGCTCTCCGGGCTGGCGGCCTGGGTCGCTTCCGGGGCCCTCACCCGGCGCCCCGGCGCACGGTTCTGGGCCGCCATGGCCTGGGGTTCCGTGCCCGCACTGCAGGCATCCCTCGGGGAAGGCCGGCTCGGCGCACTGGTGGCCCACATTGTGCTGCCCCTGACCGTCCTGGCGATGGCACGGGCCGTCGGTGCCGGAACCGCGGCACCGGATACGCGCGGTGCCGCCGAAACAGATTCCGCAACTCCACGCAAACCCGGCGTCCACGGTGTTCCGAGCTGGACGGCCGCAGCCGCCGCCGGACTGCTGCTTTCAGTCCTGACAGCCAGCGCCCCGCTGCTGTTTGTGCTTGGCATCCTGCTGGTCCTGGTGCTCTCACTGCGGCTTCGTTCACGGGCACGAACCCTCTGGTGGTCCCTGCTCCCACCGGCTGCGTTACTGCTTCCGGTCATCCTCTCCGCTTCCGGAAACCTCCGGGCGGCCGCGGCAGACCCCGGTGTTCCGCTGGCGTTCACACCGGCGGCGCTGTGGCAGCAGCTCCTTGGCTACCCCGAAGCATTCGGGATCTCCGACCCGCTGGCGGGTCTCGGGTTCCTGCCCGACGGGCCCTGGGCCCTGGTGCTTGCCCTGCTGGTGGGAGGCCCGCTGGCAGCCCTGTCCGCCGTCGCCCTCTTCCTGCCCGGCCGCGCCGGGACGGCCAGGCTCGGGTGGATCATGGCGATCGCGGCCCTTGCCCTGTCCGGTGCTGCGGCGTACCTGGTGACCGGAAGTGCTGCAGCGGCCCTGGTGACTCCGTACCCCGGCCCGCTCGTGTCCGCTGCAGTGTTTGCCCTGCTGTGTGCGGCACTGCCGGCCCTGGACGCCCTGCTGGCGGCCCGCCGGACCGAAACGGGACAAACCCGCCGTCCGGCCGCTGCCGCCGTCGTGGCCCTGGCAATCCTGCTGGGAGCGGGTCCGGCAGCCAGCCTGGCAGCATGGACAGTCCCGCAGGCCGCCGGTGAGACAACCGCAGCCGGTGCCGGGGGAGCGCAGCCCGGCACGCGGCTGGCCATCACCGAGACCGGAACCCGGGTGCTGCCCGCCACGGCGGCGGACCGCGGAAACAGCACTGACCAGACCCGTTCCCTGGTGCTGAACGCAGGTCCCGGGGACGAAGTGACTGCAACACTGATGCGATCCGGCGGAAGCACGCTGGACGGGCTCAGCGCCGGCTACGCGGCGCGTGCCGTCGAAGGAGCGCCGGGCAGCGAAACGCTGGCAGCGGACGACGGCGCAAGTGCCGCCCTCCGCAGCGCCGTCGCGGTCATCACTGCCGGAACCGGAGTGGATCCGCGCGAGGAACTGAGCCGGCTGGGCGTGGGCTTTGTGGTGCTTCAAACATCCGACACGGCAGCTGAACTGCTGGCGGACCGCCTGGACGCCGTGCCGGGACTCACGGCCGTTGGCCAAACCGGATCCGGATGGCTCTGGCGCGTAACCGGGGCACTTGATGAACAGGGCACCGAAACGCTCGCAGGACAGACTGCACGGGTCCGCATCGTTGATGCGCAGGGCCAGACACTAGCCCTGGTGGCATCGGACCGGACCACGGCCAATGCCCCTGTTCCGGCAGGCCCGGAGGGCAGGCGCCTGGTCCTGGCCGAGCGCGCCGACACCGGCTGGCAGGCAACGCTGAACGGAAATCCGCTCCAGCCGTCCACTGACGGCTGGGCCCAGGCATTCGTCCTGCCGGAAGGCGGCGGTGACCTCAGCCTCAGCTACCGCAGCCCCTGGGAGCCATGGACCTCGATGGTGCAGGTGATTGTCTTTGGGCTGACCGTGCTGCTGGCGGTCCCGACCCCGTCGCGCTCCGGTGTTATCCGGCTGCCCGGCAAGCAGGGCCCCGTGCGTGCGTCTGCATCGGCTCCCGGCACGCCGGGCAACGGCGCTGCGGCCGGCCAGGACGGCGAATCCGGTCCGCAGGAGCCCGCCGCCGAACCGGCGCTGGCCCGGGACCGCAGTGCGGGCCGCGCCCGCAGGAGCAAGCCGGCCCGGGGCCGGAGCCGCGGAAGCGGCGGCGCCGCCCGCCAGTCCTCCTCCGGCGCGGGAGTGCCGGCTACCAAGAGTTCGTCTGAAGGAGTGCACTGATGGCCGATCCGACCGGGACACCCGACGCAGGGTCCTCTCGTGCCGAGGGCCGTGGGCGTCGCGCTGCGGCGCGCAAGACGGCTTACGCAGCGGTCTCCGGAACCGTCCTGGTGGTGACCGCAGGAGCCCTGATCACGGCTTCGGCCATCGCTGCGCCGACGCGTTCCGAGCTGGCGGCACAGCCACCGGCAACCAGCGTGCCGGCCGGAATACTGACCGGGGTGTGCCCGGAGCCGCTGCGGCTGCTTTCCGGCAACGCGACCTCGACTGATGCGGAGTTCAGCCCGGTCTCCGAGTCTGCGGCAACCGCGGTCACCACCGCGGTCATCTCCGCAGCAGGGGCCTCCCTGCCGCCGGCCCAGCTCTCCGCCCTGCAGAGCGGGGACGCTGTTGCCTCCCTTGAAGTTAACCCGGAAGTTCCGCTGGCCGGCACAAGGCTGGCGGGCGTCCTGGCGAAGCAGCAGGTCACGGGGGTCACTGCCTTCGAGGCCGAGCCCAGCGGCGACCAGCCGGCTACGGCCAACGCGGTCATGGGCTACACAGCCACCGACGGAGACCTTGCCGGACTCGCTGCGGCCAACTGCCAGGCACCTTCGAATGACATGTGGCTCCTGGGCGCCCGGACCACGGTCGGGGCTACGGCGGTACTGAAGCTCAACAACCCTTCGGCAACAGCCGCGACAGTGGACCTGGAGATCATCGGATCGCAGGGACGGATCGAGGCCGGAGGAAGCCGCGGAATCGTCGTGGCACCGGGACAAACCCGGTCCATTGTCCTTGCGGGCCTGGCATCGGGACAGGAATCGGCCGCGGTGCGGGTACGCAGCTCAGGGGGACCGGTCAGTGCCTTTATTGAACAGAGCATCCTGCGCGGACTAACCGCTGGCGGAGTGGAAATCATCGAGCCTACCGCTGCCCCGGCGCCGCGCCAGGTGGTTACGGGTGTTGCACTGCAGGCCCCGGAAACGACCCGTGAACTCATGGCCCAGGAAGGCTACGGTTCAGTCCAGCCGGTCCTCAACGTTGCCGTGCCGGGTACGTCGGACGCTTCCGTGCATCTTCGGGTTTTCGGAGAACAGGGCGAGGTGGAGATTCCCGGCGGCGGAGTCTTCAGCGTTCCAGCGGGCACGGTTGGAAAGATTCCGCTGGCTGAACTGCCCGCCGGCACCTACTCACTGGACCTGTCCGCGGACGTCGCGGTTGCCGCCTCAGCTGTCTTCAGCCGCGGCACCAAGCCCGAAGAGCGGGTGGAGCTGGCGGTAGCCCCGGCGGACACCAGGCTGGGCAGTGAACACCTGGCCGTGGCCGTTCCCGGCGGCAGCTCCGCCCTGGTGCTCACTGCGCCGGACGGTGACGCCGAGGTACGGGTCCGGGCTGTTGGAACAGACGGAAGCCTGCAGCAGGAAAAGGCGATCCAGGTTCCCGGAGGCAGGACGCTCACACTGCAGCCCGGCGACCTGGGAAGCGGTGAACTTGCCGCAGTCCTCGTCAGCGCCCTTGGCGAAGCGGTCTACGGAGCGCAGCTGGTGACCGGTGACGGGCCGGGAATCTCCGTGCTGCCGCTGCCGGAGGGAACCTCGGGGAGCAGGTCCGTCCAGGTGGGAATCGGCTACTGACGCAGGACCGAATCCAAGCGGTTCGCTAGAGCGGCCTGAAGCGGCCATACGTGGGGTCGATGGACTCCGGATCCATCCCTTTCAGGGACGCCAGCTGTTCCACTACGACGTCGTGGATAAGTTCGTTCACCGGCACCAGCCCGCGGGCGGTCGACTCAACGGGGCGGCGGTAGATCGTGATCACCGGGGGCTTGGGGCCGTTCCCCGCACTGGATGAGGCCAGCGGGATGGTGCCTCCCCGGCGCACGAGCTCCTCCAGTCCGTCCGGAATTTCCTGGACTATGAACTGGTAGGCCTGGATGTCTTCACCCCAGAGCCTCTCCAGCCGCTGGGCGGACTCCATGACCCACTCGTCAAAACGTTCGGCGCGCGTCCTGGAACCGGCCAGATGTGCGGGCAGCAATTCCCCCCGCAGGCCGCGTCCGTGCCTGTTCCGGCGCCGCCGGCGGAACGGGCGCGCAGCGGCAGGGCCCGGCTCTCCCGCGCCGGATCCGCCGTTGATGCTGGGGGACGATCCTGGAGGCATGGCACCTACTCTAGCCCGCACACAGCGCGTCGGGGAGACCGGGCCGGGGGCCGTCGGGTCCCGGCGTGGCTGCCCCGGGCAGCCAGCACCTTGGGGGTAGAGTATTGACCCGTGGGATCCTTACGTCTTTGTTCACGTTCAGCGTGCCGGCAGGCCGCCGTCGCGACTTTGACGTACGTGTATGCCGATTCCACCGCGGTGCTAGGGCCGTTGGCGACCTATGCCGAACCGCACTGCTACGACCTCTGCGAGCTCCACGCCCAGCGCCTTACCGCCCCTCGTGGCTGGCAGGTCCTCCGGCTGGATTTTGGCACGCTGCCGCGGACCCCGGGTCCGGATGAACTCTCTGCCCTGGTGGATGCAGTCCGCGAGGCGGAGGAAGTTCCTGCGGCCGAAGAGCCCGCCCGGCGCAGCGGCAAGCATGCCTTGGAGCCGCCGGCCGATATCCCCGGTTCCCGCCGCTCCCACCTGCGTGTGCTGCGCGAAGAAGTCAGCGAACCAAGCTGAGCTGAGCCGCGGGGCTCCGCACGCTATAGGCTGGGGGAATCAGCCGGGGATGAACCGCGGCCGTGACCAGTCAACCGTTTTGCAAGGAAGTGCCGCAGCATGGCTAACCTGACCGCTGATCTCCTGGATGTCCTGCGTTGCCCGCAGACCCACTCACACCTTGTGCAGGAAGGGAACGACCTCGTTTCCACCGCACCCGGACCGGACGGCAAGCCGCTGCGCTATGCCATCGAAGAAGGCATCCCGGTGCTGCTGCCGGCATCCGCCGCCCCGGCCGACGACACCGAGAACTGAGGATCCTGAACCTGTGAGCATCGACTTCAAAGTAGCTGACCTGTCCCTGGCCGAAGCCGGCCGACACCAGATCCGCCTGGCTGAACACGAAATGCCCGGACTCATGGCGCTGCGGCGCGAATACGGTCCCAGCCAGCCCCTGGCCGGTGCCCGGATCGCGGGTTCGCTGCACATGACCGTGCAGACAGCCGTGCTGATCGAAACCCTGACGGCACTGGGGGCCGAGGTCCGCTGGGCCTCCTGCAACATCTTCTCCACCCAGGACGAAGCCGCGGCCGCCGTCGTGGTGGGTTCCGGTACCCCTGAAGATCCGCAGGGCGTGCCCGTCTTCGCCTGGAAGAACGAAACCCTCGAGGAATACTGGTGGACTGCCGAGCAAATCCTCACCTGGCCCGAAGGCTCCGGCGGCCCGAATATGATCCTGGACGACGGCGGAGACGCCACGCTGCTGCTGCACAAGGGTGTTGAATTCGAAGCTGCAGGGTCCGTCCCGGCGAACCCGGCCGAAGACGATCCGGACTACGCCTACGAGTACACGGTCATCCTGGATACCCTGCGGCGTTCGCTGGCCGAGGCGCCGGGGAAGTGGACCGAAATCGCCAAGGGCATCCGCGGCGTCACCGAAGAGACCACTACGGGCGTGCTCCGGCTTTACCAGCTGGCCGCTGACGGCCAGCTGCTCTTCCCCGCCATCAACGTGAACGACTCGGTCACCAAGTCCAAGTTCGACAACAAGTACGGTATCCGCCACTCGCTGCCGGACGGACTGAACCGCGCCACGGACACCCTGATCGGCGGCAAGGTTGCCGTCGTCTGCGGCTACGGCGACGTCGGCAAGGGCGCCGCGGAAGCACTGCGCGGCCAGGGCGCACGGGTAATTGTTACGGAAATTGACCCGATCTGCGCACTGCAGGCTGCCATGGACGGCTACCAGGTGGCACGCCTCGAATCAGTTGTGGGCCAGGGCGATATCTTCATCACCACCACGGGGAACAAGGACATCATCATGGCCTCCCACATGGCGCAGATGAAGCACCAGGCGATCGTCGGCAACGTTGGCCACTTCGACAACGAGATCGACATGGCAGGCCTGGCCCGCGTTCCCGGCATCCGCAAGGTGGAGATCAAGCCGCAGGTCCACGAATGGATCTTCGACGAAGGAACCCCGAACCAGCGCAGCATCATTGTGCTCTCCGAGGGCCGCCTGCTGAACCTGGGCAACGCCACCGGACACCCGTCCTTCGTGATGTCCAACTCCTTCGCGAACCAGACCATTGCCCAGATTGAACTGTTCACCAAGTACGGGCAGAACAAGGAAGACGGCACGCCGGAATATGCCAACCAGGTGTACGTGCTGCCCAAGATCCTCGATGAGAAGGTGGCACGCCTGCACCTGGACGCCCTTGGCGTCGAGTTGAGCGAACTGACCAAGCCGCAGGCCGAATACCTCGGGGTGGACGTGGCCGGTCCCTACAAGCCGGACCACTACCGGTACTAAGCCGGATAGCCAGAGACAAAGCCGCGCCG
>NZ_BAAALV010000007.1:101236-111131 GCF_039528575.1 Arthrobacter gandavensis
GCGCGGCTTTGTGCTGTACACGGTTTCTGCACGGGGACGGGCAGCCCCCGGTACCGGGCTAGGAATCCGTAAACGGGAGGCGGTGCAGGCGGCGGCCCAGCTGTTCGGTTCGGTTGTGCTGGGCGCTGAGGCGGGCGAAATCGCGCTCCCGGCGCTGGGTGACGACGGCGCGGAGGTAGGACTCCGGGAAAGTGCCTGCAGGCGGGGGAGGGGAAACAAAAGCGGAAACCTCGGTCGCCAGGGACGCCGCCATGGAGGAGCGGGCCGGCGGAGCCATCCGCTGCGCCTGGGACAGGAATCGGGATACGCGCCTGGACAGGGGATCCGGCAGCCGGCCAATGTCCGCCAGCTGCGCCCAGGGAGCAAGTTCCTCCGGCATGGCCACGGTGGCAGGCGGCGGAGCCTTTACCCGTTCGCGCATTGAGTACGTACCCGCAAGCATGTCGCCCAGACGCTTGGACTTCTCGTTGAAGACCGCAGTGACGAAAGCCAGCGAACCTGCCAGCATGTAGATCTCCAGCACGGCAAGGATTCCGCGGGTAAAGGCCTGGCGGAACCGCACCGCACCGCCGTCGTCACGCACGATGCGCAGGCCCATGACCAGCCGGCCCAGCGATTTGCCGCGCGTCAGCGTTTCCACGGCTACGGGAACCACCACGATAACCAGGACTATGCAGGCCAGCAGCAGGGCTCGGGTCAGGGCCGGGTCCAGTGCGCCGTCCAGGGTATTGCCGATAAGGAAAAACAGCAGAAGGAGCAGGAGCAGCTGGGATACGACGTCGATCAGGACGCTTAGTCCCCGCGCAGCGAAAGACGCCGGGCGCAGTTCCAGGACAACGGCCTCACCCGTCACCACCGTGCTCATGCCAGCCCCCTGCTTCCGCCCTCAATGTGTCCCGGCACCCGCGTCGGGTCCAGCGCCCTCTTCCTCAGGTCCCCACTTTACCCATCCGTGCCGTGTATAGGGGGGCCAAGGCGTTCGCGCCCGCTAGGGTGGAGGCGTGGACTTGGATGCCTTCGCCGCCGTACACAGCCAGGACTGGAAGCGGCTGGATGAACTGACTGCCCGCCGCCGCCTGAACGGGGCCGAGGCAGACGAACTGCTGCAGCTTTACCAGCGTGCCTCCACACACCTTTCCGTAATCCGCTCGGTGGCTCCAGAGGGTGCCCTCTCCGCAGCATTGTCCATGCGGCTTTCCCGCGCCAGGACCCGGTTTACCGGCGCACGTTCCAATTTCTTCGAGGACCTGGCCGGATTCTTCGTCTACTCGCTGCCTGCAGCGTTCTACCGGGTCCGGATACTGACGGTCGTCATCGGAGCGCTTTTTATCCTGGTTTCGGCGCTGACCGCTTACTGGGTGGTCAATACGCCCGGTGTCCTCTCCGCGATTGGAACGGATGCGGAGCTCCGCCGGTACGTAGAGTCGGACTTTGCCACCTACTATTCGGAAAACCCCGCCGCATCCTTTGCCGGCATGGTCTGGACGAACAACGCCTGGATCGCGCTGCAGGCGGTGGCTTTCGGCATCACCGGGATCTGGGTGCCCTACATCCTGTACCAAAACGCCGTCGGGGTGGGCACAGCGGCAGGCACTATGGCGTCCTTCGGCGAGCTGGACACTTTTTTCACCTACATCCTGCCCCATGGATTCATGGAGCTCACTGCCATCTTCATTGCAGCGGCGGCCGGACTCCAGATTTTCTGGGCCCTGGTTGCGCCCGGGCCGCGCCCCCGGATTACCGCGCTGGCCCAGGAGGGCAGGTCCCTGATGACGGTGGCCCTGGGACTTGTGGCTGTGCTGTTCATCTCCGGGCTGGTGGAAGGATTCGTTACCCCCAGCGGACTTCCTGCCTGGCTGCGCATCACCATAGGTGCCCTGGTGCTGGCCGCCTACTGGGCCTACACACTGATCCTGGGCAAACGTGCCTACGAGGCCGGATTCCGCGGTGACCTGCTGGCACGCGATGCAGGTGAAGCCACAGTCCGGTCCGCCTAGCCTCCGGTGCGCTGACGGAAACCCGCCGTCCGGACTCGCCGGGAGCACCTTCGGTTCAGGGACCAGTGGCCGGTAGTGTCTATGAAGGACGAAACCGGACTCCCCCCACCACCCCCGGTGACTTCAAACAGGATTGGATGAGAGACGAAGCAGTGGCAAGCCAGGATCAAGACCCCACTACGGAAGGCGTCCCCTCAGGCCAGACGCCGGACGGGCACGGCGCGAGCCCGTCCGATGCAAGCGAGACGATAGTCAGCGGCACCCATGCTGCTGCCACGAGCCCTGCCCAGGAAAGTGCGGCTCCGGCTGAACACGATGCCTGGGACGCGGAGTTCGCCGGGCTTGCAGGAACTGGCCCCGACGCCGGGCAGGCACCTTCCAGCGAGGACCAGGCTGCCGGCGACGCAACACAGGCCGGCGGGGCCCAGGCTTCCGGCGAGGACAAGGCTGCCGGCGACGCTGCCGCCGACGCCGGGCGGGCACCTTCCAGCGAGGACCAGGCTGCCGCCGACGCCGGGCAAGCCGGCGAGCCTGCTGCGGAAGGCCGCGGCACTGCCGGCAGGGCAGGCACCGCCCGGGCCCGTGAAGAAGTGCCGGGAGGACACCCTTCCCTGGCGCAGCGGAGCACGCTGCCGATGCGGGCTGCCAGCACCATGCCCGACCTGAGCCGTTACGGCACGGAAAACCAGTCCGGAACAGACGGCGCAGCGCCCGAAGACGAGCCGGCTCCTGCCGTGCCCAACGCCGCCGGCGATCACGCCGGTCCCGCCGAGTCCGGGCAGGATCCAATGGCGTCCGGCCCCCATCCCACGACTGCCGACGGCGGCCCCTGGTACGGACCGGGCACGGGGGAGCAGCAGGCAACCGGTGAAATCGGCGCGTCGAACGCTTACGAGCCGGAGACCGTAGCCATGCCCGCGGATCCCGCCGTTCCGGCTGGGGAAGCAGAGCGCAGAAACGCGGAACGGGAACGGGCAGCCAGCGCCAAGCCGGTACTTGGCCGGATCATCCAGGTAGCCATCGCAGTGTTCTTCCCGGTCATGCTGCTGGCCGCCGCCATTCGCGCGGTGGCAACACCGTTGTTCCTGTGGGTCGAGTACAACCGGCCCGGCTTCCCTGCGGACAGCTTCGGGTTCAGCACGGATGACCGCATAACCTACGGTTCCTATGCCGTGGATTACCTCCTGAACTTCGCGTCTCCGCGCTACCTGGGGGACCTGGTGACCCCGGACGGCGATCAGCTGTACCTGGCCAGCGAGGTGTCGCACATGGCTGACGTCAAGACCGTCCTGACCATCGCGTTCGTGACAGCACTGGCAATGGCACTGATCAGTATTGCCGGCGGGATTTACCTGGCCCGCCGCTGCCCGGGTGGAATCCGGCGGGCGCTGTTTGCCGGCGCTGTGGCAACACTGGCCCTCATCGCCGGGATGCTGGTGGCTGCTGTCCTGGCCTGGGAAGAGTTCTTCACCATGGTGCACACCATCTTCTTCGCGCAGGGCAACTGGACGTTCCGTCTTGATGACACCCTGATCCGCCTCTTCCCTGCCCAGTTCTGGATGGACGCCGGCGGGGCGATCGCTGCCATAGTCCTTGCCGTCTGTGTACTGGTCATGGTGTTCACCTGGCCAACGAAGAAGCGCCGCGAACGCTCCCGGCTTGCCCGCGAGGAAAGCCGACGGCGCTACCTTGAATCGCTCGAAGCGCTCTAGCTGCACACGCTGCAGAACAGGAAAGCCGGGGCCCGCCATGGCGGGCCCCGGCTTTCCTGTTCTCCGGAGGGAGCCGGCAGGACTACTTCGCGTAGAGCTTCTCCACCTCTGCGGTGAAATCGGCGATCACTGCCTGGCGGCGGAGCTTCAGCGTCGCCGTCACGTGGCCGCCGGCCAGGGAGAAGTCCCTCGGGAGCACCGTGAAGCGGCGGATCTGCTCGGCCCTGGAAACGGAGGCATTCGCAGCGTCTACCGCTTCCTGCACCTGGGCCAGGACAAGGGGATGCTCTGTCAGGGGTTGTCCGGCTGACTCGATGCTGTTTTCGCGGGCCCAGGCCGCCAGCGCCTCGTCGTCGAGCGTTACCAGGGCACCCACGAAGGGACGGCCTTCGCCAACCACCACCACCTGGGAGACCAGGCGGTGTTCACGGACCTTTTCCTCCAGCGGCCCGGGAGCGACGTTCTTGCCGCCGGCGGTGACCAGCAGGTCCTTCTTGCGGCCGGTGATACGCAGGAAACCGTCGTCGTCCAGTGCGCCGAGGTCGCCGGTGTGGAACCACTCGTCGGTGAAGGCTTCGGCTGTGGCCTCCGGGTTGCGGTGGTAACCGGTGAAGACGCCGACGCCGCGCACCAGTACCTCGCCGTCGTCGGCAATGCGGATGGAGTTGCCCGGCATCGGCAGCCCCACCGTTCCAACCCGGGTCAGCGGAATGGTGTTGACGGACGCCGGCGCTGTGGTTTCGGTGAGGCCGTAGCCTTCCAGGACCGCTATTCCAGCCCCGCGGAAGAAGTGCGCCAGCTGCGGGCTGAGCGGGCTCGCACCGGAGATGGCAATGTCCATTTCACCGCCGAACGCAGCCCGCACCTTCGGGTAAAGCAGCCGGTCGAAGGCAGCATGGCGGAGGCGCAGCGGCAGGGATGGGCCGGATCCGCCGCGTGCCGCGCTGTCCCGCGCCTCGGAATAGGCGACGGCGGTGGAGGCAGCGGCGTCAAAGAGGCGGCCCTTGCCGGCCGCAGCAGCCTTCTCCTCGGCACCGGCATAGATCTTTTCGAAAATGCGGGGCACAGCCAGGAGGAAGGTGGGGCGGAAGGTACGCAGGTCCTCTACCAGTGCTGAAGCGCTGGAGCTGTGTCCCACAGTGACGCCTGCCGCCAGGCAGCCCACCTGGACGGCGCGGGCCAGCACGTGGGCCAGGGGAAGGAACATCAGTGTCCTGGCGCCCGGACGCTTCAGCATCTCGGGGAGAAGCTCAATCACGTTGACGGCGAACAGGGCAAAGTTGCCGTGGCTGATGGTGCATCCCTTGGGCCGCCCGGTGGTTCCGGAGGTATAGACCAGGGACGCCGGGGAGGAAAGCGCGGCGGAGGAGCGCGCGGACTCTAGATCCACATCCGTTACACCGGTTCCTGACGCGGAAAGAGCGGCCAAAGAATCGGGGTCTTCGCTGCCGGTCAGCTTCCAGATCCGGACCGGAATCCCGCCCGCGGCAGCGCCGGCCTCAATGACCCGGGCCTTGCCTTCGTCTCCCGCAAAGACGATTCGCGCACCTGAGTCGGAGAGGATCCACTGGACCTGGGTGGGGGAGGAGGTTTCGTAAATAGGGACCGTGACTGCGCCGGCAAACCAGATGGCCAGGTCCACTACCGTCCATTCGTACCGCGTTCCTGACATCACCGCGACGGTGTCGCCGGGACGGACTCCCTGAGCCATCAGGCCCTTGGCGGCAGCGCGGACCTCTGCGAGGAACTCTGCGGCGCTCACGTCCAACCAGCCGGAGCCGGTCCGGCGTGCGTACAGCGCCAGGTTGGGGGTCCGGGCGGCCGTAGCCAGCAGCAGGTCGGTGATGTTGGAGTCTTCGGGGAGCTTCACGAACAATCCGGTGGAGGATTCGCGCACGGGACCTCCCTTTCTGTGCGAGCACATTGCGTTGAGACCTAGATCCAGCTCGGCATCCAGATACGGAGCCGCCAATCAGAATAGGGGATGATTTCAGCCGTCCAGACCGGATAGAAGAAGGCGGAGACCAGGACCACAGCGACCAGGAAACACGCTGTGACGGTTGCTCCGCGGCGTCTGCGCAACGGCGGATCTGCTGCCCTTCCCAGGATTAGTCCCAGCGTGTAGGTCAAGGCCAGTACGAGGAACGGCACGAAGGAGACGGCATAGAAGTAGAACATGGTCCGGTCCGGAAAAGCGAACCAGGGCAGGTAGCCCGCAGCGATGCCGGACAGCACCGCTCCGGCACGCCAGTCCCTGCGCCCCAGCCAGTAGGCCAGGACCACGAACAGACTCAGCAGCGCAGCCCACCAAATCAGCGGGTTGCCCACGGAAGTGATTGCGGAGGTGCAGGAGTCTGCACCGCATCCTGCCTGCTGGGCGTCCGGGCTTTCATAGAAAAAGGACGTTGGACGGCCAAGGAAAAGCCAGGTCCAGGCGCTGGCTTCGTAGGAATGTTCAGAGGACAGGCCATTGTGGAAGCTGTAGGCGCTTCGGTGGTACTCGGCGAGGGACCGCAGCGGATCAGGAACCCATGCGAGCCCCGCGGGCGCCGGATTGGCCTGCGCCCACTGGCGTCCGTAGGCACCGCTGGAAAGGAACCAGCCGGTCCATGTGGCCAGGTACGTGGCCGCAGCCGCGGGAATCATGGTCAGGAAAGCCGGTATGCCGTCCTTGAGCAGGCCGGCAGGCCAGTTGCGGATTCCCGCCACCCGCCGTGCACTGACATCCCACAGGACGCACATGATGCCGAAGACCGCGACGAAGGCCAGGGCAGACCACTTGGTGCCGACCGCCAGGCCGAGGCAGACAGCCGCCGCGAGCCGCCAGGGACGCCACAGTACCCATGGTCCGGTCTTCAGCGCAGCGGGATCCGGTGGGCTGCCCGGCGGGCGGCGCAGCTTCCTTGCCAGCCGCCGCCGTCCGTCGTCGCGGTCCAGCAGAAGCGCACCAAAGGCGGCAACAACCCAGAAGGTGAGGAAGATATCCAGCAGCGAGGTCCGGGAGAGGACGAGATGGTGCCCGTCAACCGCCAGCAGCAGCCCGGCAACTCCGCCCAGCAGGGGCGACCTGAACAGGCGCCACGCGATCAGCGCCAGCAGCAGTACGGTCAGTGTTCCGGCAAGTGCAGCGGAGAAGCGCCAGCCGAAACTCGAACCGGGCCCAAACAGGGCCATGCCGAAGGCGATCATCCATTTGCCCACCGGCGGGTGGACCACATACTCCGGTCCCTCCAGCAGGCCGTCCGGCTCTCCGGCTGCAAAGGAATCGTTGGCGTCCTCCGGCCACGCACGTTCGTAGCCGGACACGAGGTAGGAGTAGGCGTCCTTGACGTAATAGGTTTCGTCGAAGACCAGGGAGCCGGGCTCATCCAGCCGGACGAAGCGAAGCAGGCCGGCAAGCAGCGCGGTACCCAGGGCGGCGGCCCACGCCCAGCTACGGTAAGGCAGTGCCGCTCCCAGCAGCCGGTCCCGCAGCGAACCTTCCGTGAACGCCTGATCCGCCGGCTGCACCAGGGGTGCGGTGTCCCGGGCCGGGGCGAAGGGCAGGGGCAGGGTCACGGGCACAACTCTATAGCCTGTCGCGTAGGGTTGAAGGGTGAACTCCAGCAGCAGCGAGACCCAGCAGTCCATTAGTACCGAAGGCGCAGAGCCGCGCGCTGCGGCAGGCCCCGGCCACATTGTGCTGGCTGCCACACCCATCGGGAACATGGGCGATGCGACGGTTCGCCTGATCGACCTGCTGCAGCATGCTGACGTCATTGCTGCGGAGGACACGCGCCGCCTGCACCGCCTGGTCAGTGCCCTGAAAATCAGCACCACGGGCCGGATCATGAGCTACCACGAGCACAACGAGCAGTCGCGTACTCCCGAACTGCTTGAACTGGTGCGCGGCGGAGCCACGCTGCTGATGGTGACTGACGCCGGCATGCCCTCCGTCTCCGACCCGGGGTACCGGCTGGTGGAAGCCGCCGCGGCCGAAGGAATTGCCGTAACGGCAGCCCCGGGCCCGTCTGCGGTCCTTACGGCACTGGCGCTCTCCGGTCTCCCCACTGACAGGTTCTGCTTCGAAGGCTTCCTCCCGCGGAAGTCCGGTGAACGCGCTGCCAGGCTCTCCGAGCTGGCACGCGAGGAGCGCACCATGGTTTTCTTCGAAGCACCGCACCGCCTCGAGCCGATGCTTCGGGCACTGGACACGGCGTTCGGTCCCGAACGTCCCGCCGCCGTGGCACGGGAACTGACAAAGCTGCACGAGCAGGTCCTGCGCGGTCCCCTGCGTGAACTCCTGGAGTGGGCAGAATCCAGTGAAGTCCGGGGAGAGATCGCCGTCGTCGTCGGGGGAGCAGGAGAAGCCGAACCGGAGGCTCCCGAGGACCATGTGGGGGCAGTTAATGACCTGATCGCGCAGGGCTCCCGGTTGAAGGATGCGGTGGCGTCCGTCGCCTCCGACGCCCGGATCAGCAAGCGCGAGCTCTATTCGGCGGTGCTGGCGGCACGCGGCAGCACCCCGTAGCCCGGCACTGGCCAACTGCACAGGGTCCTGGAAATGTCCTTGTGCAGAGGTGCATTTACACTTCTCGGCGGCGGGCTCTACGGTGAAGTCAGCACCGGGCAGATTGTGATCCGGAAAACCCGCATACTTTGGAGGCTCACCCATGGCTGTAACCGCTGAACGCGAGGCCGCACTGCTGGCCCAGGTTCCCACCGGCCTGCTGATTGACGGAGAATGGCGCGAAGCCACGGGCGGAAAGACCTTCGACGTCGAGGATCCCGCAACCGGCAAGGTGCTCCTGAGCATCGCGGATGCAAGCACCGAAGACGGCGCCGCAGCCATGGACGCCGCTGCTGCCGCCCAGGAGTCCTGGGCCGCCACGCCTCCGCGGGTCCGCGGGGAAATCCTGCGCCGCGCCTTTGAACTTGTCACCGCCCGCGCGGAGGACTTTGCGCTGCTGATGACGCTGGAAATGGGCAAGCCCCTGGCCGAAGCACGCGGTGAGGTTGCCTACGGCGCCGAGTTCCTTCGCTGGTTCTCCGAAGAGGCCGTCCGCGTCACCGGCCGCTACGGCACCGCCCCGGACGGCAAATCCCGCATCATGGTCACCAAGAAGCCGGTTGGCCCCTGCCTGCTGATCACGCCGTGGAACTTCCCGCTGGCGATGGCCACCCGCAAGATCGCCCCCGCGGTCGCCGCAGGCTGCACCATGGTGCTCAAGCCCGCCAAGCTGACCCCGCTGACTTCCCAGCTGTTCGCTGCAGTCATGATGGAAGCGGGCCTGCCCGCCGGTGTTCTCAACGTTGTTTCAACCACGAAGGCCGGCGAGGTAACCGGACCGATCATGCAGGACGACCGGCTGCGCAAGGTCTCCTTCACCGGTTCCACTCCGGTGGGCCAGGGCCTGATCCGCGATGCCGCGGACAAGGTGCTGCGCACGTCCATGGAACTGGGCGGCAACGCACCGTTCCTGGTGTTCGAGGATGCGGACATCGACAAGGCCGTTGAGGGCGCCATGGCCGCAAAGCTGCGGAACATGGGAGAAGCCTGCACCGCGGCCAACCGGTTCATCGTGCACGAGGACATTGCCGATGAGTTCTCCGAGAAGTTCGCAGCCAAGGTCGCCTCGATGACCACCGCCCGCGGAACCGAGGACGAGTCCAAGATTGGTCCGCTGATCGATGCGAAGTCCCGCGACAAGGTCCACTCCCTGGTGGAAGACGCGATCGACGGCGGAGCCACCGCAGTAGTGGGCGGAGCACCCGTGGACGGACCGGGTTACTTCTACGCACCGACCGTGCTGAAGAACGTTCCCGCCGGCGCCCGGATCCTGAAGGAAGAGATCTTTGGCCCCGTGGCTCCGGTCATCACCTTCTCCACCGAAGCGGAGGCCGTGAAGCTGGCCAACGCTTCCGAGTACGGCCTGATCGCCTACGTTTTCACCGAGGACCTGAACCGCGGCCTGCGGATCGGCGAGAAGCTGGAAACCGGCATGCTGGGCCTCAACGCCGGCGTCGTGTCCAACGCCGCCGCCCCGTTCGGCGGAGTCAAGCAGTCCGGCCTGGGCCGCGAAGGCGGCGACGAGGGCATCGAGGAATACCTGTACACGCAGTACATCGGAATCGCCGACCCCACGGCATAGTCCTCCGCCGCAGTCCGCGGCCCTGCGCAGGTCCCGCACCGGAGAAGTCTCCCGG
>NZ_BAAALV010000007.1:111150-141636 GCF_039528575.1 Arthrobacter gandavensis
GGCCTTGGAGACGGTTCCGCCGGCTGAGCGGGCGCCGGTACCGGCCGGGTACGCGGAGCTGGAAACAACGACGCCGGAATGAACGCGGCCCGGAGCCTCGCCGGAACGGTCACGGACCCGCGCAGCGCGGCGTGCAGGGTCTGCACGTCCTGCCAGTCCGCCGGAGACCTCCCGGCGCCGGGACCGGTGGCCGACGCGGGGTCTGCGTAGGCCTCAGCTTCGTAGGCCGTGCGCAGCCTGGCCAGCGCGTTCGCGGCAGGCTGCGGCAGCCCTGCCTGGACGGCGAGGCGGTCAGCATAGGATCGCGGGCTGTCAGCCGTCCTGGCCCGATAACCAAAGTCCTGCGCCAGGTCTGTGGCCTCTGCCCAGGCCGGGGCTGCGCTGCCGGACTCTGCATGCCCGCTCCTGCGCAGCCCGGTCCTCCGGCGGCGCAGCGCCCACGGGGTGAGTACAGCTGCTCCCGCCACCAGCAGGCCGATCCCGACGCCGGCCCAGGGAGCTCCCGCGGTTTCCCCGGGCTCCAGGGGCTGGGACTGGGCATCGGGCGCCGCAGCGGCCGAAGGGAGCACCGGAGGTACCGGATTCTGCAGTTCCCGCGGATCGGCGTCGGCCTGGGCTGCGGACGCGGCGTTCTGCTGCCGCTGGACGGCGTACGCCGGGACGACGCCGCGCGATGGAGTGGGCTCGAAGCGCACCCACCCGGCACCTTCGAAGTACAGTTCCGGCCAGGCATGCGCGTCCCGCGCGTCAACGGCGAACTCATCCAGTTCCGTTCCGTCCGGGCCGGCAACGGTGTTGCCGGTGGCCCGCCCGGGCGCGTAGCCAAGGCCCATCCGGCTCGGGATTCCGACCTCACGGGCCATCACTGCCATGGCGGAGGCGAAGTGGATGCAGTAGCCGGACCTTTGTTCCAGGAACCGGGCCAGTACGCCGATGCCGTTTCCGTCGTAGCCGCCCTCCACGGGGGCCTCAAGGGAGTACTCGAACTGCGGCCCGCGCAGGTAGGACTGCAGGGCTACTGCCTGGGCGTAGGGTCCTTCAGCGTCCGCCACAGCTTCCCGGGCCTTATCCCGGATGATCTGCGGGAGGTCGTCCGGCAGGTCCGTGAACCTGGGTTCCACGGCGTCGGCGGGAGCAGCCGGGAGCCCGGAGAGGGCGTCACTGGTCACCACCGGCGACTCGCTGACCACTTCGTACCCGGAACGCGGTTCCGAACTGCCGCTGCCGGACAGGATGGTCATGGTGGTTGGATCCCAGGTCCAGGCACCGTCAAGCCCGGACACGGAGGAGGGCGCATAGGGGGCCAGCAGCCAGGGACTGGCGTAACTGGGAGAGCTGATCAGGGTCCGCACGGTGTCTGTGGGGATGGCCGGATCCGCGGAACCGGCCGGAGCCATCTCTTCCGCCAGGGATTCCCGCTCATCCTCCCGGGTGTCCGGCGCCCAGCGGGTTCCGGAGAAGTCTTCCAAGGTGGTGGAACGGAGGTAGAGCGGCCGGGTGGAGTCCGTTGCGTAGGTGATCCGCCCGGTTGCGGTTGGCTGGCGCAGGTCATTGCCCAGCGAAACAACGGGATTCAGGCCAGTGGAGCCGTTCAGGAAATTGAACCGCGCGCCCTGGGGAAAGGCCCCGGCGTTGAAGCCTGGAATAGCCAGGGAGACCAGCAGGGCTGCCACCACGGCTCCCGCGCCGATGCCAGCCGCTCCGGCGGCCTGGACGCCGGTGGGCCGGGCGGGGACATCCGGTGCCGCATTCGCGCCGGCTCGCTCGCGCCGATCCTGCCAGGTGCCCCACGCCAGGATCAAAAGGTAGCCGGCCGCCGCTGCCGTGAAGCCCGCGACCCCCACACTCTGCGGCTTGATGATCGCGGGAACCAGCAGGACGGTAAACAGGCCAAACCCGCTGGCTGCCGGCATACGGAGGGTAACAGCCAGGGTATCCACCAGGACTGCGATCAGTCCCACCGCCAGGCAGGCCACGAATACCACGCCGGCGTCCGGGGTGACCGGAATGACCTGGGTAATCACGGTGGTCTGGGCGCCCGCCAGGAGTGTCTGCGCCCGGTCGAGTGTTGCACCTGTGGGAAAGAACCCCAGGAAGGCCGCGTCCGGCGAGAACATCATCGTGAGGACCAGGGCCAGCGCAGCCATGCCCGCTACCGGTACAAGTGCGGTAGGGAACCTGAACCAGCGGGCCAGCGCCGTTCCGGCTGCCACCGCGGCCAGCGCGGTCCCCAGCGGCCAAAGCCAGGCAACCCCGTCAAGTACCCCGTGAACGCTCAGCGCACACAACAGCACAGCCGCGGCGGACACAGCCCCGCCCGCCCATTGGGCGTCGCCTGTCCGGCGTGTCCGGGGACGTGGCTTCGACTGCCGCGGTTCCGGCGGGGCAAGCGTCGCCGTCATGGCCGGTGTCCCGGCTGGAGCAGCGCTGCGGCGTGTTCCGCCGCTCCGGACCAGGCGGCGGCCACCGGCTGGGACGGCGCCACGGCTTCGGCCGTCCAGCCCGCTGCCCGCAGGAGCGCCAACTGTGCTCCGGAGGCGGCCGGCCGCTCGGTAACAACCAGGGCGAGGGCGGACGGAACCGCCTCCGCTGCCGGTGCGAGCCTGCGCGCGTCTTCCTCACTGAGCACGCCGGTGATGACCACGAGCGGTCCCCGGTGCCGGGCGTCCAGCAGCGCTTCCAGCAGCACACCGCCGAAAGGCTGTTTGGCGGGCTGCCCCGGGTGCAGGCTCCGCTCGGGATGCGGGTGGGCACCCGCCGGCCGCGGGCTGCCCGCCCTCCGCAGGGTCCGCAGTGTCCGGGCACCGCTCCGGGGGCGCGGACCGGACGCAGCATCGGCCTCCTCCAGGCCCAGGGCGGCCAGCCCCTCGCCCAGATCACCGACAGCCGCTGCGCCGCTGAAGAGGGCCGCGTCCGGATCAGCGCTGGAGGGCGAACGCTGCAGGCCCGGGCGGGCCTGCGCATCCAGGAGCCGGACGGCGAATCCGCGCTCCAGCAGGTCCGCGCCAATGGACATCACGGCCGATACTGCCCATTCGAACGATTCGGAACTGGCCGGAGCGGCGTCGTCGGCGCTTTCGGACCAGAACGGTGAGAGGAATCCCTGGTCGTAGCTGGATTCGCGCTGGTCCAGGACAAGGGTGGCGCGGGGGGTTGCCACGGTTTCCTCCTGGCGGACCATCAGCTCGCCGTGGCGTGCGGTGGCGGACCAGTGCACCCTCCGCATCGGATCTCCGTGCCGGTACTCGCGTGTTGTCACATCGTCCTGGCTGGGTACCCCCTGGACCCTGGTGGAGACTGATCCGTCACTTCCGCGCAGGCCGTCCAGCACTGCGGAGGGGAGCTCCACCGGTACGGGCTTCACCACCAGGTCATCCGTGCCGCCTATGGTGTGCCGCACGACTGCCAGCCCGAAGGGATCCAGGAAGCCTGCGCTGACCGGGCCGATCCGGTACAGGCCCCGCCGGGAGGACCGCAGCCGGTACTCATACCGGCTGGCATGGCCGGCGTGCGTCCGCGCGGCAGGGAAACGGAACTCGGGACTGGTGCCGAAACGGGCCGGGAGTCCCTCCGTCATGCGCGCGGTCCCGCCGAAGGGCTTCACCGGGTGCACAGCGAGTCCGACGCTTACCGGCGTGCCGGTCTCTGCAGTGGACGGCCTGAAGGTGCGCTGCACGCTGAACTGCGGCTTCAACAGCCGCAGGGCCAGCGCGGAGGCCAGCGGCATCAGGATAAGGAACAGTCCCAGCAGGAGCAGGTCACGCCGGCCCAGGACCTGCGCGCCGAGCAGCGACACGACTCCGGAGCCAACCAGCCCCCAGCCGCGGCCGGTGAGCACAGGGCTTTTCGCCATGAACTGCGCGGATTTCTTCATCGGCTACGGCCGGGCCATTCCGGCACGGGCTCCCGGCGGCCGGGGGACAGGCACCTTTGAGAGAACTGCCGCCAGCAGCGAAGCAGGCGTTTCACCGGCGCCGAGCGCCTGCCGCTCGAGGATGAGCCGGTGTGGCAGGACCGCCCCGGCCAGGCGGGCGACGTCGTCGGGCAGGACGAAGTCCCGGCCCTCCAGCGCGGCCCGGGCCTTGGAAGCCCGAAGCAGCTGCAGCAGCGCCCGGGGGCTGGCACCAAGCCGGATGAACGGGTGTTCCCTGGTAGCGGCTCCAATGGCAACGGTGTATTCCTTGACCGCTGCCGAAACGTAGACGTCGCGCACCTTCGCGGTCATCGCGGCGATGTCCCGCACGGAGGCCACCGGAACGATCGATTCCAGGGGAGAGACGGACTGGTGGGTTTCCAGCATCTCCATCTCCGAGGCAGTGTCCGGGTAGCCGAGGGAGATCCGTGCCATGAACCGGTCGCGCTGGGCCTCCGGCAGCGCGTAGGTCCCTTCCATCTCCAGGGGGTTCTGGGTGGCTACCACCATAAAGGGCTCGGCGAGCCGGTAGGTTCCGCCGTCGACCGTCACCTGCCGTTCCTCCATGCACTCCAGCAGCGCGGACTGGGTCTTGGCCGACGCGCGGTTGATCTCATCGCCGATCACGATGTTGGCGAAGACCGGGCCCTGCCTGAATTCGAAGCGGTGGGCATCCTGGTTGTAGATTGACACCCCTGTCACATCCGAAGGGAGCAGGTCCGGGGTGAACTGGATACGGGTTACGGAGCAGTCCACGGCCCGGGCGAGGGTTTTCGCCAGCATGGTTTTCCCGACACCCGGTACGTCCTCCAGCAGCACATGTCCTTCCGCCAGGAGCACGGTCAGGACCAGGCGGGCCGCCTCGTCCTTGCCGTCAATCACCGTGTTGATGGCGTCAAGGATGCGGGTGCTGGCAGCAAGGAAGGAATCTGCCTCCTCGGCCGCGCTCCCGGCGAACGGCGCCCCGGCGCCCGGCGCATCGAATCCTGCGGTGGCAGCAGATGTGTTGCGGGTGTCCATGGATACCTTCCAAGCCTCGGCGCGTAGGCCGGGGAAGAGCCCAGTCCCGGCCGGCGGTTGAGTGCCCCATCGGCCGCCCGCCGGCAGCGGGGGCCGAAGCGGCCCGCCAGAGCCGTTCCCGGCAGCCGCCGGGGCACTTAGTACGTACAGGGTACAAGCTCACTTAGGCTTAAAGACATGACTATCGACGGCGCTTATGTTCCGGGTGAAATACCGCAGACCTACCTTGCCAGCGGACACAGCCAGCGGCAGGAAGGCCGCAGCGCCGAAAAGGCTTTCGCGCCCGCACCCGAGCCGCTGCCTGTCCCGGTCATGGACAACCACACGCACCTCGATTTCGGCGTTCCCGGCGCCCGGACCGCCTCCGCTGCGCTGGACGCCGCTGCAGCAGCCGGGGTCCAGGGAGCCGTCCAGGTGGGAACGGACCTTGAATCATCCCGCGAAGCCGTTCGGCTTGCCGAGGAAGAACCCCGGCTGCTGGCGGCCGTCGCGATCCACCCCAACGACGCGCCGGAGCTTGCCCTGGCCGGGACGCTGGAGGCGGCCCTCGAGGAAATCGGGGCGCTCGCGGTCCGTCCCCGAGTCCGGGCCGTGGGGGAGACCGGACTGGATTACTACCGCACCGCGCCGGAAGGAGTGGATGCCCAGCAGTATTCATTCCGCCGGCACATCGATATTGCGCGGCGGGCGGGAATTGCGGTCCAGATCCACGACCGCGATGCACATGAGGACGTTGTCCGGATCCTCAGGGAGGAACAGCTTCCGCCCGCCGTCGTGTTCCACTGCTTCTCCGGTGACGCCGAGCTGGCCCGGATCTGCAACGAACACGGGTGGTACATGTCCTTCGCCGGAACCGTGACTTTCCGAAACGCCGAAGGAATCCGGGACGCCCTGAAAGCAGCGGATCCGTCCCTGGTGCTGGTTGAAACCGATGCTCCCTTCCTCACCCCGCACCCCTTCAGGGGACGGAACAACGCGAGTTACATGATCCCGTATACAGTGCGGGCGATGGCCGAAGTCAGGGGAGCGGACCTGGCTGATTTCTGTTCCTCGATCGCCGCGAACACAACCGCCGTTTACGGGTCCTGGGACTAGGTGTCAATCCTTCGGGCCGAAACCGGAGTTTGCCCGGAGGTCACGGTTCGGTTACGGTAGGGACCTATTAGCCGGGGTCGGGGAAGGCTTCCGGACTGATAACTACCGCCTTAGAGAACCATGCCCTGCCTCGGCAGCCGGTGTAAACACGACGGCGATGGTCCCTGCCTGCGCGCGCCGGCACTCCGTGAGACCCGGAGCCCTGCCCGATGCGCGCCCAAGTCCCCGTGCCCGGAAGCTCGAAAAGTTTGGAATTCCGTGGCAACTGCAATCGTGAGGCGCGGGCTGAAGCTCGGAGGCCAGGCCGCCGTAATGGTGGCACTCATCCTGGGACTCGTGGCCTTCGTCGGCACCAACAAGTCCGTCGTCCTGAGCGTGGACGGGGAAACCAGCGACATCATGACCTTCGGCGGAACCGTTGAGGATGTCCTGGAAAAGGCCGACGTACAGCTCGCAGCAGCAGACCGCGTGGTTCCCGATCCGGCCACCGAGGTCCAGGACGGCACCACGATTGAAGTAACCACGGCGAAGACCGTGAACGTGAACGTTGACGGTACCGGCCACACCGTCCAGACCACCGGTTCCACGGTGGCAGACCTGATTTCCGAACTGCGGGTTTCCGCAAAGTCTTCGGTGTCCGCTTCGCTGGACAGCTCCCTGGTGTCCGTCCGCGGGCTTTCAATCTCCACCCCCAAGACCGTCACCCTGCTGGCTGACGGCAAGACCTCGCAGCTGGAGACCACCGCTTCGAGCGTTGAAGAACTCCTGGCAGAAGCCGGAGTGAGCCTTGGCTCCTCGGACCGGCTTTCAGTTCCGGCCCGTGCGGCAATTGCTGACGGCATGACGCTGAAGGTGACGCGGGTGGCCGCAGGCACACAGGACACCGTCATTGAGACGGTGCCCTTCGAGACCCGCACGGTTGACGACGCCGAGCTCTTCGAAGGCGAAAAGAAAGTCACTTCCCCGGGAACAGCGGGAGAACGCACCAGGGTGTTCAGCACCGTGGTGGTGGACGGCCGCGAAGTGAGCCGCGTCCTGGCCAGCGAAAGCATCACGCGTGAACCGGTTGCAGAAACGGTGGCCGTCGGCACCAAGAAGCGCCCCGCAGCGGCTGCCCCGTCAGGCACCGCACCCGCCGGGGGTGCATGGGCGGCCCTGGCCCAGTGCGAGTCCGGCGGCAACTGGCACATCAATACCGGCAACGGCTACTACGGGGGACTCCAGTTCAGCACCCAGAGCTGGCTCGGCGCCGGCGGCGGCGCATACGCCCCGGTTGCCAGCGAAGCTACTCCCGAGCAGCAGATCGCTGTCGCAGAAAACCTGCGCGCCAACGGTGGATGGGGCCACTGGCCTTCCTGCTCCCGCAAGCTGGGACTGCTCTAGGTCCGCCAACGGGAAGCGTCCGTCATCCAGGAGGGAAAAGCCGGCCCCAGCGGCCGGCTTTTCCATGCCCGCCGAAGAAGGAGTCTCAGCCAACCGGACCCGGATTCTCCGCCAGCGCTTCTGCCAGTGCCCGAACATGCCCGGAACGGTCAGCAGCCCCTGCCATTCGGAACAGTGATTCACTTTCCTGCAACCGGTGCGCTGCGGCTTCCATCTGGCCCAGTGACCCGAGGCTGAGGCCAAGCTGGAGGGCGACTTCCGCTGCCGTCTGGGGCGACAACGCGCCACGCTCCGCCCACACTTCCGAGAGCAAATCCACAGCCCGCGAATAGTTTCCGTTCAGGTGCTGCCAGCGCCCGTGTGCGTGGACTATGTCCAGAGAATCGCCGCGGGAGGCGCCGACGACGGCGAGGGCCGCTTCGGCCCGGCGGATGCACGTGAAGGTCTGTTCATCGTGCAGCCCGGAAGCCAGGCGCATGCTTGCCGAGGCCTTGTTGAACGATGCCCACAGCCCGACGTCCAGCCGGGGGCTGAGCAGCGCTGCCGCGCGCTGGTGGTAGCGGAGCCCGGCAACAGTGTCCCCGCGCCGGAAGGCCACGTTGCCCACGGCCCAGAACCCCTTGCCGGCCAGCAGCGTGTCCGGAACGGTCTCCGCCAGCGGGAGGACCATGACCCGGCAGTACTCCCACGCCTGGGAAAGCCTGCCGCTCTCAGTCAGCGCTGCCGCCAGGCTCAGGCAGGCAGCAAGGCCCACCTCTGCCGCGGCAGGTCCTTCCTGGGCTGATTCGACCGCTTGCCGGCTGTGGCGGACGGCCTCCGGGAGCCTGCCTGCCCCCTGGCAGGCCCGGGCGAGCAGCTCCAGGGCCCTGGCCCTCAGCTCCGCCCGGCTGCGGGCCAGCGGGTGCCGTGCCAGAGCCGAAGCCTGTTTGATGCAGAAGCGGTAATGGCCAAGCTTCAGCCATGCGTTTCCTGCCAGCAGGGACATCTCAAACCAGTCCTCGGCGTCGTCCTCCGACCGGGCGCCGGCGGCCGCAGCCACCGCGGTTTCCAGGCACACGAAGTAGTTTCTTTCATCCCAGGCCTGGCTGGCGGCCAGGCCCAGGTAAATGGCGCTGTTCGGGCCGCCTGCCCGAGGCGGGCACCCCGGTGCCGCAGCAAGCCGCTCGGCGAGGTGGCCAAGGACCTGCCGTCCCGGTTCCCGCCTCCCGGTTTCCAGCAGGGAGACCTCCCGCTCGGCCAGCTCAGGTCCCCCCAGTTCCCTGCGGCTGAGGTGTCTCTCCTGCCGGCTTGTTTCCAGCCTTTTCCCGAAGGTTTTGCCCATAACCGTTACCGCCGTTCTTCCGGTGCGCCAGACTTGGATCAGCCGCGGTAAAGGACGCTACAGTCCGGTGTGCGGCTTCGGCAGAGCAATAGCGAAAGCGCGGAAGGAATCCCATGAGTCTTTTCCAGACACCTTTCAAGCCGGTTGATTCGCACTGCGTGGGGGACTGGCCTGACTAGCGGCTTTGCCCGCGGACAGGAGCCTCGGCGGCCACGGGCGCTAGTATGAGGCAGTGACTGAATCCGTTTCTGCGCCCGTTCCGCGGCCCAAACCGCTGCTTGGTGCCTCCGATATCCGCGCGCTGGCAGATGAGCTTGGCGTACGTCCAACCAAGACCCTTGGCCAGAACTTCGTCATCGACGGAAACACGATCCGCCGGATCGTCGCTGCCGCCTCGGTTGATCCGTCAGAGACCGTGCTGGAAGTGGGCCCCGGCTTGGGTTCGCTCACCCTGGGGCTGCTGGATGCCGCCCGTGAAGTAGTGGCCGTGGAAATCGACCCGGTCCTGGCTGCCCGGCTGCCGCAGACGGTGCAGACCTGGCGGCCGGAGCAGGCAGAGAACCTTCACGTGGTCCTGGCAGATGCCATGCGCGTTACGGAACTGCCGGCCGAACCCGCGGCACTCGTGGCGAACCTGCCCTACAACGTTGCCGTGCCCGTTGTGCTCCACCTGCTGGAAACGTTCCCCAGCCTGCGCCACGGCCTGGTCATGGTGCAGGATGAAGTGGCTGACCGGCTGGCCGCCAGGCCCGGCTCCAAGACCTACGGCGTTCCCTCAGTGAAAGCCGCCTGGTACGGGACCATGCGCAAGGCAGGCGTCATTGGCATGAATGTCTTCTGGCCCGCCCCCAAGATCGCCTCCGGCCTGGTTGGCTTCGAACGCCATGAGCCGCCGGCAACAACCGCCACCCGCGAAGAAGTTTTTGCTGTCATCGATGCTGCCTTCGCGCAGCGCCGCAAGACGCTGCGCGCCGCCCTCTCAGGCTGGGCCGGCAGCCCGGCCGCAGCGGAGACAGCGCTCCGCGCCGCCGGTGTGGACCCCAGTGCCCGCGGCGAAGTCCTCGATATAGACGCCTACACCCGGATTGCCGAGGCGAAACCCGCATCGTGAGCGCAGCCATGCAGGACCCGGCTGCCGTAACGGTCAGTGCTCCGGGCAAGATCAACGTCTCACTGCAGGTGGGGCCGCTGCGCCCTGACGGCTATCACGCCGTGGCCAGCGTCTACCTGGCGCTGAGCCTGCGGGAAGAGGTGCGCGCCGCGCGCGCCGGGCAGCCCGGCATCACCGTCCGGGTCGAAGGCGGCGGCCCGCTGCGGATCCCGGCCCACGGCATCCCCCTGGGGCCGGACAACCTCGTGTCCCGGGCAGCCGCGGCACTGGCCGCCCACGCGGGGATCGCCGACCCTGCCGTGGACCTCACCATCACCAAGCGCGTTCCGGTGGCCGGCGGCATGGGCGGCGGGTCCGCTGATGCCGCGGCAGCCCTGCTGGCCTGCAACCTGCTGTGGGAAACGGGACTGGACCGGGCCGAACTCAGCCCGCTGGCAGCCAGGCTGGGTGCTGACGTACCGTTCGCCCTCGAGGGCGGCGCCGCCGTCGGGCTCGGAATTGGTGACCAGCTCAGCGCCGTTCCGGCGCAGTCTGCCCTGCACTGGGTCCTGGTGGCCTCCGGCTCAGGCTTGTCCACCCCTGCCGTCTACGGCAGGCTGGATGCCCTGCGCGCTGAAGCCGAAGCCGTGGGCGCTGCACCGGCACCCGAACCCGCCGCGGCCGACCCCCGTGTGCTTGAGGCACTGCGCTCCGGGAACGCTGCGGCACTGGCCGGCGTTATTTCCAATGATCTCCAGCCCGCTGCCCTGTCCCTTGCACCGGAACTGGAAAGCGTCCTGGACCGCGGGCGCAGCCTTGGCGCACTGGCCGGAATCGTTTCCGGATCCGGTCCCACACTGGCCTTCCTGGCCGAGGACGCCGGGTCCGCCGCACGGCTGGAAACGGCACTGCGCGCAGAAGGACACAACGCGCTGGCCGTCCACGGTCCTGTTCCCGGGGCAGCACCCGCGGCAGGGCAAAACCCGAATCGACGAAAGTAGTTCCGATTGGCACACCTGCTTGGCGCTGAGAACCTCAGCATCGCCTTTGGCACCCGCACCATCCTCGACTCCGTTTCCCTCGGTCTCGATGAGGGGGACCGCATTGGCATGGTGGGCCGCAACGGCGACGGCAAGTCCACGCTGATGCGGCTGCTCGCCGAGCGGCAGAGCGCCGACGGCGGCCGCGTCACCCGCCGCCGCGACGTCACCGTTGGCTATCTGGACCAGTCGGACGTGCTGGACGGCGACCTCACCGTGGGGCAGGCGATCGTCGGCGACGCCGCGGACTACGAATGGGCCTCGGACCCGAAGATCCGTGACGTGATGAGCGGCCTGGTGCAGGAAGTGGACTGGAACGCCCAGGTCTCGTCCCTCTCCGGCGGCCAGCGGCGCCGTGTGGCGCTGGCGAAGCTGCTGATGGGCGACGACGACGTCATCATGCTCGACGAGCCCACCAACCACCTCGACGTCGAAGGCGTGGCCTGGCTGGCGCGGCACCTCAAGCAGCGGTGGCGGGCCACCGACGGAGCGTTGCTGGTGGTCACCCACGACCGCTGGTTCCTGGATGAAGTCTGCACCCGCACCTGGGAGGTGCACGACGCCGTCGTCGAGCCCTTTGACGGCGGATACGCAGCCTACGTGCTGGCCCGCGCCGAACGGGACCGGATGGCCGCCGTTGTGGAAGGCAAGCGCCAGCAGCTGATCAAGAAGGAACTGGCTTGGCTGCGCCGCGGCGCCCCCGCCCGGACCTCCAAGCCGAAGTTCCGGATCGAGGCAGCCAACACCCTGATTGCCGACGTGCCTGAGCCCCGGGACACCCTGTCCCTGAACAAGATGGCGACGGCACGGCTGGGCAAGGACGTGCTGGACCTGGAGAACGTGTCCCTGGAACTGGGGGACACCCAGCTGTTCCGGAACATCACCCTGCGCCTGGCTCCGGGGCAGCGCCTCGGCATCGTGGGTGTGAACGGCGCCGGCAAGACCACCCTGCTGCGCCTGCTCAACGGCACCGTGGAACCGACGTCGGGCCGGCTGAAGCGCGGCAAGACCGTCCAGACCGCCGTGCTGACCCAGGAGGTGCGCGAGCTGGACGACGTCGCGGACCTGCGCGTCATCGAGGTAATCGAGCAGGAGAAGCGCGTCTTCAACGTCGGCGGGCGCGAACTCTCCGCCGGGCAGCTGGTGGAGCAGCTGGGCTTCAGCTCCCAGCGGCAGTGGACGCCGGTGCGGGAACTTTCCGGCGGCGAGCGGCGGCGGCTGCAGCTGCTCCGCCTGCTGGTGGGGGAGCCCAACGTACTGATGCTCGACGAACCGACCAACGACCTGGACACCGACACCCTGGCCGCGGTGGAAGACGTGCTGGACGGCTGGCCCGGAACCCTCGTGGTGGTCTCGCACGACCGTTACCTGCTCGAACGCGTCACCGATACCCAGATGGCACTTCTCGGCGACGGCAAGCTGCGGGACCTGCCCGGCGGCGTCGACCAGTACCTGCAGCTGCGGGAGGCCGCACTGGCCACCGGCGCCGGCGGTGGAAGTTCCTCGCAGGCCAGCCGGGCCGCCCAGGCAGGCGCCTCCCGCCCCGATGCGGCAGGCACGGGCGCCGTGGCCACCGCAGTTGCGGGGTCCGCGCACTCGGAAGCCGAGAAGCGCAACGCCCGCAAGGACCTGACCCGGATCGAGCGGCAGCTGACCAAGCTGGCCGGCCAGTCGGAGAAGATCCATGAGCAGATGAACAGGGAGACCGCCGGAGGCAATCCCGACTTTGAGGTGCTGGCAGACCTGAACGCCAAGCTGCAGGCGGTGGCCGCGGAGCAGGAAGAACTTGAAATGCAGTGGCTCGAGGCCTCTGAGATCCTCGAATAACCCCATCGAGATGACAGAAACTGCCCGTATCAGCGCTGAAACGGGCAGTTTCTGCTATCTCGATGAGGGGGAGCTGCGGGGTTAACCTTCCTGAGCGAGCAGTTCGGGCAGCACGTGGTCCCGCAGGAGCGGTGAAATGTCGCTGCGGGCGAATGCCTCGGCGGGGGTCAGCCACAGCGTCTCCTCGATCTCCGCGGCGGCCCGGGGGACGACGGCGCTGCCGGTCCCGCGGGGACCGTCAAGAGCGAGGGCGAACAGTCCGGCATCGATGTAAGTGTTGGCCTCATTGGCGGCCGGTCCGTACCAGCGGCCAATGTCCGCAAGCTCGGCGGGCGTCACGGCCAGCCCGAGCTCCTCATTCACCTCACGCGCCGCAGCAGTGCGGAAGTCCTCGCCGGCCTCCAGCTTGCCGCCGGGCTGCATGAACTTCCGGGTGCCGCGCTTGCGGACCAGGAGGATCCGGCCGTCCGAGTCCCGGACCAGAACGGCGGAGAGGGTCAGCACCAGCGGCGCCCCGCCGCCCGGGATGTACCCCAGCGCGGGTTCTTTCTGCAGGCCGGTTAGGCCGTTCCAGGAGAGGTTCACCAGATGGGCGGCCACCGTGGCCTTGTCCGGGGTGCGGGCGTCGAGCCACCACTGGCCCGTCATGGCAACCATGCCCACCAGCATCTGTGCGTACATTCCGCCCACCTCCGCGCTGAGGCCGCGGCTGCCGAACTCCTTGGAAAGGATGTGCTCAACATCCGCCGCGATGCGGGAGAGCAGGGTTGAGAACGTACCTTCAGGCTGCGACGGGGGAGCATCCCGGACCAGGATCCGGAAACCGTCAGTGTGGTTTTCGATGTAGTCGAGCAGCGAATAAGCGGCCCGTTCCAGCAGGACCCGGGGGCCGGCATCTGCGCCCAGGGCCTGCGTGATGGCCGCGAGCAGGCGGTCGAATTCGGTGTCCACCACTTCGGTGTACAGCGCTTCCTTGGAACCGAAGTGTTCGTAGACCACCGGCTTGGACACTCCGGCCCCGGCGGCAATGTCCTCGATGGTCGCACCTTCAAGTCCCCGCAGGGCGAAAAGGGAGCGGGCGACGCCGATCAGCTGGGCCCGCCGCTGGACTCCTGTCATACGCGGCCGTGACCGCGCAGTTGTTATTCTCGCCACTGTCCCAGTCTACGCAATGCCGTGATCCGCCCCCGCACGCCGCCGCCGGCCCGAGTCGCGGAGCGGGGTTCGGACGTGGCAAACTGGACTCTTGTGTGCGGCATCAGCCACACATTTTCCGCCCTGGTGTAACGGCAGCACCCCGGCCTTTGGAGCCGTGGAGTATAGGTTCGAATCCTATGGGCGGAACGCTGGGAACCAGCCGCGCGGAAAAGCAGCAGGCTGCCCCGGTGCCGTGGCCGGACAACGTGTAGGAGCGCCTTTTCGTGAGCATGCAGGATACGCAGGAAACCGGACCGAACGAAGGCGCCGCACCAGCAGCGGTCATAGTCCTTGCCGCCGGAGCGGGTACCCGGATGAAGTCCCGCACTCCGAAGATCCTGCATCCGGTGGGCGGCATCTCCATGGTGGGGCACGCGCTGAACGCCGCCGAAGCCCTGCACCCGCGCACCCTCGCCGTCGTCGTTCGCCATGAGCGCGAGACGGTGGCAGCCCACATTGCCTCCCTTATGCCCGGTGCCATGATCGTGGACCAGGACGAGGTCCCCGGCACCGGACGCGCCGTCCAGGCCGCAGTGGAAGCCATTGACGCCCTCACCCCGCTCGAAGGCACCGTCGTGGTGACCTACGGCGATGTGCCGCTGCTGGAAGCGGCCACCCTGCGCGAACTGGTGGCAGTGCACAACGTTGATTCCAACGCCGTTACCGTGCTCACCGCCCGGGTGGAAGACCCGGCGGGCTACGGCCGGGTGCTCCGGGCCGAGGACGGAACCGTTACCGGAATCGTGGAACAGAAGGATGCCACGGCCGAGCAGCTGGCCGTGAACGAGATCAACTCAGGCATCTACGCCTTCGATGCTGCCGTGCTTCGTTCGGCCCTGTCCCAGGTCAGCACGGACAACGCCCAGGGCGAGATGTACCTGACCGACGTCCTGGCACTTGCCCGGGCAGCCGGGGGACGCGTCGCAGCGGTTGAAACCTCCGACCAGTGGCAGGTTGAAGGCGCCAACGACCGCGTGCAGCTCGCAGCGCTGAACGCCGAGCACAACCGGCGCAGCCTGATCCGCTGGATGCGTGCCGGTGTCACCATCGTGGACCCGGCCACCACCTGGATCGATTCCACGGTCACCCTGGACGAAGACGTCACCATCCTGCCCGGCACCCAGCTGCACGGCACCACCACTGTTGCGCGCGACGCCGTCGTCGGCCCGGACACTACCCTCACCAACGTGGCCATCGGCGAGGGTGCCAAGGTGATCCGCACCCACGGCACCGACGCGGTGATCGGTGCCGGCGCCGACGTCGGGCCCTTTGCCTACCTGCGTCCCGGCACGCAGCTGGGCGAACACGGCAAGATCGGCACCTTCGTGGAGACCAAGAACGCGCAGATCGGCACCGGATCCAAGGTCCCGCACCTTTCCTATGTGGGGGATGCCACGATCGGTGAGTACTCGAACATCGGGGCCGCCTCCGTCTTCGTCAATTACGACGGCGAAAAGAAGCACCACACCACGGTCGGATCGCACGTGCGGATGGGCAGCGACAACATGTACGTGGCGCCCGTCACGGTGGGGGACGGGGCGTACAGTGGAGCTGGAACGGTGATCCGCAAGGACGTTCCGGCGGGCTCGCTGGCCATCAACGTGGCTCCCCAGCGCAACCTCGAGAACTGGGTGTCAGCCAACCGCCCCGGTTCCGCTGCAGCCCAGGCCGCCGAGCGCGCCCAGACACAGACTTCCCTCTCCGGTACTGATAACCCCACGCGAGAAAGCGAACAGTCATGAGCAGCGTAATCACCGCACAAGGTGAAAAAAGGCTTGTCCTAGCCACAGGACGGGCACACCCTGAGCTGGCGGAGGAAGTGGCCAAGTGCCTCGACACGGAACTGCTGCCGCTCGCTGCCTATGACTTCGCCAACGGCGAGATCTACGTGCGTCCGGGAGAGAGCGTCCGCGGCAAGGATGTATTCGTCATCCAGGCCCACCCGGCACCGCTGAACAACTGGCTGATGGAGCAGCTCATCATGATCGATGCGCTCAAGCGTGCTTCGGCCCAGCGCATCACCGTGGTCTCTCCGTTCTACCCCTACGCCCGCCAGGACAAGAAGGGCCGCGGCCGCGAGCCGATCTCCGCCCGCCTGGTGGCCGACCTGTACAAGACGGCCGGCGCCGACCGCATCATGAGCGTCGACCTGCACACCTCTCAGATCCAGGGCTTCTTCGACGGCCCGGTTGACCACCTCATGGCCATCCCGCTGCTGGCCGACTACATCCGCACCCGCGTCGACGTTTCCAACGTCACCGTGGTCTCCCCGGACACCGGCCGTGTCCGCGTTGCCGAGCAGTGGGCCGAACGCCTGGGCGGCGCCCCGCTGGCGTTCGTGCACAAGAGCCGCGACCTGACAGTGCCCAACCAGGCCGTTTCCAAGCAGGTTGTGGGACAGGTCGAAGGCCGCACCTGCGTCCTGATCGATGACATGATCGACACCGGCGGAACGATCGCCGGCGCCGTGCGCGTGCTGAAGGAAGCCGGCGCCAAGGACGTCATCATCGCCGCAACCCACGCCGTGTTCTCCGATCCGGCCGCGCGCACCCTGGCTGAGTCCGGTGCCCGCGAAGTCGTGGTTACCAACACCCTGCCGATCCCGGTCAACAAGCGCTTCGAGCAGCTCACCGTCCTCTCGATCGCGCCGCTGATCGCCCGCGCTATCCGCGAGGTCTTCGAAGACGGCTCCGTGACGAGCCTGTTCGACGGCAAGGCCTAGCCTTTCCGGAGTCCTTTTCATCGAGAGGCCAGTTACGGCCGGTTTGAGCGCTCAAACCAGCCGTGACTGGCCTCTCGGTGTTGGGGAGGCGGCTCCGGCCAGGCACCGGGGGAGCGGGGCAGGGGCGGAAAGCCCGACGGCGGGAAGCTGGTACCATTGACTCCGATGCCTAGGCGAGGGAGGCCCCGGAAAACTCCGGCGGTACTCCGTAATCGACGGTGGCTGGCAACTTCTCAACTGCACGCGTTCGAACCGAGCGCGGACCATGCAGCTGGTTCGTTCCGATACCGGCGCCGAATAGGCAACTGAAATCCCGGAAGAACCACAACAGGAGTTAGCAATGTCTGAGCAGAAGCTCGCAGCAACCATCCGCACCGAGTTCGGCAAGGGTGCAGCCCGCAAGGCCCGCGTCGCCGGCAAGATCCCCGCCGTCATCTACGGGCACGGCGCCGATGTCATGCACATCCTGCTGCCCGCCAAGGCAACCACGCTGGCCGTCCGCACCCCGAACGCCCTGCTGGACATCGACGTCGACGGCGAAGCGCACCTGGCCCTGGCCAAGGACATCCAGCGCGACCCGATCAAGCAGATCATCGAGCACATCGACCTCCTGACCGTCCGCAAGGGCGAAAAGGTTGAGGTTGAGGTCAACGTCCACGTAGAAGGCGAACTGGCACCGGGTTCCTCGGTCTACAACCAGGAAGCCAACACGGTCCTCGTCTCCGCAGACGCCACCAACCTGCCGGAGACCATCGTCGTGAGCATCGAAGGCCGCAAGGCCGGCGAGCACATCTACGCTTCCGACCTCGTCCTGCCGTCCGGTGTTGAGCTGCTGCTCGATCCCGAGACCATGGTCATCAACATCTCCGAGTCCGCTGTCCAGGATCTGGGTGCAGACGAAGAAGAATCCGCAGCCGCTCCGGCTGCTGCCGAAGAGGCGTAGTCCTTTTTGACCAGCAATACCTGGCTTGTAGCCGGGCTCGGGAACCCCGGGCCCGGCTACAGCCGTAACCGGCACAATGTGGGCCAGATGGTCCTCGACGAACTGGTGTCCCGCATGGGCGGCAGCTTCAAGTCGCACAAATCCCGGGCACAGGTTGCCGAGGGCAGGATTGGCATCGGCGGGCCGCGCGTCATTCTGGCCAAGCCGCTCACCTACATGAACCTCTCCGGCGGTCCGGTTTCGGCGCTGGCGCGCTTTTACGGGATCGAACCGGAGAATGTCGTGGCGGTACATGACGAGATCGACATCCCGTTCAACTCCGTCAAGCTCAAGCGCGGCGGAGGAGAGGGCGGGCACAACGGGCTGCGGGACATCAGCAAGGCCCTGGGCACCAAGGATTACCTGCGGGTGCGTGTTGGCGTGGGCCGTCCACCCGGCCGGATGGACACTGCGGACTGGGTCCTGAAAAACTTCGGCACCGCAGAGTCCAAGGAACTGCCCTTCCTAGTGTCAGACGGCGCCGACGCCGTTGAGCTGCTGGTCACTGAAGGGCTGCTGGCTGCGCAGCAGAAGTTCCACAGCGGGGCCTGAGACTGCTCCCGTCGCCTTTTCACGGACATAACTGCAGGTCATCGCCTACGAGTAGCCTTCAGCGAATATTTAGGTATAGAACCCGTGCTCACAGCCCCCCATGGGAGCATTGTTTGGTCCCGGGGCCGGGCCTACACTGGCGGTAGCCTTCGGGCTCCTGAAGCGGGGCCGGCGTCGGGAGGCCTCCGAGACTGGGCCACCCCCATCCCGGCGCCGGTCCCTTACAGTTTCCACATTCCCCCTGAGGTTTCTCGGCAAACCGGCAAGCGGCCAGTGCCCACGTCAACCCCTCGATGATCCGGACAGCCATATCCCAGCTCCCGGCAGTCACCTCTGCGCTCGCATAGCTTCCTATGGGCGCCGTTGGAGCGTACTCTTTCCGCAGTGGTTGGATCGTCGCAAGGCTGGTAAGCGAACCGAATCAGGCACTGAATCGGGGATCTGGGGGAAGAATTATGGGAGGGCCTGCTTCGTATGGTCCTGACAGCCGGCCGTACCTGCGGCCCGCTGGCACAGCATGAGGCTGCCCAGGCCATTGGCGGGACTTGTAGGCCGGGACGCTCTCCTCGGCCGCATGGTCTCTGCCTTGGCGGAAGGCCGGGGGGCTCTCATCGTCGGACCGCAGGGGATCGGCAAGAGCGCGCTTGCCCATGCGCTGACCGAACGCGCCCGCGGCTACCGGATTGAAGCGCTGTACGGAACGGAGGTTTCGCGGCGCAGCCCGTACGGAGCGCTGGCGGCCCTGCTCAGTGAGCTGCCCCTTCCCGACGGGCTGAATCCCGTGAGCGCACTACACGAAGTGCGCAGGCTTCTGCGTTCACGAGCCGCCGGCTTGCCGCTGCTGCTCGTGGTAGATGACGTCGATCAACTCGACGAGCTCTCGGTCCAGGTTGTCGCCCAGCTGGTCCGGGGAGGGGAAGTCACGGTAGTGGCCACGGCAACGGATCTGGTGCGGGCCGAACCGGAGGTCCTGGCGCTCTGGGCGGACGGGCATCTGGACAGAATCGACGTTGAACCCCTGAGCCAGACCGAAACCCGGACACTGATGGCCGGTTTCCTGAGCGGGCCGGTCTCTGAGCCCGCAGCCCGGAGCATGTGGGCGGAAACCCGGGGTAATCCGCATTTCACCACCCTGATGACTGCGGAACAGGTGAGGCAGGGCCGCCTGGTCCTCTCCGAACAGACCTGGGTCCGGGCCGGGACCTATGTACACTCCGGAGCCGTTGCCGAGGTCTTTGACACGCAGCTGTCCAGGCTTCCTGCAGATCATCGCAAGCTGGTTGAAGTTCTCTCCAGGGTCAGCCCGCTGCCCCTGGGGGCAGCGCTGGGGCTGGTGCCTGCAGAAACACTGGACGCCCTGGAAGAGGACGGGACGGTAGTGCTTCAGCGCGGAGCACTGCCGGCCGTGGTGCTGTCCAACTCACTGTTCGCCTCGGTGGTGGCAGCCAATATTGCCCTGGGACGCAGCCACGAGCTGTGGAAAGAGCTGTCCGATGTCCTCCAGGACCCCGGGAGCCTCGCCCCCGCCGCGCTGGCCGGATTCGTCTCATGGTCGCTGGACTGCGAGTCGGACCCGGGGCCTCAATGCCTCAGTGGGGCCGCGGCCTATGCCAACGATTCCGGTAAACCGTCCCTGGCACTGGCCTTCGTCGGCTCGGCCGGGCCCGGGAACCGTGACGACGCCCTGGTCCTGGAGGAAATCCGGGCCCTGATGGCGCTGGGGGAGGACCAGAAAGCCCTGAATGTCCTGAGAGCGGCCGAAACCGGACTTGATCCGGGCCGGCGGAACACCTGGGTTGCGATCATGATCCTGAAGGCTGCGCTGCTGCGCAGCATTTCAAAGTCGGATGACCCGGCACTGGTCCTCGCCGGCCTCACGCTGCCTGATGGTGTTGCCGACAGCCCTGAGACCTCTGCTGAAATCGACTATGCAACCGCGGAGCTCCAGCTGGCCGAGGGCAACTACGCCGGGGCCGTGCAGCCGTTGACCGCACTTGCCGTCCGCCGCGGCATATCGGACAGGACGCGCGCCCTGGCTGTAGCGGCGGCCGCGGAGGCCCTGGCCGTAACCGGCAAGGCCGGGGCAGCGCTGCACCTGGTGGAAGAACACTGGGGGCTGCTGCGTGCTCCCTTCCCCGCGCCGGACCAGAGCGTCATCCTGAACCGTCTCTTCTACGCGTTCTACGCTGCCGGAGACCTGAAGAGGGCACTGCGCTTTGTCCGGGAAAACACTGACAGCGCCGAGGACGCCTATCACGGAACAGCCGGTGAACTGGTCTGGGGCGTGGTCCGTGCGGCCGCCGGCGAGTCCGATGCCGCGATCGAGGCACTCGAACCGGCAGTGAGCCAGCTGAGGTTCCGGGATCCGCAGGACCTGCTGCCCCTGGCCGCGGCACTTCTGTCCTACGCCCACGGACTCAGTGGAAACACCGCCCGGGCCTCGGTCTACCAAAGGCTTGCCCCCCGGTTCCGCAACCGCCCGTTCTGGCATGCCGCACGGGTCACGGAGTTTTTCCGGATACTCGCCCGACAGGGCAGGGAGAAGGAAACCGCTGCACGCGCCCTGGTGCAGATGGCGGAGGAAGCAGAAGCCCGAGGCAACGTTTCCTTCGCCCTGGGCTGCTATGAAGCTGCTGCCTCCAGGGGAGACCTGGGCGCGGCAGCACAGCTGGCGCGGCTGGCGCCCAAAGCAACGGGGCGGTGGGCCGAGACACTGGCGTCCTATGCCAAGGGGATGCTGGGCAGCGATCCCTGGGTCCTGCTGGAAGCCGCAGAGGGAGCCGCGCAGCTGGGCCACCATCTGCTGGCCCACCACGCCGCAGGGCAGGTCCGGACTGTGTCCCCTGCCGGCGGAGGCAGCATCGCCCGCCGTGCCGCTGCCGTGGAGAACGCTGCGTACCGTAGGCTCCTGCGGGAAAACAGCATCCAAAACATGCTGGCGGGGCTCAGTGACTTCGACGCGCGGCTGGTGAAACTGGCAGCCGGAACATCGTCCAGGAACCACATCGCGCAGGAGCTGCATCTGTCGCCGCGCACCGTGGACTGGCACCTGAACAAACTGTTTCGGAAGCTGCATGTGTCGGGAAGAACTGAGTTGCGGGATGTTCTCCGCTCCGCAGAATGAGGTATGGGGGAATAATGCAGGGTTTTGCATCACAGCAGCTGGTGGGCCGCGAGATGGAGGTCCAGTCGGTCCTGGCGGACCTGCGCTCCGCTCAGCTGAGCGGCGCCCTGCTGGTGGCAGAGGCCGGCATGGGCAAGAGCGCCCTCGCCAACGTCGTCGTCCGCGAACTCGAACACGAGATGCCGGTATTCCGGATCCATGCCAGCTCCGCACTGACTGGAATTCCGTTTGGGGCCTTGGCACCGCTGCTGCCCGTATTGTCGGCAGAGGACACGGACTCGCCGCTGGCAGTCATGAGGGCGCTGCTGGGACGAGTGCGTCCCACAGCGGAACGCAGCACGGACGTCGCCCCGCTGCTGGTCGTCGACGACGCCCATGCGCTGGACGAAGCCAGTGCCGACCTGCTTTCCCAGCTCATGGCCTCGGGACGGGTCCGGATGCTGGTCCTTACCAGGAGCATTACGGAAATTCCGGCGGGAATCCCGGCCCAGGTATGGAGCGGCGCCATCTCGCGGCACCAACTCCAGCCGCTGACCGAATCCCAGGTCCATGATCTCTGCACCCAGGTGCTCGGCGGACCGGTGCTCAGCACCAGCAGCGCTGAGCTTGCCATGCGAAGCGGGGGAAATCCCATGTTTGTTCTGGCCCTGGTCGCCGAGACCCGCAGGACGGGCGTGCTGACCGAACGGCACGGCGTCTGGCTGATGGGAGCCAACGCCGATCCGCCCCAGGGGCGGCTGGCGGACCTGTTGAAAGCGCACCTCTCGGGACTTTCCATCGAAGAGCGGGAAGCGATGGAGATCATCGCGCTTGCCGAACCGATTCCGGTGGCTGTCGCCTTCAAACTTGGCCTGCACCGCTCTGTCGACGCCCTGACGGCGGCCAACCTGGTCAGCGTGGAGGATGAAGGCAACAGGCTGCTGCGCCCGCGGCATCCTTTGTACGGCCAGCTGGTGCGCCACATGGTTCCAGCGGCGCGCAGCGCCCGGCTGCGCCAGCGCGTCCAGGAAGTCATGCCTGACGACACGGAGTCAATGGACGGGCTGCTGCGAAGCGTCGGCTGGTCACTTGACTGCGGAGCCGGTGTTCCGGATGCGCAGCTTCTGCGTGCCGCATACATGGCCAACAACTTCTTCGACAGTGATTTTGCCCTCCGCGCCGCAGGTGAAATCAAAGATCCGGCGCTGCTGCCTGCCGGCAGGATCCAGAAAGCCCGTGCCCATTACAACCGCGGGAACTTCGATGCTGCCCGGGAACTTGTTACCGGAACCGTCGAAGGCGCCGCCGACCTGACGACGGCCAAGCTGGGAACCCTGCTCCGCGTGCAGCTGCTCCAGGGATTCGCGGGCGCGGCGGACGGCCTCCAGGAAGCACACACGGCCTGGGAAGCTGCGATACGGCGGATAGAGGCAGCAGCGCAGGCCTCCGGCACCCTGGACGATGAACTGAGGGCGGATATCGCCTCATCATGGCGCGGAGCGTCCCTCCTGGCGGCACTGACTGAAGTCTCCGCAGGGAACCACCGGGGCATGGAAACACCGGTCAGGGACCTGCTCGCCCAGGCCCGGGAAGCGCAGGACGCTGAGGCGGTGATGGTATCCCTCACGATTCTGGGGGAGATCCACTCCTGCAGCGGCCGCGCCGAAAGCGCGGTGCCGCTCACCCGGGAAGCACTGGGAATCGTAGGCCGCAGCGAGCACCGGTTCCTGACGTACTACCAGTTCGTCCTGCACCGCCACCTGTCGGCACTGCTTTGGGCCGGCTACTGGGACGAGGTCCTCAGCTCGGTCCACCACGACCTGCTGGCGGCCTCGCGGAACTCGCTGCGTGTGGGCGGCACGGTGGATATGTGCCTCGCCGTCATGGAGCTGCGCCGCGGGAACATGGAGGCGGCCCTGCCCAAGCTGATGGCCGCCATCGAAGGGATGCGGACCCATGATCCGGATGGCAACCTGCCTGTGGCCCTCTCCATTGCCGCCCAGCTGGCCGCCGGCGCGGGCGAGCTGGCACGGGCGGATGAGCTGCTCGCGGATTGTGACAGGATTCAGCCGCGGGGCACGCTCAGCACGCGTTTCATAGCAAGGGGCAACCGGCTGGCGGCAGGCTATGCCAGGACCGGAGACCCAAAGCTGCTGGCAGCCCTGCGCGAAGCAGGAGAGCAGGCTGAAGAGCGGGGCCTGGCCGCAGCCGAATTCGAACTGCGCTGCCTGAGCATGAGGGCCGGCGATCCGACCGTGATGAACCGCCTGCTGAAACTCTCCGAAGATCTTCAGGGTCCGCGGGGCCGTGCCGTGAACGTGTTTGCCAGGGCGGTCCTGGACCAGGACGTGTCGGCGCTCCTGCGCTTCGCGTCCGAGCCGGTGGACGTGGATGCGCGTGCCCTCGGGACCCTTGCCCTGCAGGAGGCCCTCCGAATCGCCAAGGCCGGGGGCGACCGTACCCAGATCCAGCGGGTCCAGCGGGTCATCGGCAAATGCTCTGCCGGGCCGGAGGCCGGACGCAGCCCTGCCCCGCCGGCCCTGACCCGCAGGGAGAAGGACGTCGCAGGGCTGGTTGCCAAGGGCTACCGCAACGCGGAGATCGCCGGTCAGCTCTTCCTCTCGGTCCGGACCGTGGAAGGACATATCTACCGCATCTTCGAGAAACTCGGCATCAGCAGGCGCGAGGAGCTCACTGCCGATCTGATGGGGGAGTAGTCCCCGGGAGTCACTACCCGCCGCGTCCGGAGTACCCGCCTGCAACCGTAAGTAACGACCCGTAGGCGGTACTCATCCGGCCTGCTCATGCTGCTTCGTAGGGTGTCGCGCAGTATCAGAGCTCAGCCGCCCGGCTGCGGACAGAACGCAGGTCTCCACAGTGCACCCTTCCCCAACTCCCGGATCGGCTTTGCCCGAATCCCCTCTTTCGGTGGCAGTCATCGGCGCCGGATACTGGGGCCCCAACCTCGCCCGCAACTTCAACGCCGGCTCCGACTGGCAGCTCTCCGCGATCTGTGACCTGGACACAGAACGCGCCGCGCGGCTCTCGCGCAGCGTAGGAAACGTGCCCGTGACCGGATCGGTCCAGGAACTGCTCCGGGATCCAAACCTCGACGCCGTGGCCATCGCGACTCCGGCACGGACCCATCACGGACTGGCGACGGCTGCGCTGGCTGCCGGCAAGCACGTCCTGGTAGAGAAACCGCTGGCGGATTCACTGGCCCTCGGCGAGCAGATGGTGCAGCAGGCCGATGCGGCAGGGCTGGTCCTGATGGCGGACCACACCTACTGCTACACCCCGGCAGTCCTGAAGATCCGCGACCTGGTGGCGCAGGGGGAGCTCGGCGAAATCCTCTTCATCGATTCAGTGCGCATCAACCTGGGACTGGTCCAGCCCGACGTCGACGTGTTCTGGGACCTGGCACCCCACGACCTGGCGATCCTGGATTTTGTCCTGCCCTCAGGCCTCCGGCCGGTCCGCGTCTCGGCACACGGGTCCGATCCGCTGGGGGCGGGAACCGCCTGCGTCGGCCACCTGGTCCTGGAACTCGAATCCGGCGCCATGGCCCACATCCACGTGAACTGGCTCAGCCCCACCAAGATCCGGCAGCTGGTGATCGGGGGCAGCCGGCGCACCCTCGTCTGGGACGACCTCAACCCGCAGCAGCGCCTGAGCGTCTATGACCGCGGCGTCACCCTCTCCCGGGCCGCGGGGGAAGAAGAACGTTCACAGTCCAACATTTCCTACCGGCTTGGAGATACCTGGTCGCCTGCCCTGCCCGAGCACGAGGCACTGGCCGCGATGGCCGCCGAGTTCGCCGCCAGCATCCGTGCGGGGCGTCCTGCCCTGACCAGCGGTGCTGCCGGCGTCCGGGTCCTGTCGGTGCTTGAAGCCGCCACCCACAGCCAAATGAGCGGGTCCCCTGTCCCGCTCCGCCCAACTCTTGAACTGGAATCAGCCTGATGACGCATATTCAACCGCTCCGCGGAGCATCGGTACTGGTGACCGGCGGCGCCGGCACCATCGGCTCGGCGATTGTTGACCAGCTGCTCGACGCCGGGGTGGGGGAGGTGCGCGTGCTGGACAACCTCGTCCGCGGGCGCCGCGCCAACCTGGCCGATGCACTGGCCGATCCCCGGGTAGGCCTCTACGAAGCGGACATCCGGGACAGGGACGCAGTGAACGACCTCACCCGCGGGGCTGACTTCGTCTTCCACCAGGCAGCCATCCGCATCACCCAGTGTGCGGAAGACCCAAGACTTGCCCTGGAAGTCCTGGCGGACGGAACGTTCAACGTGCTGGAAGCAGCGGCCGCCCATGGTGCAGCACGCGTCATCGCCGCCTCCAGTGCATCCGTGTACGGCCTGGCGGAGGAGTTCCCTACCCGGGAGAAGCACCACCTGCATGGCAATGACACGTTCTACGGTGCGGCCAAGGCCTTTAACGAGGGAATGCTGCGCAGCTTCCAGGCCATGTACGGGCTTGCCTTCACCGGGCTGCGCTACTTCAACGTCTACGGACCCCGGATGGACGTTCACGGGCTCTACACGGAAGTCCTGGTCAGGTGGATGGAACGGATCGCAGACGGGCGTCCGCCGCTGATCTTCGGTGACGGCGCCCAGACCATGGACTTCATCTACACCACCGACATAGCCCGCGCGAACCTGCTGGCCGCAGTGCATCACGCCCCGGCGGGGATCTACAACATTGCCAGCGGAACGGAAACAAGCCTGCTGGAACTGGCCCGGGCACTGCTGGCGGCGATGAACTCGGAACTCGACGTCGAGTTTGGGCCCGAGCGGGCAGTCAACGGGGTCAGCAGGCGGCTGGCGGACACCTCCGCTGCCCAGACGGACCTGGGGTTCAAAGCGGAAGTTCCGCTCGCCAAGGGGCTGGCCGAGCTGGTCCAGTGGTGGCTGCCGCTGCGTTCGGAGATCGCAGCCGGACGCGGGAGCGCCGGAGCATGAGCAGGATCAACGTCATGAAGCCGTGGCTGGGCGAGGAAGAGGCGGCGGCGCTCAGCGAAGTCATCGCTTCCGGGTGGATTGCCCAGGGACCGCGCACCGCCCAGTTTGAGGCCGCCTTCGGGCAACGGATGGAAGCCGGCCACGCCGTGGCAGCCTCCAGCTGCACCACGGCGCTGCACCTGGCCCTGGTGGTAGCCGGCGTCAGTCCGGGAGACGACGTCGTAGTGCCGTCCTTTTCCTTCATCGCGACCGCCAACGCACCCACCTACGTTGGTGCGCGGCCGGTGTTCGCCGACGTCGATCCCGTTACGGGCAACCTCACGGCGGAGACCGTCCAGGCGGCCCTGACCCCCGCAACCCGGGCAGTGATAGCCGTGGACCAGGGCGGGGTTCCGGTGGAACTTGCGCCGCTGCGGGCACTGTGCGATCCGCTGGGCATCACGGTCCTGGAAGACGCGGCCTGCGCAGCCGGTTCACGGTACGCCGGACGTCCCGCCGGAGCGGGTGCCGAAATCGCTGCCTGGTCTTTCCATCCACGGAAGATCCTCACTACCGGCGAAGGCGGGATGCTCACGACATCGAATCCCCGGTGGGCGGCCCGTGCACGGACGCTGCGCGAACACGCCATGAGCCTCTCCGCGGCAGAGCGCAGCGCAAGTATCCTTGCCCCGGCCGAGGCATACACGGAGGTGGGCTACAACTACCGAATGACTGACCTGCAGGCTGCGGTGGGATTGGTACAGCTTCAACGGCTCGACGCCGTGGTTCGCCGGAGGCGGGAACTGGCCGCAGGCTACGCCAAGGCTTTCGCCGAAATCGAGTTCCTGCGCCCGGTCGAGGACCCGCCGTGGGGTGAGTCGAACTTCCAGTCCTACTGGATCGAAGTGCTGCCCGGTTTCGGCACGGACCGGAACGGCGTGCTGGAAGCGCTTGGCCGGCAGGAGATCTCAGCCCGGCGCGGCATCATGGCCGCCCACCTGGAACCGGCCTACCGGGGACGGGACACAGGAACGGCTTCCCTGGAAGTCACCGAACGGCTCAGTACCGGCACGCTGATCCTGCCGCTGTTCCACGAAATGACTGAATCCGAGCAGGCCAGGGTCATCGAGGCAGTGGCCGGCTGCGGCAGGAAACCATGAGTACGCCGGCACCCGCCCTGTTGCTCCTCGGCGCCGGCGGGCTGGCCCGGGAGGTACTTGCCGCCGTCCGCCGGACCGAAGAATGGCGGGTGATCGGTTTCCTCGATGACGACCCGTCCCTGCACTCAGCGAAGGTGGATGGAGTCCCGGTGCTCGGTGGACTGGACACCGCCGGGGACTATCCCGGCTGCAGGTTCCTGGCGTGCGCGGGGTCGGGATCGGCCCGTGCCTCCATGGTCCAGGCACTGGCAAGCGCCGGCGTGGCAGAGGACAGGTTTGCGGTGTTCGTGGACCGGGGCGCCTACCTAACGGAGGGCTGTACGGTGGGGGCCGGCAGCATCATCCTTGCCGGTACCGTCCTGACGGCTGCCGTCACGGTGGGCCGGCACACAGCCGTGATGCCCAACTGCACACTGACGCATGACGACGTTCTCGAAGACTATGCCACCCTCGCCGCAGGGGTGTGCCTGGGCGGCGGCGTCCATGTTGGGCCGGGGGCATACCTGGGAATGGGTGCAACCGTCCGGCAGGGCGTTCGGCTTGGCGCCGGCACCGTCGTGGGAATGGGAGCCGCAGTCCTGCGTGACGTCCCCGGCGGACAAACCTGGGCCGGAGTTCCGGCCCGGGAGCTTCGCCGGGCGGGCACCCGCCCGCCCGCCGCCGTTCCGCCCGCCGCCGTTCCGCCCGCCGCCGTTCCGGGCGCCGCGGCCAGCTGGGAGGACCAGCGATGAAACAGTTTCCCGCCGCAGCGGTACCGTTCGTGGACCTCGCAGCGCAGCATGCCGAGGTCGACGGGGAAATCCAGGCTGGGCTGAAGGAAGTCTTCGCCACGGCCGCGTTCATCGGCGGCCGCCCGGTTTCGGACTTCGAAGAAGCGTATGGGAAGTGGCTGGGCAGCGCGCACTGCGTTGGTGTGGCGAACGGGACCGACGCCCTGGAACTTGCCCTGCGCGCCTGCGGGGTGGAGCCGGGCACCGAAGTGGTCCTGCCGGCCAACACCTTCATCGCAACCGCTGAAGCAGTCACACGTGCCGGTGCGGTTCCGGTGCTGTCCGACGTCGATCCGGTGCACCTGCTGATCGATCCGGAAGGCGCCGCCCGGGCAGCGGGCCCCCGAACGCGGGCGTTGATGCCCGTTCATCTATTTGGGCAGACAGCGCCGGTGGAGGCGCTGGCGGGGACGGCCAGTCGCTACGGGGCTGCGGTGGTGGAGGACGCAGCCCAGTCCCAGGGCGCCGAGCGGTTTGGCCGGAGGGCCGGAACGCTCGGCGACGCCGCCGGAACCAGCTTCTACCCCGGCAAGAACCTGGGTGCCGCGGGAGACGCCGGAGCGGTCCTGACCGGCAGCAGGTCGATAGCTGAGCGGGTTCGGCTGCTGGCGGACCACGGCAGCAGGGTCAAATACCGGCATGAAGCCGCCGGCATGAACTCCAGGCTCGACGCGGTGCAGGCGGTGGTGCTGGGCGCAAAGCTCAAACGCCTCCAGGGATGGAACGAGCGGCGCCGCGCCGCCGCAGACAGGTACCGGGAACTGCTCTCAGGGATCCCCGGTGTTGTGCTGCCGGCCAGTGCGGAAGGAAACACGGACGTCTGGCACATCTACGCCGTCCGGGTGCCGGCCCCGGAACGCGACCGGGTCCTGCAGGCACTGGCAGCCGCTGGCATCGGCGTCGGAATCCACTATCCGGTGCCGGTGCACCTGACGGGTGCCTATGCACACCTCGGCTACGGCCCCGGGGACTTCCCTGTCAGCGAAGACGCAGCTGCCCGGCTCCTGTCGCTGCCGCTGCATCCCCACCTCAGCCCGGCGCAGCAGGAATATGTCGCAGAAACGCTGGCGGGGGCGCTGCGGTGACAGCGACCCCGGAATCAACAGGACTGGGCATCGGTGCACGCGCGGCACGCGGGGCCCTATGGAGCGGCGCGAACGCCCTGATGATGAAACTGGCTGGAATCGCGGTCATGGTGGTGGTGGTGCGGCTTGTGACACCACACGAATTCGGGGTGTTCGCCGCTGCACTGGTTGTTCACGCGATCGTCTCGTCCTTCGGTGAACTGGGGCTCTCCTCCTGCGTTGCCCGGCGGGACCTTGACCCGGAACGCGTGGCGTCGACAGTCGCCCTGCTCGCGATTCTCTCGTCCTTCGCGCTTGCCGGCGGTATGGCACTGGCAGCGGACCCGCTTGCCGCGCTGCTGGGGGCACCGGAAGCAGCCGCGCCAATCCGTGTCCTGGCCATCGCCGTCGTGCTGGGCGGTGTGTTCACGGTTCCGGGGGCTCTGCTGGTGCGCGAGTTCCGGCAGGAAAAAGTCTTCCTGGCATCCGCCGTCGCCTTTGTGCCCGGCAACCTGGTGCTCGTCCTCCTTGCGGTTAACGGCGACGGCGCCATGGCGTTCGCGTGGTCCCGCGTCGTAAGCCAGCTGGTCAGCGGGATAGTTATGGCCTTGAGCGTGAAGCGGACCTACTGGCCGCGGCTCCGGCGTGCCGAAGTGGGCCCGGTACTGCGCTTTGGCCTGCCGCTGGCGGGCGCAAACCTGCTGGGCTACAGCCTGCTCAACGCCGACTACGCAATTATCGGTGCCTTCCTGGGGCCGGTGGAGCTTGGCATCTACACCCTCGCGTTCACTGTGGCTTCCTGGTCAACCTCGGTCATGAGCTCCACCATCAATTCAGTAGCCATGCCGGCCTTCTCCGCCCTGGGCTCCGGTTCCGGTGAGCTGCGCGGTTTCCTGGCCAGGTCCTCACGCCTGGTGGCGTTGATTGCCTTCCCGGTCACGGCACTTACCGTTGTGCTCGCTGGCGAGCTGGTGGCCGTGCTCTACGGCGGGACCTGGGCGCAGGCGGCACCGGTCCTGCGGATCCTTGCCGTCTACGGAGGGGTATTTGCGCTGTCCCTGCTGCTCTCCAACCTCCTTGTGGGGCAGGGCCGGGCAGGGGCTGTTTTTGGCGTGCAGGCGGTATGGCTGGTGCTTCTCGTTCCCGCCGTTGGGCTGAGCCTTGGCCCGTTCGGCCTGACGGGCGCCGCCTGGGTGCACGTGGCGGTGATCGCGGCCGTGATCATGCCGCTGTACCTGCGCGCCGTCCGCGGCACGGTTCCGGCGCCCGGGCGGGTCCTGCTCCGGGCTGCGGCGGGGCCG
>NZ_BAAALV010000007.1:141658-232997 GCF_039528575.1 Arthrobacter gandavensis
CGCAGCGGGCTCCGGCGTCCTGGCGCTGGCGGCCGCGTCCCTTGCCGACGGGGACCTCACCCGGCTGCTGCTGGGAGGTTGCACCGGCTGCGCTGCCTACCTTGCGTTCAGCGCACCCATGCTGCGCCGCGTCCTGCCCGCGCACGTCCGCGGCAGGACCGGGCACCTGCTGGACGCCTATGACCGAAGTGAACGTCTGCTGCTCGCACGCCTGCGGCCCAAGGAGGGAACCGCATGACCTCCCAGACCAAACCGCGGCTGCTGTTTTTCCGCTGGGCAAAACCCGGCCTGCCCGGCTTCCTGAACCGGCACCTGGATGAACACGTCCAGACACTGGAGCACTTCTTCGAGGTTCGGGTGGTGGACCGGGACTGCGACTACGCGGCTGAATGCGATGCCTTTGAGCCGGACCTCAGCGTCTTCGAATCCGGGGTCTACGCGGGGGAACGGAGCATCCGGAACACCTCCAGCCATCCGGAGGTCCCGAAACTGGGTTTCCTCCATTCGGACCCCTATGACCTGGCACGCGCGGTCTTCCTCTCGGATATGGACCGGTGGGGGGTTGACCAGTTCTTCACTACATCAGTGGCAATGGCCGAGTACACCCCTGAAATCGCGGACCGGCTCTTTGTCTGGCCCAACTCCGTGGACCCCGCCGTCTTCCACCGCTACCCGGTGGAGAAGAACATCCCGGTCCTGATCACCGGAAGCCAGGAACGCCACTACCCCTGGCGCAACGCCGTCGGAAGGGTTCTTTCCCGCAGCTTTGCAACCATGACCATGCCGCACTACGGGTGGGGCAAGGCCGGAGGCCGCACGGTCTTCGGGCAGGATTATGCCCGGCTGCTCAGTGCCAGTGTCTTCGTTCCCGCGTGCGGAAGCATGTCCCGGGACCTGGTCCGGAAGCACCTGGAGATCCCTGCCTCCGGTGCCTGCCTGATCGCGGAGGACACCCCGGCGCTCGCAGCCTTTGGCTTCGTGGACATGCAGAACTGCGTCCTGGGGGAAGCAGACGCCATCGCCGAGAAACTCGACATCCTGCTGGCCGACCCCCAGCGGCTGCACGGCATCGTCACCGCCGGGCACGACCTTGTGCATGAGTTCCACGTCCAGTCCCGCCGGGACCAGGTCCTTCAATGGCTCCAACTGCAGGCGGTGCGGGGGAGCGCGGACCGCATAGTGCAGGCCGGGCCCGCCGGCAGCCTTTTCCTTGCTCCGGTCCGTGAGCCGCACCCTCCATTCCGGGCCGGCGGCCGGGACCGCGAGAACCTTGCCGAAGGCTGGCGGATGCTGCGCGAACAGGACACCGACGGCGCCCGCCGCGAGTTCCTGAAGTGCCTGAACTTCTACTTCATCCCCGAAGCCGTGGTTGGTGCGGCATGGACGGACCTCTCCGCAGGCGATGCGGAAGCGGCCAGGGACTGGACCACGCAGGCGCTGGTGGACACGTTTACGGACCGTTCCGCACCGGATCCGGACCCGGTGCTGTGGGCTGTACACCTGCGGGCGCTGCTGTGCTCAGGGGAAGCGGAACAGGCGGTGGCCGGGGCATTGCGGTTCCCCGGCCTGCGGCACCCCGAACTGGACCGGATGCGCAGTTACCTGGGGGCACCAGTTCCGGAGAACGTGCCGCTCCGTGCCTCGGTCTGTCCGGTGCCGGAGCAGCCAGCGGAAAGCTGGGAGGCCGAAATCCTGCGGCAGCTGCGCGCGTGCGGGCAGCCCGCGGCAGGGCTGACGCCCTCCGGTGCACTTTTCGCGCCGGGCGGGGAAGCCGGAGCGCAGACCGGAACGCCGCCGGCTTCGCCGGGCACCCGCAGGCAGCCCATGGCACCTGCCGCCGTTGAATCCAGGCTGCGCCGGGCACTGAACCGGATGCTGCGCAGGCTCCGCTGGCGGCTCCGCACCGGCGCAGTGAAGCGGCTGCGGATGAAACTCTCGCCGCTAAAACAGCGCCTGCTGACCGACGAATTCTCCCGGACCCTCACGGACAACCTGCGCCGGGAGGGGCTTGACTCAGCGGTCTTCTATGGCAAGCCGACCGACAGCGGCCTCCAGCGTGCGCTGCAGCGCGGCCTCGCCTTGAACCCATCCCTTCCCCCGCTCGAGTTCATCCCGTCCGCCAACGCGCCGAGGGCTTCCGGGAACCCGGACCCCTCCCGTACGGCTGCCTTCGTAGCCGACGCCGAAACCGCTGAAAGCGACATGGACTTCCTCTCCGAGTGTGCCCTGGTGGTCATCGCCAACACTGTCTCGCCCGGCGGGTACCGGATTCTCTCCGGGCTGGGCGCAGGCAGCTGGCTTGTGCTGCTGGCGCACGACCCGGTCCGCGGGACTGCGCTGCTGGCAAGCAGGGGACGGGCGGGCAGCAAAGACGGTTCCGGCGAAGGACATCCTTCCCGACGCACGGAAGGAAGCCTGCCATGAGCACCAAGGGCACCCTGGTCTGGATCGCCGGCACGCGGTGGGAGAACCTGGCCGGGACAGAGAAGCGGCTGGCGGCCGCCCTGGCCGAGTACCGGGAAGTTCTCTGGGTAGATCCGCCGGCACCTTTTACGGGCGGCACCGTTCACGGGCTGCGTCCCCGGAGAACGGTGGTTTCACCGCAGCTGACCCGGTTGACGGTCCCTGTCCTTCCCGGAGCCTTCCGGCCTGTCCTGGGCACGGTGGCCGGCTGGCTGCTCCACCGGGCCGTGCGGTCTGCCGCGAAGACCGGTCCGGCGGCGGGCGCAGTCGTCGCGGCAGGGCCGCTGGCACGTTTTCCCCGGCTTGAATCCGGCGTCAAGGTCTACTTCGTGACCGACGACTGGCTTGCCGGGGCAGCACTTATGGGTCTCTCCGCAGCGCGTATCAAGCGCTGCATGCTCCGGAACCTCCAAGAAGCGGACCTCGTAGCTGCGGTCAGCGAGGCTCTCGCTGACCGGCTGCGTACGCTGCGCCCGGACATCCAGGTGCTCAACCTTCCCAACGGCTGCGTACCGGAGGCGTTTGCCCCGGACCAAAAGGACCGGACGGAACAGCGGGGAGCCATCCTGCTGGGGCAGCTGAACGAACGCCTGGACTTCGACGTGCTGGACGCCGTCGCGGCAGCAGGCATTCCGCTCAGCCTGGTAGGTCCGCGTACGGAACGGGACCCGGCGGTCCGGGCCCGGCTGGATTCCCTCCTGGCCAACGGCAATGTGACGTGGGAGGGGGAAATACCTGCGGTTGAAGTCCCCTCCCGGCTCGCCGGTGCCGCTGCCGGAATCACCCCGTACGCGGATACCGGGTTCAACCGGTCCAGCTTCCCGCTGAAGACGCTGGACTACCTCTCCGCGGGGCTGCCGGTTGTCTCGACGGATTTGCCTGCCGCCCGCTCGCTCGGCGCCGGCCACGTGGCGCGTGCGGCCACTCCGGCGGACTTCACCCGCGCCCTCCGTAAGGTCCTGGCCGACACCCCGGATCCCCGACAGATCCGTGAACGCCAGCGGTTTGCGCGCGGCCATTCATGGAATGCCCGCGCACGCACCCTGCTGGACGCCGTCGAGGGTGCCTCACCGGCCTGGAAGGGTGACCATTTCCTTGTCACGAGGTTCAACCTGCCCACGCCCGGCCCCGAGTCCCTGGTGCGCGCCCGTGAGGGATGGCTTCGCGAACGGGCGGAACTTTTCGAGTCCTACTGCATGCGCTCCGTGGCCGCACAGTCCAACTCCCGGTTCCGGTGGCTGATTTATTTCGATCCAGAAAGCCCGGCCTGGCTGCGCGAACGTATCCGCCAATGGTCCGCGGACGGGCTCTTCACACCCGTCTACCGGACCGCCGTGGAGCGGGCAGACCTGCTGTCGGACCTGCGCAGCATGGTTGCGGAGCCGTCCGCGGAACTGATGACCACCAACCTGGACAACGACGACGGCGTGGCCACGGACTTTGTTGAGCGGCTGCAGCGCGCCGCGGCTCAAGTACAGGGGAGAACGGCGCTGTACCTGCCAAGCGGGCTGATCCTGTCCGGTTCCGGGCTCTTTGCACGCCGGGACCGGACTAACGCATTCGCCAGCGTGGCAGAACCGTGGTCCGGCGCCGTCAGCTGCTGGGCAGACTGGCACACCCTCCTGGGCCGCAGCATGCCCGTGCGGGAAGTTGACGGCCCTCCCGGCTGGCTCCAGGTGGTCCACGGCGGAAACGTCAGCAACAGGGTGCGGGGAATCCGGGTTTCCCCGCATCCCCACCAGGGGCGTTTCCCCGGGTTGCTTGCCGGTGCCCGGCCGCCTACTGCAGGCCAGCGCGTCAGGGAAATCCTGTTCCACACGCCGAGGCGGAGCATCGGGTCCGGGCTGCGGACGGCCGCTAAGACCGTGCTGCTGAGGGCGGCAGGCAAAGAGGGACTGGACCGGGTCAAGGAACACCTGGGCGCCCTGCACAGTACCGTGAACAAGGGGACGCCGTGACAACACCCCAAAGCCTGGCCGTGCTCCTGCGCCGCTGGTACCTGGTCCTGTCCGGGATTCTGTTCACGGTGCTCCTGTGCTGGGGCGCCGCCTGGATTGTGCCCCCGTCCTATGACGCCCAGGGCAGTATGGTGCTGATGCCGCCTTCTGCGACCGTTGGAGACGAGGGCAACCCGTACCTCCAGCTGGGCGGAATGAGCGAAGCGCTGGACGTGCTGGTGCGCCAGGCTAACGCCCCCGCTGTCCGCGACCGGGTTCTGGAAGAGTATCCCTCGGCGTCGTACACCATCGAGCCGGACCGCAGCACCAGCGGATCAATCGTGGTTGTGCAGGCAACGGCAGAAACCGAAGCCGAATCCCTGACCGTATTGGACACAGCGCTTCAGACCCTCCCGGCCGTGCTGACCCGGATGCAGGATGAACTGGAGGTCATACCGGCACAGCGCATCGACATCATGCCCGTGGTGGTGGACGCCGAAGCCGCCCTGAATTCAAAGCAGACCCTGCAGGCGCTGGCAGTGGCCGTCGTCGCCGGGCTCTCTGGGACATTCCTGCTCACCGGGCTGGCGGACGGCCTGCTGCTCTCCCGGCGGGCCAGGCCGCAGTCGGCTGCCGTGGATTCGGGCGCCGGGGAGGCAAGCCCGGAGCCGGTTTCGAAGGACCTGCCGGCCCACGCAGGAAGCAGTACGGCAACTGCCCTTTTCGCGAAACGCAGACAGCCCCGAGGGAACAGGCCGGGTAAAGCCGGGGTGCGGGCACCGCGCCAGCAGGCGGGTGCTGAACCTGTCTCCGGGGAAGACGCCCGGACACGGTGACTGCTGTCCAGCTCCTGCGCGTGCTGCGGCGCCGCTGGTATGTGCTGCTGGCGGGACTGTGCTGCACCGGGTTCGCATTCCTCTCGCTCGGCACGTCACCGGCCGTTTATGCAGCGCAGGCGGATCTGGTGTTCATGGAACCGGCTGTCCCGGGACAGAGCCGCACCCTGACCGGGGCGGAGCCGCAAACCCTCATCGACTTCACCGCGATCGTGGAGCGGAAGTACCTGGCAGGTGCCAAGTCCGCGAAACTCGCGTCCCCCACTGCGTCGCTGTTCGGCACCGGGATCCGCCGAGGTACCTCCGTGGGCATGCTGGACACCGGCGGCCAGTGGCTCTCTTCCTTCAACCGGCCCGTGCTTTCAGTGCAGGCCGCCGGGCCGAGCCCGGAGGTGGTGTCGGCCGAAATCGACCGGGTGCACAACGAGGTGAGTGCCTTGAGCGACGATCTGCAGCTCGCCGCGGGAGCCGGGCCGGCAGAACTGATCACCGTTGAGCGCGCGCCGGAGGACCTGATCATCAATTCCTTCGGAAAGACGCGCATGGGCGAGGCCAAGGCCATGATCGTGCTGGCACTTACCGGCACGGGCCTGTCCTGCGCGGCGGCGGCAGGAACGGACGCTTTGGCGGCCCGGAGCGCCCGGAGTCTTCGGACCCGCGGCCGGGGCAGACACCGGGAGGCACATCCGAAACCGGCAGCGGAGCCCGCGGGGAGCATCCGGTGAGCGCGCCGGAAACGGGAGCCACGTCCGCACTGCGGCAAGCTGTCAATCCGGCCGCCGGCGACGTCGTCTCCTTCCTCACCGTGTACCTGATCCTGACGCTGGCAGTACCGTCCTACCTGACCGTCGCGGCGCTGGGCTCCATGGGCAGGCCCTCCACCCTCTGGGCGCTGCTGGGTCTTTTCTGGTGGTTCTTCGAACGCCTGCGCCGCACCAGCACCCTGGAAACGGGTTCCAGGGTGGTGCGGTGGATCCTGCTTCTGTTCCTGGCCTCGGTGCTGGTCAGCTACGCGGTGTCGAACCTGCAGGGAATTCCGCCCAGCGAATCCTCGCCGGCCGACAGCGGCATGCTCCGGGTTGCGGGGTGGGCGGGCGTTGCGCTGCTCGCCAACGACGGAATAGCGTCCCCTCAGCGCTGGCTGACCCTGGTTCGCCGGCTGGTCCTGATCAGTGGCCTTGCCGGCGTGCTGGGGCTGGCGCAGTTCCTGGCCGGCCAGAGCCTGCTTGAGTGGGTGTCCCTCCCGGGTTTCAGCGCAGAAGGCGGCCACGAGGTTTCCAGCCGGGGGGACTTCATCCGGCCCACGGGAACAGCGACGCAGCCGCTGGAATACGCCGTCGTGCTTTCCATGGCGCTGCCCCTTGCACTGACCCTGGCGCTCGCGGAGAAGAACCGGGGCCTGGCGGCGCGCTGGTGGCCGCCGATCGCGCTGTCCCTTGCCTGCCTCATGTCCGGCTCCCGGTCGGCGTTCATCGGAGCAGCCGTGGGCCTGGCCGTGCTGATTCCCACCTGGCCCTCCGCCCAACGGACCAGGGTGCTCGGCGCGCTCACCGTCCTGTTGGGAATCGTGTACGTCACGGTTCCCGGCATTGCGGGCACCATCCGCGGCATGTTCCAGACACTGGGAAACGATTCCAGTTCACTGTCCAGGACAGAGAGCTATGTTGTCGCCGCAGAGATCGCGTCCAGGAACCTGTTTTTTGGCCGCGGCTTTGGAACGTTCCTGCCCAACTACCGGATCTTCGACAACGGCTACCTGACAGCCCTCGTTGAGGTAGGAACAGTGGGACTGATACTGCTGCTCCTGCTGCTGCTCAGCGGGGTGCGGGCGGCGGTTTCAACGGCGTACAACCTGTCCCCGGCCGGGAGCCTGTCCCGTGCGTTGGGCTCCGGGCTGGCTGCGTCGATACTGGCAGGCGCGGTGCTGCTGTCCTTCTTCGACGGTCTCAACTTCCCGATTTCGGCGGCGCTGCTGTTCCTCTCGGCAGGACTGGCAGGTGCCTACCGCGGACTCGCCCGGCAGGGAACCGGTTTCCCGGAGCCGGCCCCTGCCCTGCTGCCCGGCAAACCCGCAGCAGGTTCCCCGGTGGAGCTGTAGTGCCGACCGGCGTGCGCGTACCGGCAGCAGCTGCTGCCGCGGCAGCCGCGGGGATTGCCCTGGCCGGATGCAGCGGCGATGCCATGCCCGCACCGGCCGAGCCTTCTTCGCCCGGGCTGGCTCTGCCCCGCATCCCGTGGGAAGGAGGGTCCGAATACTGGGCTTCCTTCCCGAACGCAAAGGCTGCAGGGTGGACTGACCCGGAGTTCTTTCCCGTCGTGGCGTGGCACAACGGCATCAGCACCGACGCCGAGGTGCAGTATGACAAGTCCCTGGGAATCAACACCTACATCGGCATGTCCGAAGGCACTCCGTTCAGTCTTTTCGAGGACAACGGCGTGTATTGGATCGGGGACAGGATCAACGGCTCCTTCGACCCGGGCAGCCCCAACTGGGTGGGCACGTTCCTGGACGATGAAGTGGACGGCCGCTTCAGCCCGCCGGACGGAGTGCACCAGCTGGAGGCGCGGGCAGCGCAGGCACCGCCGGGGACATTCAGGATGGCGAACTTCACGCAGATGGTGATCAGCAATGATCTTCCCGCGGCGGACGCCGAAGCCCTGGTGAACGGTCCCACCGACGTGGTGTCCATGGACATGTACTGGTACACGGTTCCGCACTGCGCCCAGGAGCCTTACCGCAGTCCGTACCTGGTGGAGATCACCCGGCCGGCGTGCCGGAGCGCTTCCAGCTACGGCCGCGCCGTCGAGGCCCTGCGCATCCGCGACGCCGCTGACGGGGAGCTGCAGCAGCTGTGGCATTTCGTGGAGAACCTGAACGGGGGCCCGGTGGAGGGGACGTACTCAGGGTATGTGCAGCCGGGCCAGGTCAAGGGAGCTGTCATGAGTGCGGTGATCAATGAGGCGAGGGGCATTCTCTATTTCAACCAGAGCTTCTCCGGGGACTGCCAGAGCTCCAATGTCTTCAGGGCCTCGCAGATGGACCCCGGCTTCTGCGGCGGGGCGCAGGTGCAGGCCGTGGGGGAGGTGAATCGGCAGATCCATGAGCTGGCGCCGGTGATCAATACCCAGTCCTACGACTATTCCTTCGGTCCCGGACTGGACACCATGCTCAAGGTCAAGGGGGAGCACGCCTACGTATTCGCCATGCTGGAGGGCGGCTCCCAAACCGGTGGGCGGAACTTCAAGCTGCCGCCCGGCGTCAGCAGCGCGGAGATAGAAGTGCTCTTTGAAAACCGGTTCCTTGCGGCCGGCCCCGGCGGGACCTTCGAGGACACCTTCGAACACGAGTACTCCTTCCACATCTACCGTTTCCCCCTGGACGGCTAGCGGCGGGGGACTACCCGCCTTCTGCGCGTTCCCCTCCCCGGGCCCGCACGCAGGTGTCCGGCCTGCGGGGGACGAAAAGCACGCACCGGCCGGTAACGTCCACTCACTCACATTCCGGCCCGGACTTTTACGCTGTGGAGCCTTGTATGTCAGTGAAGAACAGGTCACCACAGATGAACAGCGCATCCCCGAACAGTTCATCCCGGCCCCGCCGCCGGGCACATGCGGCACTGATACTCGCTGCGGTGCTGGCAGCGGCCCAGCTGGCGCTGCCGGATGCACTTCTGCTCCCCGCCGGGGCGACAGGTGAGTGCACCGCCAGTCCGGTGGTGTGTGAGAACGCCAAACCCGGTGCGGACCCGGATGAATGGGACATAGAGAAGGCCGGGGACCCCGGCATCCAGGGCTTCTCCACGGATATCAGCGTCGACGCCGGGCAAAGCCTGGACTTCAAGGTGGACACGGACGCCTCTGCCTACACCATCGATATCTACCGCACCGGCTGGTACCAGGGACTGGGCGCCCGGCACATCGCCTCCGTGGCGCCGTCGGCGGCACTGCCCCAGACCCAGCCCGAATGCCTCCGCGACGTGTCCACCGAACTGGTGGACTGCGGGACCTGGCAGCGCTCCGCTACCTGGCACGTACCGGCAGACGCGGTCTCCGGCGTGTACGTGGCCCTGCTCAAGCGCACGGACACGGGCGGAGCCAGCCACATCACCTTTATCGTCCGCAGCGACGCGTCCACGGCCGACGTTGTGTTCCAGACTTCGGACCCCACGTGGCAGGCGTACAACACGTACGGAGGTTCCGACTTCTACCGCGGCGCGGCCAACGGACGGGCCTACAAACTCAGCTACAACCGGCCCGTAACCACCCGCGCGGACAACGATGGCAGGGACTTCTATTTCAGCGCGGAGTATCCGCTGGTCCGTTTCCTCGAAAAGAACGGCTACGACGTCACCTACATCTCCGGGGTGGATACCGACCGTGACGGGGACAGACTGCTGAACCACAACGTCTTCCTTTCCGTGGGACACGACGAATACTGGTCCGGGGCGCAGCGTGAAAACGTCGAAGCGGCCCGCGACGCAGGCGTGAACCTGCAGTTCCTCTCCGGCAACGAGATGTACTGGCGGACCCGGTATGAGCCGTCAACCACCGACGGCGGCGCCCACCGGACGCTGGTCAGCTACAAGGAGACGTGGGCGAACACCAAAATCGATCCGGCACCCGAATGGACCGGCACCTGGCGGGACCCCCGCTTCGCCCCGCAGGCACAGGGCGGGGGAATCCCCGAGAACGCCCTGACAGGCACCGCCTATGTTGCCAACTTCTCCGACCTGCCCGTCACCGTCAGCGCCGAAGAAGGTAAATACCGGTTGTGGCGGCACACCGAACTTGCTTCGCAGAGTCCGGGAACGGGCACCGAACTGGCAGCGCACACAGTGGGCTACGAATCCAACGAGGACCTGGACAACGGGTTCCGTCCGCCCGGCCTCGCCAGGCTCTCCACCACCACCGGCCCAACGCCCCAGTACCTGCGCGATTACGGCAATACGGTGACCGAGGGAACAACCACTCACCATGTCACCCAGTACCGGGTGCCGAGCGGAGCGCTCGTGTTCTCAGCCGGCAGCGTGCAGTGGACCTGGGGGCTTGACCGCGAGCATGACGGCTGGGGAGCGCCGGCGGACCGCAGGATGCAGCAGGCCCAGGTGAACCTCCTGGCGGACATGGATGCGCTGCCGGCAACGCTGGACCCGGTACTGGTCCGGGCAGCGGCCGGCACTGACACCGTGCCCCCGTCAACGGCCATTGTCTCTGTCCAGCCCGGCGGCACGGTTGTCAATGGGTCGGGCGTTACAGTCTCCGGTACCGCTGCCGATACAGGCGGCCAGGTTGCCGGGGTGGAAGTCTCTACCGACGACGGCGAAACCTGGTCTGCGGCGCAGGGCACCACCGCGTGGAGCTACACCTACGTCCAGCACGGCATGGATACCCAGACCGTCCGCGCCCGCGCCATCGATGACAGCTCAAATTTCGATGCCGCCGGGGTGTCCGTTCCGGTGTCCGTGTCTGGACCCTTCACCGTCCTTGGCAGCGAGGAACCGGCAACGGCAGACGGCCTGGACCGTTCCGCAGTGGAAGTGGGGATGCGCTTCACGCCTTCGGTCTCCGGATACATCAGCGCAGTGCGCTTTTACAAGTCCGCAGCCAACACCGGCCAGCACACCGGGACCCTGTGGGACTCCGCCGGAAACGCGCTCGCCACGACTGTGTTCACCGGTGAGAGCGTCTCCGGCTGGCAGCAGGCGGCGTTCATGGAGCCGGTGGGAGTCACAGCCGGCCGCGGATACACCGTTTCCTACAGCACACAGACCGGACACTACGCCACGGCTCCTGACTACTGGTCCCAGCACGGCAGCACAGCGGCCCCGCTGTTAGTGGCCGGAGGATTCGGAGCGCCGCCCGCCGGGGTTTACAACACAACACCCGGACGTTTCCCGGCGGACAGCTACCGCAACACGAACTACTTTGTGGACGCAGTCTTCGAAACCACCAGCAACGCCCCGCTCTCCGCGTCCTCGCACACACCGGCGGATGGCGCCACCGGTGTCCCGGCCGGAAGCAGGATCAGCGCCGTGCTCTCCCGCGAGGTGCAGCGGGAGAGCGTCAGCATTGTGCTCAGGGATGCCGCCGGAACTCCGGCGGCCGGGACCACGCGTTACTCCGCTGCCAGCCGCACCGCTGAGTTCCTGCCCCAGGATCCGCTCGAGGAAGGTATCCGGTACACCGCGGAGCTCACTGCCACGGACACTGAAGGCCGAAACCTTGGCTCGGGAGGCAACTGGTCCTTCACCACCGCACGGACCGTCGCGGAAGGCGAATGCCCGTGCAGCCTCTTCACGGAAGACTCGATCCCGGCGCTGCCGCAGCTTTCCGACGGTATTCCGCTGAGCCTCGGCGTCGCCTTCCGGCCCGACGCCGCGGGTACCGTGACTGGAATCCGCTTCTACAAGGGGCCAGGCAACACCGGAGTCCACACCGGACGGCTCTTCGCCCCCGGCGGAGCAGAGCTTGCAGCGGTGACGTTCAGCGGTGAATCGTCCTCCGGCTGGCAGAGCGCGTCCTTCGCGGTTCCGGTGCCCGTTCAGGCCGGGAAGGAATATGTGGCTGCCTACAGCTCACCTGCGGGCGGATATTCCGCCAACCTGGGCCAGTTCGCCGGCAGCTACACGTTTGGTCCGCTGACCGTCCCGGCGGAGGGCGGCCGGTTTGTCTACGGCGGAACCTACCCCGAGCGGAAGTCCGCCTCCGGCTACCTGGTGGACGTGGTGTTTGAACGGAGCGGTCCCGCCCTGGGCGTGCACGCCAGGACACCGGCCGACGGCGCAACCGGGGTTCCGGCGGACACCGCGGTATCCGGTGTGTTCTCCCACGATGTGCTCCCCGGTTCCGTGTCTTTCGACGTCCGCGGCCCGGACGGAAGGACCGTCCGCGGGCAGACCGGCTACGACCCCGGAACCCGCACCGCCGTATTCACTCCCGCCTCCCCGTTGGCCGGTGCGGCCGGTTATACCGTGCAGCTGTCGGCCACGGCGGCTGGCCTGCAGCCGGACGGCAGCGGAAGCTGGTCCTTCACCACTGCAGAGCCCACCCCCGGTTCCGCATGCTGCAGCCTGTTCCCGCCGGACGCGGTACCGGCAGTGCCGGTGGTCGCTGACGGTGCGCCGGTAGTGCTGGGCACTGCCTTCCGGACATCCGCTGACGGATTGCTCCAGGGGCTGCGTTTCTACAAAGGACCCGGCAACACCGGAACCCACAGCGGGCAGGTCTTCACGATCGACGGCACCGTCCTGGCCTCAGCGACGTTTACCGGAGAGTCCGTGAGCGGCTGGCAGAGCGTCCGGTTTGCCTCCCCCGTTCCGCTCCGGGCGGGGGAGCGGTACGTGGCGGCCTACACTTCGCCGTCGGGAACATATTCAGTGTCTCCGGGCCAGTTCGCCGCGGCGTACGAATACGGGCCGCTGAGCGTGGAACCCTCGGGCGGGCGTTTCACCTACTCCGGCGGATTCCCTGCCAGCCCTTCGGCGGCCAGCTACCTGGTGGATGTCCTGTTTGAGCCCGGGGAGCTTCCGCCCGAGCCACAAACCCCGGAAACCGCGTGCCCCTGCAGCTTGTACGCCGCGACGGACGTCCCGCTCATCGACCGTGTCCTGGACGGGACCCCGGTTACGCTGGGCACCGCGTTCCAGGTTGCCGAGACCGGCCGGATCAACGCGCTGCGGTTCTACCGCGGGCAGGGCAATGCCGGCCCTCACACGGGGTACCTTTACGACGCCGCCGGCACGGAACTCGGGCGGGTCACGTTCCCGGACGGCGGCGCCGACGGTTGGCAGACCGCACCGCTGGCGGTCCCTGCGAGGCTGGTGCCGGGCACTGAGTACACGGTGGCCTATACCGCGCCGGCCGGGGTCTACTCAGCGACTCCGGACGGTTTTGTGTCCGGCCGGAGCCGGGCTCCGCTGCTGGTTCCCGTGAACGGCGGGCGCTATTCCTATGCCGGGACGTTCCCCATGACGCAGGCCGGGGCGGCGTACCTGGTGGACGTCGTCTTTAGCCGGGACCCGTAGCAGTGCCCGGCGGGTGCCGCTTAGGGTTCCCGGACGACGGCGGGGGACCAGGCCTGTTCGATGAACAGGTACGGTTCCCCGCCGGTCCTCTCCAATGCCCAGATGTCAGCGCTGCCGGGAGCTCCGTCCCGCGGCAGCCCGTAGAGCACCGTGTCCTCATCCAGCCACTCAACCTGGTCATCAACACTGCGTGTTTCGGTCAGGACCGTCTCGCTGAGGGTATCCAGCCGGAGCACCGCGATCCGCCAGTGGGGTGCGGCGGTCCCGGAGACTTCCTTCTTGAAAGCTATCCATTCGCCGTCCGGGGAGAGCGAGGGACACTCCACCCCGTCCCTCAGCGCGGTGAGGGTTCGCGCTGAGAGGCTGCCGCGGACCAGCCAGGTGGAAGAACCGCTGGCCGCCGTGGCATAAAAGGTATCTCCGTCCGAACCGAACGTGACGCCCCAGATGTTGCGGTCCGCGGCGGTGACTTCTTCGCCGTCGACCATAAGGGTGAAGTCTTGGATGTTGCCGTACTGTGTGCCGTCCACTGAAGTGATCCGGGTTTCGGTGGAGAAGCCGCCTCCTGCGTAGGAATGTCCGGTCACGAACGCGGTGGAGGCGACGAAGACGCCGTCTGGAGACACCCTGGTACGGCTGGGGATTCCTGCCAGCGGCCAGGAGGCAAGGGTGCCGCCACCGGCGTCGAGGACGACGTCGGAGAACGTGGTCAGGACACCGGCTGTGGCCTGCAGGCAGGAACGCACCGGGCCTGCCGCATGGATCCGCTCACAAACCGCTTCCTCGATCCGCCGCGGACCAGCGGGGTTAGTGACGGGCACCGTGGCGATGTGCCCGTACCCGGCGCCGGCCGCCGTATTGCGGAACACCAGATGAGTTCCCTCCGGCGTCGGGCTGGATGTCTGCACTGCCACCTGTGGTTCCCCGGACGAGCGCTCGCGGTAATCCTGGAATGCGGCGAATCCGTAGAGGGCGCTGCCGGCAACGACGGCGGCAGTCACCACCGCGAGGATCCGCCAGCGGACCGGGGACTGCGCAGGAAGCTCCGACGACGGGCCGCTCGTCCCGGAAGGCGGCGGGGGAGCGGAACCCTGCGGTATCAATGCGCCGCCGCCCCGCCCGCGGGTATCGGCCGTTGGGATGCTGAACGTATCAGCCACGCCGCGGCAGGCAGGGCCAGGGCCAGGGCTCCCGCCGTTGCCCAAAGGGCTGTCTGCGGTCCGAGGCTGTACCAGAGGACCCCGAAAATGCTCGATGCCACCAGCCTGCCCAGGGCGACCACAGTTTGGGCCGCAGCAATTCCCGTGGCGCGGATGCGTTCGGGCACCAGGCCGCCCATCAGGGCAGCAAGGACCCCGTCGGTTGCCGCATAGAACGCTCCGAGGGCCAGCAGGCAAGCGACAGTGGCCGCCGGTCCGCCGAATCCGGCGCATACATAGGCGGCGAGCAGGCCCGCATGGCCCAGCAGGAAGACGCGGTGCCTTCCCCACCGGTCGGCCGCCCGCCCGCACGGGACGGCGAGAAGCAGATATGCAGCGTTGGTTCCGACGAACAGCAGCGGGAACCACACCGGGTTGAAGCCTCCGGAGGTCAGCAGGAGCAGATAGAGGAACCCGTCACCCACGCTCAGCACGGAAAGAAGGCCCGCCGCCAGCAGCAGGCGCCGGACAAGAGGCGTGTCCAGGGACCGCAGGGATCTGCGCCTGCCCTGCCGGTCCCCGGGCCGCCGCACCGTGCGGGCGGGGGTTCCTGGGCTGGCCTGGGGTCCTGAGCCGGCCTGACTTCGTGTGCCGGCCTGTGTCCCGGCGCCGGCGGTGGCCCGGCCAGAATTGGACCGCAGGTTTGGTACCAGCAGAACCAGCACTGCTGCCCCCAGTACCGCAGCGCCCAGAGAGAACACGAACACCGTGGTGTATCCCTGCGGTATCAGCAGGAGCACCCCGAAGGCCAGGAGCGGTCCGGCAGTGGCACCAATCGTGTCCAGCATCCGGTGGACGCCGAAGGAACGGGCCAGGTGCTCCGGCTGCGCCGCGGCGGTGATCAGCGCGTCCCGCGGTGCGGTCCGGATACCCTTGCCGATCCGGTCCACAGCGATGACGGAGGCCACCGCGCCCACTGAAACGGAAAAAAGCAGTCCTGCCCGCGCTGCCACGGACAGCCCATAGCCGGCCGCAGCCACCCACTTGGGCCGGTCCACCGCGTCAGAGGTCCAGCCCGCAGCAATCCGGACCACTGCGCTGACGCCCTGCTGCAGTCCGTCCAGGAAACCGTACGCAAGGATTGAAAGACCGAGCGCGCCTGTTAGGTACACCGGCAGCACCGCAGCTGCGGCTTCGGAGGAAATGTCAGTGAGCATACTGACGATGCCCAGCCAGATGATCACGGGAGAGAGCCGGAAGGGCACGGCGGCGGAGGTTTGGCGGCCCCTGCGGCGTGCTCGCTGATCGGCCAGTGACAGGTACATCGGCTTCTACCGGCTGGCCCGCAGGACGGCGAAGACAAAGTACCCCGGCCCGGCCCCTGACGCGGCGGCCCCGGTGATTACGGTGACCGAGCTGTTGCCGTAGGACCAGGAAGCCGTGGTGGTTCCGCCGGCAGCTTCGATGGAACCGGCATGGAATCCCAGGGCACCGAAGTGGTCAGCGTAAAAGGCCAGTACGGCTGCGGCTTCGCCCGTGCCGTTTAACCCTGCCTGGAGCGTGTTGCCCGAGGAGGCCACAGATGAAGAGATGATGGTCGACGCCGGTGCCGGCGGCACCAGGGTCCCGGGGAAGTTATGTACGAGGCGCCCCTGGGCGGAGTCCGCGGGCGGCAGCGGAAGGGACAGCAGGGTGTCCGGTTTGGGCAGTTCGCGCGAGGCAGGCAACGGCCCCCCTGCGGGCCCCGCCGCGCCGGGAGGCACTTCCAATGGGCGGCCGGGATCCGGTGCCGGAGCCGGGGGAAGGGAATTCGGCACAGCGGCAGTCCGCTGCGGAGCCGGTCCTCCCGGCGCTGCCGGCCCTTCTGAGACAGGCGTTGCGGCGGCCTGCGGGTACGCGGGGACCGGAACCGCTCCGCCGCCGCCGGGAAGCCGGGACAGCATCGCTCCTGAGGCAAGCAGCAGCACGGATAGCGCAAGCCCCAGGATCACTGCGGTCCGCCCGCCGGCCCGCCGGGGCCGCTTCCCCCCGGGCAGTGACGTTCCGCGGCGCAAAGTCTCAGGACGCAACGGTCCGCTGCTGCCGTCCGGTGCGGGTGCTTTCGTCCCGCTCCCATGCACTGCCCGGCCGGGACGACGCTGCGAGCCTGCGGCCGGCAAGGGTGAAAGCGGTGTACACCGCGGCGTCGAAGGCACTGCGCGGGCCCCGGACACTGCCCAGGACCCCGGCAGCACTCGAACGGAAGGTGCTGGACAGGGCACCCTGTTCGGCATTGCCGCGGTAAGTGCGCCTCAGGACGGCAAGGAGGCCCGGAACGTCCCGGGGCAGCCGCACCAGCACTGGTGGGCAGTCCAGCACGCTTTTCTCCTCAGCGGGGAAGAAGCGCTCCACATAGAGGTCATCGGCGACGACGGCGGGCAGCTGCCCCAGCCTTTCCCCGGCCACGGCACTGAGAGCGTAGGCTCCGGCCCCCCAAAGTGCCTGACCGGCCGCGGGCAGGTTGCGCCGTGCCCGGTAGTAGGACCTGATCAGCAGGCCGGCACCGTCGAGGTCGTACTCAACCGCCGGCCGCACTGCGATGGAACCGGCTCCCAGCGCCTCGAAGATGGCCCTGAGCGTCTCCGGGCGTACCCGGATATCCGCGTCCAGGTAAAGGCGCGGCCAGAAGGAGGCTGCGGCATTACCGGCGTTGATCGCGGCAGTCTTGGACGCCTCGTCAAGTTCGAGCACCCGGACCCCTGCCCGCTCCCGGGCCTGGCGGGCAGAGCCGTCGGTGCATCCGTTGCAGACTACGATCACTTCCGTTCCGGCGGCCACCGCCGGGCCCAGCGCGTCCAGGGTCTGGCCAATGACCAGTTCCTCGTTGTGGCAGGGAATGATGACTGTTCCCTGGGGAAACGGTGCGGGGGACGAGCCGGTCCCTGCCCGCTCTGCGGCGTCCCTGCCCGTTCCCGCATCCGGGGGATGCTGTGCGCGGGGAAGCCTGCTTCGCCTGTCCGCGAGCAGAAGGGCCGGTACCGCTCTGCGGTGCCCGGCCCTTCCGGTCCGCAGCACTTCGGAGAGCAGCACTGCGGCACGGAATGCCGCCACATAGCTGCGCCGACGGTGCAGCTGGGCATATCGAACCCGGTTTACAGCCATCAGTGCGGCCAGGTCCTCGGACTGGCCGGAGCCGCCCCGCCTGTGGACCATGGCGGCAGCCGGTTCGAACCACACCTGCGCACCTGATCGGCGTGCGCGGCGGAAGTACTCCGTCTCTTCGGAGTACAGGAAAAACGACTCATTCCAGTCTCCAAGCCTGCGTGCCAGGGGCATGTCCACGAGGAGGGCCGCCCCGGTCGCCCAATCCACCGGGTGGGCGTACATGTAGGCTTCGGGGTCGTACTCAATCTCCGAGAGCCAGCCCGGCCGCCGGGAAAGCCGGCGTCCGGCCAGGGCGTCACCGAGGGCACGCAGAATACTCGGTTCCCGGCGGAGGGAGTGATAGGTGCTGCCATCCTCGTCGGCGAGCAGTGGCACCACAATGCCGGTGCCGGGCTGCTGCAGCCGCTCCAGCATGGCTGCGAGCGCCCCGCGGCGGACCCGGAGGTCGGGGTTGAGGACCAGGACCGCTCCGGCGTCTCCGGCAAGCCGTGCTGCGGCGTTGATCCCTCCGGCATAACCAAGGTTTCCCCCCGTTTCCACGAGCAGAACGTCGGAATGGGCCGACACCGCGGACACGGTGGAATCCTCAGAGGAGTTATCCGCCACGACCACGCGGATGGCGAGGTCGTCGGTTTCGGCGCGCAGGGAGGCCAGGAGCTCCGGTATGTCATCGGCGTTGTTGTGGGTTACGGCGAGCACACACACGTCGGCGTATCCGCCCGGGGGCATAAAACAACCACGGACGGGCGACGGAGACGGAGCTGCGGGAGGGGGTACATCGCGCACCGGCACGGCAGGGGCGGCCTCACCCGCGGGGCGCTGAAGCCGCAGATAGGCCGGGGGACCCTGAAGCAGGTAGCGCCGTGCCAGCCGGCGCGGTTCCAGCGCCAGCCGCCAAGCCCACTCAAGGCTGTTTGCGCTGGCCCAGTCCGGTGCGCGCCGGATACGTCCGGCAAGGAAATCCACCACTGCGCCGAAGGCCAGCAGCACCGCGGCTCCGGTAGCTGCACCATGCTCCGCGATCCACAGTTCCTGCCGCGGCTTGCCCAGGCCCACAACCAGTACGTCCACCCGGGCCCGGGCTATCTCTGCGGTCAGCGCCAGGTTGGCGGCAGGGTTGCCCAGCAGGGCGCGTTCGGGTGCCCAGCACCCGGCTATGTGCAGCTTCGGGCGCAGCCGGGGCAGTATCTGCAGGATCCGCTGGTGGGTCTGGGGTGCCCCGCCGAGGAAACCGACGCTGAGCCCGAGCTCCTCGCAGCGGTCCAGGAGCGGATTGATGAGGTCGCTGCCGGCAAGGCGGGGCCACTGCTGCCCGGTGATGGTGCTGGCCCGTGCGGCGACCGGGGCTCCGTCCACCAGGTTCAGCCACTGGACAGGCCCGGAACGTCCGCGGCCGCCCAGCGCGCCCGCCCACCGGCCGCCGCTGCCGAAGTAGTGCAGGTGGTCCAGGTTCACCGATGCCACGGCCAGGGGCGGGCCTGAAGCGGTTTGCGCGCGCTGCGTTATGGCGCTGAGCGCCTGGGCTGCGGCCAGCAGGTCAACGCGGACGCCCGCAAGGACCAGCTCGGTGCTGATGCGGTTGGAGTTGGATTCATACCGTGCGGGCGCCGCGGTGCCCGGGTCACTGCCTAGTTGTACCAAGTCCCTCTCCTCAACCTCGTTGCTACCGCCAGCGACAATATGAGGGAGCGCAAAAGGGGCATTGGGTATCGATTACTGGTCTCTGCGCGGGCAGGACCAGCAGCGGCAGGTAATTCTGCTAGGCCGTACCCGGGCTGTGGATTTGGTCAGGCACGATCCCGGGATTATCCGCCCAAACGGTCTCAGCCCCGGGCCCTCGTTTCGTCCTGTGAACAGCTGGGGAAGGAACCAGCCCTCCATCTTCGGCAACTCGGAAGACGGCGTCGGTAACCGGGCAGCGCCACTCGTCCAGGCCCGGGCCGGCTGTCAGGGGGTGTCCCGCAGGGCCAACCCATCCCACCTGCCGTGCCGGGACCCCGGCGACCACCGCGTAGGCAGGAACGTCCCGGGTCACCACAGCCCCGGCTGCAACCGTTGCCCAAGGCCCGATCCGCACAGGTGCTATACAGACCGCCCTGGCGCCGATTGAGGCGCCCTCTTCCACCTCGACCCCTGCGGGCGTCCAGTCACGGGCGGTCTTGAGGGAACCGTCCGGGTTCACCGCGCGGGGATAGGTGTCGTTGGTGAAGACCACGGCTGGACCTACAAAGACCCCGTTGCCCAGGACTGCCGGCTCATAGACCAGGGCGTGGTTCTGGATCTTGCAGTTGTCTCCAATTCGGACACCCGGGCCTATGTAGGCACCCCTGCCGATGACGCAGTCCGCTCCGATCGCAGCGTTTTCCCGTACCTGGGCCAGATGCCAGACAAACGTCCCGCTGCCCACGGCTGCAGTAGCGGACACATCTGCCGACGCCTCGATCATGCCGTTCATACCGGTTCCCCTTCCTCCGTGCGGACAGCGTGTCCGCCGCGCCTGCCACACCCTACCGCTGCCTGCATGGTCCGGGTAGGAGGCTTTCCGTTCCAAGTAGTCACGGCGCCGGGTGCGCCGGCAGGCCGGGAGCAAGTGGTCCAAAGCCAGTACCGACTACGTGTTGGCGCCGCGAATGCCTGTATCTACGCTCGGTCCCGGGCCTACCAACTTGAGGCAGGAATCACATGCGCGCTGCACCACCCCCACAGTTCTACCGCGTCCGTGCGGCCGCCGGGACACAGCCCAGGCTGGTCGGAAGGTCCGAGGAACTTAGTTCAGCGGTTGCCGCGATCGAGTCCAACGGCGGCGCAGTAATCGTTGGCCCCGAGGGGATCGGGAAGACCGCCCTGGCCAATGCCGCGGCCAGGGCCACTGGGCAGGACTATCACGTAGTGCATGTGCGCGGCAGCAGTTTCTCCGCCGGAACGGCTTACGGGGCGCTGGCCTGGGTGCTCAGCGAAATGCCAGAGACTCCGCTGGATAATCCGGTGCTCGTCCTGCGCGCTCTGCGGACACACCTCACGGCGCGGGCAGGCGGACGGCAGACCCTGCTGGTAGTGGACAACCTGCATGAACTTGATGCGCTGAGCCAGACGGCCATCGTCCAGCTGATGCGTCAGTCCGCCACTGCCATGATCGCCACTACGCCTGACCTGCTGCGCTGCGGCGATGAACTGGTGCGGCTGTGGTCCGAGGGAATGATTCGCAGGATTGACCTGGGTCCGCTGGATCCGGCAGGTTCCCTCGCGCTCATGGAAGAGATCACCGGAGGCAGGCTGTCTGCCCTGGCGGCGCATGCTGTTTGGCGCCAAACACGGGGAAACCCGCTTTTTACCTCGCTGCTCTGCCGTGACCAGGTGAGTGCGGGGCGTTTGAGGGAACGCAGCGGCATCTGGACCCTCGCCGGTCCGCTGTCCTTCAGAGGGGAGATCTCGGACTGGCTGGAATCCTGGTACCGGCAGATAGACGGTCCTGAACAGCGGATTGTGGATGTGGTGTCGCTGTGCCCCGGAATACCGCTGCACGCCCTGCTGGACGTAGCGGATGCCCAGGGCGTCGAAGCACTGGAAGAGCGGGGTGTGCTGACTGTCAGCCACGGGGAGGGATCGGTATTGCTCCGTGACCCGCTCTATGCCCGGCTGGTCGCCGAGCGGGTACCCATGGGCCACTTCTTCGAACTCTGGCAGGAGCTGCGGGGCGCCGGTCTTGACCCTGAGACCTGGCCGGACCTCCCGGCCAGGGCCTTCGCTTTATGGGCGGCGGCAGCCGGCAGCCCCATCGGCGCCGAGCTTGCGGCCCGCGCCTGCGCATCCGCGAACAGCGATGGGGAACCGGCCGCGGCCCTGCGGATTGCCGCAGCCGTCCAGGCTCCGGGACCGCATCCCCGGCTCCAGCTTGAACGCGCGCGTGCCCTTCATGCCCTCCAGGAAATACAGTCCGCCGAAACAGAGCTGCGGCAGCTCCTGGACCTGGGCGATCCCTCCACTACGGTGCCGGCCCTGCTGGAACTGGCCATGGTGGCCCGGTCGGTGCCCTCGCCCCGGCGGTCGCCGTCGGAAGCCCTGAGGCTGGCAGAAGCGGCTGCCCACTCGCGGCAGGAACCTTTCCGAACCGAATCCATCCACCAGGTGACTGCGGCCCGGGCCGCCTTTGCCGCGCTTGAGTCCGATCCGGCGCTAGCCCCGTCGGAGCTCGGGGCGCTCTGCCTCGACTGGGCAGTTCCTGCCGCCGTACTGCTGCCCGCACGGGCCAGCCGGTGCCAGATCCTGGCGCTGGAAGGCAGGTCACAGGAAGCCCTGCTGGAGGCGTCGGGGCTCTGGGAAAGCCTGAAACAGGCTCGTGGGCTGCCACCCACCGTCGGTGCCGAAATCCTGAACGGCATTCTGTGCACCTACATAATGTGCGCTGAGCCGCTGCAGGCACTCCAGATGCTGGACCAGGCCAGGAGGGTCCGCTACCTGGAAACCCATCTGAGCGCCTGGTCTGAACTGCCGGCAGGAGTAATCCACGCTTTGTGCGGCAGGTCCGATGCTGCCCTGGAATGCCTGCTTCCGGCCCATCGCCAACTGGAAGTTGATGACCGGGGCGGGTTATTGCCCTTGGCGCTCGCAGCCATGGGCTACTGCTACGCGGAGCGGGGAGAATGGGACCTGATGGCGGAATGCCTTGCCGCCGTTCCGGAATTCAAGACCGCGCCGGCCTCGCATGTGCTCACGGCGACACGCTATTTCCAACGGGCCGCAGCACTTCGTTTCACTGCCGACGGGCAGCCGTCCGCAGAGCTTGCCGCAGAGGGGCGCCGGGCTGCCGGCCGGGGCAACTATCCTGCGGCCATCCTGTGCCTGGCGGCTGCAGCCCTGTCCGGCGACGCGTCGGCCGCCGCGCTGCTGCAAACCACGGCTGCCGCCGGGGACGGCTCCTCTGCGCGCATGTGGCAGGCCCTCGGCCAGGGCCTCGTGGGGAAGGCGCCGCGGGATCTGTATGGGGCGGCTGATGCGCTGCTCACCCGTGGCTTCTACCTGCATGGTTATCGGGCTGCCCTGGCTGCACAGGACGCAGCCGAGGCCGCTAACCAGCGTGAACTGGGCCGGCAGGCCCGGATGGTGGCGAACGAGTGTTACCGCATGCTGGCTGACGCCAACAGCCTGAAGAGCCGCCTGGGGACACTGTCGGACTTTGAACGGGATCTGGCCCACCGGGCTGCTTCCGGCGCCAGCAGTGCCCGTTTGGGAAGCGCGCTGCATCTCTCCCCGAGAACGGTGGACTGGCACCTCGGACGAATTTTCCTGAAGCTCCATGTCTCCGGGCGGGCGGAGCTGAGGCGCCTGCTCGGTGACGGCAAAGGGGGCCGGAACAGGGACCAGAGCCAGTACTTTAAGTAGCGTCTGTGCCACTCAAGCCCGTGAACCAAGTAGCGATCCCGAATAACACCGGTGTAACCCGAGTAGGTACTGCTGATTACTGGTGATTGCTACTCAGGCCGGTGCCGTAGCCCCTACCTAGTGTGTTGAACGCCTGCTGCCGCGGGCATAGACGGTTTGCTAGGAAGAGGTCTCACAGTGGAGAAGCAACATTCGTCCGGCGCCTACTCACTTGTGGCGCGTACCGCCGGCACGGTCCCTGCCCCCGTCCGGCACGGACACGACTCGCCGTTCCTGGGCCGTGCCGCACTGGTCCAGGCCATGGCCGGCTGCCTGAACCCGGATTCGCCCGCTTCCGGATGCCTGATCATCGGCGAAGCCGGGAGCGGTAAGAGCGCACTCATGCGGCACGTGCTGGCGCTGTACGGGCAGGAGGCCTACACGGTAAACGTCAGGGGGTCGGCATTCGCCGGCAGGACAGCGTTCGGGGCCCTGACCTTCATGCTCTCCGAACTCGATCCGGAGACCGCTTCACATCCGGTGCTCATCCTGCGGGGTTTGACGGAACTGATCCGTGAACGGGCGCAGGGACGGCCGGTCATTCTGGCAGTGGATAACGCGGAGGAGCTTGACGAGTTCTCTGCCATGGTGCTCAGCCAGATGGTGGTAAACCGTTCGGCCCACATGTTTGCAGCCTTCCGGGATTTCAGTGCCGCACCGGCAGAGTTCATGGGACTCTGGCGCGAGGGGCTCCTCACCCGCCTGGACCTGGAGCCGATGCTGCCCTCTGAATGTGCCCATCTCCTGGAAGCGGAACTGCGGGGTCCGGTGAGCCGGGCCGCTGCGGAAGACCTGACCAGGATCAGCGGCGGCAATCCCAGCATGCTGCTGGCCGCTGCGGCGGATTACCGCGAGAGCGGCCGGGTGCGCTCAGGCGACGGTGTATGGGTCCTGGACCGCGGACGCCACAGCGCCTTCCCGCGGCTGGCCGCTGTAATGGGCGCCAAACTGGCGGGACTTACCGATGACCAGCGTGACCTGCTGGACCTGCTGGCGCTGGCAGGTGCGCTGCCGCTCAGCCAGGTCCTCGAGCGGGTGGAGAGCCGTCAGGTGGACGCCCTGCAGGAGTCCGGGCTGCTGCAGCTTGAGCACAGAACAGCTCCCGCCCTGTCTCTGGTTGATCCTGGCCTCGGGAAGGTCCTGAGAGGCCAGATCGACGCAGGCCGGCGCCGCGACCTGCTGGAGAAGCTCCCGCCGGATCCGGTGGTTTCCTGGCCGGCGCACGCGGCCGCGTGGCTGCTCTCCGCGGGGGCCAAGGTGCCCGCCGAGCTGGCGCTGGCAGCCGGCCGGGAAGCGAACGCCGAAGGAGAACCGGGAGCAGCGCAGGAGTTCATCACGGCAGACCCCAACCATCTGTCTTCGCGGGCTGCTGTGCTGGAACTGGCGCGTGCTTTCTTGGCCGGAGGCAATGCCTCCGGCGCTTCCGAGGTCATCGCCCGGCACCGTGAGTTCGGTGAATCCGGCGCCCATTCACCCGAATCCGTGCGTCTGCTGATTGTCGAAGCCGCTGCCGGCTGCCGCTGGATGGCCGAGCAGCAGTTCGTGAACGCCGGGGTAGCCGAAGGCCACGCGGCCCGCCTTGAGGAAGCTGAACGGATCCTTGTGGCCCTCACCGCCGACGGACTTGCCCGAGGTGAGTCCGCCCAGCTTGAGCGCGAACTGGTTTTGGCCCGGGCCCGGTGCCTTGCCCAGCACGGACAGTATGGGCAGGCAGCATCATTCCTGTCCGGCGTCTATGCACGGGGGGATGAAAACGGCAGGGGCTTCAGGGCCCTGGTTGGGTCATGGCTCTGCGTTGCGTGGGGCATGACGGACCGTCAGTCCGATGCGCTGGAGCTTGCCGCAGCGCTGTGGCCTTTGCTTTCCGACGTACAGGAGCCCGACCTCGACCCCGCGGAAGCCGCTCAGGCGCAGGCCCGGATACTCCACGTCCTGATGGTTGCCGGTGCCCTCGAGACCGCTGCCGAGTTCCTTGCCCGGGGGGCGGGGACAGAGGGAGCAGGAAGCTTCGGAGGAACTCTCCACGAAGTCTGCGAAGGTGTCCTGCACGCCTTCGCCGGGCGGGGAGCCGCTGCCACTGCGCGGCTGCTTCCGGCCGCCAGGCAGCTCGGGATTTCCGACCCCGGCGGCCTCCTTCACACAGTCAGCGCCGTCGCCGCTTACGCCGCCGCGCTGCAGGGCCAGCATCAGCGTGCCGAGGCGCACCTGCGCACTGCCGATTCTGTTCCGGCCACGCCGTCGTGGGCGCTGCAGCGCACCGCAGCCCACTTCGCCGTCCTTGCCAGGAACCTGCTGGGTTCCGGGGATTCAGGCGAAGCGCTGGGTGAACTGGCAGTCCGGGATGAGGACCGCGGAGCCGGTGCCTACGCCGTGCTGAGCCTGCTCAGTGCCGTCCGCCTCGGGGACCTGGCCCAGGCCCAGCAGCTGCTGGACGTAGCGTCGGGGCTCCAGGGGCGCTTCGCCCGGATGTGCGAGGACTATGCAAAGGGTGCGGCAGGCCGCGATCCGCAGCTGCTGCTGCTGGCAGCCGATGCCGCTGCGGCCCTTGGGCACGAACTGCTGTCCCGGGAAACGGGGGAGCGTGCCCTGCACATCGCGGCTGGAGCGGGGGACCGCGCAACAGTCCGTTTCATCCACCGCACCCGCCGGCTCCAGTCCGGAGAATCGGAGAGCGACGCCGAAGTCGAGGACTGCCTGCGCGGACTGACGGCCCGGGAACGGGTGATCGCCCGGCAGGCGGCGGCCGGAACCAGCAACAAGACGATTGCCGCTGAACTCTCGATTTCAGTACGCACCGTAGAAGGGCACCTGTACCAGATCTATTCAAAGCTGCATGTGGGCAGCCGAAGGGAACTGGCCAAGCTGCTGAGCGCAAACCAGGCACCCGGTTCCAGCCAGTCGACTGCAGTGCAGGGGGTTCGGTGATGCAGCACCAGACATCGGCGGCGCCGGAGATCCTGCTCAGCGCCGAAGCTGAGCAGGTTTCGAACCATCTCCTGGACCCGATGCTCCGCGGTTCGATCGTGCTGGCGCCGGAAGGGATGGGCAAGAGCGCCCTCGCTGAGGAGGTGCTGCGCCGGCTGGAAGGCATCGTGACGCCTTACCGGATCCACAGCAGCCCGGTGCTGGCGCGGATCCCCTACGGGGCACTGACTCCGTTCATGGAACGGGCGCTCGCTGAAGACATGGATTCCCCGCTGGTGGTGCTCCGGAACATCCGCCGGTTCTTCCGCGTCCGTGCCGAAGCCGGACATGCCCAGGCACTCCTGGTGGTGGAGGACGCCCATCATCTGGATGAGGCGTCCAGCCACGTACTGGTCCAGCTGGCGATGTCGGGGGAGCTGCGGCTGCTTGTCCTCTCGCGTGCCCGCAGCACGAACATCCAGGAACTTCTTTCCCTGGCGCGGGACGGCATGCTCTCGCGGCTGGACCTCCAACCGCTCTCGCGTGAAATGATCCATCGCCTGTGCGTCCAGGAACTGGGAGGGACGGTGCTTCGTGCTTCCAGTGCCGTCCTGGCCCGCGTTTCCGGGGGAAACCCGCTGTACGCGAAGGCGCTGCTGGACGGGGCACGCAGACGCGGCGAACTGCTCCAGCGCAACGGCTCATGGTATTTGCGCGCGCTGCCCGGCGCGCTGGAACCCACGGTTCAGGACCTTGCCAAGCGGCTCCTGGCCAGCCGGAGTGACGGGGAGCGCGCGGTGCTGGAGGCGGTTGCCCTGGCCGGGGTCCTGCCCCGGCCCGCACTCACGGCAGTGGCGGATCCGGCGTCCGTGCAGGCACTCGTCGACGACGGATACCTCCTCCAGGCTCCGGAAGCTGCGGATCAGCTGCAGCTGGCACAGCCGCTTCATGCCCACGCCATCCGCTCCCTCGTGCCGCCGGTACGCAGCATGGAGATCCGCAGGCAGCTCATGAAGGGCGATGGGCCCAAGCTCCGCCACTCCCACACCCTTTACGCGGCATGGGCGCTGGACTGCGGTGAAGCGCCGGAGGGTTTGGAATTGCTGCAGGCAGCGCGGTCGGCAAACGCCGACGGCGACGGCGAACTGGCGCTGCGGCTTGCCCAGGCGGTCCAGCCCGGGCCCTTGGCGGCCCGGGCCCGCATTGAAGCGGCTGTGGCGCAGCTGACGCTTGGAAATATCTCAGAGGCAAGGGCAGGCCTGGAAGACGCCGTTAGAGCAGCAGCGGATGCGGAAACCCTGGACCTGGCGGTGCTGGCTTCGGCACAGCTTGCGGCCTGCTCGGAATCCGCAGGAGAGCGGCTCCGTGGCCTGGCACGGGAGTGGGCAGAGCGGGAAGCCCTGCTCAAGGGACCGGATTCCGGAGACGAACGGGCAGGATGGATGGCAGCGGGACAGAGCGTGCTGGCGCTTTGGGCCCGGATCGCCGATGGAAACCTGCTGGTTCCGGGAGAGACTCCTGCCGCCACCAGGGAACTGCTGGACACGGACGCCGTGAACCAGGGGAGGACGGCGGGGCAGCATGAGCTGAGGGCATTGGGTTATTCGCTGGTGTGCGAGGGATATACCGCCGCCGGCGCCATCCGTGAGGCTCTGCAGGCTGCAGACCAGGCACAGCGGGAACTGGCGCTTGAACCACATGCCCAATGCCGGGTGCGGGGAACCGTGTGGATCAGGCGCTCCTTCGCCCTGCTCCACGGCGGTAGCTTTGGAGAACTTGGCGAGCTGCTCACTGAGCAGCTGCGGGCAACACCCCATAGCCTGCTGGCGTACGGTGGCAGTATTGGCGTGCTTGAGGGGGCCCTGGAGATCCACCAGGGACGGTTCCGCAAAGGTCTTCGCCGGCTGAAGCCTGCCATTGGCGCCCTTCGGTTCAGGGACCCGGAGAGACTGCTTCCCTACGCGCTGGCCATTGCCGGGTATACGGCAGTTGTGGTGGAGGACGATTCTCCGGCCGCCCGGTTCGCAGGCGAGCTAAGGGGCCTGGGCTATTCGGGGCCGAAAGGACTTGAACTGGCTGCCCGCGCATTTGCTGCGGCCGCGATGGCTCCCCAGGGCAATGAAGAACCGCCTCCGCCCCAGGTGCGGTCGTTGGCCGAGGAAGCGCGGGCCCTGGGACAGTTCGCGGCAGAAAAGGACATCCTGGAACTGGCACTCGCCGTCGGTGACCTGAAGCAGGCAAAACGACTCATGGACCTCACCGGCGGGTTCGAGGGCGGGGAAGCAGCGGCGCTCCATGCCTATGCTGCGGCCGTCGCAGCGGACAATCCCGAACGGATGGTCGCGGCAGCGGACGAAGCAGTGCGCCGCAGGAAGTACCTGGTTGCCGTGGAGTGCATCGGCCATGCCATCCGTTACTACGGTGCGCACAACAACCTGCGCCGCCAGCGTGCGCTGATTCAGCAGCTGAGGCGGCGCCGCGAGGAACTTGCAGGGGTGACCGTGTCATACCTCAGCCCCAGCGTGCACCAGGTGAGGCTGACCAGGCGCGAGCATGAAATAGTCGAACTGCTTTTGGAGGGGGCCGGCACCAAAGACATCGCGGCGAAGTTCACGCTTTCCCAGCGTACGGTCGAGGGTCACGTCTACCGCATCTACGTCAAGCTCGGCATCAGCAAGCGGACAGAGCTGGAAGCCGTTTACCGGGCGCTGGAAGCTGAACCGAAGGCTGCTACGCCAAAGTGACGCAGACCCCAAATCGGGGCTCCACTGGGATACGAGAGGGAGCGCGGGTAACTGCGTTCCCTCTTCCACGTGTCCGGACGGAGCGCTCGCGTAGGCGCTACGGGTGCCCTGTCTGAATAAGGCTCCTAGCGTTCACGTGGCCGGGTTCAAGTTCCGGCAGTGCAGGTGCAGCTCAGGAGCTTCACCTGCGGAGACCGGGTGCCGGCGGCGTCGGAGCCTTCTGAGACCGAGGTTCCTCCCCAGCCGCCGTCGGCACCCTTTTCCATGCCCAGCGGTTGGCAAGTAGCCGGTGCGTCCACCCTGGAATGCCGGAGCAAGTAGGACGCGCAGCTTGGGCGGGTAGCGGCAGGAAACCCCCGAGTGGGGAGTCTGCTTTTGTGAGTGCTTCCTACTGATGCGCGGTGGCAGCGGGTGGCATTCACTAGGACCGGTCAGCAGGAAAGAAAGTGCAAAGAAGGTCTCACATGCGCAGTGCAGTCAGTAACCAGGGTCCGGTATTTTTTCCGATCCCATCAGCCCTTTCCCGCAGGCGAATCACAGGACGGGCCCGGCATTCCGCTGGGCTGCGGCCTCCCCAAGCGGAGCCGGCGGCGTCGAAGTCTGCTGAGACCCAGACTTCCCCCCAGCCGTCGCCGGCTCCTTTTTCCGCCGTTCCGGAACGGGGCTGGGCACTGTGAGCGCTCCGGCTAAGAGTCCACGTACAAAGAACAGCGGCATCCGCCACCAGTCCGCGGGGCACAAACGGTCGAACCCGCTGCAGGAGCAGCGGATACTCCCCTCTGAACCCGTTGTATTCACGGAGCACTGGGAAGCCGTAGGGAAGGCGCCCAGGAGGTCGAGGGCGGAGGACCGCTGGCGCCGACGCTACCGCTCGGGACTGGTCCTGACGGACCTGGCGGTCACCGTAGTGGCACTGATCTCCGGCTGGGCGGCGGGTTCTTTCCTGACGAACACGGCCCTGGCAGGCAGCGGCGCGTTGCGCCACGCAGGGTTCCTCCTGGCCCTGCTTGTCGTCTGGAATGCGGGTCTTGCGGTTTACCGGACCCGCGAAGAGCGGCTGCTGGGCACGGGGACGGACGAGTATAAGCGGGTGACCGCCAGCAGCCTGCGCATGTTTGGCGGCGTCGCGCTCGTCATGGTCCTGCTGCAAAAGGACATGCCGAGCATCGCCCTGGCCGTCTCCCTGCCCCTAGGCCTCGCGGGACTCCTGCTCGGCCGGTTTGCATGGCGGAGGTGGTTGTCCTCCCAGCGGCAGCTGGGCCACTATCTCTCCCGGGTCCTGGTGTTCGGAGGATCCGAGGACGTGGCCTACGTGGTCAAGCAGATTTCGGCGCACGCGTCGTCGATCTACCAGGTGGCAGGAGTTGTTGTGCCCGAAGGGGCCGGCGTAGGGCTGGAACGGGTCCTTTCGGATGAGCTGCCGGTGGCTACTGACCCGGAAGACATATCGGCGCTGGTACGCGAGCACCAAGCCGACGCAGTGATCGTTGCAGGCCCTGTCCCCGGAGGAAACCGGTACATCCGCGAGCTTGGATGGCGGCTTGAAAACACATCCACGGAACTGATCCTGGCCTCCAGCCTTACGAACGTGGCCGGCCCGAGGATCCATTGGCGTCCGGTGGAGGGCCTGCCCCTGATGCACGTCGAGCTGCCGCAGTACAGCGGCGGCAAGCACGTCCTTAAGCGGGGACTGGATATCGTCCTGGCGGCGTCGGCGCTGCTGGTCCTGTCTCCGGTCCTGCTGGTGCTATCCCTGATCGTCCACTATGACAGCCAGGGTCCGGTGATCTTCCGGCAGCAGCGCGTCGGCAAGCGCGGCCAGACCTTTGAAATGCTCAAATTCAGGTCGATGGTGACTGATGCGGAACAGCGGCTCTCATCGCTTCAGAAGCGCAACCAGGGCGCAGGCGTCCTGTTCAAGCTCAAGAACGATCCGCGCGTTACCCGCTGCGGCCGGTGGATGCGCAAATTCTCACTCGACGAGCTTCCGCAGCTCTGGAATGTCCTCAAAGGAGACATGAGCCTGGTTGGGCCGCGCCCGCCGCTGCCCTCCGAGGTAAAAGGCTATGAGGGCTCAACGCACCGGAGGCTGCTTATCAAACCCGGCCTGACCGGTTTGTGGCAGATCAACGGGCGCTCCAACTTGGCCTGGGACGAGTCCATCCGACTTGACCTGTTCTACGTTGAGAACTGGTCCCTGACAGGCGACCTGATCATCATGTGGCGCACCTTCAAAGTAATGGTCCAGCCGGAAGGCGCCTACTAATGACGGTCGTAGGGTATGCAGCCGGAGCGTTCGATCTTTTCCACGTGGGGCATCTGAACATCCTCCGGCAGGCGAAATCGCGCTGCGACTTACTCGTTGCGGGAGTCGTTTCGGACGAAGTCTGTCTAGAGACCAAGGGTCGGCTGCCGGTGGTGCCACTGGCCGAACGGCTGGAGATCGTAAGCCACATCGGCTATGTCGACCGCGCGGTGGCGGAGACATCGCGTGACCGGCTCGATATTTGGAAAGAGGTACGTTTCGACGTCTTCTTCAAGGGTGACGACTGGCGTGGGACGCCCAAAGGAATCCGGATTGAAGAAGAGTTCGCAAAGGTAGGCGTCGAAGTCGTTTACTTTCCGTACACCGTCCACACCTCCAGCACACAGCTGCGGCGCACCATCGAACTGCTGCACACTGCCCATGCTGCAGCCCACCCAGTGCTGAGTGCCGACGGACGGAGTATCTGATGGGCAGGCATACAGGTGCCCGGACATCCGGACTTCCGGCTGAGTCCCGGGTGAGGATAGCTGGCGTCGATGTCAGCGCCGTCAACATGGACCAGGCTCTCTCCATCCTTGAGGCACATATCGAGCAGGGGGAGCGCGGATACGTCTGCGTCAGCGATGTCCACTCACTGATGAAGGCAAGCCGTTCCCCCCAGCTCGGGAAGGTGTTTTCAGAGACAGTGCTCACCGTGCCCGACGGTATGCCCCTGGTCTGGGCCGGGCGCAGGGCGGGAGCAACCGGCATGGGCCGGGTCTGCGGTCCCGAACTGCTGCCGGCCCTGCTGGCGGCAGGGATAACGCACGGCTGGCGAAGCTATTTCGTCGGCGGACGTGAAGAGGTGACGCAGGCCCTGCGGGAGAACCTGGAAACGGCTGTTCCGGGAGTCCGTATTGCAGGAATGTGTTCGCCCCCGTTCCGTGAACTGTCCCAGGCGGAGGATGAGGCGCTCGTCGCCGAAATCAATGCCGCGCGTCCGGATATTGTCTGGGTGGGCCTGGGCGCACCAAAGCAGGAGTTCTGGATGGCAGAACACCGCGGTGCACTGGATGCACCTCTGCTGATTGGTGTTGGGGCCGCCTTCGACATGCATGCGGGAAACGTTCGGCGTGCCCCGCTATGGATGCGGGAACGCGGACTGGAATGGCTTTTCCGCCTGAGCCTTGAGCCCCGTCGGCTCTGGAGAAGATACCTCGGAACCATTCCGCGGTTCGGATTGGCACTGCTGCGCGAAAAACCACGACTGGTTACTCCGTCATGACAGCCCTCGCTTTGCGCGGCGTGCGGAGAGGACTCGCTGGTCCGGGCAAACGCGTTGGATGGGGGCTAGCAGACCAAGGGCTTAGCAGCCTCACGAACTTCCTGGTAGGCATTGTCATTGCCAAGAATGTGGGCCTGGAGGATTTTGGAGCATACGCTTTGACTTTCTCGGCGTACTGCCTGGTTCTCGGCGTCGGGCGCGCGGTTGCATCAGAGCCCTTCGCAGTCCGCTACAGCGCGGTGAAAAGCGAACAGTCCCAGGCTGCAGCTGCCGCAGCTGCCGGCACAGCCCTCCTGCTGGGAGCAGCCGGTTCCGTCTTTGCCTTGGCCGCATGTGCGCTCTTGCCGGAAGAATACCGCGGCCTCGCCGCGGCACTGGCCATCATCCTGCCCGGCGTCATCCTGCAGGACGCGTGGCGGCTGCTTTTCTTCGCGAGGGGCGAGGGCAGGGCCGCCTTTGCCAATGACCTGGTCTGGGCTGTGCTCCTGGTCCCCGCCTTCGCTGTAGATTTTCTGGACGGAGACGTCTCGGCCGCATCACTCTTCCTGGCCTGGGGCTGCGCCGGCGCCGTAGCTGCGGTCTTCGGAGCCATCCAGTTCGGAGCGTTGCCCTCCGCTGCCGCCTCCAGGGACTGGCTGAAGGACAACAAAGCGCTCTGGCCGCGGTACGTCTGCGAAGGGCTGGCAATCAACGGTTCACAGCAAATCTACATGTTCGTGCTGGCGGGCATTACTGGCCTGGCTTCGGTGGGTGCCCTCCGCCTGGTGCTGGTTGTCCTGGGCCCGGTCAACGTCCTGGTGCAGGGCATTGGGGCAGTGGCGGTTCCTGAAGCCGCACGGGCGCTCACAGTGGGCAGGGCAAAGCTGCGGCGAACGGCCGCCGTCTTTTCCGTGCTGGTGGCTACCGGAGCCGCGGCATGGGGGCTTGTCGTTTTCATCCTGCCAGAGCAATGGATAGCCGCGGTGGCCGGTCCGGGCTGGTCGGCCGCAACGGCACTGGCCCTGCCCCTTGTCCTGGTTCAGGTCCTCAATGGAGCCAGGACAGGACCGATCGCTGCCCTGCGGGCGATGGGGGAGGCGAGGAGAAGCATGTGGACCCGCATAGCAGTGTCCCTGCTGAACATTCTCCTGGCCGTGGGCGGGGCGCTGGCAGCGGGAATCACCGGGGCAGCGTGGGGCTTGGCACTCGCAGCGTTCCTGAACCTGTGCCTGTGGCTCCTGCAATACAAGCTTGCCGGGGCAAGTACTGGTGAATCAGCACGAATGGTCTCGAACAATCGAACGTCCCCGGCACACCGTGCCAGGGAGTCCAGTACCTCAACGCGGGGAAGAGGGAACAATGAATGAATCATCGGCGCCGCTGGAGTCACTCCGGCAGCTGGTCCGGTCCTATTGGAAACTCATATGCATACTGGGGGTGTGCGGCGTCCTGGCGGCGGGGGCGTTCCTCCTGCAGCGGCCGCCCGTATACCGGGCGACTGCAGAAATCGTGACCGGAACCTACAGCCTTCCCTCCGAGGTGGGAACGGAACCAGCCGTGGACAAGGCCGGGCCGCTGGGACTTGAACTGCCTGCGGAAACCCAGGCACGGATTATCGCGAGTCCTTCGGTCGCGGACATAGCGGCCGAGAGCCTCGGACTTGGAACGCTGGAAGCTGCGGAACTGCCCCACCAGGTTTCGGCCGACCCAACTACCGACAACACATTTTCGGTACGGGTAGAAGGTCCCAGCCCGGAAGAGGCAGCCGAACGCGCAAATGCCGTGGCCGATGCATACCTGCAATACCGGCAGGAAACTGGAAAACGTGAGCTGGAAGCCCTTGCATCACGCGCCAACGAACTGGCTAACGACAACCTGGCGGCTGCACGGGCGCTTGATGCACCAATTGATGCCGAGCTCAGGGACGGCAACTCGGGATACGCCTCCGTCATGCTGACCCGGCGGCAGGAACTTGAGCGGACGGCAGCAACGGCCGGAGCTTCTGCGGCGGCTTTCAGTTCCGCGGCGGGTAGCTTCGACGGCGGCGGCTCGGTTCTCCGCCCGGCGTCGTCCCGGACGGTGACGGAGGCCCTTCCCGTCCTTAACGTGCTTGCCTTTGGGCTGGGAGCCGGACTTCTGACAGGTTTGGGAGCGGCCGCGCTGCGCCGCCAGTTCGGCAATGTGAGAGTCGGTCCCGATGTGCTCCGGCGGACAGCCCCAGGGGTGTTCGCCGTTGGTTCCAGTTCTCCGCGGCCGGCAGCCCGCCTGAGTCTGCGGGCCTTGGAACGTACCGCCCGCGAAGAGGGTCTGGAGCCAGGCAGGATCCTGGTCCGTCCCATCGGCAGCGCCCAGGGCAGCGGCAAGGTGCTGCTGGAGCTTGTGTCCACTCTTGCAGAGGACGGCAAAGCCGTAGTCCTTGAAACGCAGGACGCAGGCGTCTGGAAGGAACTGAACGCCTTCCGTCCACGTAGCGCTCTTCCCCTGGAATGGGAGGAAGCCGTCTCCGGCCCCGGCGGCACTGTGCGGAGTGGAGGCGGCCCGGAGGCGGTCCGCATCTACGTCGCAGTGGCATCCAACTCCCAGGACGCCTCGGAATGGGCGGTCCCAGGTGGATCCGATATTCCCAGCATCCTTCTCCTGCGCAACCGCAGGGAACGGCTCAGGGACGTCCTGGACACTATTGCTCTCCACTCCGCGGCCGGACTGCCCGTCCTGGCAGCATTGTTTACCGACCCCAAGGCTGAGAACATCCACAGGTCCCATGAAGCACCGCAGCGGCGTGAGACTTCCGCCGAGGGAACGCGTCCGGGCAGCGCTGAGCCTCTCCGTGTGCAACCGGAGGTCGCCAGAGAAACAGCCGTGGACGACGGCGCGAGCCTTGCGGAAGCTTCATCCGCACGGCGGAAGAGCAGCGGCTAATGAGCGCCCCGGCCCTGGCAGCTCCGAAAGCGGCTGCCGACGGCTGGAAGCGGGGCATTCCCTCACTGCTGCCCACAGCAGTCTGGCTCATCCTGTTCCTCAACGTGCAGCCATGGTCCCAGTCTGAGTCCGGGACGACGGGGGCACTGAAGGGCGCCGTCCTGCTGGCAGTAGCGCTACTCGTATTGCTTGCACTGCCTCCGCGCGCTGCATTCGTGCTGCCGTGGCCCCTGGCCCTATGGGTGGTCTACGCGGGGTACCTGTCCTGCAGTGCCCTGCTGCAGGACGACTTTGCCGACCCGGCGATGCGCGCCGGCCGGATCGCCGTCGGTGTGCTTATCCCGGCCCTTATATGGGGTTTCATCAGGTGCCGTGAAGGAACCCTGGAAGCCGCTGCCTGCTTCACGTTTGCCGTCCTGGCCCTCCTGATAATTCTGGGAGCAATCGTCGAACCTGGTTCCACATGGCTAAACGGCCGCGAATTCTCCTCGGGGGGGCGACTCATGGGCGCACTGCTTCCCATGATGCCTCCAAGGGTTGGAGAAGTCGGAGCGGTCCTGGCTGGGCTGGCGCTCGTTCAGTGGAGCCTGGGCCGAATCAGTATCTGGGTGCTGGCGCCGGTGCTGAGTCTCGGCATTGCGCTCATCATGCTTAGCCGAACGCGGACCGCGGCCCTGGCGTTGGTTCTGGGGCTCCTCCTCGCTTTCGCTGCGACCTTGAGGCACAGGGCGGGCCAGAAGGGTTTCCTGTTCCTGGCCGGGACCGCAGTGGCGCTGCTGCCGGCATGGGGGGCGGTCAGCCAATGGGGGCTGCGGGGGCAAAGCCCGGAGCTCTTTGCCAGGCTTAGCGGCAGGACTGCTGTCTGGGATTTCATCGCAAACGCCGAAGTGGACACCAGGACGTTCCTCTTTGGCCACGGGCTGGGGGAGAAACGCATCCTCCTGCGCCGGGGTGAAGGTGATTTCCAGGCAGTGCCAATCGACAACAGCTGGCTGGATGCCTACTGGGAAACCGGCGTCATCGGACTGGTCCTGGTTGGCGCCGCCCTCTCGGGGGCATTGGTCTATGCGCTGCGGGCGAAAGGCACAGCAGCGAGGGCAACATCGCTGTTCCTGCTGGGCTATGTGTGCGTGGCCTCCGTGAACGAGAGCGGCTTGTGTGACTTTTCATCGCTCACCCTGCTCGTGATTCTCTCGATTTTCATCTGCGCGGTAGACAGGAACATCCCCGGCGGCCAAGGGGCCAGGGACCCCGCAGTACCCCTAAACGCTATTCCCTCCCGCCGGCCCCATCGTGCCGGTTTTGTGCTCCACGGACATTACAAAGGATCATTATGAGTAGGTTATTTCGCCGGGCCCTGGCCGCTCTGGCGGTGGCAGCCGTGCTGGTCTCCGGGCTTCCTGCTGCAGGACATGCCAGGCAGACTGCACTTGCCGCCAATGACACCGCGACGTGGCAAACGAACAACACCGTAAGGAAGCTCGTATACGCCAACGGCATGATCTTCGCCGGCGGGGAATTCACGTCCGTCCGGCCGCCCGGCGCAGCCCCGGGAACCGGGGAAGTCAGCCGCAACTACCTTGCGGCCTTTGATGCGGCTACAGGGGAGCTCATCCGTGCCTTTAACCCGTCGCCCAACGGCCGGGTGTGGTCACTGGCTGCTTCACCGGACGGGTCAAGGGTTTATGTAGGCGGCGACTTCACCTCGATCGGATCGGTAACACGCCAGCGGCTTGCCGCGATCGACACCGCAACCCTCTCCGTCGTTTCCAACTTCCGTCCGAACGTCAGTTACCGTGTCAGCGCCATTACCGCGACCAATGACACTGTCTTCTTCGGTGGTTCCTTCGGCAGGGTCAACAACAATGACCGGCTCCGCGCAGCTGCTGTCCGTGCCTCGGACAGCAATCTCCTGCCCTGGAATCCCGCGCCGGACGGCGATGTCATGACTATGCTCGTATCTCCTGACCAGTCCCGCGTGTACGTTGGCGGCAAGTTCAGCAACATCGGAGGCGTCAACCAATGGGCGCTGTCCGGCGTCGACACGGCTGCAGGCATGTCCCTGCCGCTTCCTGCGGCCTCGGCCATTCCGCCGCTGGCGTCCAATTGCGTGTCGATCCCCAAAGACATGGTCACCGACGGGACCGCTGTCTACGTTGCAAACTCCGGAGACGGACCGGGTTGCTTTGACGGAACGTTCGCCTTCGGTGCTGCGTCGGGAACACTCGCCTGGAAGAACACCTGCCTCGGAGCTACGGAAGCGCTTGGTCTCGTAGGCGGCTGGCTCTACAAGGGCTCACATGCCCACGACTGCGCCTCTGAAGGACAATTCGCCACCGGCAGCAGGCAGCTGCTGGCCCAGGACCTGCAAACCGGTGAGGTCCAGGGCTGGTATCCGAACACGAACGTAGGCGGCACTACGAAAGTCGGTCCCTTTGCAATGGCGACAGACGGAAAGCGGCTGTGGGTGGGCGGTGACTTCACCACGGTGAACAACCGCGGACAGCAGGGCCTGGGAATTTTTGGGCCGGATCCGCAGACGTCGCCGACCAGGCCCCTGACCCCGTCCGCAGCAAGCGTCCGGCCCGGTGCCGTCAAAGTCACCTTCCAGTCCACCCTGGACAACGATGACGAATACCTGACGTACAAGCTCTACCGGGCCGGCACCACGGAACCGATCCACACCGAGGTCATCAGGTCCAGGTTCTGGTCCAAGCCCGCCGTGACAATCGTGGACACCGGCCTCCAGCCGAACTCCCAGGCCGCCTACCGGGTTGAGGCAAGCGACGGTGCCACCACCGTCGCGTCGTACTGGACTCCCTACGTCACCGTCCGCGCTACTGAACCCGTCTACGAAGAAGCCGCGGCGCTTGACGGTGCACGCCCGTACTGGCGGATGGACGAGGCCGCGGGCACCTCCGCGGCTGACGCATCCGGTGCGGGCATCAACGGCACCTACGAGGGAGTCAGCCTGGGACGCCCCGGTGTGCTGGCGGATTCAACAGCGGCCGAATTCGGGCCGAGCAGCAAGCTGACAAGCCGGAATGTTCTGAACAACCCGCAGACCTTCAGCATGGAGGGCTGGATCAAGACCCAGACCACCGGAGGCGGAAGGATCCTCGGCTTCGGCAACGAGGCGACGAACAACAGCGGGAACTATGACCGCCACCTGTACATGCGCAACGATGGCCGCGTTAATCTCGGCATTTACGACGGCAATACCAACGTGGTCACCAGCCAGTCCGCACTGAACGACGGCGGCTGGCACCACGTGGTGGGCACCTATTCCCCGGGCAGGATGGAGCTGTTTGTTGATGGCGTGAGCCAGGGAACCGCCAATGTCGCTGCCGCCCAGAACTATAGCGGTTACTGGCGCGTGGGAGCTGATTCCCTCGGCGGGTGGCCGGGGCAGCCTTCGAACGCAGGCTTCCAGGGACTGGTGGACGAGGTTGCCGTTTACAGCACGGCCCTTTCGGCCGGTGACGTCAGCTGGCATTACGGACTGGCATCCGGCAACGAGCCTCCGGTTGTATCCTTCGTGTCAAGCTGCACAGGATTGTCCTGCTCCTTCGACGGGAGCAGTTCATCCGACAGCGACGGGACAGTCGAGTCCTGGAGCTGGGACTTTGGAGACGGCGAAACAGCGGAGGGCCGCACAGCGACCCACACCTATGCCTCTGCCGGGACGAAGACAGTCCAGCTGACCGTAAGGGACAACTCCGGCCTGGTTTCCCGCCACTCGGCCCAGGTTGAAGTCTCCGTGCCAAACACTGACCCCACGGCCCAGTTCACCGTGGCATGCACGGCACTGACATGCCAGGTGGACGGCTGGGCGTCGGCGGACCCGGACGGAACGATAGTCCAGTGGGCGTGGGATTTCGGTGACGGCACCACCGCCTCAGGGCCTACTGCAAGCCACACCTACGCTGCGTCCGGCAGCTACCAGATCTCCCTGGCTGTCACCGACGACCGGGGAGCCCAGGCCGTACGCGTGCAGGCCGTGCGCGTCGAGGCATCCGTTGACCCGGTGCCCACCGTCTTCGCCAGTGACGACTTTGGCCGGACCATTGCCCGGGGCCTTGGCAACGCGGACACCGGGGGCGCCTGGACCGTGGCCGGAAGCGCAGCGCGATACAGTGTGGCTCCGGGCACGGGGAAGCTCATCATGAGCGCGCCGGGCAATGCCCCCTCTGCCACCCTTGCTTCGGCAATCGCGCGGGAAAGCGATGTCATGATGTCGCTGTCACTGGATAAGGCAGCAAGCGGGGGAGGCGTCTATGTCTCGCTCACCGGAAGGGGAACGGCTAACGGTGACTACCGTGCCAAAGTCCGCTACATCGCATCAGGCAGGGTCTACCTCTCGATCGTGAGGACCGATGCGGCCGGGGCAGAGACTTATCTGACACCGGAGACGCTGGTCCAGGGAGTCACTGCCGTCTCTGGTGAAAAGATAAGGATCCGGTTCCAGACGGCGGGAACTGCAGAGACACGGCTGTCCGCGAAGGCCTGGTCGGGGGAAACCGAACCGGCGGACTGGAACGTCACCGCCGCTGACTCGGCTGCAGGCCTGCAGCAGCCCGGATGGATTGGCGTCCGCGCGCACCTTTCCGGGTCAGCGACCAACGCGCCGGTTGAGCTGAGCGTGTCCGGGCTCAAGGCAACATCTCCCAGGTAGCACCACCGTCTCCGCGACATCACCATTGCCGTCCTGTTTCCCTGCACTGGGCAGAGAAACAGGACGGCACCTGAAAGGGGGAACATGTTGGCAGACCAGCTGCCACGACGACATTCCGGAGACGGCCGTGGCTGAACCGAGCAGAAGGCTTTTTTTGGGCGCCGGTGCTGCCCTCCTGCTGGCTGGGTGTGCTGCCCAGCCCCCGGGTGGCGCATTGCCCGGCACCCCGGATTCGAGGACAGCCCCGCGGGCCGGCGGAGCAACCGTTTCATCCCTCCTGAATCAGTCTCCCTTTCACATAGCGCACCGTGGTTCGGGCGATAACTGGCCCGAGCACACCATGGCGGCGTACCAGGGGGCGGTGGACGCGGGAGCCCCTGCGATCGAAGTTTCGGTCTGCGCTACCAGGGACGGGGTCCTTGTCTGCCATCACGACACCAACACCCTCAGAATGACGGGCGCTGACCTGGAAATCGCGGACAGCGACTACGGGCGGATAACAGTGCTGAAGAATGACGCGCGTTCCTGGCTGGGGCCGGGCGCGCGGCTGGAACCAATTCCCAGGCTGGAGGACGTGTTGGACCGCTTCGCCGGAAATCAGGTGATCTTTATCGAAGACAAACAGGGAACTAATACGCAGGCTCTGCTCGGCCTCATGGATAAGTACCCCGACGCCAACGAGCACTTCGTCTGGAAGCAGACGGCAGGTGCCCCGGGATACGAAGCTGCGGCCTCGCGGGGCTACCGGACGTGGGGGTATTTCATCGACAATTCGAATAACCAGTTCAAAGCCCTGGCCCCGAAATTCGATTTGCTGGGCATTTACCATGGCGCCACGGATGAGGAAATCAAGGCTCTGGTGGCCTTTGGCAAACCGGTCATCTGCTGGGAAATCCACACTCGCTGGATGCGGGACCGGGTGCTTGGGCTGGGTGTCCGGGGACTCATGTGTTCCAACTATCCGTATGTTGCCGGCGACGAAGCGTCTGCCGCGCGGGATGCCTTTGCCACGGGCGTTCGATCTGCCGGCGACCTGCCGTGGGTCCTTGGCCTGAAGTACCAGCCGGAGATCTTGCCGAGGGAGAAGACGGTGCGGCTGGCCCATGATTCAACGTCCGGCTACCTGCTTGGGTCCATGGGACCGCTCACTTCAGGTGACCAGGAGATCCAGCTGGAAATCCGTTGGCCGGAACTTCCTCCCGGCAGGCACGCCGGGGCCGGCCTGGCTTTTGGCATGCCCGACGACAGCCCGTACCGCGCGGGGATCCCGGGCACAGTGGGCGGCTATCACGTGCTGCTGCGTGCTTCCGGTGCCGTCGAGGTATACCGGCGCAACGTCACGCGGGGAGAGGAAGCCACCGCGGACGAGCTCATTGGCTCGTTCGCCACGGAGCCGGTTGCTTCCGGGACATGGACGGGCCTGAGCGTCAGCATGGATTCCCAGGGCCTGACGGTTAAGCGCAGGGGAGGAGCTGAAGCCTGGTCGGCAAGTATCCCGGACACGGCTTACCGCGGGGGATACCTGGGACTCCTCAAGAGCTATCCCGATCCGGTGGCGGTGGACTTCCGGTCTGTCACGGCAGGCAGCGCGACCGCCTAGCCGGAGGACGCAGCAGCAGCAGTGACCGACTCTGCGTAAATCTTCTCCAGCAGGGCGAGATTCCTTTCGGGCGCAAGGTTCTCCAGGTAGAACGTGCGAGCCTGCGCCCCCATGCGTTCGGCCTCGCCCGGGGCGAGGATGGAGGTCAGGGCATCCGCCAGTGCGAGGGGATTCCCGGCTTCGAAGACGACGCCGTTCTCTCCGGCGCGGACCAGCTCCGGAAAAACACCCCGGTTGGGGACAACAGCCGGAACTGAATGGGCGAAGGCCTCAGCCACGCTCAACCCGAAGGTTTCAAACGCCATTGAAGGGTTGACCAGGACGCGCGCCGAGGCGACGTAATCCATGGCAGTTTCCCGGTCCAGGGCACCAACGAACTCGACGGAACTCCCCAAGGGTGCCGCCAACGCCTCCAACTCGGCACGCAGGGGGCCGTCGCCGGCGATGATCAACTGTCCCATTGAAGGCCGCCATGCCCGGAGTAGGATTGAAGCGCCTTTCTCGGGTGAGAGCCGGCCCAGATACAGGACATGACCCGTGGACGGGACCGTGCGTGGAGGCTTAGGGGCAGGTATGAAATGCGGCTTGACGGAAATCTGTTCCCCCGGAATGCCCGCCCGCACCATGATCCCGTGTGCAAATTCGCTCATGACGATGAACCGTGTGACGCCTTTGACCCAGGTTCCCAGGCCGCGGTGGACGGCGATGGAAGCGGTCAGGGGGGCTGTCGCCGCGCGGCTGTCCCTGTAGCAGGCGTGGGCCAGCCCGGGAAGCGGTGTTCGGGGCAGGCAGTCAAGGCAGGGAGCGCCGTCGCGCAGCAGTGTGCCGGCTGCACAAACAAGCCGGTAGTTGTGCAGGGTCATGACCACAGGCACGCCGTGCTTTCGCGCAGCGGAAAGAATGGACGGGCTTATCAGCGGAAATGGATTATGGAGGTGGATAACATCCGTGCTGGAAGCAGCCAGCATCCGGTCAACGCCGCGCCGGTCTTTTGGCGACCAAATGACCCGGCCGGGTACCACCGCCTTTTGATACGGCGGCATCTGGCGAATGTCGTCGCTGTGGGCGGAGTACGTGCGCACCTCGTGTCCCGCTCCGCGCAGCACCGAGAGTTCCTGCTGGACAACCATGTCTTCACCGCTTGGCTGCTCAGATCTATACGAGTTGTGAATCTGCAGAATTCGCACTACGCTACCGTTCGAAGTTGAGGATTTTGCCTCGCTTGGTCTCATGCTACAGCGTACGAAGCGTCACACTACTGCAGAGACGGACAAATCTTTTGGCTTCCAAATCCGCCATTTCCTATGCCCTCACAGCGGCATTAACCCTGGTTCTTGTGTCTTTTGCGCCGCCGGCAATGGCCGCCGAAAAACCCTGCAACGTTGAGGTGTCGCCCGGGAGTAGTATTCCGGATGCAGTCAATCGACAGCCGGCAGGAGCAGTGGTTTGCCTCAAGGCAGGCGTGCACCGGGTTGACCGGACGATCTCGCCGAAAGACCACCAGACGCTGCGCGGACTTCCCGGTTCCCAGCTCGTGGGTTCGGTTGCCTTGTCCCGGTGGCAAAAGGACGGATCCCTCCAGCGGGCGGACAACGTCCTGCCTTCCGCATACTCTGCGCCGGGGGAGTGCGAGAACCAGGCCGCGCCGCTCTGCCGCCAAGCCGAGGCACTGTTTGCCAACGGCGCCCTGCTGACTCCTGTGGCCTCCCGCGACCAGGTAAAGGCGGGGACCTACTTCGCGGATTATTCACGCGGATCGGTTTTTGTGCTGCCTCCCAGCGGAGCTGCACCGGCGTATGAGCTGGCAAAGACGCGTACCGCTGTCTCGTCGCGTGGAAACGGTGTACGGCTGGAGCGTTTGACGCTCAAAGGCTTCGCCAATCTGCCCCAGAAAGGCGCTATTGAGGTTAGCGGTCCTAACTGGGTCCTGAGCGGCAACGATATTTCCCAAAACCACGGCGCCGGGATAATGCTGGCCTATGGAGACAACGCGCTAATCACCGGAAACCGCATCCATTCCAACGGCCAATTGGGAATCGGCCAGTGGCGGTCGCAGAAGGCCCGCATTGAGGACAACCAGATCCTGGGAAACAACACGAGGGGTTTCTGGATTGCGGATTGGGAAGCGGGCGGCGTGAAAATTACCGAATCCTCCTCAATATTGCGGAACAACACCATCGCCAACAATCTGGGGACGGGCGTTTGGGCGGATGAGGCTGCCGACGGCGTTTCTATTATCGGCAACACGATTACGGCTAACGCAGCCGACGGGGTGCGGTTTGAAATCAGCCGCAACGGGGAGATCCGGGACAACCAGGTGAGCGGCAACGCGCTGGGCCTCAGGCGGGGAGGCGGCACCACCCTGATGTCCGGCGCAGGAATCAACGTCAACACTGCGTCGAACGTGCGTGTCACCGGAAACAACGTGTCAGGCAACCTCAACGGCATCGGAATCCAGATGCGTGTCCGCGGCAGTGGGCCATGGGGTGCCTACAAGCTGCAGGGAATCCGGGTCACGGGCAACACCGTCGACATGACCGCACCGGCATCTCCCGCCGCGGCCGTGTCCGGGGTTGTCCGGGCCTCGCAGGTCAAGGAGTCCCTGGCATCCGCAGACGTCGCCTTCAGCCAGAACACGTACATTTATCCCTCCCGCACCGCGGCAAAACTGGCCCACGCAGGTTCCAGCCTGACGTTCCAGGCCTGGCAGGCCGCAGGATTCGACGCCGACGGCCGCTGGCTGGCCGCTTCCGGTGCGCCGGCGCCCGTCCCGCCAACCCCGACCCCGGCCCCGCCGGCGCCCGTCCCCCCAGCACCGACGCCGACGGCGACTCCGACCCCGACCCCGACCCCCGCGCCGCCAACCCCGGAACAGCCCGGGACCGCAACGGCAGTCGCACGTGATGACTTCTCGCGCAGCCGCACGTCCGGTCTCGGGGCAGCAGCCACGGGAGGAAACTGGACCACAGCCGGGGCTTCATCCCTCTACTCCGTAGCCGCCGGTGAGGGCAGGCTGGTGATGAGCGGGCCCGGTCATCTGCCCACCGCGCACCTGCGAAGCGTCAGCGTCCTCGATGCGGACACCACCCTCAGCTTTTCCCTGGACAAGCAGCTGCAGGCAGGCCAGGTCTATGTCTCCGTCGCAGGAAGATCTGTCCAAGGTGTAGGGGAGTACCGGGCCAAGCTGGTCATGGGCAGGGACAACGGTGCCGTGTCCATCGTGCGTACGGACAGCCGGGGCGCCGAGACAGTCCTGAGCGGTGAACGCATCCTCCCGGAACTGCGTGTGCAGGCCGGCAAGCAGCTGAATGTCAGGCTGGCCGTAACGGGAGCGTCCCCCGCTCAGATCCGGGTGAAGGTATGGCCCGCCGGCACCGCTGAACCCGGCCAATGGCACAGGGAAGCGACGGACGGGACAGCCCCGCTCCAGGCCAAGGGCTCAGTGGGAATCCTCGGATCCCTCTCCGGCAATGCCACCGGACACCCGCTTGCGCTTCAAATCCAGGACTGGACCACTCTGGCACGCGTGCCCAAGCCGTAGTAGTCTCGCCCGGATTCTTGAAGCCAACAGCAGGGGGAGCTGTGCCCGAAACCATTTTCACTTTGTCAGGACCTGGCCGGAAGCCGTCTTACCGTGACCTCGTCCAAACCTTGGAAGGCAGGCAGAAGACCAACAAGGGGGCATCGGCCTATGCCCGTTGGGTAAACCGCCCCCTGGGCAGGAGGCTGGCGGCCCTGGCGTACCTGGCAGGGCTCACTCCCAATCAAGTGACAGGAATCAGCGCCCTGTGCAGCGCGGCGGGCCTTGTCTTGATCATGGCAGGACCCGTGGCGTGGGCAACGGGGGCCGCAGCGGCCTTCCTTCTGGTGCTGGGTTATGCCCTCGACGCCGCAGACGGTGCCCTTGCCAGGCTCCGCGGCGGTGGTACCTTCGCTGGTGAATGGCTGGACCACGTAGTGGACGCGGGCAAGATGGCGCTGGTGCATCTGGCAGTTCTGGTGGGCTGGTGGCGGGGTTCGGACCTGTCCGAAGCCTGGCTCGCGGCACCGCTGGTTTACGAGTTCATTGCCGTGGTCTTTTTCTTCACGATCGTTCTCACTGACCAGCTGCGCCGGGCACACCGGGGTTCTGCGCAGATGAGGCTTGCGGGAGAGGGATCCTCGTCCGTGGCTTACAGTGTGGCGGTGCTTCCGACCGAGTACGGCGTGCTGGCGCTGGCGTTCACCCTTTGGGGGACCCCCACCGTATTTGCCTACTGCTATCTGGGATTGCTGGCCTGCAACGCCGCGTTCATCAGCCTGGCACTGCCGAAGTGGTACCGGGAGGTGAAGACCTTTGGCAGCGTCGGTCCGAAGACGCCAGCTGAGGGGAGGCCACTGCCCGCGGAAAGCGAAAATTAGGCCACACTCAGATGCTGCGGCGACCGGGCCGTGGGATGATTACGACAGACTTGTTTTGCGTAATCCCCTTCCCATCATTTCCGGCCCCGAGGAGCAACGAACGTGCCTGTGGTTTCAACCCCCGCCAATCTCCGTACTTCAGCGGGTTCACTGGACAACAACGAGGTACTGCGAATCCGCAATGATTTCCCGGTCCTGGGACAGGAAATCAATGGCCATCCACTTGTTTACCTGGATTCCGGCGCAACCTCACAGAACCCGCTGTGTGTCCTGGAGGCCGAGCAGGAGTTCTACGAACAGCGCAATTCCGCCGTCCACCGCGGTGCGCACACTCTGGCCGTCGGAGCCACGGAGGTCTTCGAAGATGCCCGCAGGAAAGTTGCGGCGTTCGTCAACGCAGGTCCGGACGAGCTGGTGTGGACTTCCAACGCCACCGAGGGCCTAAACCTGATCACCTATGCCTTCTCCAATGCAGCACTTGGACGTGGGGGTGCTGCTGCCGAGCCCTTCAGACTGGGACCAGGGGACGAAATCCTGGTCACCGAGATGGAACACCACGCCAACCTCATCCCTTGGCAGGAACTGGCCCTGCGGACCGGTGCCACCCTGCGCTGGATCCCTGTGGACGAGGCCGGCCGGCTGCGGCTGGACGAGGCAGAGAACCTGGTCAACGCCCGCACGCGCATTCTTGCTTTCTCACACGCCTCGAACGTTTTGGGAACCATTAACCCAGTGGAGGCCTTGGTTGCGATGGCCCGCAGGGTTGGAGCCTTTGTAGTTCTCGACGCATGCCAGTCCGTTCCCCATATGCCTGTCGACTTCAAGGCACTGGACGTAGACTTTGCCGTCTTTTCGGGACACAAGATGCTGGGCCCCACCGGCATTGGTGCGCTCTACGGGAAGGCAGAGCTGCTGAACGCCATGCCGCCGTTCCTAACGGGAGGGTCAATGATCACGACGGTGACGATGGACCGGGCCGAGTACCTCCCCGCCCCGCAGCGTTTTGAAGCCGGCACGCAGCGCATTTCCCAGGCAGTGGCACTGGGCGCAGCCGTGGATTACCTGAGCGAGACTGGAATGGACCGGATCCACGAGTGGGAGGGCCGGCTTGGCCAGCGGCTCGTGGAAGGCCTGGAAAACATCGAGGGCATCAGGGTTGTTGGGCCTCCTTCAGGATCCGAACGGATTGGACTGGCCTCATTCGACGTGGACGGCGTGCATTCCCACGACGTCGGACAGTTCCTGGACGACCAGGGAATCGCTGTTCGCGTGGGGCACCACTGCGCCCAACCGCTTCACCGCAGGCTCGGACTGGTATCCACAACCCGGGCCAGCACCTACCTCTACAACACCACCGACGACGTCGACAGCTTCCTTGCTGCCGTTGCCGGCATTCGGCCCTTCTTTGGAGTGAAGTAACCATGACTTCGGACAGCCTGCAGCAGTTGTACCAGCAGATCATCCTTGAGCACGCGAAAGCGCGCCACGGGGACGGTCTCGTCCACGCACCCGCCGGCACCCTCACACAGGAATCCCACCAGGTGAATCCCACCTGCGGTGACGAAATCGTCCTGCGGGCCGCCTTTGACGGTTCTGTGGTCGAAGGCGTGAGCTGGGAAGGTAACGGCTGCTCGATCTCCATGGCGTCTGCCTCCGTGCTGACCGACCTGGTCGCCGGACTCAGCCGTGACGAAGCAGCTGAGCTGGTGGACACTTTCCGCGAGCTCCTGCGTTCGCGCGGCACGATTGAACCCGACGAGGAAGTGCTGGGAGACGCCGCCGCTTTCGCGGGAGTCTCCCGTTACCCGGCGAGGGTCAAGTGCGCAATGCTGGCCTGGGTGGCCCTGGACGAAGCTCTCAGCCGACCGGCGGGCTGAACACCGGTTCCCTACTTGGTCCGCTGCTTCTAAACGGGTATTTGCATCCGCTGATTACGCTGTCCGGCGCGGCGCTGCTGTTGTTGACTGGCTTGCAGTCATAGCAAGCTTGCAAGCGGGGGGCAACACAGTGAAAAAACGCGCACTAATCACCGGCATCACCGGGCAGGACGGCTCATACCTGGCCGAGCTCCTGCTCCGGAAGGGATATGAGGTCCACGGACTGATCCGCAGGGCATCCACTTTCAACACGGTGAGGATTGACCACCTCTATGTGGACCCTCATGACGGAGGCGCACTGCACCTCCACTACGGTGACCTGACCGACGGCTCGCGCCTGGTAACGCTGCTGGCGGATATCCGTCCGCACGAGGTCTACAACCTGGGAGCACAGTCGCACGTCCGGGTCTCCTTCGACGAGCCCGAGTACACGGGCGACTCCACCGGTATGGGTACCATCCGCATGCTGGAGGCCGTGCGCCTGGCAGGGATCGAAACGCGGTTCTACCAGGCCTCCTCATCTGAGATGTTCGGAGCCACGCCTCCGCCCCAGAACGAAGAGACGCCCTTCCATCCGCGGTCACCGTATGGAGCCGCGAAGGTCTACAGCTACTGGGCAACCCGGAACTACCGTGAGTCCTACGGCATGTTTGCCGTGAACGGCATTCTCTTCAACCACGAGTCCCCGCGGCGGGGAGAGACTTTCGTGACACGCAAAATCACGCGTGCCGTTGCTGCAATCCAGGCTGGCCGGCAGGAACACCTCTACATGGGCAACCTGGACGCGCTCAGGGACTGGGGCTATGCGCCGGAGTATGTGGAGGGAATGTGGCGGATGCTGCAGGTCGAGGAGCCGGACGATTACGTGCTGGCTACCGGTGAGAAGTACTCCGTCGAGGATTTCCTCCAGATCGCCTTCGGCCATGCCGGCCTGACGTGGCAGGACCACGTCCTCTTTGACGAGAGGTACCTGCGCCCGGCTGAGGTGGACTCACTCATGGGGGACGCTTCCAAGGCACAGTCGAGGCTTGGCTGGAAGGCCACGGTGCACACGCCCGAGCTGGCCCGCATCATGGTCGACGCCGATATCTCCGCTCTGAAGCACGCTGACGGGCGCTACGTGGACTCGGTCGACCTCGGCTCCTGGCTGGCTGCCAGTGCCTAGCTGGACGCCCGGGGTTGCCGGGCCGTTGGACCGCACCGCACCCGTCTACGTTGCCGGACACCGCGGGCTCGTAGGGTCTGCGATACACAGCCTCCTGGCAGCTGAAGGATTTGAGAACATCATCGTGCGCTCATCCGCAGAAGTGGACCTCAGGGACAGGGGCAGCGTCGAGTCCCTGTTTGAGCAGACGCGGCCCGAGGTCGTCATCCTGGCGGCCGCCAAGGTGGGCGGGATACTGGCCAATGACACCAGGCCGGTGGACTTCCTCAGCGATAACCTGCGGATTCAGCTCAACGTCATGGATGCCGCTCTTCAGTACGGAACCGAGCGGCTGCTCTTCCTCGGATCATCCTGTATCTACCCGAAGTTCGCTCCCCAGCCCATCACCGAGGATTCGCTGCTCAACGGCCCGCTGGAGCCAACGAACGAAGCCTATGCAATTGCGAAGATCGCAGGCATCAAACAGGTCCAGGCGGTGCGCCGGCAGTACGGGAAAAACTGGATCTCAGCCATGCCGACCAATCTGTATGGTCCGCGGGACAACTTTTCTCCCACGGGATCCCACGTCCTTCCGGCGCTCATTCGCCGATATGAGGAAGCAGCACGGAACGGTGCCGGTTCCGTCACGAACTGGGGATCCGGCTCTCCCCGCCGGGAATTCATGCACGTCGAAGACATGGCCCGGGCCTGCCTTCACCTGCTGGAGAACTACGACGGACCGGAGCACGTAAACGTGGGTACGGGGGAGGACCTGAGCATCAGGGAACTGGCCGGTCTGGTCGCGGATGCCGTGGGCTACAGCGGCGAGGTGGACTGGGATACTTCCAAGCCCGACGGCACGCCGCAGAAGCTGCTGGATGTTTCAGTGCTCGAAGCCACCGGGTTCCGTCCCGGGATCTCCCTGGCAGCGGGGATCAGCTCGACTGTGGCATGGTACCGGGAGAACATTGCGGACGTTCGTATGGCGCATCACGCCTGACGCGGACCAGCCTTGTCACGCCACCGCAGGGCGCGGGGTGAGCGGAAGCTCCACCCGGAAGACCGTTCCGAGTCCAAGGCGGGACGACACGGAGATCCTGCCGCCGTGTGCTTCAACGATGTCCCGCGTAATGCCCAGGCCAAGCCCGACGCCGGGAATCGCCGCCTTCTTCACCGCTGCCGAGCGGAAGAACCGGTTGAATGCTTCCCCCTGCTCCGCCTCTGTCATGCCCATGCCCTGATCGCGGACCTCAAGGACGGCCAGCTCACCCTCGGAGCGGACACGGACGGTGACCGTGCCGCCGTCGGGAGAGTATTTGATGGCGTTGGAGAGCAGATTGTCCAGCACCTGCTGCACGCGGACCGGGTCAAAGGAACCGCACACGTCCTCAGGAATGTCCAGGGCCAGCTGGACTCCGGCGGCATCCGCACGCGGCTGGGCTGACCAGGCGGCGGAGGCGGCGAGTTCGCGGAGGGACAGGTCCACGGGCTCCAGATGCACTGAACCGGCGGCGGTGGTCAGCAGGTCTGCCACCAGGACCAGCAGCCGCTCCGCGTTGCGCATGGCGACGGAAAGCGACGCCGTCAGGGAGTCGGAGCCATGACGCTCCTCGGACTCGCTGATTGCCAGGTCAAGGTAGCCGATGATGGAGGTCAGCGGCGTGCGCAGTTCATGCGAGACGCTGGCCACGAAGTCTTCCTTGGCCCGCAGCGCCCGCAGCATGTCGGTGACATCCCCGAAGGCGATGACCGATCCATTGAAGTCTCCGGAGTCGTCCGTGAGCGGGCGGGCCGATACGGCCATGGCCCGCTGCTCCGCCCCGCGGCCAACGGCTACCAGGACGTCCGAGAATGCCTCCCGGCGCATGGCCCGGGCAACGGGCCTGTCATCGGCCGGCATCGGAGTGACGCCGTCCGGAAGATAGAGATGCATGTCAGCTTCAGTCCGCTCACCGGTGTTCGAGGGAAGAGCGAGGTCATGGGTGGCCAGCTGGCGGCTGTTCATCAGCATGACGTGTCCGTCCTTTGCCAGGACAACGACGCCGACGTCGATTGTGTCCAGCACTGCGTCCAGGAGCCGGGCGCGGCGCCGGCTGTCCTGCAGGCTCTGTTTCAGTGCCCGATCCGCCGCCTCCAGTGCACGGTGCTGTTCGGAGGCATCCTGGGTCATCACCGTGGCCGCCTTGTGCACCAGCAGCATGATGACGGGTACCAGGGCCGAGCGCGCAAAATCCTGCGCGGAGGGCTGCGTCCCCATCAGCGGACTCCAGATAATCAGCAGCGAACCAGCGGTGGTGATGATTGATGCCGTGCGCGGTGCGAAGCCGGACCAGGCCAGCCAGAAGACCGGAAAAACGGTGAGCAGCAGCATGCCGGTGACATCCGGCTGGACCGCCCGGTAAAGCAGGGCGATCGCCGCGAAGTCCAGGATTGGAATAATCCAGTACGCCGGCTGGAAGAATTTCTCCCAGGGAAGGGCGGCGGAGAGCACGGACAATACGGTCATAAGTGCCAGGCCCGCGAGGAAGGCCGGATCCTGGAAAGCCGAGGGCTTGTTCATAAAAACGATGGGCACGGAAACGAGGACGGCCAGGAAGAGGGGAAGCTGGCTTATTGCCACCCGAAGCCGCAGGCTGAGTTCATGAAAATTGCTGCGAATTCCAAGCAGGGACAGGGCATTGACCCGAAAGCTGGACATCTGCCCGGTACCTCGTATTTTCGCCGTGAATGGAATCCTCAGTTTATGCGCTGAGCCTGTAGGATGCCCAATAAGGGGAAGCGGGTACAGCAGGTCTCGCAGGACAGGAAAAACCAAGAAGCTATGGAAACTCAGCGCGTCGCCGTCATTATCGAAGACGACAAGGACATTCGCGACCTTCTGCACGCAGTACTCCAGCAGTCTGGTTTTGAAGTCCATGCCAGCCCCACCGGACTGGAGGGTGTCGAGGCAGTGCGCCGTCATAATCCGGCCGTTGTCACACTCGACCTGGGCTTGCCGGACATCGATGGATTCGAAGTCATTCGGCAGCTGCGTCTCTTCAGCGACGCCTACATCGTGATGCTGACCGCCCGCGCCGAAGAACTGGACACCCTCATGGGTCTCGAAGCCGGCGCGGACGACTACATCACCAAGCCCTTCCGTCCGCGTGAACTGCGCGCCCGGATCTCCGCGATGATGCGCCGGCCCCGCAAGGACACGGCCCCGGCCATCCCCGAGGCCGAAGCCGCGCCTGCGCCCCTGCCGGCGGCCGTTGAGACCGCAGCTGTGGACAGTGAAGACATTTTCAGCCATAACGGCCTGGTGCTCGACGCCGGAACCCGCACCACCGTGCTCTCCGGCCGCGACGTCGAGCTGACCCGCACTGAATTCGACCTTCTGCACGCCCTGCTGGAGAGCGGACGCCGGGTGCGGAGCAAAACGGACCTCGTACGGCGGCTGCGCGGAGAGGACTACGACACAGGGTCCTACATCAGCGAGTCCGATGAACGCACCATTGAAGTCCACGTGGGCAACCTCCGGCGCAAACTGGGCGACGATTCCCGTTCCCCCCGCTGGCTTGAGACCGTTCGGGGAGTTGGCTACCGGCTGGCACCGGCAAACTAGCGGATCACCCTGAGCAGCGCGGGTGCGGCGCTGCCTCCGGGAGGGCAACGGCGCTAGATGCTGCCCAGCATCTGCCGAAGCGACGCCAGGGTGGCTTCACCACACTCATGTATGGGTTCCAGCAGCGACTGCAGTCCGTGGATATCGGCCCGGCCCACCATTTCCTGGGCTATCAGCGCGTAACCGGCCAGACGCTTGGCCCCGGCCATGTGGCTGGAGATCTTAATGCTGAGCACCACGTCCATGGCTTCGGGATAGTCGCCGCCGTCGAGCGAATTCGCCAGCCGCTGGTACCGGCCTTCCCACATGTCGATGTAATTGCCGACAAACTGGCGGCAAATCTCCGGGCCCATCTGCTGGCTGAGGTCGCGCAGGGACGCGCTCGAGACCAGGACGTGGGAAACCGGGCTCTCAATCACGGCGGTCATACCGGGCGGGAACTGGCGGAAGCAATGGCCCGGGCGCGGATCGCGCGGCCCGGAGGCGCAGTGCTGAGGCGGGGAGACATGGGGGTCCTCCTGGACGGCAGCCGTCCCATTCCTGGGAAGGCAGGTGGATCAGTACCGCCAACGGTCCCATGCCAAGCTCAGGAACTCTCCCCGGCGAGGCTCAAGATCGCAGAAAGTTTGCTGGTGATTCCAGCAGATACCACATACGACGGCGTCTGCCCCCCGCAGGGAACAGACGCCGTCGTTTGTGGCGAAAGTGGCTAGTCGGCGATGTAGAAGAGCCGCTTATTCACGAACTCATCCATTCCCAGCGGCCCGAGTTCACGGCCGTAGCCTGAACGCTTAACACCGCCAAAGGGAATATCAGCTCCCTCTCCGACGCCGTTGACGTTGGCCATGCCAACCTGGAGCTGCTGCGCAACCTTGCGGGCGCGTTCCTCATCAGTGGAGAAGACGGCGCCGCCCAGACCGTAGTCGGAGTCGTTCGCGAGCTTGACGGCTTCCTCGTCGCTGCCCACCTTGTAGACCACGGCCACCGGGCCGAAGAGCTCTTCGCGGTAGGCACGCATCTCAGGGGTGATCCCGGTGAGCACGGCCGGTGCCAGGTAAGCGGCAGGGCCCTCATGCAGGGTGCCGCCGGCATGCAGGACGGCGCCCTTGTCCACGGCGTCCTGGATCTGCTCGGCCAGGGCTTCTGCTGCGGCGCGGGAGGAAAGCGGTGCGAAGGTGCCCTCGGCTGCCGCTGCCGGGTTTCCGGGCTTGAGGTCCTTGGCCAGGTTGGTCAGTTCCGCCACGAAGTCATCGAAGATGTCCTCGGTGACGATCATGCGCTTGTTGGAGTTGCAGGCCTGGCCGGTGTTCTCGATGCGGGTGGCCCAGGCGTTGGCGGCTGCTTCCTTCACGTCCTCGGCGTCCAGCACGACGTACGGGTCCGAGCCGCCCAGCTCCAGCACAACCTTCTTGAGGTTTTTTCCGGCCAGCTCGCCGATGATGGCGCCCGCCCGCTCGGAGCCGGTGAGGGAGACTCCCTGGATGCGGGGATCGGCGATGATGTCCGCGATCTGGTCGTGGCTGGCGAAGACGTTCTGGTAGACGCCGGCGGGAACACCTGCGTCGTCCATGATCTTCTGGATCGCCAGCGCGGATTTGGGGCAGGACTCGGCGTGCTTGAGGATGATGGTGTTGCCCAGCATGAGGTTGGGCGCCGCGAAACGGGCCACCTGGTAGTAGGGGTAGTTCCACGGCATGATGCCGAGCAGCGGGCCGACCGGCAGTTTCTGGATGACGGCGCGGCCGCCGCCGATTGCCTTGATCTCCTGGTCCGCGGCCAGCGAGGGGCCTTCGGTAGCGAAGTAGTTGAAGATATCGGTGCAGTACTCTGCCTCACCGGCGGATTCGGGAAGCGGCTTGCCCATCTCCTCGGTGATGATGGCGGCGAGCTCATCCATGCGCTCGGTGAAGAGCTCGGCTACCCGGCTCACAATCCGGCTGCGTTCCTCAAGAGGAACCTCCCGCCAGGACTCGTGGGCTGCCTGCGACGCTGCAAGGGCATCCTGGATCTCGGCATCGGTTGCCAGGGGGAATTCTTCCCCCGGTTCACCGGTGGCGGGGTTCACTACCCGGTAGGACCTGGCCGTTGTCTTGGAAGTGGTGCTCACGTCCGTACTCCTTACGCATGTATGTGGGTTATGTCATCATGCCGCGAAACTCCCTCCCGGGTAAACAAAATGCCTGATGGTGACGGAAAATCCCACCCGGAGGAAGAACCTATCCGGAAGGCAGGGAGGCATCCTTGGCGGACCGGGAACGCCAGGCGTAGACCGCAACCGTGCCGAGCGCCGCTCCCAGCCCGTTGGCCATAACGTCGTGCGGCGTGGCGTACCGCTCCGGAAGCAGCAGCGCCTGCGCAGCTTCTATGCCCACGGAGACGCAGAGGCCGGCGACGGCGGCGAGCCAGGACCACCGCGGCCCAAGCCAGGCGGCCAGCAGCAGCCCGGCAGGAAGGAAGAGCGCCACATTGGCCAGCGATTCCACCAGCGGGTAGTCCACCCACGCCGGGAAGCCAAGGGCATGCAGCCGGCCGAGCAGCTGGTCCAGCTGTCCGCGCATTCCCCGGTCTACGGGACGGGGCCAGAAAACAATGCCCGCCAGCACAATGCCGTAGGCCGCCGTGCCGAGCCCCAGGGGAAGGCTGTGACCGCGCTTCCGGCCCTGATCCAGTGCCTGCATAGTGACTGCGTCCTTCATTGTCGGGTAGCCCGGGCTGGGCAAATCCGGCGAATCCCTGAGCCGGCTGACATCGGATTGCGCAGATGTTGCGGCCGCATTGCGGGCCTCTTGAGCATTGTTGCAAGGTTTTCCAAACCCTGTGCCGGGACGGTCCGGTTTCTTGAGAATCAGGTAGCAGATTAGCCATGTCGGCAGGAATGGTTCCTGCCGGGCACACCACTCTTTTAGGGGATTCAGAATGAACAAGATGGCAAAAGGCGCACTGGCAACCGGCGTAGGCGTGGCACTGCTGCTCGGCGGCGGCGGAACGCTCGCGATCTGGAACGACACCGCCAATGCCACCACCGGTTCGATCGTGGCCGGTAACCTGGATCTGTCCTCCGGCACGGCAGTGTGGAAGAAGTCCGACGGAACCGTCATCCCCAACATCTCCAACTACAAGGTTGTCCCGGGTGAAACCCTCCGGTTCGAGCAGCCCCTGACCATCCAGCTCACCGGTGACCAGCTCAAGGCCACCCTGGCACCGGACTTCGGCGCAACGTCGAACGGCTTCTCCAGCCAGCTGACCTATAACTACAACATCAAGCAGGGCACCACCGAGCTGAAGGGCCGCGACCTGACCGCCGCCAACTCCGGTGCAGCCACGGTCACCGCTGAGGTTACCTTCAACCAGACCGCTGGAAACAACACGCAGAACGCAGTCCAGGATCTCTCCAAGATCAGCTACAAGCTGGAGCAGGTTATCCGCTAGCCCAAGCCTCCATCTGTTCATTCGTGCCGTGCGCGGCGTCCACCGCCGCGCACGGCACCCCCCCCGGCAGCAAAACCATTGGAGTGCAGGACATGGCAAGGACAGCGCTGAAGGCGTCAGGGCTCGTGCTCTGCGCCGTGCTGCTGGGACTGCTCACCGTCCAGGGAACCTATGCGCTCTGGAGCGCGGCCGCTCCGGCGGCGGGTGGAAGCCTCCAGGCAGCTTCCCTCAACGTGCAGATGGACGGCGGGACCGGCGTCGTCATGATGCGCCAGCCTGATGGAACACAGGGCACCGTTGCCCTGGCTACCGCACCGCTGGGAGCGGTGAACGCAGGCCAGCCCGTGTACGCCGGCATCAGGCTGACCAACCAGACCGACGCCGGAGGAACGTTCACCTTGGCAGCATCCGCCGGCCAGCCGGTCATCGGAGGCAGCCTCGCTCCGCTGCTCACCGTTGAGCACCGGGCTGCCGCAGGTTCTGACCTCGCGGCCTGCTCCAACCCGGCTCTCTTCACCGGTCCTGCAGCGCAGGTCCTCGAACTGCCGAAGAGCGCCTCAGGCGTCCTCTGCTTCCGCGTAACGCTCTCTGCGGCAGCAAACGCCGAGGGCCAGACTTCCACAATTTCGATTCCGCTCACCGTCGAACAAAAAGGATAGTGACTTCCATGTCAACAGGCCGCAGCAACCCTTCACCGGCGCTCCGGGCACTGAAGTTCACCGGATCAGCCCTCAGCCTGGCGGCCATGTGCGGTGCCGCGCTTGCCGCCCTGGTGCTGATCATCATTCCGCTGGTGACAGGCTCACAGACCTACACAGTGCTGACCAGTTCCATGGCCCCGAACTACGCGCCCGGCACTTTCCTGGTTGTGAAGCCCACTCCTGCCGACCAGCTCAAGACCGGTGACGTGATCACTTACCAGATCGAGTCCGGGGATCCCACCGTCATCACCCACCGGATTATCGGCATTTCCTCGGGCCAGAACGGCGAGCGGCTGTTCACCACCCAGGGAGACAACAATGACCTGGCCGACGAAGGCGCGGTCCAGGAAGCCCAGATCCGCGGCAAGCTCTCCTACGCCGTGCCGTACGTGGGGTTTGTAGCCAACGGGCTTGGCAGCAGCGACCGCGGAGAGATGGCCCAGTGGGCGGCTGTTGGCCTGCTTGGCTACGGGATCATCCTGCTTGTCCGCGGCGGACTGGAAGCCAAGCGGAAGTCTCCCGGCCCCGAGGTTGACGCGGTGGTCCTGGAGCTGCCCCTCCGGGACGACGCCGCAGCCTACTCCCGTGCCGGCGAATCCATGCCGGATGCCTTCAGCGACGACCCGATCCTGCACGACTGCGACCACTGCGACCACGCCGTTTCAGGCTTCCACTCAGCACATGCTCCCAAGAGCGTGGCAGTCTGATGAATCCTCTCCGCCGGTCCTTCGCGCCCCGCGGTGCCAGGGCCGGCGCGGCGCTGCTGGGCGCCGGGGCCTTTGCCGCCATGTCCCTGGCAGCAGCCCCCGCAGCATACGCAGACGCTGACTACCTCCAGATCAGCCACGAGGGGTCCAGCTTCTCCGGCTCCGCCCGCCAGCCCATCTTCCCGGCCGGCCTGCACCTGGTTCCCGGCAGCTCGCAGCCAGCGGCCCTCTGGGTCCGCAACAACTCAGCTGAGCCGGCATATCTGTCACTGGCAGTGGCCGGGCGCGGAATAGGTCCTGAGCTTGCCGGTTACCTCGAATTCCGTTCCCGGATTGGTGCAGGCGCTGAATCCGCTGCCCTGCCCGGGAGCGCCGCCTGCAATGACCTCGGAACGCCCGTGCTTCTCGAAGCGGGCGCAGTCCGCCGGGTGGACCTCAGCACGGGCCTGGTCCCGGAAACACCCAACTCCGCCATGGACCAGCAAGGGGCGTTTGACGTCCTTCTGCTGCTGGACGCAGCGGGCGGCCGCTCCGCCTGCCAGGCTGCTGATGCTCCGGACAACCAGACTCCGGTCCCCGGCGGGCAGGATGCGGGCGGCACCCGGGGACCCGGAAACGCCCTGCAGGACAGCCCCGGAGCGGCAGCCGTGGTTACCGTCCCGGGGACCGGGGGACCGGTGGCAGCACCGCTGAATACCGTACCGGTGTCCGGGGAAACAATCAGCCCGCCGGCCGGTTTCGCCAAGGCAACCGGCACCCTTGATCTTCCCCCGCGGATCGCACCGGCGTCGTTCATCCAAAGCACCGTGGAACCAATCATCCGCACCTGGCAGGGTACGTTGATGGTGCTGCTGGCTGCCGGCTTCTTCGCCGCCGCAGCGGGCCGGATACGCATAACCCGAAGGACGCAATGAAGGAGAACGAGCAGGTGGGTCAGCCACGGAAGAAGAACGCCTTTCAGCGGTTTCGGGAACTTCCGGGTTCCCGGATCGCCGCCGCAGCCTTCGCCGTGACGGTCGTCCTGGGACTGGGGGTACCCGCTGCCTGGGCGCTTTGGAGCCAGCAGGGCACCGCCGTGATGACGGTGACTGCCGGAAAGCCCGTGCCGACGGTCCCTGCGCCGCAGCCCACGCCCGTTCCCACACAGCCGTCGGTTCCGCCCGGAACGATCGTGAACCAGGCGGATCCTGTGTTCGCCGCGCGTCCCGGAAAACCTGCCCCGGGGACATGCACCGCTGCTACGGGCACCCAGCTCACGGATACAACCTTTACCTGGACCGGTTCCGGACCGGTAACGCACTACGTCATTTCCGTGACGTCAACGAACCCGGCCTATGCCTACGCCCAGTCACAGACTGTTCCGGCGGCCGCCGCCACCTTCCGTTTCGACCGCTCGGCCGTGGACCAGTACGGCAAGCCGGTTTCGAACCCGACGCCGTACTACACGGACTACCGGGTGCGGGTCATGCCCATGAACGGCTCCGTGGCAGGCGACCCGCTCTACTGGACGTACAAGTACGAGCACTACAACGTGACCAACTGCTACTGGGCGGATCCGCATGCCGCGGCGGCACCGAACGCTGCGCCCCTGGGCAAGATCAATCCTCTGGCCTGCACACTGCCGGAACTCGTGCGGGGCAGGGACGGCTATGCCGAACTCGTGCTCAACTGGGCAGCTTCCTCCGGTGCATCCAGCTATGACGTGACGATCAAGTCCGCCAACGGGCGCTACGGCGCCCAAGCCACCCAGCCCGGGGTGCAGGCGCGGTTCAGGACGAGCCTGGCCCAGCCCGGCGGATCAACCCAGCACTTCTCCCAGTACTCAGTTCGGGTGCAGCCCATGAACGGAACCACGGCCGGTGACCCGGTGTACCTGACCTACCAGCTTGGGGCGAACAGCCACGAGTGCTGGGCTACCGGGAACGAGCTGCGGGGCTGACCGGCCGCCGCAGCCAGGGAACGATGCGGCCGGCGGGAACCGGCTAGCGTTCCTGCCCGCTGCCGTCCTGGAACACGTCGGGGATGCCGTCGTTGTCTGCGTCCAGGCGCTCGGCCTTCTCCAGCACGGCATAGCGGCGGTTGCGGACGCTCAGCAGGATGGACGCCAGCACGGCAGCAAGCACGGACGCAGTAAGAATTGCGATCTTGGCATCCTCATGGTGGGCAGAGCCCAGACCGAAGCTGAGGTCGTTGACCAGCAGGGACACGGTGAAGCCAATACCGGCGAGGATGCCGATGCCGGTCAGGTCTACCCACTTCACGGACGTGTCCAGGGTCGCCTTGGTGAAGAAGGTCAGCACCCACGTGGTCAGCAGCACGCCGATCGGCTTGCCAAGCACCAAGGCAGCCACGATGCCTACAGCCACCGGATCCATCAACGCCCGGCTGAGGCCTTCAAACCCGCCAATCGCGACGCCGGCGGAGAAAAACGCGAACACAGGAACAGCGAGGCCGGTGGAGATGGGACGGAAGCGGTGCTCGAAGATTTCCGCCAGACCGGGCTTGTTTTCGTTCGGCGGGATGGGCTTGCCTTCAGCAGTGCGGCGCAGCACCGGAACGGTGAAGCCAAGCAGCACGCCGGCCACCGTGGCGTGCACGCCGGAGGCATGCATCAGGATCCAGACGGCAACGGCCAGCGGGGCGAGGATCACCCAGAACGGCCAGCGGCGGGCACCGAAGAACTTCGGTTCGCGCTGCACCAGCAGGGCGAATGCCGCCAGCGGAATCAGCATGAGGCCCAGCATCGCCAGGTTCACGTCTTCCGAATAGAAGAGCGCAATGATCGTGATGGCAATCAGGTCATCAACGACGGCGAGGGTCAGCAGGAAGATCCGCAGCGCCGTCGGGAGGTGGGAGCTGATGACTGCCAGGACTGCCAGCGCGAAAGCAATGTCCGTGGCTGTCGGGATCGCCCAGCCGCGCAGGCCGTCCGAGCCGGAGAGCATGTTCACGCCCACGTAGATCAGCGCAGGAACGATGACCCCGCCAAAGGCGGCAGCCACGGGCACGATTGCCTTGCTGATCTGCCGGAGGTCCCCGGCAACGAATTCCTTCTTGAGTTCCAGGCCCACCAGGAAGAAGAAGATCGCCAGCAGCCCGTCGGCCGCCCAGGCTCCGACGCTCAGGTCAAGGTGCCAGGGTTCATAGCCGAAGGTGAAGTCCCGGAGCGCAAAGTAGCTTTCCGACGCCGGCGAGTTGGCCCAGATGAGGGCGGCTACGGTGGCGATGAGCAGCAGAACGCCGCCCACGGTTTCCTTGCGCAGGATTTCCCCGATGCGCAGGTGCTCCCGGTAGCTGTTCCGTCCGAAAAAGACCGGTGTTGCCCCGGAAGGCTGGCGGGTGGGCTCGTTTGAGGCCATAGAGGCTCGGCTCCTAAAAGGTAAGCGGGTGCGGCTGAGTTATTGCCGACCAGACTTCCCGGCTCACCTTTCCCTACTTTACTGCTGCGGCTGTACCGATGCTGCAGCCCGGGAACAGGGACACAGCACCAAACGGTTAGCCGACGAGGCCCCGTACTCCGATCACGGCCGTGGCCAGCGCGAAAATGATCGCGGTGCTGATCATCATGAGGTTGGTGGTCATGAACCGGGTGGGAGCGCCGTTGGCATCACGCGCCTGCGGGTCCTTCAGGACGCGCTTGAGGAACACGGGCCAGACCATGAGCGACCAGAGGCCGGCGATGAGCAGAACGAGGGCGAGGGGGGTGGAAAGCTCCAAAGAAGTACTCCTGGCTAGGCGGGGCGGGCTAGTTGTTTTCGATCCACTTGCCGGCCTGGGCAGCCTGGATAGTCAGCGCCTTGCCAATCATGGGCTCGGCAGCCTTGGCAATCTTGTCCCCGAGGAAGGGAATGGAGGAGCTGACGGATCCCTCTACGTCTACGCGGGTGCCTTCGGCCAGTACAACCAGGCGCTGCACGGCGCTGACCTTCAGCGGCACGCCGCCCACGGAAAGGTCTACGGAAGCGCTCCGGGAACCGTCTGCTGCCGGGGCATCCCACGCTTCCTTCTGGGTCACTGTCAGGGATGATCCCACGAGCTTCTTCGCCATCTCCGGGAGCCTGTCGGTGGGCAGCTGGCGCACGGCGGTGAGGGTGAAGGGACCGGAGGTATCGCCGTCGACCGTCAGGGAAACCAGCGAGCCGCCAACGTGCTCGCTGATGCTGCGCACGAATCCTTCATCGGTGAAGGTCTTGGTCAGCGTCGCGGCGTCGTAGGGCAGGGTGGTGGAAGCAGACAGGGCCATGGGGTCCTCCGGTAGGGGAATGTGCGGCAGGTCCGCGTATTTTGGTACCGGACCCGCCAAACATCCTAGTCGGTGAACCTGTGCAGTCCCCAAAGCAGGCTGAGCCCTTCGCCATCAGGGGATTCGCACGCACCCTACTACCTGCATCCCCGTGTCCTGCAGGACTACCGAGTCGCCGGACGCGTTATCCGGCACCACAAAGGGAACTGTTGCTGTGGCCGTGGCTGAGCCGCCCGGCTCAGTGGTGAAGTCCAGCACCACATTGGCGTTCGGGTTGTCTCCGCTGCCCTCATGGATGTACTCCGGCCCGATGTCTCCTGGGCTCTCGGCGCACGGGCCCTCGTGGAGCACCGCCGTGTAGGTGGCAGTGGCCGGAAAGCCCTGGACCTGCATCTCGAGGGTGGTGTCCATGTCCGTCTCAGTGATCCTCAGCTCCGTTTCGGCCCCTTCGGGGATGAGGGACTGCGCGTCGGTGGCGGGGTAGGACGTTGCGATGGCGTTCTCGCACCAGGGGCCGAACGCGCCCTCGATGACGCCGCCCTCCAGCGGTGTGGGGGAGGTGTCCGGGCACCGGTCAGCGGCTACGGTCCGGCCCGGTCCGGCGGCCTGGCAGGACGACGACGTCGCCTCCGGCCCGGTTTCACAGTCACTGCTCAGGGTGGAGGCCGCCGCCGACGACGTGGCGTTGTCCGCGGTGTCCTCCTGGTTTCCGGCGTTGGCGCAGGCCGTAAAGAGGAGCGACAGGGCGGTCAGGGCGGTGACCAGGTACAGGGTTCCACGGCTGGATTTGAGTCCCGGTTTGCGTCCCATGGGGCAGGCCTCCGATGCGCTGTGTCAGGCAGATGCAATGATGCCGGTGCCTTTTCAGCGTGGCAGTCGGGACGGTGAAAAGCTACAGCCGGCACGCTCCGACGGGCGGAAACTTAGCCGAATCGGCCCAACTTGAGAAGAGTGCCGGGGGATATTCGGCCGCAGTTCCCCTGCGCCCTGTTAGGAGCCCGAAACACTGGCATAGCATCGCGGCACGGCTTGTGCCTCGGGGGCGGCGCGCATCCGGCCAGTTCATTCACTCGCACTCTTAGGGGAACGATGAAACTTAGTAAATCCATGCGCGGGGCTGCCCTGGCAGCGACCGTCGTCCTCGCCCTTTCAGCCGGTGCACCGGCTGCCTTCTCCGCCGAGGTCAACTCCGGAGGGAAGGGCGGCCCGGGCTCCCACCAGGGACCGGGCAAGAACCAGCCCGGTCACGGCAACGGCAAGCCGGATAAGCCCGGGAAACCGGGGCACGGACCCGGGAAGCCCGGCAAGAGCGACTCCGACAAGCTGCGGGACAAAGTCACTCTTAACGGGCTGATGGGCCATCTCGAGGCGTTCCAGGCCGCAGCGGATGCCAACGACGGCAACCGTGCCGCAGGAACCACGGGGTACGAGGCAACCGCCCAGTATGTGGAGAAGCAGCTGCGCAAGGCCGGTTATGAGCCGTTCCGCCAGGCCTTCACCTACGAGCAGTTCATCCTCAACGGGGAGCTCCTCGAACAGGTCTCCCCGAATGCCACCGAATACGTGGCTGGAACCGACTTTACGACCATGAGCTACTCCGGCCCCGGCGACGTCACGGCGGAGGTCACCGCCGTCGATATCAACCTGACCGGAGACCGCGCCAACACCTCCGGCTGCGAACCGGAGGACTTCGCGGACTTCACTGCAGGGAACATCGCGCTCATGCAGCGAGGGACCTGTCCCTTCGCGGACAAGGTCGCCAATGCGGCGGCAGCCGGCGCCTCAGCTGCGATCGTCTTCAACCAGGGAGTGATTCCCACAGAGGACCGCACCGGTCTGGTCAACGGGACGCTGGGTGGCGTCACGTCGGCGATTCCCGCCGTCGGCACCACCTACGCCCTAGGCGAGACGCTGGCCGGCACCGAGGGAGCGACGGTGCGCGTCGTCGTCGACTCCAACGTCCAGGAAACCGAAACGTTCAACGTCATTGCGGACACCCCCAAGGGAGATCCCACGCGGCAGGTAGTCGTGGGCGCGCACCTTGATTCAGTGCAGGAGGGTGCAGGCATCAATGACAACGGCAGCGGTTCCGCCGCCATTCTGGAAACCGCGATTCAGCTCGGCAAGACCGGGAAGTTCAAGCTCGAGAACCAGGTTCGGTTCGCCTTCTGGGGAGCTGAGGAAGACGGCCTGCTGGGATCAACCCACTACGTGGAGCAGCTCAGCGAGGCTGAACTGGCGAACACCATGCTGAACCTGAACTTCGACATGGTCGGTTCGATTAACGGCGGCCGGTTCGTCTACGACGGCGACGGCGATGCCTTCGGGCTGACGGGTCCCACCGGTTCAGACGTCATCGAGGAAGTCTTTGAGGACTACTTCGCCTCGCAGGGACAGGCTTCTGCCCCCAGCGAGTTCAGCGGACGCTCGGATTACCAGGCGTTCATCAACAACGGCATTCCGGCCGGCGGCCTGTTCACCGGCGCCGAGGGCGTCAAGACCGAAGAGGAAGCAGCTCTCTTCGGGGGCACTGCCGGGGTTTCCTACGATCCCTGCTACCACAGTGAATGCGACGACCTGTCCAACATCGACCGGAAGCTTTTCCACGAGATGTCCGACGCAGTTGCCCACTCAGTGCTGACCTTCGCCCAGACCGATGCGGACATCCGCGGCGGTGACGGACTCTTCTCCGCACGCGCGCTGCCCGCTGCGCCTGAGTACCGCGGACACGAGGCCCTGCGCTAGCAGCATCTCGCACCCACCCGGCAAGGCCGTCCACAGGGAACTGTGGGCGGCCTTGCTGCTGCGCTCCGCATATTTCATCGAGATGACAGTTACGGCTCTTTTCGGCGCTGAAAAGAGCCGTAACTGTCATCTCGATGGGGAAGGGAACAAGACTTCGCCCTCAGCGGTATCCCCGGTGCGGGGTACCGGGCAGCGGGTAGGCTGGAATTACCTACCCGGGGTTGATTGCCAGCTTCGGGTTCTTGCGTTGCCTGCCCTGAAGGAGATACCCCCGCAATGAGCCTGAACGGTCTGCGCGCCGCCCTCGCCGAGGACAAGTCCTACTCCCGCTTGAAGGCGCACGCCGCGCGTCCGCCCGCCAAGCGCAGCCACGACCTGGAGATCGGTGCGCCGCAGGGAATGCGCGCCGCACTGCTGGCGGAAATGGTGGACGGGCTGGCAGAAGCGCACGACGGCGGTTCGGGGGACACTGCCGGCGCACCTCCCGTAGTCCTGGCCGTCACTGCCACGGGGCGTGAAGCCGAAGACCTTGCCGCAGCCCTGCGCAGCTACCTGCCGCTGGCCGGCATCGAGGAGTTCCCCAGCTGGGAAACCCTGCCGCACGAACGCCTCTCTCCCCGCTCGGACACGGTAGGCCGCCGGCTCTCCGTCCTCCGCCGCCTTGCGCACCCGGAGAACGATCCGGTGCGGATCGTCGTTGCGCCGGTCCGCGCCGTGGTGCAGCCGCTGGTCAAAGGGCTGGGCGACCTGCAGCCGGTCTCCCTGGCGGTAGGTGATGAACGCCCGTTCGACGCCGTCGTCAAGGCGCTCGCCGACGCCGCCTACGCCCGGGTGGACATGGTCTCCCACCGCGGTGAGTTCGCCGTGCGCGGCGGCATCCTGGACGTTTTTCCGCCCACCGATGACCACCCCATCCGCATCGACTTCTTTGGGGACGAAGTGGATTCGATGCGCTGGTTCGCCGTGGCCGACCAGCGCACCCTTACCGGCGAGCACGTTATCCACCCCAAGGAGCTCTACGCCCCGCCGTGCCGCGAACTGCTGATCACCCCGGATGTGATGAGCCGCGCCGCGAAACTGCAGGGCCAGATGCCGGCCGCCGCGGACATGCTGGAGAAGATCGCCGGGGGCATCGCCGTCGAAGGCATGGAATCCCTGGCCCCTGTGCTGGTGGAGGAAATGGTGCCGCTGATGGCGCAGCTGCCGCCGGGGTCAATCTCCGTGGTCATTGAACCGGAGAAGGTCCGCGCCCGCGCCCACGACCTTGAATCCACGAACGAGGAGTTCCTCGCCGCAGCCTGGGCCACAGCGTCCGACGGCGGCGCGGCGCCTGTTGACCTCTCCGCCGGACTCAGTGCGGACCTGGAAGCTGCGAGCTTCCGCTCCTTGACGGACACCCGCTCCGCAGCCCTGGCCAACGACGTCGCCTGGTGGGCGATCACGTCCTTCAACCCGGACGATGAGACCGTCCTGGACATCGACACCCTGACGATCAACGCCCGCGAACCGCGCGGCTACAAGGGCGACGTCGCGGAGATGATGGACTTCATCGGCTCCCGCATCAAGGACCAGTGGCGTCTCGTCGTCGTCACCGAAGGTCCCGGCCCGGCTTCGCGGCTGGCCGAACTGTTCCACGACAATGACATTCCCGCCGCCCGCGTAGAGTCCCTGGACTCGGAACCGCAGCCGGGCATCATCGAGATCACCACCGCCAGCGCCGGGCGCGGCTTCGTCTTCGACAACCTCAAGATGGGCCTGCTGACCGAGGCGGACCTGCTGGGCCGGGCCAGCACCTACTCCACCCGGGACATGCGCAAGATGCCCTCCCGCCGGCGCAACGCCGTCGACCCCCTGCAGCTGCAGGAAGGCGACTTTGTGGTGCACGAACAGCACGGCGTGGGCCGGTTCGTGGAGCTGCTGCAGCGCGCCACGGGTGCCGGGGTGAACAAGACCGTCCGCGAGTACCTGGTGCTCGAATACGCGCCGTCCAAGCGCGGGGCGCCGGGGGACCGGCTTTTCGTCCCGACGGACCAGCTGGACCAGATCACCCGCTATGTGGGCGGCGAAACCCCGGTGCTGTCCAAGATGGGCGGTTCCGACTGGGCCAAGACCAAGTCCAAGGCCCGCAAGGCCGTCAAGGAAATCGCCGGGGAACTGATCCGGCTCTACTCGGCGCGGATGGCCTCCAAGGGCCACGCGTTCGGGCAGGACACCCCGTGGCAGCGCGAGCTGGAAGAGGCATTCCCGTATGTGGAGACCCCGGACCAGCTGACCACCATCAACGAGGTCAAGGCGGACATGGAGCGCGAAGTTCCGATGGACCGCTTGGTCTCCGGCGACGTCGGCTACGGCAAGACCGAGATCGCGGTGCGCGCTGCGTTCAAGGCAGTGCAGGACGGCAAGCAGGTGGCGGTGCTGGTGCCGACGACGCTGCTCGCCCAGCAGCACATGGAAACCTTCAGCGAACGGTTCTCCGGTTTCCCGGTCCGGGTGGCCACGCTTTCCCGCTTCCAGACGGCCAAGCAGGCCAAGGAAGTGATCGAGGGTGTGCTGAACGGGTCCGTGGACGTCATTATCGGCACGCACCGGCTGCTCTCGCAGGAAGTCCAGTTCAAGGACCTCGGCCTGGTGATCGTGGATGAGGAGCAGCGCTTCGGCGTCGAGCACAAGGAAGCGCTGAAGAAGCTGCGCACCAACGTGGACGTATTGGCCATGAGTGCGACGCCGATTCCGCGAACCCTGGAAATGTCCCTTACCGGTATCCGGGAAACCTCCACGCTGGCCACCCCGCCGGAAGAGCGGCACCCGGTGCTGACCTATGTTGGCCCGTACACGGACAAGCAGGCCTCGGCAGCGATCCGCCGCGAACTGATGCGCGAAGGCCAGGTGTTCTTCGTCCACAACCGGGTCTCCTCGATCGACCGGACCGCAGCGCACCTGCAGGAACTGGTCCCGGAGGCGCGCATCGCCGTCGCCCACGGCCAGATGAGCGAGGCGAAGCTCGAGCAGATCATCGTGGACTTCTGGGAAAAGCGCTTCGACGTGCTGGTGTGCACCACCATCATCGAAACCGGCCTGGACATCTCCAACGCCAACACCCTGATCGTGGACCGGGCGGACCACTTTGGCCTGTCGCAGCTGCACCAGCTGCGCGGCCGTGTGGGCCGCGGCCGGGAACGGGCTTACGCGTACTTCCTGTACCCGTCGGAGAAGCCGCTGGGCGAGGTGGCGCTGGAGCGGCTGAAAGCCGTCGCCGCGCACAACGAACTCGGTGCCGGCATGCAGCTGGCCATGAAGGACCTCGAAATCCGCGGTGCCGGCAACCTGCTGGGCGGGGAGCAGTCCGGGCACATTGCCGGCGTCGGCTTCGATCTGTACATCCGGCTGGTAGGCGAGGCAGTGGCGGACTTCCGCGGCGAGGCCGAGGAGAAGGCCGCCGAGATGAAGATCGAGCTGCCGGTCAACGCGCACCTGCCGCACGAGTACGTGCCGGGGGAGCGGCTGCGGCTGGAGGCCTACCGCAAGCTGGCTTCGGCGCTGACCAACGAGGCGATCGACGAAGTCCTTGCCGAGCTCGTGGACCGCTACGGCGAGCCGCCGCAGGAAGTGAAGAACCTGATCGACGTCGCCCGGTTCCGGGTGGATGCCCGCGCCGCCGGCCTGACCGACGTCGCGCTGCAGGGCAACTTCATCAAGTTCTCCCCGGGCGACCTGCCCGAATCCCGTGTGATGCGCCTGCAGCGGATGTACCCGGGCTCGCAGGTGAAGCCGGCGCTGAACGCGATCCTGATTCCGAAGCCCAAGACTGCGAAGATCGGCGGCCGGGACCTGCAGGACGCCGAGATGCTGCAGTGGGCGCACCAGGTGCTGGACGCGATCTTCAAGGAATAAGTGCCCAGCGGATTGTAAGGTCGGGGGATGCCGGACGCGATCTTCTCCCATCCCAGGCTTGCCCGGGTGTACGACGCCCTCGAAGGCGACCGCAGCGACCTCGACACGTATCTTGGCCTGGCCTCTGAGCCTGGCGTGAACGCCGTGCTCGACGTCGGCTGTGGAACGGGGACGCTCGCCTGCCTGCTCGCTGCGAAGGGGGTGGAAGTGCTGGGTGTGGATCCGGCGTCGGCTTCCGTTGACGTTGCCCGCGCCAAACCGGGAGCCGGTGCCGTGCGGTGGATGGTGGGAACCGCACCGGACGCTGCTGCTGACCCGGCGAACCACCAGCGGTTTGACCTCGCCACCATGACGGCGAACGTCGCCCAGGTTTTCCTGTCCGACGCCGACTGGATTCGTACGCTGCGTTCCATTCACACCTGCCTCCGGCCGGGAGGGCGGCTCGCTTTCGAGACCCGGAACCCGGCGGACCGGGCCTGGGAGAGGTGGACGAAGGAACGTTCCCATCAGGTGGTCGACGCCGGTGCCGAAGGACTCGTCGAGGACTGGGTCGAGGTGACCGGCGTCGACGGTGAGCTGGTGACTTTCGAGTCGCCCACCGTTTTCCAATCCGACGGGGAAAGGCTGGACTCCACCAGCACCCTGCGCTTCCGCACCCGGGACGCACTGCACTCCTCCCTTGCCGAGGCCGGATTCACCGCGGTGGACATCCGGGACCTGCCGTATGCGCCAACCCGCGGATGGCTGGTCCTGGCCCAGGCCTGAACCGGGGCTCGTGCTTAGGGGCACGCCGGTCCCGGCGGGCGTCCTCCGTGCCCTTGCCGGGCGGCCGGGCCATCCACATCCCTGCCCTTGCCGGGTGCCGGGTCATCCATCGGGGAGATACCGCTCTTTAGCGGGTGTTCCCGGAATCCTTCGGGGACTTGACGTCGCTTTGCAAGCGTCAAAACGACGGTATCTCCCCACAGGTTCAATGAAAGGGGCCCAAAGCAGCGGTATCTCCCCGAAGGATGACCCACCCGCCCGAACGTTCCGCACACCAGAAGGGGCGTGCCTCCTTCGGGAGGGGGAATAAGGCCGAAGGAGGCACGCAGCTTGAAGCACCGGCAGCCCAAAGGGCCCCCGGTATAGGGGGCCCCAAGGGGACGCCGGCAAAGCCCGCTAGGAGTCGAACCCCATGCCGACGGCGTCCATGAGTTTCAGCCACGGGCCCCGCTTGCCCTGCCGCCGGTCCGAGCGGACCATGGCAGCGGTAGTGATCTTCACGCCCAGCCAGGCAACGGGCTCGGGCGGGAACGGGAGCGGGAGCTTGCGCACCAGCTCCAGGGACGTGCGCCGGGTCCTGGCCCCGGACAGCAGATCCAGCAGCACATTGGCAGCGAACCTGCTGGCACCCACTCCGAGGCCGGTGAATCCGGCCGCGTACGCCACCCGCCCGCCGTAAGCCTTCATGAAGAAGGAGAAGAAGCGGCTGCAGGTATCGATCGCCCCGCCCCACTTGTGGCTGAAGGTGATGCCTTCCAGCTGGGGGAAGGTCGCCAGGAAGTGCGCAGCCAGGCGGCGGAAGGACTCCTCGCTCTGGTCATACTCGGGCTTCATGCTCCGTCCGAAGTGGTACGGCGCGTCGTAGCCGCCGAACAGGATGCGGTTGTCCTCGGTGAGGCGGTAGTAGTGGAACCGGTTCGCGACGTCGTCGAGCCCCTGCCGCCGGGACCAGCCGATGGATTCAAGCTGCTCCTCGGTCAGCGGTTCGGTCATCAGCGCGTAGTCGTAGACCGGCACGGTGTGCAGGCGTGCCCGGCGCAGCAGCGACGGAAACACGTTCGTCGCCAGGGCCACTTTCGAGGCTGAGACAGTGCCGCCGTCGGCCTTCACCTCGACGCCGCGGCCCGACTTGGCCAGCGACCGCACGGGGGAGTGCTCGAAGATCTGCACACCGAGTTCCAAGCAGGCGCGTTTCAGGCCCCAGGCCAGCCGTGCCGGATCCACCAGTGCGCTGCCCTTTTTGTTCCAGGCCCCGGCCAGGTACAGCGGGGACTTCACTTCAGCCTGGACCTGCTCACGGTCAAAGAACTCGACGCCGTCGTGTTCGGCTTCCTCGCGCAGCCAGTCCACTTGGTGCGGCTCCGTGGCCAGGGCCAGGGTTCCGTTCCACTCAAAGCCGCAGTCGATCCCGTAGCGCTGCAGGGTATCGGCGAACTCTGCCAGGTTTTCGTCACCCATTTCCTGGAGCAGGTCCACCTCCTTGGGCAGGTGCTTGACCCCGTTGCTGTAACCGTGGGTCAGGCTGGCCGAGACGAAGCCGCCGTTGCGTCCCGACGCCGCCCAGCCCACTTCCTGCCCTTCCAGCAGCACCACAGCCGCAGCCGGATCGCGTTCCTTGGCCAGCAGTGCAGTCCACAGCCCGGTATACCCGCCGCCGACCACAACGAGGTCGGCGGTGATTCGGGATCCCAACGGTGGGAGGGCAGCCGGGCGTTCGGGGCGGTCCAGCCAATACGGGGCGGGTACGGCGGCGGCGAGGGCAGCAGTGACAGCGGCGGCCGGGATGCGCTTTTCGGCAAGGTCGTAGGCGGTTGGGGTGGTGCTTGGCACGGTATCTGCTTTCGATCGGTGGTGGTTCGCAGTTATAGGCAGGGGGGGGCGGGATCAGGCCGGGCGGTAGCCCGTGGTTTCCGGCGGCACCGCGTGGCGGATCATCAGGTGGCGGGTCACGGAGTAATCCAGGAGGGGCTCGATGCTCATGTCCTTGCCGAAGCCTGATCCCTTCACTCCGCCGTGCGGAGCCTCCGAGGCGAGCGGCAGGTGGTCGTTGATCCAGGTGACGCCCACCTCCAGCTGGTGGCTGACGCGGATGGCACGCCCGACGTCGGCGGTCCAGACGGAGGACGCTAGCCCGTAGGCGCTGTCGTTGGCCAGCGCGACGGCGTCGTCCTCGGTGTCGAAGGGCAGGGCCACCAGTACCGGGCCGAAGATCTCGCCCTGCACCAGTTCCGAGGACTGCCCAGCACCCACCACAAGGGTGGGCGGGAAGTAGAAGCCCGGACCCGCCATGGGTGAGCCGCCCTCCAGTGCTTCGGCGCCGCCGTCGACCGCGCGCTGCACAAACCCGGCAACCTTCTCGCGGTGCGCTGCCGAGATCAGCGGGCCGATGTGGGTGGCCGGGTCATGCGGGTCGCCGATGACAATGCCTTTGAGCTCAGTGCGCAGGGCGGCTATGGCGTCGTCGAAAATGCTGCGGTGGATGTACACACGGGTGGCGGCGGTGCAGTCCTGGCCCGTGTTGTAGGTGGCACCCAGGGCGACGGCGCGTGCCATCTGTGCCACGTCGGCGTCGGCGAAGACCAGGGCAGGGGCCTTGCCGCCCAGCTCCAGGTGCACACGCTTGACGTCCTTGACCGCGCCCTGCATCACGGCGCGGCCGGTGGCGGTGGAACCGGTCACGGAAACCATGTCAACACCGCGGTGCCCGGCCAGCGCCGAACCGATGTCCCCGCCGCCGGTCACCACGTTCAGCACCCCTGCCGGCAGCCCGGCAGCAGCAGCCAGCTCGGCCAGGCGGAGCGTGGAGCCGGGAGTCAACGGGGCGGGTTTGAGGATCACGGTGTTTCCGGCCGCCAGGGCGGGCCCGGCCTTCCACAGGGCCATGATCAGCGGGAAGTTCCATGGGGTGATGCCGGCAACCACGCCTACCGGCCGGCGGACCATCATGGAGGTGTAGCCGTCGGAGAACATACCGGCGCCGGTGCCGTCCACGGACCGTGCCGCGCCGGCGAAGAAGCGCAGGTTATCCGCTCCGAACGGAATCTCGCCGTCCAGCACCGTAGTCCAGGGCTTGCCGCCTTCCGTCACTTCACGCTCGGTGAGCGTTTCGGCATCTTCCTCCAGTGCATCGGCCAGCTTCAGCAGCACACGGGCACGCTGTCCCGGGGTCTGCGCAGCCCAGCCCGGGGCGGCGCCGCGGGCGGCCGCGACGGCGGAGTCGACGTCGTTCACTGAGGACGCGGTCAGCGTGCCTGAGACTTCGCCGGTGGCGGGGTTGATGAGCTCCTGCACTTCGCCGTTGGAAGCGCGGTAGTCGTTGGAAATGAAAGTTCCGGATGCCATGGTGGTTCCTTGCCGTGGTGGTGATGTGGTTCGGTGAAGCAGTTTGGGTTAGTGCGCTGCGGCGACGTTCTCCAGTGCTGTGGCGGCCGCGGACAGGCCGTCAGCAGCGCGGATCCGTTCCCCGGCTGCGCGGCAGCGGGCCTGAAGTTCTGGATCGTCCAGCAGCTCGCCGATGCTGCCCAGCAGTTCTTCAGGGGTGCACTCGTAGGTGTCCAGGCGGCGGCCGTAGCCGGATTCGTGCACGCGCTGGGCGTTGTCGTACTGGTCCCAGAACAGCGGGAGCAGGATCATCGGCTTGCCGAAATGCAGTGCCTCGGTGGTGGTGTTGTTGCCGCCGTGCGTGATGACCAGGTCCACCAGCGGGATGATGCGGGTCTGCGGCAGGAACTCCGCGCCCCACATATTCTCCGCCAGGATGATTTCCTCATGCCGCGGGCCTTTGGAGACGATGAAGTTGTACTCACCGGCGGTGCCCAGGATGTCCACGGTGCGCTGCATGAGTTCGACGTCGGCGCCGCCCAGGGAACCGAGGCTGAAGTAAACCAGCGGTTTGGTGCCGTCCAGGAAGTGCTCCGGAAGCTCTACGGCGGATTCCGTCTCACGGACGGCGGAATCTACGCGGGTCCAGTTTGCGTCCAGCGGCCGGCTGCCGGTGTAGTCCAGCTCCTGGGGGTAGACGTAGATGTTGTGCACGCCGGAGTGGATGAACTCCAGCCGGGGCAGGGCAGGGGCACCCTGTTCCTGGACCCAGGCATTGAAGTCTTCCCAGAGGTCCTTGTGGGTGCGCTCATACTCGGTGCGGTATTCATCCCAGCCGCTTTCGTCGGCCTCGCCCAGTCCGGAGTAGGCCGGTGCGATGCCCGGGCCGGGAATTTCCAGCGGGTTGCAGGAGACTATCCTCACGAACGGCTTGCCCGCCGTCAGCAGCGCGGGAAATGCCACCACGTTGTCCTCGACGATTACATCCGGATTTACTTCGGTGATTATCTTCCGCAATTCGGGTTCACAGTATTTTGCGCCTTCAATGGCGCCTTCCCAGATGGGGCGTATGACCGTTTCCGCCTGTTCCAGGGTTGATTTCCGGAATTCAGGGGATATTTCCTTGATGTATTCCTTCCAGAAATCACCTGCCTCTGCCTCGGCGTCATCCTCTGCCGGGGGTGCGAAGTCAACGAGTGCTTCCTCGAACCCCAGTGCAGCGAGCTTGCCCTGCCAGGACGACTCAGCGGCGAAGACCACCCGGTGCCCGCGCTTCAGTAGTTCGCTGCCGATCCCAATGCAGTTATTGGTAGGCCCGTAGGCACTTTCCGGCATGAAAAGAAAGGTGCGTGAATTTGTCAATGCTGCCTCCTGGAATCGTTGCGTGATGCAAATTACTTATGTGAAATGCGGCTATTTCGGCGGGCGTGCCCTATTGTGGTGACTCAGTCCATTCGAGGAAGGTTTTACATGGCACGCCCGAAGAACCAGACCGCACGCCGCAGCGAAATCGTGGCGGCCGCGCAGCGGGCGGTGGCGAAGCACGGTCCGGACGGCGCGAGGCTGAACCGCGTTGCCGAGGAAGCCGGGCTGACCAGCGGGGCAGTGCTGTACTACTACCCGAATGTGGATGACCTGATGCTGGAGGCGAACCGGGAAGCCATGGAACGCTTCTACGAACAGCGGGTCCAGATGCTCGCCTCGCTGCCTGATGACCCGGCCGCACGGCTCCTGGCACTGATTCGTTCCGGGCTGCCCTCCGGTCCGGAGGACGCGCAGGTTGCCATGCTCTGTGCCCTGGGCGGTTCCGCCGGCAACCATCCGGTGACCGCCACGCTCCTGACCTCGCTGTACGAACGCCAGGTGGGCATGTACCTGGTGGTCCTGGAGCAGGGAGCCGCCCGCGGGGTGTTTACCCTGGCGCAGGATCCGCTGACCGTGGCCCGAAACCTGGTGGCGCTCGAAGATGCGTACGGCTACCGGATCATTGCCCGCCATCCCAGCATTGACGCGGAGACCGCGGCGGGACTGATTGCGGACTACGCACGGATCGCAACCTCTCACGGGCTGACCGTTTCCTGATCCGCGCCGCGCTGGGCGGCGGCGCGGTCATCTTCGACAGCCACGGTGCGTGCGGCGTCGATAACCAGGCCAACCTGCGATCCGCGCTGCGGAACCTGGACTGCCCGGACATTGCAGGTGAACGGCGAGGCCAGTCCCGGGACCTGCACCGAGACGGTGGACGTTCCACCGAGGAAGAAGGTGTCCACCACGGTGCCCTCAAGCGTGCCGGCACCGGCCGGTGCCAGCTTCACATCTTCCGGACGCACGACGGCGGTGGCCGGGGTTCCGGAGGGCAGCGTATGGTCAGCGGCAAGCACCAGCGCAGACTCCAGGGCAACGCCGCCCGCGACGGCGGTCCCGTCCAGCAGGTTGGCGGTGCCGATGAAGTCGGCCACGAACCGGGTGCGCGGAGCGGCGTAGAGCGCCACGGGTGTGTCCACCTGTTCCAGCCTTCCGGCGTTGAGCACTGCAACCCGGTCCGCCATGGACATGGCTTCTTCCTGGTCATGCGTGACCACCACGAACGTCATGCCTGCCTCATGCTGCAGGCGCTTGAGTTCCAGCTGCATTTCGGCCCGGACCTTGCGGTCCAGCGCGGAGAGCGGCTCATCCAGCAGCAGCAGCCGGGGGCGCTTCACGATCGCGCGTGCCAGGGCGACCCGCTGCCGCTGGCCGCCGGAGAGCTGGCCCGGCCGGCGCCTGGCGAACGTGGTCAAACCGATGGTCTCCAGGACTTCGCCGACCCGCCGGCGCACTTCGGCCTTGCCCGCGCCTTCGGCCTCCAGCCCGTAGGCCACGTTCTTCTCCACGCTGAGGTGGGGGAACAGCGCATAGGACTGGAACATCATGTTCACCGGGCGGCGGTGGGCAGGCAACCGGGTGAGCGGTTCGCCGTCGAGCAGGATCTCTCCTTCGGCAGGCGTCTCAAAGCCGGCAATCGAACGCAGCAGCGTGCTCTTGCCGCAGCCGGAGGGTCCCAGCAGGGCAAAGAACTCATTACCGGCAATGTTCAGGTCAATCCCGTGCAGGGCCTGGACGGAACCATAGCTGTGGCTGAGGGAACGCAGCTGCAGAAGCGGCTGGTCCGCGGAAACGGAGTCGGGTCCGGTGGTCATAGTGAATCCGCAATCTTGGTCAGGCGCTGCGTTCCCAGGACCGCAAGGACGGTCAGGCCCAGCAGCATGGTGGCGAGTGCATTGATTTCGGGGGAGACGCCGAAGCGCACCATCGAGTAGATGTTGATGGGCAGCGTGGAGACGGTGGGACTGGTGGTGAAGAACGCAATCACGAACTCGTCCAGGGACAGGGTGAAGGCCAGCAGGCCGCCGGAGATGATTGCCGGTCCCAGCTGTGGAACGGTCACCTTCAGCAGGGTCCGGGCCGGGGAAGCGCCCAGGTCACGGGAAGCTTCTTCGAGTGACGGATCCACCTGGGCCAGCCGGGCCAGGACAATGGCGGTCACGAACGCCATGGCGAACACGGTGTGTGCCAGGATCACCGAGAGCAGGCCCAGGGTGAAGTTCAGCAGCGTGAACAGGCTCAGCAGCCCGATCGCCAGCAGCAGGTCCGGAAGCATGGCCGGGGCAATGGCGATCGCTCGGATCAGCCCGCCCCTGGTATACCGGTGGATTCCGACGGCGGTCAGGGTACCCAGCACCGTGGCCAGGACTGCAGCTGCCGCGGCCACCACCAGGGTGTTGCCCAGGGACGCGAGGATCTCCGGGGAGCGGAAGACCTCTGCGTACCACTTCAGCGAGAACCCGGACCAGGAAAAGAGGTTGGACGAGGCGTTGAAGGACATGGCCGTCACCACGAGGATCGGCAGGTAGAGAAACGCGATCGCGGCCCAGAAGGGAACCCGCAGGTGCCAGGCCTTACCCTGCCGCGCGCCGCGGCGTCGTACCTTGCTCACTGCTGCCGGGCTGGTACCCGGCGCGGCTGCCGTGGTGCTCATGCGCCCGCCTTCCGTGGGGTCTTGCCTTCGCTGACGGCGCGGGAGGCCCGCTGCTGCAGCACGAGCAGCAGCACCAGGAATGCCGTCATAACCAGTGCCAGGGCTGCTCCGAACGGCCAGTCGCGGGCCTTCAGGAACTGGTCGCGGATGAGGTTGCCGATCAGGACGGTCTTACCGCCGCCGATCAGTTCCGGAATGATGAAGTTGCCCATCGCAGGGACGAACACGAAGATGCAGCCGGTCAGGGCGCCCGGGGCGGACAGCGGCAGGGTGACCGTCCGGAAAACCCGGAACGGCGAGGAACCCAGGTTGGTGGCCGCCTCGGTTAGCTGCGGGTCCTGCGATGACAGGGAAGCGTACAGCGGCAGGATCATCAGCGGCAGGTACATGTACACCAGCCCGACGACGACGGCCGGTTCGGTGTAGAGCATCGCCACCGGTTCACTGGTGATGCCCAGCCACTGCAGGCTCTGGTTGATCCAGCCGGCATTGTTCAGCAGCAGGATCCAGGCATAGGTGCGGATCAGGAAATTGGTCCAGAACGGGAGCAGGACGGCGATCAGGGCCAGGGTGCGCCAGCGCTTGGGCAGGCGCGCGATAAACAAGGCCGCCGGGTAGCCGATCAGCAGTGCTATGGCGGTGGCGGCACCGGCGATCAGGATGGACTTCAGCACCACGCCCAGGTAGAGCGGGTCCGCCAGGCGGACGAAGTTCTCCAGGGTGAAGTTGTATTCGACGCCGCCAAACCGGCCGCGCTCAAAGAACGCGTAGACGGTGACCAGTGCAACGGGCAGGACGGCCAGCACAAACAGGAACACGACGCCGGGCCCAAGGATCGGGAGTCCGGCGAGCCTCCGGCGCCAGGCGGCGCCGGAGGCAGCGGAGCGGTTAGCAGGCACGGAGAGCTACTTCGCGGAGATTTCCGTGGCCAGGCGTGTGTATTCGGTGCTGTAGTCACCGAGGTCAACAATCACTTCCTGCTCCGCCAACTCGGCAGGGGTCATGGCCAGGTTCGGGTAGGTGGCAAGCAGTTCCGGGTCCAGTGCCTCCATGGCGGCCTTGTTCGGCACCTTGTAGAGGATGTTCTCAGCTGCCCAGGAGTGGACCTCCGGCTCCAGCACGTAGTTCAGGAACGCCATGGCTGCTTCCTTGTTCTGTGAGGACTTCAGCACGGTCATGGTGTCCACCCACAGGTCGCTGCCCTCTTCCGGAACCGTGAACTTGATGTTCGGATCCTCGGTGATGCCGTAGTTGCACCAGCCGTCCCAGGCCTCGGTCAGCACAGCTTCACCGGTGACGAGCTTGGAGTAGAACGTGGTGTCATCGAAGGACAGCAGGGTGGGCTTGGTGGCGGTGAGCTGCTCCTTCACTTTGGACAGCTCATCCGGGTTGTCGGAGTTCACCGAGTAGCCCAGTGCCTTCAGCGCCGGCAGGGCCATCCAGCGCTCGGTGGAGAGCATGGTGGTTTTCCCGGCCACGTCAGCGGAGGGCTCCAGCAGGTCCTTCCAGGACGTAGGCTCCGCCGGCAGGAGGTCCGAGCGGTAGCAGAGCCCGGTGGTTCCCCAGGCGTACGGCAGGGAGAAGGTGTTGCCGTCGTCGTAAGCCATTTCCATGGCCTCCGGGTAGAGGTTCTCAATGTTGGGGATCAGGGAGTGGTCCAGTTCCTGGAGCATCCCGCCCTCATTGAGTGCCTGGGCGTACTGGCCCGAAACAAATGCGACGTCGATTCCGGAGTCGCCGCCGGCGGTCAGCTTGGCCATGATCTCTTCGTTGGTGGCGTGGTGCACGATCTGGACGGGTACACCCGTCTCCGCTTCGAAGGTCTCGGCCAGATCTTCGGGGTAGTAGTCGGCCCAGATGCCGACTACGAGCTTCTGCTGGCTGATGTCGGCTTCGGGGTCCAGGTCCGCAGACCCGCTTCCTCCGCCGCAAGCTGACAGGGCAAGGACCGCTGTTGCCGTGACGGCGGCAGTCCGTGTAATGCGCTGGAAACTCACGATGGCTCCTACTGTTGCGCTTGTGTCGTGGATCACACCCGGACTGGGTGGTGAAATTGATCTTTGCATTAGAGTTCAAGGAATACAACGCTTATTTTTAGCCGTAACAAGCATTTAACAAACGGTCCTTGAATCAGCGTGCAAGGAATGTGAAGGTGGTTTCATGGATGAACTGAGGGCCGTACACGGCTGTTTGCGGCTTGAGCCCGACGGCGTCCTGACGGCTTTGGACTCCCGGGGCAGCCCCGCGTCAGCCGGGTCGGGACTGGCTGCGGATCTTACGGACGCGGTCCTGGCAGGAAGCACAGCCGCCCTGAGCGTGACCATCGGCGAGCTGCACGCGGCGCGGACCGGGCTGGCCGCCGGACCAGGACTCGAAGAAAGCGCCGTGCCCGTGGACATGACCAATCTCTCCGTGGTCGTGGGCGGGGACAAGATCATCAAGCTGGTGCGCCGCTGGGGAGGAGCAGACCGGTCTGCCCGGCTGCTTGCCAGGCTCGCTGAAGCCGGCGTCGATGCCGTTCCGGGCTACTTCGGATCCCTGGACTGGGAACATCCGGAGCGCGGACGCACCACCCTGGCCCTGGTCAGCGCCGTCATTCCGGATGCGGAAGACGGCTGGACCTGGGCCGCGGACGACGTCGCTGCCTGGTTCCGCGGCGGGCCGCTGCCGGATTTCCCCACCGCCCTGGGACGCCTGACGGCCGAGGTGCACGCGGCCCTGTTTGGAGCTGGTCCGCTGCCGGCCCCGGGTGCCGCCGAGGTGCGGGCGCGGACCGACGGCGTGCTGGACGTTGCGCTGACGCTTACGGGAGGCGATGCCGGAACACGGCTCGCGAACCGGGCCGAAGGCCTGCGCTCCCTGCTGGCCGCCATCCCCGAAACCGCTGCCCCGGCCTTCGACCTGCACGGTGACCTGCACGTGGGTCAGGTGCTGCGCTCAGGAGATAAGTACTGGCTGCTGGATTTCGACGGCGACCCCCAGCTGCCGGACGCCGAACGTGACCGTCCCGACACAGCCGCCCGCGACGTCGCGCATCTGGGCGCCAGCCTGGACATGGTGGCCTCAGTGGCCGCCAAGCGGCTGCAGGTCGCCGACTCCGGGTCACTGGAGAAGCTCTATGGCTGGGCGGACCAGGCACAGAAGCAGTTGGTTAGTGCCTACCGTTCCGCTGCGGCTGCCGCCGGGTGCCCCCAGCTTCTGGATGAGGCGGTGCTTCCCGGCCTGACCGCCGAACAGCTGCTCCGCGAACTCATCTATGCCCACCGTTTTCTGCCCCGCTGGCTGTATGCCGCGGACGGTGCCATCACCTACCGGTTCGAGCGGGATGGCGCCGCCTGCGATGCAGCCGGAAACGACATGACAAAGGAGCCCGTGTGGACACCGCCCGCTTTATAGAGGACCTGCAGCTGGTTCCGGATTATCTTGACCGGATGGCAGTGCTGCTTCAGGGTGGATACCCGGGCGTGGCAGGCCTGCCCGACGCCGGACGGATCCTGATCCTGGGCATGGGATCCAGCGCCTACGCTGCTGCCACCGCAGCACGGAAAGCCCGCGCGGACGGCGTGAACGTGCAGGTGGAGCTGGCCAGTACGGCGCTGCTGCCGCCGCCGGCCCCCGACCTGCTGGTCATCGCGGTGTCCGCTACCGGAACCAGTGTGGAAGTACTGGCCGCGGCAGAACGCTACCGAGGCACCGGCGGCCTGGTTGCGGTGACCAACAGGCCCGGGTCTCCGTTGGCGGCCATGGCTGACTACACAGTGGAAATGAACGCAGGGGAGGAGGTTTCCGGGATTTCCTGCCGGAACTTCAGGCATTCCCTTCTGGTCATAGCCGCGGTGCTGGAACGCTACGGTGCTTCTTACGGGATGCTGGCGGAAACGGCGCAGCGTGCGGCGGCCGGCTCAAGGGCGGTCCTGGACACCTCGGGCCAGTGGCTGCCGCAGGTCTCCGAGTTGCTGCTGGGCCCCGACGGCACGTTCCTGCTGGCGCCCGCCGAGCGGTTCTCCAGTGCGGCCCAGGGATCACTGATGATCCGGGAAGTGCCCCGCCGCCCGGCATACGGCAGTGAGACGGGGGACTGGTCCCACGTGGATGTCTACCTGTCCAAGACGCTTGACTACCGGGCGCTGGTCTTCACCGGCTCGCGGTGGGACCAGCAGGCCCTGGACTGGATGATGCCGCGCGGGGCGACCGTGGTCGCCGTCGGGGAAGGCGTTCCCGAAGCGGCTCTGACCGTGTCCTATCCAGGGCAGGAGCAATGGCTTGTGTCTGCCCTGGTGGAGACCATGGTGCCGGAACTGATCGCCTGGGACTGGTACACGAAGGACCCGGAGTTCTCCTGGAGCGCGCAGGTTACCGCCAAGCCTGTCCTGTAGCCGTCGGGGGCCAGCCGGGCCCCGGCTGGCTAGGTCTGTTGGACGGCGATCGCGAAGACCACGACTGCCGACAGCATCAGGGCTGCGATGGCCGAGTAGGAGAACCGGGTGAAACGCTGCTGGCGGATACGCTCAGCGCGCCATTGCCTGCGTGTCAGTGTTGTGCTCATGCGGTCGACTCTAAGAACGCCCCAAGCTAAGTGCTAAGAGTACTTACTACTTGTTTCCTGCCCTGTTTTACCCGGCTTTTCCCCCGAGATTACAGAAACTGCCCGTTAGACGCGTCTAACGGGCAGTTTCTGTAATCTCGTGACGAGCTTCGAGGAAGCAGCTGTCGCCGGTGGTTATTCGTTGTGTGACTTGCCTTCGGCCAGCTCAACGGTGGTGTCCGAGCGTCCCATCATGAAGGGGATGAGGTAAACGAGCGTGCCGACGACGAGGCAGGCCACCATCGGCCAGACGACGTCGAGGGTCAGCCAGTTCAGGGCGTAAATCGAGGCAAGGAAGAGCCCGAAGAAGACGATGAACGTGACGAGGTTCGAGACCAGGTGTCCTTCGCCCGAGTGGGTGGGCTGCTTTGCCTTGGTTCGTGCCATGGGAGTTTCTCCGTTTCAAAAAGTTTTCAGCGGCGGACGGATCAGTAACCGGACCCGCCGTTACCACCCTTAACAATAGCGATTCCGGAGCTAGCTCCAATTCGTGTGGCGCCGGCGTCGATCATTGCCAGCGCATCTTCGCGGCTGCGAACGCCGCCGGAAGCCTTCACGCCCATGTCAGGGCCGACTGTACGGCGCATCAGGGCAACGTCCTCAACGGTAGCCCCGCCGCCGTTGAATCCGGTGGACGTCTTGACGAAGTCGGCACCGGCGTCCACGGAAGCTTCGCAGGCCAGAATCTTCTGCTCATCGGTGAGCAGGGAGGTCTCAATGATCACCTTCAGGATCGCGCCGGCTTCATGGACGGCGTCGGCAACGGCGGCGATGTCGCGGACCAGGGTTTCGCGGTCTCCGCGCCGGGCTGCGGCAATGTCGATGACCATGTCGATCTCGTCTGCGCCGTCCTGCAGTGCGCCCTGGGCCTCGAAGACCTTTACCTCGGTGGTGGTGGCTCCGAGGGGGAAGCCAATAACGGAACAGGTGTCCACTCCGGAGTCCTTCAGGGCGGTATGCACTGTTGAGACCCAGAGCGGGTTGACGCAGACGGACTTGAAACCGTACTCGGCTGCCTCTTCACAGACCCGCAGGATGTCCTCGCGGGAGGCCTCCGGCTTGAGCAGGGTGTGGTCAATGTAGGAGGCGAGGTCAGCGGTCTGCGGAGTCTCTTCGGGCGCGGCGTTCGTGGGCATGGCGGTCCTTTCCAAACTGGTCTTCCAGTCTCCCATATGGGGGCGAAGAGCTGGCACAAAAAACCGGGCAGGGCTCCGATGAGCTCTGCCCGGTTTTTCTGAGGCCTAGTACGGCCAGTTGCCGATCAGCGGCTGAACGGTGCTGCCTCCGCCGTTCCCGAAGGACGGCGCTGCGTTCGCGGGTGCTGCCACGCCAACGGCTGCAATCGCGGCGGCCAGAAGAACGGATACGCCAAGCTTCTTCATTTGTGCTCCTAGGTTATGTGTCCAGCCCATTTGCTGACTGGCATATCGTACCTAACAAATTTCCTATTTATCTTTCCAAGTGGGCTCAATTCTTGGACGGCAGGCAGGGGGCGGTTGAACGAAGCCGCGCGCGTACTGCGTAATGCTTAGACCAAAACGGGATCGGAGCGCACAATGGAACGTAAGGTGTCCTGAAATGGGCCTATGGGCGGGAGCGAGAAAGTGCCGTGGCTTTGACGACAGATGACTTCATACTTCATGAGTACAAAGCGAGGCAGCTGTGGGAGCAGCGCGAATACTCAGCCGTCATAAATCACACGAAGGCTGCCGCCGAAAAAGCGGGTTCCCGCGGTGATGACGCCGGCTGGTGGCGCATGATGTATCTCCTTGCCAAATGCCAGCGGCAACTGGGTGATATTAGTGATCTTGTTGAGACAGCAGAATCACTCTCGGAGCACCCGCTCACCTCACGCGATCCGGAGCTGGCTGCCAAGGCGAATGCGCTGCGGTCAGCGGGACTCAGGGCTCTTGGGCAGCTGCCGGAAGCACTGGAGGTGGCTCGGGAAGCCACGCTGGAGTTCCCGGAGACTGGATACGGAAGCAAAGGCAAGCTTGAGGCCCAGCAGGTTCTCGTCGCCGTTTTGGCCGAGAGCGGGCATCTCGACGACGCCTGGCGTGAGGCGGAGAATCTCTGCCGCCTTATTGATGCAAACACTGAACCGGACCGGGCAGGCAGGGCTTATTGGTCTATCGGAAACGTGGCGTTTCTCCTGGGTCGGAGCAAGGACGCTACTGAGTACCACGACAAGGCAGCCACATGCTTTTCGCCCAGCAGGGACCTGAATCTGTGGGCCATCTTCAATAAGGCATCGGCGTTCATGAGGCTCAATGCGAATCTGGTTGAGCCGGCTACGCTCCAGTGCATCGAGCGGGCCGAGATGGCGATGTCAATTAGCGGGGGGACACCGCAGGACGAGCTCGACATCGACGTTATCCGCGCTCACTGGTGTTTTCTGACTGGGTCACTGCCTGAAGCGAAGTTGAAAATGTCCGGCATTATGGAGCGGGCGGAGGCTATGGCTCCCCTCAGCGAAGGCGACGCCCGGATCCTGTATGCCCGGATTCTCGCCGCAGCCGGGGAGACCGAGGCGGCGCGCGAGCAGGCCACTACTGGCATGGAGCTTTTCGAAAACGTTGGTGCCGTGATGCGCGCAGAGCAGGCCAGGGAACTCGCGGACTCGATTAAATCAGTGAATTTTTGAACGCGCCGATGACTGCATACATGTGCATGAATCGGCTAGTATGACCGGAACTGGGGGAGCGGGCAGTGGGAAAGTGCATTGGCCCTCTGCCAGGAGTTTTTTGGGGGGAAAATTGGAACAGTCTCGGGAATTGCTACAACAGAAGTGCACGCCGTTCACGAGCAGTTGCCGTGAAACATCGATGACTGCATTGGGGGCGTCATGGCGGTGAAACAGGAGATCGTGAGCGGAGCTGCAGAAGGTCCGGTCGATGGCAGCGAAATCTCGAACGACAAGCGGGTGCAAGTCACTGACTGTACTGGCTACGTAAGAGTCACGCTGCCCCCAGGCCGCGTCATTACCGGGCCTATGGCGGCAGCGGCCGCTGCAGAGTTTAATCCTCTGGCTCAGACAGGGCCGAGGCCGTTGCTGCTTGACGTCACGGGGGTCGAAGCCATTACACGCGGTGCCAGAAGTGTGTTCGCGGCAGCTCGGTCGGTTTCGTCTGTGGCTGTCCTGGGCACCAGCCAGGTGGATAGGGTTATCGCAAACTTCCTCCTTGGTGGAGACCTCCCGGCTTGTCCTGCACGGTACTTCTCCTCTGCTGCCCAGGCACTGGACTGGCTCAAGGGCAGAGCCTGATGACGGACCCTGAAGCCGGAGACCCAAGGCTTCAGCAGGTAGTGGACGGCATAGTCCGAATTGCTGCCGGAGACCTGAGCACCAGGATCCGCACCTCGCCCAAACGCGATGACGTGGACGCGGTAATTACCGGAATCAATCTTCTAGCCGAGGAGCTGAACTCCGTTTACCAGGACTTCGAGGAACGGGTCGAATCCCGCACACGCGAGCTGCAGGCAGCCCACCGCCAGATGCAGCGGATGGCAATGAGCGATGCGCTGACGGGCACGGCGAACCGGACGGCCCTGATGCATGAGATCGAGGCAGAACTGCTCGCCGCCGAGGCAGGGGGAGCACGCCCGTCGGTCCTGATGATCGACCTTGACGCCTTCAAGGACATCAACGACAGTTTTGGCCACCTGACCGGGGACCAGGTCCTCGTAGAAGTTGCCCGCCGCCTCAGGTGGGCAGTCCGCCGCGGCGACACGGTCGCCCGGCTGGGCGGAGATGAGTTTGCGGTCCTGCTTCCAGAAACGGGGCTGAGCACAGCCATGGGTGTGGCTGCCCGAATCCATGAGGCACTGGGCGAATGCATCCGGGTGGAGGAGATCGATGTGTGGCCTCGTGCCAGCATCGGAGTCCACGCGGCGCTGGCAGGTGAACGGGCCGAGGACCTCATGGTGCGTGCCGACACGGCCATGTACGCAGCCAAGGAGGCCGGCCGCGGGCAGAGCAAGGCGTTCGAACCGGTGATGCTCTACGCCCGGCAGCTTCGCCGGGAGATGGCTGCCGAACTGCGCGAAGGCCTGGGTCGCAACGAACTCTTCCTGGACTACCAGCCAGTCGTCGAACTTGCCACAGGCAGGATGCGCGGGGTTGAGGCACTGGTCCGCTGGCAGCATCCGCAGCGCGGGCTCATTATGCCGGACGACTTCATTCCGATCGCCGAGGAAACCGGCATCATCCTGGACCTTGGCCGCTGGGTCCTGCGCGCCGCGCTGGAGCAGCTGGCGCACTGGGAAGAGCAGCTGGATCTGGACGAGGACTTCCAGGTCCGGGTAAACCTCTCCGCGATGGAACTGCAGCGGCTGGACCTGGTGGACCATGTCCGGCAGGACCTCCGGGAGACCGGGATACAGGCCTCCCGGCTGATCATCGAGATTACCGAGAGCGCCTTCGTCAGCGGCGGAGACGTAGAGATGTACTCCCTGAAGTCGCTGAATGCGCTCGGTGTGGGTATTGAAATCGACGACTTCGGCACCGGTTACTCCTCCATCAGCTACCTGCGCCGGCTGCCCGTCCAGACCGTGAAGGTGGACCGCAGCCTCATCAGGGACATCAGTGCGGACCCCGGCCAGCGCCAGTTCGTGGATGCTGTCCACGGCCTGATCCGTGCTGCCGGCATGGAAGCGGTCTTCGAAGGGATCGAAACCCTTGACCAGGCGGCGGACCTGCTGGTGCTGGGCTGCCGAAACGGTCAGGGGTACTACTTCAGCAGGCCCCTTGCCGCGGGACAGATCCAGGCCATTCTGGCAGCGGACACGGTGCTCCCGCTGGTTCAGGCACCGGTCGCCGCGAACTAGCCCCGGACATCAGGGCCGGAGCGCAGCTAGGCGTCCAGCCCCAGCGCCGCAGCGATATCCGCCTTCGCTGCTGCCAGCCGGTCCGCCGCAGCAGCGCGTGCTGCCGCAAGTCCTTCACGCCCGGCTGCCGGCTCAATGACCTCCAGGTAGCACTTGAGCTTCGGTTCCGTGCCGGAGGGCCGGACGATAATGCGGGTGTCGTCCCGGGTCAGATAGAGCAGCCCATCAGTCGGTGGCAGGTCTGCGGAGCCGGTCGAGAGGTCGACGGCGGACACCACGGGGGACCCCGCCAGGGAGACAGGAGGCTGCTCACGCAGCCGGGTCATCATCTGCGGAATCAGCGTCAGGTCTGCGACCCGGACCGAAAGCTGGTCAGAGGCATGCAGCCCGTGCTCCAGTGCGAGGTCATCGAGCATGTCGAACAATGTGCGTCCCGATGCCTTGAGCGAGGCTGCAAGTTCGGCGATGAGCAGCCCGGCGGAGATGCCGTCCTTGTCCCGCACCAGGCCAGGAGCCACGCAGTAGCCCAGTGCTTCCTCATACCCGTACACCAACCCCGGCACGCGGGAAATCCACTTGAAGCCGGTCAGGGTCTCCTGATGTGCGAATCCCGCGGAAGCAGCGATTCGTGCCAGCAGGCGGGAGGAGACGATGGAGTTGGCGAAGACGGGGGAGTGCCCCGCCTTAACCCGTGGCTTCAGGTGCCCGGAACGGATCCGGGCAGCCAGGTGTGCGCCGAGCAGGGCACCGGTCTCATCACCGCGCAGCATGCGCCATTCGCCGGTGGCCGGGTCCTTGGCTGCGACGGCGGCGCGGTCGGCGTCGGGGTCGTTGGCCAGCACAATGTCAGCATCCGTCTCCGCGGCCATGGCCACGGCCAGGTCGAGGGCGCCGGGTTCCTCGGGGTTGGGGAAGGCGACCGTGGGGAAGTCCGGATCCGGCTGGGCCTGGGCCGCCACGAGCTTCACGGCAGTGAAGCCGGCGTCGCGCAGCACAGCGGTCATGGTTTCCCCGCCCACACCGTGCATCGGGGTCAGGACAATCTTCAGGTCGCGGGACGGATAACCGTCGCGGGACACCAGTGCGTCCACAGCGTTGATGTAGTCCGCGGCGATCGACTCGGACACATCGGTCCAGCCTTCCGGCGCTGTCTCGATCGAGTCCAGCGGCACGGAGTAATCAATGCGGGCGGCGATCTCGGCGTCGTACGGCGGGACGATCTGCGCCCCGCGGCCCGGACCCTTGACCGTGCGGCCGCCCAGATACACCTTGTAGCCGTTGTCCTGCGCCGGATTGTGGCTGGCGGTGACCATCACGCCGGCATCCGTGTCCAACGCCCGCACTGCGTAGGCGAGCACCGGCGTCGGGAGCGTGCAGGGGAGCAGGAATGCTTCGATTCCCGCCGCGCTGAAGACCGCCGCAGTCTCCAAGGCGAAAGCCTTGGAGTTGTGGCGGGCGTCGTAGCCGATCACGGCGCTGGGGGTCCAGCCCTCGGACTTGTCCTGCAGGAACGAGGCGATGCCCGCTGCGGTGCGGCGAACGACGGCACGGTTCATCCGCATGGGTCCGGCACCGAGGGCGGCACGCAGGCCGGCGGTACCGAACTCCAGCGTGCCGGAGAACCGGTCAGCCAGGTCGGCCAGGGCGGCCTCTGCCGTTTCCCCTTCCGCAGCAGCGTCCGAGAGCAGCTTCCGCAGCTGCGCGGCAGTCGCGTGGTCGGGGTCCGTGTCCGCCCACAGGCGGGCCGCAGCAATCAGTTCGTCGCGTTCAGTCGAGGTCAAGCTCATGGGGTGTCCTATATAGGTGTCTGGCTAGAGGGCGCCGATGATTCCGGCCAGCAGCCTGGAGATGCGCGGGCCTGCTTCGGCTCCGGCTTCCAGCACTTCCTGATGGCTGAGCGGCTGCGGGCTGATGCCGGCGGCCAGGTTGGTGACCAGGCTGATGCCGAACACCTCCATGCCGGCGTGGCGGGCGGCAATGGCCTCCAAAGCGGTGGACATGCCAACGAGGTCGGCGCCGATGGTCTTGGCGTAGCGGACCTCGGCAGGGGTCTCGTAGTGCGGGCCGGGGAACTGGGCGTACACACCCTCGGCGAGACTCGGGTCAATGGTGCGTGCCAGGTCGCGCAGGCGAGGGGAGTAGAGGTCCGTCAGGTCCACGAACGTGGCACCTTCCAGCGGCGAGGTTGCCGTGAGGTTCAGGTGGTCGCTGATCAGCACCGGCGTTCCGGGCTTCCAGTCCAGGTTCAGGCCGCCGCAGCCGTTGGTCAGCACCATCACCTTGGCGCCGGCAGCGGCCGCGGTGCGTACTCCGTGGACCACGGCGCGGACGCCCTTGCCCTCGTAGTAGTGCGTGCGTGCACCCAGGACCAGGGCGCGCTTTCCGCCGGGCGTCAGGATGGAACGGATGGTTCCAACATGGCCCTGCACCGCGGGGGCGGAGAATCCGGGGATTTCCGACGCCGGGATGGTTGCGGTGGTTTCGCCGATCAGTTCGGCTGCCTCACCCCATCCGCTGCCCAGGACCAGGGCGATGTCATGGCTGGGTACGCCGGTTTTCTCGGCAATGTACGCCGCGGCGTGCCGGGCAAGTTCAAAGGGTTCGTCGTTGCTCACCCGTACAACTTACCGTGTGTTGGGCGGGGCTGCGCCTGCCCGCGTGACCGGCCCCGTTTGAGCGGCATCCCCGGATGCGACAGAATGGACAGTTGTGACGAGCCAACTAGATTTCACTGCCCGAAAAATCGCAATCCTCGGCGGCGGCCCCGGTGGATATGAAGCCGCCATGGTGGCAGCCTCGCTGGGGGCGGACGTCACCATTGTGGAGCGCAACGGACTGGGCGGCTCGGCCGTCCTCACCGACGTCGTCCCTTCCAAAACCCTCATTGCCACCGCTGACGTGATGACGCGGTTCAGCTCTGCTTCCAACCTCGGCGTGGACTTCGGCGACGCCAGCCCGGTGGCAGCGGACCTGAAGATGGTCAACCACCGCCTGCTGGCACTGGCCCGCGAGCAGTCCAACGACATCCGCCGCACGCTCGAGCGCATGGGCGTGAACGTGGTGCTTGGCAACGGACGGCTCCTGGATAACCACACCATCGAAGTCACTGCCGACGACGGCACCACCAGCACCGTGGAAGCCGAGGCGCTGCTGATTTCCACCGGCGCCAATCCCCGTGAGCTGGAAACCTCCATGCCTGACGGCGAGCGGATCTTCACCTGGAAGCAGATCTACAACCTCACCGAAGTTCCCGAGCACCTCATTGTGATCGGCTCCGGCGTTACCGGAGCGGAGTTCGCCTCGGCCTACAACGGCCTGGGATCCCGGGTCACGCTCATCTCCAGCCGGGACCGGGTGCTTCCCGGAGAGGACGCCGACGCCGCCCGTGTGCTGGAAGACGTGTTCCAAGCCCGCGGCATGACCGTGCTGTCCCGCTCCCGCGCCGATTCAGTGAAGAACACCGGCGACGGCGTGCTGGTCACCCTCTCCGACGGACGCACCGTGGAGGGCTCGCACTGCCTCGTCGCCGTCGGCGCGATCCCCAATACCCAGAACATCGGCCTGGAAGAGGCGGGGATCGCCCTGGACGACCACGGGCAGATCAAGGTCGACGGCGTTTCCCGCACCACCGCTCCGAACGTCTACGCCGCCGGTGACTGCACGGGCGTGTTCAACCTGGCCTCGGTGGCCGCCATGCAGGGCCGCATTGCCATTGCGCACCTGATGGGGGACAGCGTGAAGCCGCTGAAGCTCAAGCACGTGGCCTCGAACATCTTCACCTCCCCGGAGATTGCCTCTGTGGGCGTCTCGGAAGCCGACGTCGACGCCGGCCGCTACCAGGGCGACGTCATCAAGCTCTCGCTGCACACGAACGCGCGGGCGAAGATGATGGACGTCAAGGAAGGCTTCGTTAAGATCATTGCGCGCAAGGGCTCGGGAACGGTGATCGGCGGCGTCGTCGTCGGTCCCCGTGCCTCGGAGCTGATCTTCCCGATCGCCCTGGCCGTGACCCAGAAGCTGCACGTGGACGACGTTGCCAACACCTTCACGGTCTACCCGTCGCTGACCGGTTCCATTTCCGAAGCCGCACGCCGGCTGCACGTGCACATCTAGCGGTTCCCAGCCCCGCAAAACGAGCTAGCAGAAACTGCCCGTATCAGCCTTGATACGGGCAGTTTCTGTTATCTCGATGGGATGGAACGCCCGCGTCCCGGCGATTCAGTGTTCCGGAGGCGGGCTTTTTTGCGCGGAAAATCAGGGTTTGTCCAACGTTACGTCCACATTGTGGACCGATGTCCGAATGGCGGACGCGGGGTTCTACGATAATCGTACTTTCCAACCGCACCCGAAAGACTTGCCATGTCAACAAACACACCAAGTGCCGAAGCCGAAAAGGCACCCGCAAACTCACGCGGTCGCGTGATCGTAGCGTCGCTGGTCGGAACCTCCATCGAGTTCTACGACTTCTACGTCTACGCGACGGCCGCAGTCCTGGTCTTCCCGATCCTCTTCTTCCCGAATGCAGAGGGCGTTACCGCACTGCTGAGCTCCTTTGCCGTGTTTGGCGTGGCATTCATCGCCCGGCCGCTTGGATCCATCGTCTTTGGCCACTTCGGCGACAAGGTGGGCCGCAAGGGCACCCTGGTGGCGTCACTGCTCACCATGGGTATTGCAACGTTCCTGATCGGCTGCCTGCCCACCGCGAACATGGACGGATGGACCTTCTGGGCTCCCGCCCTGCTGGTGGTCATGCGCTTCGCACAGGGCCTGGCCCTTGGCGGCGAATGGTCCGGTGCCGCCCTGCTGGCCACCGAGAACGCGCCGGCGAACAAGCGCGCCATCTACGGCACGTTCCCGCAGCTGGGTGCTCCGATCGGGTTCATCCTGGCCAACGGCCTGTTCCTGATCCTCAGCTTCAACCTGGCCGAAGACCAGTTCATGTCCTGGGGCTGGCGCATTCCGTTCCTGGCCAGCGCCGTCATGGTCATCATTGGCCTGTACGTCCGCCTGAAGCTGGTTGAAACCCCGGCCTTCCAGAAGGTTGTTGACTCCGGCGAAGTGAGCAAACTGCCGCTGGCTGCTGCCTTCAAGTTCTCCTGGCGCCCGATGATCGCAGGTACGTTCATCATGCTGGCCACCTACGTGCTCTTCTACCTGATGACCACCTTCACCCTCTCCTACGGCACCGCTGCCAAGACGGAGGAAGAAGCCGCCGCCAAGGCTGAAGCTGCAGGCAAGGCCTTCGACCCCGATTCGTTTGCCGCAGGCCTGGGCTACGCCCGGAACGACTTCCTGATCATGCTGATCGTCGGCGTCGTGTTCTTCGGTATCTTCACGATGGTGGCCGGTCCGCTGGCCGAGAAGCACGGCCGCCGCAAGACCCTGCTCTGGGTTACCGCTGCGATCTTCGCCTTCGGCTTCGCCTTCGACCCGCTGTTCGGCGGCGGCTTCGTAGGCACCATGGCACTGCTGATCATCGGCTTCACGCTGATGGGCCTCACCTTCGGGCCGATGGGTGCCGTACTGCCTGAGCTGTTCCCGACCAACGTCCGGTACACCGGCTCAGCGATCGCCTACAACGTTTCCTCGATCCTGGGCGCGGCTGTTGCCCCGTTCATTGCCGTGGCCCTGTGGCAGGCCGCTGACGGCAGCCCGTGGCTGGTGGGCGTCTACCTCTCCTCGATGGCCGTCCTCACGTTCATCGCGCTGTGGGTTACCCGCGAAACCAAGGACGTGGACTACGTAAACCACTCCAGCTAGTTCTCTAAC
>NZ_BAAALV010000007.1:233029-238921 GCF_039528575.1 Arthrobacter gandavensis
CCGGGCCTCTTCGCTGTGCCGTGGCCCCCCTGAACGGGCGGGGCGCTCCTGCGCCTAGTCGAGGATGGTCGCGATGACCGCACCGGCGGTCACCGTGGCTCCGGCCGCCGCGGAGAGCCCGCTGACGGTCCCGGACTTGTGGGCGGTGAGCGGCTGCTCCATCTTCATGGCTTCGAGCACCACGATCAGGTCGCCCTCGGCTACCTGCGCCCCGTCCTCGACAGCCACCTTCACGATGGTTCCCTGCATGGGGGAGGTGAGGTCGTTGCCGGTGGCAGCCGCAGTCGCGGAACGCGAGCGGCCCTTGCGCTGCTTGCCGTTGGCAGATGCGCCGCCGCGGCCGGCCATTTGGGCCAGGCCGGCGGGCAGGACCACCTCAAGGCGCTTGCCGCCCACCTCAACCGTGAGGCGCTGGCGGGAGGCGTCGTCGTCGTTCCCGTTTGCCGGCTCACCGCTGAACGGTGCGATCGTGTTGTCGAATTCGGTTTCAATCCAGCGGGTATGCACGCTGAACGGTCCCTCTTCCGGCGCGAACGCGGGATCTGCCACGACGGCGGCATGGAAGGGGAGCACGGTCGGCAGGCCGGTGATTTCGAATTCCTGCAGGGCACGGCGGGCGCGCTGCAGTGCCTGGGTGCGGGTGGCGCCGGTGACAATCAGCTTGGCAAGCATCGAGTCGAAGTTTCCGCCGACGGTTTCCCCGGCTTCAATGCCTGAATCGACGCGAACGCCGGGGCCGGTGGGCAGGCGCAGCGTCTCGACGGTGCCGGGGGAGGGCATAAAGCCGCGGCCGGCGTCCTCTCCGTTGATGCGGAACTCGATCGAGTGGCCGCGGATTTCGGGGTCGGTGTAGCCAAGCTCTTCACCGCGGGCGATCCGGAACTGCTCGCGGACCAGGTCCAGGCCCGTGACTTCCTCGGAAACCGGGTGCTCCACCTGCAGCCGCGTGTTCACCTCCAGGAAGGAGATGGTGCCGTCGGTGCCGACCAGGAACTCGCAGGTACCGGCGCCCTGGTAGCCGGCTTCGCGCAGCAGTGCCTTGGAGGATTCGTAGAGGCGGCGGGTCTGGTCCTCGCTGAGGAACGGCGCCGGGGCCTCTTCCACGAGCTTCTGGTTGCGGCGCTGCAGAGAGCAGTCGCGGGTGGAAATGACGACGACGTTGCCGTGCGCGTCTGCCAGGCACTGGGTCTCAACGTGGCGCGGGGAGTCCAGGAAGCGCTCGATGAAGCATTCGCCGCGGCCGAACGCTGCGGTGGCTTCGCGGACAGCCGAGTCGTACAGCTCTGGGATTTCTTCGAGTGTGCGGGCTACCTTGATGCCGCGTCCGCCGCCGCCAAACGCTGCCTTGATGGCAACGGGGAGGCCGTGCTCGGACGCGAAGGCCAGGACTTCATCAGCGCTGGTGACGGGATCCGCGGTGCCCGGGACCAGCGGGGCGCCGACCTTGGCGGCCAGATGCCGGGCGCGGACCTTGTCCCCAAGCTGTTCAATGGCGTCGGGGGAGGGACCGATCCAGGTGAGGCCGGCGTCGATCACGCGCCGGGCGAACTCGGCGTTCTCGGAGAGGAAGCCGTACCCGGGGTGGACGGCGTCGGCGCCGGCACGCCTCGCAGCGGCCAGGACCTTGTCCATGTCCAGGTAGGATTCGGCGGCGCTGCTGCCGCCCAGGGCGTAGGCTTCGTCGGCCAGCCGGACGTGGAGTGCGTCCCTGTCCGGGTCCGCATAGACGGCGACCGTGCCGATACCTTCATCGCGGGCGGCCCGGATGATCCGGACGGCGATCTCACCGCGGTTGGCAATCAGGACCTTGCCCAGCGGGGCGGGGGTGTTCTGGCTCATGAAATGCACTGGCTCCTTTGATCTCTTGGGAGCGTAGCGCGATTTTGTGGTGTCCCGCCATAAACCGTGCTGTTTCTGCGTGGGGCGTCGGCTTTAGTTGTGGGGACCCTACAAACGCCTCTTTGGGCCGGGGCTGGTTTGCGTCTGTGGATAAGTCCGGTGCCTGCGCGGACCAGCCGGTAGAAGTAGTGGATGCGTACGCCTAAGCCGCTTCCGCCGTCGTTGGACGGGCCGTTCCTGCTCACCGAAGGGCGGGCCCTGGGGCTCAGCGAGGGGCGGCTGCGGGCATCGGACCTCCGGATCCCGAGCCGCGGAATCCGTGTGCCGCGCTTGTCCGGTGATGATGGGGAGGTTGCGGCCCGGGCTCGCCCGTACCTGGAGCTCCTGCCGGATGCCGTTCTCAGCCATACGACTGCGGCGAGGGTGCACGGGATGCCGCTGCCGGCGTCGTACCGGCACGAGTCGGTGCTTCACCTGGCGCGGGACCCGGCGAAGCCCGCTGCAAGACGCAGGCACATCCGGTGCCACCGGCTGGCGCTCCGTCCCGGGGACATGGTCAGCCCTCTGCCATGGATCCGTGTCACGTCGCCCGCGCGGACGTGGTTTGACCTCGCCGGAATGCTGTCGCTCCCCGCGCTGGTCGCGGCAGGGGACTGGTTGGTTTCGGTGCATGGACGCAGCTTCGGCTACCCCCGCGAGGCCGTCGTGGCCCTGGATGACCTGCGGGGCTTCGTAGCGGGGCTGCGTCTCATCCCGGGGATTCGATTGGCACGCCAGGCAACGGAACTTCTGCGGGCCGGGGTGGATTCGCCTCAGGAAACCTACCTTCGTCTTATGCTGCAGAAGGCGGGCCTTCCTGAGTTTCGGCCCAGCCATCCGCTGCTGGATGAGGCTGGCCGCCCAGTGGTGTGGGCGGACCTTGGCTGTCCGGAGTTCCGAACCTGTGTGGAGTACGACGGCGAACACCACCTGACCCGCGAACAGCAGCTGCGAGACCATAACCGGGACCTTCTGGTCCGCGAGCTCGGATGGCATCAGGTAAAGGTTTCGGGCGGAGACATGCGGCGTGGAAGCGCCTGGGTTGCGGCGAAGGTGGCCCGGGGACTCAAGCTTGGCGGTTGGACGCCGGCGGGGTGAGACGCCGGGGGTTGGGTGCCGCGGCGGTTGGACGCCGCGGGTCGGGTGCCGGCGGGTGGACGCCGGCGGGGTGAGACGCCGGGGGTCGGGTGGACGCCGGCGGGACTCCTCCGGAATTCGAACCGGGCACCCTTGGGGCCGGTAACCCTCGGGGAGATAACGCTGCTTAGGAGGGGTTTGGCGCAACCCTCGGGGAGATAACGTTGCTTTGGCCCTCTTGAAGGGACGTCATCTCACCGAAGGTTAAGCATAGGAGGCTCTAAAGGACGTTATCTCACCGAAGGTTGAACGGTGCGTGGGTTGGGAAGGCTGCGGGGAAGGGGAGGCCCGGGCAGTTCCGCCCGGCCGTTGGGGCCCCGGCTCCGGCGCCGGCGAGGTGGAGGCCCGGTGGAGCCCCGGCGCCCACCCGGTGCAGCAGTTCCGCCCGGCCGTTGGGGCCCCGCCGCCCGCCCGGCGCAGCTCCGCAGCCCCGGCGCCCGGCCGTTGGGCCCCGGCGCCCGCCCGCCCGGTGCAGCCCCGGTGCAGCACCGACGCCGCCCCGGGCGCACCGAAGCGGCTTACTTCCAGAGCGAGGTGACGCCGACGCCGGCACTGGCCAGCAGGTGGCGAAGTGTAGAGACCGAAAGGCCCACCACCGCATGCGGATCCCCGACGACCTTTTCGATGAAGGCACCGCCCAGGGAATCGATCGTGAAGGAACCGGCCACTTCCAGGGGCTCACCGGTGGCGATGTAGGCCTCAATCTCCTCATCGAGCAGCTTCGCGAAATGGACCTCGGCGGAACTGACGGCGCCGAGGGTGGCGCCGGAGCCGTCTTCCTCGGTGTCGCGGCAGTCGACCAGCCAATGGCCGGTATGCAGTACGCCAACGTTCCCGCTCATGCGGCGGATCCGTTCGCGGGCGACGTCGGCCTCCCACGGCTTGCCGTGTGCCTCGCCCTGGAACTCGAACACCGAATCGCAGCCGAGCACCAGTGCGCCCTCGGACTCGGGCAGTGATGCCACGGCCTCAGCCTTGGCCCGGGCCAGCAGCAGCGCGGTGTCGTGCGGGTCGGTGAGGCCATAGCGTGCGGTCACGGCGTCTTCGTCGACGTCGGACACCAGTACGCGGTGGGCGATGCCGGCGTTGGCCAGGAGCTTGGTGCGGGCCGGGGAAGCGGAGGCAAGAATCAGTTCAGTCACGCTTCCCAGCCTAGTGCGCCGCGCTGGCACGGCTGAAAAGGCCGGAACAAACGAAGAACGGCCGCCCCCGCAGTGGGACGGCCGTTCTCCTTAGAAGTGCGAGCAGGGAAAACCTTACCCTCTGCTGCCAGTTCCTGCAGAAGCGGACGAGACGGGAGTTTCCTCCTGTGACGAAAGTTCGGCGGAATCGGCAGCGTTCGTGTCCGAATCGTCATCGAACGGGTTGCCGTTGCGGGCAGCGTTGTACAGCTCCGGCTGCAGCAGGCCGTTGCGCTTGGCGACGATGGTAGGCACAACTGTCTGTCCGGCCACGTTCACCGCGGTGCGTCCCATGTCCAGGATCGGGTCCACGGCAAGCAGCAGGGCCACGCCCTCCAGCGGCAGGCCCAGGGTGGAGAGGGTCAGGGTCAGCATGACGACGGCGCCGGTGGTTCCGGCAGTTGCCGCGGAGCCCAGGACTGCAACGACGGCGATGAGCAGGTACTGCCCAATGCTGAGGTCAATGCCGAAGAACTGTGCCACGAAGATCGCCGCGATGGCCGGGTAGATCGCTGCGCAGCCGTCCATCTTGGTGGTGGCGCCCAGCGGTACGGAGAAGGAAGCGTAGGCGCGGGGCACGCCGAGGTTGCGCTCGGTGACACGCTGCGTCAGCGGCAGGGTGCCAACGGAGGAGCGGGAGACGAAGCCAAGCTGGATGGCAGGCCAGGCGCCGGAGAACCACTGGCGCACTGAGAGGCCGTGAGCCTTGATCAGCACCGGGTAGACAACGAACAGCACCAGGGCCAAGCCAAGGTAGATGGCCAGCGTGAACGTCCCCAGCGAGCCGATGGTGTCCCACCCGTAGGTGGCCACGGCGCGGCCGATCAGGCCAACGGTGCCCAGCGGGGCCAGGCGGATGATCCACCACAGGACCTTCTGGATGACGGCCAGGGCGGAAGCGTTCAGGGCCAGGAACGGGGCGGCGGGCTTGCCGACCTTCAGGGCAGCGATGCCGACGGCGATGGCGATGACCAGGACCTGCAGCACGTTGAAGTTCAGCGTGGTGGTCAGGGTCTCGCTGGTGGAAGCGGTCAGGCCGAGGAAGTTGCCCGGGATCAGGCCGGTGAGGAAGCCGATCCAGCTGCCGGTGCCGCCGTCGTAACCCTCCGGGGCGGTGGCATCGGCGTTGGCGCCGGGCTGCAGGAGCACTCCGAGCACAATGCCGATTGCAACGGCGATCAGGGCCGTGATGGCGAACCACAGCAGCGTCTGCCATGCCAGGCGCGCGGCATTTGAGACTTGGCGCAGGTTGGCAATGGAACTGACGACGGCGGTGAAGATGAGGGGCACGACGGCGGCCTTCAGCAGCGAGACGTAGCTCGAGCCGATGGTGGTCAGCGTGGTGGTGAGCCAGTTGGGGCCGCCGTCGACGGTGCCCATGTTCTTGGCCAGCAGGCCCAGGCCGAGGCCGACCAGCAGGGCTGCAATGATCTGCGGGCCAAACGACGTGGCCCAGCGCGGAAGCCGGCGCCGGGTCTCGGCTGCGGCAGGGGACTGTGGGGAGGTCTGGGGTGATGTCACCGTTCGATGCTAGACGGGATCTATTACCAGAGCCTTTTCGGTATTGCGAAATGTTACGGCGCCAGAAAGGGCGCGCCCTTGGGATTCCGCAGCGAAACGCCGCTCTGTGGCGTGAGGCAGCCGATGTTTGCCCTTATTCCCGGAGGCGGCTGTGACGATTGTCCCATCCCGGCAT
>NZ_BAAALV010000007.1:238945-317477 GCF_039528575.1 Arthrobacter gandavensis
CCCGGCCGGGCGTTTGTGGGGCAGGCGCTAGTTTTCCAGCAGTGCCCGGCGCAGGGTGTCCAGGCCTACCGAACCCAGCCGCAGGGCACGGGTGTGGAAGGTCCGGGCGTCGTAGGCGTCGCCTTCGCGGCTGCGCACTTCGTCGCGGATCTGCTCCCAGAGGCGCTGGCCCAGCTTGTAGGCCGGTGCCTGTCCGGGCCAGCCGAGGTACCGGGTGAACTCGAAGTTCAGCTGGCCTTCGGAGATGGCGATGTTCTGCTTCAGGAAGTCGTAGCCCTTCTCCGGGGTCCAGGTGCCGGTTCCCCAGCGCTCGGGGACCTCCAGCTCCAGGTGGACGCCGATGTCGAAGACCACGCGTGCGGCGCGCATGCGCTGGGCATCCAGCATGCCCATCCGGTCTCCGGGATCGGAGAGGTAGCCCAGTTCCTCCATCAGCCGCTCGGCATACAGGGCCCAGCCCTCGCCGTGTCCGGAGACCCAGCAGACGTTGCGGCGCCAGCTGTTGAGGGTGTCGCTGGCGGCGGTTGCCGTGGCGATCTGCAGGTGGTGGCCCGGAACGCCCTCGTGGTAAACCGTGGTGGTTTCCTTCCACGTGGTGAAGGTGTCTTCGCCCTCGGGGACGGACCACCACATGCGGCCGGGGCGGGAGAAGTCCTCCGACGGGCCGGTGTAGTAGATGCCGCCCTCGTTGGTCGGCGCGATCATGCACTCGAGCCGGCGCATGGGGCCGGTGATCTCGAAGTGCGTTTCGGAGAGCTCGTTGACGGCGCGGTCGGAGAGTTCCTGCATCCAGGCCTGCAGCTCGGCGGTGCCGTGCAGCTGGCGCTCGGGGTCGGCGTCGAGCAGGTCCATTGCCTCGCGGACGGAGGCGCCTTCCTTGATCTGGTTGGCCACCTTCTCCTGCTCGGCGATGATGCGGTCCAGTTCGGCCACGCCCCAGGCATAGGTTTCTTCCAGGTCAACGGCGGAACCGAGGAACTGGCGGGAGAACAGTGCGTAGCGCTCTGCTCCCACGGCGTCCTTTTCCGGGGCTGCGGGCAGCAGCTCGGTTTCCAGGAAGCTGACCAGCGAACGGTAGGCGGCGCGGGCGGCGTCGGAGTTTTCCTTCAGGGACGCCTGCAGCTGCTCGGGCAGCGCAGCGCCGTCCGGAAGGGCGGCACCGGAGGTGAAGGAATCGAAGAAGCCGCCGTCTTCGGCGTACTTCGAGGCCTGTTCCATGACGATTTTGACCTGGCGGCGGGCAGCTACCCGGTCCTGCTCGGCGCCGTGGCGCAGCGAGGTGATGTACCCGGCGACGGCGTCGGGAACGTTGTGCAGGCGGCCGGAGATGTGTTCCCAGGCTTGAACGGTGTCCGTGGGCATGAGGTCGAAAATGGCGCGGATGTCCTGCGCCGGGGAGGCGATGTTGTTCAGGTCGGCCAGGTCCCAGCCGGATTCGTGGATCTCCAGGGCCAGGCCCAGGCGTTCACGCATGGCATCCAGGGTGACGCGGTCCACGTCGTCCACCGGCTGCAGGTCCTCGAGGCGCTCGAGGGTCTCGCGCATTGCCTCGGCCATGGATTCAAGGCCGGCGGGGGAGTAGTCGGCGTACTCGGTTTCGTGGCCCGGAATGCCCAGCGTGGTGGCAAATGACGGATCCAGCGTGAGCAGATTCTGCGTGAAAGCTTCGGCGACGGCGTCAATCGCAGTGGGGGTGCGCGAACCGGCGTTGGACAGGGTATCTGATGAGTTTGTCTGTTCAGTCACACGTCCGAGCGTAGCGCCTCAGCGGAAACTGCGCCGCCACGAGCCTGGTCCGGGGGTGGGCTGCAGGCTCAGCGCACGGCGCCGTGTCCACGCCCTGCGGGTGCGTGCCGGGTCCTTTTCCGGGAACGTTCCAGAGGACAGGCCCGCCTCCGGGGAAGAGGCCCCAAGGCCAATAACGACGGCGGTGAGCGCGGCCAGCTCCTCCTCCGTCGGGTTGCCGGAGAGGACCTGCAGGAACGGCTCGGCCGGAGCGGCCGCAGCGGCAGGTTCGGGGTCGAAATCGAAGACGCTCACAGCGGAATGTTTCCGTGCTTCTTGTGCGGCAGCGCAGCGCGTTTGTCGCGCATTGCCCGCAGTCCGCGGATCAGCTGCAGCCGGGTTTCGGAGGGGGCTATGACCGCGTCCACGTAACCGAGTTCGGCTGACTGGTACGGGTTGAGCAGTTCCTCTTCGTAGGCGGTGATGTAGTCCTGCCGCACTTCCTCGACGTCGCGGCCTTCGGCGGCTGCGGCGGCCAGCTGGCTGCGGTAGAGAATGTTCACCGCGCCCTGGGCGCCCATGACGCCGATCTGGGCGGTGGGCCAGGCCAGGTTCAGGTCTGCGCCGAGCTTCTTGGAGCCCATGACGATGTACGCGCCGCCGTAGGCCTTACGGGTGATCACCGTGAGCTTCGGAACCGTGGCCTCAGCGTAGGCGTAGAGGAGCTTGGCGCCGCGGCGGATGATGCCCTGGAACTCCTGGTCCTTGCCGGGCAGGAAGCCGGGCACGTCAACGAAGGTCAGGATAGGGATGTTGAACGCGTCGCAGTGCCGGACAAACCGGGCTGCCTTTTCCGAGGCGGCAATGTCCAGGGTGCCGGCGAACTGCAGCGGCTGGTTGGCCACCACGCCTACTGTGTGCCCCTCCAGGCGGCCGTAGCCAATGATCACGTTGGGGGCGTAGAGAGCCTGCATCTCGAGGAAGTGGGCGTCGTCCACCACCTGCTCGATGACGGTCCGCATGTCATACGGCTGGTTGGCCGAGTCGGGGATGAGCGCGTCCAGGGCCAGATCGCCGTCGTTGATGTCTTCGTCCTGGTCGAAGGGCGCCAGCGGAGCTTCGGCCAGGTTGTTGCTGGGCAGGAAATCCAGGAGTTCGCGGACAAAGTCCACGGCGTCTTCTTCATCCGTTGCCAGGTAGGTGGAGGTGCCGGTGGTGGCGTTGTGCTGGCGCGCGCCGCCCAGGGTCTCCATGTCCACGTCCTCGCCGGTGACGGTCTTGATCACGTCGGGCCCGGTGATGAACATGTGCGAGGTCTTGTCCACCATCACCACGTAGTCGGTGAGGGCGGGGGAGTAGGCGGCGCCGCCGGCGGAGGGACCCATGATCAGGGAGATCTGGGGTACGACGCCGGAGGCATGGACATTGTTGCGGAAGATATCGGCGAACATCGCCAGGGACGCAACACCCTCCTGGATGCGGGCGCCTCCGCCGTCCAGGATGCCGACGACGGGACATCCGTTGCGGAGCGCGAACTCCTGGACCTTGACGATCTTCTCGCCGTTGACCTGGCTCAGGGAGCCGCCGTAGACGGTGAAGTCCTGGCTGTAGACCGCTACGGGTCGCCCGTCGACGGTGCCGTAGCCGGAGACCAGACCGTCGCCGAGGGGCTTCTTCTTCTCCATGCCGAACGCGGTGGAACGGTGTACGGCCAGGGCGTCGAATTCAACAAACGAGCCTTCATCCAGCAGCAGGTCGATGCGCTCGCGGGCGGTGTGCTTTCCCCGGGCGTGCTGCTTTTCAACAGCTGCCTCCCCGGAAGGAACCCGGGCCTGGGCCTGGCGGCGCCGGAAGTCGGCGATCTTCCCGGCGGTCGTCTGCAGATCGATGTCCTGGTCGATGCTCATTTACTCTCCGGTGCTGGGTCTGACGGATGGCAGGCGGATCGCCACCCCGAGGGCCGCACGGCGGGTTCAGTAGGTTTCTTACAAGCGTGCGGGCGATTCACCCAGTCTAGTGAGCACCAACACGCATCCCCGGTGTAGGAAACCTACAATTTGTGTCTGCGTGCCTTGGCTTGCCCAAGAGCTGTCTGCGGGTTGATGGCTGGATGCCGGCGGAGCACCGCAAAAACCTTCGGACGACTCGGATCGGTGCGCCAGGCGGCTGTGTCACCCAGACCGCCCTTGCTGACACGGGAATCGAAGGTTCCTCCTCGTCCACCGGACTGATGGCTCTTGCCCTCGGGGCGCTGGTTGCCGGTGCCGCGGCCCTGGTGCTGACAATGCGTCCGCGGGGAAACCACAGCTAGTCCACAAGGGTGCTGCACCCGCGGATGTTACTCACCAGTAACATTTTCTCCGCGGGTGCATTACCCTGTCCGTATGACTTCGAACACAGCATCCTCTTCCCCGCGTTCGCTGGCCGGACGCACGATCCTGATGTCCGGCGGCAGCAGGGGAATCGGTTTGGCCATTGCCCTTCGGGCCGCTGCGGACGGCGCCAACGTCGCGATGCTCGCCAAGACCGGTGAGCCGCATCCCAAACTGGAGGGCACGGTATACACCGCGGCAGAACAACTGGAGGCTGCCGGCGGCAAGGCTCTGCCGATCATCGGCGACGTGCGGCGTGACGAAGACGTTGCCAGTGCCGTTGCTGCCACCGTGGAGCAGTTCGGGGGAATCGACATTGTGCTGAACAATGCGTCCGCGATCGACCTGCGCAACACCGGCGACGTGACCATGAAGAGCTACGACCTCATGCAGGACATCAACGCCCGCGGCACGTTCCTGCTGTCCAAGACTGCGCTCCCGGCCCTGCGCGAGTCGGACAACGCGCACATCCTCACTCTTTCCCCGCCGCTGAACATGGACCCGAAGTGGGCCGGCAGCTACCTGGCCTACACCATGGCCAAGTACGGCATGTCCCTGACAACCCTGGGCCTGGCAGCAGAATTGAAGCAGGACGGAATCGGCGTGAACTCGCTGTGGCCGTGCACTTCGATCGACACCGCTGCCATCCGGAATATGCCCGGCGGTTCCGAACTGGCACGGGTGTCCCGCAGCGCAGACATCATGGCCGACGCCGCGCACGCAATCCTGACGCGCTCCGGCCGCGATGCCAGCGGCAACTTCTATACGGATGAAGAAGTGCTGCGCCAGGAAGGTGTCACGGACTTCACGAAATACAGTCTTGGTGCCCCCGAAGACCAGCTGATGGCCGATTTCTTCCTCTAAGCTGCCTGGCTGCCAGCGGGTCCCCGGAGGAGCGGGGGAGGAGGCGCGTAAGATCGGAAATATGCACCTGCACTACTCCAGCATGGAGCGCCCGCCCCTGGAGCCGGAGCGTCTCCGTGCAAGCCTCGTAGCTCCCGCCGGCCCGCTGGCACGCCTGGATGTCGTAGCGGAAACCGGCTCCACCAATACTGACCTCGCTGACTCCGCACGGCTGGTGCCCTCCGAGTATCCGGACTTGTCCGTGCTGACCGCTGAGCTCCAGACGGCGGGCCGCGGACGGCTGGGACGATCCTGGCAGGCCCCGGAGCGCTCTTCGCTGTTTGTCAGTGTGCTGCTGCGTCCGGTCAACCCTGCTGGACGGCCGCTGCCCACGCAGTCCTACGGGTGGCTGTCCCTTCTGGCAGCACTGTCGCTGACCAAGAGCGTGGCAGCGCGAACCGGCGTCGAACCGCGCCTTAAATGGCCCAACGACGTCTTGGTTGACGGACGGAAACTCGCAGGGATCCTGGCCCAGCTTGTCCCGGACAGCTCGGGCAACCCGCCCGCCGTCGTAGTCGGTACGGGCTTGAATGTCTCGCTAACGGACGAGGACCAGCCGGTTCCCACTGCCACGAGCCTGCTGATGGAGTACGCCTCCACCACCGACCGGAACGTCCTGCTGCAGGATTTCCTGCTCCAGTTGAACCTGGATTACCGCGCGTTCTGTGCCGTGGACGGCGACGCCCTGGCGCCCTGGTCCGGCGGTGGTTCCCTGCGGGAAAACATCGCCGAGCGAATGGTGACCCTGGGGCAGACGGTGCGCGCGCACCTGCCCGGCGGCGGGGAGCTGGTTGGCCGTGCCGCCGAACTGGCTGCCGACGGCGGACTGGTGGTCGTTGATTCTGAAGCCGGATTCCGGCAGACAGTTACTGCCGCCGACATCATCCACCTGCGGCCGTTGGAAGCATGAGCAGGCGATTCACCGGATCCCGGTGCGGATGAGGCTTCAGCCCGGCGAACAAGTGATCGTTTCAGCACGGCCGCACGCGGGGCCGCTGGCTGGTCCCGTGCTGCTCGCCGCAGCTGTGTGTGCCGCGGGCGGGTTCGTGCTCGGGTACCTGGGACGGGACAGTGCTCCGGCTGAACTGGTTGACTGGGCGCCGGTGCTGGGTCCCGCCGTCGTCCTGCTCGTTCTCCTGGTCCTGCTGCGCTTTTCCCTCCCGGCCGTGCTGCGCTGGAACGCGACCCGATACGTGCTGACCAACCGCAGGATGATCCACCGCCGCGGAGTGCTGAGGCGGCGGGAACACGACCTCCCCCTTGCCTCGGTCTACCAGCTGGAAGCGAGGCAGGGGATACTGCAACGCATGCAGCGTGCCGGAACCCTGCGCATAGACCTGGGAAGGGGGCGGGTCATCGATTACCCGTCGGTTCCCGAAGTCCACCGGTTCAAGTCGATTGTGTTGGCCACCATAGAAGACCTGCCCATGACCGTAATGTTTGATGGTGTAGATATTGAAGGAAGCGCGGTCTACGACGAGGAATGGAGCACCGATGAGTGAGCAGGGCCAGGACGCACCGGACGGTGCCGCCGAGCCCGAGCCGCTGACACTGTCGATGAACGCAGTGCCGATGCCGGAGAAACCCGTGATCCCTGCATCACCCGGTTCCATTGACCGCGAAGATGTCCGCCGGCTCGAAGCGCAGCTGATCGGCGGGCCCCGCACGCTCAAGCGGCGCGAAGCCGCAGCGGGGGCAGGCGTGTCCCTGCTTTCGGCACGCAAACTCTGGCGTGCGATGGGTTTCCCCAACCTCGACGACGACGCCGTGTTCTTCACCGAAGCGGACAAGGATGCGCTGAGCACCGTGATCGAGCTGGTCCGCGAGGAACGGCTGACGGAGGAAGCAGCGATCTCCATCATGCGTTCGATTGGCCAGATGACCGACCGGATGGTGGTGTGGCAGATCGAAGCGCTGGTCGAGGAAATGGTGGTCCAGCGCGGAATTACCGACGCCGAGGCACGCAAGCGGCTTGTTGCCGCGATGCCGGACCTGATCGAACCGCTGGAAAAGACCCTGGTCTACGCCTGGAAGCGGCAGCTGAACGCTGCCATCCAGCGGCTGGCACTGCGGGCCGAAGCCGGTCTTGCCAGCCACGAATCGGACACCACGGATGACAATCCGCTGCCGCTGGCCCGCGCCGTCGGCTTTGCCGACCTGGTTTCCTACACCAGCCTGTCGCGGCAGATGAATGAGAAGACCCTGGCGCAGATGGTGCAGCGTTTTGAGCACAAATGCTCCGAGATCATCTCCGTCGGCGGCGGCCGGCTGGTCAAGACCATCGGCGATGAAGTGCTTTTCAACGCGGAGACTCCGGAGGCGGGGGCCGAGATTTCGCTGGCCCTGGCCAAGGCGTTCACGGAGGACGAGCTGCTGCCTTCTGCCCGGGTTGCCATGGTGTGGGGCCGGGTGCTTTCCAGGCTGGGTGACATTTACGGGCCAACCGTGAACCTGGCATCCCGCCTGACGTCGCTGGCCGAACCCGGCACCGTGCTGACTGACGCGTCAACGGCCGCAGCGCTGCGCAACAATGACCGTTTTATCCTCATCCCGCATTCGCCGCGCAACGTCCGCGGCTTCGGCGAGATCCATCCGGTGACGCTCGCCCGGGGGACGGGCCCGGGCCTGGTCCTGGACTAAGGCTTCCGGCTCCATCCGCCTTGCTCAGGCCGGGGGGTCTCCAGCGGGAATTCGACAGCACCCTTAACTTTTTGGGCAGGAACCTTAGCAATATGCGACACTAGGTCCGTCTGCCTGCCGTTCTGCTGCCGTGCGACTGGACACCGCACATCAAAGGCGCCTGGAACCGGCACGGATTTGGGGAACGCAACGGGGGGAAGCACGTGTCAGCATTGAGGGGGGCTGTGCCTGCGCGTCTGCGTGCGCACCGAAAAGCCATCTCTGCCGGCGCCGCTGTGGCAGCCGCAGGAGCATTGGTGGCCACTGCCATCCTGTACCCCGGTTTTGCCCGCGCGGACGTTGATCTCAACGACGGCGGCGTTTGGGTTACCAACCAGACCCAGGGCATGGTCGGCCACCTGAACTATCCGTCCCGCATGCTCGACGGCGCGTACGCGGCCAACAGCGACCGTTTCAACGTCACGCAGCACGAAGGCACCGTCTTCCACGCCAACACGGACCAGTCCAAGGTCTCGCCGGTGGACGTGGCCAATGTGGCCCGCGGCACCGAAGTTCAGCTCCCGCCGTCGGCCGTGCTCAGCCAGGGTGGAAGCGCCGTTGCCGTGACGGACCCGGCTGCAGGAAACGTCTGGCTGACCAGTACCGGTTCCCTTCCCTTCTTCAGCGACACCGAGCTGGAACCCGCAGTGCAAAACGCACCCGGAGCCGCTGCGGACGTTTCCCCCGAGGGCACCGCCGTGGTCGCCGACCCGCGCGGCGGACGCATCTACAGCTACCAGGTGGGGCAGGACGGAAGCTACGGCGATCCGTCGGTGACCGAAGCCCAGGAGCTCAAGGGATTCGGCGACGTCCAGGTGGCTGCGGTGGGCAGCAAGCCGGTGGTGTTCGACGCCGAATCGGGAACCCTGGTGCTGCCCGGCGGCCGCACCGTGGAGTTTGAGGACACCCGCGGCGCCCAGCTGCAGGATTCGGGTCCCGAATCGGACGTCGTCGCGCTGGCCACCGCCACCGCACTTATCGAGCAGCCGCTGAACGGCTCAGAGGCAACGATCACCCGGATCGACGGATCCGGGACTCCCGCCCCGCCGGTGCTGGTGGACGGCTGCGTTCACGCCGCCTGGGCCGGCGCCGGAACCTATCTGCGGAACTGCGCGCAGGAAGCGGACAACCTCCGCGAGGAAATCCCCGGAATCGGTGCCTCCTCCGACCTGGTGTTCCGCGTTAACCGCTCCGTCGTAGTCCTGAATGACATCAACGGCGGCAACGTATGGCTTGTCCTGGAAAACATGCAGCTGGTGGACAACTGGGGCGACGTGATCCCGCCGAAACAGGATTCCAGCGACGATGAAGAGGAATCCGCCAGCGAGAACCCGGTCAATACCCTCCCGGACCGTACCGGGGAGAACCGGCCGCCGGTCGCCTCCGACGACCGCTTCGGTGTGCGGGCAGGCAGGACCACCATCCTGAACGTCCTGGACAATGACACCGACCCGGACGGTGACCTGCTGACCGTCAAGCCAACAGGCGAGCAGCCCGCGGCCGGTGTAGTCCAGGAAATCTACAACGGCGCCGGACTCCAGGTGGTGGTTCCCGCGGAAGCCTCCGGCACGAGCACCTTCAGCTATGAAGTCAGCGACGGGCGGGGCGGAACCGCAGCGGCCACGGCTACGGTCCAGGTCCGCAGCGCGGGGGAGAACGCTCCGCCCGAGCCGCGCCGCTCCACCCGGATCCTGGTGGAACAGGGCAAGTCCGTCAGCCAGAACATCCTGAACGACTGGATGGACCCGGACGGGGATGACCTGGTTCTTCTCTCCGCAGAACCAACCGCCGACGGCGACCAGGTGCGCAGCCGCTCCGACGGGCTGCTGACTTTCCGCGACATTGGCAAGACGCAGGGCGTCAAGGACGTAGCCGTCACCGTCTCGGACGGCACGGAAACGGCTGCCGGGACCATCACTTTCGACGTCCGCCCCGCAGGCGTCCTTCCGCCGGTGACCAACTTCGACCACTTCACCGCAACCGTCGGCGAAGCCGTGACCCTGTACCCGCTGCAGAATGACCTGGATCCGGCCGGCGGCCAGCTCAGCCTGGCCCGCGTGGACCCGGAGCAGGAGGACGGCTCGGTGCTGGTGCCGAACTACGAAACGGGAGCTGTTTCCTTCACTCCCGCGGCGGCGTCGACCTATTACCTTCAATACCTGGTGACCAACGGGCCGCAGAGCGCATCCGGGCTGATCCGCGTGGATGCCGCCGAATCCGGACGGCAGGGGGCGCCGGTTGCGGTCCGCGACGTCGCGCTGCTGCCCCGGGGCGGAAGCGTGCTCGTGGACGTGCTGGGCAACGACACCGATCCCACCGGCGGGGTGCTGGTAGTCCAGTCGGTCAACACCGGCGCCAGTTCGCCGCTGGACGTCGAGGTGCTGGACCACAACATCCTGCAGATCCATGACGTGCGCGGAATGCAGGCGCAGGGAGCCATCCGCTACACGGTTTCCAACGGCTCGGCCAGCGCCAGCGGGGAGGTGAGCGTGCTCCCGGTGGAACCCCCGGAAACCCTGCTCCCGCCCGCCGCTTCCGCTGATACCGCAACGGTGCGGGTGGGCGACGTGGTGGACATCGCGGTGCTTGAAAATGACACCTCGCCCACCGGCGACGAACTGACCCTCAGCCCGGTGCTCCCGCAGGGTGTGGATCCCGCGGACGGGCAGCTGTTCGTCTCGGAGAACACGCTGCGCTTCGTCGCCGGAGAAACCGCCAAGACCGTCTACGCCATCTACGAAGTCCGTGACTCCACCGGCCAGAGCGACTCGGCCCAGGTGCGGATCAATATCCTGCCGCGTGACGATGACAAGAACACCCCGCCGGTTCCACGCAACCTGGAAGGCCGGGCGATCGCCGGGACCACCGTCCGCATTCCGGTGCCCCTGAACGGCCTCGACGCGGACGGCGATTCGGTGTTCCTGGATGGCATCGCCGCCGCGCCGGCCCTGGGCGCCGCAGTTCCGGGTCCTGACTACATTGACTACACCGCCTCCGCTTCGGGCGCCGGAACCGACTCGTTTACGTACACCGTGCGGGACCGGCTGGGACTGGTGAACTCCGGGACGGTGCGGGTGGGCATTGCTCCGGCTGCGGAAGCGAACCAGAAGCCGGTGGCGGTGAACGACGCCGTCAGCGTGCGCCCGGGCCGTGAGGTGGCCGTTCCGGTCCTGGCCAACGACTCAGACCCCGACGGCGACCCGCTCTCACTGGACCCTGACGGCGTGAGCGCCCAGGAACCGTCCATGGAAGCCCGCGCCGACGGACCCCGGGTGCGCTTCACCGTGCCCGACGAAGCCGGAACCTACAACGTCCGTTACGCCGTGAAGGACAACCGGGGAGGAGCCGCGAACGGCAACGTCGCCGTTGTCTCGGACCCCAATGCCGAACTGCTGGCGCCGATCGCCCGCGATGACCGCGTTGAGGTTGCCGAAATCCGGGGCCGTACGGCGGTTGACGCTGCGGTGCTCGAAAACGATGAGGATCCCGACGGCGTCGCCGAGGACCTCCAGGTGTCAGTGGACCCCTCCCGCACCACCGCCTCAGTTGCAGGGGACAGCGTGCGGGTGGAACTTACCGAGGAAGCGCAGGCCATTCCCTACACCGTCCAGGACATGGACGGCGGGACGGCGACGGCGGTGCTGTGGGTCCCCGGGCTGAGCGCGCAGTATCCCACCCTTCGCAGCTCCGCGGTCCAGGAGGTGCAGGCGGGGGACACCCTTGACCTGGAACTGGGGAACCTGGTGGAGGTGCGCGAGGGCAGGACGCCCCGCATTACCGAGACCGCGAAAGTGAGCGCCATCGGCTCCTCCAACCGGGATACGTGGGTCACGGACGAGGATACGCTCGCCTACACGGCGGACGAGGATTACGCAGGCCTGGGGGCGATCACCTTCGAGGTCACCGACGGCTCGGGTCCGGATGATCCTGAGGGGCTGAAGGCCACGCTCACCGTCTTGATCAAGGTGACTCCGCTGCCGGAACAGAACCTTCCGCCGGTGATGAGTCCCGGATCGCTGGAGGCCGCCAAGGGAGAAGACTCGGTGAGGCTGGACCTGGCACCACTCGCGTCGGACCCGAACCCGGAGGACGCCGGGCGACTCGAGTTCGCCCTGGCCGGACCGGTTCCGGAAGGCTTCGAAGCACGGCTCTCCGGAACCGTCCTGGAGGTCTCCGCTGCTGAGGGCGCCGCCGTTGGAACCCTGGGCCAGCTTGCCGTTTCCGTCACGGACGGACGCAGCGAACCGGTGCCCGGACGCGTTGACCTGACAGTGCTTGCCTCAACCCGCCCGCTGCCGGTCGCCGCAGACGATTCCGTGGACGACGCCGTGCAGGGCAAGCCCGTCACAGTGGACGTCCTGGCCAATGACGACAATCCGTTCCCGGAAACACCCCTGCGGATCCTGGAGGCGTCCGCGGACGGCAACGGTACGGCACAGGTCAGCGGCGACTCGATCGTGGTGACGCCCAACGCGGACTTCGTGGGAAGCATGAGCGTGCAGTACCGGGTGGAGGACAAGACCCGGCAGGCGGACCGGCAGGCTTCCGCGCAGATCCGGCTTTCCGTGCAGGGACGCCCGGACGCGCCGTCCACGCCGGTGGTGGAGAGCACCCGCAGCCGCACGGTTGTCCTTTCCTGGGACCCGCCGGCCGCCAACGGTTCACCGATCACCGGCTACACAGTCACCGGCAGCAGCGGCTTCAGCCAGGCCTGCCCTGCCACCACCTGCACCCTGGCGGGACTGACGAACAACGTTGAGTACACGTTCGCCGTGACGGCCACGAATGCCAACGGCACTTCCGACCCGTCACCCCAGTCAGCCCCGGCCCGGCCGGACACCCAGCCTGCCCAGCCGGCCCCGCCGGTCCTCGCCTTCGGAGACCGGCAGCTGGATATCTCCTGGACCGCACCGGCGAATGACGGTTCTCCCATCGAGAGCTACGACCTGCAGATCTCCCCGGCCCCGCCCGGCGGCACCGCGCAGAAAACCGTGCCCGCCTCCATGACCCGCACCACCTGGACCGGCCTGGCCAACGGCACCAGCTACCGGGTGCGGGTCCAGGCCCGCAACGCTGCCCCGGAGCCGTCCGGGTTCAGCGACTACTCGGCACCGGAGATACCAGCCGGCGTGCCGGGGGCGCCCGGAACACCCACCACCGCCAAAGCCACTTCGGTGGGCGTGCAGAGCCAGCTCACCGTGGACTGGTCCGACGCCGCACCCAACGGTGCGGAGGTGACCGCCTACCAGCTGCGCGAATACCGCGGCTCCACGCTGGTACGGACCCTGGAAGCCGGCGCCGCCTCCACCATGACCGTCCGGGTGGATAACTCCGAGCAGGACTACTCCTACTCCGCCCGCGCCTACAACAAGGCCGGCTGGAGCGATTGGGGCGCAACCTCGGCGCCCCGCCGCGCCGTCGGATCTCCCGATGCCCCGGCCGCGCCGGCACTGGCAGCGTCGCGCACCGGAGCGGAGGGACGGGCCGTGACCATTACCTTCACCCCGCTTGCTGCCGGTGCCCGCAACGGAGCCCGGGCCGAGGAAATCAGCTACCGGGCCAGCTTCAGCGACGGCCGTTCCATGACGGTCAGCAACGGCCAGGAAATCGGCGGCTTCAGCAACGGTGCCACGATCACTGCGCGGCTGACCGCCGTCGTGAATTCCGACGGTTCCTCCTATGACAGTGCTGCCTCCGCGCCATCCGGCGGCGTGAAGGTCTACGGCAGCCCGGGCACGCCCTCGGCGTCGGGCTCCAACGGCGGGCAGGGCAGCCGCACAGCCAAACTGTCCTGGAACCCGCCCAACCAGAACGCGCACGACGTCGCGCAGGTCCAGATTTCCGTCGACGGCGGCGGCTGGGAGAACGTGGGAGTTTCCGGCAGCCGCGACGTTGGCAACGGGTACAACCAGACGGTGAGCATCCGGGTACGGGTGCTGAACTCGCAGGGGACCGCCGGCGGCATCGCAGAAGCCTCAGCCCGCACCGGCGGGGAGCCGCCGCCGGAAACCTGGACCCTCACCGTGGGCAACCAGCTCGACAGCGGTGACCGGCGCACCTGCATGGACCCCGTTGGTTCCACGAACTTCACCGATCCTGGGTGCAGGGGCGAGCACTGGGCCTACCTCAACGACCGGATCGACACCCGGTGCTACATCGTGCGCGGCGGGGGAGAGATCTGGTACCGCCAGCACTCCGGCCGCCCGGAAAACGACGGCCTGCACATCAAGGGCATCCACACCAGCTTCGGCAACAACCCGCCCGGCAGGATGGGCCAGTGCTGACCGGCGCCTCGACTACTTCATCCGCACCACCTAGGGGAAACACCACCATGTCCATGACCGAAGAACAGGCCGCCTGGTTCGCCGAGACCTTCGCCAAGCTGGTCACCAACGTTGGCCAGGCAGTGCTGGGAAAGCCGCAGGCCGTGCGGCTGATCCTCACCTCCATGCTGGCCGAGGGGCACGTGCTGCTCGAAGACGCCCCCGGCACGGGCAAGACCATGCTCGCCCGCGCCCTGGCCGCCACGGTGCAGGGAACCACGTCCCGCATCCAGTTCACTCCCGACCTGCTGCCGTCTGACGTCACCGGCATCACCATCTACGACCAGAAGACGCAGGCCTTCGAATTCCACCGCGGACCGATCTTCGCGAACGTGGTCCTGGCCGACGAAATCAACCGCGCCTCGCCCAAGACCCAGTCAGCGCTGCTGGAGGTCATGGAAGAATCGCGCGTCACCGTGGACGGCACCACCTATACGCAGGAACGTCCCTTTATGGTGATCGCCACGCAGAACCCGATCGAGCAGGCCGGTACCTACCGCCTGCCCGAGGCGCAGCTGGACCGTTTCCTGATCAAGACGTCCATGGGCTATCCGGACCATGCGGCCACCGTTGAACTCCTGGCCGGATCCGCTACCCGTGACCGGTCGGCCGCGCTGACCGCCGTCATCACCTCCGCCGCCGTGCGGGACATGGCGGACCTGGCCGCGACCGTGCATACCGACACTTCCGTGCTTGAATACATCGCCCACCTGGCTGCAGCCACGCGCGATGCTCCTGAAACCCGCCTGGGCGTCAGCGTGCGCGGTGCCCTGGCCATGGTCCGGGCCGCCAAGGTATGGGCTGCGGCCGAGGGCCGGAACTATGTGCTGCCCGACGACGTGCTCACGCTGGCACCGAGCGTCTTCACCCACCGCCTGGTGATGGATCCCGAAGCCGAGTTCGCCGGCGCCACGGCTTCCGCCGTGCTGGACCAGGTTCTTGGCTCCATTGCCGCGCCGCAGCAGCGCGTCAACGCCTAGGACTGACCGCATGCCCAGTTTCCCCCGGCTTCCCGCTGCCGTTCCCCGTGCCCTGAAGGCAGCCTTCTCCAGCGTCACGGCGCTGGGCTGGACCGTGGCAGCCCTGGCCGGGGCATGCTGGCTGACCGGGGGACTGCTGGGCTGGCGGGAAGCCCTGATTGCAGCGCTGGCGCTGTCGCTGGTGCTGGGGGCAGGCCTTGTGTTCGTCCTGGGCCGGCAGGCCTATTCGGTGCGCCTTGATCTAACCCGCACCCGGGTGGCCGTGGGGGACGACGCCGTCGGGTCCCTGACCGTGGGCAACCCCGGTGCGCGGCTGCTGCTCCCGGCCCTGCTGGAACTTCCCGTGGGCGCCGCGACTGCCGTGTTCGAGCTGCCCCGCATGGCGCCGGGTGCTGAACATGAGGAACTGTTCCGGATCCCCACCCAAAAGCGCGCAGTGATTGTGGTGGGTCCGGTCGAATCGGTTCGCCGGGATCCCTTTGGCCTGCTTGGCCGCCGGCTGCGCTGGACGGACCCGGTGGACCTGTTCGTCCATCCGCGGACCGTGAACCTGCAGGGCTCGGCCACCGGCTTCATCAAGGACCTGGAAGGCCTCCCCACGCGGGTCCTGAGCACTGCCGACGTGTCCTTCCACGCGCTGCGGGAGTACGTGCCCGGGGACGACCGCCGGCACATCCACTGGAAAACCACGGCACGGACCGGCACGCTGATGGTGCGGCAGTTCGAGGAGACCCGGCGCTCCCACCTGGCCGTCGCTCTCTCCGGGCGCCGGGCGGACTACGGCAGCGACGAGGAATTTGAACTGGCGGTCTCCGTTGCCGGATCGCTGGGCCTGCAGGCACTGCGCGAGCAGCGTGACCTAAGCGTGCTGACCCAGGACGGCGTGATGCGCAGCGGGAGCGGAACGATCCTCCTGGACGGCCTGACCCGTCTTGAAAGCGCAGACCGCCGGCAGGGGACACGGGAGCTGGCAGGCCTCACCGCCGACGCCGTGCCCAACGCCTCCGTGGTCATCCTGGTCACCGGTTCGGTTCCAGGCGCCGGGGAACTGCGTTCCGCGGCGGCTGCCATTCCTCCGGGCATCCGCACCCTTGCTGTCCAGTGCACCGAAGCCGTCGCCCCGGGCCGCCGGGACATCGCCGACCTGACGGTGCTGACCTGCGGCAACCTGGATGACCTTCCCGCGCTGATCCGGAAGGGTACGGCGTGAGCACTGAAACACCCCTGCGGCCCCGTGAACGCAACCGGCCGCGCAGCAGCAAACCAGCCGCGGCGGAGCTGCTACGCCCCGAGGCGCTGCGGCGGATCCTCGAAGCGGCGGCGCTGGCGCTGCTGCTGACCGCCGGTGTGCTGGGCTTCGGCCCGAGCTTTGGCGCAGACCCCCGTTATCTGGTCGCCGGACTGGGCGGGGTAGTCCTGGGTCTTGGCCTGGCCGCGGCTGCTGCCGCCCGCCGGTGGGGCATGTGGGCTACCGCAGGAGCCGCCGGCGGCACTTACCTCGTCCTCGGGTCCGCGCTGGCGGCACCGGTGGAAGCAGCGGGCGGTGTACTGCCAACCCTTGGCTCGCTGCGGGTGCTGGTCCTTGGCCTTGTCTTCGCATGGAAAGACCTGCTGACCGTCGCTCCGCCGGTGGGAACGGCAGGCGGCATGCTGGTGGTGCCGTTCCTGCTCAGCCTGCTGGCCGGGCTCACCGCCGGCCTGCTGTCCTGGCGGGCCCGCGGCGCGTACTGGCCGGCGCTTCCTGTTCTTGCCCTCTTCGCTGCCGGCATTGCCTTCGGTACCAAGGACGTTCCGCTGCCGGGCCTGCGGGCGCTCCTGCTCGCCGCCGGGCTGCTGGTTTTCCTGTCCTACCGCCGGACCCGGGCGCAGTCAGCTTCCGCTGCTCCGCAGGCTGCCCTGAGTTCGGCGCCGGCCCGGGCCGCCAGGCTGCGCCGGCGGATTTACGGTGCGGGAGTCATTGCCGCGGCGGCAGTGCTCTCGCTGGCAGCGGCACCGCTGCTCGGGACGGACCTGGACCGCAGGGTCCTCCGCGACACCGTGGAGCCGCCCGTAGACCTCTTCAACTTTCCGAGCCCCCTCACCGACTTCCGCCGCTATGTGAAGGACAACGCGGACACCACGCTGTTCACCGTGCAGGGGCTGCCGGAGGGCCAGCGGGTCCGTCTCGCGGCGATGGATGCCTATGACGGCGTTGTTTACAACGTCAGCGGCCAGGCCGCAGGCGGGTTCGCCAGGGTAGGTGACGCGGGCACGCTTGGCGGCGGTCCTGCGGACGGAGCGGCGACCCTGCAGTTCGAGATCCGTGACTACAACGGGGCCTGGCTGCCTTCCGGCGGGGATGCCCGGGCCCTGCGTCCGGCAGGGGACCGGGCACGGGAAATAGCAGCCGGGCTGTATCACGACGCCGGGACCGGCACGATGCTCTCCACCTCCGGTGTGCGGTCCGGAGACAGCTATGAGACGGCCGTGGTGTTCCCGGAGGAATACGATGACGCACAGCTTGCTCAGTACGGTTTTGCCCAGACCGCAATGCCGCGCCTGCAGCAGGACCCGCCGATTATCGGCGCCAAGGCAGCGGAGTTCGCCGGCGAGGAAACCACCCCCATCCAGCGTGTCCGGCAGCTGCAGCAAATCCTCGCCACGGAGGGGTACTTCAGCAACGGCAAGGACGGACAGACTCCGTCGCTGCCCGGACACGGCGCCGCCCGGATGGTCAGCCTGCTCGACGCCGAGCAGATGGTCGGCGACGACGAACAGTACGCCGTTGCCATGGCACTGATGGCACGGAAGCTGGGAATCCCGGCACGTGTGGTGATGGGTTTCTACCCGGACTGGGATGAGCTCGAGGGAACGCCGGGGAAGATCGACATCACCGGCGACGATGTCCACGCGTGGGTGGAAGTTGAGTTCGAACGGGTCGGCTGGGTGCCGTTCTTCCCCACCCCGGACGAAGACAATGAACCTGTTCCGCCCCAGCAGCAGCCCAAGTCCACGCCCAAGCCGCAGGTTCTCCAGCCCCCGCCCCCGCCCCAGGAACCGGCTGAACTGCCGCCGGACACGGCAGCAGATCCGCAGGATGCCGAGGACAAGGACGAGGATCTCTGGAAGAGCGTCTCCGGGTTCCTGCGCATCCTGGGACTGGCGTCATTGCCCCTGGTCATCCTGTTCGGACCGCTGCTGTTGATCCTGGCGTTCAAGCGCAGGCTGCGCATCAAACGGCGCACCTCGGGAGGCACCGCCCAACGGGTGGCGGGAGGCTGGCGGGAAGTACTGGGCGCCGCAGCGGACCTGGGGGTGACGGTCAGCGGCCGGCGCACACGCCGGCAGGACGCCGCCGCCCTGGGCCGGGCCTTCCCGCTGGGGGCGGACGCCACTGCCGCATTGGCCCGCCGGGCCGACGCCGGCGTCTTCGGCCCCGGTGACCCCACCGAGGAAGAGGTGGGCGCCTACTGGGAGGACGTTGAAAGGGTCCGTGCGTCCCTTACCGGCACGGCCGGCTTCTGGCAGCGCCAGCGCGCCCGGTATTCGCTGCGTTCCCTCCGCCTTGAACGCCGGCTTGCATCCCGGTCCGGCACGGTCCGCGGACGGTCCGGAGGACTGCTCCGGCGCCTGCGGGGCGAAGCGGCAAAAGTGACCCGCCGCACCGGCGCTGCTCAAGACCCCCGGGGTCCGTTAGGGTAATGAAGAGAACAGGTAAGACAGATCACTACAGTGAGCAGCTTCCGGATAGGGCGTGAATGAACTCCGACGAAAACACAGCTGAGCCCCTGGAACTGGAAGCGGTCTTTGGCTACGCCTCGGACCGCGGACTGCGGCGGGAGCTGAATGAAGACTCGCTGATCGCGGCCGACCCGGTGTTTGCCGTGGCAGACGGCATGGGCGGGCACGAAGCCGGCGAGATCGCCAGCAGCATCTGCGTCCGCACACTGGGAGACTCGCGGCTGGTGGGCGAACACCTGCCCGAGGTTCCCGCGGCCGAGATCGAGGAACTGCTGGCCAAGGCAGACCGCCAGATCCGTGAAGCCACCGGCGGCCGGGCAGGTACCACCCTCACCGGTGCCGTGCTGGTGCAGGAAGAATCCCGCCCGTACTGGCTGGTCTTCAATGTAGGCGACTCACGTACCTACCGGCTCTCCAACGGGGCGCTGGAACAAATCACAGTTGACCACAGCGAAGTGCAGGAACTGGTTGACCTGGGCCAGATCACCCCGGACGAGGCACTGGTCCACCCCCGCCGCCACGTCGTCACCCGCGCCCTGGGCACGGGCAATGACACCAATGCCGACTTCTGGCTGATCCCTGTAGAACCGGGGGACCGGCTGATGGTTTGCTCCGACGGTCTCACCGGTGAAGTCAGCGACGGGCACATCTTCCAAATCCTCTCCTCCGTGAGCAACCCCCAGGACGCCTGTGCGGCCCTGGTACAGGCGGCCCTGCGGGCCGGCGGCCGGGACAATGTCACCGTGCTGGTCATCGATGCGCACTCCGGGTCGGCGAACCCCGATTCCGGAGCGATTACGCTGCCCGGACTTGCCTCGCCGAACTCCGCGGGCAGCACTCAGGCAACCGACGCGGCGGAGCCGGCAGAAAACGGACAGTGATCAGCTGATGGACGGACTGCGGTATCGGCAGCACCCCGGGGCGGCCTGGCTGGTGCTGGTACGCGGCACCCGGGTGGTGCTCCTGCCGGCGGAGACCAGCCAGCAGCGGCTGGATGAAGTCTGGGCGTCTCTGCAGGGCAGCGCACCGCTCGAGGAAGTTTTCGACGCCGTCACGGGCGGGCTTGCGGGTTCACTGAGCCGGCTGCCCTCATTTGGGCTGGTCTCGGTGGAGAGCCAGGTGACCGTCCTGCTGCGCGGCCCGCTGGAGCTGGAGATAGACGGAGTTCCGGCTGCCTCCGGGAGCAATCTGCGTACCTGGAGTGAGCAGGTCTTCCCCGCCGCCGGCACGCTGGTGCTGCGCTCGGCGGCGGACCACGGACAGGATCCGGCGTCGCCGCTGCTGCTGCTGCGCGAGGGCATGGCAGCCGTGCAGGGCATCGAGATCGACCTGGCTGCTGTGCCCGGTGCCGCATCGCCCCGGCCAGCCGCGGCAGTCCCCGGAGAAGCCGCAGCCGTGGACATTCCGCCCGCTCCGGTGGGACCGCCGCCCGTTCCGGCCGAACCAGCACCGGTCTCACCGCCGGCTCCGGCTGAACCGCCAGCCCCGGCCGAACCGCCAGCCCCGGCCGAAACCATCGCGCCGGCTGCCGGTCCCGACCTCAGTGCAGCTGTTCCCTGGCTGAACCTCACACCTCCTCCGCTGTCCCCAGACGCCGCGGCGCTGACCCGGGAGCCTGAACCCGAAACCACCCCGGACAGCGGCGAACCCACAGAGACCCTTCCGCCCGTGGACCATGACGGCCATACGGTCATGGGGTTCAGGCCCCAGCCCGGCACGGCCCTTCCGGGAACACCGCTGCCAGGCACGCCGGCATCGACTCCGGCGGCCGCACCTGCTGCGGAAGCCCTGCCGGCGGAGGAGGACGATGACGGCGAGACTATCCGTTCCGCTCCGGCGGGACCGCGTCCCGGCGCCTCGTCAGCGGGATCGGCACCAGGCTCCGATACCGGGCCCACCGTACTTGCCCGCACCTGCCGCCAGGGCCACGTGAACCCTCCGACTGCTGCGGCCTGCCGTTTCTGCGCAGCGGAACTTTCCGGGGATCCGCAGCCGGCAGTCCGGCCCAGCCTGGGGATCATGCGGCTCTCCACCGGTGCCGTGTATGAGCTGGACCGGAACATCATCATCGGACGCCAGCCATCGGCGTCGCGCGTGGCCGGAGCGGCGCTGCCCAGGATGGTGCAGGTGCCCAGCGACAGCGGAGATATTTCCCGCTCCCACGCCGAGGTCCGGCTGGAAGGCTGGCACGTGATGCTCCGGGACCTGTTCTCCACGAACGGGACTGTGCTGATCCGCGAAGGCGCCCTGCCCCGCCGCCTCGCGCAGGGTGAAGCGGCCATCCTCCTGGACGGCGACGTCGCGGAACTGGGTGACGGCGTCACGCTTCGCTTCGAAGGGCTGGCATGACAAAGCGGCCGCCCGCGCCGCCGCCCAGCATTCCCGGTTTCAGTTTCCTGGAACATCTGGGTTCCGGCGGCTTCGCAGATGTCTACCTTTACGAACAGGACCGGCCACGCCGCCGCGTGGCAGTGAAGGTCCTGCTGTCCGACCTGCGCGGCGACGCCTCGCGCTCCGGGTTCGAGGCGGAGGCGAACCTCATGGCGCAGCTTTCCTCCCACCCGTACATCGTCACGATCTACGAGGCGGACACCACGGCCGAGGGCCGTTCCTACCTGGCCATGGAATACTGCTCCCGTCCCAGCCTCGACGCCAGGTACCGCCAGGGCGGACTCCCGCTGGCTGAAGTCCTGGCCGTTGGGGTCCAGGTGGCATCGGCCGTTGAAACCGCGCACAGGGCTGGAATCGCCCACCGTGACATCAAACCGGCGAACATCCTCACCACGGACTACAACCGGCCCGCGCTCACGGACTTCGGCATTTCCGGGACGATGGACAGCGACGAGGACGGCGATGTGGGAATGTCCATCCCCTGGTCGCCTCCCGAAGCACTCTCCGGAGCCCGCGTGGACGGCATCCGAGCCGATGTGTACTCCCTGGGCGCCACTCTGTATACGCTGCTGGCCGGCAGGTCCCCGTACCTGCGTCCCGGGCGGAGCAACGCCCCGCGGGACCTGGTGGACCGGATCATTTCTGAACAGCTCACCCCAACCGGGCGCAGCGACGTACCGGAGTCCCTGGAACTGGCCCTTGCCACAGCCATGGCCAAGAGCCCCGAGTCCCGGTATTCCTCCGCTTACGCCTTCGCGCTGGCGCTGCAGCGGATCCAGGCGGAGCTGAACCTGTCCGTCACGGAGTTCGCGGTGCTGGACGACGCCGGGCGCCAGGCACCTGAACAGGACGACGGCGAACGCACCCGGGTGCGGCGGATCGTCTCGATTGATCCGGCAGCAACCACGTTCCCGCCGACTCTGCGACACGGCGGGAACCTTGTTGCGCCCCTGCACGAGGCCGCCGGGGACACCGCTGACGGGACCGTGCTGCGTGCACCGGCTGCGCTGCCTGCCGGTGCGCCCCGGGGTAACGCCGGAGCGGACGCTGCCGGAACACAAACAGCGGCCCCGTCCGGGACGGCCCTGCCGGTCGGAACCCGGACACACGCAGGAACGGGCAGCGCGCCCTCCCAAACCGCGGGGGGAGAGCCAGTCCCCAATGATCCCGGCGCCGGGGTACCTGTTGCCGGAAGCCGCGGCCGCGCCCTGCGGGGACGCCTGATCGCCGGACTTGCCGGGGCCGCGCTGGTGGCTGCCGTGGCGGCAGCACTGGTTTTGGCACCGGACCCGGCACCGCCCCGGGACGCGGCGCAGCGGTCCCAGCCGCCGTCGAACGCCCTGGGCGGGCTGGAAGGTTCCGTGGCACCGCCGTCGGACCTCACCGGCGTGCAGGAGGCCGGCAATGCCGTGTTCCGGTGGGAGAACCCCGAGCCGCAGGAAGGGGACATCTACCTTTGGCGAAGCGTCACCGCCACGAGCAAGGGCGAATTGGTCCGCACGTCTGCGGCCGAGGCCGTCATACCCTCAGCAGGGTCACAAACCTGCATTGAGGTTCAGGTAGCCCGGGCCAACGGAAGGGCCTCGGAACCGGCAGCAGTGTGCACCGGATAAGGCGCGCGCCGCGCTGCAGGTGCGCTGGCGCAGGGATGTGCTGAGGATGGGACATAATAAGCCGTTGAGGAGCGCCAATGCCGGGCTGCTCAGGCAAGGCTTCCGCTGCAGGGGATGCGCCGGGGCCGCTACGAAGGAGAGGGATCTTGGGGGATCTGGCGATCGATTTTAGCGGGGAATGGTACGAACCCGATGACGGAACAGTGTTCCGGATTGGGCGCGAGGGCGACCTCGCCATTGATGACAACCCGTACCTTCACCGGCAGTTCCTGACGATTTCCCAGGAACACGGAATCTGGTGGCTAACCAACATCGGAAGCCGGATCTCAGCGACCATCTCCGATTCGAAGGGCGGCATGCAGGCCTGGGTGTCGCCGGGTGCCCGCATCCCGCTGGTGTTCGAGCAGACCCGTGTCATCTTTACCGCCGGTCCCACCACCTATGAATTCGACGCCCACCTCAAGACGCCTGCGTTCCGGCCTGACCCGCTGGACGGATCGGGATCGGGGGAGACCACCATCGGCCCGGTAATGTTCACCGAGTCGCAGCGCGCGGTGATCGTAGCGCTTGCCGAGCCCATGCTGCGCCGCGACGGCACGGGCTACAGCGCACTGCCCACCTCAGCGGATGCTGCGGCCCGGCTGGGATGGTCCCAGACACGGTTCAACCGCAAGCTGGACAACGTGTGCGACAAGCTGGACCGGGTGGGAGTCGCGGGGCTTCGGGGCGGGCCTGGAAAGCTGGCGGTGAACCGCAGGGCCCGGCTGGTGGAGCACGCCGTGACATCCCAGCTGGTGACGTCGGCGGACCTCGTCCTGCTGGACCAGGTCTCCGCTGACCCTGAGGCCTAAAGCGAGAGCTGTTCCCACCCCGGGCACGCGGAGAGAAATGACGCTAGGAACGAAGAGGCAATGGTGACCAACCCGAATCTTGTGAACGCCACGGCAGGCCAGCGGCTGGCAGCCCGTGCGGTGGACAGCGTGCCACTGGTGGTTCTCGCGCTGGTCGCAGTGCTGGTTCCGGGCCGGCTGGCCGTTGGGCTGTGCGCTGCCGGCGCTGCGGCATACCTGGCCTGGACCTGGCTGTGGGAAGCAGGCAGCGGGCAGACTCCAGGTAACCGGGTCCTGGGGCTTCGGACCGTAAATGAAGACGGCCTGGCTCCGGGCTTTGCTGCCGTCCTGGTACGGAACCTGCTCCTTGCCGTCTCAGCCCTCACAGTGGTGGGCCCCTGGATCATGACGGTCTCCAACCTCTGGGACCATCCCACCCGCCGCCAGGGCTGGCATGACAAGGCCGCCCGTACACTCGTGGTCGACATCCGGGCCGGCCGCGATCCGCTTCTGACCGGCGGACGCTGGGCCGGTGCAGCAGCCCCGGCACCGGTCCCGGCCGCCGCACCAGCCCCGACCGCCGCGCCAGCCACCGGGTGGGTGCCTGGACCTTCGACGCCGGCGCCTGCCGCACCGGCTGGGCCACCAGCTCCGATCAGCAGTGTGCCCGGAGTAGGCGCAGCCGCAACGCAGACAGCGGTGAGCAGTCCTGCACCGGAAGAGGAAGAAGACGTTGAACTGACCCGTATCGTCTCCCGCGGGCAGGGGACCGGCTGCCGCCTGGTGTTCGACGACGGCGCGGCTGTCCGGGTCACCGGCACCGCGCTGCTGGGCCGCAACCCCGCGCCGGCCATCGGTGAGAAGGTGAGCCAGCTGATCGACTTCGCGGATATGGGGCGGTCCGTGTCCAAGACCCACCTGCACCTGCAGTCAGACGGTTCAACCGGGCTGTGGATCACTGACCGGGGCTCCACCAACGGCAGCTCGATCGTGGCCCCGGACGGCCGGCACGAAGCCCTCGCGGCGCACAGCCCCGTGCTCGCGCCGTCGGGCAGCACCGTGTACTTCGGTGACCGGCACTTCACCGTCGGCTAGCCCTAGGCGGGACGTACCACCGCCCCTGACGGGACGCTTCGCCGCCCCTTAGCGTTACAGATCCTGCCCTCCTCCTCGCAAGCTCGGAGAGGGGCCCTGGATCTTCCACTAACTCGGTCGTTCCTCGCTCGGCGATGCGGGGCTACACGAAACGTCCCGTCAGGGGCGCCGCGGCTCGGGAGCCAGCTCGACGGCCAGACGGGCGTAGGCCTCCAGCGGGTGCGGTTCGCCCGGAACCGGTTCCAGCGAATACCGCACACCCAGGGACTGGGCCGGTGCGGCGCCGATGAGCTCCGCACGGGGACCGGCGGAGGCCAGCACGGATGAAGCTTGCCGTCCGGCGAGGGCCTCCGGGCCGAAGAGGGCTGCACCGGGAACAGCAGTCCCGGTGAACCGGGCCGGGCGCAGCAGATCGCGGTATCCGAGGCCGTAGGCCAGCACTGCCGTCCGTGCCCGGGCACGGTGCATGGCCGCGAGGAAGGTGTCCAGCCCAGCGTCATCGAGAGGGGCCCGGGCGCCGGCCAGCAATTCGACGCTCTCCACCACACCGGAACGGGTGCGCTCCACGGTGACGACGGCGATAGATCCTGCCGCCAACCCCGGACTGCCGGGGGCGCCGGGTGCGGAACCCAGGACAACCAGACGGCTGGGCAGCGGCGCACGCCCGTAGCAGTAGTCGGAGAAGGCAGCGGCGTCCCATGTTTCGCTTACCGGTTCATACAGTCCCCAGCCCACGGGCGATGATCCGGTGACAGCTTCAAAGACGCGTTCGGTGAACGCTCCCGCCCGGGTAGACAGCGACGCCGGGTGCAGGACGCTGGCACGGACGTGGAAGTAGGCGCCGGGGCTCCGTTCGGCAGCCAGGAAGTCATCCGCCACGGATCCGGCGGGCTGCAGGGTGCCGCCGTCCCACACCTGGGCCTGGCCGGTCACGGCGTCGAAGAACCCGCCGTCGGAGCCGGTTGCCATCCAGGACGCGCTGTCACCGTCAAAGAGGGCGGACAGCGGAAGCGTGAGGGAAGAAGCGGAAGGAGTCAGCAGCACAAAGCGGCGGCCGGACTCGACCGCTCCGGCGTGGGCGCGGGCGAGCCAGGGACTCAGGGCGGCTACCGGCTGGTCACAGAAAACCATCGCGGTGGACGTGGTGAGGAAGTCGTACGCAGAGTCGTGCATCAGGACCGCACCCCGTCAGGCATCAGGACTACGCCGCCGGTCAGCCGAGCCAACGCGTGGCTGAACGCATCAGCCAGCCTGCCGCCGTCGGGCACCCCGCCGGTGGCATAGACCTCGAGCCACCACAACGGTGCAGCGGATCCGGTTGCCTCGGCAGTGAAGAACCCCGGAATGGCGGACCCGGCCGGTGCGCTGACCTCCGCGCCGGGGTGCAGCCGCAGGATCTCTCCCGGCAGCTGAATGAGGCGGGGGAGTTCGATGGCCAGCGGCACACGCTCGCCGTCCAGTATTTCAAGGACCTCCCCGGCAGCGGCTTCCCGCATGCTCTGCTCCGGCATGGTTTCGGCCAGGGCCTGGACCACGGTGCGGCGGTCCGGTTCGCCGGTGCTGACCACCACCCACCGCGCGCTCACTGGCCACCCACGGGTGCCACAGCGCTGGCCGGATCATTGAGGAACAGCTGGAGCATCTGCACCGGACGTCCGGGCTGGATCAGCTGGGCCCGGCCTGGCGGCAGCGTGCGGGCGCGGACACCGTTGATGAGGCCGCCCTCGGTCCGGTCGCCGGAGAGGATCAGGGCGGCGCTGCCGGAGTCCCGCAGCGCGGTGAAGAAGGATTCGTACATGCCGCGGCTGGCGCCCCGCACCCGGCGGGACAGCACTGCGTGCAGCCCGATCTCCGGTGCAAGGGGCAGGTACGGGGTCAGCCGCGCGAGCGGTGAGGAACCGCCCGCAGTCAGCACGTCGTAGTCGTCGATCACCAGGACAACGCGCGGCGCGGCGGCGACTTCCTCGGGGGAGGCCCCCACCCGCTTCTCCAGCTCGGAGGCGACGGCCGCGGCCAGTTTCTCGGCCAGTGCCGCGCTGGTCGCGTAACCGCCCAGATAGTCTTCCTGGACCTCGCCGGCCAGGGCACGGCGGGGGTCGAAGACGGCAAAAACGATGTTCTCGGCGGTGTGCTGGGCGGCGAGGGTGCGAACCACGCTTCGAAGCACATTGGACTTGCCCGAGGCGTCATCGCCCATGACCACCAGGTGGTGCTCGCGGCCCTGGAGATCCAGGTTCTCGGTGCCCAGATCGGTTTCCCGCAGTCCCAGCGGCACCAGGCCCGGAACGGACGGTACCGCTGCGGGATCCGCAGGAGCGACGGCAGGAAGCACCCGGACCGCCATCGCCCGGCCGTCGGTGGAGGCGGCTACGGCTGCCACCAGATCCCGTGTGCCCTGGATTGCGGAGCCCTCATCCGGGTCGCCGTCGATCCGCGGCAGGGCGATGTGGCCCTGCAGTTTGCGGTCGGTCAGCGCCCGGCCCGGTGTGCCGGGACTCAGGGCCTCGGCTAGCTTGCGGCCGTGCGCGGATTCGCCGGGATCGGCCAGGCGCAGCTCGATCCGGTTCCCAAAGAAGCTCTGCTGCGCAATCCGGATTTCATTCATGCGCGAGCAGGTGACCACCACATGGATCCCGTAGCCGCCGCCGCGGGAGATCAAGGCGTGGACGGACTTTTCGATGTCCTCGAACTCGTCGGAGAGCTGCCCGTATCCGTCGACCAGCAGCACAATGTCCGCGCTGGGTAGCTCGGGAATCCGGCCCTGGGCGTGCAGGGTGCGCAGTGTTCCGAGCGAATCGATCTGGTGCTTCTCAAAGATCCGTTCGCGCTGGGTGAGCATGCCCAGTACCTCGTCCACGGTCCGTCGGACAACTTCCCGGTTGGTGCGCACGGCCACCCCGCCCACGTGCGGGAGTCCCTCCAACGGGAGCAGCGAGCTGCCGAGCAGGTCCACGGCGTAGATACCGGCTTCGGACGGCGTGTGGGTCAGGGCGAGCGACGCCGCGATGGTGCGCAGCGCGGTGCTCTTGCCGGTGGAGGGCCCGCCCACAATGGCGGCGTTCCCGCCGTTGGCAGCCAGGTCCAGGTTCCAGATGCCCTGCCACTGCTTCGCCGGGTCATCCAGCAGGCCGATGGGAATGGAGAGGTTCCCGCCGGCGTTCAGCCGCAGTCCCTGGCTGGTGGTGAGCACTCCGCCGGCCGCGGTGTCCAGGGCCAGGCCGCGGGGCAGCGGCGGCAGCCAGATCGGGTCCACGGCGCGCGGGAAGCGGGCCAGGGTGTCCATGAGCGTGGACAGCACGGTGGGTCCGGTGGTGCGTTTGGATGACGACGTCGAGGCCGGTGCCGGAGCGCCGCCGTCCCGTGAGGACTCCAGTGACGCCGCGTAGCGGGGTACTTCAAGGACCGGCGGCTGTTCGTCCACGTCCTGCTCTGCGGGGGCTGCTGCGTCTTCCAGCGGGCCGGAGACGTACCCGGCCTTGAACCGGGTGTAGGTGGTGGTATCCACCTTCAGGTATCCGAATCCCGGCACGGGCGGAAGGTGGAAGGCGTCCGGAGTGTCCAGGACAGTCCTTGATTCGGATTCGGAAAGGGTCCGCAGGCCGATCCGGTAGGAGAGGTAGGTGTCCAGCCCGCGCAGCTTGCCGCCTTCGATCCTCTGGCTGGAGAGCAGCAGGTGCACGCCGATGGACCGCCCGATGCGGCCAATGGAAAGGAAGAGTTCGATGAAGTCCGGGCGTGCGGTGAGCAGCTCGCCGAACTCGTCGATGATGACCACCAGGTGCGGCAGCGGCGGGAGCTCTTCGCCCTGGCCCTGCCGGTGTTTGCGGTGCAGCTGGTAGTCGGTGATGTTGGCCAGGTTGCCGGCGTCCTTGAGGACTTCCTGTCGGCGCTGGATTTCGCCGGAGAGGCTGGCGTAGACGCGTTCGATGAGGCTGACATCGTCGGAAAGGTTGGTGATGACGCCGGTGACCTGCGGCGCGTCGGCGAACGGTGCGAACGTGGCTCCGCCCTTGTAGTCCACCAGGACCATGGCCAGCAGTTCCGGTGGATGTGTGGCCAGCAGGCCGACCACCAGGGAGCGCAGCATTTCGGACTTGCCGGAGCCGGTGGCACCGACGCAGAGGCCGTGCGGACCGTGGCCAAACTGGGCGGATTCCTTCAGGTCCAGCAGCGCGGGACGGCCGCGGTCGTCAGCCCCGAGCGGTACCCGGAGGAAGTCCACCTCGCTGCGCGGCTGCCAGAGCCTGCGGATGTCTGCTTCATCCAGCTGGGGGGAGAGGCCAAGCATGTCCAGGAATCCTTCGGAGCTGCCGGTGCTCTCGTGTTCCAGGGAATCGGGGGAGAGCCGCAGCGGAGCCAGGGTCCGGGCGAGTGACTCGGCCAGCGCCACGGGAAGTGAATCCAGTGTGCCGGTATCCAGGCGCGGCTGGACCGGATCTTCGCGGTAGTTCTCCAGCAGGAACCCGGAGTCGGTTTCAGAGATGCGGACAGCTACTTCCCCCGGCTCCTGTCCTCTGTCTGCAGCAAGGTGGAGGGTGGTGATGCCCAGCTGGCCCGGAGCGGCCTGCCGGTCCGGTAAGGGCAGCTCGGACGGCAGCGTCCCGTAGCTGTCCGAAACCACCAGCAGGCGCGGGAGTGCTGAGCCGATTCCGCCGCGCAGGAAGTTCTTTCGGGCCTCAGCGGCCATGTTGGAGCGGCGGGAGAGATCGTCCTGGACCAGGTCGGCCAGCGTGTCCATGCTGGGCGCAATCCGCCGGACGGGACCGGTGCGGTGGGTTTTGTCCTGGTCCGCCAGGTGCGGGAGCCAGGTGGCCCACTCCCAGTCTGCGCGGGTCTGTTCGGGGGAGACCACCGCCAGGTTCAGGTCTTCGGGTGAGGAGAACGCCGCGGACTGGAGCAGCAGCAGGCGCGAGACCTGGAGCACGAATTCCCGGGAGCCGACCACGCTGACCGTTCCGGCGCCGTCCAGCGGAACGGTGACCGGCAGGTCGGGGCTCGCCTCGTAGCGCCGCTTGAGGATCTGCAGCTCGGCGGTCATGAAGGTATCATCGCGGGCCAGTGCCGACCCCGAATCCATGATCGTGATTTCCCGGTTGCTCCGGGTGCCGGTGCCAATCCTGGTGCGGAGGAAGTCCTCGTTATGCCGGCGGCGTTCCCAGACCCGGCGGTGGTTGCGGACAATGTCGAAGAGCGCCTCGGGCGGCGGGTTGGCCGCACGCGCGACGGCGGCTGCCTCCTGTTCCTGGACCCGGAGCGTGGTGCGGCAGCGCTCCAGGTACTCGAGGTAGTTCTCCCGCTGTTCCCGGCGGGCGCGTCCCTGTTTCCCGCGCTGGCTGACCATCATCACGATCGAGGCGAGGATGGTCACGATCATCATGAGCGCGCCGACGGCAGCGAGCGGCGAGCCGCGGAAGAGCATCATCACGGTCATGGAGACGCCGGCGCCGAGCAGCGGCACCAGGGACATCATGTTCATCCCGCCCTTGCCGCCCTCGATCTGCGGCGGCGCGTCCAGGGTGAACGCTTCCATGCTGCGGGCCGGCGGGGTGGTGCGGGCGGGGCGGTGCAGCAGTTTCACGCTCATACCCGGGCCCTCCTCCCGGAACCGTTTTCGGCTTGCCTGGCGGCGGCGGGCTTTCCGGGCCGGCCGGGCGCGGAAGACGCAGCCGCGAGGACCCGGGCAGCCAGTTCGGCGGACTGCAGGCGCGCGGCACGGGACAGCAGCCGGGGCTGGATTTCGACGCCGGCGGCCAGATGGGCGTCATAGTCCAGCACTGCGGTGTCTATCCCGGAACGGGCGAGCCTGCGGGCTTCGGCCACGGGATTGAACGGGCTGCGGGAGGAACGGGTGAGAAGCACCAGCAGGGGCACCTGTGCCATGGCCGTGTTGCTGCGCCAAAGCTCGGCGGCCTGCCCGGCATCGTCGATTCCGGCCACGCTGGCCGGAGTGACGAAAAGGGCCAGATGGGATTCGGCCAGGGCCCACTGAACGGCGTCGGATCCGAGACCCGCCGGGCAGTCAAAGAGGGTGACCGGGCAATACCGGGAGAGTACCCGGGAGAGGTGGGTGGCGTCGTCGTTCGTGGCTTTTTGGGTTCCCGCAGCGGACCGCCGCCCGGTAACCAGCAGGTTGTCCGGTCCGGGGGAGGCCACGACGTTCCGCACCTCGGCGAGCGAACCGGGGATGGTGCGTGCCAGGCGGGCTGCCGCGGCGTCCAGGGACGGGGCCACCGGTGCCGCAAGGCGGAGCGCGAGCGTTCCGGCTTCAGCCAGGTCAACCGCTGCTGCGGCGTCGGTGCGCAGGGACGCGTAGGTGCGTGCCAGCAGGGCTGCGGCCGTGGTCCGTCCGGCACCGCCGCGGAAACCCATCACCGCGATCCGCCGGCCGGTTGTCACTGGACGCTGCACACCGGCAGCGGCTTCTGCGAGGGACTGCGGGTAGTCGTCCCCGCGTAACATGTCCGCCGCCTGCAGCAGCAGCCGGCGTGCGGGTCCTTCCGCCGGGCGGGTGCGCAGCGTGCGCCGCAGGCGCTGGGGCGTGGACTCAAAGCCGTCGTCCTGGGCTGCGGCAGGCGCCCCGAAATCGGTCCCGGGAGTTATCTGTGTCATCTAGAAGCTCTCCAGCAGTTGCGCGAAGATACCGAACATTCCGGCCGCGAGCGGGACGGAGGCGAGGATCGCGAGGGTTTCCAGCCGCTTTGCCGCCAGCCGGAACCTCGCCTGGGCATGGTCCGGAAGGTTCAGGGACAGTGCGATCCAGACGGCGGCCGCGAGCACCAGCACCATAACCCCGGTAGCCCAGGGCTGGTCGCTGAACCACCTGCTGCTCCCGGACGCGAGTGCGGCAAGCCCGACGGCGGTGGCAGCGTAGAGTGCCAGCCGTTCCGGGGCCAGCGGGAAGGCCCGGGCACGCAGGAATACCGCCAGGGTGAGCACTGCGAGCAGCGGCAGCGACCAGGCCTGCTGGGCTGTATCCGTGCCGAGGGTCCACAGCGCGAGGGCTGCGGAAGCTGCGGCGGCCGCGGTGCCGGCTACCAGTCCGCCGTGCGCCGAGGCGACGGCCTCGAGGGCATCCGGGCGTCCCACCTGGCTGCCCTTGGCCCTGCGGTCATCCAGCGCCGCCAAGCCGGAAGCGGCGAGAGCCAGGCCGGGGAGCAGGCCGAGCAGCAGTACGCTGGCGATCCCGGCGAGGGCTGCTGCCTGGACAGCTGTGCCGGTGAGAACCACCGAGGCGCTCCAGACCGCTGCAGTAAGAGCTGTTGCCAGTGCGCCGGTGTACATGGCCTTGGGCCGGCGGTTCGCCGCACCAAGGGCCAGGAGCGTCACCGTGGTGGACCCGGCGAGAAGCAGTCCGGCGCGCGCGTAGTCGCCGTCGGTCCCGCCGAGGAATCCGGCTGCATGAAGGGCGGAGCCCAGTCCGGCCAGCCAGGCGGCCCCAATGGCGGCGGGCCCCGCGGGAGAGGAGGGGCTGCGGCGGCAGAGCAGGATGCCTGCGGCCGCGGCCAGCACAGCGAGGGCAGCGAGCAGCCACCAGGCTGCCTGCGGAGCGAGGGCCGCGATGATCAGTTCGGCACCTGCCCAGAGACCGGCTGCTGCAAAGACACCGGCGGTGGCGTTTTTCCAGGTCCTGGTCCATCGGCCGCGAACTGCCTCGGTTTCGGCGACCACCAGGTCGGTGACGTCGTAGACGACCGGAGCGGGCGGGGCCTCGGAAGCATTGCAGAGCTGAAGTGCGGTGCCATCGAGCACCTCGGCCTGGGCAAGGGTGTCCGTGGGAGTGAGCTCGGATCCGTCCGGGGTGACGAGGACCTTGGCGGCCACGTCCGCGGCGGGTTCGTCGCCCAGGAGATCCAGCACCTGCGGCATGAGCGCCGCCACCGGCTGGTCCGAGGGCAGCAGCAGATCCAGATGGCGCTGCCGGCCCACCAGCGTTACCCGTGTGTAGGCATGCGCCATGGCTGCCAGGCTCCTGTCTCGTGGCTCAGGTGATCGATGATTGTGTGTTCGGTGACGCTTGTGTGTTTGGTGACCGGACTGCCGCCGGCGGCACCTGCTGCGCTCCCGCCGTCGTTCAGGGGACCTGCGGCGGTGCTTTGCTGCTGCTGTTCCTGCTTGGCCCGGTTCTGCTCGAGCAGGTTCGTGACGAACGAGTAGCCGACGCAGACGGCTGCGATCAGGGCCGCCACGGCAACGCTGAACAGGAACAGCTTCACGGTGTCCGCCCAGCGGCGTTCGTTAGGGTTCCCCCCGTAGAGCAGGGCTGTGAGCAGCCGGTTTCGGCGGACAGCAACGGACTCAATGAGCTGGTTGTCGTAGTCGCTTGCCATGATGCATGTTCCCCCAATCACAAGTACGCTACATATCCTTACATGCCCCGGCCCTATTCCCGGCGGCGGCGGGCGGTTATCCACATGGGTAGTTCTCCCCATTGCGGGCCTCGGGAAGTGCGGCTTGTATAAGGGGGTACCGCGCGGAAGCCGGGCCGCTTTGGGCGGCCGGAGGACGGCAGCGGGGGGAATGACCGGACGATTGGCACGCAGGTGCCGGAGGTGGTAGACGAATGAAATTCGATATGGGGTCCTCGACCCTCGGCACACTGACGCAGCAGACGGGACACTCCAATGAGGATCTGGGCCAGCTGGTCCGCAACCTCATGGACGCTGTCACCCCGCTCCAGGGCAAGTTCAACGGCCAGGGCCGGGTCCGCTTCGACGAGTTCAAAGCCCGCACCGATGAGATCGCCAACGAGCTCAACAGCTCGCTGTCGGCGATCCTGATGGGCCAGTCGGAAATGGACCGTTCCTTCCAGATGGGCGACCAGGAGTCAGCGGACAACGCAGCCCAGCAGCAGGGCGCGGCCAGCTTTGATGCCGCACGCTTCGGCTCCTCACGCTAACTCCCGCCCTTTTACACAGTCTTAGAGAAGGAATTGCCATGTCCCAGGACCGTTTGAGCTATGACACCGATACTTCCGCTGCCGTACAGGGAGACATCCAGGCCATTGTTGCCCGCCTTGAGTCCCTGATCGGCGAACGCGAGAAAGCCGTGAACGCGGCCATGTCCGATTTCCAGGCCGACGGCGTCTCCGAGGAGTACCAGGCGGTGGAGAACCGCTTCCGCAACGCCGCCAACGAGACCCGCAACATCATTGCCCTGGTCAAGCAGACGCTGAACCTCAACGACCAGACCGCGTCCAGCGCCGGCTCCCGCGCCAGGAGCGCTGTCCAGAACATTGGCTAGCCGGTGAGCTACAACGTCAACCCCGGCGCCGTATCGGGAGTCCTCCAGCAGGTAGCACCCCTGCTGGAGGAATACGGTGCCGAATTCGCTGCCGTGGGGGAGAAGATCAGTGAGCTGGCCACGGCCTGCATGGCTGAGCCGGTGGCCGCTGAACTGGGAGCCCTCACCGAGAAGCTGATCAACCCGGCCTTCACGAACATTGCCGGACGCTCCTCGAACGCCGTGAACGCGGTCAACAACGTGTTGGCCATCCTGCTCGAATCCGACGCGCAGATGGCCGCCGATGCCCGCGAAGCGTCCATGCGTGCCGCACAGTCTGCGGCGGACGATCCGCCGCCGGCGCCGGAACCTGCAGCCCACTACGGGCCTGGTCCGCAGGCCGTCTAGGCCAGCCGCAGGCCCAGCAGCACTCGTATCCAGTTCAAACCGGGGGAAACCATTGAGCATCGACATCGCAGCGTTCGAGGCTGTGCTGCCGGATCCGGAAGTGATCCGCGCAGCGGCCGCGGCGCTGGTGAGCGCCGTCGGCGACGTCGTGGACACCGCTGAGGAATCCGCTACCGCGTGGGGACATCTGCAGTCACCGGACGTTTATGACATTGCCGGTTCCGAAGTAGTGTTCAACGCCTTCCGCCCGGTCACTGTTTCTGCCACGGATCTCGATTCGGACGTTGGCACCGTCGATACAGCTGTCCTTGCCTACGCGGATACCGTGGATGCCCTAAAGCTGCGGCTGGATGCGGTGAAGGCGGATGCTGCCAACTTCTTTTCCCGGACCCGCGGACGGAGCCAGGACGACTGGGATGACGACGAAGGCCTGATCCAGGCCGAGCAGAACATCATCGGCGATCTCAACCGCCTGTATTCGGATCTGCAGGAAGCCCAGCGCGTCTGCGCCAACGCGATCAGCGCGATCTACGGCGGCCCGAAGTATGTGCTGACCACCGAAGAAGGCGCCGGGACCGGCGAGGTGGAGTTCGGCTTCAGCGGGGAACAGCTCGACGCCGCTGCGGTGGAGGGAAACGTTCCGTGGGGACAGCCCACCGAATGGGACAAACCCTGGTACCGGGACGCCTGGGACGGCGTTGCCTCCTTTGGCAAGGGTGTTTGGAGCGGCGTTACCGGCACAGTCACCGGGCTCGGCAACATGGTTGGGCTCGGCGGTGCGGAGGCCTTCGAACAGACCTGGAAGGGCCTGGGGAACCTCGCAGTAAACCTGGTGATCATGACTACCCCTGCGGTCCAGATTGCCCTGCACGCCAGCGGCAACAGTGACCGTGTTCGGCAGGCGGGGGATGAACTGCTGGCGGTTGGCAAAGCTGCCATCCACTGGGATGAGTGGCAGACCGATCCCGCGTACGCTGCCGGAGCGACGTCGTTTGACCTGGCGTCGATCCTGCTGACTGCCGGTGCCGGTGCAACGGCGAAGGTCGGTTCTGTGGCCGGGAAGATCGGCGATGTAGCCAACGCCTCGGGCAAGGTATCCGCGGTGGTAAATGCCTCGGGCATCGGCAAGGTGGCCGGAGTGACGGTGAAGGTCACCGACGCCGCGCAGGCGTTCAAGATCAACGCCATCACCACCGTGGTGGACACCTCCCGGGTGACCGTCGGCAAGGTCGGAGATGCGTGGCAGGCGGCGGATCAGTTCGTGATCGATTCGAGCAAGTCAGCGCTGGACTCAGGCCGGGCGGCACTGAACTCAGCACTGAACAGGGTGGATACCGTGCTGGCCACTGCCGGCCACGGCCGGTTCGGCACTCCCGCGCTGGCCGGTGCCGGCGGGGCGGGCCCCCGCGTCGTGGCCTTCACACCCGACACTCCACCGGCCCGCACCGGTGGCGGTTCGGGTGCCGGGTCCAGCGTTCCTCATTCAGCGGCGACGCCGGATGCCCCGGTGCGCACGAACGTTCCCGAGCCTTCCGGGAACGGCCGGTCATCTGCACCGGATGCCCCGGTGCGCGGCAACGGTACTGGTGCTGAGTCGCCGTCAGGTAAGCCCGGGCACGCCGTGCCGGAGGACCGCACACCGTCAGGAAGGACAACGGATACTTCTGCTCCCGCGGGACGTGTGGATGGCGACGACACCCGTGCGGGTGGAAAGGGCGATGAGCCCGCTGGTCCGGGAGACCATGGCGGTGGCAGGGACGATCGTCCCGGACGGGTCGTCAAGGACGAGACGGGACAGCCCACGGAGGCAGTTTTCCGAGACGGGACCAGAATTCCGATCGAGTTCCCGAAGACCACCCCGTTCGTCAGCGCGCTGGAGGAACTCCGCCCTGGACTGGAACGGTTGGGACGGGACGAGGATTGGATGCGCCGTACCGTAGAGACCCCGGTCGAGGACCTCACGACTCGCGACCTTCAGGATCTGATGGAACTCAGGCATTCGATTCCTGAGCCGGACCGCAATACAGTTATGCAGAAGATCATCCATGGCAACGATGCCAAGGGCCAGGGGAATGCCCTCAGAGCTTTGCTGGAAGACACCAACCCCTACGGCCGCTCAGCAGGAGGCTACATCAGCAAAGCCTCCCATGTGGCAAATCTTCGCACCCCAGAGGACGTCTACTGGGCCTTGCGGCTCGATTATAAGGACACCCCTTACTTCCCGAACAATGAGCATGCGGTCTATGCCATTCAATTCCGAACGAATGACGTGAACCTGGTGCAGGTTCCCGACGGGCGCGCACAGGATGCACTGGTCAGGCACGACGCCCCAACGACGGACTCAGCCGGTAATCCTTATCCCGAGCCACACATCGAGAGGCTTCCTCAGCCGAATATGGGCAGCGGTTATACGGGGAGTATGGTGGATGACACGAAGGTGGTTCCCGAATATTCCGTAGAGAAGAATGCTGGAGCGGTCTACCACCATGGTGCGGTGATTTGGGAAATCAACAAAACGGGAGAACGCGTCCTTGTTGCTATCTTCGACAGCAACAAGAAGGGGATCACGGGAAAGCAGGGTATGTGGCGAAGGGTGCTGAGTTCAGTTGACTAAATTGCGGTTGGTACCCCCTCTCCCTGATTCAGAACGTGGGGATGCCAGGGCCGTTCCCACCCCCAGGAGATTCGAACTTTTCATGCCCAATGGGATGCGAGTCCCGGGTATGTATGGCGTTTTGCAGCGGGAGTGGTATCTGGCCAACCCGTTGGGCCACGGACGGGTGCTTCTTTACACTTCTGCCGAAGCATCTCCGGGGGAACAGTGGCAGCCTTCTGATGATGCGGACGACGAGGGCAGGCCCTTGTCCTGGTCCAGGGAAGTCGCTGAAAGCGACCTGGACCGGTTGGTGCGCGTTCTCGTGTCCGCTAAATGGCGGAGTCTCAATGTGGGCATCCAGGAATACATCGACGGAACGGTATATGCCTTTGTCGACGGCGGTCCCAAGGAGGAACAGATTCGCCGCGGCGAAATCCCGGAGATCACGATTGCCGGACGGGGTGAATATCATGGAAAGCTGCGCTGGGAAGACATCACCGACCTCGTTATGTCAGAGCGGGAGTTGTTGAAGTAACCAAGCCCTGATTGAAGATTCCGCCTCGTTGAAAGAAGATGGAATGATTTTCCAGAAGCCGTTGAGCCCCGCACACGTGCGGAGTCTCGTGGAGACCAACCGAGATACGGTGGCCGGGTATGTGCTTAACGTTGCTGACGTGCAGCACGTGAAATCACCTAAGGACTTGTACGAGGCTCACGGACTTGGTTTTCCGGGCTCTCCCTGGGATCCGGACGCGGAGTTCTTGGATGTGCTTCGGTTCCAGGCGCCGCCGTCGCCGTATGTACACACCGCTATTGCTCCGGAATTCGTTGACCGTCCACCATTCTCGGGGACCGGTTTTGCGCAGTGGGGCGGCGGGGTGGCGCCGGTGTGGTTTATTGACGAATGCCGAATCCCGCCGCGTGCTCAACTGTGGAGGATCCGCGAGGGTCACGAGGAGCAGCTGCTCGCCGTCTACGTCGACGTGGCAACAGGCTGGGGAGTTATGGAAGGCGCTGATATCGCCACGCCGAAGCACACGGTACCCCAGTCTGTTCTTGGGTGGGTTGCCATGTGGGACGGGTACCAGTTCCCTGCGGATCTGATTGGAGATCAAATCGTTCTTGCCGCTGCGTCGGCACCGCCGGAAGAGGTCACGGGTTTCCGGCCGACTATGCGCGGGTGCTGGTCAAGGGAAGTTCCTGTGGCGGAGGTCCAGGATTTTTTCGAAGTGAATGCTGTGTGCCGTTGGCGGGATCAGCCTTTCCGGATCACAGATGTTATCCATGGTGAGAATGAACGGATTTTCCGGTTGTTCTATACCGGCCATAACGCTGATGTTGCCGAGTCGCTGGGCTTGAATAAAGCGGACGCAGGTGTTTACTGGACCGTTCAGCCTGAGAGCCTGGTGACGGACGTCGAAATGTTCCAAAGCCGAATGCGAGCTGCCAGGTAGGCCTTCCTGATGGGGTAAGCGGCCGTAACGGGCTTCGGCCCTAGCTACCCGCCCTGGCCTACGCTGCCGGAGCGACGTCGTTCAACCTGGCTACGATCCTGCTGACGGCCGGTGCCGGTGCCACGGTGGAGGTTACCGACGCCGCGCAGGCGTTCAAGATCAATGCGCTCACCACGGTGGTGGATACCTCCCGCGTGACGGTCGGGAAGGTCGGCGCTGCGTGGCGGGCAGCGGATCAGTTCCTTGAGCGGGCAGCGACTGAAACCCCGACGGAAAGGCTGGCCACTTGGCGGGGACTAAGGCTGGGCATCCACGACTATGTCGGGGAGACGGTGTACTCCTTTGTTGATATGCATTCCGCTGGGAAGACCTCAGCGACGTCGTGCTGACCGAGCACGACCTGCTGAAGTGGTGAAGCGCCTAAGTCAAGACTCGGCCCGGAACTTGACATTGATGGTGGTATTCGGCTGAACGACGGGGCTGAGATGTGGCGTATCGACCGCTACGGCAATGAGGTTCTAGTTGGCATTTATACAGGCCAGAAATGGGTTAACCTCTAGATATGTGGAGACGAGACGGAACGAAGCTGACTGGCGACTATGGGACATGGAATGACGTCGAACATGAGCTTCATTCCTGGGTTCCTGCCAACGGCACCTTAATTCTTGTTAAGGAAGGCGGCGACTCTCCGGGACCAGAGTGGGATACCACTGTTTTCCCCCATCGTTTTGCACGGACTCCTTATCACCATTTCCGCAGGGTACCGGCGCTAGAAGTTTCTGATGTCAATTCTGTAAAAGTAACAGGATTCATGGGGCCGGGGCGCGAATTGGTAATCATCAGTGAAGATGATGAAGGGAACTTGGCCGTTGAGGCTTCCAACCGAATGGCTGCATTATACAAGCGGCAACTGAGTAGCAATCACGGGTTTAAGCCCATGTATGAAAATGAACCGCTTGAAAGGACTATGGTTTTTGGTTGGCTTCCGGCGCAGCGTATAACCAACATTGAGAGCCGGACAGTTTTGCATGATACCCCAGAATAATAGTCTATTGGTTCACAGTCGACGGTAACCGGTCACGTTTACTGTGGTTGTGGTTTAGGTCCGGTGCCCGAGCGGCTTATGGGCACGTGGTGGAAGGATGCCAGCTAGGTCCCGGCGACAACGCGGGGACATGAAGAGGGGGGAACACCTTGGTTTTCATGCAGAAGGCTTTGAGTCCGGGGCAGGTTGAGTTCCTGGTGGGTGGTAACCGGGACACGATTTCGGGGTTTGTGGTGAACGCCGGGGATGCGGTGAATGCGCGGACGCCTGAGGACTTGTTTGCGGTTCATGGTCTGGATTTCCCGGGGACGCCGTGGGACCGGGCGGCCGGGTACGTTGATGTGCTGCGGTTCCAGGTGCCGTTGTCTATTTATGTGCACGATGCTGCGGGCCCGGAATTTGTGGACCGTCCGCCGTTTACGGGGACGGGTTTCGCTGCGTGGTCCGGTGGTGTGGTGCCGGTGTATTTCCTGGATGAGTGTGCGCTTCCCCCGGGAGCTGAGCTGTGGAGGATCCGGGCCGGGCAGCCCGATGAACTGATTGCGGTCTATTTTGAGGTGGCGACCGGATGGGGTGTGGCGGATACCTCGGGCATTTACCGGCCTGGTGCGCATATCCCGTCACACATTATGGGCTGGTCGGCGGTGTGGCAGGGGCAGGTGTTCCGTGCTGATTTGGTGAATGAAGGCCGTTCCGTTGAAGTGGCGGCTGCGTCGGATCCCGGAGTGGAGGGTTTTGAGCAGACCCCGAAGGGGGTTTGGCGCCGGACGGTGGGACTGGGGGAGATCCAGGACTTCTATGAGCTGCTGGCGACGTGTTCCTGGCAGGGTGAGCCGTTCCGGATTACGGATGCCGCCCAGGGGGAGGATGGGCAGGTGTACCGGTTGTTCTATACGGGGCATAACGCGGACCGGGCTGAGGCGTTGGGGCTGAACAAGGCTGATGCCGGGGTGTATTGGACTGTGGTGCCGGAGTCGCAGGTGCAGGATCTTCAGGTGGTCCAGAACCGGTTGCCGTCCCTGGCGTTCCGGGGGTGACCCCGTGACTAGATTGCGATTGGTCCCGCCTCTTCCCGATACCGGAGACGAGCGAGGGGCAGCCGAGCCAGAGTACCGGCGCGCACAGCGATACTTGCAAAATGGGATGCGGGTCCCGGGTCTGTACGGTGTGCTGCAGGGTGAGTGGTTTCGGGCCAACTCATTGGGTCATGGACGCTTGTTTCTTTATACGCATGCCGAAGAATCCCCGGGGGAACAGTGGCAGCCGTCTGATGATGCGGATGACAGGGGCAGGCCCTTGTCCTGGACCCGGATAGTCTCTGAAAGAGAGTTGGACCGGTTGGTGGACATCTCAGTGCTAGCAACTTGGCAAGGGCTCGGGGTAGGCATCCAAAAATACCGCGAGGGGACGGTGTATGCCTTTGTCGATGGCGGCCCGAAAGAGGACCAGATCCGCCGCGGAGAGATCCCGGAAATCACTATCGCCGGACCGGGTGAGTACCACGGAGAGTTTCGTTGGGAAGACCTATCGGACGTCGTTCTGACCGAGCACGATCTATTGAAGTAGTGAAGCCCCTAAGTCAAGACTCCGCCATATTGAAAGCAGAGGGCATGATTTTCCAGAAGCCGTTGAGCCCCGCACACGTGCGGAGTCTCGTGGAGACCAACCGAGATACGCTGGCCGGTTATGCGCTGAACGTCGCTGACGTGCAGCACGTGAAATCACCAAGAGATCTGTACGAGGCGCACGGACTCGGTTTCCCGGGCTCTCCCTGGGACCCGGACGCGGAGTTCTTGGATGTGCTTCGGTTCCAAGCGCCGCCGTCGCCGTATGTGCACACCGCTATTGCTCCGGGATTCGTTGATCGTCCACCATTCTCGGGGACCGGTTTTGCGCAGTGAGGCGGCGGGGTGGCGCCGGTGTGGTTTATTGACGAATGCCGAATCCCGCCGCGTGCTGAACTGTGGAGGATCCGCGAGGGTCACGAGGAGCAGCTGCTCGCCGTCTACGTCGACGTGGCAACAGGCTGGGGAGTTATGGAAGGCGCTGATATCGCCACGCCGAAGCGCACGGTACCCCAGTCTGTTCTTGGATGGGTTGCCATGTGGGACGGGTACCAGTTCCCTGCAGATCTGATTGGAGATCAAATCGTTCTTGCCGCTGCGTCGGCACCGCCGGAAGACGTCACGGGTTTCCGGCCGACTATGCGCGGGTGCTGGTCGAAGGAAGTGCCGTCGGCAGAGGTCCGGGATTTATTTGAAGTGAACGCTGTTTGGAATCAGGTGCCGGATCGATAAGAACGGTAACGAAGTGCTGATTGGTGTTTTTCCACGCCGACAACGGATGGACTAGCCTGTAGAGATGTGGAAACAAGACGGGACCAAGTTAACCGGAAATTACGGTACTTGGCAGGGTGAAGAATTCGAGCTTTGGTCCTTCAAGCCGTACCAGGGGATGCTGACACTTATAAAAGATGGTGGAGATGTCTCGGGCACAGAATGGCAGACTAAGTTTCTCCCTAACCGCTTTGCCAGGACGTCCGTGTCACATACTTTGAACGTGCCGGCCGAAGAGGTCACTAACCGCCACGAGGTCTGGGTTAAGGCGAGTTTTAGTCCAGGGTGCGAGCTTATGGTCATAGCGGAAGACTTAGATGAACATTTCGCTGTGGAGAGCATTGACCCTATGTCAACGGTGCGTAAGCGTCAATTAATCGATAACTACAACTTTGACCCTTTTAGTAGGAATGAACCATTAGGGCACACAATGGTGTATGGCTGGCTTCCTGCTGATCAATTATGGGATTTTCAAGTGGAAATCATCCTATTCGGCACGGACTGAGTGACCTACCGAAGGGTCGAAGGAAATACGCTATTGCAGGACGGGGCGGAGATGCGGCGTATTGACAGGCAAGGTAACGAGGTGCTGGCAGGGATCTACGATAGGGACTCCGGCGGGTGGATTAGCCTCTAATCATGTGGAGAACGGATGGAATGAAACTCAGCGGTAAGTACGGAACCTGGGACGGCCAAGAATTCGAACTGAGAGGGACTGGCCCCAATGACGACGGCACCCTGACGCTTGTCAAAAGCGGGGGAGACTCGCCGGGGCCCGGCTGGCGGACCCACGACCACAAAAACCAGTTCCCAGGACCCCGCTTCTCACACACACGGAGAGTTCTGATGGATAACGTGACTAACATTCATGCCGTCTTGGCGACCGGTGAGATAAGGCCAGGGAAAGAGGTGGAAATCGTCGGAGAAGATACTGACGGGAATCTGGCGCTAGTAGCCGACAGGGGTTTCTGGACCGAAGAAAAAATGGACCTTATGGAACAGCATGGCTTTCAAACCTTCGTTGAGAGTGAACCTGTGTCTCGCCAGGGTGTTTTTGGGTGGCTACCCGCGGACATGGTCCACAACATCAGTTCCGTAGTGCGCTGGCGTAAGGATGCCGGCTAGGTCCCTGCGAGAGCGGGGCATTAACAAGGAAGACCTAGGTTTTCACGCATAGGGATCTGAATTCAGAGTAGGTTGAGTTCCGGGTCGACGGGAGCAGAGATACGTCGGGGGCTTCGTGGTGAAGGACGGGAGTGCATTGGACGAGCAGACGCTGGGGTCCGTTCAGAGATTCACGGCCTTCGCCCCCCCCTATACCACACAGCGCCGCAGTAGGAGGGGAGTCTATAGTTATGTGGAAAAAAGATGGAACGAAACTCACCGGGAATTATGGGACATGGCGAGGGCAGGAAGTTGAGCTTTGGTCCTTAAAGCCTTATGAAGGAATGTTGACCATAGTGCACAACGGCGAAGAAGCGCCCAGCCCTGCCTGGCATACTAATGCGTGGAGTCCTTCTAAACATACTTTGGAAGTACCTGCTGATGAAGTAACCAACCGACACCGTGTACGTGTTACGGGCAGTCTTGGGCCGGGACGCAATGTAATTATCGATGCTGAGGACATTGGTGGAAAGCTCTCCGTCGCGAGTATCGACCCCATGGATACAATGTACAAGCGCATGCTAATTAATAACCATGATTTCGTTCCTTTCGGCGAGAACGAGCCGCTGGAACACGTGTCAGTGGCGGGGTGGATTCAGGCTGACCGCCTACGGAATATTCACGTCAAAATTACTCCGTTCAGCAGCGATTAGGAGAGATGGGGCCTTGTGGAAGAGCACGGTTTTCACACGCTCCATAACGAACCGGTTCGGTTGGCTGCCTGCCAGCATGATCCACAACATCAAATCCAAGGTGCGTTGGCGGAAGGGCGCCAACTAATCCGCAGCGCATCCACAGCCCGGCAGCGCGGCGCTCCAGGACCTCCCGCTCCCGGTCGTTGCGCGCCAGCGGAGCAGCAGCACTGAATTCAGTCCGTGCCTCTTCCGCCCGGCCGAGGCGGGACAGCAGTTCACCCCGCACGCTGGGCAGCAGATGCGAGCCGCGGAGCGCACCCGTGGCAGCAAGCCGGTCCACCATCTCCAGCGCCGTCGCCGGACCGGTCGCCATGGATACCGCCACCGCGCGGTTCAGCTCCACTACAGGAGACGGTGCCAGCCGGCCCAGCGCCTCATACAGCAGCACGATCCGCTGCCAGTTCGTACCCTCGACACTCGGCGCAACCGCATGGCACTGCGCAATCGCAGCCTGCAGCGCATAGTTACCCCGGCCCCGCCTCAGAGCATCAGATTGAGCCAGGGCGGCCCGCCCGCGCTCAATCTGGGCGCGGTCCCACAGCGTGCGGTCCTGGTCGGCCAGCAGCACGGGTGATCCATCCGCACGCGTTCTGCCGCGGAACCTGGATGCCTGGAACTCCATCAGCGCCACCAGGGCGAGAGCCTCCGGCTCCCGCGGAACGAGCCGGGACAGCAGCCGGCCCAACCTCAGTGCCTCTGCTGCCAGGTCCTGGCGCATCCACGATTGCCCGGCGGACGCAGCGTATCCCTCCGTGAACAGGAGGTAGATCACCGCGAGCACCCCGCCGAGACGGGCTCCCCATTCATTCGGTTCCGGCACATCGAAAGGAACCCGGGCGGCGGCCAGGGTCTTCTTTGCCCGGACGATCCGCTGCTGCACCGCAGCCACGGGAAGCAGGAACAGCCGGGCGATTTCCCCGGTGGACAGCCCGCCCACAATCCGAAGGGTCAACGCCACCTGCGCTTCACGGGAGAGCACCGGATGACAGGCCACAAAAACCAGTTTCAGGACGTCGTCCGGCAGGGGATCCCACTCCGGATCGGCAACGTCCTTCAGACTCCTGCCCAGATCCGCGTAACGGTCCTGAAGGCGTTCCGCCCGCCGCCAGGCATCAATCGCGCGGCGCTTGGCGACGGCGGTCAACCACGCAGCCGGGTTCCGCGGCACGCCCCCAGCTGGCCAGGAGGCCAGCGCCTCAGCCACCGCTTCCTGGGCAACGTCCTCCGCCAGACCCAGATCCCCGGTGGCACGGGCCAGGGCCGCGACAATCCCGGCACCGTCAATCCGCCAAACGGCGTCTATCCGGTGGCGGACCGCCGCGGCGGTGTCCTCACCAGCCCAGTCCATGGACGCCATGACGCTAGGGGTTCTCGGCCCGGAGCTTTTCTTCCTGCTCGCGCCAGCCTTCTTCCTTCTGGATGTACTCGTTGTCCGCGAAATCCTCGAAGTCGGAGGCATCGGTTACCCGCCGGACTTCCAGCTTCGATCCGGGGCCAAGCGGGCACCGGCTGGCCCACTCCACAGCTTCCTCCTTTGAGGAAGCCTGAATGATCCAGAATCCGTTGAAGAGTTCGTGTGTCTCGCCGTACGGGCCGTCGGTGACCAGCGGCGGCTCCTGGGAGAAGTCGACGACGAAGTTATTGTCCTCCGTGACCTCGGCCAGCCCTTCTCCCGCCAGCAGGACCCCGGCGTTGATCATCGATTCGTTGTAGGCGCCCATGGCGTTGATGATTTCTTCAAACGGCATGTCCTTGGAAGCTTCAACGGCCGAATCAGTGGTCCGCATAATCATCATGTACTTCATGGCATTCTCCTGATCTCTAGGGGGAGCGCTCCGTGCTGCTCCTACTATGCCGTCGAACGGGCCGCACGGATATCGACAGCCATTGGGAATTTATTTCCCGAGCCGGGGACGCGCGGCAGCCGGCAGGTCCCGCATAGCTCCCGCCGCCGTCATACATACGGCAAGATTGGGTAGGTGAGCACAGCCAAGACATCCCCCGAAGAAGCCGTCGACGCCGTCAGCACGGACACACCGCCCAGCGACAGCCTGCGCGAAGAATATGAGACTCTCTCCGACCAGGTGCGGAAGTACCGCTTCGCGTACTACAACGAGGACGCGCCGCTGGTCTCCGACGCCGAGTTCGATGAGCTGTACCGCCGGCTCGAGAAGCTCGAGGCACTCCACCCCGAACTGGTGACCAACGATTCCCCCACCCAGGAAGTCGGCGGCGAAGTATCCGCAGCGTTCGCGCCGGTGGAACACCTCTCCCGGATGTACAGCCTGGAAGACGTGTTCTCGCTGGATGAACTCGATGCCTGGGTGAAGCGCGCCGAAGCCTCCATCGCGTCCATCGCGCCGGGGTCGAAGGTCCGCTGGCTGACCGAACTGAAGATCGACGGCCTGGCGGTGAACCTGCTGTACCGCAACGGGGAACTGGTCCGCGCGGCAACCCGCGGCGACGGCACCACCGGTGAGGACATCACCCACAACGTGCTCACGATTGACTCCATCCCGCGCCGCCTCCAGGGCGAGAACCTTCCCGCAGAGGTGGAAATCCGCGGCGAGGTGTTCATTCCGTCCAAGGAGTTCACGCGGCTCAACGAGAAAATGGTCGACGCCGGGAAGGCGCCGTTCGCGAATCCGCGCAACGCTGCGGCCGGGTCGCTGCGGCAGAAAGACCCGAAGGTCACCGCCGAACGCCCGCTGCGCATGTACGTGCATGGCATCGGCGCCCGGGAAGGTCTGGGTGCCGCCAGCCAGTCGGAGACCTACGAGCTGCTCAAGGCCTGGGGCCTGCCCACCTCGCCGTACTACAAGGTGCTGGACACCTATGACGAGGTGCTGGAGTTCATTGCCACCAATGGCGAGCACCGGCACAGCCTGGCCCACGAGATCGACGGCATTGTGGTCAAGGTGGACGACTTCGCGCTCCAGCGCGCGCTCGGCCACACCTCCCGGGTTCCGCGCTGGTCCGTGGCGTACAAGTACCCGCCGGAGGAAGTGAACACCAAGCTGCTGGACATTCGGGTCAACGTGGGCCGCACCGGCCGCGTCACCCCGTACGGCATGATGGAGCCGGTCAAGGTAGCCGGCTCCACCGTGGAGATGGCCACCCTGCACAACCAGGACGTAGTGAAGGCCAAGGGCGTGAAGATCGGCGACACCGTCGTCCTGCGCAAGGCCGGTGACGTCATCCCCGAAATCGTGGGACCCGTCACCGCACTCCGCGACGGTTCCGAACGCGACTTCGTGATGCCCACCCACTGCCCCTCCTGCGGCACGGAACTGAAGCCGGCAAAGGAGGGCGACGTCGACATCCGCTGCCCCAACGCCCGCTCCTGCCCGTCACAGCTGCGCGAGCGGGTGTTCCACCTGGCCGGCCGCGGCGCCTTCGATATTGAAGCCCTGGGCTGGGAAGCGGCGATCGCGCTGACCTCGCCCGCCGAACCGGAGACCCCGCCACTGACCAGCGAGGCCGGTCTGTTCGATCTCAAGGTCGAAGACCTGGCCGACGTCCGGATCGAACGGCCCAAACGCTCCAAGGGGGTAGTGGTCGGTACTGAACTGGTGCCGTACTTCTACACCAAGGGCACCGCCAAGAAGCCCTCCGAACCCTCCGCCAACACCCGCAAGCTCTTCGAAGAGCTGGAGAAGGCCAAGTCCCAGCCGCTTTGGCGGGTCCTGGTGGCACTGTCCATCCGGCATGTGGGCCCGACGGCGGCACGCGCCCTTGCCACCGCGTTCGGCTCCATGGAGAACATCCGGGCAGCCACCGAAGAGCAGCTCGCGCACGTGGACGGCGTCGGCCCGACCATCGCCGCGGCGCTGGAGGAATGGTTCGCCGAAGACTGGCACGTTGAAATCGTCGATTCCTGGGCCCGTGCGGGCGTCCGCATGGCCGACGAGCGCGACGAATCCCAGCCCCGCACCCTGGAAGGCCTCACGATCGTAGTCACCGGCACCCTGCCGAACTTCAGCCGGGACGAGGCCAAGGAAGCGATCATCACCCGCGGCGGCAAGGCATCAGGCTCGGTCTCGAAGAAGACCGACTACCTGGTGGCAGGGGAGAATGCCGGCACCAAGCTGGACAAGGCTGAGTCGCTGGGAGTTCCTGTGCTCGACGAAGACGGGTTCCGCCAGCTGCTGGAAAACGGACCGCTGGAGCCAGATTCGGCGGCCACCGATTCAGCGGACAACGCAGAGGACGAGGAAACCACGCCATGACGAAAGCACCCGCCCCTGACCCGCTGGAACTGCTCGACGTCGCCCGGCAGGCAGCCGCCGCCGGCGCCGCTGTGCTGGCCAAACGGTCGGAGGCGGGGCTGCACGTCGAGAACAAGGGAGCCTCCGGAGACTGGGTCACCGCCTATGACACCGAGGCCGAGTACGCCGTCCGGGACGTGATCAACCGGATGCGTCCCTTCGACACAGTGACCGGCGAGGAACTCGAAGCCAGCGTTCCCGAGCAACCCTCCGGCGTCCGCTGGTCCGTGGACCCGCTGGACGGGACCACCAACTTCATCCGCAGCATTCCCTTCTACGCCACGTCGGTGGCCGCGGTAAACGCCGACGGCGAGTGGCTGGCCGGGGTGGTCCACGCACCGGCGCTGGTGCGCGTCTACTGGGCAGCGAAGGGCCACGGCGCCTGGCTGGCCGAGCACGGCAACCTGCGGCAGCTGCACGGGCCGGACCCCGAGCGGACGGGCAAGCTGCTGGGCACGGGCTTCTCCTACGAACCGGAGGTCCGCACCGAACAGTACGCAGCGCTCGCGGACCTGATGGACGGCTACGCTGACGTGCGCCGGCTCGGCTCGGCGGCACTGGACCTGTGCATGGTGGCCGACGGAACGCTGGACGCCTACGTGGAGCGGGGCCTGAACGAGCACGACTTCGCCGCCGGCGCGCTCATCGCCGAGGAAGCGGGCCTGACGGTTCGCCGTCCCGGCTCGCCGGACCGAAAAATGGACGACGCCGAGCGGCTGGCAGCCGTGACCACGGCCTGGCTGGTGCCGCTCGCCTAGGCAGGCCCCGGCACGCCGTGTGTGCGTGAATGCTGATCGCTGTGGTCCGAATGCGGCGCCCCAATGACGTGCAGCAGCTGGTGCAGGGAATCGTCCACAATCCGGTAGCGGTGTTCACGCCCCACCTTGGCCGCCTGAACCCATTCCCTGTCCCGCAGCCGGCGCAGGGACTGGCTTACCACCGTCTGGGAAACCCCCGAAGCAGCTGCCAGCCGGGTCACGGTGATGCCGGGACTGAAATGCAGGCAGAGCAGCAGCTGCAGTCTCGTGGGATCTGAGATCAACTCGAACCGGGTACACCACGCCGCAACATCCACTGCGCCCAGCGCGCGGGCTGCGGAGTCTTCTGGAGCCTTGCCGGTAGCGGATCCCATGAACCCTTCCCTTACAGATTGAGGCTGCGAAACCAATTTCGGTTTGAAGCGCCCCTTCGATGCCTGAACCCTAGCTGTGCCCGGCGCAGGAATCGAGAATTGATCCACCAATAGCTGCACACGTATGCATACGTTGAGGGGTTTCCCTATGCCAGCAGGAAAGCATCAGAGCAGGACCTTGGCGGCCGGCACCATACTGGTCTGCGGAGTTGTGGCCGGCTGCAGCGGCTCACCGGGGGAGACCACCGGAATCATCCTGGCGGATGCAAACGAACCCGGACAGTTCAACCCGGTTGGCGGTCACGGAGACAGCGGTCAGTCACAGATCTACGACGGACTGCTGCGCCTGTCTCCTCAGGACGGGTCTTCGGCGCTTCCGGAGCTGGCGCCGTGGCTCGCGGAAGGCATGCCGGAGAGTAACGCCGAAGGAACCCAGTGGACAGTCCACCTCCGCCCCGGGGTGAAGTTCACCGACGGCACGGACCTGGACGCCGGGGACGTCGCGGCGACCTACCGCGCCGTCGTAGATCCGGCGTCGGCATCCGAACTGGCAACGTCCTATGACATGCTCCAGGATGTCGAAGCCTCTGAGGACGGCACGGTCACCTTCACCCTGAAATACCCCTATGCGGGCTTCCCCAGCCGGCTCCTGCTGGGGATTGCACCGTCCGAACGGCTGACTCCGGGACTGGCGGCAGAGTCCACCCTCAACACGGATCCAGTGGGAACCGGACCGTACAGGCTCACGTCGCTCCGCCCGGGCGAAGCGGTCCTTACGGCCAATGAAGATCACTGGAACGGCGCTCCAGAAGTTGAAACCGTCACCATCATCCACGTCCCGGATGACAATTCGCGGGCCCAGCGGCTCCAGACCGGGGAAATCAACGGTACGGTCCTGCCGCCGCTGCTGGCAGCACAGTATGAGGGCAAGTCCGGATACATTTACGAGGCCGTCAAGACGGCCGACTGGCGCGGGCTGTCGCTGCCGGCGGACAGTGCCTTTGCCACTGACCCGGCCGCAGTTATGGCCATGAACATGGCTGCTGACCGCCAGGGCATGGTTGACCATGTCCTGGGCGGGCGCGGCAAACCCGCCCATACTCCGGTGGCTGACATTTACGGGGAAGCCTTCGACCCGGACGCGGTGTTCGATTACGATCCCGAGGCAGCCGGTCAGCTGCTGGACGATGCAGGCTGGCTGCGCGGCGAAGACGGCATCCGGACCAGGGACGGAGAGCGCGCCGGGTTTGAGGTTGCCTACAACGCCACTGACACACTGCGGCGGGACCTCGCGCTCGCGTTTGCCTCGAACATGTCCGAACTCGGTGTGGACGTCACACTTCTCGGCACGGACTGGAACGTCATCGAGGAGCGGCGCGGAGAAGTGGGCATCCTGCTCGGCGGCGGCGACAAGCCGTATGACCTGGACACACAGCTCTTCGAAACCCTCCACAGCCCGCTTGAGGGCGGCTCGCCCTTTGCCAATCCCGGCGGCACCGGAAGCCCGGAAATGGACACCCACCTTGAGGCCGCGCGCAGCAGCCTGGACGCGGACGAACGCACGAAGCACTATTTGGCCGTCCAGGACCTGTACATCCAGGACCCCGGCTACGTGATGCTGGCCTTCATCGACCACAACTACGTGCAGGAAGACCAGGGCTGGAACAACGTCCAGACCGTGCTTGAACCACACGCCCACGACGTCGGCTGGGGCTTCTGGTGGAGTCTCCGCCACTGGACGCGGGACTAACCCGTGCCGGGCATCGAAGCCGCGTCCCGGCCGGCGCGACGGCGCAGGCGCCTGCGCCAGACGCGGGTGATCGTCCTGAGGCGTCTGGGCCTGGGCATGCCGGTGGCCGTGGGCGTCTCCCTCCTCGTTTTCCTGCTCGCCAGCATCTCGCCCTTCGATCCGCTTGCCGCGTACCTGGGAGACCGCTTTGCACAGACCTCCGCGGAACAGCGCGAGGTGCTGTCCGAATCCCTCGGGCTGGGCACCTCGTGGATCCAGGCCTGGTGGCACTGGGTGACATCCGCGCTGTCAGGAGACCTTGGCTACTCCCGTGTGTTCCGCCAGCCGGTGGCGTCCGTGATTTCTGAACGGCTGCCCTGGACGCTGCTGGTCGCGGGAACCGGCCTGCTCCTGGCAGCCGTCGGTTCGCTGCTGCTGGCTGCCCGGTGCGCCCGCCGCCCGGGCGGTCTCCTGGATCGGATCACGGCAGCGGCGGCAACCCTGCTCCAGGGGCTGCCGCCGTTCGTGATCTCGCTGGGGCTGCTTATGGTTTTCGCCCTGGCCCTGGGGCTCCTGCCCGGGGGAGGGCTGAGCGATCCGGGCACGGAGCCAACTGCCGGGCAGGTGCTGCGCCATATGATCCTCCCCGTTACGGCTACGGCGCTTTCACAGCTTCCCTGGCTGGCACTTTCCCTGCGGGCTTCCACCAGGGAGGCGCTCGCATCCGACGCCGTGCGCGGAGCCCTGCTGCGCGGACTGTCCGAAAGGACCGTCGTCCGCCGGCACGTCATGCCTGCCGCCCTCGCTCCGTTCATCGCCGTCCTCGGCACCCGGCTGCCGGAAGTCATCGTGGGGGCGGTGCTGGTGGAGACGGTGTTCTCCTGGCCGGGACTGGCGGCAGCGGTGGTTTCCTCGGCGCAGGCCCTGGACTTCGCGCTGCTGGCGGCCTTGACGGTGCTGACAACCGCAGCAGTGCTCGCCGGTTCGCTGATCGCAGACCTGCTGTATGTCTGGATTGATCCGAGGGTGTCCGCCGATGTCTAGCACCGTGGAAGCTGCAGATCTCCGTCTCACCGGCCCCGCCGTCCGGAGGCGGGGACTCCGTGCAGCCGGCACGATCCTGGGTGTGGCTGTCCTGGTGCTGATTGCGTCCTACGCCGTCTTTGTTCCGATGCTTGCCGGCACGGACGAAAAGCTGACCGACTTCAGCTCCGCCCGGCTGCCGCCGTCGGCCGCCCACCCCTTCGGAACCGACCACGCGGGCCGTGACCTCTTCATCCGGCTTGCCTCCGGGCTGCGTGTCTCACTGCTCATCGCTGTTCTCTGTGCGCTTGCCTCGATGGGACTCGGGATGCTGATAGGGGCCGTGTCGGCGGCGCTCGGCGGCCGGACGGACCGAATCGTCATGCGGGTGGTCGATGGCATCAACGCTGTGCCCCACCTGCTGCTGGGGGTGGTCATTGTTGCGATGTTCCGCGGCTCCGTGACAGCCATCATCGCGTCCATTGCGCTCACGCACTGGACGCAGGTCGCGAGGATTGTCCGCGCCGAGGTCCTGTCCCTGCGCAGCCGGGAATACGTGGAGGCTGCCTACCTCCTTGGCTCGACCCGGCGAGAGGTACTGCGGCGGCATTTCCTTCCCGGGACGCTGGCACAGGGGGTAGTGGCCACTGTCATGCTGCTCCCGCACGCCATCTGGCACGAGTCCACGCTCTCTTTCCTGGGGCTGGGCCTGTCTCCGGACCAGGCATCCCTGGGAACGCTTCTGAAGGAAGCGCAGTCGGAAGTGATGCTCGGCGGCTGGTGGGCCCTGGTTTTCCCGGCGCTGCTCCTGCTGGTTACCACCCTGGCTGTGGCCGCCTGCGGGAACGGCATCCTCTCCCGGACGGAAGGAAGACAATGAACAGCATCGCGATCCGCGCCGAGGGGCACACCGTACGCATACCCAGCCGCACGCGGCGGGGTGCAGCCTGGGTCCACGCAGCCACCGACGTGGCCTTCAGCGCGCACCGGGGCCGGGTGCATGCCCTTGTTGGTGAATCCGGCTGCGGGAAGACCACCTTCGCCTCAGCCATCCTCGGTATGCTCCCGGCCGGCACGGTGGCCGGGGGCAGGCTGGACTACGTGGATGCCTCCGGCACCCGGACCCCGCTGACTGCGGGGCGGGACGGAGCCGCCCGTGCGGCCAAACTGCGCGGGCGGGTCATCGGCTATGTTCCCCAGTCTCCGGCCACCTACCTGACACCCGTGCGGACCGTGGGATCCCAGCTTGGGGAAACGGTCCGCGAACTGGGCGGAGCCAGGAACCCGCAGGATCTGCTGGCGCAGGTGAACCTGGAGACGCAGGCGCTGGACGCGTTTCCACACGAGCTCAGCGGCGGCATGCTGCAGCGGGCAGCCATCGCCTTTGCCCTGGCCGGCGGTCCGGACGTCCTGCTGGCCGACGAACCGGTTTCCGGCCTGGACCCTGACCTGGCACAGCTGACGCTGGGGCTGCTGCGCCGCGTCGCCGACGCCGGCGCCGCCGTCGTCCTCATTACCCACGATCTGCAGCGCCTGGCCGATTCAGGCACTGCGGACGAAGTCTCGGTTATGTATGCCGGGCGCATCGTGGAGACCGGCCCGGCGTCCGGAGTCCTGGAGCTTCCGTCCCATCCGTACTCACGGGATCTGCTCGCAGCCCTGCCCGCCAACGGACTTCAGGCGATGCCCGGCACCTCCCCGGAGCTGACGGACCTTCCCCCGGAGTACAGCTACGCCGAGCGGCTCGCGGCGGCAACGGAGGCCGGCTATGCCCGCTGAACTGAGCGCGGTGGACGCCGGATTCAGCTACGGCGGCACAGCTGTCCTGCGCAACGTCACCATCAGTGTCCCGGCCGGAGGGCAGGTCGGCCTCACGGGGCCCTCCGGCAGCGGCAAGACCACGCTGGCCCGTATTCTGGCAGGCCTCCTGCCGGCGGGGGAGGGAACGGTGACGTGCAACGGGCAACCCGTGCAGCGGCCCTGGAAACAGAAAGGACACGGCTGCGGCATCGCGATGCTCTTCCAGTCTCCGCGGGCCTCCTGCAGTCCCAGGCTGACGCTGCGGCAGATCATCGCGGAAGGGGCACGGCGAACAAGCCGGGGCGGGAGGGCGCACCTCGTCGAGCAGCTAGCCGCGCAGGTGCAGCTGACCCCGGACCTCTTGGACAGATACCCCCGCGAAGTCTCCGATGGGCAGCTCCAGCGGGCGTGCCTGGCAAGGTCACTCGCGGCAGCGCCCGGTTATCTGATCTGCGACGAAGCGACGGCGATGCTGGACGCCGCCACCACTGCGTCGCTGGTTCGCGTCATCAGCAGCGAGGTTGAGTCCCGCGGCATGGGGGTCCTGGCCCTGAGCCATGACCGGCCGCTCCTTGATGCGTGGTGCACCTCCGTCACCAGCCTGGCGGAGCTGTCTGCTGCTCCCGGAGAACGATGAGCCTCGGGGCATCCCGCCCCGCGGGCCGCAGTGGCAGGCTTAGTAAGCGCCGGTCCAGGACGGCACGGCGGTTTTTGAATCCACCGTGATCTTGTCCCGGTCCATCACAATCACGTGGCCTTTCCAGTAGTGGAAGTTGTCCACCACGGCGTCTTCCATGACCTGGACTATGACGCCCATCTTGCTGCAGCCGTCGCAGCGTGAAGCTCCCATGACCCGCAGCTTCACGGAGCTGATGCCTTTTTGGCAGCTGACGATCATGCCCGGAGCGAGCCGGATTTCCTGCTTCATGTCTACCCCCAGTGCTAGAACTCCGTTACGAGACCAATCAGGAACGGTGAAGTGAGACTAGCTAACACATGTGTGAAACGGGCCGGTCCCGGCTACCTGATTTTCGCTGGGACCGAGAATTTCGTCTTTCCTGCGCCTGGCTTGAGGCAATCTTGAGCTTTGATGCTCTCCAGCCACTCTGGGCACGTGTATTACGGACGTGGCAGAAAGGTTTAAGCCCTGAGGAAAGCGGGGCCTGCGGGGGCGGGTAAAAGAAGCTTCCGCGCGGATAATTGGTGGAACTGATCGAACGGCCGGAACTGTTCGAGCAGCCGGAACTGAGCGAGATCCATGGACCCGGAAGGACGCACCATGCCCCGTAAAGTCACAGCGGCATCGCGCAAGCTGGCACCAGCCGTCACAGCACGTGTCCAGGAACCGAAGCCCCAAACGCCCAAAGACCTGGATACCGCCCGCTTCGCTGCCATTCTCGACGAGCACATAGATTCAGCCCGCGCGAAAATCGACACGGTGCTCGCAGATATTCGGGAAGTGACTGCGGCGGCAAAGGACACGCCTGCGGATGACGAGCACGACCCCGAGGGCACCACCGTCACGGTTGAACGGGCCAATGAGGTTTCAATGCTTGCGGCCCTCGAAGCTTCGCTCGTGGAACTCCTGGACGCCCGGGTGAGGCTCGACGACGGCGCCTACGGAGTCTGCGAACGCTGCGGAGAGCCCATCCCCGAGGCGCGGCTGGAGATCCGTCCGGAAGCACGCTTCTGCGTTGCCTGCGCAGCCGCCGCCCGCCGGCGCTGACCCGCGCCCGGGACCTGCGAACCGGTCCACCCGAAGCCGTTGTGGGCGCCGTCACCACCGGCGCCTGAACAGGCGGGTGCGCGGATAGAATCAACCGTGGAAATCAACCCCCACGTAAGGATTCGTAACACCAATGAGCATCACCGTCCGGCGGGCAACACCGGCTGACTATGAAGACATCCGCCGGATTACCCGTGAGGCGTACCTCAAGGCCGGGTTCATTGACGCCGACAATCCCTACGTCCAGGAACTTGAGAACGTCGAACACCGCGACCAGCATGCCGAACTGTGGGTAGCGGAGAAGGACGGCGTGGTAGCAGGCTCCGCGGCCGTGACGTTCGCCGGCCAGCCCTACACGGACATCGCCGTCGAAGGTGAACTCGAGTTCCGCATGCTGGCGGTGGATCCCGCCCTGCAGCGCGGGGGAGTGGGACGAGTCCTCGTCAACGCCATCGTGGAGCACGCCCGCAGCCTCGAGGGAATCCACGCTGTTTCCCTGACCAGCATGACCAGCATGCTCGGGGCGCACAGCATGTACCTGTCCCTGGGCTTTGAGCGAGTGCCGGAACGCGACTGGACCGTTCCCGGCGAAGACTACGTTCTGTGGGTCTTCCGGCTGGAACTCTGAGCGCAGGCGGAACACACCCTCCGGCGTCGGACGCTGGGTTTCCGCGCTGCGTGAAGCAGCCGCGCCCTGTATGTCCCGGCCACCCGAACCGAAGGCCCAAACGCCGTAGACTGGTACGGATACCGGCGTAAAGGCCGAAAATACTGCATAAGACGCATGGGAGACTCATGTCTGAGATCAATCGTGAGGCTGTGGCGCATCTGGCGCGGCTGGCCCACATTGAGATGACCGATGACGAGCTGGACAAAATGGCCGGCGAGCTTGACGTCATCGTGGATTCGATCAAATCCGTAAGCGAAGTTGCCGGCGAGGACATCCCGGCCACCTCCCACCCGATCCCGCTGGCGAATGTGTTCCGCGAGGACGTCGTGGGGCAGACGCTGACCAATGAGCAGGCCCTGTCCGGCGCGCCGGACAACGCCGAAGGCCGCTTCAAGGTCCCTGCCATCCTGGATGAGGAGTAAAGACTTCCATGAGTGAACTGATTACCTCTCCCGCTGCCGTCCTGGCGGAGAAACTGGCCTCCCGCGAGGTTTCCGCCGTCGAGGTCACCCAGGCGCACCTGGACCGTATCGCCGACGTCGACGGGGACATTAACGCGTTCCTGCACGTCAACACTGATGAGGCGCTCGAAGTTGCCGCCGGTGTGGACAAGGCCCGTGCCTCCGGTGAAGAACTGCACACCCTGGCCGGCGTGCCCATCGCCATCAAGGACCTCATTGTGACGGTGGGCCAGCCCACCACTGCCGGGTCCAAGATGCTCGAAGGCTGGATGAGCCCCTACGACGCCACCGTGATCTCCCGGATCCGTGCCGCCCGCATGCCGATGCTCGGCAAGACCAACCTGGACGAATTCGCCATGGGTTCCTCCACCGAGCACTCCGCCTACGGCCCCACCCGCAATCCCTGGGATCTGGACCGCATCCCCGGCGGCTCCGGCGGCGGCTCGGCTGCGGCCGTTGCCGCTTTCGAAGCACCGCTGGCCCTCGGTACGGACACCGGCGGTTCAATCCGCCAGCCCGCATCCGTCACCGGTTCCGTTGGCGTGAAGCCCACCTACGGCGGCGTCTCACGCTACGGTGCGATCGCCATGGCCTCCTCGCTGGACCAGATCGGCCCGGTGTCCCGGACCGTGCTGGACGCCGCGCTGCTGCAGGAAGTCATCGGCGGACACGATCCGCGCGACTCCACCTCGCTGAGCGACCCTGTGGGCAACCTGGCTGAGGCAGCCCGCAACGGCAGCGTCGCGGGCATGCGCATCGGCGTCATCAAGGAACTGCAGGGCGAGGGCTACCAGCCCGGCGTGCAGGCCCGCTTTGACGAGTCGCTGGAACTGCTCAAGGACGCGGGAGCGGAAATCGTTGAGGTCTCCTGCCCCAACTTCAAGTACGCGCTGGGCGCCTACTACCTGATCATGCCCTCGGAGGCCTCCTCCAACCTGGCGAAGTACGACGGCGTCCGTTACGGCATGCGCCGCCTGCCCGCCGACCCGCCGCTCACCATTGAGCGCGTTATGGGTGCCACCCGCGCCGCCGGTTTCGGGGACGAGGTCAAGCGCCGCATCATCCTGGGCACCTATGCCCTCTCGGCCGGCTACTACGACGCTTACTACGGCTCGGCCCAGAAGGTCCGCACCCTGATCCAGCGCGACTTCAACGCCGCGTTTGCGCAGGCTGACGTGCTGATTTCCCCGACCTCGCCGAACACCGCGTTCAAGCTCGGCGAAAAGCTGGATGATCCGCTGGCCATGTACCTGAACGACGTCGCCACCATTCCGGCCAACATGGCCGGCGTTCCCGGCATCTCCATCCCCGGCGGCCTGGCCGACGGGCTGCCGGTTGGCATCCAGTTCCTGGCTCCGGCCCGTGAAGATGTTCGCCTCTACCGTGCCGGCGCGGCACTTGAAGGCCTGCTGGAGCAAAAGTGGGGCGGCCCGCTGCTGGCCTCGGCACCCGTACTCGGAGGAGGAAAGTAATGTCCGTGCACACCCAGGAAGAAACCCTTCCCTTCGAAGAGGCCATGGAGAAGTATGACCCGGTGCTGGGGTTCGAGGTCCACGTGGAGCTCAACACCAAGACCAAGATGTTCTCCGACGCACCGAACGAGTTCGGCGACGTACCCAACACCAACGTCACCCCCGTGGACCTTGGCCTGCCCGGCGTGCTGCCGGTGGTCAACAAAAAGGCTGTGGAGTACTCGATCCTGATCGGCCTGGCGCTGAACTGCAAGATCGCCGAATCCTGCACCTTTGCCCGGAAGCAGTACTTCTACCCGGACACCCCCAAGAACTTCCAGACCTCCCAGTACGAAGACCCCATCGCGTACGACGGCTGGCTGGACGTTGAGCTGGAGGACGGCACCGTGTTCCGCGTCGAGATCGAACGCGCGCACATGGAAGAGGACGCCGGAAAGCTCACCCACATGGGCGGCGCTGCCGGCCGCATCCAGGGCGCCGACTTCTCCCTGGTGGACTACAACCGGGCCGGTGTTCCGCTGGTGGAAATCGTCACCAAGCCGATCGAGGGCGCCGGTTCCCGCGCACCCGAACTCGCCAAGGCCTACGTGGCCGCCATTCGGGAAATCGTGAAGAACCTCGGGGTCTCCGACGCGAAGATGGAGCGCGGCAACGTCCGCTGCGACGCCAACGTATCCCTGCGCCCGCACGGCCAGGAAAAGTTCGGCACGCGTTCGGAAACCAAGAACGTGAACTCGCTGCGCGCCGTCGAACGCGCCGTCCGGTTCGAGATCCAGCGGCATGCCGCCGTGCTGGACTCCGGCGAGAAGATCGTCCAGGAGACCCGTCACTGGCACGAGGACACCCGGTCCACCACCTCCGGCCGGCCCAAGTCCGACGCCGATGACTACCGGTACTTCCCGGAACCCGACCTGCTGCCCGTAGTCACCACCACGGAGTGGATCGAGGAACTGCGTTCCCGGCTGCCCGAGCCGCCGGCCGAGCGCCGCAAGCGCCTGAAGGCAGACTGGGGCTATTCCGACGCGGAATTCCGCGACGTCGTCAACGCCGGCGTGATGGAAGCCATTGAGGAGACCATCGCAGCCGGTGCCTCCGCCCAGGTTGCCCGCAAGTGGTGGATGGGCGAGGTTGCCCGCCGTGCCAAGGAAGCCGAAGTTGATCCGGTGGATACCGGCGTCACACCGGAGCTGATCGTTGAGCTGGACCGCCTGGTCCAGGCGGGCAAGATCAACGACAAGCTGGCCCGCCAGGTCCTCGACGGCGTCCTCGCCGGCGAAGGCACTCCGGAGGAAGTCATCGAGAAGCGCGGCTTGGCCGTGGTGTCCGATGACGGAGCCCTGCTCGAAGCCATCGATGCAGCCTTGGCAGCAGCCCCGGACGTTGCGGACAAGATCCGCGGCGGCAAGATCCAGGCCGTCGGTGCGATCGTCGGCGGCGTTATGAAGGCAACCCGCGGACAGGCCGACGCCGGCCGCGTGCGCGAGCTGATCCTGGAACGCCTGGGCGTCTCCGCCTAGCACCGCGGCACACCCGCACCGGCCCCGGAACCGGCGCTGACGGTCAATCGACCTGATGCGCCGGCTCCGGGGCCTTTCGGCGTTTACCGCCCTGCCCGGACGCCCGCGGCCGGGGTAGGGTGCTGGCATGGCTAGCGTGCCGTCCCGGCTCAGGGTGGATGCCGAGCTGGTCCGCGGCCTGCTGCAGGCCCAGCAGCCGCAGCTGGCGGACCAACCGCTTGCTCCCGTGGGCGATGGCTGGGTCAACCATGTTTTCCGGCTGGGCAGCGAATACGCCGTCCGCCTTCCCCGGCGGGATGACGCCGCCGTACTGATGGCCAAGGAACAGCAGTGGCTGCCGGTGCTTACGGACGGGCTGGCTACGGCTACTTCTGCGCCCGTCTACTGCGGGATTCCCCAGGAGCCCTATCCGTACCCCTGGAGCATCAGCACCTGGTATGACGGACTCGACGTGTCCCTGCAGCCGCGGGACCGAAACGTTTCGCTGGCAACGCCGCTGGCAGGGTTCCTCAATGCCTTCCATACACCCGCGCCGCCGGACTATCCGCGCAACCCCGCGGTGGGCGGTCCGCTGGCATCCCGGGATGCGGCCGTGCAGGAACGGCTCCACTCGGGAATGGTGCCGCATGCGGCCCGGGTCGCTGAGCTCTGGGCGGAGGCACTGGAGCTGCCCGGCTGGAACTCGGAGCCGCTCTGGCTGCACGGGGATTTGCACCCGGCCAACCTGATTGCCGGAAACGGGGGCCTCCAGGCTGTCATCGATTTCGGCGACCTCACCGCCGGAGACCCGGCCGCAGACCTCGCGGCAGCCTGGCTGGTGTTCGACCCAGCCGGGCGGCACGCGTTCCGGAGCGCGCTGGGCGCCCGGTACGACGCCGATCCGGCCGTCTGGCTGCGGGCGCGCGGCTGGGCGCTGTGCATGGCTTCAAACCTGCTGGCGGGGGCGCAGCGCCATCCCGGACTCTACCTCGTGGGCTCGGAGACTCTCATGGAGATCCTGACCGACGACCTCTCCTGGCTGTAGGACGCGTGCCAGAATGAGCTATGCCCACTTCCTGGAGTCACTCCGTCCGCGTACAGACAGAAGGGGACGGGCACGTCACCGAGGACAGCTGCGGCTACGCAGCCGCCAGTGCCTGGGTGATTGACGGGGCCACCTCGCTGCTGCCGGAACTGGACCTGCCCGGAGCGTCCAATCCGTCCTGGTATGCCCGGACACTGGATCTGCTGCTGGCCGAGAGCGCCAAGGCGAAGCCCGGCCCGGATGCTGCTTCAGGTTCCGAAGCAGGCGGCATGCTGGCTGAGGCTCTACGCCGCATGGACCGGGTGGGGGAGGAGCGGGCCGGGAATGAACATACCCGCTTCCCGAGCGCTGCGCTGGCCCTCGCGCAGCTCACAGACGGCGGCGTCGACGTGATGGTATTGGCTGACTGCCACGCGGCAGTGGAACTGGAGGATGGATCCGTTGTGCATGTGACGAGCGAACCTGCGGACCTTCGTGTCCACCGCGAACACCCGGCCGACCCCGACCAGGCGCGGGAGCTGCTGCGCCGGGACCGGGAGCTGCGCAATACGCCGGGACGCCTTTGGGTGGCCCGGCGGGAACCGGAAGCGGTACAGCACGCCCATCTGGCCCGCCTGCCCGCCCCGAAGCGCGTGGTGCTGGCATCCGACGGAGCCTGGCGTGCAGTTGACCTTGGGCTGGTGGACAGCCCCTGCAGTTTCCTGAGGGCGGCATCAACACCCGTCGGCGCGCAGCAGCTGCTGCTCGAGCTTCGCCGCCGGCAGGCGGCTATCGGTGAAAAAGCGGACGATGCGACGATCCTGACGGTGGTGCCCGGTGCCTGAGATTCCCGTGCTCATTATCGGCGGTGGTATCGCCGGGCTCTCCCTCGCCTCGCGCCTGGCCGGGGAAACCGGAGTCGTGCTCCTGGAAGCCGAGAACGAACTCGGATACCACACCTCCTCCCGCTCCGCCCGGCAGCTCATCCCCAGCTACGGCCCGCCCGTAGTCCAGGACCTCACCGTTCGCACCCTGGCGCTCATCCGGGAACTGGAGGCCGGCCTGCCCGAGCCAATTCTGCGGCCCCGGTCCTTTATGCTCGTGGGCCGCGAGGAGGATGTCCGGGACCGGGCGAGCGGACACATGCACCCGATCACCGTCGCCCAGGCCATGGGCCTGGCGCCGGAACTGGCGGCCGGGAACTTCGAAGCCGCAGGGCTCGATACAACGTCCGTCTCGTGTAATACGGACATCCTGATGGACTGGCACCGGGCACGGATTGAGGCCGGCGGCGGCCGTATCCTGACTGGCCGGAGGATGGATGCCGTCAGACGCGGCAGGGAAGGTGAGTGGCTGGTCTCTGCAGGCGAGGAGAGCTTCAGTGCGGCTGCAGTCGTCAACGCGGCCGGCGCCTGGGCCGACTCCGTCGCCGGCCTGTTCGGCGCCCGGCCGCGCGGGCTCCAGCCCTACCGGCGAACTGCCGCGATCGTGGAGGCCGGCAACCCGCCGGCAGCGGACGGGCCGATGGTCGCCGGCGCGCTGGATAACTTCTACTACCGCCCAGACCTTGAGGGTGTGCTGGTCTCCCCGTCGGAAGCGGTTCCGAGTCCGCCGGAGGACGCCCGGCACAGGCCCGAGGACGTGGCGGAGCTGGTCGCCCTGGTCAACTCCCTGACCAGCCTGGAGCTGGGACGCTCTGTCCGCGCCTGGACGGGGCTGCGCACCCAGGCAGCGGACGGAGTGCCCGTGGTGGGGTTCGACGACGCCGTTCCCGGCTTTTTCTGGTTGGCTGGGCAGGGTGGATACGGGTTCCAAACCTCCTCAGGCATAGCCGAACTCGCTGCCGCCCAGCTGCTTGGCAGGCACCCGTTTCTGGACGTCTCCGAGGCGCTTTCACCCGCCCGTGCGGGACTGTGACCAATCTCTCATCCCCGGCATGTAACGAATCGGTGAAACAGCGCGGGAATGGTCAAAGGCAGGGCCTGGGAAACCTACAGTTGAAGGGCAGGCCGGCTCCGGCCAATTTCCTATTCCAGTCCTGCTGTTTGTGCTTTTGAGAGGTCTCGTCAGTGCCAGAAATCATGCCGCCGCAGCTAGCCGGCGTGCAGCAGCGTCCCTTCTACGTCAAAGCCCGTTCTGTCATTACAGCGGTGAGCGTTGTGTGGCTTGTCCTGGCGGTGGCGGGGTACGGCTCCTTCTCTGGCGGGACAACTTCCCTGGCGCTGTCCCTGGCCCTGATGTACGGGACGGGTGTTGCCATCCTAGTGGTGGTTTCCGCCGCGTACCGGCTGGTGAAGCGCTCTGCTGTCCGCCGGGTTGAACATGCGCCGGAAGACGCAGCTGCGGCCGCGTTTATCGATGCCACCCGTTTTGCAGCCGAGGAAATCCGTGCGGCGTTGACCCCGGCACGTCCGGGCACCCGTCCGGCGGCATCGCCGTGGTCCGCTGGTTCCCAGCAGGCGGCTGCTGCGCCGGTTTTCCGTGAACCTGGTGCAGAGGCGGTATTCGCACGCGACCTGCTGAGCCGCCAGGAGGATGCCGCAGCGCCGGTGTTCCCTGCCGCTGCCGATGGATTATCTGCCAGCGCGGCTGTCTCGCCGAAGGCTGCCTCCGGCACACCTGGTGCGACGCCGGCCGCTGCGAAAACCCCGGCCGTGAAGAACCCGTCCGCCGGCAAGTCCGTGGTGAACAAAAAAGCATCGGCGAAAAAGAAGAAGGGCAGCAAGCCCCGTCCCGCCCAGGCCGGCACCCAGGGCGCTGGCAGGCCCACGGGTGCCCAGGACCTGAAGCGCGCCGCGTAGGTCTGCAGCCACTCTCAGGAAGTTGCCAGCTTGCTGACAGGAGCTTTCCAGACCCCTGTCCTAACGTAGTTAGTACCTCATAAGGGTGCGAGTGATGAATGGATAGCGTAGTGAACTATCCGGCGCCGGCAGACTAGGGTTGTTCCCCCCAACCAACCCCACAGTCTGCCGGCGTTCTTCATGTCCGGGGCCGTTTCCGCCTGCCGGACCGCTATCCGGCGTCGAAGCTGTTGAACTCACCGGTAGCGGGCGAGTGGTGTTCTTCGACGTTTTCAACGACGCCCGGTGCCGATGGCGAACGAACCCATTCAATGAGTCCGTCGAGTGCCGACGGAAGCCCCTCCGCAGTAATGACCACCGACCCGTCCGGCTGGTTGACCACGGTCCCGGTCAGCTTCAGCTTCAGTGCCTGCCGGAGGACCCGGTAGCGGAAGCCAACACCCTGAACCATTCCGCGGACTATTGCCGTGAGGCGGACCTTGTCCCCGGAAGCACCGGCGGAACCCGGAGGAGTGTCTGGCGAATTCATGCCTGCAGCCTAGTGCAGCGGAGCATCCAGCACACTGTTGGCGGCAGCAACCAGGGAACCGTCGTTGACCAGCCGGTAAACAGCCTCAATCTCGGGCGCTAAATACCGGTCCGGTCCAGGCCCCTCTGCGACTGACCGGACTGCCGCGCGGACCGCCGTGGAGACCGGTGCGCTTCGGGCGGTGGCCAAGCCGCCGTCGCGCATATCCAGGGCCCGCGCCGAGGTCAGTATTTCCACCGCAAGTACCCGGGACAGCCCGTCGAGGGCCGTGCGCAGCTTCAAGCCTGCGGCCCATCCCATGGAAACGTGGTCTTCCTGCATTGCCGAGGAAGGAATTGAATCCACCGACGCAGGTACGGCCAGCCGCTTGAGCTCTGAGACAATTCCGGCCTGGGTGTACTGGGCAATCATGTGTCCGGAATCCACGCCGGGGTCATCCGCAAGGAAAGCGTTGAGCCCGTGGCTGCGGTTGCGGTCCAGGAAGCGGTCGGTGCGCCGCTCGCTCATGGAGGCGACGTCTGCGACTGCGATGGCCAGGAAATCCAGAACGTAGCCCACTGGAGCGCCGTGGAAGTTTCCGTTGGACTCGACCCGGCCGTCGGGGGTCACTACCGGGTTATCCACGGCGGACGCCCGCTCGCACGCTGCCACATGCTCAGCGTGTCCCAGGGTTGACCGTGCCGCACCGTGCACCTGTGGAGCGCAGCGCAGGGAGTATGCGTCCTGGACCCGGGTAAACTCACCGGTTTTCTGTTCCTCCAACAGCACCGATCCGCGCAGGACGGTCCGGATATTCTCCGCGGACTCGGCCTGTCCCGGCTGCGGACGGAGGGCCTGCAAATCGGCGGCGAACACGGCGTCGGTCCCCAGCAGGCCCTCAACGCTCATGGCCGCTGCAATGTCCGCTATCGTCAGCAGCCGGTGCAGGTCCGCGATTGCCAGGGTGAGCATTCCCAGCATCCCGTCCGTGCCGTTGATGAGCGCCAGGCCCTCTTTCTCCTGCAGCTCCAGGGGTTCCAGCCCAGCCGCCGCCAGCGCCGCGGACGCGTCCATTTCCCTTCCATCGGCGTCGCGCACCCTGCCCTCACCCATCAGGGCCAGTGCGCAGTGGGACAGCGGCGCCAGGTCACCGGAGCAGCCGAGCGAACCGTACTCGCCGATCACGGGAGTGATGCCGGCGTTGAGCAGGGCTGCGTATGCCCGGGCCACGGCCGGGCGAACCCCGGTCCTTCCGGTGGCGAGGGTGGAAAGGCGGTTGAGCATCAGGGCACGGACCACCTCCCGGTCGACCTCGCGACCGGACGACGCCGCGTGGCTGCGCACGAGCGAGCGCTGCAGTACTGTCCGCTGGCTGGAAGGTATCTGTTTCGTAGCCAGCGCGCCGAACCCGGTGGAGACGCCGTAGTGGGGCTTGGAATCAGCGGCCAGCGATTCGATGACGGCACGTGAGGACTGCATCGCCGTCACGGATCCGGCAGTCAGCGCCACCCTGGCGCCCCTCCGGGCCACAGCCAGAATGGCGTCAGGCTCCAGGGGGCCCGTACCAACATTCACGGTGAGGGCTGTCCCCGGAGCGGAATCCTGAGAAATAAGAACCAAGACGTCATCCTGTCTGTTCGCTGTCGACGCTCAGCGCCGTACGGTGAAATGCCGCACAGTGGTATTGGCATTTCAACCAGTGAAATGCACTCGGCGGTTAACCGCAAGTGCGGGGCCAGCGGGCCGGGAACCCGATCAGGCACAATAGGCACATGCCCTCCGCCTCTGCTGACTCCGTGCCCGATGCCGGGACGCGGCGCAGGCTCACAGTCGAAATCCTGATCGTGCTGGGACTGTCCCTGGGGCAGTCGGGCGTGTACGCCGTCGTGCGCCTGTTGGACAAGATGACACAGGGGCCGCTGCAGGGACAGACCACCACGCTCAACCCGGTACTGGATGACAGCCCGCTCTTTGACCTCGTCTACCAGCTGCTGGGCATCTTCTTCTCGCTGGTCCCTGTGGCGCTGGCCCTGTTTTTGCTGACCGAACCGGGCCGCTCGGCGTTCCGGCGGATCGGCTTCACCTTCTCCCGGCCGCTGCTGGACTTTGGGCTCGGCTTCGCACTCGCGGCCGTCATCGGTGTCGGGACACTTGGTGTTTACGCCGCCGGACGGGCAATGGGCATCACCACCGCCATTGTCCCGGCGGCCCTGGACACGTATTGGTGGACCCTTCCGGTCCTGGTGTTGTCCGCGCTGCGGCATGCGGTCCTTGAAGAGGTCATTGTGGTTGGATACCTGTTCACCCGGCTGCGCGCGCTGGGGTGGTCGGTGCCGGCCATGATCATCACCAGCGCGCTCATCCGGGCCAGCTATCACCTGTACCAGGGCATCGGCCCCGGAATCGGGAACTTCCTGATGGGCCTGCTGTTCGGGTATGCCTACTGGAAAACCAAGCGGGTAATGCCGCTGGTCATTGCCCACGCGCTCGTGGACATCGCCGGGTTCGTGGGGTTTGCCCTGTTCGGATCCGCCATTGGAATTGGAGACTGACGCCTCGATGGCACTGCTGACACCCTGGGGCGAAGCCCTGGACCCGCAGAACGTCCTGCCCGAATACCCGCGGCCCCAGCTGGTGCGCGGAAACTGGCAAAACCTCAACGGACACTGGGACTTCGCCATCACCTCTGCAGGCCAAACCGATCGGCCAACATCCTGGGACGGCCGGATCCTGGTGCCTTTCTCGCCCGAGGCGCCGCTCTCCGGCGTCGAACGCCAGCTGCAGCCGGACCAGGCCCTCTGGTATCGGCGTACGTTCACGGTGCCCGAGGAAACGGACGGCCGCGTGCTGCTGCATTTCGGAGCCGTTGACCAGTCCTGCACAGTCCAGGTCAACGGCCGGCCGGCCGGGGAACACGACGGCGGCTACCTTCCCTTCACCCTGGACATCACCTCGCTGCTGGATACGGATTCGGGTTCTGCGGCCCGTTCCGTGGAGCACGAGATTGTGGTGCGGGTGCTGGACGCCAGTGATACGACCGGGGCATCCCGCGGCAAGCAGAAGCTGGAACGCGGAGGCATCTGGTACACGGCACAGTCAGGCATCTGGCAAACGGTCTGGCTGGAACGGGTCCCTGAAACCTGGATCCGCGATGTGGTGCTGACGCCGCTGGACTCGCTGGACGGCGTCGAAATCACCGTGTCCGCCGACGGTGTGGCGGCCGGGCCGGGGCAGCGGGCCGAGGTGGCAGTATTCGCTGACGGGGCCGAAGTGGCAGCGGCTGCTTTTACGCCCGGGGAACCGTTCCGGCTGTCCCTGCCTGATCCGAGGCAGTGGAGTCCCGAGGATCCGTTCCTCTACGACGTCCGGGTGCGCCTGGGGGCGGACGAAGTGCGGAGCTACTTCGGACTGCGGACTTTCGGCACCGGAACCGATTCCGCCGGACACAGGCGCCTGCTGCTCAACGGCGAACCGTACCTGCACGCCGGGCTGCTGGATCAGGGTTACTGGCCGGACGGACTGTACACGCCGCCGTCGGACGAGGCGATGGCGTTCGACATCCAGACCGCCAAGGACCTGGGTTTCACCATGCTGCGCAAACACATCAAGATTGAGCCGCTGCGCTGGTACCACCACTGCGACCGGCTGGGCATGCTGGTCTGGCAGGACATGGTCAACGGCGGGATGGGGGAGGGGCGGTCGCCCGAACCTGTGCCGCTGCCGGGCAGGGGGAGCCGCAGCGACCGCCGTTATGCGAAGTTCGGCCGCAGCGACGCAGCCGGGCGGGAAGCCTTCCGCCGCGAAGTGCGGCAGACCGTCGACCTGCTGCGGAGTGTCCCCAGCATCGCCCTCTGGGTACCGTTCAATGAAGGCTGGGGCCAGTTCGACGCAGCCGACGTCGCCGCTGAGCTCCGGGAACTGGACGCTACCCGGACTATCGACCATGCCAGCGGCTGGCACGACCAGGGTGTCGGTGATGCCAAGAGCCTGCACGTGTACGCCGTTCCGTTCCGGATCCGCCGGCGCTGGCAGCGTGATCCGCGTGCCATCGTCCTTTCCGAGTACGGCGGATTCAGCCTTCCCCTCGAAGGACACACTTGGAACAGCAAAGTCTTTGGCTACGGTAAAACCCTGCACAGCCGGGCTGAACTCGAGAAGGCTTACACCGCGCTGCACCGGACCCAGATCGAACCTGCGCTGCGGGAAGGCCTTGCTGCGACCGTCTACACCCAGCTCACTGACGTGGAGGACGAGGTCAACGGCCTGCTCACCTACGACCGCAGGGTGCTCAAGGTGGATCCCGCCGTCGTCCGCGCTGTGAACGCCGAGCTGGCCCGTGCCTTTCGCGGGTAGCCCGACCAATCTGCTGCCGGTTTTCGGAAAATCGACCGTTTAGCAGTTCTGCTCCCGGTTAGAACTGGCAGCAGAACTGCGAACCGGCAGCAGGATTAGCGACGCCGCCGTCTCCGCAGGCCTGACCCGACCAACAGCTGCACCAGTCCGTCAGGGTGGGCGGCGTCCCGGGCGGTTTCGGACCAGGTCCACCGAACGAATCCGACCCCGGTGGCGCGGATTCTGTCTTCCCGGCGCTTCTCTTGGATGAGTGCGTCCCGTCCTGCCTGATGACTGCCATTCGTGACAGGGCCGTACTTCACGGCGCCGTCGAATTCGCCGACCAGGTTTCCCTCTTCCCAGTAGAAATCGGTCCGGCCAAGCAGGCGTCCGTCGGGTCCGTGGAACTCGCGCTGCAGATCCGGAATCGGCAGGCCGTGCCGGTACATGAGTGCCCGGGAATAGGACTCGCCGGGGGATTCCGAGCGGGCGTCGGCGAAGTCGATGACCCGCAGGGCCCGCGTCTGCTTGGTGAGAGAGACATATTGGCGTGCAAGGCGCCGAAGGTCCGACTTCTCCAGCGCAGGCAGTTTCTGGCCGTGGTCGGTTCGAAGCACGTGGTCCATGGCTGGTACGGCCTGTTCGAAGGGCAGGTATGCAGACATGTCGAGGACGGTCTGGGCGCGGGATGTTACCGAGATACCGTCAACAACGGCCACAGGTTCAAGGAGGCGGCGTTCTGCCCAGCGTAGATCGCCGCGGGAGCGTCCATGTGTCGCATCGGATGCCAGCAGCATGAATCCGGTTGAACGGCCGATTACGGGTATGCGCCACACTCTGGCAGCTGACTGTTGAATCACGACTCTTCCGGATGCCTGGTCACCCGCGACCGCTGCAAGCCGCACGCGTTCCCGCTCCCAGGGAGCGAGCCTCTGCCATTCCTCAGCATGGATGTAGATACCGCGTCTGAGCCGAACGAGTTTCCCCATAGAGCATTTGCGTGCCAGATCCCGGCGGCTCGTTCCGTCCAGGTCGGCCTCAGCCGCGAACAAGAATGTGGTCGACATGGGGACCACTCTGCGGCTTGTCAGCCGGGCCCGGCATCCGGGAAGACAATTTGTGGAGAACCGGCGAAATCCTGCATGGAAGCCCGCCGCGTCTGCGAGGTACTCTGCCCTGCCTGGAGGGTACTCCCGCCGTGGGGCTGAAAGCTCCTTCGGGGAAGTGCCGGTACACGTCCTCTCAGCTGTGCCGCGCCGAAAACCCTCCACTTGGGGACTTGCCCGCCAGTCTGGGACTTTCCTGCCGTGGCGCCGCGCAGGATTGTCCCAAACCGGCAGGGATGTCCCGAAGTGGAGGAATCGGGGTCGGAGGTGTGTCCCAAACCGGCAGGGATGTCCCCAAGTGGAGGGAACCCACCCAAGCCCTCCCCGCAATGTGGAAAACGCTCCGGTTCGGGACCAATCGCCCCCGGCGCACCGGAGAGATTGTCACAAACCGGAGCGTTTTCTCGAACCGGAAGCAGAACTAGATCTCGACGAGACCCTTTTCAGTGGCAAAGGTGACGGACATGATGCCCGGGGTGCCCTTGGGAGAGACCCAGGTGACGTCCACGGACTCCAGCGGCTTCTCGACGGGCATGCCCAGCCATTCGGTCACGCGCTCGGCGGAACCGGCGATGGTGAGTGACTGCAGCGAGACGGCGCCGTCGAGGGCACGGGACGGGTGGAGGTCGGCCTTGTCCTCGTCCCAGCGCAGCATGTAGGGAACCTGCGGGTCAGCGATCAGGCCGTTGATGCCGATCTGCCTCCACGTGAGTTCCTGTCCGTCGGGGAACTTGCGGTTGCCGGGGACGGAGGAGCGGCCAAGGCGTTCTTCGAAGGGAGCAAGGTCCTCAACGGCAACACACCAGCCCATCCAGCCGCCGCCGGCTTCGGAGCGTGCACGGACGGCCTGTCCAAAGGGAGCCTTGTCCGAGGCAGGGTGGTTCAGTACTTCAACAACCTCAACATACTGGTGGTTCGCCAGCGGGAGGATCATGTTGCGGGTACCGAAACGGGGATGGACTCCGCCTTTGACGAAGTCGGTTCCCAGGGCAGCAGCAATGCGTTCCGTAGTGGCCAGCAGGCCGTCGGATTCGCAGGCGTAAGAGACGTGATCCAGGCGCATGCGAACATCTTGGCACGTTGTGACCTGTGTCTCGACTAAGGCAACCCTAAGCGGCGTAATGGACAACTTTCACGCTGCGTCATATGGGTTGCGCAACTGCCCCGCCGTTGGTTCTATAGGTACAGGTCATGAGTGCCAGCAGATAGCCCCGGCTTGCTGGCCGGCAACCCTCCAACCGCGGTGGGGTGCCCCGGGTGAAGACCTGGCCGTACGCAATCAGGCGTACCGGCAAGCGCGGGCCACACGTGTCGCTCCGGTGTATTCCGGCTCAGACCCTGTGGGGCCCCTGGTCATAAAGGGAGCACAATGTCTGCCAACTGGTCCTTCGAAACACGCCAGATCCATGCAGGTCAGGAGCCCGACGCCGTTACCGGCGCCCGCGCCCTGCCCATCTACCAAACCTCCTCCTTCGTCTTTCCCAGCGCCGAAGCGGCAGCTAACAGGTTCGCGCTGGCCGAACTGGAACCGATCTACACCCGGATCGGCAACCCCACCCAGGAAGCGGTGGAGAACCGTATCGCGTCCCTGGAAGGCGGCCTCGGAGCACTGCTGCTCGCTTCGGGCCAGGCAGCCGAAACGTACGCCATCCTGAACCTTGCCCAGGCCGGCGACCACATTGTGGCTAGCCCCAGCCTGTACGGCGGCACCTACAACCTTTTCAAGCACACCTTTAAGAAGTTCGGGATCGACGTCAGTTTCGTCGCCGATCCGGACAACCTGGACCAGTGGCGCGAAGCTGTCCGCCCCAATACCAAGGCCTTCTTCGGCGAAGTTGTCTCCAACCCCCGCCAGGACGTCCTGGACATCGAGGGAATATCCGCCGTCGCCCATGAGGCGGGCATCCCGCTGATCGTGGACAACACCCTCTCCACGCCGTACCTGATCCGGCCCATCGAATGGGGTGCGGACATCGTGGTGCATTCGGCCACCAAGTACCTGGGCGGGCACGGCACGGTGATCGCCGGGGTGATCGTGGATTCCGGCAACTTCGACTTCGGGGCCGATCCGGAGAAATTCCCGGGCTTCAATACCCCTGACGAGAGCTACAACGGCCTGGTGTACGCCCGCGACCTCGGTGCCAACGGCGTTCTCGGGGCGAACCTGGCCTACATCCTCAAGGCCCGGGTCCAGCTGCTCCGTGACCTCGGCTCGGCGCTGTCCCCGTTCAACGCGTTCCTCCTCGCCCAGGGCCTGGAGACCCTCAGCCTGCGCGTGGAGCGGCACGTCGAAAACGCCGTCGCGGTGGCGCGCTGGCTTGAAGCGCACGACGACGTCATCTCGGTTGCGTACGCAGGCCTTGAGTCGAGCCCCTGGTTTGAGCGCGGACAGAAGTACGGGCCGCGCGGAACCGGGGCGATTGTGTCCTTCGAAATCGAGGGCGGAGTGGAAGCAGGCAAGCGCTTCGTGGACGGTCTCGAGCTGCACTCCCATGTGGCGAACGTGGGTGACGTGCGCTCCCTGGTGATCCACCCGGCGTCGACGACGCACAGCCAGCTGGGCGCCGAGGCACAGGCAGCGGCCGGCGTCAGCCCGGGACTGGTACGCCTGTCCGTGGGGCTGGAACACATTGACGACATCATCGCGGACCTCGATGCCGGTTTCCGCGCTGCAAAGGGAGCATGAAGTACAGCGTGACCACGTATCCTCCTGCACCACAGCACCCCGTCCGCGTCCTTGACGGGGTGCTGCAGTACGCCCCGATCGGTGACCTTGAACTTGAAACCGGCGGCGTCCTTCCAGACGTAGTGCTGGGCTATGAGACGTGGGGCGAGCTGAACGCCGACGCGTCCAACGCCGTCCTGGTTCCGCATGCCCTGACGGGGAGCACCCACGTAGCGCAGGGCAGCACGGACGAACCGGGTTGGTGGGACGGGCTGGTGGGTCCGGGCCGGACCATCGACACCAACAGGTTCTACGTCGTTTCCATCAACATGGTCGGCGGCTGTTACGGCTCCACGGGCCCGGCGTCGGCGGACCCGGAAGGACTTCCGTGGGGTTCTCGCTTCCCGTTCGTGACCATCCGGGATTCCGTGCACGCCGAAGCGCGCCTGGCCGACCAGTTGGGAATCCGCCGCTGGCACACAGTGCTGGGAGGATCCCTGGGCGGCGCGCGGGCACTTGAATGGGCCGTCACGGAGCCGGAGCGGGTGGCCCGGTGCGCAGTGATAGCGGCGACGGCGGCAAGCACCGGTGAGCAGATCGCCTTTGCCCAGGCCCAGGTGGCGGCCATCCGCCTGGATCCGGATTACAACGGCGGGGACTACTACAACGGCCGTGCCCCGCTGGCCGGACTGGGCCTGGCCCGGCGGATTGCGCACATTACCTACCGGTCCGAGGCTGAGCTGCAGTACCGGTTCGGACGGACGCCGCAGCCGGGGGAGGACCCGCTGGGCGCGGCCCTGCCGGCAGAACGCGGCCGCTACCAGGTGGAGAGCTACCTGGACCATCAGGGAGAAAAACTTGCCGGCCGGTTCGACGCCAACAGCTACGTCATCCTCACCGAGGCACTGATGAGCCACGACGTCACCCGGGGCAGGGGCAGCCTGAAAGATGCGCTCGCCGCTGCCCAGGCCGAGTTCCTTGTGGCAGCCGTGGACTCGGACCGGCTGTACTTCCCGGAACAGTCCTACGAACTGGCGGCCGCCCTTCCCGGCGAGAACCGCGTGCACCTGATCAGCGCGCCCATTGGCCACGACGGGTTCCTCACCGACGTGCTCCAGCTTCAGGACGTTCTGCGGCAGGACTTCTTCGCCTAGGCGCCCGCAAGGCACCAGAGACCGGCACGGCACCAGAGACCCGCACGGCACCAGAGGGAGATGCACAGCGCGCCGGAGGAACCCGCTGCGGCCGCCCGGCCCCGGGCACGCAGGCCCGGCCCGTGAGAAGCCCGGAGCAGGCTAGTCCCGGCTGGCCGGCGCTGCCGCCGCAGCTTCAGTCCCGGCAGCCTCGGAGGATCCCTGCGGCATCCGCTTGCCGAAATACGGTCCGGCGTCCGGCCGCTTTGGCGAGATACCGTCCCCGGAGGAGCGCCTGCGGACCCGCCGCATCACCCACGGCATCAGGTACTCGCGGGCCCAGAACAGGTCCTCGGAGCGCGCCGTCCGCCAGGTCTTGGCCGGCAGTTCCTTCACCCGCGCCGGTTCCAGGGTGTGCGGGACGCCAAGCGTTTCGAGCACCATGGCCGCGATGGTCTGGTGCCCCATGGGGGAGAAGTGCAGCCGGTCCGGTGCCCACATCTGCTGGTTGCTCAGCTCCCGCAGCGCCCACATGTCTGCGATGACGGCGTCGTGCCGCATGGCCACCGTGCGCAGGTTCTCGTTGTAAATGGCTACCCGCCCGCGGACGCTGCCCAGCACCGGTGTGGCCCCGATATCCGGACCGGTGAAGAGCACCACTGTGGCACCGGTTTCCCGCAGCCGCGCGATGGTGGCATCCATGGTTTCGGCGAGCCGGTCAGGGTCCCCGCCGGGGCGGATGACGTCGTTGCCGCCGGCGCAGATGGTCACCAGGTCCGGCTTCAGGTCGATGGCGGGCTGAACCTGCTCGGCAACGATCTGGTTCAGCAGCCGTCCGCGGATGGCCAGGTTCGCGTAGGCGAAGTCATCATGCCCGGCGGCGAGTTCCTCCGCCAGGCGGTCGGCCCACCCGCGGTGGCCGCCGGGGCTCTCCGGGCTGGGGTCGCCGATCCCTTCCGTGAACGAGTCGCCCAGCGCCACGTACCGGTTGAAGGGATGATCCGGGTGCCCCTGCGGCGGGGCGGCCTGCACGGCCGGATCGGTGCCGGTCTGCGGTTCGGATGGTACAGAGGGGTGCTGAGCATTTTCGGTCACCGAACCATGATTGCCCCTTTGGGCCTGGCTACGCGACCGTAGGTTGGATCGGCCGCATGCCAGAATGGGTTTTATGACTGAAATCTCTCCCTGGAACCCCGTTGTGCTCTTCTCCAAGCCTGAAGAAGAGCGGGCCGGAACGCCGCTGCTGGTGCTCTTTCACGGTTATCTGGCCAACGAGGAAGACCTCATGGGGCTGGCACAGTACCTGCCGCAGGAGTTCACCGTCGCTTCCGTCCGCGCACCCCAGGCGCTGGGTCCGGGTTACTCCTGGTTCCCGCTGATGCATGAACCGGATTACTCGGTGGACCGGGTGGTTGCCGCCGTCCAGGACGTTTCGGACTGGCTGGACGGCGTGAAGGAACAGCACAGCAGCGTTTCCCTGCTCGGCTTTTCCATGGGCATGGCGGTGGCCAGCACCCTCATGCGGCACCGGCCCGAGGAGTTTGCCGCCGTCGTCGGGCTCTCCGGTTTTGTGGTGCCTGCCGAAGGGAACGGCTTCTTCCACGACGAGGAACTGGCAGCGCTGAAGGTGCCCTTCTTCTGGGGCCGGGACCAGGCTGATCCCGTCATCGACGCCGAGCGCATTGAATACACCCATGCCTGGCTGAACGGCCACACCAAGATGACGAAGGTGCTCTATGCCGGCATGGGGCACAGCATCAACATGCAGGAACTGGGGCACGTGCGGGAGTTCCTCACCCACACGGTCCTCGGCTCCCGGTAAGGCCTAGCTGCCGGAGACGATCCGCACGGCCTGGCTGTTCACCTCGATGGTGTCTCCAGCGTGCAGCTGCCGGCCGCGGCGCTCCTCGATTTCGCCATTGACCTTCACCAGGCCGTTTTCGATCAGTTCCTTGGCCTCGATGCCGTCCTCGGCAAGGCTGGCGAGTTTCAGTGCCTGGCCAAGGCGGATCATGTCGTCACGGATGGGCAGGTCCTGGGGATCGGTTGAGCTCATGAACCTATTCTGCCGGAGAAAGCGCACGACGCCGGCACGGCGCCGGCTGCCGCAGGCAGCACAGGGACGGCGCGGAACCGGGAACGCCCCACAGCGGGAGTAATGTGAAACGGTGCCACAGCCTGCCCGTATCCCCGCCGCCGTCGGTCTTCCCCTTGCCCTTGCCTCCGGGGTGGCGATTCCTGCCCAGTCCCGCATTAACGGTGCCCTCGGCGAAGCCCTGGACGACTCCCTCGCCGCCGCGCTGGTGAGCTTCGGCGTCGGGCTGACCGTCATGATCCTCGTGACCGCGCTCCTGCCGCGCGGACGGGCCGGGTTCGGCCAGATAATGCCCGCACTGCGGGAGCGGCGCTTTCCGCGGATCTACATCCTGGCCGGCGTGATCGGCGCCTGGTTCGTGCTCACGCAGACCCTGACCATCGCCGTGCTGGGCGTTGCCGTGTTCACGGTCGCCACCGTTGCCGGCCAAACCCTGACCGGGCTGGTGGTGGACCGGATGGGCATTGGCCCGGGCGGAAAGAAAACGCTGACCATCATGCGCGTAGTGGGCGCCGTGCTGACCATCGCCGCCGTCGCCTGGGCCGTGAGTCCCAAACTCTCCGGCAGCGGGGGAGGCACCGACTGGCTGCTGACCGTGCTGCTGCCGCTGAGCGCCGGCATGGCCATGAGCTTCCAGCAGGCCATGAACGGCACAACGGGCATGCACTACGGAACCCCGATCACCGCAACGCTGATGAACTTCGTGTCCGGATTCGCTGCCCTGCTGGTGGTGTGGCTGGTCAAGGTGGCCGTGTCCGGATTCGGCAACCCGCTGCCGGACACCTGGTGGTACTACCTTGGCGGGGTGATGGGGTGCATCTTCATTGGGGTCAGCGCCATGCTGGTCAAGACACTCGGCGTCCTGCTGACCAGCCTGGGCCTGATCGGCGGACAGCTGGTCGGGTCCCTGCTGCTGGACATTTTCCTCCCCGCCCCGGGCTCCGTGGTGGTAGCAGCAACGGTGCTGGGCACCGTCCTGACCCTCGCCGCGATCGTCATCGCGACCCTGCCCTGGAACATGCCCGGATTCCGCCCCTGGCAGCGCCGAGGCAACCGGTAGCCGGCTTTCGCCGCCGTGACCTTAAGCTGGTATCTATAGGTTTTGCCCTCCGGCCCGCACCCGCGCACTTCCGCGCCGGGAAACGAGGCCGCAAGGGATCGAAAGCGGACCGCACCCAGCGGCCTGCGTGAGCAGAAAGAACGGCGGTACCATTCACATGGCTTCGACCAAATCCAAACTGGATCCGATCATCTCCCTGGCCAAGCGCAGGGGCTTCGTCTTCCAGTCGGGTGAGATCTACGGTGGTTCGCGTTCCGCCTGGGATTACGGGCCCCTCGGCGTAGAGCTGAAGGAAAACATCAAGAAGCAGTGGTGGCAGTCCATGGTCCGCGGCCGCGACGACGTCGTGGGTCTGGACTCCGCAGTCATCCTGCCGCGCCAGGTCTGGGAAGCCTCGGGCCACGTGGAGGTGTTCTCCGATCCGCTGGTCGAGTGCCTGAGCTGCCACAAGCGCTACCGGGCGGACCACCTCGAAGAGGAATTCGAGGAGAAGAAGGGCCGCGCCCCGGAAAACGGCCTGGCGGACATTGCCTGCGCCAACTGCGGCACCAAGGGCCAGTGGACCGAGCCGCAGGAATTCTCCGGCCTGCTCAAGACCTACCTGGGTCCGGTGGCCAGCGAAGAAGGCATGCACTACCTGCGTCCCGAAACGGCCCAGGGCATCTTCGTGAACTTCAACAACGTGCTCACCACCTCCCGCAAGAAGCCGCCGTTCGGCATCGGCCAGATCGGCAAGAGCTTCCGCAACGAGATCACCCCGGGCAACTTCATTTTCCGTACCCGGGAGTTCGAGCAGATGGAGATGGAATTCTTCGTCGAGCCCGGCACGGACGAGGAATGGCACAAGTACTGGATCGAAACCCGCAAGAACTGGTACACGGACCTGGGCATCGACCCGGAGAACCTGCGCCTGTTCGAGCATCCGCTGGAGAAGCTCAGCCACTATTCCAAGGGCACCACGGACATTGAGTACCGCTTCGGGTTCCAGGGTTCGGAATGGGGCGAGCTGGAAGGTATCGCCAACCGCACCGACTTTGACCTGGGCACGCACTCCAAGCATTCCGGCACCGACCTGAGCTACTTCAACCAGGCCACCAATGAGCGGTTCACCCCGTACGTGATCGAGCCCGCGGCCGGCCTGACCCGTTCCTTCATGGCGTTCCTGGTGGACGCCTACACCGAGGACGAGGCCCCCAACGCCAAGGGCGGCGTGGACAAGCGCACCGTGCTGCGCCTGGATCCGCGCCTGGCCCCGGTCAAGGCAGCCGTGCTGCCGCTGAGCCGCAACGAGGACCTGTCCCCGAAGGCCAAGGAACTGGCCGCCCAGCTGCGCCGGAACTGGAACATCGACTTCGACGACGCCGGCGCCATTGGCCGCCGCTACCGCCGCCAGGACGAGATCGGCACCCCGTTCTGCATCACCGTGGACTTCGACACGCTCGAAGACCAGGCAGTGACCGTGCGTGAGCGTGACTCCATGGCCCAGGAGCGCGTGAGCCTGGACAAGGTCCAGGGTTACCTGGCCGAACGGCTGATCGGCGCGTAATGGCAATCTCTTTCCGCGAATGGCGCGAGGACGACGACCTTGCCCTGATCCAGCTCTGGGGCGACCCGGAGACCGGTGAAGCTGCGCACTTCCGCTCAGTCCTGCGGCCTTCGGCCAACGAACCGTGGAGCCGCTGCATCGTGGCGGAGGACGACGGCGTGCCGGTGGCTGCCGGGGTGGTCTATGAGACCAGCCTGCACCCGGACCGGCTGTGGGCGTACATCGAGGTGGCCCGGGACAACCGGCGTGCCGGCCTGGGCTCCACGCTGCTGGGCATGCTGCGCAAGGAAGCCGAGAACGCGCCGTCGGGCGTCACGAAGCTCCGTGCCAAGGTATCTCCGGATACCCCGGGTGCGGCGTTTGCTGCCGCCGCCGGGATGGAGCCCATCCAGCGTTCCCGTGCGGTGATCGTTGAACCGGGCAAGCTCAAGCTGCCTGTCTTCGAGGACCACGGACCGCAGCTGGAGGAAGCGGCCACCGGATCGGTGGAACTGACCCGCGCCGTCGCCGACTTCTACAACGCTGTCCACGACTGGGACCGTGCGGACATGGGAATCGGCCGCGCCCAGCAGATGCTGCTGCATGAGGCCACCGGTGCGTCCGGTGCCGTGGTGCTCAGGGACAAGCCGAAGCATGAAGGCGGGAAGATTGCCGCGTTTGCGGTGAGCTATACCTCCGAGCGGACCGACGCGCCGGCGGATGTGCTGCTGGGCTGGGATACCGCGCTGGAGGAGACCGAAGCGGAAGCAGCGGTTGAATCACTGCTGGCCATGCTGGCCTACCAGTACCCCGTGCAGCTGGAAGTGGATGACTCGATGACCGCGCTGGTCAAAGTGCTGGACCGCCTGCTGGCAGCCGGCGCCGCCCGGCAGGACGGGCCGGACACGCTGATCCTGTCCAGCTAGCCCTGCGTTTCACCGCCAATAACGACGGCGCC
>NZ_BAAALV010000007.1:317505-477831 GCF_039528575.1 Arthrobacter gandavensis
TTTGGGGGTCCGGCGCCGTCGTTATTGGTACAGATAGCTGGTTCAGGCGGTGAGCCGGCCTGAGAGAGTGAAGAGCACCGACTCGGAGACTTCGTCCACGCTGCGCTCGGGGGAGAAGGCCAGCCACTCGATGCCGCCCACCAGGACCGCCCCGAAAATAGTGCCTGACATCAGCTCCGCGTCCGTGCGCTCCGGATGGGTTTCCCGGATGACCGCCACGAACTCCGCCAGCGCTTCCCGCCGCACCAGCTGCAGGGGAGTCTGCCAGGACCGGTCGGTGCGGAAAATTTCCGCGGCGATCAGCTTGGCAAGGGGCTGGTTGCCGGAAATCGCTCCCAGCATCGCAGTGATCATGGACCCCAGGGCCTCACCTCCTGACCTGCCTTCCCTCGCCTCTTTCAGGGTCTCCGCCAGGGCACCGATTCCGTCCAGGAGCAGCTGTTCGAAGAGCTTGTCCTTGGAAGAGAAGTTGTAATAGACGCTGCCCTTGGCCACGCCGGCGCGCACCGCTACGTCTTCCATGGTGGTGCCGGTGATCCCGTTCAGTGACGCGAGCTCCAAAGCGGCGTCCAGGATCGACCGCTTGGTGCCTGATACCCGTGGCATGCAATGAGTCCTTTGTTTCTCCGGTGGTTCCCTTTGATCTTAGAGGTGCAGTTCAGGATGCAGCCGCTTGATCGTCCACATGCGCTGCCGGCCTGCGCTGAGGGAGCTCACAGCCACGCACACCGCCGTGAGGATGCCCAGGAACGCCACGGCAATCCACATCCGCGCATCCACGCCGCCGGTGATGAGCGCCCGCAGCCCGTTCACCACGTAGGTTGCCGGCATGAACGGGTGCAGCGCCTGGAAGAAGCCGGGAGTGGTTTCCACCGGATAGGTGCCTCCGGAGGAACTGAGCTGCAGCATAAGCAGCACCAGTGAGACCACCCGGCCCGCGGCGGTTCCCAGCACGATGATCAGCATCTGCTGCAGGGCCAGGAAGGCCACAGTGGTCAGGTAGAGGAACGCCCCGGTGCCCAGCAGGTAGGCGGGATGGATGTCCAGTCCCCACACCAGCACGGCCATCATGATCAGCACCTGGCCCAGGCCGATGGCAAGGGCGGGGATGAGTCCGGTGCCCGCGGCCCGGAACCCGGAGATTCCCGCAGCAAGTGCCCTGGTGGGCAGCGCGCGGAGCAGCAGCCAGGTGATCAGCGCGCCCACAAAGGTTGCCAGTGCTAGGAAGAAGGGAGCAAAACCTTCGCCAAAGCTCGCAGCTTCCGAGCTGAACTCGGCGTCCAGTTCCACCGGGCTGGCGGCAACAGAGGCCTTGGCATCGATGAGGTCGCTGGAGTCCTCCGGCAGGGCCTGACCGCCGGCCTCAAGGGCTTCCGCCAGGGTGTGGCTGCCATCGGAGAGCTGTTCGGCGCCTTCGGAGAGTGCCGTACCGCCGTTTAGGAGTTCGTCGGCGCCGGAGGCCAGATCGGTGCTGCCGCTGCTGAGCGTGCCGGCGCCAGCGGCTAGCTCGCTGGCACCGCTTTCTGCGCTGCGCGCGCCGGCATCAACCTGTGCGGCGCCGGTTGCAAGAGTTGCTGCGCCGCCGGAAAGCTGGGACGCGCCGTCCGCGGCGGACTGGGCGCCCGCGGCAACCTGGGAGGCGCCGTTGGAGAGCGTTGCGCTGCCAGCCGAGAGCTGTCCGGTGCCCGCTGCTGCTTCAGCGATGCCCGACTGGAGGGTGGACGTGCCTCCGGCCACCTGCTGTGCGCCAGCGGCCAGCGGTTCGAGCTGGACGAGGAGTGGGTTGTTCGGATCGGCTGCCTTGAGTGCGTCGACAACCTGGCCGAGCCCGGTGGAGACCTGTGCAGCGCCGGCATCCAGGGACTTTGCCTGCGGAACGGCTGCGCCGAGCTTGTCAGCGAGCGTGCCGAGGTTGGTATTCAGGGATGCCGCACCGTTGGCAACGTCGGAGGCGCCGACAGCGAGGCTGGAGGTTCCGGCGGCCAGTGAATCGGCGCCGGCCGAAAGGGCGTTGCTGCCCGCGGCTACCTGTGAGGTGCCTGCGGTCAGTTCGCCTAGACCGGTTGCCAGCTGCCCTGCTCCGGAGGAGAGGCGGAAGGCGCCGTCCTGCAGGGTAAGGGTTCCGTCGGCCAGGCTTCCCAGCCCCGCGGTCAGCTGCCCTGCGCCGGATACTGCCGAATCGATTCCCTCGGTGAGTTCACCGGCACCTGCGGCGGCGTCCCGGAGGCCCGTCCCGGCGTCGTTCAGGCCCACCAGCAGGCTGGAAGCCACCTGGCTGCCCAGCTGGGAGGAGACGGCCGCCTGGACCTGTGCCATAGCCTGCTTTCCCAGCACGCCGGCCAGGAAGTTGTTGGAGTCGTTGTAATCGACCTTCAGCGTGGCGGGGGCCGGGTGCTCCGTGCCGACGGACACGGCGCTCGCGGAGAAGTCTTTGGGAATGGTCAGTGAGAGGTAGTAACTGCCGTTCGAGACGCCGCTGGCCGCATCCGCTGCGTCCGTGGCATGCCAGTCCAGGTCAGCGCCGTCGAGCAGTTTGTGCTCGAGTTCATTCCCGGCGTTGAGGGGTTCACCGTCCCGGACTGATCCTTCGTCTTCATTGACCAGGGCCACGGACAGGCCGTCCAGGTGCTTGTCGGGGGAGTCGAAGGCCCACAGGTACAGCGCACCGTAGATCAGCGGAATGAACAGCATCACCACGACGGCGATCTTGGGCAGGGTGCCCCGCCTGAACCGGCTCAGTTCGGTGCCGGGAGAAAACATGGCAAACATCAGTGCGCCTCCTCGGCGATCAGTACGGAGGAGGGCTGGGTCCCGCTCCATGGTTGGGTTGGCAGCGACGCTGCGCCGGCGACGACGGCGGTGCCGGCCGCAGCGAGGGCAGCCAGGCGTTCTTCTGCCAGGGCACGCGCCTGCCTGCTTTGAAGCTGTTCGATGTCGTCAACGAACAGGATGGCCGGGCGGGAAAGCATGGCCAGTGCGATGCGCAGCAGGAACTGCTCCGCCTCGCCCAGGTTCCAGATCACTGTGCCCGCGGAAGGCACCTGCAGGTTCCCGAAGACCGCACCGCAGATCCGGGCGACCTGGCGGTCGGAGACTTTGGGAACGAACTGCCACCACGGCGCCAGCCAGGCCAGGCGCTCGCGCACTGCCGCGCCCACAGTGACCCCGGGCTCCAGATCGTCGATATCCCGGAACCCGGCAATGGCCGTTTGCCTTTGCACCTGCCGCGCCTGCCGGGGAAGCTGCAGGCCCAGCACTTCAAGGGTCCCGCCGTCCGGCTTCATGCGTCCGGCCAGGGTGAGCAGCAGGCTCGTCCGGCCGCTCCCGGCGGGTCCGCACAGGACACTGAGCTGATCTGTGACAGTGAAACTAAGCGGGCCGTAGACGCGGCCCCTGGCAGCGGAGAGGCTGAGCTCCTCCGCGGAAATAACCGGTTGCACGAAGTGCCTTTCAGGGGATCGAGTTTTTGTACTGACCAGTCAGTCTAGACCCGCTGGGTGGCGGATTCGGAAATCCGCGTGCGGCATGGGGAGAATGGGGGAGCTCGCCCGCACCGGGCATCCGGTCAGCCCAACCCAGTGAGGACCTGCATGGGACACAGCCACCTGCACGACGCCGGAACACCCACCCGCACGGCGCTCGCCGCGCGGCGGAAGGCCAACCGGCTGCTGACGGCGATCCTCGTTCCGCTCGGCCTGCTGGCCGTCGCCGGAATGATTGCCCTGTGGCCCAGCGGCCAGCCGGGGGAGATCACCATTGCCGACCCCTATGCAACAGCCGAAGGCGTCAGCATCGACACGGGATCCGTCCAGCGGGTAGGTCTGGAGGACTGTCCGTCCTCCCTCACTCTCACCCAGGCCGGCGTACAGGCGCCCCAATGCCAGGTAGCCCATGTGCTGCCGTCCTCCGGGGGTGCCGGCGTCGCCGTGGAGGTGCCGCCGGAAGTCGCCAAAACCAATGCCATCGAGGCCGGGGACAGCATCCGCTACCTGAACCTTGAAGGCGTGATGGTGGACAGCGGGGCACCGCCGTACATCTTCATGGACTTCGTCCGCAGCGTTCCCATAGCCGTGCTCGCCGTGCTGTACGCGGGCGTGGTCATCGCCGTCGCCCGCTGGCGGGGACTGCGGGCACTGATCGGCCTGGGCGGCGCCTATGCTGTGCTGGCCGGATTCATCCTGCCCGGGCTGGTGGAGGGCAAACCGCCGCTGCTGCTGGGCCTGGTTGGGTCCAGCGTGATCATGATCGGGGTGCTCTACTTCGCCCACGGATTCTCGGCCAGAACCTCGACGGCGCTGCTCGGCACCCTGTTTGGACTCGCGATCACCGCCGGGCTGGCGGCGTGGGCGACGGACGCGGCGCATTTGATCGGCGTCGACAATGAGAACGCCTATGCCCTCATCAATGCCTCGGATGAGCTTTCAATCTCCGGCATCATCCTCTGCGGGTTAATCATTTCCGGGCTGGGCGTATTGAACGACGTAACTATCACCCAGTCCTCGGCCGTGTGGGAAATGTACGAGCTGGCACCCGGCGCCTCCGCCAGGCGCCTCTTCGCCGGAGCGATGCGGGTGGGCCGGGACCATATTGCGTCCACGGTCTACACCATCGCCTTCGCCTACGCCGGTGCTGCACTGCCGGTCCTGATCCTGGTCTCCCTCTATGACCGCACCCTTATGGAAACCCTGACCAGCGGTGAACTGGCCGAGGAAGTAGTGCGCACCCTGGTTGGCTCGATCGGGCTGGTCCTTGCCATCCCGGTGACCACGGCCGTCGCCGTCCTCGTGGTGAAGGCCGTGGGCCTGTCCGGCGCGCGGACGGATGCCCCTGGCAGCTCGCCGAACACCGGTTCCGGTGCCGCCAAAGCTGAGCTTGAGCCGGCCTGGCTGCCGGCCGGCGGCGCCGGCGGTACTGCGGACGGGGACGGAACACGGCGCGGTGCCCGGGCCAGGCGCTCGGCGTCCGCTGTCCGGGCAGACGGCCAGGACGGCCAAGACGGCCAAGATCCGGAGTAGCGACTTCCTCCGGTTGCAGCCATGCACCTGGAAAAGACCCCTGCACCGGCACCCTCCAGGGAAACCCGCGCAGGATTTGCACCGGCTTGCGAGAATAGGAGGGTGAGCGTTGCAACCACTAAGACCAGGCTTGAACTGCCGCCGCTGCAGCTCGGCAAGCTGACCATCAATACGCCGGTGATCCTGGCCCCCATGGCTGGCATTACCAACAAGGCGTTCCGCCGGCTGTGCCGCGAGTACGGCGGCGGACTCTACGTCACCGAAATGGTGACGTCCCGGGCACTGGTGGAGCGCTCGCCTGAATCACTGCGCATCATCCAGCATGATGACGACGAGTCCATCCGTTCCGTCCAGCTCTACGGTGTGGACCCGGTAACAGTCGGCGCAGCCATCCGGATGCTCGTGGAGGAAGACCGGGCAGACCACATCGACCTGAACTTCGGCTGCCCGGTTCCCAAGGTCACCCGCAAGGGCGGCGGCTCGGCACTGCCCTGGAAGCTGGACCTGTTTACGGCAATTGTCCAGACCGCGGTCCGGGAGGCCTCCAAGGGCGGGATCCCGCTGACCATCAAGATGCGCAAGGGCATCGACGAGGACCACCTCACTTTCCGCGAGGCCGGCAAGATTGCCCGCGACGCCGGTGTGGCAGCAGTAACCCTGCACGGCCGCACCGCCTCCCAGTTCTATTCCGGCAAGGCCGACTGGAACGCCATCGCCGAGCTGCGCGAATCGCTCCCGGACGTGCCGGTACTGGGCAACGGAGATATCTGGTCCGCCGAAGACGCCATTGCCATGGTCGAGCAGACCGGTGTGGACGGCGTCGTCATTGGCCGCGGCTGCCAGGGCCGCCCGTGGCTCTTCGCAGACCTGCAGGCCGCTTTCGTAGGCCGCGATGAACGCCACCGCCCCGGACTGAAGGAAGTCGCAGACAGCGTCTACCGGCATGCCGAGCTCCTGGTGGAAACCTTTGGGGACGAAATCATCGCCCTGCGGGACATCCGCAAGCACATGGCCTGGTACTTCAAGGGCTACGTGGTAGGGGGAGAGCTGCGGGCTAAGCTGGCCACTGTGCCCTCCCTGGAGGTTCTCCGCGGGCTCCTGGCGGAACTCGACCCCACCGCGCCGTACCCCGGTGCGGATGCCGAAGGTCCCCGCGGGCGGGCAGGCACACCCAAGAAGACAGCCCTGCCGGAAGGCTGGCTGGACGGCCGGGAACTGAATCCCGCCCAGAAAGCCATCATTGCGGCAGCCGAACTCGATGTATCAGGTGGCTAAGAACATATGACCCTTCCGCAGGTTTTCCGTACCGCCGGCTACACCGACGTCGATCTGGCGCGCTGGGTAACCGAACCGGCCAAGAGCACGCACCGGACCCAGTTCGGCCGCGACCGTGCCCGGGTACTGCATTCCTCGGCCCTGCGGCGGCTAGGCGCCAAGACGCAGGTGGTGGCCCCGGACACCGATGACTTTGTCCGCACCCGGCTGACCCACAGCCTGGAAGTGGCCCAGGTGGGACGCGAACTGGGCAACGCGCTGGGCTGCGATCCCGACGTCGTGGACGCGGCGTGCCTTTCCCACGACCTGGGGCACCCTCCGTTCGGCCACAACGGTGAAACCGCCCTGAACGACATCGCCCACGCGATTGGCGGTTTCGAGGGCAACGCCCAGACCCTGCGCCTGCTGACCCGTCTGGAGCCTAAGATCATTGCGCCGGACGGTTCCCCGGCCGGCCTGAACCTCACCCGTGCCAGCCTGGACGCGTCCTGCAAATACCCGTGGTCCGCCGTCGACGCCCCGCTGGTCAACGGCCACCGCACCACCAAATTCGGTGTGTACGAGGACGACCTGCCGGTCTTCACCTGGCTGCGCGACGGCGCGCCGGCAGGGCGGTCCTGCCTGGAGGCCCAGGTTATGGACCTGGCTGACGACATTTCCTACTCCGTGCACGACGTCGAAGACGCGATCGTGGCCGGACACGTGCAGCTCAAATGGCTGGACAATCCCGACCAGCGCGCCCGCGTCATCGGTTACACCCAGCAGTGGTACGTGCCCACCGCGGATCCCGCCGCCGTGGACGCAGCCCTGGCCCGCCTGGAAGCCGAAGGCGTCTGGGTCCGCGAAGCCGACGGCAGCCGCCGTTCCATGGCTGCACTCAAGGACATGACCAGCCAGCTGATTGGACGTTTCTGCTCCAGCGCCCTGGAGGCCACCCGTGAGATTTACGGGCCGGATCCGCTGACCCGGTACAACGCGGAAATGGTTGTTCCCGAGCAGACGCAGCTTGAAATTGCCGTGATGAAGGGACTGGCCACCACCTTCGTGATGACCACGGACCAGCGGCAGCCGCTGTATGAACGCCAGCGCGAGGTCCTGACCAACCTGGTTGCCCAGCTCTCCGCTACGGGAGACCGGCACCTTGAGCCCATGTTCGCGGCCGACTGGCGGGAAGCGGCCGACGACGGCGCGCGGCTGCGCGTCGTGATCGACCAGGTGGCCTCGCTCACGGACGGGTCCGCGCTGGCCCTGCACGAACGCCTGGTTGGCCCGGTTCCGGCACTCTGGTAGGAACCCGGGTTTGGTGCCGGGGAATAAGGTAGAACCATGGCCGGCCTGATTAAACGCGAAGACATTGATGAAGTACGCTCCCGCACCGATATCAAAGCGGTTGTGGACGGGTATGTCACTCTCAAGTCCGCCGGGATTGGGTCCTTCAAGGGGCTGTGCCCCTTCCATGACGAGCGCTCACCGTCCTTCCACGTCCGTCCCCAGGTAGGCACCTACCACTGCTTCGGCTGCGGGGAGAGCGGCGACGTCATCTCCTTCGTCCAGAAGATGGACCACGGTACGTTCTCCGAAACCGTGGAGAAGCTCGCGTCCCGCCTGGGCTATGAACTTCACTATGAAGACGGCGGAACCGGCCCGCGCCGCGAAGACGTGGGCAAGCGGCAGCGGCTGCTTGATGCGCACAAGGTTGCGGCGGAGTTTTTCCGGGAGCAGCTGGTAACCCCCGGAGCTGCCGCGGCGCGCAGCTTCCTGGCCGAACGCGGCTTCGACCCCGCCGCCGCAGAGCACTTCGGCGTGGGTTATGCACCGCAGGGCTGGGATTCGCTGCTCAAGCACCTCACCGGCCGCGGCTTCACACGGGAGGAACTGGCCCAGACGGGCATGTTCTCCACCGGCCAGGATGCTTCCCGTTTCTACGACCGGTTCCGCGGACGGCTCATCTGGCCGATCCGCGACCTCACCGGGGCAACCATCGGCTTCGGTGCACGCAAGCTGTATGAGGATGACCAGGGCCCCAAATACCTGAACACCCCGGAGACACCGCTCTACAAAAAATCCCAGGTCCTCTACGGGATCGACCTGGCCAAGCGTTCCATCGCCAAGGACCGCCAGCTGGTAGTGGTGGAGGGCTACACCGACGTGATGGCCTGCCACCTCGCCGGAATTACGACCGCCGTCGCCACCTGCGGTACGGCCTTCGGCACCGACCACATCAAGATTGCCCGCCGGCTGCTTTCCGATGACGGCAGCGGGGGAGAGGTTATCTTCACGTTCGACGGCGATGCCGCCGGGCAGAAGGCAGCCCTCCGTGCGTTCGAGGAAGACCAGCGCTTCAACGCGCAGACCTTCGTGGCAGTTGATCCCAACGGGATGGACCCGTGCGACATCCGCCAGCAGAAGGGCGACACCGCGGTTGCCGAGCTGATCCGTTCCCGCCGCCCGCTCTTCGAATTTGCCATTCGGTCCACACTGGCCAAGTTCGACCTCAACACAGTGGAGGGCCGCATCTCCGCTCTGCGGGCAGCCGCTCCCGTGGTGGCGGAGATCCGTGACTCAGCGATGCGCCCTGCCTACGCGCGGGAGCTTGCCGGCTGGCTGGGCAGCGAGGTCGACGACGTCCTGCGCGCCGTCAACGCAGCCGCCAAGCGACAGCGCGAAGCACGGGACCCGAACAGCCCGCAGCACGCCAAGGGCCAGCAAGGCAACCACGGCCAGTCCGGGCAGCAGGGCCAGTACAGCCAGCACAACCCGCAGCAGGCAGGCCGCGGGGATGCTGCGCACCCGGTGCAGGAAGCTGCGCCCGGGGCCCAGTCCTTCGCCCGCCCGGATCCCAACGATCCTGCGGCAAGAATGGAACGCCAGGCACTGGAGGTCGTGCTCCAGCAGCCCGGCCTCCTGGACGCCGGGCAGTGGGAGCGGTTCAAGGCAGCGCGGTTTACCGTGCCGGCCTACGTCGCTGTGCACAACGCCGTACGGGCGGCCGGTGACGTGCCGCCCTCTGCCGCGGCCTGGGTGGAACAGGTCCGCCAGGAGCTGCCGGATGCACTGCGCGGGTTCGTCAGCGAACTGGCCGTCACGCCTATCCCTGCCCGGGACGCTGATGCCCTGGCGATGTACTGCCGGGACATCCTCAACCGGCTCTTCGAGCTGCAGGTGACGCACCTGAAGGCAGAGAAGCTGGGGCAGCTGCAGCGGCTGGATCCCAGCGCTGATCCAGCACTGTTCCAGCAGCTCAACCGGGAGTTGATGGAGCTGGAAATGCAGCGCCGTGCGCTGCGCGAGATGCAGTGAGACGCGGATTTCGTTTCTTGGCTCTTCGTCTGTAAAGTAATAGTCGCGCTTTCCCCCGTAGCTCAATTGGCAGAGCATTCGACTGTTAATCGAAGGGTTACTGGTTCGAGTCCAGTCGGGGGAGCAAATGGGCTCCTGACCTGTACAAAAACAGGTCAGGAGCCTTCTTCTCGCTTCGGTCTCCGTGTGCGGGAAACAGGCCGGGCGGTCGGTGACAGCTGCCAGGCCGGTGTAGACTGAATGTCGCCGCTTTCCCCCGTAGCTCAATTGGCAGAGCATTCGACTGTTAATCGAAGGGTTACTGGTTCGAGTCCAGTCGGGGGAGCAACTGCCCGAAGGCCCGTAACACTGTTACGGGCCTTCGGTGTATCCAGGCCGCGTTCGCCCCGCGGGTGCCGTCCCGGCCGGCATCGCAGCCACGCCGTCCGCAGCCGCAGTTTGCCGAATGAGCCGGGTCCGTGGCTACACTGGGGATCTGCTGCCGCAAGGGCCCCGGATCCACAACATATCCGTAAGCCGCAGGCGGCCGGGGCGTACCTATCCTGATGCCCATGCCGGAACCCTACTGTTCCGCGCATACTCGTGAATATGGGGCCGCTGATCCAGCGGGCACCTCAAACGCGGTCCTTCTTTTCTTCCTTCATCAGGAGTACAACCATGACCTCTACAGCCGTACCTGCACCCATCAGCGAGCAGGAGATCTTCGCTTTCCACGAAGGCGGCAAGCTTTCGGTGGAAACCACGCAGCCGCTGGATTCACGACGTGCCCTTTCAATCGCCTACACGCCCGGAGTTGCCCAGGTGAGCCGGGGAATTGCAGCGGATCCGCAGCTGGCTGCCACCCATACCTGGGCGTCCCGGCTGGTGGCCGTGGTCAGCGACGGTACCGCTGTCCTTGGGCTGGGCAACATTGGTGCATCAGCCTCACTGCCCGTCATGGAAGGCAAATCGGCGCTGTTCAAGACTTTCGGCGGCCTGAACTCGATTCCGCTGGTCCTGGAGACCACGGATGTTGATGAGATCATCGAGACCCTGGTGCGGCTGCGGCCGAGTTTCGGCGCGGTGAACCTGGAGGACATTTCAGCACCGCGCTGCTTCGAGCTGGAGAGCCGCCTCATCGAGGCCCTGGACTGCCCGGTCATGCACGATGACCAGCACGGGACGGCGATCGTGGTGCTGGCAGCGCTGACCAACGCTGCCCGGGTCACCGGACGTGAACTGGCCGGCATGCGCGTTGTGATTTCCGGGGCAGGAGCCGCCGGCGTCGCCTGCGCCAAGATCCTCCTGGAAGCCGGAGTGAACGACGTCGTTGTGCTGGATTCGCGCGGCATCCTCTCCACCGGGCGGGGACTGGACGGCGCCAAGGGCGAGCTTGCCGCCCGCACCAATCCGAGGAACCTTGAAGGCGGACCGGCAGAGGCGATGGCGGGAGCAGATGTCTTCATTGGGGTGTCCTCGGGCACCGTGCCGGAAGACATCCTGGCAACCATGGCACCGGACGCCATCATCTTTGCCCTTTCCAACCCTGATCCCGAAGTCCACCCGGATGTTGCTGCCCGCCACGCCGCCGTCGTCGCCACCGGACGCAGCGATTTCCCCAACCAGATCAACAACGTCCTGGCGTTCCCGGGCATCTTCCGCGGCGCCCTGGACAGCGGCGCACGCCGGATCACCTCCGCCATGAAGGTGGCCGCCGCAGCTGCCATCGCGGATCTAGTGGGTGGGGAATTGTCCCCTGAGCACATTGTGCCCAGCCCGCTGGATCCCCGGGTGGCGCCGGCGGTGGCAGCTGCGGTGGCGGCCGCGGCGGGCTAAGGGCCCAAGGATCCTGGTCCGGCACCTGGCTGGGTGCGTCCTCCGCTCTGCGCGGACCGCACCCCGGCAGGTGCCGAGGCCGAATCGAGCTGCCGCAGTTCCCAGCAATCCAAAGGATGCTTAGTGTTGGAGTAGGCTTTATTGGTTATTTCCCAGCACTAGGAAAGCCGAGGAACCAATGGGCGCCAGCCAGACAGGCCCTAGCCAGGGAAGCACCGGAAACGTTTCACATCCGGCAAAAGTCATTGCCGTAACCGTCGCCGCCGCAGTAGGCGGACTGCTTTTCGGTTTCGACACTGCCGTGATCAATGGCGCCGTCGACGCGATCGGCGGCGAATTCTCGCTCAGCGCAGGCGTCCTTGGCTTCACTGTCGCCATCACGCTGCTGGGCTGTGCGGTTGGCGCATGGTTCGCCGGACAGCTCGCGGACCGGCTGGGCCGCAAGACCGTCATGGTCACGGCCGCCGTCCTCTTCGCCGCCAACTCGATCGGCTCCGCCTGGGCCTTCAGCGTGTGGGACCTGATGCTGTGGCGGCTGATCGGCGGCTTGGCCATTGGCACGGCGTCGGTCATTGCTCCGGGCTATATCGCGGAGGTGGCCCCGGCGAAGTGGCGCGGAGCGCTGGGCTCGATACAGCAGCTGGCCATTACCCTGGGCATCTTTGCGGCCCTGCTCTCCGATGCCTGGCTCGCGAACACGGCGGGCAGCGCGTTCAATGAACTGTGGTGGGGCATGGCCGCCTGGCGGTGGATGCTCCTGGTTGGCGTGGCCCCGGCCATTGTGTACGGAATCCTGGCGCTGACGATCCCCGAATCACCGCAGTACCTGGTGCGGAAGAACCGGGATGAGGAAGCAGCGAAGGTACTCCGGGACATCACCGGGGTCCGCGACACTGACAAGAAAATCCGCGAAATCCGGGACAGCTTCGAAAACGAAGAACGGGCCACCTACTCCGACCTGCGCGGAACAATGCTTGGGCTGAAGCCCATCCTGTGGGTCGGCATGGCCATCGCAGCACTTCAGCAGCTGGTGGGCATCAACGCGATCTTCTACTACTCCACCACCCTGTGGCAGTCGGTCGGTTTCAGCGAATCGGATTCATTTACGACGTCGGTCATTACCTCCGTGGTCAACGTGCTGATGACTATCGTCGCCATTGCCTTTGTGGACCGCGTTGGGCGCCGCAAGCTGCTCATGACGGGTTCCATTGGCATGTTCATCGGCCTGCTGGCAGCTACCGTTTCCTTCTTCCAGGCGGATAGCAGCAGCGGAGAGATAGTTCTGCCGCAGCCGTGGGGCGCGGTCGCGCTGATCGGCGCCAACCTGTTCGTCGTGTTCTTCGCCGCGACCTGGGGGCCGGTCATGTGGGTAACGCTGGGGGAGATCTTCCCCAACAACATCCGGTCTCTCGCCCTGGGACTGAGCACGATGGTGAACTGGATCTTCAACTTCATCGTCACGCTCTCCTTCCCCTGGGTCAGCGAGAACTTCGGGTTGTGGATCATGTACGCGATCTTTACGATCTTCGCCGTGGTCTCGTTCTGGTTCGTCAAGACCAAGCTGCCCGAACTCTCCGGCCGTGAGCTGGAGGAGAACCGGGACAAACTGTGACTGATGGTGCTGCAGCGGCTGTGTATCGGCTAGTGAATCCTGAGGAGAATGGTAATTTTGGGTAATGGCAACGGCGAACAGTAATGAGCAGACGGAGGCAGAGCCGATGAACAGCTCCGCAAGCACCAGGACCCAGCGGGCTAACGGAAGCTCTTCCCTCGCTGGACTGACCAAGGTGATGGCGCGGCTGCTGCCCCGCCAGGTCAGCGATGAACTGTCCCTGGCCCTGGCGGAGATGAAGCAGAAGGGCATCAAGGCCGGCGTCGCAGCAGCTTTCCTCGTCGTCGCGCTCCTCTTCCTGGCCGCCCTGGGTGTGGCCCTGATCGCCGCAGCCATCCTGGGTCTCGCCACCGTGATGCCTGCCTGGCTTGCTGCCCTGCTGGTCGCTGCACTGTTCCTGGTGATTGCCGCGATTGCCGCGCTGGTTGGCGTAAACCGGTTCAAGAAGACCATGCCGCTGCTGCCTGAGGATGCCCTCCGCGGGATCCGCTATGACCTTGGCGTCCTCAAGGAAGGCCGCAGCTTCGATCCGGCAACCCTGGATGCACCCAAAAAGCCCAAGGAGCAGAAGCCCGAAGACGGCAAGACAGAGAAGCCCGAGGACGCCGTGCAGAAGCCGACCCCCGAGGAACTTCGTATCCGGCTGCGCCAGCGCCGCGAACACATCGCCGCAGTCCGGGACGGCCTGGGCGAGAAAACAGATGTCAAGAAGCAGATGGCGGACCTCAAGGCCCGCCGTGCAGCAGACCGCCGGAACGGCACTGCCGGCTCGGGCACCCGGCAGGGAGAGGGCATGGCGGACGAAGTCGGTGCCATGTTCCGTGAACGCAAGCAGCCCCTCGCGGTGCTTGGTGCTTCCCTGCTGGCCATGGGGATCCTGCTGCGCAGGCTCCTGCGAAAATAACGCCTTGATAAGGAAGGCAGAAGGAGTTCAGCAGTGATCAGGCTCATCGGCGCCGGGACACGACCGGGCCGGGGAGAGCGGGTCCTGGATACCTTTTGGACGATTCCCAACCTGATCACCATCCTGCGGTTCCTCGGTGTGCCGCTGTTCGTCTGGCTGATCATCCGGGACAACTACGGGGCAGCGTTCATCACACTGGTCATTGTGGGCTCCACGGACTGGGTGGACGGCTACCTGGCCCGCCGCCTGGACCAGGTGTCAGCAACCGGCAAGTGGCTGGACCCCGTGGCGGACCGCCTGGCCCTGATCATCGTGGCCACGATGTTCGTGGTGGACCGGATCGCTCCCAGCTGGTTTATCTGGGCCATCGTCATCCCGGACGTTATCCTGATCATTAACTCGCTGATCCTGTTCCGCGGCAGTCCCAACCTCCCGGTGAGCAACATCGGCAAGATCCGCACGGCACTGCTCCTGGTGGGTGCGCCCATGCTGCTGCTCCAAAAGGTGCCCGGCTTCGATTACGAGTGGCTGGCCATCGCCGGGAACACCGTGCTGGTCCTCGGCTGCATCGGCCATATTGCGGCCTTTGCCGGCTATCTGAGGGCCTCCTGGCTCAAGCACCGGCGCCAGCTCCAAACAGCAGGGGACGCCCATGGTTCCTAGGCCCGGACCGGGAGCACCTGAGACATGACCGCCGTCGCGATCGCCTGCGCCCTTGCCAGTGCCGTCTTCCTCGCCTTTGGTGCCCAGCGCCAGGGCAGCGCGGTCAGCGCAGACACCGGCGGACTGGGCCTTAGCTCCGCCGGACTCGGAAGGCTGCTGCGCAACCCGCGCTGGCTCTTTGGCCTCCTCCTGCTCGGTACGGGCACGGCCCTGAATGTTGCCGCACTCGCGATGGCACCGCTGACAGTGGTCCAGCCCATTGGCTCCCTGGCACTGGTAATCACCACGATCGTGAATTCACGGGACCAGGGCCTGCGCCTGAACCGGGTGACGGTCGTGTCCATCATCGCCTGCGTGGCGGGCAGCATGCTTTTTGTGCTTCTGGCCGTCGGGGCCACCAGGAGCGAGCAGGTGGTGGAACCCCGGCAGGAAATCGTGATCGTGCTGATCCTCGCCGTCGTCGTGGCCTTCTTCGGCCTGTTGAACCTTCTGTTCGGCAAGAGGTTGGGAGCGATCGCGCACATCCTCGGCGCCGGCATCCTCTTTGGCTTCGTCGCCGTGCTGACAAAGACCATCGCCGCTGACCTGCTGGATCCCAACGGGCGGTTCCTGCTCAACGTGCCCTGGTACACGATTGTGGGAATCGCCGTGGCCGGCGGGCTGGGTGCCTGGTTCGTCCAGAGCGCCTATTCCAGCGGGCCGCCGGACCTGGTGATTGCAGGGCTCACCGTGATCGATCCGATGGTGGGCATCGCCATCGGAATCGGCGTGCTCAACGAACTTCGCCCCGATGTCCCCGCCGTGCTGGGCGTCGCGATGGGCGTCTGCGCCGTGATTGCTATTGTTGGGGTGGTCGCTTTGTCCCGCTACCACCCGGACGTGATCAAGCGCCGGGAAATGAACAAGCGGCGGCAGAAGCCCGCGTCCACCCGGACCGGGGCCACCCGCAAGCCCTGATACCGTACGGCCCGACCGCCACAACACCAATAGAGGACTTTTTACGTGACCGAGGAACCGGCAGACAAACCGCTGACCATCCTGATCGCCTGCGACACCTACCCGCCACACCTCAACGGCGCAGCCCAGTTTGGCTTCCGCCTGGCGCAGGGAATGCACGGACGGGGCCACAACGTGCACGTCCTGGCTCCCAGCCCCCAAAGCGGGCCCCCGCACTCCGAGACTGACGGTCCCTGGGCGGTGCACCGCCTCCGTTCGCACGGGGTGCCAACCCACGAGTACTGGCGGATCTGCCTTCCGTGGGAAATCAAGAAGCACATCTCGATGCTGCTGGATAAGGTAAAGCCCGACGTCGTGCACATCCAGTGCCACTACATGGTGGGGGAGTACACCCTCTACGCTGCCCGCAAGCGCGGTATCCGGGTGGTTGCCACCAACCACTTCATGCCGGAAAACCTGGATCCGTTCCTGCCGTTCCCCAAGTGGTTCAAGCGCATCGTCGCCAGGAACTCGTGGCGGGACATGGGCAAGGTCATGGGCAAGGCCGCGGTCGTGACGACGCCGACCCCGCTGGCTGCCAAGGCCATGGTGGAGCACGCCCGGCTTCCGGACGTCATGCCGCTGTCCAACGGAATCGAAGCGTCGACGTATGAACTCCGTGCCGGGGAGTCCATCGAGCGTCCGGAGCACCCCACGGTGCTGTTCGTGGGACGGCTGGCCGAGGAGAAGCATGTTGACGTGCTGATCAACGCCGTTGCCAAGACGCCGCGGGAACTGAATGTGCACGCCGAGATCGTCGGGGGAGGCGAAGTCAAGCCGGCCCTCATTGCGCTGGCCAAACAGCTGGGCATTGAAGACCGTGTTGAGTTCCGTGGACTGGTCAGCGACGAGGAACTGCGCCAGGCCTACCTGCGCGCCGACATTTTCTGCATGCCCGGCACGGCTGAGCTGCAGTCACTGGTTACCCTCGAGGCAATGTCGGCGTCCACTCCGGTGCTGCTGGCCAACGCCATGGCGCTGCCCCACCTGGTGGAACAGGGCCGGAACGGGTTCCTGTTCGAACCGGGCAACAGCACCGAAGTGGCCGGCCGCATTACCGAAATCCTGGGCCTGCCCGAAGCCGAGCGCCGGAAGATGGGCCAGCACAGCCGCGACATGGTGGATTCCCACAGCCTCGAAGGCACACTGGCCACTTTCGAGAAGCTCTACCGGGCGGACAGCCCAGCCTAGCCGCGGCGCACCCCGGGCACTGCTGGATTCGGTGCCCGGGGCTGCACCGGATTAGGATGTTCCTACTGCCTGCCAGGAAACTGCGGCAGTATGCGGGGCTGTAGCTCAGCCGGTCAGAGCAGCGGACTCATAATCCGTGGGTCGTGGGTTCAAGCCCCACCAGCCCTACCCGTACGATGCACCACCTGGCCTGAGCGGCAGGTGCAGTGCCTTCAACACCCCGGTCTTCGGACCGGGGTGTTTTCGTTTTCCGTGGCAGTACTTCCCGTCCCTGCGGTCTGCGGGCTGTCCCGGAGGGGGATTGTGCCCAATGTTACCGGCGGGTAACATAAGGGGCAGCCGGCTTCACGCCCCGGATCGAACTGGATCAGCGAAGGACATTCCATGGCAACTATCGACGTCGATAACCTCCCCTACGCGGACGGCGACTTCTATGCATTCGAAGACCTGCTCAGCGACAAGGAGCGCGACCGCCTTCACGAGGTCCGGTCCTGGCTGGCGGCCGAGGTGAAGCCGTACGCCAACGACTGGTGGAACGCCGGTACCTTCCCGTCCCACATGATTCCCAAACTTGCCGAACTGGACGTCGTGTCCCCGGTCTACCGCCAGGGCTACTCCAACCTGTTCGCAGGCCTCTGCCATGCCGAATTCACCCGTGCTGATACCTCCTTCGCCACCTTCATGGGGGTGCACGACGGACTGTTCACCGGCTCGATCGAGGCGCTGGCTTCCGAAGAGCAGAAGGAAGCCTGGCTTCCGGACATCTATTCGCTGAAGAAGATCGGTGCCTTTGGCCTGACCGAGCCGCTGGGCGGTTCCGACGTTGCCGGCGGAACCCGCACCACGGCACGCCGTGAAGGGGACAACTGGATCCTGAACGGTGCCAAGCGCTGGATCGGCAACGCCACCTTCTCCGACTGGGTTGTCATCTACGCCCGCGACGAAGCGGACAACCAGGTCAAGGGGTTCCTCGTGGACACCAAGACCAAGGGGTACACCGCCACCAAGATCGAGAACAAGATCGCGCTGCGCACCGTGCAGAACGCGGACATCGTCCTGGATAACGTTGTGGTCAGCGACGACTTCCACCTCAAGGGCGCCAACAGCTTCCGCGACACCAACAAGGTCCTGAAGGTCACCCGGCTGGCCGTCGCCTGGCAGGCAGTGGGCCAGCAGATGGCGGCGTTCGACGTCGCCCGCCGCTATGCAGTTGAGCGCCAGCAGTTCGGCAAGCCGCTGGCATCCTTCCAGATGGTCCAGGAACAGCTGGTGCAGATCCTGGGGAATACGGTCAGCTCGATGGGCATGATGGTCCGCCTGGCGCAGCTTGAGGATGAGGGGCGTGCCAAGGACGAGCAGTCAGCCCTGGCGAAGGCCTTCACTACCGCCCGCATGCGGGAGTCTGTGGCGCTTGGCCGCAGCATCCTCGGCGGCAACGGAATCGTCACCGACTACGGCATGGCCAAGATCTTCGCAGACGCCGAAGCCATCTACTCCTACGAAGGCACCTACGAAATCAACACCCTCGTCACAGGCCGTGCAATCACCGGAATTGCCGCCTTCGTCTAGCCGTTCCGGCGGGCCGGCACCGAGCGGGAGCAATACGCTCGGGCGCCGGTCCATTACGAAGGCCAGCGGGTCTGTATAGTCCCCGTCCAGCCGCACTCCCCAATGCAGGCAACTGCCGGGGCAGTGCGGCTGTCCGCTTTCCGGGCCGGAAGCGCTGCGTTCCTCAACCGCGCCGAGGCGCTGCCCGGGCTGGACCGGGTCGCCGGGGGAGAGCTCGCCCGCCACCGGTTCGAAGCTGCTGAGCAAACCGCCGCCATGATCTACAGTCACTACCCCGCGGTCCACCACCCGCCCGGAAAAGCGGACCGTCCCATAGGTGGGCGCAAGCACCGCGTCCCCCGGGGCAGCCGCAAGATCCACACCGCGGTGTCCAGGAAGCCAGCGCCGGGACGGTTTGTCAAAGCCGCGGACCACGGAAGGTGCGGGGTCCAGTGGCCAATGCCATCCCGGCCCGGCGGGTGCAGGTTCGGCCCGGCCGGTTTCGGCCGCGGTCCAAATGCATGCCAGAACCAGGGCAAGAATGAACGCTGTTCCGGCGCCCCGCCCGGAGCGCCGGGTCCGCACGGGCGTTGCCGGAGAAGCGGCACGGACTGGTGGATAAGTCACCGGCGAGGCAGTCGGAGCAGGGCGCGTCATGGGTCTAGTTCAGTCCAGCCGCGGCTGGTGCGGCGTCGTCACACCCGGAGCGGGGGAGGGGAATCCCCTGGCAGCCGGAAGGGACGCGGCTGTGGAGGGAATGAGGCTGAGCGGCGCGCAAAACCGCTCCGGTGCTGTAGTACACTTGACGAAGCAGTTTGCTGCGCGCTGATCCTCCCTGCCCAACCGGGAAAGTCCCTCCTGCCGCCACTGGCGCACCGGAGAACCGCCCGGAGAAGCAGGACGGGATAAGGAGAACGCGCTTCAGGCTGACTACGCGTGCCCCAACTATCCACGCTTTCCGCAAGGGAAAACTGGGTGCGTTCCTGCGGTCCGGTGAACACCGGGAAGGGACGCATGCCGCCCGCCTTCCAGGCAGGGCAGCTGATGGGCACCAGGAGCAGCACCCGCCGGGTGCTTCTATCAACCGTCAATTGGCAGCTCATTAAAGCGTGCGCACAGCGCCGCACTGCTGCCGGAAGGAGTGACGACATGCCCGTCGTTACCATGCGCCAGCTGCTCGACAGCGGCGTTCACTTTGGTCACCAGACCCGCCGTTGGAACCCGAAGATGAAGCGCTTCATCTTCACCGAGCGCAACGGCATCTACATCATTGACCTGCAGCAGTCGCTGTCCTACATCGACCGCGCATACGAGTTCGTCAAGGCCACCGTTGCCCACGGCGGAACCGTGCTGTTCGTCGGCACCAAGAAGCAGGCGCAGGAAGCCATCGCAGAGCAGGCCACCCGTGTTGGCCAGCCCTACGTCAACCAGCGCTGGCTCGGCGGCATGCTGACCAACTTCCAGACCGTTGCCAAGCGTATCCAGCGCATGAAGGAACTCGAAGAAATCAACTTCGACGACGTTGCTTCCTCCGGCCACACCAAGAAGGAGCTGCTGCTCCTCAAGCGTGAACTGACCAAGCTGGAATCCAACCTGGGCGGCATCCGCAACCTGACCAAGGCTCCGTCCGTGGTCTGGATCGTTGATACCCAGAAGGAACACCTCGCAGTTGACGAGGCCAAGAAGCTGAACATCCCCGTTGTCGCCATCCTGGACAGCAACTGCGATCCGGACGATGTCGACTTCCCGATCCCGGGCAACGACGACGCCATCCGCTCCGTCAACCTGCTGACCCGCGTTATCGCCGACGCCGTTGCCGAGGGCCTCATCGCCCGCCACAACAAGTCCGGCAACACCGAAGCCCCGGCTGAGCCGCTGGCTGAGTGGGAGCGCGAACTGCTCGAAGGCGCAGCTGCTCCGGCCGCTGAAGCCGCTGCTGAGGCTCCGGCCGCTGAGGCTGCTCCGGAGGCTCCCGCCGCTGAAGCTCCCGCTGCCGCCGAAGCTCCCGCCGAAGAAGCAAAGTAATTCGATTTTCACTGTGATGGCAGCTGCTTGCTAGCAGCTGCCATTGCGGGACCTTCGCCTGTGCGGCGGGCCGGACCCCCGGCCCGCCGCACAGGCGGAACTGCACCAATACTTTTATTACGGGAGGACTGGAGTCCAAATGGCGAACTACACCGCTGCTGATATCAAGGCCCTGCGCGAGCGCACCGGCGCCGGCATGATGGATGTGAAGAAGGCTCTCGACGAGGCTAACGGCGACGCCGACAAGGCCATGGAGCTCATCCGCATCAAGGGCCTGAAGGGCGCTACCAAGCGCGAAGGCCGTTCCACCGCCGAAGGCCTGGTTGCTGCCAAGGTCATCGACGGCACCGTCGGCGTGATGATCGAACTGAACTGCGAGACTGACTTCGTTGCCAAATCCGCCAAGTTCATCGAACTCGCAGACCGCGTCCTGGCCGCAGCTGTGGAGTCCGGCGCCGCTGACGCCGAGACCCTCCTGGCCTACGAGGTTGACGGCAAGCCGCTGTCCGAGGTTGTCGTCGAAGAAGGCGCAATCCTGGGCGAGAAGGTAGTTGTCCGCCGCGTGGCCCGCGTCGAAGGCAAGACCGTTGATGCCTACCTGCACAAGACCTCCAAGGATCTGCCTGCACAGGTTGGCGTTCTGTTCGCCGTTGACGGCGAAGGTGACGCAGCCTTCACCGCAGCCCACGACGTCGCAGTCCACACCGCTGCCTACGCTCCGACCTACCTGACCCGCGACGAAGTTCCCGCGGACATCGTGGAGAACGAGCGCCGCATCGCTGACGAGACCGCACGCGCCGAAGGCAAGCCGGAAGCTGCCCTGCCGAAGATCGTTGAAGGCCGCCTGACCGGTTTCTTCAAGGAGATCGTGCTGCTGGACCAGCCGTTCGCCAAGGACGCCAAGAAGACCGTCGCCACCGTCCTGAACGAAGCCGGCGTCAAGCCGACCGCCTTCGCCCGGTTCCGCGTCGGAGCCTAAGGCACCGAAACGGCGCGAACGCACAGCGAACGCACGAATGATGGCATAGAGGGGGTGGCCACCGAAAGGTGGCCACCCCTTTTGCCTGTCCAAATCCCCTTATTACCCTTGAACCAGCTGACAAGTTCACTCACCAGCACTGCCCCGGGAGGCATCATGGACCACGCCCTGAAAGAAACCGACACTCCGCGCCGCCGCGTGCTGCTCAAGCTCTCCGGTGAGGTGTTCGGCGGAGGGAAGCTGGGCGTGGATCCGGAGACCGTCCGTTCCGTGGCCAAGCAGATCGCCGCAACCGTCGGTGAGGTGGAGACCGCGATCGTGGTGGGCGGCGGAAACTTCTTCCGCGGCGCCGAGCTGTCCCAGAGCGGCATGGACCGCTCCCGCGCGGACTACATGGGCATGCTGGGCACGGTCATGAACTGCCTGGCGCTGCAGGACTTCCTGGAGCAGGCAGGCGTGGAGACCCGGGTCCAGAGCGCCATCACCATGGGCCAGGTTGCAGAGGCCTACATCCCGCGGCGGGCGATCCGGCACCTGGAAAAGGGTCGGGTTGTCATCTTCGGTGCCGGCGCCGGCCTGCCGTACTTCTCCACGGACACCGTTGCAGCCCAGCGCGCACTGGAAGTCCATGCAGACGAGGTCCTGATGGCCAAGTCCGGCGTGGACGGTGTGTACACTGCCGACCCGAACAAGGATCCCAGTGCCCAGCGCCTGGAAACCCTGACGTACGACGACGCCCTCCGGCAGGACATCCGGGTCATGGACCAGACGGCCATGACCATGTGCAAGGACAACGACCTCTCCATGGTCGTGTTCGGCATGGAAGGCGAGGGCAACGTCACCCGCGCCATCCGCGGCGAGAAGATCGGCACCGTCGTCTCGAACTGAGCCGCCTGCCGCGGCGGCTTCCCCGCCGGCACCCGCAGCGGTATCACCGCAGGTGCCGGGGCGGGAGCCGCGCGGGTTAGGATGGTAGAAGAGTCCAATTTCGCCACTGCACGGTAATTTCCGGCACTGGCATTTTCCGTTCCAATGAGGAGACACCGTGATCGAAGAGACCTTGAAAGAGGCAGCCGACAAGATGGACAAGGCTGTGGAGGTTGCCAAGGAGGACTTCTCGACCATCCGCACCGGGCGTGCCAACCCCGCACTCTTCTCCCGTGTCCTGGTGGACTACTACGGTTCGCCGACGCAGCTGCAGCAGCTGGCATCCTTCGCTACCCCGGACGCCCGCACGCTGCTGATTACCCCGTACGACGTCACCGCCCTGCGCGCCATTGAGCGCGCACTGAGCGACTCCGAGGTAGGCGCCAACCCGTCCAACGACGGCAAAGTCATCCGGGTGATCATGCCCGAACTGACGCAGGACCGCCGCAAGGAATACGTCAAGATCGTTCGCGGCAAGGGCGAAGACGCCAAGGTTTCGGTGCGCAACATCCGCCGCAAGGCCAAGGACGCCCTGGACCGGCTGGTCAAGGACGGGGAAATCGGCGAAGACGACGGCAACCGTGCCGAAAAGGACCTGGACGCACTGACCAAGGCTCACACCGACTCCATCGATGAGCTGCTCAAGCGCAAGGAAGCCGAGCTGCTCGAGGTCTGATGAACCAATCCCAGCCTTCAACCCAGGCTGGCGGCACCCCGTCTCCTGAGGCAGACCCGGCAGCGAAGGGCACGGACATGACTGTTCCCGGTGGCCGCAGGGCCCGCAGTGCGGCTGCCCGTACCACCAAGCCGCGCAAGCCCTCCAAAGCCGGACGGAACCTGCCCGCAGCCATTGCGGTCGGCGTCGTCCTGCTCGGTGCGCTGCTGGTGGGCCTGCTCTTTTCCCCGGTGGCGATCGCCGTGATCGCGGCGGCATTCTCCGCCGTCGGCGTCTGGGAAGTCTCCCGTGCGCTGGAGATCCGCGGCATCAAGGTTCCACATGTTCCGGTGCTCGTCGGGTCTGTAGCCGTGCCCCTGGCCGCCTACTTCGGCGGCACGGAGGCACTGGCCATGGCACTTGCCGGAACAGGCATTGCGGTCCTGCTCTGGCGAACCATCGACACGGCGCAGGACGCGCTGCGCAGCATTCTTGCCGGTGTGTTCGTTATCCTCTGGATCCCGTTCCTGCTCAGCTTCGCGCTGCTGCTGCTGCGTGAACCCGACGGGCAGACCCGGGTGGCGGTGCTGCTGCTGCTGGTGGTTGCCAACGACACCTTCGGCTACCTGGTGGGAGCGATCTTCGGAAAGCACCCCATGGCGCCGAAAATCAGCCCCAAGAAATCGTGGGAGGGATTCGGCGGATCCGTTGCGGGTGCAACCGTGGTGGGTGTCCTCGCCGCCGTGCTGTTCCTGGACCAGCCGTGGTGGTTTGGCCTGGTGCTGGCGGTGGCCACCGTCGCCGCGGCAACGGCCGGGGATTTCTCCGAGTCAATGATCAAGCGCGAGCTTGGCGTGAAGGACATGTCCAACCTGCTTCCCGGACACGGCGGAGCAATGGACCGCCTGGACTCGGTGGTCTTCGCTTCGCCGGTGGTATTCCTTCTCTCCGTGCTGCTTGTTCCAGGCGCAATGTAGCGTCCTTCCGGGGAGTCCTGCCCAGGTCTCGGCCGGGGAACACGTAAGATATTTTCGACGGTCCCGCATCCCGTGGCGGAAACAGACTTGACACCTAAGGATTAGCTGAACATGAACGATGCGAGGCAGGCCAGTGCCCCCTTTGAGCGTGTGAGCCGCAGGGAGTACGGCTACAACGTCCGCCAGGTAGATGATTTCCTGACCAGGGCCCGGAACTACTACAACTCAGAGACACCGGGAGCAAAGGTCATTACCAGCCGCCACGTCCGTTCCATGGCATTCGACCCCGCCAAGGGAGGCTATGAGGCCCAGGCTGTCGACGCCGCCCTGGACCGGCTCGAAGACGTCTTCGCCCAGCGCGAGCGCGACCGGCTGATCCAGGAAAAGGGCGAAGAAGCCTGGCTGCTGCAGATCGGACGCACCTCGGCCGTGCTGCGTGCCCGCCTGCACCGCAAGCCGGGGGAGCGGTTCCGCCGCCCCACCAAGAAGCGAGCCCACAGCTACAACGTGCGTGACGTCGATGCGCTCTGCAACGAACTGCTGGGCTACTTTGAGCACGACCGTCCGCTCAGCGTCGACGTCGTGCGCCGCGCCGTCTTCCGCGAAGCCAAGGGCGACGCCGGCTACGAAGAGACTCAGGTTGATGCGTTCCTGGACCGGGTCGTGGAGCTCATGGCCGCGATCGACTAGATCTCTTTCATCGAGAGGCCAGTTACGGCTCTTACCAGCGCTGGTAAGAGCCGTAACTGGCCTTTCGGCGTTAAGTCAGGGACGGAGCAGACGCTCCGGGGTGTGCAGCCGGGCCAGGAAACGGCCCGTGCCGGCCGGAACGGGGCCGGGGCCGCGCAGCGAGACCAGCACCGTCACGGCGAAGGCCGCGGGAACCGTCCACGCCGCAGGCTGTTCCAGCCAGACGGGGATGCCGCCGCCGGAGACGGACAGCACGCCGCCGGCAACGATCGCACCACCGCAGAGGACGGCGCCGGTGAGCATTCCGGACACCGCACCGGCGGCCGTCAGCCGCCGCCACCAGATCCCCAGGAGCAGCAGCGGGCACAGCGTTGAGGCCGTGAAGGCGAAGACCATTCCCACGCTGCCGGCCAGAGCCTGTGTGTTGGTGAGCAGCGCCAGGCCCAGCGGCACGGCGCCGGCCAGCAGGGTGGCGGCACGGAAACCGCTGATGCTCCCGCGGAAGAACTCCTGGCTGATTACCCCGGCCAGGGACACAATGAGCCCGCTGGACGTGGACAGGAACGCCGCGAAGGCTCCGGCTGTGACAAACGCCGCCAGGAGGTCCCCGAGCGCGCCGTCGAACACCTGCGCCGGCAGCAGCAGCACGGTCGCGTCAGCATTGCCCTCATCCGCCAGCGCCGGCAGGTAGGTGCGCCCCAGGATCCCGTAAAGCGTGGGGAAGACGTAGAAAACGGAGAGCAGTCCCAGCACGATCAGCGTGGTGCGCCGGGCGGACACCCCGTCAGGATTCGTGTAGAAGCGCACCAGGACGTGCGGCAGGCCCAAGGTTCCGCAGAGCAGCGCGATGCTCAGGGAGATGTTGCGGTACACCGAATCCGCACCCGTGGTGTGGCCGCCGAAATCGAAGGCGGCTCCGCCATTGGTCCAGGACACGCCGTCGGCGCCCAGCCGGAAGAGGATAAAGAGCACCGGCACCGCCAGCGCCACCAGTTTGAGCCAGTACTGGAACGCCTGCACGAACGTGATGGACCGCATCCCGCCGCTGAGCACGCTGAGGCAGACAATGACGACGACGGCGGCAGATCCCGCCCAGCCCGGCAGTCCGGTTGTGAGGCCAACCGTCAACGCGGCTCCGTGCAGCTGGGGAACAATGTAGAGCCAGCCGACTGCCACCACCAGCAGGCTGGTGACCCGCCTCGCGGGAAGGGAATCGAGCCGGGCACGGGCGAAGTCAGGGACGGTGTAGGCGCCGGAGCGGCGCAGCGGTGCGGCCACGAAGAGCAGCAGCATCAGGTATCCGGCGGTGTAGCCGATGGGGAACCAGAGCGCGTCCGCCCCGGAAACCAGCACCAGCCCGGCCACGCCCAGGAAACTGGCCGCGGACAAATACTCCCCGCCAATGGCCGAAGCGTTCCACCACGGCTTTACCGTGCGGGAAGCGACGTAAAAGTCTCCGGTGGTCCGCGAGATCCGCAGCCCGTAGGCGCCGATGAGCAGTGTTGCGGCGGTGACGGCGGCCAGCGCGGCATAGCCCACGCCGGGGCTGACTTCCCAGGTCACCGCGTACTACCCCTCATCCAGCAGGTCCTGGAAACGTTTCTCGTTCCGGTTGGCGCTGCGCACGTAGAGCGCTCCGCTGATGATCACCAGCGGGTAGACGCCAAAACCGAGCAGGAGCCATGGAACGGGAATCCCGAACAGCACCAGCGTGCCGAGCTGCGGATAAGCGGCCAGCAGCAGCGGAACGCCCAGCAGGATCAGTCCAAATCCACCCGCTACTACCAGGGCAAGGCGCAGCTGGGACCTGATGAGGGAGGAAAGGAACACCTCGCCTACTTCAGACTGTTCATCGAGTTCCCGGGATACCGGAAACGCCTTCGGAACGGCGCCGGGACGCGGGGGAGCGGTGACCCGGACCCGCTGCGGGCGGTTCTCGCTGTTTATGTTCATGCGGTGGGCCGAACCCGTCCGGAGGCCAGCGTGCTGCGCACTGTCGGCAGGTGCCTGCGGCTGACCGGCAGTTCCTCGGCGCCGATCCGGATGCTGGCCCGCCCGGCGCTCAGCCGGACCTGGGTTATCTGGCTGCGGGCCACCAGGTAGGAACGGTGGATCCGCAGGAACCCGGCGTCGGCCCACTGCGCTTCCAGTTCGGCCAGCGGGATCCGGACAAGGTAGCTGGTCTCGGCAGTGTGCAGGCGGGCATAGTCCCCCTGGGCCTGGACATACCGGATGTCCTCCCTGCGGATCATGCGCGTGGTGGCGCCCTGCACTACGGTGACCACGTCCCCGGCTTCGGCGCTGTCAGTCCCGCCGGCGGCCAGCGCGTCGCTGATCCGGCGGACGGACTCGGTGAGCCTTTCCCGCCGCACGGGCTTGAGCAGGTAATCAAGGGCAGCGAGGTCAAACGCGGCCAGCGCATGGTCCTCGTCAGCGGTCACGAAGACGACCGCAGGCGGGCGTTCCTTCCGGGCCAGCGCACGGGCGATGTCCAGGCCGGAAAGGGCGGGCATATGGATGTCCAGGAACACGGCGTCGACGTCGGAGGTCTCAATGGCATGCAGTGCCTGGGCGCCGCTGGCGGCACGCAGCACGGTGCCGATGCGGGCGTCGGCGCCGAGCAGGAACGCCAGTTCCTCGACGGCCGGCGCTTCGTCGTCGGCCACCACCACGGTCAGCAGCTTTGCGGATTTGGGCATGGAAGACAGACTACTTCCTTCAGGTTTGGTGGCCGGGCTGCGACTTGGGGACCCGCATGGTGATCAGGGTGCCGGCGCCTTCCGCGGTATCGATCACCAGGCCGTGGGCATCGCCGTAAACCTGGCGCAGCCTCAGGTCCACGTTGCGCAGGCCAACATGGTCGCCGTCGGAATGGCCGGCCAGCAGCGCCTGCAGTTTCTTCGGGTCCATGCCCACCCCGTTGTCCTCCACGGTGATTTCCGCCAGCGCACCCGCATCGCGGGCAGCAATCGTGATGTGCCCTTCGCCGTCAATTGAGTCCAGCCCGTGCCGCACCGAGTTCTCCACCAGCGGCTGCAGGGAGAGGAACGGGATTACCGTGCCAAGGACCTCGGGGCTGATCTGCAGGCTGACCTTGAGCCGTTCGCCGAAGCGTGCCCGTTCAAGCAGCAGGTAGCGGTCAATTGACTGCAGCTCTTCGGCCAGCGTGGTGAAGTCTCCGTGGCGGCGGAAGGAATAGCGGGTGAAATCGGCGAACTCCACCACCAGCTCCCGGGCCCGCTGCGGGTCCGTGTTGATGTAGGAGGCAATCGCGTTCAGCGAGTTGTAGATGAAGTGCGGGCTGATCTGCGCCCTGAGGGCCTTGACCTCCGCCTCCATCAGCAGGGCGCGGGAGGTGTCCAGTTCCGCGAGTTCCACCTGGGCGGCAACCCAGTCAGCCACGTCGTTGGCAGCCCTGATCAGTCCGGCGCTGACGGACGGAGCGAAAACGCCCAGGGTGCCCACGGCCTGCGCGTTGACGCGCAGCGGGCAGATCAGCAGCTCGCCGCCGTCCTGCAGTCCCAGTGCCCGAAGGGCAGGGCCCCGGAAAACCTTGGTCCGGCCGCTGTCCAGGACGCCGCGGGCGGCCAGGAGGATCCGTTCCCGCCGCATGGGATTGTCAGGAAGGGAGCCTTCCCAGGCCAGGACCGCCGCAGTGTCCGTCACCAGCAGCGTTTCGCACCTAAGCAGCCCGCGCAGGTGGCGGCTGGCACGGGAGGCTCCTGCCGGGGTCAGGCCGGCGCGCAGATGGCGGGAAGCGAGCGACGCCGTGTGCAGGGTCGCGTACGCCGCCCGCTCGGCGTCGGATCCCAAATCGCGCTGGGACCGGCTCAGCCGGTAGCCCAAAGCGGCTACCGCTGCGAGCGTCAGGACGGCAACGGCGCAGACCAGAGCGACTTCGACGGCAGCGGGCATGCGTCCCAGACTACCGACACCAAGGTAGGGCCGAGGGCACGAAACATGCCGTTTGGCGCACGGATTGCTCCGTTCACCGACGCAGGGGCGCGATAAGTGGCCGCAGATGCATCCGCATTGGAAAAGTGATCCCCATCACAGCCGGCGTGCTGGCGGCCCGGGTTCCCGATGGACCCGCGGTTCGAATGCCGTACCGCCGCACGTGCCCAACCCAAGGAGGAGAGATGGCTGCTCACCAGCCACAATCACACCCCGAAAGCGAGGCGCCGGTCGACTTCCGGGAAGTCCAGCGGTCCCCGCAGTTCCAGGAGCTGCGCAAACGCCAGCGCAGCTTTATTTTCCCCATGGCCGTGGTCTTCCTCGTCTGGTACTTCGCCTACGTGCTGCTCGCTGACTACGCGCACGACTTCATGTCCACCCCGGTCATCGGGAACATCAACATCGGCCTGATCCTGGGGCTGCTGCAGTTCGTCAGCACCTTCGGCATCACCATGTGGTACGTCAGCTACGCCAACCGCCGCCTCGATCCAATCGCTTCCGAACTGCGCGGCGAGCTGGAGGCCAAGGGCGTGTCGCTTCCCGAGGAGACCAAATGAACACCCTCTACATCCCCGCCGCCGTCACCGCCGACGCCGTTCGGGAAACCGGCTGGCTGAACATGCTGATCTTCGGCCTCTTTGTGGCCGTAACCCTGGTGGTGGTGCTGCGTGCCAGCCGCAACAACAAGACCGCGGCCGACTACTACGCCGCCGGCCGTTCCTTCACCGGCCCGCAGAACGGTACCGCCATTGCCGGTGACTACCTCTCGGCAGCATCCTTCCTCGGCATTGTCGGGGCCATCGCCATCAACGGCTACGACGGCTTCCTGTACTCCATCGGCTTCCTGGTGGCATGGCTGGTCGCACTGCTGCTGGTAGCCGAAATGCTCCGCAACACCGGCAAGTTCACCATGGCCGATGTTCTTTCCTTCCGGCTCAAGCAGCGCCCGGTCCGCATCGCCGCGGCCACCACCACGCTCGCGGTCTGCTTCTTCTACCTGCTGGCCCAGATGGCAGGTGCAGGCGGACTCGTTTCCCTGCTCATGGGCATCGACTCGAAGCTTGGCCAGTCCCTGGTGATCACCGTCGTCGGCGGACTCATGATCATCTACGTACTGGTCGGCGGCATGAAGGGCACCACCTGGGTGCAGATCATCAAGGCCTGCCTCCTGATTGCCGGTGCCGGCGTCATGACCGTCTGGGTCCTGGCGATCAACGGCTTCAACCTCTCCGAACTGCTTGGCTCCGCCGTCGAGATGTCCGGCAACGCCGCGATCCTCGATCCCGGACTGCAGTACGGCAAGTCTGAAACCTCCAAGCTGGACTTCATCTCCCTCGGCCTGGCACTGGTGCTTGGCACCGCAGCCCTGCCGCACGTGCTGATGCGCTTCTACACGGTTCCCACCGCCAAGGAAGCCCGCCGCTCGGTGGTCTGGGCCATCTGGCTGATCGGCCTCTTCTACCTGTTCACCCTGGTGCTCGGCTACGGCGCCGCTGCCCTGATCGAGCGGGAGACCATCATAGGGGCTCCGGGCGGCGTGAACTCCGCTGCTCCGCTGCTGGCCTTCGCCCTGGGCGGTCCGGTCCTGCTGGGACTGATTGCCGCCGTCGCGTTCGCCACCATCCTGGCCGTCGTTGCGGGCCTGACGATTACGGCAGCTGCTTCCTTCGCCCACGACATCTACGCCAACGTTGTCCGCAAGGGCAAGGTGGACGCCGACGGCGAGGTGAAGGTTGCCCGCCGGACCGTGCTGGTAATCGGTGTGGTCTCGATCCTCGGCGGCATCGGCGCCCAGGGCCAGAACGTGGCCTTCCTGGTCGCCCTGGCCTTCGCCGTTGCAGCCAGCGCCAACCTGCCCACCATCATCTACTCGCTCTACTGGCGCCGCTTCAACACCCGCGGCGCCGTCTGGAGCATGTATGGCGGACTGGGCTCGGCGATCCTGCTGATCATCTTCTCGCCGGTTGTCTCCGGTGCCGAGACCTCGATGATCGCCGGAGCCGACTTCGCGATCTTCCCGCTGAACAACCCGGGCCTCGTGTCCATCCCGCTGGCGTTCTTCCTGGGCTTCCTGGGAACGGTCACCAGCAAGGATGACGAGTCCCCGGAGAAGCAGGCGGAGATGGAAGTCCGCTCGCTCACCGGCGTCGGAGCGGAAAAGGCTGTGGACCACTAGGTCCCGTTCCTCTCCGGCCGTGCCAAAGGGCGCCTCCCCGAACAGGGAGGCGCCCTTTGTGCGTCTGGACCGCGGCGCCGCCCCGGTTTTGTGCCGCTGGTTTTGTGCCGCGCCGGTGATGGCGTCCCGGCTGGTCTGCGGCGGATCCTGCGGCCGGCATCCTGTGGGGAGATAACGCTGTTTGGGAGTCGCGGCCGGCATCCTGTGGGGAGATAACGCTGTTCCGGCTGCTGCAGAGGGACGTTATCTCCCCGAAGGATGGACGGGGGTGGCGCTAAGGGACGTTATCTCCCCGAAGGATGGGCGGGGTTGGCGCTAAGGGACGTTATCTCCCCGAAGGATGTAGGGGACTGGACCGCGGGTGCGAAAGGGAAGGGGACGACGCCGCAGCGGCAGCCGGGTGCAGTGTCAGTGCAGTGCTCGGGCAGTGTCCGGGCAGCCGGGCGGTGCCTGGCCGGTTTCCGGGCGCGGGACGGTGCCGGGCTGCGAGCCGCGACGATCTCCGTCGCATACAGTGCCGCCCACCCGGCACCGGGGCCTTTATCCGGCAGGCCCGCGCTTAACCGGCAGGCCCGCGCTCAAGCAGGGGTGCAACCCGGTAGGGGATGAGTTCGCCCATGGCCAGGGTGGTGTCGGAACGTTCAACGCCGGGAACGGAGAGGATGGCTTTGTTGACGCGGAAGAGGTCCTCGGCGTCGAGCGCCACGATCCGCAGCAGCAAATCGGCGGCACCGGTCAGCCCATGCGCCTCGATCACCTCCGGAATCGCCGAAAGGTCGGCCGTGATTTCCGCCAGGCGCTGCTGCTGTACATGCACGTGCACAAACGCCATCAGCGGGTAGCCCAGTGCCACCGCATTGATCCGGCGTTCGAAGGAGAGGAAGGCGCCCTTCTTCTCCATTCCGGAAAGCCTCGCCTGCACGGTGTTCCGGGAGATTCCCAGACGCGCGGCAAGGGCCACAACGGTCCGGCGGGGATCAGTGGCCATGGCCCGCAGAACGCGGAAGTCGGTGCTGTCCAGAATCTGCATAGTGCGCAACGCTAGCACGGCCCAGGAAGCGGATGCAGGGCAGTATGCGCAATCGGAGAGCGTGTGGTTGTGCCGCCTGCTAGGTGTGAGTAGGGTCACATCTAACTGGGCAAAGGCGCCCGGCATCAGGTTCGGACCCCACCACCCCCGGGGCCCCAACACGGAAGGATGCGCATCAAAGTGTCCCTGCATACCCCGGTAGAACATCCCGAAAACACCGGGATGGAACCAAATGATCCCTATGTCCAGCTCATCCGCCCCAGCGGCGCGCGGGTCGAGGACGCGTTCTATGCCCGCTGGGTCCAGGACGTCGACGCCGAGGCCCTCCGCGGGCTCTACCGGGACATGGTCCTGGTCCGGAGAATCGACACCGAGGCCACCTCGCTGCAGCGCCAGGGCGAGCTCGGCCTCTGGCCGCCGCTCCTGGGGCAGGAGGCAGCACAGATTGGGTCGGCCCGAGCACTCCGGCCCTCCGATTTCGTGTTCAGCAGCTACCGCGAGAACGCCGTGGCATGGTGCCGGGGCGTCGGATTCGCGGACCTTATGCGCGTGTGGCGCGGCAATGCGGCCGGCGGCTGGGACCCCTATACGGTCAACATGGCACCCACCCAGGTGATCATCGGGGCACAGGCCCTGCACGCGGCCGGCTACGCGATGGGGATTGCCCAGGACGGCGCGGACGACGCCGCGATCAGCTATTTCGGCGACGGCGCCACCAGCCAGGGAGACGTCAACGAGGCCATGGTCTTTGCCGCGAGCTTCCAGGCCCCGGTGATTTTCTTCTGCCAGAACAACCAGTGGGCCATCTCCGAACCCGTGGGACTGCAGGCTGCCATTCCGCTGGCCAACCGCGCCCCCGGATTCGGCATCCCGTCCATTCGGGTGGACGGCAATGACGTGCTTGCCGTCCTGGCGGCCACCCGTGAGGCGCTGGACCGTGCGCGCAGCGGCGGCGGACCTACCTTCATTGAGGCCGTGACGTACCGGATGGGTCCGCACACCACCGCCGATGACCCGACCCGTTACCGCGACGCCGCGGAAGTGGATCACTGGCGGCTCAGGGACCCCATCACCAGGCTGGGGGCCCTGCTGCAGAATGAGGGGCAGGCGGACGAAGCGTTCCTGGCCTCCGTGGAGGCCGACGCCGATGCGCTCGCCGCCGCGCTCCGGGAAGCCTGCCTGGCCCTGCCGGACCCCGGTCCTGCGGACGTGTTCGCCCATGTCTATGCCGAGCCCAACGCATGGCTGGAGCGCCAGCAGGAGCAGTACACGGCTTACCTGGCCATGATGGACGGGCCCGCGGAAGGACAGAGCCGATGAGCAGCATGACCTTTGGCCGAGCGATCACGGCCGGATTGAACGACGCACTGGCGGCGGACCCCAAAGTGGTGCTGATGGGAGAAGACATCGGGAAGCTGGGCGGAGTCTTCCGGATCACTGACGGGCTCCAGGCGCAGTTTGGGCCCCAACGTGTGATGGACACTCCGCTCGCCGAATCCGGGATCATGGGCACCGCCGTCGGGCTGGCCTACCGCGGTTACCGCCCCGTGGTGGAAATCCAGTTCGACGGGTTCATCTACCCGGCATTCGACCAGATTGTCTCCCAGGTCGCCAAGATGCATTACCGGACCCGGGGCGCGGTGAAGATGCCCCTGACCATCCGGGTGCCGTTCGGCGGCGGAATCGGTTCGCCGGAACACCATTCCGAGTCGCCGGAGGCTTACTTCACGCACACATCCGGGCTGCGGGTAGTCAGCGTATCCAACCCCCAGGATGCCTACACCATGATCCGCCAGGCCATCGCCTGCGATGATCCGGTGCTCTACTTCGAACCCAAGCGGCGATACCACACCAAGGGAGAGGTTGTGCAGACCCTGGAAGGTGCGCTGCCGATGGGGACGGCCAGGGTGGCGGCTGCGGGAACCGACGTCACCCTGGTGGCTTACGGGCCGCTGGTCATGACAGCGCTGGATGCGGCCACGGCTGCGGGGGATGAGGGCATCTCCGTGGAAGTGATCGACCTGCGTTCCCTGGCGCCTGTGGACTACGCGGCAGTGGAGGCCTCTGTCCGCAGGACCGGGCGCCTGGTGATCACGCATGAAGCCGCGCAGTCCGGCGGTCTCGGAGCCGAAATTGCTGCCAGCATCACCGAGCGCTGCTTCGATTTCCTGGAGTACGCACCGGTTCGGGTGACGGGCTTCGACATCCCGTACCCGCCCGCTCGCCTGGAAAAGCACCACCTCCCCGATTTGGACCGGATCCTGGACGGGGTGGACCGTGTGATGCGGAGGCCTAACTCCCTGGCGCCGTCGGCTGTCCTGGAAGGGGCCGGGCGATGATCCGCGAATTCCGCCTCCCGGATCTGGGCGAAGGCCTCACCGAATCCGAGATCCTCTCCTGGCGGGTAACCGAAGGCCAGAGCGTGACGCTGAACCAGGTCATTGCCGAAGTGGAGACCGCGAAGGCCGTGGTCGAGCTGCCGTCCCCGTTTGAGGGCGTGGTGGCCCGCCTGCATGAGGCCGAAGGCACCGTGGTGGAGGTGGGGTCGGCGATCATTAGCTTCGACGTACCGGACGCCGCCGGCGCCGGTCTTCCGGCAGCGCCGGCAGACGAGGCCGGGGTGCAGCGCCGCCAGCCGACCCTCGTGGGGTACGGAGCAGAGCCCGACAAGGCGGGGCGTCCGGCCCGGCGCGCGCGCCGGGGCTTCAGCGGCACGGAATCTGCCCTCCAGCCGGCGCCCGCCGTGCAGGTGGCGGAAGCCCCGGCGCCGGCAGCCGGGACGGGAATCCCGGCGAACGCCGTTGACTCTCCGGTGCAGGAACGGCCGCGGTCCACTCCGCCGGTCCGCAAGCTCGCCCGTGACCTCGGCATCGACCTGTCCACGGTGGACGGTACCGGGCCACAGGGGCGGATCCTGCGCGGTGACGTGGAAGCTGCGCTGCTGCGCAGTTCCGCCGAACCGTACCGGAACCCGCAGCAATCACAACCGGTGGTCGCGGATGCTCCGCACCTGGGCCAGGGGCGGGAGGAACGGATCCCCATTGCGGGCATCCGCAAACACACGGCAGCGGCCATGGTGGCCAGCGCCTTCACGGCACCGCACGCCACGGTGTTCCTCACCGTGGATGTGACGCCCTCGATGAACCTGCTGGAGAAGCTCCGCGGGCGCAAGGAATACGACGGCGTCCGGCTGACACCGCTGGTCCTGGCCGCCAAAGCCGTCTGCCTTGCGCTGCGGCGCCACCCGGCGCTGAATGCCCGCTGGGACGAAGCTGCGCGGGAGATTGTCCGCTACCGCTACGTGAACCTCGGTATCGCCGCGGCCACGCCCAGGGGTCTGCTGGTTCCCAACATCAAGGACGCGCAGGACCTGGGGCTGCGTGAGCTGGCACTGGCCATTTCGGACCTGGCCGGAACTGCCCGGGACGGGCGGACACCTCCGGCAGCACTGGCCGGCGGCACAGTGTCAATCTCGAACGTGGGTGTCTTCGGCGTTGATGCCGGCACGCCCATCCTGAACCCGGGCGAAGCTGCGATCCTGGCACTGGGTGCGGTCCGGAAGCAGCCGTGGGAGCACGAGGGCGGCATCGCCCTGCGCCAGGTCACCACGCTCAGCCTTTCCTTCGACCACCGGCTGGTGGACGGGGCGGAAGGCGCCGCATTCCTGCGCGATATCGGTGAAGTGCTCGCTGAACCCGCAATGGTCCTGGCGATGGACTGAGGAACCACCGCCGTTAAGGGCAGCAGGGCCCCCTTTTCCGCCGTCCGCGGGAAAAGGGGCCCTGCTGCAGTAAAAAATGTGTGGCTAGGCCAGTTCGAGCTCTAGTTCGCGCACTACAGCGCCGCGGGCGTTCGCAAAGGTCTGGGCCTCACCGATGACCTTGAAGCCGTACCGTTCCAGGATGCGGATGGAGCTCACGTTGTCTGCGACAGCCCGCGCACGGACGGGACGCTCGGGGAACTCTTCGAGGAACAGGCCCACGGCCGCCGTCGTAATTCCCTGTCCCCAGCGTGCGCGGTCGATCCAGTAGCTGATTTCGGGGATGCTGCCGTCCCGGTAGGCCAGGATGGATCCCACCACGTCCCCGTCGGCAACGATGGTGCGCACGGTGATGCCGGAGTCGCTGAGGATCTGCTGCCAGTGGAGGTCGAAGACACCCCGGTCCGCAGGATTCTTGGCGGCAAAGGCAGCCATATGGTTGGCGCCCGGGTCCAGCTGATGGCTGAAGAACTCATCAACGTCGCCCGGTTCTACGGCACGAAGCTCAATCACGGCAGGTCTTTCTGCTCGGGGGTTTTTCTTAGCCTACTAGGCATTCAGTGCGGCCCATGCCATGCGTTCGAGCAGGGCGCGCAGTTTGACCGTTTCACGGGCCGTGGTTTTGCTGGTCAGCGTGTGGGAGGTCGAGTTGATCAGCCCGAAGACGGCCTGCGCCCGGTGGCGCAGCAGCGCAAGTTCAGCCTTGGGATGCAGGGCCGAGATGGCGTCCACCCAGACCTCCACATACTGGCGCTGGAGCTGGCGGACAGTGCGCTCGTCCTCTTCGGGAAGACTGGCGAGGTCGCGGTCCTGGACCCGAATGACGTTCGACTGGCGCAGGGCGAAGTCCACCTGGAATTCGATCAGCCCGCTGAGGGCCACTTCTGCGGTGTCAGACTCGGCAACGACGGCGATGCCCCCTTCCAGCAGGTCCTTGCTGACACCGATCAGCAGTGCGGAGAGCAGGGCGGGTTTGCCGCTGAAATGGCGGTAGACGGCCGGCCCGCTGACACCCGCAGCGGCACCGAGTTCCTCAATGGAGACACCGTTGTAGCCCTTCTCCGCGAACAGCGCGGCCGCGGCGTCCAGCATCGCTGCACGCCGGGAGGCCTTAGCGGCGCTCCGGCCCGTAGCGGTGCGCGGGGTGCTCTTAGTGGAATCCATGCCTGCCTTTCCGCGGTTTTGTGTTGGCAACCCTTCCATTGTGGTGGACACGTCAGTTAATAGCCACTAACCTGATTTGGGTTAGCGGGCATTAACCAGAGCCGGGTCTCCGGCGGGCAGTGCCAAAAGACGCTCAACCTAAGGAAGTCGATGGAGACCCTTGCCACAGCGCTGGACCCGGCATCTGCGCAGTATGCCGCCAACGAGGCCGCCCAGCGGGTGCTTGCCGGTGAGCTGCGCAAATGCCTCGCCGAAACCGCCCAGGGCGGGCCTGCCCGTTCCAGAGAGCGGCACACCTCGCGCGGCAAGCTGCTTCCGCGGGAAAGGATCGAGGCGCTGCTCGATGACGGCAGCCCGTTCCTGGAGATCGCACCCCTGGCAGCGAACGGCATGTACAAAGACGAATGCCCGGCAGCGGGACTTATCGCCGGAATAGGACTGGTCCACGGACGGCACGTGATGGTGCTGTCCAACGACGCGACGGTCAAGGGCGGAACCTACTACCCGATGACGGTGAAGAAGCACCTTCGGGCCCAGGAAATCGCACTGGAGAACAGGCTTCCGTGCATCTACCTGGTGGATTCCGGCGGCGCTTTCCTGCCGCTGCAGGACGAGGTTTTTCCCGACCGGGATCACTTCGGCCGGATCTTCTACAACCAGGCACGGATGTCCGCCGCGAAGATCCCGCAAATCGCCGCCGTCCTGGGCTCCTGCACCGCCGGAGGCGCCTACGTGCCGGCCATGAGCGACGAAACCGTGATCGTGCGCAACCAGGGCACCATCTTCCTGGGTGGCCCGCCGCTGGTGAAAGCTGCCATCGGGGAAGTGGTGACTGCGGAGGAGCTGGGCGGCGGAGAACTGCACTCCCGCACCTCCGGGGTCACCGACCATCTGGCCGAAAACGATGCCCACGCGCTTCAAATCGTCCGGGACATCGCGGAGACGTTCCCTGAACCCCTGCGTGCCTGGGAACCCGCGCAGGCCGTGGAGCCGGAGGCAGATCCGGAAGAGCTCTACGCCGCGGTCCCGGCAGACCTGCAGACCCCCTATGACGTGCGGGAAGTCATTGCCCGGATCACCGACGGCAGTAAATTCCACGAATTCAAGAAGGAATACGGCACCACCCTGGTTACGGGATTCGCCCGGCTGCACGGACACCGCGTGGGCATCGTGGCAAACAACGGGGTGCTGTTCAGCGAATCCGCTCAGAAGGGTGCCCACTTCATTGAACTGTGCGACCAGCGCGGGATTCCGCTCATCTTCCTGCAGAACATCTCCGGTTTTATGGTCGGCCGCGACTATGAAGCCGGCGGAATAGCCCGGCACGGCGCCAAGATGGTCACGGCGGTGGCGACCTGCCGGGTGCCGAAACTGACCGTGGTGATCGGCGGATCCTTCGGCGCCGGCAACTACTCCATGTGCGGCCGGGCGTACTCGCCGCGGTTCCTGTGGATGTGGCCGGCCGCCCGGATCTCCGTGATGGGCGGAAACCAGGCTGCCGCCGTCCTGGCAACGGTCCGCAGGGACGGGCTCGAAGCCCGCGGTGAACAATGGAGCGCCGAGGAGGAGGAATCCTTTCGCGAACCCATCCGCCAGGACTATGAGGCGCAGGGCAGCCCCTACTACTCGACCGCACGCCTCTGGGACGACGGGATCATCGATCCGCAGGACACCCGCACCGTGCTGGGCCTGGCCCTGGATGTCTGCGCCAACGCACCGCTTCCCGAAACTTCCTTCGGCCTCTTCCGGATGTGAGCACATGACTTTTACGACTGTTCTGGTAGCTAACCGCTCAGAGATTGCCTGCCGGGTGATCCGCACCCTCAAAAAACTGGGACTTCGCAGCGTTGCCGTGTACAGCGACGCCGACGCCGGCGCGCGCCACGTGCGCGAGGCGGATACCGCCGTGCGCCTTGGCCCGACGGATCCGCGCAGCAGCTATCTCAATGCCGAGGCAGTGCTGGCCGCCTGCCTGGCTTCCGGCGCGCAGGCAGTGCATCCCGGCTACGGGTTCCTCAGCGAAAATGCCTCCTTTGCCCGGCTCCTCGCTGAAAACGGCATCGCCTTTATTGGCCCCGGCATCAAGGCGCTGGAACTGATGGGAGACAAGATCCAGTCCAAGAACCATGTGGCCGGTTACGGGGTGCCTGTCATCCCCGGTATCGCCGAACCCGGCCTGGGCGACGGGGAGTTGACTGCTGCGGCAGCCGGTGTGGGCTACCCGCTGCTGATCAAGCCTTCAGCCGGGGGAGGCGGCAAGGGCATGCACGCAGTCTCTGATCCCGCGGAACTGCCCGCCGCGCTCGCCTCGGCCCGGCGGGTGGCAGGAGCGGCATTCGGGGACGACACCCTGTTCCTGGAGCGGCTGGTCTCTGCGCCGCGGCACATTGAAGTGCAGGTCCTGGCCGACACCCATGGGAACGTCATCCACCTGGGTGAGCGTGAATGCTCCCTGCAGCGCCGGCACCAGAAGGTGATCGAGGAAGCTCCCTCGGTACTGCTCGACGCCGCCACCCGCGCACGCATCGGGGCGGCAGCCTGCGAGGCGGCACGGTCCGTGGACTACACGGGCGCGGGAACGGTTGAGTTCCTGGTCTCAGGAGAGGCACCGGATGAGTTCTTTTTCATGGAGATGAACACCCGGCTGCAGGTGGAGCACCCCGTCACCGAGATGGTCACCGGAATCGACCTGGTGGAATGGCAGGTCCGGATCGCCGCCGGAGAGCCGCTGGACTTCTCCCAGGACCAGGTCCGCCTGGAAGGACATGCAATAGAGGCCCGGGTCTACGCCGAGGACCCGGCCGCAGGGTTCCTGCCCACCGCCGGGCGCGTGGAGATGCTGCGCGAAGCTGCCGGTGAGGGGATACGTACCGATTCAGGCATGCTCTCCGGGCAGGACATCTCCTCCAGTTACGACCCGATGCTCGCCAAGGTCATCGCCTGGGGTACTGACCGGCAGCAGGCGCTCCGGCGGCTGGACACGGCCCTGGCCCGGACAGTGATCCTGGGAATTGGAACCAACACCGAGTACCTCCGCCTGCTGCTCGCCGACCCGGCCGTGCAGGCCGGGGACCTGGACACCACGCTGATCGAGCGGCGCCTTCCGGAACTGGCGTTCCAGGAACCCGGAATCCCCGAACTTGCTGTGGCAGCACTGCTCCGGCTCGCGGCGCTGCAGGGCAGGGTTCCCGGCCCGGGCGGTCCCGAAGCCCGGAACCCGCCGCCTGCCTGGGGCCGCGCAGGCGGATGGCGGATCGGCGGAAGACGCCCGCTGGCGGTGACAGTCAAAGCCGCCGGAAGGACCCGCAGCGTCGAGGTGCTGGGAAGCGTCGAAGATGCGCAGCTCCGCATCGACGGACAGCCGGTGGCCAGGGCCGGGATGGACCTGGTCGGAAACGGGCTGCGGCTGGCGCTGGACGGCGTCGTGCATTCGATGCTGTTCGCGTTTTCCCGCGGGCCGGGCGGCACACCGGTGCTTTGGACCAGCCGGGACGGCTTCACCGCGGCGCTGGAACTGCCCAGGCGGCGCGAAACCCTGCGGGCCGCGCTGGCAGCGGCGGGAAGGAGCGAAGGCGCAGCGGACCCCATGCTGCGCTCGCCGATGCCCGGCACCGTAGTCACAGTGGCGGTTGCGAACGGGGACACCGTCGAAGCCGGCCAGGTGCTGCTCGGCGTGGAAGCCATGAAGATGGAGCACCAGCTCACCGCCCCGGTCGCTGGACGCGTTTCGATCACCCTCCGGCCAGGCGACCTGGTCAAGGCCGGCCAGGTACTGGCCACAGTCGTTCGGGTGGAAGATCCCGGAACCCCAACCCAAGGAGCAGGCAATGCCGAGCTTTGAACTCAGTGAAGAACACCAGGTCCTCTCGGACACCGTCCGGGAATTCGCCGAAGAAGTCGTTGCCCCGGTAGCTGCCCAGCACGACGCCGAACATTCCTTCCCCTACAAGGTGGTGGAACAGATGGCGGAGATGGGCCTGTTCGGACTGCCCTTCCCGGAGGAATACGGCGGCATGGGCGGAGACTACTTCGCGCTGGCCCTGGCCCTGGAGCAGCTGGCCCGGGTGGACCAGTCCGTGGCCATCACCCTTGAGGCCGGTGTCTCCCTGGGCGCCATGCCGATCTACCGGTTTGGTACCGAAGAGCAGAAACAGCGGTGGCTGCCGCCCCTCGCCGAGGGAAGCGCGCTCGCAGGGTTCGGGCTGACCGAGAGCGAAGCAGGTTCAGATGCCGGCGGCACCAAGACCACGGCACGTCTCGAGGACGGCCAGTGGGTGATCAACGGCAGCAAGGAATTCATCACCAATTCCGGCACCGACATCACCTCCCTCGTGACGGTGACGGCCGTAACCGGCACGACGGAAAATCCCGACGGCTCACTCCGCAAGCACATCTCCACCATCATCGTTCCCTCCGGGACTCCTGGCTTCACCGTGGAGAAGGCCTACAACAAGGTGGGCTGGAACGCCTCGGACACCCATCCGCTTTCGCTCGCCGACGTCCGGGTGCCGCAGGACAACCTGCTGGGCGCAGAGGGCCGCGGCTTCGCAAACTTCCTGCAGATCCTGGACGAGGGCCGGATTGCGATCGCTGCCCTGGCCACCGGCGCCGCGCAGGGATGCGTGGACGAGGCTCTGCGCTATGCGGGGGAACGGATGGCCTTCGGCACGACCATTGGAAGCAACCAGTCGATTGCCTTCAAGATCGCCCGAATGCAGACCCGTGCCCATAACGCGAGGCTGGCCTACTACGACGCCGCGGCCCGGATGCTGGCCGGGAAACCGTTCAAGGTCCAGGCCGCAATGGCAAAACTCGTGGCCGGTGAAGCCGCGATGGACAACGCCAGGGATGCAACCCAGGTGTTTGGCGGCTACGGTTTCATCAACGAATTCCCGGTGGCGAGGCATTACCGGGACTCGAAGATCCTGGAAATCGGGGAAGGCACTTCCGAAGTCCAGCTCATGCTCATAGCCCGGGAACTTGGACTGTAGGGCCGGAACAGGTTAGTCAACGGCGATTAACGAACGGATACCACGATGATCGACAAGACAGTGGCCACGGCGGAAGAGGCCGTGGCAGACATCCCCAGCGGTGCGTCGCTGGCCGTAGGCGGGTTTGGGCTCTGCGGAATACCGGAGGTCCTCATCTCCGCCCTTCATGCCCAGGGCGCGGACGAACTCGAAACGGTCTCCAACAACTGCGGCGTGGATGACTGGGGGCTGGGCCTGCTGCTGGCCGACCACCGGATCCGCCGCACCGTGAGTTCCTACGTCGGGGAGAACAAGGAATTCGCCCGGCAGTTCCTGGCCGGTGAACTCGAGGTTGTCCTCACCCCGCAGGGAACTCTGGCGGAAAAGCTGCGTGCAGGCGGCGCCGGTATTCCGGCCTTTTACACTGCGGCCGGCGTTGGAACGCAGGTGAGTGAAGGCGGCCTGCCGCAGAAGTACGATGCCGAGGGCGGTGTGGCGCAGGCATCGCAGGCCAAGGAGGTCCGCAGCTTCGGTGGCCGGGAGTATGTGCTGGAGGAATCCCTTACCCCGGACTACGCTCTGGTCCACGCCTGGAAGGGCGACCGGCACGGGAACCTCGTCTTCCATGCCTCTGCCATGAACTTCAATCCGCTCTGCGCTGCGGCAGGAGGGATCACCATCGCCGAGGTGGAGGAGCTCGTGGAGCCGGGGGAGCTTGATCCCGGCGAAGTCCATGTTCCGGGCATCTTTGTCCAGCGGGTGGTGCTGACCGGACCGGGAGAGAAGCGCATCGAGAAGCGGACCGTCGCGGAAGCCAAGTCCGCTGCCGCTGGCGGCGCCGCGGCCAAGGAGGCAATGTAATGGCACTGACCCGGAACGAACTGGCCGCAAGAGTGGCCCAGGAGCTTGAAAACGGCCAGTATGTGAACCTGGGCATCGGCATGCCCACCCTGATCCCGAACTTCATCCCCGAGGGGGTGGAAGTGGTGCTGCACTCGGAGAACGGGATCCTCGGCGTCGGGCCCTACCCGGAGGAAGCAGCCCTGGACCCGGACCTGATCAATGCCGGCAAGGAAACCGTCACGGTGAACAGGGGAGCAGCGTTCTTCGATTCCGCTCAGTCCTTCGGCATGATCCGCGGGGGCCACGTGGACGTGGCGGTCCTCGGTGCCATGGAAGTGGCAGCGAACGGGGACCTGGCCAACTGGATGATTCCCGGAAAGATGGTCAAGGGCATGGGCGGAGCCATGGACCTGGTCTTCGGTGCCAAGCGCGTGATCGTGATGATGGAGCACGTGGACCGCGCCGGCCGGCCGAAGATCGTCCAGGAGTGCTCCCTTCCGCTGACCGGCCGGGGCTGCGTGAACCTGATCGTCACGGACCTGGCAGTGATCGAGGTCGGGCCGGAGGGCCTGGTCCTGCGCGAAACCGCTCCCGGCGTTTCCATCGAGGAGGTGGTGGCCGCCACCGGAGCGCCGCTGGAGGTGGCCCTTGGTGTCTGAGGCAACCGGAGGAACCGCTTCCGGAGAAACCGCTGCGGGCAGGGTGGTGGTGCAGCGCGGACTCTTCTTCGATGAACTCGAGCCGGGAACGGTGTACGCGCACCGGCCCGGCCGCACCCTCACCGAGGCAGACAACGTGCTCTTCAGCACCCTGACCATGAACACCCAGCCGCTCCACCTTGATGCTGCCTACAGTGCCGGCCAGCCCTACGGCCGGCGGCTGGTCAATTCAATGCTGACCCTGGCCGTGATGGTGGGGCAGTCCGTCAGCCAGCTGACCCAGGGAACCCTGGTGGCCCAGCTGGGCCTGACGGACATTGCGTTTCCGCATCCGCTCTTCCATGGAGACACCCTCTATTCCCAGACACGGGTAGCCGCCAAGCGGCTCTCCGGATCCCGGCCGGGGCAGGGGATCATCACGCTGGAGCACACCGGCCACAACCAGGACGGCACCGTCGTGGCCACGTTCACCCGGACTGCCCTGATGTGGACCTCCGGGGGTTTTCCGCCCGCGGGTAACGCCGGGTAACCGGCTGCACCGGCCCGGTACCGCCGGGCTACCGTTGAATCCAGTGACGAACACCTGAGCGGAACTGCTGCTCCCGTTTTCCGGTTCTGCACGACATAATCGAACGCTTTTCATCATGTGCGAACTGAAAACGCACGCTGTGAAAACTCTCTGTTACGCGGAGGTAAATTAACGCTCTTTGCTCCGATCTCGCTAAATGTGGGTATTAGATTCCTACATATCGAGAATTATTGGCAGAGAGGCAGTGCGCAATGCAGATTCCTTTGACTCAGGCATCCCGGGCCGGACTTGAATTCCTGGGTGCTACCCAGTCCTACGCCGGGGGTGTGCTGCAGACCCGTGCTGCCGCCGAATACCGGGAAGCCGAGCCTAATCCGCCTGTGCCGATTATGGAACGCAAGGCGTCCGTGGAGCACCACCTCGCTGACAGTGCGGCCTGGGCCTTCGACCGGTTCCTGACCCGCTGGGTGGCGGAGGAAGCCTACGTCCGGGCACTGCCCGCGGCGGAAACCGCCCGGGACAAGATCATCGGATGGGTCGAATCCCGTACCCCTGCAGGCACCCTCACCCTGAACCCCGGATTCGAAGCGCCGGAGTACTGGGAAAACGGTTTCCACCTGGCACCCGGCGGCTGGGACGGCCACGAGCTGATGGGCCCGGCCATCCACGAACTGGTTTTCGGCTACATCCTGCGCCCCGGCGGCGTCGGTGCCGTCCGGCATGACGAGAACCTCAATGACCAGCGGCACGTCAGCGCGCGCTGCGCACCGCGGGAACGCTACGAACGGATCATCGAGCTGGGCGCCGGCACCGGCAGGTTCACCACGGCCCTGGCCCGCACCTACCCCGAGGCGCGCATCACCGCCGTCGAGCTCTCCGCCAGCTCACTGAAGTACGCCCATGCACTCTCTTCCGATGCCGGGCTGGCCGTGGACTGGTACCAGGCACCGGCGGAAGAAACCCGGCTCGAATCCGGACAGGCGGACCTGGTGACTGCCTACACCCTGATGCATGAGGTTCCCACCGAATCCAACCAGCAGATCCTGCATGAGGCCTTCCGCCTGCTGGCGCCGGGCGGAGACCTGATGATCTGTGAGGTCGCACCGTATGAGGAACACGATGCCTTCCGTGCCGTAATCCTCGACTGGGAAACCGAAAACCGCGGCGAGCCCTACTGGCGCGACGCCCTCACCATGGACCTGCCGGGCATGCTGCGCACCGCCGGCTTCACGGACATCCGGTCCTTCGGGGCCACCGAACGCAAATACCCCTGGATCACCCTGGCCAGCAAACCGCTGGCCTGACCCCGACGACCGACTTCACGACTTCAGCAAAGGACACAAACATGGCCGGTGGAGATGTACCCAACCGCCCCACCTACCTGGGCGAGCGCCGCCTCGACGACGTCGCCCGGATGCTCTTCGAACTCACCAGCGAACTCTGGATCCTCAAGGACCGCGTGCTGGTCCTGGAAGACCAGCTGCATCGCTCCGGCGCACTGGCTGCCGGGGCAGTCGATGCGGCGGTTCCGGACGAGGACCTGGCCGAACGGCTCACGGCCGAACGCCGCCGCCTGGCCGCCAGGGTCTACGGCGCCGTGCTGGACTCCGACGATCGGGTCGCCGCGGCCCTGAGCTAAAGCAGCCAAGGCGCTGCCGCACCACCCCATTTCCTGTCTTTATCCTCCCTATCCTCCCTGCCCTGCCATGCCCTGCCCTGCCCAAAAACCGTCCGTGGGCTCCATGCGGACCTCCCCAACGCGAGAGAGAAGAACCATGAACAAGCCTTGGTCCCGCCGCCTTTATGCCGGAACAGCCCTGAGCCTTGCCGGCGTCCTGGCCGTCAGCGCATGCGGGAATTCAGCATCCTCCGAGCAGGCCGCGGCCGACTCGGTTTCCGTCGGCTCGATCGTCAGCACCAGCGCGATCAACCCGCTGATGTCCTACTACGGCACCTGGCTGCTGGCTGCCTACGAACCGCTGGTCACCGTGGATCCCGCCACCGGCGAGGGACAGCCGAGCCTGGCCGAAAGCTGGGAACTGGCCGAAGATGAACTCACCTGGACCTTCAAGCTGCGCGAAGGCGTCACCTTCCACGACGGCAGTGAGTTCACGGCCGAGGACGTCGTGTTCTCCCTCACGACCATTCAGGAAAAGGGCTACCAGCCCGCGACCTACCTCACCCAGGTCGAATCCGTGACGGCGGTAGGAGACTACGAGGTGCAGATCGTCACCAGCGAACCCACCCCGCTGCTGCTCTCACAGCTGAGCCTGGCCTACATTGCGCCGTCGGACGCCTGGACCGAAGAAGGCTTCAACAGCACCGGGGCCGGCACCGGCCCCTACGAAATCACCGGGTTCGACGCAGGCCAGAGCATTACCCTGACCGCCAACGACGATTACTGGGGCGAAGCACCGGCAACGCCGAACGTCACGCTGCGCACCTTCTCCGACCAGACCTCGCTGCAGTCCGCCTTCGAAGCCGGGGAAGTGGACATTGCCCACCAGCTGGGCCCCAACGCCATTCAGGTCCTGGGCAGCAACTACAACGTCTCCACCGAATGGGGCGGCAGCCTGAACTTCTTCCAGTTCAATGCCGACAAGGGCGCCTTTGCGAACCCTGAGCTGCGCCGCGCAGCGAACCTGGCGGTCGACGCCGAGGCGCTGACCGCGTCCATGACCGCCGGTGCGGGGGAGATCGAGGATGGCCAGCTCGCCCTCGAAGGCGTGGCCGGATACTCGCCGGACATCACGCGCCCGGAGTTCGATCCGGAAGAAGCGAAGAAGATCGTTGAGGCCGAAGGTGCGACCGGCACCGAAATCACCATTACCGGGCAGTCCAGCCAGAACAAGAACCTCTACGAGGCCATGGGCCAGATGCTGGAGGCAGCCGGGTTCAAGGTGAAGCTCAACCTGGTGGAAATCGCAGACTGGGTAGTCCAGGCCCGAGGCACCACCGACGCGGACATCCTCTACCGCGGGCTCTCCTTCAACGGCATCTATGACATTGACCGGGGCTTCACCACCATCTCCCGCATGAACTCCTCCGAGGAGTGGGCCGCCCTCTACGATGCGACCCGCAACGAAATGGACAAGGAAACCCGCGAAGAGCTGCTCATCGAGGCCAGCGAATACGTCAACGAACAGAACCTGGCGCTGTGGACCTTCGCCGCTCCGGCGGTCGGCGCCGTGCAGGACGGCGTCGAGGGCGTGGACTTCTCCACCGGCCTCTCGCTGCACCTCACCGACGTCACCAAGACCAGCTAGCCGGCGCCCGCCCCACACCGCAGAACCCCGTACGGAAGGACACACCCCATGGCAGCTCCCTCAGCCACCCTGACCGCCCAGGAGCAGATCCGCATCGACCAGCGCGGCCGGTCCGAGCTGGCCTTCCTCAGGCAGATGCGGGGGGCCCTGCTGCCGCTCCGCCAGGACGTCCGTGCCGCTCTCGAAGCGGCCGGCGTGCTGGCGGGGGAGTCCGGGGCAGACATCGCGGAACTGCGAAACGCTGCAGTACCCGTCCTGTCGGGTCTTCCGGAACAGCGCGTTGTCGGTTCGGTGCTGCGCTGGTGCCGGGACCAGACCACCCCGCGCGCCGTCGCAGCCTTTGAACGCTCCCGCGCAGACCTCGAACCGCTGGCTTCGGTTCCCGCAGGTTTGGTGGAAGACCTGCTCGGCGAGGACGTGCCTCGCTACTGGGACTACGAGTTCCACGGGACCGCCGGCGGGTGGGACGGCCACGACCACATGGGGTTCATCCACTTTGAACTGGTCTACAAGTACCTGCTGATGGCCGCCTACGGCAACAACATCTTTGCGCTGCGCAAGCAGGTGGCAGAAGCAGCTCCGCGCAGCGGCTACCGGCGCATCCTGGACCTGGGCGCCGGCACCGGCCAATACACCATGATGCTGGCCGAGGCCTACCCCGAGGCGGAGATCACCGCCCTGGATCCCTCCCGCACCTCGCTGAACTACGCCAAGCGCCGCTCGCTGGACGCCGGACTGGCTTGGCGCTGCGTACGCTCGCTGGCGGAAAAGACCGGTCTGCCGGATGCCTCCTTTGACCTGGTCACCTCCTTCATCCTGCTCCACGAGGTTCCCCCGCACATTACCCGCGCCATCCTGGCCGAGTCCTTCCGGCTGCTGGAGCCCGGCGGGGAAATCCACTTCTCCGACGTAACGCCGTACCGGGCCTGCGACCCCTACAAGGCGTGGAACGATGACTGGGACGCAGAGCACGGCAATGAACCGTGGTGGCGCACCGCAGCCACGGCGCAGCTGAGTGAGTGGGCGGAAGCAGCAGGCTTCGTGGACGTCACCGAAGGCGCCCTGACACCGGATGGTGTCTACCCGTGGATCCTCACCGCCCGCAAGCCGCTGGAGACCGCATGAGCACCGCGGCTCCCGCCCTGCCCGCAGCGCAGGCACCCCTGCCGGTGGCCGGGGACGGAAACGGCATTTCCCTGAAGGGCGTCAGTGTCCACCTGCCCACCGCGTCCGGCGAGCTGCAGATCCTGCGCAACGTGGACATTGACGTCCCAGCCGGGAAAATCGTCGCCCTCGCCGGCGAATCCGGTTCAGGGAAGTCGACGGCGATGCTCGCCATGGTCCGGCTGCTTCCCTGGGGCGCACGCGTCGGCGGGGAACTGCGGGTCGGCCCGCACGAAGTCACCGGCATGAGCCCGGCGCAGATGCGGTCTTTCCGTGCCAGCTACGCCCGGGTCATCTTCCAGGATCCATGGAGCGCACTGCACGCCATGCACTCGATCGGCGGGCAGCTCGTTGAATCCGCCCGCTCGGCAGATCCGGCCCTGTCCAAGGCTGCCGCCTGGGAACTGTCCGTGGCCATGCTCGCACGGGTCGGCATCCCCGACCCGGAAGCCAGGATGCGCTCCTACCCGCACCAGGTTTCCGGCGGGCAGCTGCAGCGCATAGTGATCGCCATGGCCCTGGTGGCCCGGCCCCGGGTACTGCTCTGCGACGAACCCACCACCGCCCTGGACGTCACCACCCAGGAGCAGATCCTTGAACTCCTGCGCGAACTCAACCGGGAAATGTGCCTGACCATCGTGATTGCCACCCACGACCTGGACGTCATTGACGGCCTGGCGGATCACTTGGTGGTGATGTACGGCGGAACAGTGATGGAACAGGGGCCCATGAAGGAAGTGATGGGCAACCCGCAGCACCCCTACACCTGGGCGCTGCTGCAGGCCCAGCCCAAACGCCAGGGCGGGGAGCGGCTGCTCACCATCCCCGGACGTCCTCCGGCCCTGGACGATCTTCCTCCCGGCTGCGCCTTCGCACCGCGTTGTGCCTCCGCCGCTCCGGAATGCTCCGCGGCGGTGCCCGGGCTGCTTTCCATCACGGTTCCGGAACACCGCACAGCCTGCGTCCGCGTCCAGCAGGCGCCCCGCGAAGCATCCGTCCAGAAAGGTACCGAATGAACCCGGAAACCGCGCACGGCCCGGAGGCCGTCCTGCAGATCATGTCCCTGGAGCAGCACTTCAAAGGCGCCAGGGGCAGCAAGGTGGTTGCCGTGGACGACGTCTCCCTGTCCGTCCTCCAGGGAGAGACGGTCGGCGTCGTGGGTGAATCCGGCTCCGGCAAGACCACCCTTGGCAGGGCTGCGCTGCGGCTCTACGAACCCACCGCCGGGCGGGTCTATTTTGAAGGCGAGGACGTGACGCGGCTGCGCGGGCGCCGCCTGACCCAGCACCTCCGCCGCCGCTCGGCAATGATCTTCCAGAACGCGGGCACGGCCCTGAACCCCTCCAGGCGGCTGGGCGAGTCACTGGCCGAACCCCTGGAAGTCCACCGCGTCGGCAACGCACGAACCCGTGCCGCCAAGGTGGAAGAAGCGCTGGAAAGCGTGGGAATCGATCCGGCCTGGTCACTGCGCTATCCACGCCAGCTCTCCGGCGGACAGCGCCAGCGGGTAGGAGTCCTGAGAGCTCTGATGCTCGATCCCAGCCTGATCGTGGCCGACGAACCCACGGCCGCCCTGGACGTATCAGTCCAGGCCCAGGTGGTGAACCTGCTCCGCGATATCCAGACCGAACGCGGCATTTCCTACCTGTTCATCAGCCACGATCTGGAGCTGGTGCGCTACATCAGCTCCAAGGTCCTGGTCCTCTATCTGGGCCGGGTTGTCGAATACGGCACAGCGGAGCAGATCTTTGCCGCTCCGCGCCACCCGTATACGGTCTCCCTGATCTCCATGGGACGCGCCCCCGAACACCGCCTGGTGCCCAGGGGAGATATCCCCTCGCCGTCGCAGGTCCCGTCCGGCTGCGCCTTCAGCACCCGCTGCCCGCTGGTCACCGACCTCTGCCGGATTTCACGGCCGGTGCTTACCAACGACGGCACCGGACGCATGGTGGCCTGCCACCGGGCAGGCGAGCTCGCTGTGCCCGGCCAGGAAACCGTGGCCCCGGCCATTCCCCATCCGCTGGCCCACGTACCAGATTTCTCCCTGAACCGCCCTGCCCCGGTTCCGGTCCCCTCAGGAGGTAAGTAATGCCCGGTTTCGCTGTTGAAAATGCCAAGTACCTGGATCCCGCCCAGGACATGGATGCCCTGATGGGCATGATCCTGGAACTGGCCTCCGAGGTTTCCGTGCTGCGCGACCGCCAGGCAGTGACTGAAACACTGCTGGCCGAACTCACCGGACTCCGCCGCGAGGACATTGACACCGCCCTTCCCGGCCCTGAGCTCCAGGACGAACTCGAGCAGGCCGGCAAGGCCTTCACCGGACGGCTGATCGCCGCGGCACGCGGCGCGGGAGGGACGCTGCCGTGAGCGCTGCAACCCTGCCCCGCACGGGTGCCGCTGCGCCCCGGCTCCGCTCCGGAAAAGCCCGCGGCATTGCCCTCTACCTGCTGAAACGGGCCGGACTGCTCGCCTTTGTGCTCTGGGGTGTTGTCTCCTTCCTGTTCGTACTGGCCCGCATGTCCGGAGACCCCGCCGTCCTGTTCTCCGAACCCGACGCCAGCGAGGAACAGATCCAGCTGACCCGGGAGCGTTTCGGCCTGGACAAGCCGCTGCACGAGCAGTACTTCTCTGCCCTCGCCGGTGCACTCCGCCTGGACTTCGGCACCTCCTACACCTTCGGGATCGACGCCGCGGCCCTGGTCGCCGAGCGCATGGCCCTGACCCTGCAGGTGCTGCTCCCGGGCCTGGTGATCGGCGTCTGCGTTGCCTTCGTCGTCGGGATCTATGCGGCGCTGAAGCGTTCCAAGGCGCGCTCGCGGGTGCTGATGTCAGCCGCGTTCCTGCTGGACGGGATTCCCTACTTCTTCCTCGCCCTGCTCCTGGTGCTTGTTTTCTCCCTGACCTGGCGGCTGCTGCCAGCCACCGGCAGCGGAACCCTTGCCCACACGGTGCTTCCGGTTGCCGTGCTGGCACTGAGCTCGGTGGCCACCCTGTCCCGGCTGGTCCGCGGCCAGTTCCTGGACGTGCTGGGGGAGGGGCACATCCAGATGGCACGGTCCAAGGGCATCTCCCCGGCGCGGGTCCTCTTCCGCCATGCCATGCCCACCGCGCTGCCTCCGCTGGTCTCCTTCGTGGGACTGCTGTTCTCGATCTCCTTCGGTTCCCTGGTGGTGCTGGAGCCGATCTTCAACTACGGCGGGCTCGGCGCGCTGCTGGTCCGCAGCGTCACCACCCGTGACTTCCCAGTGGTGCAGGCCGGCGTTTTCGCGATCGCTGCGCTGATCACCGTGATCAACCTGGCCATCGACGCGATTGTGACGCTGATGGATCCCCGACTTCGAACGAAGGTCGCGAAATGACAGTTATGACCCCGCCGCCGGCCGCAGCGGCAGCAGCACCGGTCTCCGCCGAGGGCAAGCCCCGGCCGAAGGCGCCGTCCCGCTTCCGGGAAGTGACCTCCGCCGTGTTTTCCGGCTGGGCTGCACGGATTTCCGGGGCTGCCCTGCTGCTGCTGGCCTGCTGCGCCCTCTTCGCGGATTTCCTGGCCCCGTTCGATCCCCGGGAACAGGACCTGCTGCGCATCAACCTGGCCCCGGCCTGGCTGGGTGGGCCGGCCGAACACCTGCTGGGCACTGATGCACTGGGCCGGGACATTGCCTCGCGCCTGCTCTACGGGCTGCGGCTGTCCCTGGTCATCGGGCTCTCGGCAGCCACCATTGCGGCCTGCCTCGGCCTGCTGCTGGGCGTGCTCGCCGGCTACTACGAAAAGGTGCTTGGCACGGTGCTGCTCCGGCTCGCGGACGTGCAGCTGGCCCTGCCGTTCGCAGCCGTGGGAATCGCGCTCTCCGCCGTCGTTGGATCGGGGGCGGTGATGCTGATCGTCTTCCTGGGCTACTGGGGCTGGACCACGTTCTCCCGCGTCATCGTTTCCACCGTCGCCCAGGTGCGGAGGGTCGACTACGTGACCGCCGCCCGGACCTACGGGGCCTCGGCTCCGCGGATCATGTTCCGCCACGTACTGCCCTCGGTGATCAGTCCGGTGGTGGTGCTGTGGACCAACATGGCCGGCATCCTGACCCTGGCCGAGTCCGGGCTCTCCCTGCTGGGACTGGGCGTGCAGCCTCCGGAGTTCACGCTTGGCTCCATGCTGGCGGACGGGCAGACCGACCTGCGGCTGGCACCCTGGGCGGCCATCGCCCCCGGGGCCGTGCTGATGGTTATCCTCCTGACGTTCAACACGTTCGGCGACTCGCTGCGCGATGCCCTGACTCCGGGCAGCCCGAAGTCCAAGCACGACCCCGAACTCAGCTGAACGCCCGGTCCCACCGCCGAAAAAGGGCACCTGTCCACTCTCCGGAGCGGACAGGTGCCCTTTGCTGCGGCCGGAATCTAGCCGACGACGGCGAGGGCGTCGGTGATCTGCCGCGCGGCGTCGACGATGCGTGCCTGGATCCGTGCCCGGTCAGCGTCCTGGAGCCGGTAAACCGGCCCGGCCGTGCCCAGCGCCAGGACCTCGCCCCCCGGTGCGTGCACGGCTGCCGCGCAGCCCCAGATCTGCGGGTCGATCTCTTCAAAACTCTCGGTGTGCCCCGTCCGCGCCAGCTCGTCCAGGGCTTCGGGGGAGAGCAGGGCACGGTGTGCGTCGGAGGCCACCTGGGCCTGTACGGAGGCAACATAGCGCTCCCGCTCCCCGAGCGGCATGTAGGCCAGCAGGGTGCGCGGAATCGACCCGGAATGCAGGGACATGGCCTGGCCCCGGCGGAACTGGAGCCGCACTGCCTGCTGGGACTCCACCCGCTCCACGCAGTACGCGTAGTCCCCGGCCCGGCGGGCAATCAGCACCGTTTCACCGACCTCGTCCCGCAGCCGTGCCATGACCGGCACGGCGATGTCCACAATGTCCGTCCGGCTCGCCGTGTGCGCCGCCGCAAGGTCAAGGACGCGGGCCGTGACCCGGTAGGCGCTGTCCGTCGCGGATTCAAGGAAACCTTCCTCCCGCAGCAGCCCCACATACCGGTAGGCCGTCGACGTCGTCAGGCCCAGTTCCTGCGCCAGCTCAGCGACCGTCCAGGTTGGCCGGGCGCCGGTAAAGAGGCCCAGCACGCTGATGGTCTTCCGGCCGGTTTCGGCTCCGCTGGTGCCTTTGGCGCGAGTGTTCGGGGTCATCCCTTGTCCTTGTGGGTTGGTTGGAAGAACGCGCAGCCGCAGGATTTTGCGGCCACTGGTGTGCCATCCTATGGGAATTTCAGTCCCAGCAAATGTTAAATGCTTGTTTCGCTTCGGGTTCTGCGTTGACGCGGTCCCTTCCGGCTAACTAGCGTTATTCCCAGTTAATAGGAACCTATTCCCAGAATATGGAAATCATACCTTTGGGCGTAGCTGAGGAAAGGAAGCCCCGTGGCGAATACTCGCTTTGGCACCGCCCAGTTCTTCTCGGGTCCGGATACCGCGGCCAACCTGCAGCTGTGCATCGGCTGGATGCGCCGCGCCGCCGACGCCGGCGTGCAGCTGCTGGTACTGCCGGAAAACGCCAACCGGGTCCGTGACTTCAGCACCCGCGAGGGTGCCTGGGAGCATGCCGAAAACCTCGACGGCGCCTTCGTCACCGGCCTGCGCGCCGCCTGCGCCGAGCTGGGAATCTGGGTCGCCGCAGGCGTGGACCTGCGCGGGGACAACGCCCCCGACGTCTACATCGGCCAGATCCTGATCGACGCGGACGGTGCAGTCGCCAAGGTGCACCGCAAGCACATTTTCTGGGACTACGAATACACGCTCTTTGTTCCCGGCACCGAGCCGGTCACGGCCGTCGACACTGAACTGGGCCGCCTGGGCCTGCTGATGTGCGCCGACGGGATTGTGCCGGAGGTGCCGCGGCTGCTGGCGCTGGACGGCGCGCAGGTGCTGCTGAACTCCCTGAACAGCCGCGGACCGGACGAACACCGCCTGCACGTCCCGCAGCGCGCCATGGAAAACCGTGTCTGGCATGTCTCCTCCAACACGGTGGGCGGGCCGGCGGACGCCTATCCCTGGATGGGCGGATCGCAGATCGTCTCACCGGGGGGAACCGTACTGGCCTCGGCAGGGGAAGCAGCCGAGGAGCTCGTGTGGGCGGACCTTGACCCGGCAGCTGCGGATGACAAGACGGACCCGCAGCGCGGGGACATTTTCGCCGCCCGCCGCCCTGAGCTTTACGAAGATCTGCTCCTCCCGGTGGGAGAAGTTCCGGCAGCGGCCATGTACGGCCCGGCAGGGGACATGCCCTCCAAACTGATCACCGTTGCCCCGCTGCAGGTCTCCTGGTTCCACAACCGGGACTGGACCCTCACCCGGGCGCTGGGACAGATCGCCTTCGCCGGCACCCGCGCCGTGACCCTGGGTGTGCTGCCGGAGCTGTTCTGCTTCCAGCCCGGCGAGGTGGCAGCAGACCCGCAGGCCGCAGCGCAGTTCAGCGCCGCGGCCCTGGAACAGATCCAGGCCGCAGCCCAGCAGGCCCGCCTGTACGTCGCAGTGAACCTGGTGGAAGAAGAAGACGGCGCCTTCTTCAACACCACCTGGCTGGTGGATTCCTCCGGGAACCTGTGCGCGAGCTACCGCAAGACCCATCTGGATGCTTCGGAGACCTGGGCCACGCCGGGCTCGGACCTCACTGTCGCGCACACCGGCATTGGCCGGATCGGCTTTATGACCGGAGGGGAGGTCTGGTACCCCGAAACCGCCCGCGTCCTTACCCTGCGCGGCGCGGAACTGATCGTCCACCCCACCGGCTGGGACCGGCCCGAGGCAGCCAAGGTCGCCGCGGTGCAGCGGACCGAGGAAAACCGGGTCCACCTGGTCTCCGCAGCCCGGCTTGATTCCGCCGGCGAACTGGGCAGCCAGGTGGTTGAATCCGACGAATTCGTTCCAGGCCAGCCAATTGCCCTGATGCGGTACCCCACCGCCTGGACCTGCCGCGGCGGATTCGAGGAGCAGATGAAGGTGGAGCTCGACCTGCGCGGCTCGCATTCCAAGGTCCAGGGGTTCCACCTGGACCCGGTGGCCACCCGGCAGCCCCTTATCTACCAACCCTTCACACGGACCACGGAGGTGGCAGTTCGATGAAAAGCACATTCAGCCCGGACGGACAGGCCGGCACCCACGTGAAGGTCCTGGTGGCGGGCATGGGACCCACCGGCATGGTGGCAGCCCTGGCCCTGGCACAGCGCGGAATCCCGGTGACGGTCCTGGAAGCAGGCGCTGAGCTGGCCGAGGAATCACGGGCCTCCACGTTCCATCCGCCCAGCCTCGAAATGCTGGACGACCTGGGCATCCTGGCCGAGGTCGAGGCACTGGGCCTGCCGGCTCCCCGGTTCCAGTACCGGGACAAGGCCGGTGCCATCCTGGCGGACCTGAAACTGGAAGCACTCTCCGAGGACACCCGCTTCCCCTACCGGCTCCAGTGCGAGCAGAACCGGCTCACCGAAGTCATCCTCGCCAAGCTGGCCGACTACCCGCATGTAAACCTGCGCTTCAGCGCACCGGTCCAGCGTGTTGAAATGGGCACCGCGAACGCCCGGGTTTTCCTCGACGGGGACGGGCGGGAGCCCAGCTACACGGCCGACTGGCTGATCGCCGCCGACGGCGCGCGCTCGCGGATCCGCAAGTCCCTGGGCATCGCGTTCGAAGGACTGACCCTGCCGGAACGGTTCCTGGTCGCCTCCACGACCCACGAACTGGCCCGGGAATTCGATGACCTGGCGCTCGTGGCGTACCTCTCCGACCCCTCAGACTGGGGCGTGCTGCTGCGCACCCCGCGGCACTGGCGCGTGCTGATGCCCATCGACGAAGGCACGTCCGACGCCGAGGCCCTGGACCCCGCAACCATCGAACGCCGCATCCAGAACGTGGCACCGAAGGACGGCGCCTACCCGCTGGACCACGCCAACATCTACGTGGTGCAGCAGCGGGTGGCCGCGACCATGGCCGCCGGGCGGGTACTGCTCGCCGGAGACAGCGCACACGTGAACAACCCATTGGGCGGGATGGGCATGAACAGCGGCATCCATGACGCCGTTGCCGCCGCCAGGACGGTGGCCGCAGCCCTGGACGGCGCAGACGCCGAGCTGGCTGCCAAAGCCTACGACGACGCCCGGCGCAGCACCGCCGTGAACTTCCTGCAGAAGAACACCATCCAGAACTACAAGGAGCTGCAGGAAACGGACACCGCTGCCCGGCACGAACGAACGGTGAAACTCGGGCGCATTGCCGCCGACCGTGAACTTTCCCGCAGCTACCTGCTGAACTCCTCCATGCTCTCGGCAGTCTCCCGTTCCAACGACCTGCTCGAGGGCGGACTGCGGGCCGCCCGCAGCGCTGCGGGACCGGCAGGACGTCGGCTGTGGGCGGCGCTCTCTGCCGGCACAGTGGTGGCTCCCGGGGCCTACGACGCCCTCAGTGCGGCCCTGGTGCGGAATGCCGGGTTCGGTGCCTGCCTCGTTTCCGGTGCGGCAGCGGCAGCTGCGGGGCTGGGCTGCCAGGACCAGGGGTTCGTGGGCCGGACGGACATGCTTGCCCAGCTGGAGCCGGTGGCTGCTGCCTCGGGACTGCCCGTGATAGCTGACGGCGACGGAGGGTACGGCGACGCCCGCCACGCAGCGCACACCACCGCCGCCTATGAACGGGCCGGCGCTGCCGCTATCACCATCGAGGACCAGGTGCAGCCCAAGGCACCTTCCGGCGCTCCGGCAGTGCTCCCGCCGGAGGAAGCCGCAGCGAAGATCGCCGCAGCTGTTGCCGCCCGGCAGGAAATGCTGGTCATTGCCCGCACCGACGCGTACGCCGCCGAAGGCTTCCCCGGCGTCCTGCAGCGCGCCCGTGCCTATGCCGCAGCCGGCGCAGACCTGATCTTCCCCGAGGGACAGCTTTCCCTTCCGGAACTGGCCGCCCTGCACCGGGCCACCGGCAAGCGGCTGGTCCTGAACCGCTCCGAAGCCCGGGAACCTGCCCCCGGTGCCCTCGAAGACCTGTCCGCAGCCGGCGTCGGACTCATCATTTACCCGGTGACGGGACTCCTCGCCGCGGGAAGCGCCCTGCACGCGGCCTACGAGTCGCTGGCAGAACAGGCCTGGCCGGTTTCCACGGAACAGCTCGGCTGGACCTCCCTGAACACGCTGCTTGCCTCCGGTGCCGCCGCCGGAGCCCGGAAGAACTAGACCACCAAAGGAATACGATGCCCTCCTACCTCTCCGAACGCGCCGTCCTGGGCGTGATTGTGCCTTCCACCAACACCGTCGTGGAAGCCGAATACAACCTCATGCGCCCGCCGGGAGTCAGCTTCGCAGCGAGCCGCATCTTCATCAGCCAGCCTGAACTGAGCGACGACGCGTCCTTCGTTGAATTCCTCGAGGACCTTCGCACCCAGACCGGGTACGCCGTCCGCGACGTCCTGACCGCCGAGCCGGACCGCATCGTGATGGGCATGTCCGCGGAAACCTTCTGGGGCGGTGCCGAAGGCGCAGCAGCCTTCGAAGCCGGCATCCGTGAGCAGGCCGGCGGCCTGGAACTCTCCACCGGCGCGGCTGCCTGCGATGCGGCCCTGAAGAAGTTCGGCGCCCGCCGGATCAGCTTCATCACGCCCTACCAGCCCATCGGCGATGAGCAGGTCCGCGCCTACTTCACCGATATGGGCTACGAAGTCCAGAAGGTGCACGGCTTCGCCTGCACTTCCGCCACCAACATCTCCGAAGTCACCCGCGAGCAGATCCGGGAGGCGTTCCTCGCCGTGGACGGCCCGGAGGTGGACGCCCTGGTGCAGGCAGGAACCAACCTGTGCGCCGTGGAAGTAGCCGCAGAACTTGAGCAGGAACTGGGCAAACCGGTAATCGCCATCAACGCAGCCACGATCTGGCACGCCCTGCGTGCCCAGGGAATCGAAGACAAACTGACCGGATTCGGGCGCCTGCTCGAAGAGTTCTAGAAGGAGTTCCACATGGCTTTTCGCCACATTGGCCTGCTGACCCTGCGGCCGGACGCAGATCCGGCCGCAGCCGAAGCAATCCTGGCCGGGCTGGCAGCGCTGCAGGACCTGGTGCCCGGCGTCGAATCCGTCCAGGCCGCACGCGATGCCGGTCTCAAGGACGGCAACGCGGACATCCACTTTGAAGTCGCGTTCGCAGATGAAGCCGCCTGGCGGGCATACCAGTCCCACCCCGCCCACGTGGCACTGGTGCAGGAGCACATTGCCCCGGCCATCACGGCCAAGGCCTTCGTCCAGGTCCGCGGATGACTCCGGCGGCGGTGCCGCGCAGTGGAACGGATTTTGCGTCCGACTTCAGCGCCGCCGGGCTGGACGGCAGCCTGGGACCCGGAGAGCACCCGGCCCTGCTGCTGGTGGATCCGGCCACCGCCTACACGGATAAGGCTTCCCCGCTCTACGCCGGCGTGGAAACCGCCGTCGAGGGCATGCACCGCCTGAAGGCCGCGGCCCGGAAGCACCGGATTCCCGTCTACGTCACCCGGGTTCGGTATTCCGGGCCCGGCGACGGCGGCCTGTTCGCCCGCAAGGTTCCCGCCACCCGCGTCTGGCATGAATCGAGCCCCTGGGGACAGTTCATCCCCGGGCTGGCCCCGGAAACGGGGGAAACCCTGATCACCAAGCAGTACCCCAGTGCGTTCTTCGGCACCCCGCTGGCCTCCCTGCTGTCCGCAGCACGGATTGACACGGTCCTGATCGCCGGCCTCACCACCAGCGGGTGCATCCGGGCGACTGCCCTGGATGCCCTCCAGCACGGGTTCATTCCCATCGTGGCCGAAGACGCAGTGGGAGACCGGCACCCGGATATCCATCGCGCGAACCTGGTGGATATCCAGGCCAAGATCGCCGACGTCCAGACGGTGGCCGGCATCGAAGACTACCTGGCAGCCCGGCCGGCCCCCGGCCCGCACTAGACCCCACAGAACAGGACACCTCCATGAACACCCCAAGCCCCGACTGGAACCTGGAAATGGCAAAGATCCGGCAGCTGCGCGCCGAACGCCCGCGGGTTGGACCCGGGCAGCAGCCGGCCGTCGTCGTCGTCGACTTCCAGAAGGCATTTGTGGAACACGAGGGCTGCGGCCCCTCGGCCGCCGCTGCGCTTGAGGCAACGGCTGAACTGCTAACTGCAGCCCGAGCCGCCGGCGTGCCCGTCATCTACATCAAGATGATCCTCGATGACCTCGAGGACCGGATGCTCGCCCAGCGGGTACGCTCCTCGCTCACCGAACGCTGCCTGCGCGGAAACCCCTGGACCGAAATCTCCGCAGTTGTTGCGCCGGAGCCGGGGGACCACATCGTGGAAAAAACAGTGGCCACCGCGTTCTACAAAACCCGGCTGGATGACCTGCTGGCGCAGCTGGGCACTGACGAACTGATTGTCGCCGGAACCTCCACCAGCGGCTGCGTTCGGGCCACCGTCATGGACGCCGCCTACCGTTCCTACCGGGTGTCGGTCGTCGAAGAGTGCGTGGATGATTTCCGCACCCTCTCCGGTGAAGTCAGCCTCTGGGACATGCAGGACCGCTTCGGCGACGTGGTGGGACTGGCAGAGACCCTGGACCGGCTGGGGTCCCTCGCCGCCGAACGCACCGGAGCGGGAGAACACCAGGCATGAACGAACCCGCGGTTCGCCACGATGAACGCCTGGTCTACGCGCCGCTGCCCGGCCGCCCCCGGGTGACCTGGCCCGGCGGAAAGACGGTAGCCGTTTGGCATGCCCCCAACGTGGAGCACTATGACTACGTGCCGCCGGGCGGGGGAGGAGTGCAGGGGCGGGTGTCCACCCCGGACCTGCAGCACTACACACACCGGGACTACGGCAACCGGGTGGGATTCTGGCGGCTGCTGCGTGCGGTGGACGAATTCCAGATTCCGTCCACCGTGTCCCTGAGCCTGCAGGTCCTCGAGGAGCTTCCCGAAGTGCGCGACGCCATGCTGGAGCGGAACTGGGAAGTGATGAGCCACGGCATCAACAACCTGCGCCCGCTCTACGGGATGGCCCCGGCACAGGAGAACGAGTTCTATGAACTGAACCAGGCACTGGCCCTGGCGTACACGGGCAGGACCATCAAGGGGATGCTCGGGCCCAAGGTCTCCGGCACGGAGAACACCTGCGAGCTGATGGCCGCACACGGGATGACCTACCACGCCGACTGGATCCACGATGAACAGCCCCGGCCGCTCCGAACTGCAAACGGGGACCGCCTGGTCTCCATCCCGTACTCCTTTATGCTCAACGACGTTCCGCTGCTGCACGCCAAGCACTTTTCCGGCGGCTATTTCGCCCGCCTGGCCAAAGCACAGGTCCGCCGCCTGCTCCGCGACGCTGCCGTTGACGGCCAGGGGCGGGTTGCCTGCGTAGCAACCCATCCCTTTGTTGCCGGCCAGCCGCACCTCTACCGGCATGTCCGGGACATCTTCGGGTTCCTGCGCAGCCAGGACGACGTCTGGCTGGCCACAGCCGGCGAAATCACCGACTACTACCTCGAACACCATTACGACGCCCAGCTCGCATACGCCCAGGAACTGGCTGCTGCGGCCGGGCAGCCCACTCTGGCTAGGAGCTGAAACAGTGTCCATCATCGATCATCCGGCCGACGCCGTGCCGTACGCCCCGGACATTCCCCGCACCTACGAGCCCTTCCGCCCGGCCTGGAGCAGCCGGGCGTCACTGACCGTCTCCCTGCTGCTGCACGCCCCGCGCTACGCCGATCCGGTGCCGGCCGGAAGCCACAAGCCGCTCGCAATGCAGGGCGGCGTCGGGCGGGAGACCGGCGAGCCACGTCCGGGCCAGGTGGCCCGCCTGTCCCAGTGGGACTTTGGGCTCACCACCGGAATCTTCCGGCTGCTGGATATCGCTGACCGGTACGGCGTTCCGGCAGCCGTGGCGCTGGACTCCCATGCCGCAGCGCTGCCCGGCCTGGGGCGGGCGCTGGGTGAACGGGCCGGGGAAATCGCGGCCCGGGGAGCTGCCGCCAACATTGTGCTGGACCCCGCCATGGACGCAGCTGCCGAACACGCCTACATCACAGCGTCAGTCGACGCCGTCCAGGCAGCCACCGGACGGCGCATAACCGGCTGGTTCTCACCCGAGCGCACCTCCACCCCGCGCACCACAGCGCTGCTGGCGGCCGAGGGGATTCCCTGGTTCGCGGACTGGACCCTGGATGAGGTGCCCGTTGCCCTATCCGGGGATGCCGCGGGACTGACAGCCCTGCCCTTCAGCCTCGAAACGGAGGACATGTTCGCCCTCTACAGCCGGGGGCTGCCCTTCGAGGACTACGAGCAGCTGCTCGATGACACCGTAAACCAGCTTCTCGAGGACGCCCGCAGCAGCGGACAACGGTTCCTGGGGCTGAGCTGGTTCGGCTGGGTCCTGGGACAGGCCTGCTTCGCCGACGTCGCCGAGTCGTTCCTGGGCCGGCTCGCCGCCCGCCCTGACGTAGTGTTCGCGCTGCCCTCCGACGTGCTCGTCCAGCCAGCCGCCGCAGCCGGCGCCGTCCGGCCGTGACAAGGGCGCCGGCGGCCGAAGTACGCCCCGAGCTCCCGGGCAGGCTCGGCTGGGCACTGGGCTCCGGCACCATCCTGCAGGGCTTCAATTCCTCAATCATCGCCGTGGCGATGGTCTCCATTGGGGTCTTCTACGGCAATGAGTCAGCTCTTCCCTGGCTGGTCTCGGGCATGTACATCGCCTGTGCGGTCGCTTCCCCCACCGCCGGACGGCTGGTTGACCTGTTCGGAGCCAGGCGGCTGTACCTGGCCGGGCTGGGAATCGTGCTGGCCGGCTCGGTGCTTGGTCCGTTCGCGCCCGGCATCGGGGAGCTCATTGCCGTCCGGGTGCTGATGGGAATAGGCGCGTCCATCCACTTCCCGGCCGCCATGGCGATTATCCGGCGCAGTGCCGAAGACAGGGACGCCTCGAACCGCCGCGCCATCGGCACGATCGCCCTGTGCGGGCAGACCATGGCCGCAGTTGGTCCCTCGATTGGAGGTTTCCTGGTAGTCGCCGGCGGCTGGCAGGCCATCTTCTGGGCCAACATTCCGCTGGTTGCCGCTTCTGCACTGATGGTTTTCCGGACCGTGGACCCGGATCCCCGGCCTGCGCCGCGCAGCGCGCGGACGGTGTTGAAACTCCTGGACGTTCCGGGCCTGCTCCTGTTCGTCCTCGCCCTGGTAGCCCTGATGGCGGGACTGCTGGAACTGGACGGTGCACTGTTCACGGCCGCCGCCCTGCTGGCAGCGTCCGCCGCACTCGGGGCGCTGTTTGCCTGGCGTGAGCTGAACACGAAACAGCCGTTCGTGGACGTGCGGCTGCTTGTGAGGGAGCGGGCGGTGCTGCGAACCTGCGGGCGCGCCGTCCTCACCTTCACGGCGTTCTACTGTGTCTTCTACGGCCTGCCGCTCTGGTTCGAAGGAACCCGCGGACTCAGCCCCGCCGAATCCGGGGCGCTTATGATCCCGGTTTTCGGCGTCGGCGTGCTCTCCACCATGGCAGCCACCGCGGCCGGCAAAAAGCTCCGGCCCCGATGGCTGCTGCTGATCGGCGGGGCAGGGTTCCTGCTGGCCGGCACGGTGCTGGCACTGACCTGGACTGCCGGTGCGCCGCTGTGGCTGCTGGCCGCAGTTGGTGCCCTGCTGGGCATCCCGAACGGCTTCAACAACGTGGGAAACCAGTCACTGCTCCACGCCGTGGCTCCGGCGGGGGAAATCGGCGTGGCCAGCGGGCTCTACCGCACAGCCCAGTACGTAGGGGCAGCACTGTCCGTCGTGGTGGTGGAAGCCGTGCTGGCAGTGCCCGGCGGCGGTGCCCCGGCACTGGGGGCTTCGATTGCCGCCGCGGGCCTGGTGCTGGCCGCAGCGAACGCCGTCGGGGCTGTGCGGCGGACCTGAGGTCCGTATCCCGTCCGCGCCGCACCTGCGCTACCGGGCAGGTGCAGCTCACGGGTAGGTTGAATGGAACCCGCACTAATGCCAAGGAGCCAAGCCAATGACCACTTTCCCCATGGGGCCTGCACTGCTGTTCTGCCCGGCGGACCGGCCGGAGCGATTCGAGAAGGCTGCCCAGCGGGCGGATGCCGTCATCCTTGACCTCGAAGACGCCGTCGCCTTTGAAGACAAGGAACAGGCCCGCGAGAACCTGGCGGCGTCGGCACTGGACCCGGACAGGACAATCGTGCGGGTAAACCCCGTCCACAGCACTTCCTTCCGCGCCGACATGGAGGCGCTCGCAGCCACCAATTACCGGTATGTGATGGCAGCCAAGGCCGAGGAGCCGGGCGAGATCGGGCACGCCCTGCGGCATGTCAGCGTCATTGCCCTCGTAGAAACCGCGCTTGGGGTGCTGCGCGCCGCGGACCTAGCCCGCGAAAAGAACGTCACCGCCCTGATGTGGGGAGCCGAGGACCTGCTGGCATCCCTCGGCGGTGAGTCCAGCCGCCGCTCCGACGGCAGTTACCGTCCCGTTGCAGTCCAGGCCCGTTCCACGGTACTGCTGGCAGCGGGTGCCTACGGCAAGGGTGCCATCGACTCCATTTACGGGAACATCGAAGATAGTGCCGGGCTAGAGGAAGAAGCGCGCGACGGCGCCGCGTCTGGATTCGCGGCCAAGGCCTGCATCCATCCGGGGCAGGTGGCAGCGGTTCGGGCCGCCTACGCCCCCTCCGAGGAGGACAAAGCCTATGCCCGTGAACTGCTTGCAGCAGCCCAGGGCCAGGGCGGCGTCTTCAGCTTCCGCGGCGCAATGATCGACGGCCCGCTGCTCCGCCAGGCTGAGCAGACCCTGCGCCGGGCGGGGATTCCGGGCTGACACGGAGCTAATTGCCCGCCCTGCGGGCCAGAGTTTGTGCGGGCAGGGGACGGCGCGGGGCGCAGCCGCTGATACTGGGGCTATGCGCATAGTCATAGCTGGAGCCCACGGGCAGATTGCACGCGAAACCGGCAGGCTGCTGGTGGCCGCGGACCATGACGTCGCCGGCCTGATCCGCAACCCGGACCAGGCCGCCGACCTTGAGGCAGACCGCGTGGCGCCGGTGGTCCTGGACCTGGAAAACAGCACGCTGGAAGACCTCACCCAGGTACTCACCGGAGCGGACCTCGCCGTGTTTGCGGCAGGAGCCGGACCGGGCAGCAGCATTGAGCGGAAGGACAGCGTGGACCGCGCCGGTGCCGTCCTGCTCGCGGAGGCTGCGGAGGCCGCCGGAGTCGGACGCCTGATCCAGGTGTCCTCTGCGGGTACCGATTCAGTAATCGGCGGAGCACGGCCCGAAGGCCTCCAGGACGGGATGTATGCCTACTTGGTGGCCAAACGCGCAGCGGAGGAAGACCTGATGGCGCGGACAGACCTGGACTGGACCATCCTCCGGCCGGGCACGCTGACCAACGGCGATCCCGTGGGGCTGGTGGAGCTGGCACCGGAAGTAGCGCCCAGCACCGTTCCGCGCCGGGACGTTGCAGCGGTACTGGCGGAGCTGGCAAAAACCGGCCGCGGCAGCGGGCAGGTCCTGGGGCTGGTCACGGGAACGGATCCGATACCGGACGCCGTGGCAGCCCTGCCGGTTGCGTTGTGACCGCCCCGGACGCTGCGTGAGGAAAGCGGCTGGGCTGTTGCCGCGGCTGACGCCGTGAGCAGGCATGGTGCGGGATACTGGTAGGCATGCAGCTACCTGAGCCCACCGAACCTGTAACAGCGGCAGCCAGTTCACGGCCGGATGCGTCCGGCAGCGGACGGATTCCCCGCCGGGTGGTCCTGCTGGGCTCCACCGGGTCCATTGGTACCCAGGCCATCGACGTCGCCGACGCTGCTCCGGACCGCTTCCGCATCGTTGCCCTGGCCGCCGGCGGCAACAACCTGGACCTGCTGGCGCGGCAGGCCGTCCACACCCGCGCCGCCGCCGTCGGCTGCGCCGCAGTGGACCTGGCCACACTGGAGGATGCCCTGCGCCGGGCCTGCGACGAGGCGTCCGTCACCGGTTATGACCCTGAACTGTTTGTAGGCCTTGGCGCGGCGACCGCCGTCGCAGCCTGGCCCGAGGCCGAAGTCGTGCTCAACGGGATGACCGGATCCATCGGCCTGGAGCCAACCCTGGCAGCCCTGGCGGCAGGGCACATGCTGGCCCTGGCGAACAAGGAATCGCTGATCGTCGGCGGCGCCCTGGTAAAGCGGGCGGCACGCCCCGGCCAGCTGGTGCCGGTCGATTCGGAGCACTCGGCGCTTGCCCAGGCCCTTCGAGCGGGTACATCCGATGAAGTGGACCGGCTGGTGGTCACCGCCTCCGGGGGGCCGTTCCGCGGCCGCCGGCGAGCGGACCTGGCAAACGTCACCCCCGAGCAGGCGCTGGCGCATCCCACCTGGAAGATGGGCCGCATGGTCACCACCAACTCCGCCACCATGGTGAACAAGGCACTGGAAGTCATTGAAGCCCACCTGCTCTTCGACGTTCCGCTGGAGAAGATCGACGTCGTGGTGCATCCGCAGTCGGTGGTGCACTCAATGGTCCAGTTCACGGACGGTTCCACCATTGCGCAGGCCTCGCCGCCGGACATGAAGCTGCCCATCGCCCTGGGCATGGGCTGGCCGGAGCGGGTCCCCGGCGCGGCCGCCCCCTGCGACTGGACCAAGGCCACCGAATGGACCTTCGAACCGCTGGACGAGGAGGCCTTCCCTGCCGTGCGCCTGGCCAAGGAGGCAGCGGCTTCCGGCGGAACAGGCATGGCCGTCTACAACGCGGCCAATGAGGAAGCCGTGGATGCCTTCCACGACGGTCTCATCGGATTCACAGACATAGTTGATACGATCGCCGCGGTCCTGGCCCAGCACGCCGAGTCCGGCGAACTGACACTGCAGTCAGTGCTGGCGGCTGAAAAGTGGGCCCGTTCCGCAGCCCGGGCCCGAATCGGCAGGGGCTAAGCAAGTGCATTCGAAGGAAGTCCGTTGAGCGTTCTACTTTTTATCCTGGGCGTGCTGTTCGTGGCCGCCGGCATCGCGGTTTCGATCGCGCTGCATGAGGTTGGCCACCTGCTGCCGGCCAAGGCGTTCAAGGTCCGGGTCACGCAGTACATGATCGGCTTTGGCCCCACTGTGTTCTCCCGCCGGCGCGGCGAAACCGAGTACGGCGTCAAGGCCCTTCCGCTGGGCGGCTACGTGTCGATGATCGGGATGTTCCCGCCCAACAAGGAAACGCACGACGGCGACGTGCGCCGCTCCAGCACCGGCATGTTCCAGCAGCTCGCGGTGGACGCACGCCAGGCCGAGACCGACCGGCTGGAACCCGGGGACGAGAACCGGGTGTTCTACAAACTTCCGGTGTGGAAGCGGATCATCATCATGCTCGGCGGGCCGTTCATGAACCTGCTAATCGGCATCGTGCTGTTCGCCGTGCTGCTGATGGGCTTCGGCAGTGCCCAGGCCACCACCACCCTCGCCTCCGTGAACGAATGCGTGATCAGCGGCAGCCAGGCAGCAGCCGGACAGACCGAGTGCGCGGATACCGACCCGGCAGCACCGGCCCACGAAGCGGGACTCCTGCCCGGAGACACCATCACCCGGTTCGACGGCCAGCCGGTCCGGGAATGGACCGAGCTCTCCGAGTTGATCCGCGAAGCCGCCGGGCGCAGCGTGACCGTGACGTACGAACGTGACGGCGCCGAGGGCGAAGCCAGCATCACGCCGCTGCTCACCGAACGTCCCGTCACTGCGCAGGACGGTACGCCGGTCCTCGACGATGACGGCAGCCCGCTGACCGAGGAAGTCGGCTTCATCGGTGTCGGTTCGCAGACTGCCCTCGTGCGCCAGCCGGCCACCGAGGTGCTGCCCATGGTGGGGGAGAATCTGCAGGGGATTGCCGGCGTCGTTATCAACCTTCCGCAGCGCATCGCGGATGTGGCACAGGCGGCCTTCTCCTCCGAGGAGCGTGACCCCAACGGACCCATGTCCGTAGTGGGCGTTGGCCGCATTGCCGGCGAAATCTCCTCCATGGAGGAATCCCCGGTGCAGAACCGGGTGGCCGTGCTGATCGGCCTCGTGGGCAGCGTGAACCTGGCGCTGTTCGTGTTCAACCTCATTCCGCTGCTGCCGCTGGACGGCGGACACGTGGCCGGTGCCCTGTGGGAGTCGCTGCGCCGGGGTATTGCCAAGCTGTTCCGCCGCCCCGATCCGGGGCCGTTCGACATGGCCAAGCTGCTGCCCGTCACCTACGCCGTTGCCGTGCTGCTGATGGGTATGGGTGCCCTTCTGATCTACGCGGACATCGTCAAGCCGGTCAGCCTGTTCTAGTTTCAAAAGAATCTGAAACCCATTTTGCTTGTAAATACATTTGCAATCGAATACGGTTTCAAGCATGTTCGTACTGACGATCGACCAGAAGGACAGCCGCAACACCTCTGACCGGGTGCCCGGACTGATTGAGCTGCTTGGCTCCGAGGAACTCGAGCTTCCGTTCGAGCGGACCGTGGGCGATGAGGTGCAGGGCGTTGCCTCTTCCCCGTCCGTTGCGGTCAACGCGGCCCTGCTGGCCATCCGCCAGGGCGGCTGGTCCGTTGGAATAGGGGTGGGCACTGTCGGCCTGCCCCTGCCGGCATCCTCCAGGGAAGCCGGGGGAGAGGCCTTCATTGCTGCCCGCGCCGCCGTCGAGCGTGCCAAGAAAACCGGTGACCGCCCGCCCCTCGCCGTCGCAGCTGCCCCGGAAGCAGGCGCCGGGGCCGCGGAAGCCGCCGCGCACGCCGAGGCCGTGCTGGTCCTTATTGCCGGCCTGGTCTGCAGCCGCAGCGAAGCGGAGTGGCGGATCCTCGAACACGTCGACCCGCATAAATGGGGAGCCCAAAGCGCCGCAGCACGTATGCTCGGGGTCAGTTCCCAGGCAGTGAGCAACGCCGTCCAGCGGGCCATGTGGCAGGAAGAATGGGCCGCACGTCCCGCAGCAGCGGTGCTTCTTGAACGGGCGGACCGGGCAGCCGGTTCCCCGCCGAGATAGCAGAAACTGCCCGTTACAGCGCCGAGACGTGCAGTTTCTGCCATCTCGAAGAAGACAAGGAGTTCCATGGACCTGCTCTGGATCGTGCTTGGCCTCGCGGCGGCCGCCGTCGGGGGCTGGCCGGTCACCAGCGGAGTGCTGAAACTGGCACGTGCGGTGGAGGCTTCCCGTCCCGCAGGGGACCCAGCCCGTGACCCGGCGGCGGACCAGGTCCACGACCTGGCCGCGGTGCCCGCGCTTCCCCCGCTGCCCAAGCGCCGGCCGCAGCCGGCAGGGCCCGTGATCCTGCGCGGTGGACTGGTTATCGGTTTCCTTGAACGACTGGCCGTGGCAGCCGCCGTCCTGGCTGATGAACCTGTTGCCATCGCGTACGTCGTCGCCATCAAGGGCCTCGGGCGGTACGCGGAACTGAAAGAGACCCCGGCCGCCGCCGAGCGCTTCATCATCGGCACCCTGGCCTCCATGCTGTGGGCAGTGGGCATTGCGGTTGCCGTACGGGTGGCGCTGCTGCACGGCTGACATCCCTTAGGGTGGGAATCATGAGTATTTTCGCAGTTGAGTACGTGTACGACGCCGAATCGGCAGCGGTGCGCGATGAGCACCGTCCCGCCCACCGCGAGTGGCTTGCTGCCCTGGTCGAAGAGGGCAAGGTCCTGGCCAGCGGCCCGTTCACTGACGGCGCCGGCGCGCTGCTTATTTTCACCGCCGCGGACGAAGACGAGCTGAACGGCCTGCTCAAGCAGGATCCGCTCGCCGTCGGCGGCGGCATCTCCGGGCTGAAGACCACCGAGTGGAAGCCGGTTACGGGTGCCTTCGCGCACCTTGCCGGCTAAGCCCTGAGTGATATTCCACCTGCCTGCGGCACGCGGTGCGGCGGGCAGGTGGATAATAGGACAGGCGCGCTTATCCCCGCCGCCAGAGACTAATAGCTGCCCGCAGGGCACATGGAGGATGTTTTGACCTCGGTCAACCTAGGAATGCCAGCAGCACCGCCGCCCGTCCTTGCCCCGAGGCGCAAAACCCGCCAGATCAAGGTGGGTTCAGTAGGCGTCGGGTCGGACTTCCCGATCAGTGTGCAGTCGATGACCACCACCCCCACCACGGACATCAACGCCACCCTCCAGCAGATCGCCGAGCTTACGGCGTCGGGCTGTGACATTGTGCGGGTGGCCTGCCCCAGCGCCGATGACGCAGCGGCACTGCCCATCATCGCCAAGAAGTCGCAGATCCCGGTGATTGCGGATATCCACTTCCAGCCGAAGTATGTCTACGCCGCGATCGAAGCAGGCTGCGCCGCTGTCCGCGTGAACCCGGGCAACATCCGCAAGTTTGACGACCAGGTCAAGCAGATCGCCAAGGAAGCCAAGGACGCCGGCGTGTCCATCCGGATCGGCGTCAATGCCGGCTCGCTGGACCCCCGCCTGCTGGCAAAGTACGGCAAGGCAACTCCCGAGGCCCTGGTGGAATCCGCTGTCTGGGAAGCCAGCCTCTTCGAGGAACACGACTTCCACGACTTCAAGATCTCCGTGAAGCACAATGACCCCGTTGTCATGGTCCGTGCGTACGAACTGCTCGCCGAGCGCGGCGACTGGCCCCTGCACCTGGGCGTCACGGAAGCCGGTCCTGCGTTCCAGGGCACCATCAAGTCCGCCACCGCTTTCGGTGCGCTGCTCTCCAAGGGCATCGGTGACACCATCCGCGTCTCCCTCTCCGCTCCGCCGGTCGAGGAGATCAAGGTGGGCAACCAGATCCTGCAGTCGCTGAACCTGCGGCCGCGGAAGCTGGAAATTGTTTCCTGCCCCTCCTGCGGCCGCGCCCAGGTGGACGTCTACACCCTGGCGGAGCAGGTCACCGCCGGACTCGAAGGCATGGAAGTGCCCCTTCGCGTAGCGGTCATGGGCTGCGTCGTAAACGGCCCGGGAGAAGCGCGCGAAGCCGATCTGGGTGTAGCCTCCGGTAACGGAAAGGGACAGATCTTCGTCAAGGGCGAAGTCATCAAGACTGTTCCGGAAGACCAGATTGTAGAGACCCTGATCGAAGAAGCGATGAGGATCGCCGAAGACATGGGGGAGGCCGATGGCGAGGATGCTGGCACGGGTGGCCCCATGGTTACCGTCGGCTAGGACGGAGAAGATGCGCAGCGGAAACATGACGGGAACGCTGCGCATCCTCGGTGCGGCCGATACCGCGGCACTCACTGAACTTGCAGCCGCAGACCCGGTGGCGAACACGTTCCTGCTTTCACACCTGGAAACCACCGGAACCGCTGCTCCGACGGCGGCCGGCGGCCAGGTGCTGGGGGTGTTCGACGGCGGAAAGCTCACCGCTGCCTGCTGGGTGGGGGTCAACGTTGTGCCCACCGGCGTCACGGCCGAAAACGGGCCTGAGATCGGTGCCTACCTGGCCAGTACCGGGCGCCGCTTCTCCTCGCTGTTCGGGCCGGCAGAGGCCGTACTGTCCCTCTGGTCCCAGCTGCAGCACACCTCCCCGCGGCCCTTCGACGTACGCAGCGACCAGCCGCTGCTTGAAATCGCGGGCCCCTCGCAGGTATCGCCGGCTCCGGGACTACGCCGTGCACGCCCTGCTGACCTTGACCGGCTGCTGCCTGCCTGCACGGCCATGTTCGAGGAGGAAGTCGGATACTCGCCCGTCGCCGGTGGAAGCAGGCATTATCGGCAGCGGGTTCTGTCGCTCATCCAGAACGGGCACTCTCTCGTGGAGTTCGATGCCTCCGGCCAGGTGATCTTCAAGGCAGAGCTTGGAACTGTCTCCAGCCGGGCTGTCCAGGTCCAAGGGGTCTGGATGAACCCGGCCTACCGCGGACGCGGCCTGAGTGCCGCCTACATGTCCGCCGTAGTCCAGTTCGCCCAGGAACTGGCTCCGCTGACCAGCCTCTATGTGAACCACTACAACGCCCCTGCCAGGGCAACCTACGAATCCGTGGGTTTCCGCCAGGTAGGCACCTTCGCGACCATCCTCTTCTAGGCACTGGCAGCCCGGGCAGCCAGGCACCCGGGCTGCCAGTGCCTTACTTTCCCCGCCGGCGCACCCTAGGCTGGGACGACCATGACCCGGACCCGACGCGCCGCCTGCCTGCTGGCCGCAGCCCTGCTGCTCACGGCCTGCTCCGGTGTGTCCGGGGAGGGCCCTGCCGCACCCTCGATTACTGTGCCGGCGGACGCGGGGGAACGGCTCCGGCCGGACCAGCCCCACGTTCCGGGCCGGAAGCCGGAAGCACCGGCGGTCCCGGACCGGAAACCGCCGGGACGGCGCCGGCTGAGAGCACGCCGCCAGGCCCAAGCCCGGAGACCGGATCAGCGGATGACGGCAGCCTCCCCGCCTTCAGTTCGGCCCGGCTCGAAGCCGCCGTCACGGCGGCCAACCGTTCCCTGGCACTGGGAGGCGAAGTCCTCAGCGAGGAAACACTCCGGTCTATGCTCCCCGGCACTGAATCCGCGCCAGGGGCCGAGGTGACCTTCGAGCCGGCCGCCTGCTCGGAAATCGCAGCCACCGCTGCGGTATCCGCCGTGCAGGACGCGTCGCTCGCCGGACTGGCATACGGCCGGGAGGCTGAAGCAGCCAGCGTCCTCAACGTTGCTGCCTACGCAGACGAGTCCGTCCTCGACACTCTGGATTACATTGACGAGGCAGTCCTGTCCGGCTGTGCGGAAGTCCGCATGACCAGGGACGGAACAACCGTCACGGTAACCAATACGCGCCTGGACATCACAACCGCTGCCGATCAGACGCTGGCACTGGACACCGTGGTCAGCGCGCCTGCGGGAGCCACACGGCTTGTGGTGGTCAGCGCCAGGTCCGGAAGCGTACGCCTTGTCGCGTCGCTGCCTGCTCCCCGGGACCCGCAGCGGGACGCAGCCGAAGCAGGCCTGCTCATCGACGCAGTCCTGGCGGAACTGGGGCTGGCATCCCCCTAGCCCGTACCGCTTCCGCCACGCGGCGGCCGTGTCCGGTGCATCCGGCGCCAGGGGCTAGATTAGTAGGGAGAAACTTCTTACTTAGGTGCAGCCAACGCTGCAGAAACGGATTCGACGCGTGGTCCTTCGACTTTCCACCCTTTTCCTGCGCACCCTGCGTGAAGACCCGGCAGACGCCGACGTCGCCAGCCACCGGCTGCTGGTCCGTGCCGGCTACATCCGCCGCGCCGCACCCGGCATCTACTCGTGGCTGCCCCTGGGCCTGCGCGTGCTGGGCAAGGTGGAGACCATCATCCGTGAGGAAATGGCCGCCATCGGTGCCCAGGAAGTCCATTTCCCGGCACTGCTGCCCCGTGAACCCTACGAAGCATCCAACCGCTGGACCGAGTACGGGGACAACCTCTTCCGCCTCCAGGACCGCAAGGGCGCAGACTACCTGCTGGCACCGACCCATGAGGAAATGTTCACCCTCCTGGTGAAGGACCTCTACAGCTCCTACAAGGACCTTCCGGTCTCGCTGTTCCAGATCCAGAACAAGTACCGCGACGAAGCGCGGCCGCGTGCCGGCCTGCTCCGCGGCCGCGAGTTCATCATGAAGGACTCCTACTCCTTCGATATTGACGACGAAGGCCTGGAAGCCAGCTACCAGGCCCACCGCGGCGCCTACCTGCGCATCTTCGAGCGCCTGGGCCTCGACGTCGTTGTTGTCTCCGCCGTTTCCGGCGCTATGGGCGGCTCCAAGAGCGAGGAGTTCCTGCACCCGACCCCGGTCGGTGAGGACACCTACGTCCGTTCGGCCGGCGGCTACGCGGCGAACGTCGAAGCCGTCACCACCGTGGCACCGGAACCGGTCGACTACAGCGGCGCCCCCGCAGCGCAGGTTGTGGACACCCCGGATACCCCCACCATCGACACCCTGGTAGCGGACGTCAACGCCCGCTTCCCGAAGGACGACGGCGAGTGGACGGCCGCAGACACGCTCAAGAACGTTGTCCTGGCCGTGACCCTGCCCACCGGTGAGCGGCAGATCGTCGTCGTTGGCGTTCCGGGCGACCGCGCCGTGGACCTCAAGCGCATCGAAGCCAACATCGGCTCGCACCTTGAAATGTCCGGGGAGCTCGGTGTTGAGGCCGCTACGGACGAGGACCTCAAGAAGCACCCGGGCCTGGTCAAGGGCTACATCGGCCCGGGACTGACCCTGGACGAAGCCGTGCTGGGAACGGAGTCGGCAACCGGCCTGCTCTACCTCGTGGATCCCCGCGTTGTTGCAGGCACGGCCTGGATCACCGGAGCCAACACACCCGGCAAGCACGTTATTGGCCTGGTCGCTGAACGCGACTTCGGCTGGGACGGCGTGATCGAAGCCGTTGAGGTCCGCGAAGGCGACGAGGCGCCGGACGGATCCGGCCCCCTGGAAGCGGCCCGCGGCATCGAGATGGGCCACATCTTCCAGCTTGGCCGCAAGTACGCCGAAGCGCTGGGACTGAAGGTCCTGGACAGGAACGGCAAGCTGGCCACCGTGACCATGGGATCCTATGGCGTGGGTGTCACCCGGGCCGTCGCAGCCCTGGCCGAGTCCAACCGGGACGAGAAGGGCATCATCTGGCCGCGCGCCGTTGCGCCCGCGGACGTGCACGTGGTGGCCACCGGCCGCGGAGACGAGATCTTCGAAGCCGCGGCAAAGCTCTCCGAGGATCTCGAAGCAGCCGGACTGGAAGTTATCTACGATGACCGCCCCAAGGTTTCCCCGGGTGTGAAGTTCGGTGATGCTGAACTGATCGGTGTTCCCACGATCCTGGTGGTTGGCCGCGGCCTGGCGGACGGCGTCGTCGAAATCAAGGACCGCGCCACCGGTGAAGCTGAAAACGTTCCGGTCGCCGAGGCCGTGGAGTACGTGCTCCGCGCTGCCCGCGGCTGAGCCGTAGGTGGTCTCGGGGCTTGAGGACATAACGCTCGCCACCATCGCCCTGGTGGTGGTGGCGGGCCTCGCCGCAGGCTGGATTGACGCCGTCGTGGGCGGCGGCGGGCTGCTCCAGCTGCCGGCGCTTCTCCTCGTGCCCGGAATCTCTCCCGTGCAGGCCCTGGCGACCAACAAAATGGGTTCCGTCTTCGGGACCACCACCAGCGCCATCACCTATTACCGGCGTGCCCACCCGGACCTGAAAACGGCGCTGCCCATGGCCGGGGTGGCGTTGGCGGGAAGCTTTGGGGGAGCGGTGCTGGCGGCTTCGCTTCCGTCCTCGGTCTTCAAACCGATCATCGTGGTGGCGCTGATCGTCGTCGCCGTCTTCACTGCCACGAAGCCCACCGTGGGGGAACTGACCAACCTCCGGCACTCCGGGAACCGGCACTACGTCACGGCCGGGGCAATCGGTGCCGTGATTGGCTTTTATGACGGGCTGATCGGTCCGGGAACCGGTTCCTTCCTCATCATCGCCATGGTGACCCTGCTCGGCTACAACTTCCTGGCAGCCAGCGCCAAGGCGAAGATCGTGAACATGGCAACCAATATCGGCGCGCTGGCGTTTTTCCTGCCGCACGGCTCCCTGTTGTGGGGCCTTGGCCTGATTCTTGGGCTGGCCAACATGACCGGCGGCTACATCGGTGCACGCATGGCGGTGAAGAAGGGCAGCAAATTCATCCGCATCGTGTTCCTGGTGGTGGTGGGTGCGCTGATCATCAAACTCGGCACCGATGTCTGGATGGAAAACTTCCAGGGCCAGCAGCCGGGGACCTAGGCGGCCGGCAGTTCACTCACCGGCGGCAGCCCGGGATGGGTCTTGCCGGCCAGCGCCGAGGCGACCCACACCGAGCGCTGCGCATCGGCGGCCATTCCGTCACGAAGATAGTCCAGCGCGTTGGCCACTTCGCGCAGGATGCTCCACTCAGCCGCGGCGCCGGGATCCAGTCCGCCGGCTTCGCAGAGACCGTGCAGCCGCTGCACCAGGGAACGCTCCGGGGCCACTGCTGCCAGGTCCCCAAGCCGGTTCCACAGCATAGGTGCCACGGCGTACTCGGCCTCCCCGCAGACGGCCTGCGGATCGATGGCTGCCCACCCGCCGTCAGGCCGGGCAAGGACGTTGCCGAAGTGCAGGTCAGCGTGCGCCAGCACGTCCCGGCTGCTGCGCCGGCCCACCGCCCCGCGGGTCTGGCAGACGGCCAGTGCTTCCTCCAGCAGCCAGCGTTCGAATGGCTGCCCCAGCGCCTCCCACTCGGCCGGAAGCTCATCGGAAAGCTGCTCGGCCCTTTCAGCGGCGGAAGGTATGGCGGCCCATTCCGGTTCCTCCGATTCGGGGATGCCGAGCTCGCGGACCAGCCTGCCCCAGACGTGGATAGCCTGCGCAATGGGCACCTGCAGCAGGGTTTTTTCCGGGTCCAGCCGTTCGAGCAGCAGCGCGCCACCTGCTGTGTCCCGATCCAGGAGGCGGACGGCGCCGCGTCCGGCCCAGAGCTGGAGCGCCGGCGCTTCGGATTCCGCCTCCGGGTGGGGGAACGGCAGTTTCAGGACGGCTGGGGTTCTGTCTGCGGTAAGGACCGGCACCACCAGTGCGCCATGGCCGTGCCAGCTGTGCGCTGCTGCTGAGTCATCCGGGATGAGTCCGAAGGATGCCAGGGCATCGTCCACCAGGCCCGGCAGGCTTTCGACCCAGTTCCGGCCTTCGCGTGAGCGCAGGTAACGCCTGCGCAGGGCTTCGGGTACTACGACGGCGGATGCCATAAAGATGCCTCCTGCGGGCTGGGGGTCCGTGGCGGGCGCTGCCGGCGTGCGGCAACCTGCTGCGGCCACCAACCCAGCCTAGGGTGCCGGTGCCTGCCGTGCCAGTGCGCAGCACCCCTGCCGCGGCTGTGCCAACCTCCAGCGAAGGAAACCTGCGCCGCTGTGCCCCGGCATGGACTTTCACCCCTCGGCGGGCGGAACCGGCCTAGCCTGCAGCCCAGGGGAGGTGCGCCGGCACGGCGTCGAGCCCGGGGGCGGGCGGGATCTCACTGGTGGAGTACAGCAGCAGGGAAGTTGCCACCAGGCGGTCAATTGCCCAGGAGCGCACGGCCCCGTCGCTGCTTCCGGCCAGGTCAGCGTAGAGGTGCGGCATTGTCTCTTCCAGTTCCCGGAGGGAAGAGACTGGATCGGCCAGGAACCCCGGGTCCAGGGACCACGCGGGCAGGGGAGTGACTTCGGGCAGGCACAGGTCCGGCAGCAGCCGGACTGCTTCCCGTCCGGCTTCCAGATGGGCTTTTCGACGCTCAGTTGGTGGTTGTCCCAGAACCGTGAAGCCGCTGCCGGCCTGGGCCTGGGCCACTTCGTAGCCGTAGGCTGCACCGTATTCGGCATTTACCGCGGCCTGCAGCGATTCGGCGGCACCCGGCCGGTCCCGAAGGACGGCGCGGTCACCGCTGGAGCACTTGGGCAGGTCGGAGTCCTCAAGCACGGGTGTCCAGCCGGAGTCCTGCAGCTGCCCCAGGGGTTCGCCAAGGGCACGCGCAGCACGATCGGCCAGCAGTAGCTGCCCCGTACCGGTGGATGCAAGCAGGCGCGCTGTCCCGTAGTCTGCCCGGCCGGCTGCGGCCAGGTTCTTCCGGGCAGATTCCAGCAGCGCCCGGGGATAGGACTGCGTCTGGGGAGCGGCTGATTTCTGCGCTGCCGCGGTCCCGCCCGGGCTGGTCAGCAGCAGCGCCTGCTGATTCAGGATGTTGGCCGCGGACTGCAGTTCGGCAGCCGAGCCGGGGTCAAGGGAGGCCGCCAGCGAGTCAGCTTGGGCGGCAAGGACGCGGGACGTGGCGAACGCCTCATTCAGCGCCTGTTCGGAAAAGGACCGGGGGCGTTCCGGTTCGGCCCCGGAACCTGCTGTCAGGCCCAGCGAGGCGATCACGCAGGCCAGGAGCCCCAAAGCGAGGGTACGCCGCAGGAAGCCGGCAACAGCAGCAGCCCTGGAGGGGCGTGTGCCGGGCCGCTGCGGGACGTTCGGGGGCTTCTCCACAACACTCGATCATGCCACGAACGGGCCCCCACCTGCGGCGGTGACCCGGGTGCCCGGGAAAAGTCGGTAGTCTAGGAGCTACAACAACATCTAGTGGGAGGCAGTAATGGCGGGTCGCCCCAGCCCTAAAAAAGACACGTCGTCTAACTACCGCAAGGACGCACAGCGCGCCGAGGTTGCTGCGGAGACGCAGCGGCTCAAGGACTATCTGGCTCCCACAGTTGCCGGTGAGAACCTCTTCCTGGAGGACATCGAGATCAAGATTGCCGGCGCCCACCGGACCGTCCACGTCATCGTGGACCTTCCGGAGACCGAAAGCGGCGGCGTGAGCCTGGACCGGATCGCGGATGTATCCCGCGTCCTCTCCGATGCCATGGATGCGGATCCGCAGGACGACGGCCGTCCCTACAGCCTTGAAGTGTCTTCCCCGGGTGTCTCCCGCCCGCTGACCGAACGGCGGCATTGGCGCCGCAACAAGGGCCGGATGGTGTGCGTCACCCCGGTGCGCGGCGACGCCGTAACCGGCCGCCTCCTGGAGGTTGATGATTCGGGCATCACGCTGGTCCCCGAACTCGCGGTCAAAAAGGGAATGAAGCCCAAACAGGGTGAAAAGCTGCATCTGGCGTTTGACCAGATAGCCAAGGGACGGGTCGAGGTCGAATTCGCCCACCTTGAGGACGAACCGGCTGGCGAGGACGCCGACGGAATTAACAGCACAGCCGAGGAGGCCTAAATGGATATTGATATGAGTGCGCTGAGGCTGCTGGAAGCGGAACGCGAGATTCCGCTGGACAAGCTGATCCCCACGATTGAGCAGGCACTGCTGGTTGCCTACCACAAGACGACGGGCTCGCAGGAAAAGGCCCGGGCCGAACTGGACCGCAAGAGCGGCCACGTGACCATCTGGGCAACAGAGCTCGACGACGACGGCGAGGCCGTGGGCGAGTTCGACGACACCCCGGCAGGATTTGGCCGCATCGCTGCCAGCACCGCACGGCAGATCATCCTGCAGCGCCTGCGCGACGTGGAGGATGACAACATCCTGGGCGAGTTCAAGGGCCGCGAAGGCGAACTCGTCTCCGGCCAGATCCAGCAGGGCAACAACCCGCACATGATCCAGGTCAACCTTGGCTCAGTAGAAGCCCTGCTGCCTCCCACCGAACAGGTGCCCGGGGAGAAATACCTGCACGGCTCACGTCTGCGTGCCTTCGTCGTCGACGTCCGCCGTGGTTTCAAGGGCCCGTCCATCACCCTTTCCCGTTCCCACCCGGGCCTGGTGCGGAAGCTCTTTGAACTGGAAGTACCGGAGATCGCAGACGGATCGGTGGAAATCGTTGCCCTGGCACGCGAAGCCGGCCACCGGACCAAGATCGCCGTAAAGGCGAATGTTCCGGGCATCAACGCCAAGGGCGCCTGCATCGGTGAGATGGGCTCGCGCGTGCGTGCCGTCATGACCGAACTGCATGACGAGAAGATCGACATTGTGGACTTCAGCGAAGACCCCGCAACGTTTATCGCCAACGCGTTGTCGCCTTCTCGGGTAAACTCGGTCACCATCACCGATGCGGATACCCGCTCGGCCCGCGTGGTGGTGCCGGACTACCAGCTCTCCCTGGCTATCGGCAAGGAAGGGCAGAATGCCCGCCTCGCCGCGAAGCTCACGGGCTGGCGGATCGACATCGTTTCCGACGCAAAGTCCGCCTAGCATCCCTGCCCGGCGGGCAGGGATGAAGGCAAGAGAATAGAAACGCGGTAGAATGTACATGGCCGGGTCACCGTCCGCCTTCCAGCAACCGCAGGAGCCCGTGGAATCGGTGCGGCCTGCGGCAGGATCGGCGCATGTTCCACAGCGGACATGCATTGGCTGCAGGAAGAAGGATGACCAGGCCGTGCTGATGCGGCTGGCGCTGGAATCAGGAGACGGCAGCAACGCCGTCCTCGTAGATGAGAGCCGCCGTATGTCTGGCCGGGGCGCCTGGTTGCACCCCGACACAGCATGCCTCGCAACAGCTGTGAAACGCCGTGCTTTCGGCCGTGCCTTCCGGGCGCAGGCTGATCCCTCGGCAGTGGAGCAGTGGTTCGAAGCTCAAGAGGCGGGTCCCACCCGGAACCCCCTCGAAACCGTCCAACCTGAAAGCGGGTCAGAAATCTGATGGAAACCCGATGAGTACCCAGCGATGAGTACTTTGTTGTGCTCTGTGATGGGCCCTGCTGCACCCGCAGCGGAAGCCCGCAGCAAATAGACGGTTCGTGCCTGGCTCGGTGCGGACCGAGACAGGAGAAATGTGGCCAAGGTCCGCGTACACGAGCTCGCCAAAGAGCTCGGCATTACCTCGAAGGACGCAGTCGCAAAACTGCAGGAACTGGGCGAATTCGTCCGGTCGGCGTCTTCAACCATTGAAGCGCCCGTAGTCAAGAAGCTGCGCGGGGCATTCCCCGACGCAGCATCCAAGCCGGCGGCAAAGCCGGAAACCTCTGCTCCGCGTCCGGCTGCTCCGGCACCGGCAGCCCCCGCAGCGAAGCCTGCCGCAGAAGCTCCGGCTCCCGCTGCAGAGAAGCCCGCTGCTCCGGCACCGGCGGCCCCCGCCGCACCTGCGGCACCGGCTCCGGCACCGAAGGCTGAGAGCAAGCCCGCAGCCCCGGCACCAGCCCCGGCTCCCAAAACCGAGGACAAGCCTGCCGCTCCGGCAGCACCGGCTGATTCCTCTTCAGCACCCCGTCCGGGTGCGCCGCGGCCCGGAGCTTCCGGCCCGCGCCCCGGCAACAACCCGTTTGCAACGTCCCAGGGCATGCCGCGTCCCCGTGGCCGCGGTGAGGGAAACGGCCAGGGCGGTCCCCGTCCGGGCAACAACCCGTTTGCAACGTCCCAGGGCATGCCCCGTCCGGGCCAGCGCCGCGACGAGTCCGAGCGCACCGGAACTCCCGGCGCAGCAGGACCGCGTCCGGCGGCCGGCGCAGGCGGTCCCCGTCCCGGCGCACCCCGTCCGGGTGCACCGCGTCCGGGCGCGCCCCGTCCGGGTGCTCCGCGTCCCGGCGGCGCCGGCGGAAACCGTCCTACTCCGGGCATGATGCCCAACCGCACTGAGCGGCCCGCAGCCCCGGCACGTCCGGGTGCAGGCGGACCCCGCCGTGGACCCGGCGGAGCGCCGGGTACCGGCGGCGGTCCCGTTGGCGGCGGCTTCGGCAAGGGCGGCCGCGGACGCGGCGGCACTGCCGGTGCTTTCGGCAAGGGCGGCGCAGGACGCGGCAAGCAGCGCAAGTCGAAGCGGGCAAAGCGGCAGGAACTGGAGCAGATGTCAGCTCCGTCGCTGGGCGGCGTTTCGGTACCCCGCGGCGACGGCAACACTGTTGTCCGGCTCCGCCGCGGCGCGTCCATCACGGACTTCGCTGACAAGATTGAGGCAAACCCGGCAGCACTGGTCACCGTGCTGTTCCACCTCGGTGAAATGGCAACGGCCACCCAGTCGCTGGACGAAGAGACGTTCGGTGTTCTCGGTGAAGAGCTGGGCTACAAGATCCAGGTTGTCTCCCCTGAAGACGAAGAGCGCGAGCTGCTTTCCAGCTTCGACATCGACTTCGAGGCCGAGCTGGAAGCCGAAGGCGACGACGAACTCGAGGCACGTCCTCCGGTAGTCACCGTCATGGGCCACGTTGACCACGGTAAGACCCGCCTGCTTGACGCCATCCGCAACACCAAGGTTGTTGAAGGCGAAGCCGGCGGCATTACCCAGCACATCGGTGCCTACCAGATTGCCTTCGAACACGAAGACACTGAGCGCGCCATCACCTTCATCGATACCCCGGGCCACGAAGCGTTCACCGCCATGCGTGCCCGTGGCGCGAAGGTCACCGATATTGCTGTCCTGGTTGTGGCAGCGGACGACGGCGTTATGCCGCAGACCGTTGAAGCCCTCAACCACGCACAGGCTGCAAATGTGCCGATCGTGGTTGCCGTGAACAAGATCGACAAGGAAGGCGCCAACCCGGAGAAGGTCCGCGGCCAGCTGACCGAGTACGGCCTGGTTCCGGAAGAATACGGTGGCGACACCATGTTCGTTGAGGTCTCGGCACGCCAGAACCTGAACATCGATGCCCTGCTCGAGGCAGTGCTGCTCACCGCGGACGCTGCCCTGGACATGCGTGCCAACCCGGACAAGGACGCTCGAGGCATTGCCATCGAAGCGAACCTGGACAAGGGCCGCGGCGCCGTCGCGACCGTCCTGGTCCAGTCCGGTACGCTGCGCGTCGGTGACACGATCGTGGCGGGCACCGCCCACGGCCGCGTTCGTGCCATGTTCGACGAGAACGGCGACGCCGTGACCGAAGCCGGACCTTCACGTCCGGTGCAGGTCCTGGGCCTGTCCAACGTCCCGCGCGCAGGTGACACCTTCTTCGTGACCGATGACGAGCGCACTGCCCGCCAGATCGCCGAGAAGCGTGAAGCTGCCGACCGCAACGCCGCACTGGCCAAGCGCCGCAAGCGCATTAGCCTTGAGGACTTCGACCAGGCTGTCGCTGACGGCAAGGTCGACACCCTCAACCTCATCCTCAAGGGTGACGTGTCCGGTGCCGTGGAAGCCCTGGAAGACTCCCTGCTCAAGATCGACGTTGGGGACGGCGTGCAGCTGCGCGTTATCCACCGCGGCGTCGGTGCCATCACGCAGAACGACGTCAACCTGGCGACCGTGGACAACGCGATCATCATCGGCTTCAACGTCAAGCCTGCCGAGCGCGTGGCCGACCTGGCCGAGCGCGAAGGCGTGGACATGCGCTTCTACTCCGTCATCTACGCAGCAATCGATGACATTGAGCTGGCCCTCAAGGGCATGCTCAAGCCGGAGTACGAGGAAGTGCAGCTCGGTACCGCCGAGGTCCGCGAGGTCTTCCGCTCCTCCAAGTTCGGCAACATTGCCGGCTCGATCGTCCGCTCCGGTGTCATCCGGCGCAACGCCAAGGCACGGGTCACCCGTGACGGCAAGGTCATTGGCGAGAACCTCACCGTTGATTCGCTCAAGCGTTTCAAGGACGACGCCACCGAAGTCCGCACGGACTTCGAGTGTGGTATCGGCCTGGGGTCGTTCAACGACGTCAAGGAAGGCGACATCATCGAGACCTTCGAGATGCGCGAGAAGCCGCGGGTCTAGTACCCCGGCCAGGGGCCGCCGTCCGCGGCGGCCCCTGCCTGCGGGCCTTTGCGGCCCGCTCCGCCCCGGCCAGCGCGGCAGCCTGCGCTGGCCTGAGGCATTTCAGCGCACGCAGGCGGCCTTCACCGGCCGCCCGCGGAGCGAACCATATCTTTAGCTAAGGAGAGGTAATGGCAGATCCAGCACGCGCTGCGAAACTCGCTGACCGCATCAAGGTGGTAGTTGCCCAGGCGCTCGAGCGGCGGATCAAGGATCCCCGGCTGGGATTCGTGACCATCACCGATGCCCGCGTCACCAACGACCTGCAGCACGCCACCGTCTACTACACCGTTTTCGGGGACGAGGCCCAGCAGGCCGACACGAAGGCTGCCCTTGATTCCGCCCGCGGAATCCTGCGTTCGGAGGTGGGCAAGAACATCACCGTCCGGCTCACCCCGACCCTGGAATTCGTCGCTGACGAGATCCCGGTCAACGCCAGCCACCTGGAGGAACTGATCCGGGAAGCCAAGAAGCGCGACGAGGAACTCGCAGCGCTGAAGCAGGGGGCCGCTTACGCCGGCGACGCCGATCCCTACCGCCGGGATGACGACGACGACGAAGAGGACCTGCAGGACGCACCGGCTGAGGACTCGGACGCTCGGAGCTAATCCTGCATCAACCGCATACGCAAAGAGGAGCGGCACCCCGGCCGGGGTGCCGCTCTTCTTTTGCCTGCATGCCGCTAGCTGGAGACGGGACCGGGGAGCCTGGACACTCCGGACACGAGTTCATCCCGTCCGCCGCAGAGGGCGATCCGGATCCAGCCCTCGCCGATGGATCCGAAGGCGGTTCCCGGTGCAACGGCCACGCCTTCCTCCGTCAGGAACTGACCGGACCAGTTCCTGATATTGCCCCCGGAGGCGTGCGAAAGGTCCGCCCAGAGATAGAAGGCGCCCTGCGCCGCGAGATAGGGAATTCCCTTGGCATCCAGGACGGCCGACGCCGCATCCCGGTTGCCGCGGTAATGGGCGGCTGCCTCCTGTACGTAGTCCTGCGGACCGGTCAGCGCCGCAAGGGCCGCGTACTGGGAGGGTGAAGCAACGCAGGAGACTATCGACTCCATGACAGTGCTCATCTGTGCTTCCAGGCCTGCGGGCGTCACGAGGGCGCCAACGCGCAGCCCCGTTAGTCCGTAGGTCTTGGAGAGAGTGTAGGAGGCAATGACCCGCTCTCCTCTCCCGCCGCCGTCGAAGGCCAGCGGCGAAACATGCGGAACGTCGTAGGTGAACGCCTCGTAGCATTCGTCAGAGAGAATCCAGAGGTTCCGGCTGCGGGCGAGGTCCACCAGTTCCCGGGTCAGCTCCGCACTGAAGACGGCGCCAAGCGGGTTCGACGGCGAATTCAGCAACAGCACCCGGGTGCGGGAAGTGATCCTCGCCTCAATATCTTCGATCCGCGGCTGGAATCCGTTTCCCGGATGCAGGGGATATTCCACCGGCTCCGCATGCAGCAGCCTCGCCGTCATTGCGAAGGTCGGGTACCCGGGATTGGGGATGAGGATTTCATCCCCGGCATCCAGTAGCATGCTCATGGCCAGGTGCAGTCCCTGCTGGGCGCCGGACGTCACGAACACTCGGGACGGGTCAACCACGCTGCCTGTCTGGGCCGACACCCGTTCCGCGAACGCTGCGCGAAGCGGGGAGATGCCCGCATTCGGGGTGTAGCCGGTCTCGTCACGGGCCAGGGTGTCCTGTGCGGCCTGCAGCACATGCACCGGCGTGGGGAACCCCGGCTCTCCGATACTGAGCACTATTGCATTGGGTGTGGCCCAGGCTGCCTGCGTTATTTCGCGGATCTGGTTCGGGTCGACGGAACGCACATGGGCGGCGAGCTGGGACATAACCGCATGCTACAGCCGGGGAGGTCCGCGGTCCCGGAGGCCGGGCCGCAGCACGGTGCGGGGGCTGGGTGCGGGAGAACGGGTCCCGTCACCGCGCATATACTGAAAGGCGTGAATTCCGGGCAGGTCCGTTCAGGACTGATTATTGTGGACAAACCGCAGGGATGGACCAGCCACGATGTGGTGGGCCGCCTGCGAAGGCTCGCCGGGACCAGGAAAGTCGGCCATGCCGGAACCCTTGATCCCATGGCAACGGGTGTGCTGGTGGTGGGCATCAACAAGGCCACCCGGCTGCTGACCTACATTGTGGGTACGTCCAAGACGTACGAAGCCACCATCCGGCTGGGCCAGTCCACGGTCACCGACGACGCCGAGGGCGAGATTACGGCCGAGACCATCGCTGCCGCGGTAACGGACGAAGAGATCCGCAGCGCCGTTGAGGCCCTCACGGGGGACATCCAGCAGGTCCCCAGCAGCGTCAGCGCCATCAAGGTGGGCGGTGAACGCTCCTATGCACGCGTGCGTGCCGGCGGAGAGGTGAACCTGCCTGCCCGGCCGGTGACCGTCTCCCGCTTCGAGGTCCATGACATCCGCCGCGAGCACGGCGGCAAGCTGCGGGATGTCGACGTCACCGTGCAGTGCTCCTCCGGAACCTACATCCGTGCCCTGGCCCGCGACCTTGGCGCGGCCCTGGGGGTCGGGGGCCACCTCACCGCCCTGCGCCGCACCTCCGTGGGACCCTACACCGAAGACCAGGCCTCCACCCTGGAACAGCTGGCGGAAGACCTCCGCCTCCTGGACCTCAACGACGCCGCGCGGGCACTTTTCCCGGTACGTGAGCTGAGCGAGGGGGAAGCCGCGGACCTTTCCCACGGCCGCCGTATCCCGGCCTCCGGGATGCCGGCAGGGGAGGGCGAGCCCGTTGCAGCCTTCGCCCCGGACGGCGAGCTGATCGGCCTGCTCGCGGACAAGGAAGACACTGCAAAGGCGCTGCTCGTCTTTGCCCCTGGAAACGAAAGGTCCTAAGTGGTCATCGACCCCCTGTTCATCGTCGGGACGATCGTCTGCCTGGTGTCCACAGTGCTGTGCGTCGGTGCGGCAGTGCTGCGCCACGGACCGAACGACCTCACGATCCTCTCCGCAGCCGCCGTCGAGCTGTTCCTGATCATCTACGCCGTAGCCGCGGTCATCCGGCAGACCGGAGGCGAAACCCTCAACGGTCCCGCCTGGGAGTTCTGGGGCTACCTCTTTACCGCCGCGGTCATTCCGATTGGCGCCGTCTGGTGGTCGCTCATGGACAGGTCCAGGTGGAGCAACCTGGTGCTGGGAGCGGTTGGTATCACCGTGTTCGTTATGTTGTTCCGCATGGAACAGATTTGGGATGGAGTGCCGCTGGCATGAAAAAACTGATCAAGCCGCGCCCTGAGGCAGCGGCCGCCGGATCAACGGCCCGCAACGCGGGTCCGGGACGTCTCCTGGTCGCCGTCTACGGTGTGTTCGCGCTTGCCGCTACCGCCCGCGCCGCCTTCCAGATCGCCACCAAGTTCGACGAGGCACCGGTTGCCTACCTGCTGTCCGCCTTCGCCGCCGTCGTCTACATCGTGGCGACCATTTCCCTGGCCCGGTCCGGAGAGACCTCCTACAAGGTCTCGGTGGCGGCTGTAGGTATCGAGATGTTCGGAGTCCTGTTCGTTGGATTCTTCGGCCTGCTGGACCCGGCCGCGCTTCCCGATGACACCGTGTGGTCCGGCTTCGGCATGGGGTACGGGTTTGTGCCGTTGGTCCTGCCGATCATTGGCCTGTGGTGGCTGTACAAGCACCGGGGCACCAAACACGCCTAGCCGCACCGGGGTTTTTGTCCGCTGCCGGGCGTGAGACGATGTGGAAAACCGTGCCGTAACAGGTGCGGCCCCAAACCCAGCAGAGGGCAGGACCATGAGCATTCCAACACCGGGGCCGGAAGAGAATACCCGGAGCGCCGCAGGCACGCCGCGCCCGCCCGCCAGGCCGTCTTCACCGGTTCCGCCCGCCGCTTCCGGCTCGGCCGGGGAAGCCCGGACGGAGAACGGTTCCGCAGCAGAGTCCGGCCGCAGGGGCGGCAGGCTGAGTGTCCGCGAGGGGAAGGCTGAACCGCGGAAAAACGCCTCCGGCACGTCCTGGAAGAGCACCGATGACTGGGGTGTCTTCCGGGCAGTAGTGGTGGCCGTGGGAGTGGTCATCGCTGCGATCGGTGCCTATTACCTGATCACCGGGACCGCTGGCGTGGCCCAGACCGGCGGGGGAGCGGTCAACGCTTCGCTGGAGAGCCAGTTCCGTTTCTTCTCAGCCATGATGGTGGGCGTGGGCGCGGCCTTCGTAGCGATTGCGATCAAGTTCCAGTGGGCCAACATGCTCTGGCTGGTCTGTCTCATGGTCTTCCTGGGCGGGCTCGGCAGGGTGCTGTCCTGGGCGTTTTCAGGCACACCGCACTTCACGCTGATCATCCTCATGATTGTGGAGCTCGCCTTTCCTCCGGCGCTTCTGGTCTGGCACCGGTTCATCGTCAAGACCAGCGAACTTCGGCGCGAAATCCACCATGGACCGGGCAGCGGGAGTACCGGCGCCGGAGCGGGTGCGTAACGGGCACTCCTTTTCCGCCATAATGGATGAAGCCTTCCCCGTGCAGCAGGTACTGACCGCCGGAAGGATTCATGGATGACTGTCCGCTGGTAAGGAGCTCGGGTGTATTACTGGAATGACCTTGCGGAGGTGCCGTCCGACCTTGGTCCGACAGTAGTTACAATCGGCAACTTCGACGGCGTCCACCTCGGCCACCAGCATGTGCTGTCGAAGCTGGTCAAGACCGCACGTGACCGCGGAGCATCCGCCGTCGCTCTCTCCTTCGACCCGCACCCCGCAGCCGTTCACCGCCCGGAAAGTGCGCCGGTGCTCATCATGGGCCCGGCGGACCGCACCGAGGCGCTGGCCGAAACGGGGCTGGACGGCCTGCTGATGCTGCACTACGACCTGGACCTCGCCTCCCTCAGTGCAGAAGAATTCGTCCGCACGTTCCTCGCCGACGGCCTGCACGCCGTGGCCGTGGTGCTGGGCCATGACGCCCGCTTCGGACGCGGAAACACCGGCGACCTGGACACCATGCGCGAGCTCGGGGCAGAAATGGGGTTCGACGTCGTCGCCGTTGATGACCTTGATGCCCTTCCCGAAGGCCCCGGAGACACGCCCGGACGACGCTGCTCCTCTACCTGGATCCGCGAAGCCCTGGCGGCCGGCGACGTCCGCACCGCAGCCCGTCTGCTCGGCCGCACCCACCGCATGCGCGGCACCGTAGTGCACGGCGCTGCCCGTGGACGGGAACTCGGCTTCCCCACAGCGAACCTCGCACCGGAGTCCACCGGACTCATCCCGGCGGACGGTATCTACGCAGGCTGGCTGGTGGATTCCGCCGGCACACGCTGGCCCGCCGCCATCTCCGTCGGCTCGAACCCGACTTTCGACGGCGTTAGCCGCCAGGTCGAAGCGCACGTAATCGACCGCCCGCAGGAAGCGGTGGAGGACTTCGACCTCTACGGCCAGGTCGTCGGCGTCGAATTCGTGGACCGGCTTCGGGGGATGGTTGCCTACACCGGTCCGGAAGCACTTATTGAGCAGATGCGCCTTGACGTCGCGAGGACCCGGGAGGTCCTTTCGACAGAAGGCACTGCGGACAGGTAAACTGGATCAAAATTCGGCTGCGGTCCGTGGCGGCTGAATTTCTTTGTGTCGGCCGCGTATCCGCGAAGCCGGCACAGGGTTCCCGGCAGCGAAGTGCTGATTCGGGCCTCACGGCACAACTGTAGGAGTTACATTGGCACTCGATCCCGCCGTCAAGCAGGCGATCATCAAGGAATTCGCACTCACCGAAGGTGACACCGGATCCCCCGAGGTTCAGGTTGCTGTTCTGTCCCGTCGTATTTCCGACCTGACTGAGCACCTGAAGACCCACAAGCACGACCACCACACCCGCCGCGGCCTGATGGCCCTGGTTGGTCGCCGTCGCCGCATGCTGGGTTACCTGCGCGAGACCGACATCACGCGTTACCGTGCGCTCATCGAGCGTCTCGGCCTGCGCCGCTAGTTCTGCTTTGAGGGCGGTTCCTGCGCACCTGCGCGGGGCCGCCCTTTAGCGCAGGGTACACAGGCGGCAGACATGGACACCGGCAAGGCCCGGAAGCGCACCTGCCCGCAGAGGTACCGCAGCAGTAAAGAAAAACACATACAGGAGTCAGCCAGCATCGCAGCATTCGCGGTCCTCGGTAGTGGTCTCCGGGAGAAAAGCCCGTGGACCTCGATCGAAGACCGGGTGTTGGGTCCCTTCTCCGCCAGCCGGCGGCAAGGACCCATGGGACGATGCTGGGTGCCTCCGAATAAACAGAAACGGAGGTGACTCTCTATGGAGGGTCCCGAAATCCAGTATTCAGAAGCAGTAATTGACAACGGCCGCTTCGGCAAGCGCGTCATCCGCTTTGAAACCGGCCGTCTGGCCGCCCAGGCCGCAGGCTCCGCGATGGTCTACATCGACGAAGACACCGCACTGCTCTCGGCCACGTCCGCCGGCAAGTCCCCGCGTGAAGGCTTCGACTTCTTCCCCCTGACCGTGGACGTCGAGGAGCGCATGTACGCTGCCGGCCGCATCCCGGGCTCGTTCTTCCGCCGCGAAGGACGTCCGTCCACCGAAGCCATCCTGGCCTGCCGCCTGATGGACCGCCCGCTGCGCCCGGCATTCGTCAAGGGCCTGCGCAACGAGGTCCAGGTTGTCGTCACCGTTATGGCGATCAACCCGGACGTTCTCTACGACGTGGTTGCGATCAACGCATCCTCCATGTCCACCCAGCTCTCCGGCCTGCCGTTCTCCGGCCCGATCGGCGGCGTCCGCGTTGCCCTCGTTGAAGGCCAGTGGGTTGCTTTCCCGAAGCACTCCGAGCTGGAGCGCGCAGTGTTCTCCATGGTGGTTGCCGGCCGCATCGCCGGTGACGACGTCGCCATCATGATGGTCGAGGCCGAAGCCACGGACAACGCCTGGAACCTCATCAAGGAAGAGGGCGCAACCGCCCCCACTGAAGAGGTTGTTGCTGAAGGCCTCGAAGCAGCCAAGCCGTTCATCAAGGCCCTCTGTGACGCGCAGTCGGACCTGGCTGCACGTGCCGCCAAGCCGACCGTTGAGTTCCCGATCTTCCTGGACTACCAGGACGACGTCTACGAAGCCGTTGAAGCTGCTGCAGCCGCCAAGCTGGCAGAGGTCTTCACGATCGCTGACAAGCAGGAGCGCGACGCCGCTTCGGACGCCCTCAAGGACGAAGTCAAGGCTTCCCTGGCAGAGCGCTTCGAAGGCCGCGAGAACGAAGTTTCCGCAGCTTTCCGCTCGGTAACCAAGCAGGTAGTGCGCCAGCGCATCCTCAAGGACCAGATCCGCATCGACGGCCGCGGCCTGACGGACATCCGCCAGCTCACCGCCGAGGTTGAGGTTCTGCCCCGCGTGCACGGTTCGGCAATCTTCGAGCGCGGCGAAACCCAGATCCTGGGCGTCACCACGCTGAACATGCTGAAGATGGAACAGCAGATCGACTCGCTGTCGCCGGTAACGCGCAAGCGCTACATGCACAACTACAACTTCCCGCCGTACTCCACCGGTGAGACCGGCCGCGTCGGTTCGCCCAAGCGCCGCGAAATCGGCCACGGCGCCCTGGCAGAGCGTGCGCTCATGCCGGTGCTGCCCTCGCGTGAAGAGTTCCCGTACGCCATCCGCCAGGTCTCCGAGGCTCTGTCCTCCAACGGCTCCACCTCGATGGGTTCGGTCTGCGCCTCGACGCTGTCCATGCTCAACGCCGGTGTGCCGCTGAAGGCTCCGGTTGCCGGCATCGCCATGGGCCTGGTCTCCGACCAGGTCGACGGCGAGACCCGCTACGCAGCACTGACGGACATCCTCGGCGCCGAAGATGCCTTCGGCGACATGGACTTCAAGGTGGCCGGCACGTCCGAGTTCGTCACCGCCATCCAGCTGGATACCAAGCTCGACGGCATCCCCGCCTCGGTCCTGGCCGCAGCCCTGAAGCAGGCCCGCGAAGCCCGCCTGCACATCCTCGGTGTCATGGACGCCGCGATCGATACCCCGGATGAGCTCTCCGAGTTCGCTCCGCGGATCATCTCGGTGAAGATCCCCGTGGACAAGATCGGCGAGGTCATTGGCCCGAAGGGCAAGATGATCAACCAGATCCAGGAAGACACCGGCGCTGACATCTCCATCGAAGATGACGGCACGGTCCTGATCGGCGCCACGGACGGCACGTCCGCCGAGGCTGCACGGGCTGCGATCAACGCGATTGCCAACCCGATGGTTCCCGAACTGGGCGAGCGTTACCTGGGCACCGTAGTGAAGACCACCACCTTTGGTGCCTTCATCTCCCTGACCCCGGGCAAGGACGGCCTGCTGCACATCTCCGAGCTGCGCAAGCTCTCGGGCGGCAAGCGCGTGGACAACGTTGATGACGTTGTCTCCGTCGGCCAGAAGATCCAGGTTGAAATCACCAAGATTGACGACCGCGGCAAGCTGTCGCTCTCGCCGGTTGTTGCTGATGACGACGCCGAGGGCGAAGCGGCTGCCGAGACAGCAGAGTAGATGCCTGAAAACACTGTAGACAGCCGTTCCGGCGCGGGATTTTCCCGCACCGGGACGGTTGTCCCATTTCCCCTGACATCCCGTGCGGGCGATCCGGCGCTCGAAATCGGGGACCCGGCCGGCGCCGTCGTTCGCCGTTCCGTCCTTCCCGGCGGTGTACGCGTGCTTACCGAGTCGATGCCCGGCCAGCGCAGCGCCACGATCGGTTTCTGGGTTGGCGTAGGCAGCCGTGACGAGGCCGAAGGCCGGCACGGTTCCACGCACTTCCTGGAGCACCTGCTGTTCAAGGGCACTGCCCGGCGCAGCGCCATGGATATCGCCTCTGCCTTCGACGAGGTAGGAGGGGAATCCAATGCCGCGACGGCGAAGGAAACCACCTGCTACTACGCCCGCGTGCTGGACACCGACCTGCCAATGGCCATTGACGTCATTGCGGACATGGTGACCTCGGCGGTGCTGGACGCGGAAGAGCTCGAGCAGGAACGCGACGTCATCCTCGAGGAAATCGCGATGGATGCCGACGATCCCGCTGACCTGTGCCACGAGAAGTTCGCCGAGGCCGTGTTGGGCGACCATCCGCTGGGCCGCCCCATTGGCGGCACTCCGGAAGCCATCAAGGCCGTACCCCGTGAGGCAGTCCTGGAGCACTACCGGCGGCATTACCGGCCCGAGACCCTGGTGGTCACCGCTGCCGGCGGGCTGGAGCACGAGATTGTTGTGTCCCTGGTGCTGGACGCGCTCAAGCGCGCCGGCTGGGAACTGGACGAAGCTGCCGAACCTGCGCCGCGCCGGGATACCACTCCGGCAGTGATCACCGGCAGCGGCGGCGTGCACGTCATCAACCGTCCGGTGGAACAGGCCAACATTGTGCTGGGCTGCCCGTCGCTGACCGCCACGGACAGCCGCAGGTTCGCCATGAGCGTGCTGAACACCATCCTGGGCGGCGGCATGTCATCCCGGCTGTTCCAGGAGATCCGCGAGAAGCGGGGACTGGTCTACTCGACCTACTCCTTCTCCGCGTCCTACACCGACGCCGGGTACTTCGGCATGTATGCGGGCTGCTCTCCGGCGAAGACCCGGCAGGTCATCGACCTGCTGCAGTCCGAACTGGAGCGCCTGGCAGCGGACGGCGTCGAACCCGGGGAACTGGCCCGTGCACTGGGTCAGATTTCCGGGGGACTGGTGCTGGGCATGGAGGACACCGGTTCCCGGATGTCCCGACTGGGCAGCGCCGAGCTGGTTCGCGGCGAATACGTGGACATTGAAGAGTCCCTGGCCAGGATCCGTGCCGTCACGGCCGAACAGGTCCAGGAGCTCGCCGCCGAACTGGCAGCAGCCCCGCGGACCATCACCGTGGTGGGTCCCTTCAATTCCCCGGCGGACCTCGGCTTCTAGCCTCTTCCCCTCATCGAGATGACAGAAACTGCCCGTATGAACGCTCATACGGGCAGTTTCTGCTATCTCGATTGTTTTGTTGGGTGGAGGGACTGAGGGTCTAACCGCCGGCAAAGGGCGGAAGGATGTCCACGGTGTCCCCGGGACCCAGCAGCCGGGACCGGTCCCGCGCAGCGACCTCGTTGACCAGGAACGTGCTCCGTCCAATCACGGTCTGCAGGACAGGCGTTCCCTCCGGGGCATCGGGATGCAGCGCGGCCAGCTTTTCCAGCAGCTCGCCCAGCTGGAGGGGCCCGGCGTCGATTGTTTCTTCTTCAATGCCTGCCGCTGCCTTCGCAGCGCCAAAATAGCGGATCAGCACTTAGCCACCTATCGCACTCATGGTTCTTTCGGGCTGCACATAGTCAGGTGCGCCCAGTCCGGCATGGTCCATGCCGTGGGCCTTGGGTTTGCCCCACATAGCCTCCTGCCAGCGGCGGGCGACGGCGGCGTCGTCCGGTGTGCTGCGCAGCAGGTCCAGGAGGTTGGTCTCTTCGTGTGAGAACAGGCAGCTGCGTACCTTGCCCTCCGCCGTGATGCGGGTGCGCCGGCAGTCGGCGCAGAACGGTTCGGTGACGGAGGCAATAATGCCGACGACGCCGGCCACCTCCTGCGGGGAGGCGCGGTGCCGCACCTGCCAGCGTTCGGCCGGAGCGCCGTCGCGGTTCCTGGGATCCGGGGTGAGGACGAATTCCTTCTCCAGCCGGGCACGGATCTCGGCGGCGGTGATCATCCCGTCCCGGGTCCACCCGTGGTCGGCGTCCAGGGGCATCTGCTCGATGAACCGCAGCTCGAATCCGTGCTCGACGGCCCAGGCAAGGAGCCCGGGCGCCTCGGCGTCGTTGATGCCGCGCATCAGCACGGCGTTGATCTTGATCAGCCCGAGTCCCACCCGTGCTGCTTCTTCGACGCCGGCGAGGACCCGGTCCAGGAACGGGCGGCGGGTGAGCTGGGCGAAGGTACCCGGATGCAGCGAGTCCAGGGAAACGTTGATCCGGGTGAGGCCGGCAGCCTTCAGCGCGGCGGCCTTTTTGTCCAAACCCAGCCCGTTAGTGGTCAGGGAGATTGGAAGGTCAGGATGGTTGGCCCGGATCCCGGCAATGATGTCCACCAGGTCTGCCCGAACCAGGGGCTCTCCGCCGGTCAGCCGCAGTTCCCGGACGCCCAGAGAATCGACGCCTATTCCCACCAGGCGGATGATTTCCGCAGCGGTAAGGACTTTGTCCTTGGGCAGCCAGTCCAGGCCGGACGCCGGCATGCAGTAGGTGCAGCGCAGGTTGCACTTATCCGTCAGGGACAGGCGCATGTCAGTGGCGCGGCGTCCGTAGCGGTCAACGAGCCCGTCCAGCTGCTCCGGAACGCCTGCGCCCGCCGGGACACCGGTTTCCTCCACGGCAGACTGCGGCCGTGTGAAAGAGGGCATGCCCAGCTCAGTTCCCATCCCCCGAGTGTAGGCCGTTTCACACCGGGTCTCTAGGAAGGCCGGGCGGGCGGGGGCGGCAACCCCGAACGGCCCTGCCATAATCGAGGAAATGCCCGGAGTCCGCCGGCGCGCCGAGCCGCCCTGCGGCGAAGGAGATGACAGCTATGCCAGGAACCCGTTGGTTCTCCGCCGCAGCGGGTGCGGTTGCTGCCGGAATCGCTGCAGCGGCCGGCGAACTGGCGGCAGCTGCGCTCAGTCCCTCCCTGTCACCGGTGACGGCCGTAGGGTCCGTGGTTGTCGACGCCGTTCCGGCTCCGGTCAAGGACTGGGCCATCGCCGTGTTCGGCACCTCGGATAAGGCGGCGCTGCTGGCCGGTATGCTCTTGATCATTCTGGTCACGGGTGCCGCCTGCGGGCTGCTGGAGACCAGGCGGCCACCCTGGGGGTCCGTGGTTCTTGCCGGGTTCGGGGTCCTGGGAGCCGCCGCCGTCCTTACCCGCGCTCAGTTCAGTCCGCTGGCCCTGCTTCCCCCGCTTGCCGCGGGCCTGGCTGGTGTCTTGGTGCTGCGCGGGCTGACGGCCCGGGTCCGCCGCTACGGCCAGGCACCGCAGCCTGAGGCAGGAGCCAGCCGCCGGGACGTTCTGGTGGCAGTCGGCGGGGGAGCAGCCGTGGCAGCGGTGGGCGGTGGACTGGCCGGCGCAGCGCGCAGTTCGCAGGTGGCTGTGGACGACCTTCGTGCGAACCTGCAGCTTCCCGCGCCCGTGCAGCCGGCAGCGGCTATTCCAGCAGGTGCCGATTTGGGCATCCCCGGCGCTGAACCACTCATCACGCCGAACCCTGACTTCTACCGGATTGACACAGCGCTGAGGGTTCCCCTGGTCAACCCGGATACCTGGCGGCTGCGGGTCACCGGCATGGTGGACCGCGAAGTGGAACTCACCTACGCGGATCTGCTGGCCAAACCGCTGCAGGAAAGCTGGGTGACCCTGGCCTGCGTCTCGAACGAGGTTGGCGGGTCGCTGATTGGCAACGCCAGGTGGCTGGGCTGGCCTGTCCGCAGCCTGCTGGCCGCTGCGGGCGTGCAGCCGGGGGCGGACATGGTGCTGTCGACGAGCGAGGACGGCTGGACTGCCACCACCCCGCTGGAAGCGCTCACGGACGCCCGCGACTCGCTGCTGGCCGTGGCCATGAACGGTGAGCCGCTGCTGCCCGAGCATGGGTTCCCGGTGCGCCTGGTGGTGCCCGGCCTCTACGGGTACGTATCCGCCACCAAGTGGGTCACGGAGCTGAAGGTTTCCCGCTTCGCAGACGAAACCTCGTACTGGACGGACCGCGGCTGGTCCGAACGCGGACCCGTAAAGCTCTCCTCCCGCATCGATACGCCTGCCAGGGGAGCGAACCTCACTGCCGGGAAAACCACCGTGGCCGGCGTGGCCTGGGCACAGCACACGGGCATCAGCGCGGTGCAGCTGCGGGTGGACGACGGCGACTGGCAGGACACCAGGCTGGCCGCCGGCATCTCGGCAGACACCTGGCGGCAGTTCGCCGCGGACGTTGACCTGCCCGACGGCGACCACACCCTCACAGTGCGTGCCGTCGATGCCAGGGGCAACGTCCAGGACGAGGCTGAACGCCCGGTGGTTCCCGACGGCGCCACCGGCCTGCACACCATCCGCGTCAGCGTGGGCTGAGCCATTCCTGTCCGCTAGGGTCGGAGGATGGCGATCCACACCCTCGAGGGCACTTTCAACTTCCGTGACACCGGCGGCCTGCCGCTGGCTGGCGGCGGAACAACCGCGAACGGGGTCCTGTACCGGTCGGACGCCATCAGCTCCCTGACACCGAAAGGCCTGGCAGACCTGGCCGGTTCCGGAATCCGGGTGATCATCGACTACCGGACGGCGGCGGAACAGCAGATGGGCCCGGACCGCCTTCCGGCTGCCATGGACGTGGAGAAGGTGAACCTCCCACTGCTCGAAGGCGCTTTCACCGGGATGGCCGAGGAAGCCATGCAGCGGGCGGCAGCGTCAGGTGACCCGGCGGCGGCGGCACACGCGGTGGAGGCGGCATTGGCCGTACTGCCCACCCTGGGCCAGCTCTATACCGGGATGCTGGAGCACGGCGCAGCGGAGTTCGCACGCACGGCCGGGGCAGTTGCCGCAGCCGATGGTGCGGTGCTGATCCACTGCACCGCAGGCAAAGACCGCACGGGTGTGTCTGCCGCACTGCTCCTGGATGCGGCAGGAGCAGAAAGGAGCGCCGTCGTGGCCGACTATGAGCGCAGCGGGGAAAACCTGGCCGGTGAGTGGTCCCAGCGGATGCTGGGCATGGTTGGGAGCATGGGGGTTCCCCTGACGGAGGGGATCATCACGCTCATTACGCGTGCGCCCGCCGAAGCCATCCAGACCGCACTGGCCTGGGTGGAAGAGAACTACGGCTCCGCTGCCGGCTACCTTCGCGCCGGCGGTCTCACGGACCCCGAACTCGTCCGGCTGCGTGCCCGCCTGCGGCAGCCGCGCACACAGGCATAGACTTTTGCGCAAACAACGCCGGGATCCGAGTGGGGGAACGTGAGTACAGGCAGCCGGGTGCGTCCCGCAGCAGAACACCGGGAAGCGGTCCGGGCGCTGCTTTCCACAAACCTGCAGCAGCGGGTGCAGCTGCGCCCGCTCGCTGAGGCAGCCGGCCGCATCCTTGCCCAGGAGATGGCTGCCCCGCGCAGCCTGCCCCCCTTCGCCAACTCACAGATGGACGGTTACGCGGTCAATACCGCCGAGCTGGCAGCTGTCCCGGAGGGGAACACGGTCGAGCTAAAGGTCGCAGCCCCCATCCCCGCCGGGGCTGCGGCACCAGAGCTGCAACCCGGCACTGCCGCCCCGATCATGACCGGCGCCATGCTCCCGGCCGGAGCCGACGCCGTCGTACCGATTGAACGTGCGGAGCCGGACACCTTCTTCGCTCCGCAGGACCTCGCCGGAGCCCGGGTGGCCCTGCCCGGCGGCATCCCGCAAGGTCAGTTTGTCCGTGCAGCCGGCAGTGATATTTCCGCCGGAACCCGCGCACTGGCGAAGGGCACCCGTTTGGGGCCGGCGCAGCTGGGCCTGCTGGCTGCCCTGGGCGTGGCAGCCGTCCCGGTGCTGGCGCCGGTGCGGGTTGCCCTGCTGAGCACCGGGGACGAAGTGGTTGAGCCCGGCCAGGACCTCGCCCCCGGACAGATCCACGACGCGAACACCACGCTCCTGGCGGCCAGCCTCCGTGAGGCGGGAGCGGAAGTGGTCCGCTCCCGGATCCTCGCGGACTCCCCGGAGGATTTCCTCGCCGCACTTCGCAGGGAACTCCGGCAGGAGCGGACAGACCTGGTGGTGACCTCCGGGGGAATCAGCAAGGGCGCCTACGAGGTGGTGCGGCTGGCACTGGCGGCGGAAGGCGTCAGCTTCCTGTCGGTTGCCATGCAGCCCGGCGGCCCGCAGGGCATTGGCACGGTGGACGGCGTGCCCTTCCTGGGGTTTCCCGGCAACCCGGTTAGCGCGCTTGTCTCCTTCGAGGTCTTCCTCCGGCCTGCCCTGTCGGCGCTGACCGGGCTTCCGCTGCCGCGGCCTGCGGTCACGGCAGTGCTGGACGCCGGGACGGACAGCCCCGAGGGGAAGCTGCAGGTCCGGCGCGGACTTTTCCGGGACGGCCGGGTGTCGCTGGTCGGCGGGCCCGGCTCCCACCTGATCCATGCCCTGGCCGAATCCAACGCGCTTGTCCTCATCCCGGAAGGGACCGGGCACCTGGAAGCCGGCGCAGAAGTGACAGTATGGCTCTTGGAGTAATCACACTCACAGCCAGAAGCACCACCGAAAGGACCCGAACATGTCCGGGGAAGAACACTCCGGGGACGCACCGGCCCTCACCCATGTCCGCGCCGACGGCACAGCCCACATGGTTGACGTTTCCGCCAAGGCAGAGACCTCCCGCGAAGCTACCGCCCAGGCAGTCCTGAAGACCACCCAAGACGTGGTCCGGCTGCTCAGCGACGGCAGCCTGCCCAAGGGCGACGCCTTTGCCGTGTCCCGCGTCGCCGGGATCATGGCCGCCAAGCAGACCTCGAACCTGATTCCGCTGTGCCACCCGCTGCCCATCACCAAGGTGACGGTGGACTTTGAGCCGCAGGAAAGCTCAATCCTCATGAAGGCAACGGTGAAGACCAAGGCCCTCACCGGCGTCGAAATGGAAGCACTGACCGCCGTTTCCGTAACCGCGCTGACGCTGTATGACATGGTCAAGGCCGTGGACAAGCACGCCGTGGTCTCGGACATCATGGTGCTGGCAAAGTCCGGCGGCAAGAGCGGAGACTGGAGCCTGTGAGCGGCCGCACCGACCCTGCGCCGCGCCGGAAGGCCGCCATCCTGGTCGCCTCTACCCGCGCGGCGGCCGGGATCTACCAGGATGAGGCCGGGCCGCTGCTGCAGGACTGGCTGTACAGCCGCGGCTATGACGTTGTGCTTGCCGAAGTGGTCCCTGACGGCGAGGAGGTTGGCGCTGCGCTGCGCCGTATGCTCGCCCTGCAGCCCTCGGTCCTGATTACCAGCGGCGGTACCGGGATCAGCCCCACCGACGCCACACCGGAACAGACCCTGCCGCTGCTGGACCGCCAGGTTCCCGGCATCATGGAAGCGCTGCGTTCCCACGGGCTCACGAAGACCCCCATGGCGGCGCTGACCCGCGGCTACGCAGGCACAGCCGGACGGACCTTCGTGCTGAACCTCCCGGGATCACCGTCAGGTGTCACGGACTCGCTGGAGGTCCTGGAACCGATCCTTGGACACATCTGCGGCCAGCTGGAGGGCATCAATGAGCACTAGCGAAGTAGTTGCGGCAACGGTCGGCGACCACGCCCTGGACACTGAGACCGCCTACGCGGAGGTCTGGACACCGCAGGCGGGCGCCGTGGTCACGTTCAGCGGAATCGTGCGGAACCACGACGGCGGCAGGGACGTGCGGTCCCTGGGCTACAGTGCGCACCCCACTGCCGCAGCGGTAATCACCGACGTCGCGGCGCGGATCGCCGCGACATATGACGGAGTGCGAATCTGGGCGGCACACCGCACCGGGCCGCTGGAAATCGGCGACGCCGCACTGGTGGCAGCGGTGGCCTCCGCCCACCGCGGGACGGCCTTCGCCGCGTGCTCTGAACTGGTTGACGCCGTCAAGGCCGAGGTGCCCATCTGGAAGGAACAGGAATTCACTGACGGAAGCGTTGAGTGGGTGGGCGTCAGTGACGCCCCGGCATGACCGGTAATCTGGAACCATGAGCAATAAACTGCCCGTCGCGGTGCTGGGCGCCACCGGACGCATGGGATCCGAAGCAGTCAAGGCCGTTGAAGCGGCACCGGACATGGAACTGGTGGCTGCACTTGGCCGGCAGGACCCGCTGCAGACCCTGGTATCCGCCGGCGCGCAGTACGTGGTGGACCTGACCGTTCCGGACAGCACCGAAGCCAACGTCCGCTTCGCCGTCGAGCACGGCATGCACGCGGTGGTGGGCACCACCGGCTGGGACGCCGGACGCCTGGACCGCCTGGGTGAACTGCTGGCAGCGCACCCGGAGACGGGCGTGCTGATCGCCCCCAACTTCGCCCTGGGGTCCGTGCTGGCTTCCGCGTTCGCAGCCAAGGCGGCACCGTACTTTGAATCGGTGGAGATCGTTGAGCTGCACCACCCGAACAAGGTGGATGCGCCGTCGGGCACTGCCGTCCGCACTGCCGAGCTCATGGCCGCGGCCCGTGCCGATGCAGGAACCCCGGCATCCCCCGACGCCACCGTCAAGGAGCTTCCGGGCGCCCGCGGCGCCGGCGTCGAGGGCATCCGGGTGCACTCAGTGCGCCTCCGCGGGCTGGTTGCGCACCAGGAAGTCCTGCTGGGCGGGGAGGGCGAACAGCTCACTATCCGCCACGATTCCTACGACCGGGCATCCTTTATGCCCGGCGTCCTCCTGGGACTGCGCGAAGTTGCAGCGCACCCGGGCCTTACCGTCGGACTTGACGGCTACCTCAACCTGAATGCCTAAGGAAACCTGCGTTGTCCACCTTCTTCTCCGGACTGTTCCATAACAAGGCCAAGATCGGCGTCCTGCTGATCACGGTGCTCCTGGTTTTCTACATCCTGGTGGTCGCCCAGCGCGGCTGGCTGCTGATGATGTCGGACGGCCTGACGGCCAAGGCCATGGGTGCGGCGTACTTCGTCCTCCCCGCCGTCGGGGTGTGGGCGCTGGTCCGTGAGCTGCTCTTCGGCGTCCAGACGGAGAAGATGGCCCGGATCCTCGCAGACGAGGGCGGACTGCCAGTTGATGACCTGCCCCGCACGCCGGCCGGACGGATCGTCCGCGAGGCGGCCGACGCCGAGTTCCCCAGGTACCAGGCAGAAGTGGAGGCTGACCCGGCCCAGTGGCGGGCCTGGTTCCGGCTTTCCTGTGCCTACGACGCCGCCGGGGACCGCAAGCGTGCGCGTTCGGCTATGCGCCAGGCAGGCAAGCTCTTCAGCGCCTCAGTTCCGGCCAGCTAGAGAGTTCAGCCACGCTGGTAATCCAGCATCCGGCTCCACCGGTTAGCGCCGGTCTCCGGTCAGCTTGCCGTCCCGCGCCAGCCGGGAGGCTCCCGACGCCACCGTCTCCAGCGGACCGCGGGAGCCGAGCTTGAAGAAGGCGATCCCGATCAGCACGGCGGCAACTGCCTGCAGCCAGAACACCCAGGACGGATCCAGCGGCGGTTCCTGCGCGTCGACCAGGGCCATTACCCAGATATGCATGCTGTAGAGCGTGAGGGTCATGGCACCGGCGGCGGAGAGCGGCAGCAACAGGTTCGGGCGGGCACGGGTCAGCAGCAGGCAGATACCGACGACGGCGGCCGATGTGCCGCACGTGTGCAGCAGGTCAAGCGTGGTTCCCGAATGCGGTGCGCTGACCGCCAGCCACCACCATGACCCCGACTGCTCGACGCCGGTGAGGTTGACCTCCAGCATTCGGCCGATCGGCCAGCGGCTCCCGGACTCGGTTGCCAGCAGCTCGGCGAAGCCGCCCGCATCGATGAGCAGGTACGCACTGATGAACTTGGCGGCCAGTGCCGTGAAGATCCCGCCAATCACCAGCCCCGCCTGCACGCCGAGGGCCTGCAGGTTCAGGCGCCCAATGACCATCCCCACCAGCAGGTAGCTCAGCCACTGCACCGTGGGGTAGAAACCGGTGAAGAACACATCGGCGGCCAGCGTGGCGGGTTCGGCGAAGTGTTCCCAGGTGATGTTCCCGCCGACTTCCGGAGGGTTGAGGTTCTCCAGCAGCCACGGCCGGACCAGATACGCCAGGACGGGGGAGAAGCAGATCCACGCGCCCGCCCAGGCGGCGAGCTTGCCCAGAGACATGGAGGTGAAGGGCAGCACCATCAGGAACAGCACGGCGTAATGGAACAGGATGATGGCAATAGAGGTGTCCAGCCCGCCCAGCAGCAGGCCCACCAGCGCGATCACTACTGCCCGGGCGGCAATGCCCCGCCGGCTGGCGCCGGGGGAGCGGCCGGTCCCTGGGTTCATCCCGCCGGTCAGCAGGGCCAGGCCAATCCCCGCCACGACGGCGAACAGGGCCGAGGCGCGTCCGGAGAAAGCCAGTGCCACGAACGTGGGTTCACCCGTCGCCGGGTCGTACAGCGGGAAGATATGGGTGGACATCATGCCCAGCAGCGCCACCCCGCGGGCCGCATCGATGCCCGTCAGACGCGTTCTGCTCATTGCAGAATCGTCTCACAGGCCCCGGACGGCCAGGTCTGCACGGGTGTCCGTTTGTCCCAATCGCAGCTCCAACAGGTAACGTTTTACTCATGGCAGACTCTGATATTCGTTCCCGTCCGTTTGGGACCCTGGTGACCGCCATGGTCACCCCTTTCACCGCAGACGGTGAAGTTGACTTCGACGCCACTGCGTTTCTTGCCAACAAGCTGGTCGAGGACGGCTGCGACGGCCTGGTTGTTTCCGGGACCACCGGCGAAACCTCCACGCTGGAGGACAGCGAAAAGGAAGACCTTTTCCGCGTTGTGGCACAGACTGTCGGCGGCCGGGCGAAGGTCATTGCCGGTACCGGAACCAACCACACCTCCCACTCCGTCGAGATGGCCCGCCGTGCCGAGCGCGCCGGGGCCGACGGCCAGCTGGTAGTGACGCCGTATTACAACAAGCCGACGCAGGCGGGCGTGATCGCCCACTTCGACGCCGTGTCGGCGGCGAGCGACCTGCCCATCATGATTTATGACATCCCGGGCCGGGCCGGGATTCCCATCGCCACGGAGACGATGTTCCGCCTCGCGGAGAACCCCAAGGTCCTGGCACTGAAGGACGCCAAGGCCGATTTCGCGGCCGTAACCCGGGTCCTGGCCAACACCACGCTGGACGTCTACGCGGGCGACGACGGACTGACGCTGCCGTGGATGGTGGCCGGAGCGGTCGGCGTCGTAAGCGTCAGCGCCCACGTTGCCACCGGTGCGTTCCGCGCCCTCGTGGACGCGGCCGCCGCAGGAGATTTCGACAAGGCCCGCAGGATCCACTTTGAACTGGATCCGGTAGTGCGAGCCGTAATGACACACATACCAGGTGCCATTTCCGCCAAGCAGATCCTGAAGATGCAGGGAGTGATTCCCGACGCCGCAGTACGCCTGCCGCTGGTGGCTCCCGATGCCATTGAAATGGAAGCTGTCCTGGCGGACCTGGCCGAAGCAGGATGGGACTTTTCCCAGGACAAGGCGTAATAAAACATGATTGAAACTGCGGGCAACGCTCTGCAAACCCCTCCCCGCCTCAAAGACGGAACCCTACGAATCGTTCCGCTGGGAGGACTCGGAGAAATCGGCCGCAACATGGCCGTCTTCGAGATCGACGGCAAACTGCTCATCGTTGACTGCGGGGTGCTCTTCCCGGAAGAGACCCAGCCCGGCGTCGACCTGATCCTGCCGGACTTCTCCTACATCGAGGACCGGCTGGACGACGTCGTCGGCGTTGTGCTCACCCACGGGCACGAGGACCACATCGGCGCGGTTCCCTACCTGCTGCGCCTGAAGAAGGACATCCCGCTGATCGGTTCGCAGCTGACGCTGGCACTGATCGAGGCGAAGCTGCAGGAACACCGCATCAAACCCTTCACCCTCACGGTGAAGGAAGGGCAGGTTGAGCAGTTCGGCCCGTTCGAATGTGAGTTCGTGGCCGTCAACCACTCCATCCCGGATGCCCTGGCAGTCTTCATCCGCACCCGTGCAGGCAACGTCCTGCACACCGGCGACTTCAAGATGGACCAGCTGCCGCTGGACGGACGCATCACGGACCTGCGCGCCTTCGCCCGCCTCGGCGAAGAAGGCGTGGACCTGTACATGGCCGACTCCACCAACGCCGACGTTCCGGGGTTCACCTCCCCGGAAGGCGCGATTGGGCCGGTGCTCGAAGAGCTCTTCGGCAAGGTCAAGAAGCGCATCATCGTCGCGTCCTTCTCTTCCCACATCCACCGGGTGCAGCAGGTGCTCGACGCCGCTGCCGCCCACGGCCGCAAGGTCTGCTTCGTGGGCCGCTCCATGGTCCGCAACATGGCCATCGCGGAGAAACTGGGATACCTGCACGTACCCGAGGGCATCCTGGTGGACCTGAAGAACGTGGACAACATGCCGGACCACAAGCTGGTCCTGATGTCCACCGGTTCGCAGGGCGAGCCCATGGCAGCCCTCTCCCGCATGGCCAACGGCGACCACCGGATCAGCATCGGCAAGGGCGACACCGTCATCCTGGCTTCCTCGCTGATCCCGGGCAACGAGAACGCCGTCTTCCGGGTGATCAACGGCCTGATGAAGCTCGGTGCGGACGTAGTGCACAAGGGCACCGCCAAGATCCACGTCTCCGGCCACGCCTCGGCAGGGGAGCTGCTCTACACGTACAACATCCTCAAGCCGAAGAACGCCATGCCCGTACACGGCGAAACCCGGCACCTGATCGCCAACGGCAAGCTCGCCGTCCAGACCGGCGTCCCGGAAGAGAACATCATCCTGGCCGACGACGGCACCGTGGTGGACCTGGTGGACGGCAAGGCACGGGTAGTAGGCGCCATCGACTGCGGCTTCGTCTACGTGGACGGATCCAGCGTCGGCGAGATCACCGACACCGACCTCAAGGACCGCAGGATCCTGGGCGAGGAAGGCTTCATCTCCGTCATCACCGTGGTGAACCGGAGCACCGGCACCATCGTTTCGGGTCCGGAGATCCATGCCCGCGGCTTCGCCGAAGACGACGCTGTGTTTGACGAGATCAAGCCCAAGATCAGCAAGGCACTGGAAGAGGCCGTGACCTCCAACCGGGACCACACCGCCTACCAGCTTCAGCAGGTTGTCCGCCGCGTCGTGGGAACCTGGGTCAACCGCAGGCTCCGCCGCCGCCCGATGATCGTTCCGGTGGTCCTCGAAGCCTAGGCCCCGGCCTAATTCCTTCCCCGGATGAATGCCCGTCCGGGGAAGGAAGAGCGCCGTTTTGGCGCGTATATTCGCCGGTTTTTCCCCGGTGTCCGGTAGCGTGGCACGTATGGCGACTCGTACTTCCCCTGCCGCGCGCGGCAGTTCCTCCAGCCGGACTCCAGCCCGCGGCGGCGGGAAGTCCGCGCAGCGCGGGAAGTCTTCCAGCCGCCCCTCAGCCAAAGCCCAGCCCGAAGAGGTACTTCCGCTCCCGCTGCGGGCCGTGCAGGGCGCCTGGATGGGTGTTGCACGCATCGTGGGCGCCGGAGTCCGCAAGCTGGGCACCGACGTCGTGCCGGACCGTGAGATCCGCAGGGACGGAACCGGTTTCTTCCTGATCCTCTCCGCGCTGCTTATTGCCACCGTTGAGTGGTGGGCGCTTCGCGGCCCCGTGGCCGATGTTATCCACGCCGGAGCTGCCGGCACCTTCGGCTGGATGGCAGTGGTGCTGCCGTTTATGCTCCTGACCGCCTCGGTGCGGCTCTTCCGGTATCCGGAACGGCACCGGGCCAACGGCCGCATCAGCATCGGCCTGACCATCATGGCCTGCGCCGGAGCGGGCCTCACGCACCTGATCGGCGGAGCCCCGGCCCTTTCCGACGGGTTCGACCGCCTCTGGGTATCCGGGGGAATCGTGGGATTCCTGGTCGCCGGGCCGCTGTCCGCCGCCGTCACCAAATGGCCGGTCATCATCCTGCTTTCGCTGCTGGTCTTCATCTCCGTGCTGATTGTCACGGCCACTCCGTTCCGGCACATTCCGCTGCGGCTGCGCGCCCTGTACGAGCACCTCATGGGACAGGACCTCGCCGACGAGGATCCCGAGGCCCACGACCAGAGCTACCTCTACGCCACCGACCGTCCGGCCAAGCCCAAGAAGGAACGCCGTTTTGGCCGCGCCAAGAAAGAAGCCGAGCAGGAGCACAGCGACGGTTTCGCCGGAGACGAGGCCTTCGAAGCGGCCCTGCTGCGCGATGAGGAAGAGCGGGCCGAGGCCGCCGCTGCTGCCGAACCGCAGGTCCCCCCGGGAGTCCGCCGGCCCACCAAGTCCGAGCTCGCCACCCAGAAACTGCGCCGCGACCAGGGCCTGGAAGACGCCGAGCCGCCCACGGAAGCTATTTCCCTGGTTCCCGAGGCGGCGGCCTCGCTCGTGGCTGCTCCGCCGGTTCCGCCGGTGCCCTCACGCCCCGTGGCCCACGTGCCGCCGTCGGCGCCCATCCCGCAGCGCACCGAGCAGCTGCAGCTGTCCGGCGATGTCACCTACACGCTGCCGCCGTCGGAGTTTTTGCCCTCCGGCCCGCCCGCCAAGGAACGCTCGGAGGCCAACGACGCCGTCGTGGCGGCGCTGACCCGCACCCTGGAACAGTTCAACGTTGATGCCAAGGTCACCGGGTTCTCCCGCGGCCCGACCGTCACCCGGTACGAAATCGAACTTGGCGAAGGCACCAAGGTGGAGCGTGTCACGGCGCTGTCCAAGAACATCTCCTACGCCGTCGCCAGCTCGGACGTGCGCATTCTCTCTCCGATTCCGGGCAAGTCCGCAATCGGCATCGAGATTCCCAACGCGGACAAGGAAGTCGTCGCCCTGGGCGACGTGCTGCGTTCCAACGCCGCACGCAAGACGGAGCACCCCATGGTCATGGGCGTTGGAAAGGACGTCGAGGGCGGCTTCGTCGTCGCGAACCTGGCCAAGATGCCCCACCTTCTTGTGGCCGGCGCAACCGGTGCCGGAAAGTCCTCCTTCGTGAACTCGATGATCACCTCGATCCTGATGCGCTCCACGCCGGACGAGGTACGGATGGTCATGGTGGACCCCAAACGGGTGGAACTTACCGCATACGAAGGCGTACCGCACCTGATCACCCCCATCATCACGAACCCGAAGAAGGCCGCCGAAGCGCTGCAGTGGGTTGTCCGCGAAATGGACACCCGCTATGACGACCTGGCGAACTTCGGCTACAAGCACATCGACGACTTCAACAAGGCCGTCCGCAACGGCAAGGTAGTTCCTCCAGCCGGCTCCAAACGGGTCCTGAAGCCCTATCCGTACCTCCTGGTCATCGTGGACGAACTCGCGGACCTGATGATGGTCGCGCCGAGAGACGTCGAAGACTCGATCGTGCGCATCACCCAGCTGGCCCGTGCGGCCGGCATCCATCTGGTCCTGGCCACGCAGCGCCCGTCCGTCGACGTCGTTACCGGCCTGATCAAGGCCAACGTCCCGTCCCGCATGGCCTTCGCGACGTCCTCGGTCACCGACTCCCGTGTGGTCCTGGACCAGCCCGGTGCGGAGAAGCTCCTGGGCCAGGGCGACGCCCTGTTCCTTCCCATGGGCTCGAACAAGCCGATCCGTGTCCAGGGAGCGTGGGTAACCGAATCCGAAATCCACCGCGTGGTGGAGCACGTCAAGAACCAGCTGCAGGCCACCTACCGTGAGGACGTCACGGTCACTGCGCCGAAGAAGCAGATCGACGACGACATCGGAGACGACCTCGATGTGCTGCTGCAGGCCACCGAGCTGGTAGTGACCACGCAGTTCGGCTCCACCTCCATGCTCCAGCGCAAGCTCCGGGTTGGGTTCGCCAAGGCCGGGCGCCTCATGGACCTGCTCGAATCACGCGGCGTGGTGGGCCCCTCCGAGGGTTCCAAGGCCCGTGATGTGCTGGTCAAGCCGGACGACCTGGCGGCAACGCTGGCTGCGATCCAGGGCGGGGAAGCACTCGCCGGGCCGGAGGCGGCAGAGGTAGCGGCGCTGGCGGACAACGCCAACGTGAACCAGGGTTTCGAGTCCGGCGGCCCGGTGGACCTGGTGGCCCAGGACCTGGAGTCACGGCCGCAGGCACAGGATTATTACGACGGCGCTGAAGGGTCCGGCGAAGACGGTGAAGGTTCCGAGGACGCCTGGAACCTCACCGGCCGCTGAATCCGGTTAGGCTGGTTTCGTGAGCAATTCTGGAACCGAGCGGGTACCCACCCTCAATATCGCCAACGTCCTGACGGTCATCCGCATCGTCATGGTGCCCCTGTTTATCTGGTTCCTCGTGGCCGACGACGGCAGGGACGGACTCTTCCGCTGGCTGGCGGTGGCCACCTTCGCCGTGGCCATCTACACCGACAAGCTTGACGGAGACCTTGCCCGCAGCCGCGGATTGATCACCGACTTTGGAAAGATCGCCGACCCCATAGCGGACAAGCTGCTGATCGGTTCCGCGCTGGTCATGCTCTCCATCCTGGGCGAGCTGTGGTGGTGGGTCACCATCGTGATCCTCGTCCGCGAAATCGGCATCACGGTGATGCGCTTCGTAGTTATCCGCTACGGCGTCATGGCTGCCTCCCGCGGAGGGAAGCTCAAGACCGTCATCCAGACCTTCGCCATCTTCCTGTTCCTGCTGCCGCTGACGTCCTGGCTGGGGGACTGGGCCTGGTGGATCAGTGCCACCGTGATGGCCGCCGCCGTCGTCGTCACCGTTGTGACCGGCCTTGACTACGTGGTGCAGGCAGTCAAGCTGCGGGCAGGTGCCCGCGGGAACCCGGGCAGGAACACGTGAGCACCGTCCCGGAACTGGTGATTGCCGCAGCTGCAGCCGCGCGAACACGGATCGCGGCCGCGGAGTCGCTGACCGCAGGAATGGTGGCGGCAGAGCTGGGCACCGTTCCCGGTGCGTCAGCAGTCCTGCAGGGGGGAGTGGTTGCCTATCAGAACTCCGTTAAGGAGCAGGTCCTTGGTGTAGACGGGGCTCTCCTCCAATCAGCAGGCTCAGTGGACGCCCGCGTGGCCGAGCAAATGGCCGCAGGAGTCCGGCGGCTGCTGAAGGCGGATATCGGGATTTCGACCACGGGCGTGGCGGGCCCCGAACCCCACGACGGAAAGCCGGTTGGTACCGTGTTCATCGGCGTCGCGGCAGGGGCAGGCAGTACCTCCCGTGCATTCCATGTTGAGTTCCATTTTGCCGGAGACCGTGCTTCGATCCGCAGCCAGGCATGCGCAGCCGCCCTGGACCTGCTGGCCGCCGAGCTGGGCGCAGCGTAGCTGCCTCCGGCACAGGCTGCCGGGAGGACACAAAAGATGCCCGGGAACAAATCTGCAGGGGCATCAGTTACTAGTATCAGGAACCACCAAGGTTTCCGGTTTAGGATCGTAGACATTCCGCGGTTCGAACCGCGGACGGATCGATATAGGGAGCAGGACATACACATGGTGAAGCAACCCGTGTCCGTGAACGGCGTCATTCGCTGGCGGGATGTAGGGTTGGCGGAAGATGCACACCGGGAGCCTAAGGAGCGCAAAATGGTAGTTCTACGCCACGAGATTGGTGATGTACTCCGTGATGTACGCCAGCGCCAGGGCCGTACCCTGCGTGAGGTGTCGCACAGTGCCCGGGTTTCGCTCGGTTACCTGAGCGAAGTTGAGCGGGGCCAGAAGGAAGCTTCTTCTGAACTCCTGTCGTCAATCTGCAGTGCTCTCGATGTACCTCTGTCCCTGATGCTTCGTGAGGTCAGTGACCGTGTGGCCAGTGCCGAAGGCGTTTCCATTCCCGATACTGTTCCAACGGAGTTCTCGCGCGAGTTTGCCCGCGAGTTTCCGGAGGACCTGGCTCGGGACCTGGCCCGCACGCCGTAACAACCCCCGGGCAGCAGTGTGAGCTGCCCGCCCCAAGACATACTCAAAAGACCCCGCCTGCCGGCGGGGTCTTTTGTTGTTTCACAGTGCCGCTGGGGTTCCAGCGCCGCATCTGGCGCTAACTGGATGTCCCCGGGATTTCGGAGGCATTGAGTTTGTGGAGCAGGACGCTCAGGGCGTGGACTTCATCTTCGTCCCAGGACGCAAGGAGGGAGCGGAAGTGCTTTTCCCGCGCCCGCTGGGTACGTGCCAGCTGTTCGCTGCCGGTGTCCGTAAGGCTGATCGTCTGTGCCCGGCCGTCCTCCGGATCCGCCTGCTTCTGGACAAGCCCGAGGGATTCGAGCATGACGATCTGCCGGCTCACGGACGGTTTTCCCACTCCGATCGCGGCAGCCACGTCCGTTAAGCGCAGCGGCCCGCGCCGCTGCAGGAGGACAAGCAGGCCGTACGCTGCCGGCTCCAGGTCCGGGTGGACTGCCCTTGCCACGCGCTGGGAGGCAGCGCGCGCCCGGCGCCACAGGACACTGAGTTCCTGCTCAAGGTTCTCGATGGCCTGGTTCGGGGTGGAAACAGTTGCCGGGGGCTTGTCGGTCATAAACCCTATTCTAGGCGGAGCGCGCCCCGCAGCCCGGGCAGGGCGGCCTGCACGGACAGGGCCGGGGAGCGGGGCACCATGCAGGCGTGAGACGATTAATTGATGCGTATCAGTGATTTCTGGCGGCTAATGGATGATGAATTCGGGTCTGCGTACTCCCGTGTGCTCGCGGCGGACCTGGTCCTTACCGGCCTCAGCGGCCGGACCGCACAGCAGGCGCTGGACAGCGGAACGGACCCGAAGCGGGTCTGGCTGGAGGTCTGCGAGATGCAGGAAGTGCCCCAGGACCGCCGGCTTGGACGGGACATCAAACCCAAGCAGGCGTAGACACGCGGGGAGGATCTATTCGAATATCTGTTCGGATCCCGATATGCTCCTACACAGGGGCAGCAACTGGTCCGCCCCGCTCCGGCTGTCCACACCGGCATCTGGCCGCCGCGGCAGTGTCAGTGCCGTCGCATACGGTTCTCAGTGAGCAACCGACAGTCGGCCCACGGGCCGGGAATATCAGCAACAGCCACAACAACAGAGGTGAAGAATGGCCGCTCCAGACCGCGCCAAAGCACTCGAAGCAGCACTGGCCCAGATCGACAAGCAGTTCGGTAAGGGCTCGATCATGCGGCTGGGCGACGAGACGCGCGCCCCGATCGAAACAATCTCCACCAGCTCCATCGCACTGGACATCGCGCTGGGCATAGGCGGACTTCCCCGCGGCCGCGTCGTGGAGATCTACGGACCCGAGTCTTCCGGTAAGACCACCGTGGCACTGCACGCCGTTGCGAATGCGCAGAAGAACGGCGGCATCGCCGCGTTCATCGACGCTGAGCACGCCCTGGACCCTGAGTACGCCAAGAAACTCGGCGTGGATACTGACGCCCTGCTGGTTTCCCAGCCGGATACCGGCGAGCAGGCGCTTGAAATCATGGACATGCTGGTTGGCTCCGGCTCGCTGGACATCGTGGTCATCGACTCCGTGGCCGCCCTTGTTCCCCGCGCCGAAATCGAAGGCGAAATGGGCGACAGCCACGTTGGCCTCCAGGCACGGCTTATGAGCCAGGCGCTGCGAAAGATCACCGGCCGCCTGAGCCAGACCAAAACCACCGCCATCTTCATCAACCAGCTGCGTGAGAAGATCGGCGTCTTCTTCGGCAGCCCGGAGACCACCACCGGCGGCAAGGCGCTGAAATTCTATGCGTCCGTCCGCATCGACGTGCGCCGCATCGAGACGCTGAAGGAAGGTACCAACCCGGTTGGTAACCGTACCCGCGCCAAGATCGTCAAGAACAAGATGGCCCCGCCCTTCAAGCAGGCCGAGTTCGACATCATTTACGGCCAGGGCATCTCTCGTGAGGGCGGCTTGATCGACATGGGCGTGGAGCACGGGATCGTCAAGAAGTCCGGTGCCTGGTTCACGTACGACGGTGACCAGCTGGGCCAGGGCAAGGAAAACTCCCGCCGCTTCCTGCGGGACAACCCGGAACTGGCGGACGAGATCGAGCGGCGCCTGCGGGTCAAGCTCGGTGTGGACGCACAGCCCGAAGAGCAGACAGCTGACGGCAAGGCCAACGCGGCAGCAGCCGGCGCCTAGCCGAGACCCGTGCAGCAGCGCCGCCGCAAGCCGGGAGTGGAAGGCCAGGACGGCCCCACTCCCGGCTCAGCAGCAGATTCAACGCCGGAAGCAGACCCACACTCGGTTGCCCGAGCGATCATCCTGCGCCAGCTGACGAGCTCTGCCAAGAGCCGGCAGCAGCTTGCGGACAAGCTGGCAGAGCGGGATGTCCCGGAAGACGTGGCCCAGGCCGTGCTGGACCGGTTCGAAGAAGTCCAGCTGATTGACGACGCAGAGTTCGCGCGCATGTGGGTCCGGAGCAGGTCCCAGACCAGGTCGCTGGCCCGCTCAGCCATCCGCCGCGAACTGGCGGGCAAGGGGATCGATCCGGAGCTGGCCGAAGAAGCCCTGGAACAGATCAGCACTGATGATGAAGTTGAGGCAGCCAAGGATCTGGTGGAGCGCAAACTGCGCCGTGCCACTGTGCCTGCCGACCCGAAGGAGCGGGACAAGCTGGTTCGCAGGCTGGTGTCCATGCTCGCCCGGAAGGGCTACTCGCCTTCGCTGGGTTTCTCGGTTGTCAACGAGGCCCTGAGCGCACGGCAGGACAGCGAGCTGTAACAGCCGCGCAGGCCCGTTGTGATCGTGCCGTATGCTGTCATCACTATGTTTACTGTGAGGCTGCTGGGGCGGAAGTTGCACAGCCCTGCCTTGACCGCAGCGACGGCCGGTGTCCTTGCTGCGACGCTGCTGGTCGGTGTGCCTTCGGCGTCCGCAGCGGAGTACCCGTCATGGGACGAAATCTCAGCGGCGAAGTCCGACACCGCCTCTACCGAGGAACAGGTCCGGAAACTCGAAGAACTCCTGGACCGCCTCTATGACGAAGCAGGGAATCTCGGCAATGCTGCCGTGTCCGCATCGAGCCGCTACGACGAGCTTCGGGCGGAGCTGGAAGCCAGCGATGCACGCCTTGCGGAGCTGGCAGCACAGCGCAGCGCCGCATCGGCACGTGCGGGCGAGCTGAAAAGCCAGGTTGGGGCACTGGCTGCCCAGACCTACAAGACGGGCGGGATGGACAGTACGGTACTGTTCCTGCTCGACGCCGAAGAAGGTGCAGCGCACCTTGACCGCCTGACCACACTTTCCCTGGTGACTGAACGTACTTCACGTCTCTATGGCGAAGCTGAAGCAGCCCGGAAAGCAGCAGAGTCCCTCGAAGAAGCCGAGAAGTCGGAGCGGCAGGCGCGGGGCAAGCTGGCAGCCCTGGCAGGGGAGCAGTATGAGGACGCGCAAGCCGCCACGGAAGCTGCAGACAAAGCCGTACGTGAGCAGGAAGAGCGCAGTGCCGTGCTCGCTGCCCAGCTAGCTGAGCTGCGCAGCACCACCGCGGAAGCAGAACTTAGCCGGCTCCAGGCTGCGCGGCTGGATGAATCTGTCCGGCAGCAGGCTGAGCAAGCCCGGCGTGCTGCCGAAAAGGCGCCCGCCAAGGACGCCGCCACGGTGATTAATCCCACAAATCCTGAAGCGCCGGGAACGCCTGGAAACGCACCCGCACCCCCGCCCGCACCCGCTCCGGCTCCAGCGCCCATTCCTGCGCCGGCTCCCAATCCGCCGGCTCCGGCACCGCAGCCGCCGCCCCCTCCGCCGCCTGCCGCACCGGTGAATGACCCGGCAGGAGCGCAGGCCTTTGCCGCTTCCATGATGGGGGCCTATGGATGGAACAACGGGGAATTCAGGTGTCTCGTTGATCTGTGGAACCGGGAATCAAACTGGCTGACCAGCGCCATGAATCCCTACAGCGGCGCCTATGGCATTCCGCAGTCACTCCCGGGGGACAAGATGGCGGCGGCAGGAAGTGACTGGCGCACCAATTATCAAACCCAGATCCGCTGGGGCCTGAACTACATAGCGCAGAGGTACCAGACGCCCTGCGGGGCCTGGGCGCACTCGGAGCTAAAGGGCTGGTATTAAACCGGCTCCGTTACCGTATTGCAACACGGTCGTTACCTGGCCGCGATCTTGCTCAGGATTGATGTGTACAGTCGCGGTCCTATGAGCAACATTCAGGGACGCCGTGAACAGAGGCAGCACCGCGCCATGCAGCGCCGCCGCAACCGGATGAAGGCGGGGGCCGTTGCCGCCCTCGGCGGAGTCATGGTTCTGGGGACCGCGGGCGCCGCAGCCGGTGAGGAAGACCTCCGGGCCACCGCAGGTATCCAGCTGGCGAGTTTCGCGCTGCCCCTGTTCACCGGTACCCCCGAGGCGGAACCCGGGATTTCCCCCGAACCCGACGCGCAGGCCGGTTTGGAAACAGAGGCGAGCCCGTCCGCTTCCGCTGCCGCGGATTCGCAGGCCGATCAGGCAGCCGCCCAGCAGGCCGCTGACGAGCAGGCCGCAGCTGCCGAGGCGGAAGCCCAGGCGGCAGCAGCCCGCGAAGCAGAAGCAGCGGCTTCCGCCGCTGCGGCAGCAGAACAGGCTGCAGCCGAAGAAGCCGCCCGTGTGGCGGCCGCCTCCGTTCCGTTGGATGACCCTGCCGGTGCCAAGGCCTATGCAGCTTCGGTCCTGGGCGCCCATGGCTGGGACGCGTCACAGATGACCTGCCTGGACACTCTGTGGAATAAGGAGTCCGAGTGGCTGACCAGTGCAACCAACGCCAGCTCCGGGGCGTACGGCATCCCGCAGGCCCTCCCGGGCACAAAGCTGGCTGCTGCCGGGGGAGACTGGCAGACCAACTACCGTACCCAGGTCAATTGGGGCCTGACCTACATTGAGTCCCGCTACGGCAGCCCCTGCTCTGCACTGAACTTCCACTACGCCAACAACTGGTACTAAGCCCCGGCGAAATTGCGGCCCTGCCGCCGGCGGGACGTACCCTTGTAGGGTGAGCCTGTCTGTATCCCCTCCCGCATCAGAACCGCTAGCCGGCCCGGACGCTGAAGAGCACCAGCGCACCTATCAGGTGCGGACCTTCGGATGCCAGATGAACGTCCACGACTCCGAACGGATTTCCGGCCTGCTTGAAGGCGCCGGTTACGTTCCGGCAGAGGAAGGCGACGCCGACGTCGTTGTCTTCAATACCTGCGCCGTGCGCGAGAACGCGGACAACAAGCTCTACGGAAACCTGGGCCAGCTGGCACGCGTCAAGGAATCCCGCCCCGGAATGCAGATCGCCGTTGGCGGCTGCCTGGCGCAGAAGGACCGCGACACGATCATTGCCAAGGCGCCCTTTGTTGACGCGGTCTTCGGCACGCACAACATCGGCGCCCTGCCTGCCCTGCTGGAGCGGGCACGGCACAACGACGCAGCGCAGCTGGAGATTCTCGAATCCCTTGAGGTGTTCCCCTCCACGCTGCCCACCAAGCGGGACTCGGTCTATTCGGGCTGGGTGTCGATTTCAGTCGGCTGCAACAACACCTGCACGTTCTGCATTGTCCCGTCGCTGCGCGGCAAGGAACGCGACCGGCGGCCGGGGGAGATCCTCGCCGAGGTCCAGGCACTGGTGGACGACGGCGCCATTGAAGTCACCCTGCTGGGCCAGAACGTGAATTCCTACGGTGTGGAGTTCGGTGACCGCGGCGCGTTCGCCAAACTGCTGCGCGCCTGCGGTTCAATTGAAGGACTTGAGCGGGTCCGCTTCACGAGCCCGCACCCGGCAGCGTTTACCGACGACGTCATTGATGCCATGGCTGAAACGCACAACGTGATGCCGCAGCTGCACATGCCGCTGCAGTCCGGCTCGGACAAGGTCCTCAAGGACATGCGCCGGTCCTACCGCTCCAAGAAGTTCCTGGGCATCCTGGAGAAGGTCCGCCGGCAGATGCCGCACGCTGCCATCTCCACGGACATCATCGTCGGGTTCCCGGGGGAGACCGAGGAGGACTTCCAGGCCACGCTGGACGTCGTTGAGCAGGCCAGGTTCGCCACCGCCTTCACCTTCCAATACTCCAAGCGTCCCGGCACCCCGGCGGCCGACCTGCCTGACCAGCTGCCCAAGGCGGTGGTCCAGGAGCGCTTCGAGCGGCTCACTGCCCTGCAGGACCGCATTGCCGCGGAAGAGAACGCCAAACAGGTGGGCACCACGGTGGAAGTCATGGTCACCGCGGCCGCAGGCCGCAAATCCGAGGAAACGGGACGGCTGTCCGGTCGCTCCCGGGACCAGCGCCTGGTCCACTTCACCGTGCCCGACGGCGCACCGGTTCCGCGCCCGGGAGACCTGGTCACCGTTCCGGTGACGTCCGCCGCTGCCTTCCACCTGGTTGCCGACCCGGCAACGGCCGCGGATTACTCCCTTCGCCGTTCACGTGCCGGAGATGCCTGGGACCGTTCGCAGGCTGATTCCTGCGGTATCCCGTCCCCGGCCGCCGACGGCGCTGCCCGCGCGGGCGTCTCACTCGGCATGCCTGCCCTGCCGCCGCGCCGGTGACGGGCGCAGCGCTGCCCGTTATCGCCGTCGTTGGCCCCACCGGAACCGGCAAGTCCGACCTCGGTGTTGCACTGGCCCGGCACCTGGGCGGGGAGGTCATCAACGCCGATTCAATGCAGTTCTACCGCGGCATGGACATTGGCACCGCCAAGCTGCCGGAAGCCGAACGCGGCGGGATCGCGCATCACCTGCTGGACATCCTGGACGTCACGGAGGAAGCCAGCGTCTCCGCCTTCCAGGCCCAGGCCCGGGAGGCCATCAACCAGATCCGCTCGCGAGGCAACTGCCCGATCCTGGTGGGCGGCTCCGGACTCTATGTCCGGGCGGCACTGGACGTCCTTGAATTCCCCGGCACGGATCCGCAGCTGCGGCAGCAGATCGAAGGCGATCTTGAACGGGAGGGTTTCGAGGCGCTTCGCGAACGGCTGCGGGCCGTCGACCCCGTGTCCGCCGGCAGGCTGGGCGACGCCCGGCGGGTGGTACGCGCACTGGAGGTCCACGAGCTCACCGGGAGGCCCTTCAGCTCCTTTATGCCGGACCGCACCTACCACCAGCCGGCCATCCAACTGGGGCTCGACGTCGAACGCCCCCTGTTGCACGAACGCCTGGCCCTGCGGGTGGAGATGATGGTTCGGCAGGGGCTGCTGGAGGAAGTGCGGGCCCTGGACGCCGCCGGCCTGCGGACCGGGCGCACGGCCTCGCGTGCTTTGGGCTATGCGCAGTTCTTGAAGGTCCTGGACGGACTCTGGAGTTCGGAACAGGCAGTGGAAGACACTGTGGTTGCCACCCGACAGTTTGCGCGCCGCCAGATCACCTGGTTCCGGGCCGATCCGCGCGTCACGTGGCTGGACGCCCGGGATCCGGACCTGCTTCAGCGGGCGCTCACCGCTATTCTGGAGAAGTGAGCACAACTCCCCCCGCCGCCTTGTCCGCCTCCGGCCTGCCCTCCGGCCTTGCCGGCCTCGCCTTCGCGAAGGGACACGGTACCGGCAACGACTTTGTCCTGGTTGCTGATCCTGACGGGCTGCGGGACTACGACGCCGCCGAGGTGGCAGCCGTGTGCAACCGCCATAACGGAATCGGCGCCGACGGTTTTATCCGCGCCGTGCGTTCGGAGCACCTGCCCGAAGGCCAGGCCCTGCTGCAGACCAACCCGGACGCAGAGTGGTTCATGGATTACCGCAACGGAGACGGCAGCATCTCCGAGATGTGCGGCAACGGCGTGCGCGTGTTCGTCCACTTCCTCCTGGAAGAAGGACTCGCGGAGCTCGCCGAGGGCCAGGCCCTGCCCATCGGAACGCGCGCCGGCCTGAAGACCGTGACCCGCACTGAAAACGGCTACGCCGTGGACATGGGCCCCTGGGAATTCATCTTCCCGGACCACGCTGCTGCCAAAGCCATGGACACCGTGGTCAACGCAGGCGGCCTGGAAGTGCCCCGGCCGGGACTCTCCGTGAGCATGGGCAACCCGCACACTGTGGTGGCCCTGGCGGAACTGACCGAGCTCGCGGCAACGGACCTGGCCAAGGCGCCCTCGGTGGAGCCCGTCCCGGAGGACGGCACCAACGTTGAATTCGTTGTTCCGGCGGACCCCCTGGTGGTCGACGGCGTGGGCCAGCTGACCATGCGCGTGCACGAACGCGGGGTGGGCGAGACGCAGTCCTGCGGTACCGGTGCCTGCGCTGCAGCCGCCGCCACCCGCTTCTGGGCAGGCTCCACTGCCCCTAACAGCTGGAACGTTGCCGTGCCCGGCGGAGTCCTTGGAATCCGCTTCCTGGCCGGTCCGGAAGGACGCGAGCACGTGGAACTCAGCGGTCCCGCCGTGCTGGTGGCCCGCGGAACCCTGCTGTAACGGCCACGGCGGGCCAGCAGGACCTAAGCAGCGCGCTGCACTTTCAGGATGCGGAAGGATTTCGCGGTGCTGTACCGGCTGACGCCGTAGTCCGTGCCGAGGTTCTCAGCCAGCCAGCGCTGGAGTGAGTCCGAGCCGAGGTTCTTCTGCACCACCAGCCAGGCGGTTCCGCCCGGAGCCAGCCGCGGCAGCCACAGCAGCAGCAGCGCGTGCAGTTCATCCTTGCCGATCCGGATCGGCGGATTGGACCAGATGGTTTCGAAGCGCAGGGACGAATCGACGTCGTCCGGAAGCGATGCCTGGACGTTGCCCAGCCCAAGCGTGGCAGCGTTATCACGGGTCAGGCCAAGGGACCGTTCGTTGACGTCCACCGCGTAGACCTGCGCCGCGGGGGATTTCATGGCCATGGTCAACGCGATCGGGCCCCAGCCGCAGCCAATGTCCAGCAGGTTCCCCTCTTTGGCAGGGTCGGGAATACCGGAGAGCAGAACCTGCGTTCCCTTATCAATGCCGTCGGGGGAGAAGATCCCGCCCGAGGTCGCGAGGGTGACCTCGCGTCCTGCCAGGCAGACCTGCAGCGGTCTGCGGACCTCCGGCGTTGCCGGTTGCGAACTGAAGTAATGCTCTGAACCCATAACTACCAAGATTAGTGGCTGTCCCGCCCGCGGACCCCATCGGGTCCGCCGTACCGGGTCCGCCGTACCGGGTCCGCCGTACCGTCTGCACCGGGGCGGCGCCGCAAACCTTCTTGCACAACCCGCCGGGCGCCCATCACAATGTGGGTCCACTGGCCTACCATGGTTAACACCGCTTCTAAGGAGATTATGACCATCAACAATTCCCGTCCCGCTGCCGGCTCGACGCCCACGGACCTTAAGCCCGAGGAAATTCAGGGCGTCATTGACCGGATCCTGGCCAAGGAAGACGCAGCTGCTGCCAAGCAGAGCGTCACTCCTGCCGGGGGATACCGCGGACAGGCGCAGGCGTTGTCATCGCAGGCAGCGGAGCACTCTGACTTCGACGGGGATCAGCAGGATCTGGCAGACCGCCGTGCCCTGCGCCGTGTGGCCGGACTGTCCACGGAGCTTGAAGACGTCACCGAGGTTGAATACCGGCAGCTGCGGCTCGAGCGCGTAGTGCTCGCCGGACTGTGGACGGAAGGCACTGCGGCAGACGCCGAGAACTCCCTGCGTGAACTGGCGGCGCTGGCTGAGACTGCCGGCTCCGAGGTGCTGGACGGAATGATCCAGCGGCGGCTGAAGCCGGACCCCGGAACCTTCCTCGGCTCCGGCAAGGCCCAGGAGCTCAAGGACGTCGTGATGGCCACCGGCGCGGACACCGTGATCGTGGACAGCGAACTTTCGCCGTCCCAGCGCCGCGGACTGGAAGACATTGTGAAGGTGAAGGTCATTGACCGCACCGCCCTGATCCTGGACATCTTCGCGCAGCACGCGAAGTCCCGCGAAGGCAAGGCCCAGGTTGAACTGGCACAGCTTGAGTACCTGCTCCCGCGCCTGCGCGGCTGGGGCGAATCCATGTCCCGCCAGGCCGGCGGACAGGTTGGCAGCGCCGGGGCCGGCATGGGCTCTCGTGGCCCCGGTGAAACGAAGATCGAGCTTGACCGCCGGAAGATCCGCACGCGCATGGCCAAGCTGCGGCGTGAAATCGCCGGCATGAAGCCCGCCCGTGAAACGAAGCGCGCCAACCGCCAGCGCAACCAGATTCCTTCCGTGGCGATTGCCGGCTATACCAATGCCGGAAAGTCCTCGCTGCTGAATCGGCTGACGGACGCAGGAGTCCTGGTGGAGAACGCGCTGTTCGCCACGCTGGACCCGACGATCCGCCGTGCAGAGACCCCCGACGGACTGGGCTACACCCTCGCCGATACCGTGGGATTCGTGCGGTCCCTGCCCACGCAGCTGATCGAAGCCTTCCGCTCCACGTTGGAGGAAGTGGCCGACGCCGACCTGATCCTGCACGTAGTGGATGCCTCCCACCCTGATCCCGAAGGGCAGATCGCGGCAGTCCGTTCCGTGCTGGCTGACGTCGATGCCCGCCGGATCCCGGAGATCATCGTGCTCAACAAGGCCGATGCCGCGGACCCGTTCGTGATTGAGCGGCTGCGCCAGCGTGAGCCGCGAACCGTAGTGGTGTCCGCCCGCACGGGCGAAGGCATAGACGAGCTGCTCCAGGCCATCTCCGAGGGTATTCCGCGGCCGGGCGTGGAACTCGAACTCCTGGTTCCGTACGAGCGCGGCGACGTAGTCTCCCGCCTGCACAGCCAGGACGCTGAGATCCTGCAGCTTGACCATGAGGAAAGCGGCACCCGGATCCGGGTCAAGGTCCGCGATTCACTGGCTCCGGAGCTGGAGCCGTTCCTCAACCATGCCTAAGAAAGACACCGCCGGCGAGGTCCTGGACCTGCTGCAGACGGCCGTAACAGCCATGGGCGGCCAGCAGCGTCCGGGACAGCAGCAAATGGCCCGGGAGGTCGCCGAGTCCATCGAATCCGGTCAGCACCTGCTGGTGCAGGCCGGAACCGGAACCGGCAAGTCACTGGCATACCTTGTACCGCTGATCCACCATGCCCTCGAGAGCAGCAAGCCCGCGCTGGTTTCCACGGCCACGCTTGCGCTCCAGGCACAAATCGTGGGACGCGACGTTCCGCGCCTGCTGGCTGCGCTCAAGCCCAAGCTGCCCCGCGAAGTGGACGTTGCGCTCCTGAAGGGCCGCAGCAACTACGTTTGCGTCCACAAGACGGGCGGCGGTTTCCCCGACGACGACGACCCGGGCGCGCTTTTTACCCTTGGCGAGGAGAAGGCGGTGTCCCATCCGGCACCTGCGGCCGGACCGACGTCGGCTCTCGGCCGCGAAGTGGTTCGCCTGCGGGACTGGGCGGAGGAAACCGAAACCGGCGACCGGGATGAGCTGCTCCCCGGCGTCAGCGACCGCGCCTGGCGGCAGGTTTCCGTGACCGCGATGGAATGCCTCGGAGCCCAGCGCTGTCCTGTGGCCGAGCACTGCTTCAGCGAACAGGCACGTGCCAAGGCGGCCGTCGCGGACCTCGTGATCACCAACCACGCAATGCTGGCCATCAGTGCGTTTGAAGGACTGGCAGTGCTGCCGGACTACGACGTGGTGGTAATCGATGAGGCCCACGAGTTGCAGGACCGGGTGACCGGAGCAGTCACCGGGCAGCTCTCGGGCACCGTGATCAGTGCCGCCGTTACGGCAGCACGCAAGCACACTTCCGCCTCGGTGGAGGAGCTGGCCGCTGCCGGACGGGCCTTTGACGCCTCGGTGGAAGGCCTGCCAGCGGGCCTGATGCCCTCCGGCCTCAACGAAGAGCAGCAGTTGGCGGTGTCCCGGGTACGCGAAGCGGCCCGGGTGGCGCTGTCAGACTCCAAGCCGGAGGGTGGAGACGCCGGCGACGGCGGACGGCAGATGGCCCGTTCCCGGCTGCTCGCAGTGCTGGAGCTGTGCGAGCGCGTGCTTGAGGCCCCGGAGTCCGGGGAGGTTCTGTGGTCCTCGAGGCCGAGCACGTTTTCCCCCGGGGAAGGCTACTCTCCGCCGGACGATTCAGCTCCGGCCACCTTGAACGTCGCTCCGATCTCCGTGGCTGGACGGCTGAGGGACGGGCTTTTCGACGGTCACACCGTGGTGCTGACCTCAGCTACCCTGGCAATCGGCTCCGAATTCGGGCCGGTGGCAGGTGGCTTGGGACTCAGCGGCGCAGGCGCCCCGGCCTGGACGGGTACCGACGTCGGCAGTCCCTTCGACTATCCCCGGCAGGGCGTCCTGTACGTGGCGAAGGACCTGCCCAAGCCGGACCGCGGCACCTCCCCGGCGCAGCTGGCGGAACTCGAAGCGCTGCTGAAGGCATCGGGCGGTGCGGCGCTGGGCCTGTTCTCGTCGCGGCGTGCGGCTGAGGAGGCCGCTGCCGCACTGCGTGACAAGGTGGACTTCCCCATCCTCTGCCAGGGCGAGTCCTCAATGTCGGCACTGGTGAAGGAATTCGCCGAGGACGACGCTACCTGCCTGTTCGGAACCATGTCCCTGTGGCAGGGCGTGGATGTGCCGGGCGAGGCCTGCAGGCTGGTGGTGATTGACCGCATTCCGTTCCCCCGCCCTGATGATCCGCTGATGACCGCGCGGACCCGCGCCGTCGCGAAGGCCGGAGGCAACGGCTTTATGAGTGTCTCTGCGACCCATGCAGCCGTCCGGCTGGCGCAGGGTGCCGGACGGCTGATCCGGGCTGCCGGAGACCGCGGCATGGTGGCCGTGCTGGATTCCCGGCTCGCGACCGCCCGGTACGGAGGGTTCCTGCGCGCTGCGCTGCCGCCCTTCTGGGCCACCACGGACAGGTCCGTGGCGCTGGGCATCCTGGAACGTCTGAACGCCGGGCAGCGTACGAAAGCCTAGGCCGGGAAAACGGGAAAGCCCGTTTGCGCCGGCGGGAAAACAGGCCGCCCTAGAGGGAGCGCATCACCGAGACGACTTTGCCCATGATGGTCGCGTGGTCGCCCATGATCGGCTCGTAGCGGGTATTCTGCGGCAGCAGCCAGGTGTGTCCGTTGCGCTGCCGGAAAGTCTTGACCGTGGCCTCATCATCCAGCAGGGCGGCTACGATGTCCCCGTTTTCTGCCGTCTGCTGCCGCCGGACCACCACCCAGTCCCCGTCGCAGATGGCGGCGTCGACCATTGAATCCCCGGATACCCGGAGCATAAAGAGTTCACCGTGGCCCACCAGCTGGCGGGGGAGCGGCACCATTTCCTCCACTACCTGCTCAGCCAGGATCGGCCCGCCGGCCGCAATCCGTCCCACCAGCGGAACCATCGCCGTGTCCACCGCAGTGGTCAGCTCGGTGACGGAGGCCGCCGTGCCGGTCTCCGAAGTAGCCGGTCCAGAGTCGGAGGGCTCCTTGTGCATCAGCAGCGGCACCAGGATCTCCATGGCGCGGGGCCGTTTGGGATCGCGCCGGATGTAACCCATCTTCTCCAGCTGGCTCAGCTGGTGCGTGACGCTGGACAGGCTGGCCAGTCCCACCGTGTCTCCGATTTCGCGCATGGACGGCGGGTAGCCGTTGGCGCTGACGGAGGCCTGGATGGTCTCCAGGATCTTCTTCTGCCGCGGGGTCAGTGCCCGGGGGCGGGGGGAATCGGCCGCAGCAGCGGCAGCCGGGCGGCCTTCGGAGTCTGTCCTACGGGGCACTTCGGCTTCCCTTCAAGCGTTCCGGACTACCCGGAAGTGGCGGCAATGTCAGTGGCGGGTGTTTTCCTTTAGTCCGAACGCTGGTGCCGGCAGTGGCCCGCTCACCAAGAGGGCCAAATCCGGCGGCTTTCGAAGGTTTCCGCTGGTACCACGCTAGGCGAGCCGGAGGTCATTTTCAAACATTTGTTCGAGTGAGTCTCGACAGCGTTCGTAGATAGATGCTAGAAAAGGAAACAGCAGGAATCGAATACATGTTCGATTCGAAGATGCCAACAGTTCGAATCCAGTTTCGAAGCCGGGTGTGTGCCGGTGAGGAAAGGCTTCGGACCGGAAAGGTTTGCCATGTCCGTTCAGTTTGCGGCAGCCCCCAGTTCAATGGGCTCCATCCGTTTCATTCCAGCCTCCTCCCGCCCCGGCGCGCGTTCCGGCGCGCGTTCCGGCGCCAACCCGGCGGCCGCCCGTTCCAACCGGGAAAACCGTCCCGTGCCGAAGGGTCCGCTTAAGCTCACCCGCCGCGGACGGTTCCTGCTCATCGGAGCTCCGGTCATGCTCGGCGGAGCTGCGCTGCTGACCTTCATCGGGTTCTTCACGGCCCCGGCCCTGGCATCCAGCGACAGCGCCGAAGTCACCCGGACCCAGCAGGTCAGTGTCTCTGCCGGGGACAGCCTCTGGAGCCTCGCCGGAGAATACGCACCCGAACGCGACCCGCGCGCCGTCGTGGCAGACATCATGGAGTTGAATAATCTCTCCGATGCAGTGGTTCCTGCCGGCGTCCAGCTCTATATCCCGGTGGCCGGCTAGCCTGCGTGCGGCAACTCCGGGCTGCCCGTCACCTTTACGCAGGATTCTGCGGCGCGGCGGGCAGCGCCTTAAGCTGTACAGGTGAACGAACAGCTGGAAAAACTCAACCGCCTTCCCCTGCGAGACGACCTGAGGGGCCAGACCCCGTACGGAGCTCCGCAGCTGGAAGTGCCCATCCTGCTGAACGTCAACGAGAACACCCACGGACTGCCGCAGGAAGTCGCGGACGCCATTGCGGAGTCGGTGCGCCAGGCCGTTACCGGCCTGAACCGCTACCCGGACCGGGAATTCACCGAACTGCGTGAACGCCTGGCCTCCTACCTTGGACACGGACTGTCACCCGAAAACATCTGGGCCGGAAACGGCTCCAACGAGGTTCTGCAGCACATCCTGCAGGCCTTCGGCGGTCCGGGCAGGACCGCCATGAGTTTTCCTCCCACGTACTCCATGTACCCGCTGCTCTCGAGCGGAACCGGCACCGAATACATCACCGGCACCCGCGCCGCGGACTTTACGCTCAGCGCCGCATCGGCTGCCGAACAGGTGCGGGATGCGAAACCGAACATCGTTTTCCTGTGCACCCCCAACAACCCCACGGGCACGGCCCTGGGGCTGGACGTTGTGGAAGCCGTCTACGAGGCAGGCGCTGCCAGCAACGCCATCGTGATTGTGGATGAGGCCTACGCCGAGTTCTCCCACGCGGGCACTCCGAGTGCCCTGTCCCTGCTGCCCGGCCGTGAACGGCTGATCGTCTCCCGGACCATGAGCAAGGCCTTCGCCCTGGCCGGTGCCCGGCTTGGGTACATGGCCGCGGCACCGGAGGTCGCAGACGCCCTGCGCCTGGTCCGTCTGCCGTACCATCTCTCAGCCGTCACGCAGGCTACTGCCAATGCTGCCCTGGCCCACGCGGATGCGCTGCTGGCCAACGTGGAGGACATCAAGGGCCAGCGCGACCGGATCGTGTCCGAGCTGACCGAAATGGGCCTGCAGCCAGCCGAGTCGGATGCCAACTTCGTGCTCTTTGGCGGACTCGAAAACCCGCGGAAAACCTGGCAGGGTCTCCTGGATGCCGGCGTGCTGATCCGCGACGTCGGAATTCCGGGGCATCTGCGCGTAACGGCAGGCACGGAGGCTGAAACCACCGCCTTCCTCACCCGGCTGCGCGAGCTGCTCTCGGCTTAGCGCATCTGCCGCAAACCCGCGCGCCGCCTGCGGTGCGCAAACACTAGACTGGTAACCAGAGTCCCCTTCTTCCTAAGGAACCTTTTATGACCGTGGAGACCACCACCGGCCGTACGGCCCGCCTCGAGCGGACCACCAGCGAATCATCCGTCCTCGTGGAGCTGGATCTGGACGGCACCGGGCGCTCGGATATCAGCACCTCCGTGCCGTTCTACGACCACATGCTCACCGCCCTGGCGAAGCACTCGCTGATCGACCTCACAGTCAAGGCCACGGGAGACACCCACATCGACGTCCACCACACCGTGGAGGACGTTGCCATCAGCATTGGTGAAGCCCTGAAGACTGCCTTGGGCTCCAAGGCAGGTATCCGCCGTTTCGGGGAAGCTACCGTTCCGCTGGATGAAGCCCTGGCCAACGCGGTCGTGGACATCTCCGGCCGCCCTTACCTGGTCCACTCCGGCGAGCCTGCCGGGCAGGAGTACCACCTGATCGGCGGACACTTCACCGGGTCGCTGACCCGCCACGTCTTCGAAGCCATCACCCTGCACGCACAGATCTGCCTGCACATGAACGTGCTCGGCGGCAGGGACCCGCACCACATCGTGGAAGCGCAGTTCAAGGCCTTCGCGCGCGCTCTGCGTGCCGCCGTGGAACCGGATCCCCGCGTAGAGGGCATTCCTTCCACGAAGGGCGCCCTGTGAGCCGGAATGTCACCGTCCTGGACTACGGTTCCGGCAATATCCACTCAGCCGTGCGTGCGCTGGAACGGGTGGGCGCCAACGTCACCCTGAGCTCCAAGTCCTCGGACGTCCTGGACGCGGACGGCCTGGTAGTTCCCGGTGTTGGTGCCTTCGCCGCAGTGATGCAGGGGCTCAAGGACGTTGACGCCCTACGGATGATCGGACGCCGCGTGGCCGGCGGCCGTCCAGTGCTGGGCATCTGCGTGGGCCTGCAGGTCCTCTTCGAGGAAGGCGTGGAGCACGGCGTCCGTACCCAGGGCATGGGCGAATGGCCCGGCGTGGTGGAGCGGCTGGCAGCGGACGTCGTTCCGCACATGGGCTGGAACACCGTTGAAGCCCCCGCCGGGTCCCGCCTCTTCGCAGGCATTGAAGACGAACGGTTCTACTTCGTGCACAGCTACGGCGTGCAGAAGTGGGACTTCGACGTCACGCAGCCTGCCATGCGCCCGCCCCTGGTGACCTGGGCCAACCACGGCGGCCCGTTCGTTGCCGCAGTGGAAAACGGTCCGCTCAGCGCCACCCAGTTCCATCCGGAGAAGTCCGGGGACGCCGGAGCAGCCCTGCTTGAAAACTGGCTGAAGGGCCTGGGCTGAGCTATGTGGAGTGTTGTCCTTATGGGTCTTGCCGGCCTGCTGATCGGCGGAGCCATTTCCTTCCGGCGGCAGGGAATGCCGCGCTTTGTCTCGATCAGTTTCTGGGTCCTGGCGGGAATGTCCCTGCTCGGCGCCTACGTCCTTACTCTCGGCCTCTGAGCCGGCACCATCACTGAAAGCAGGACCATGTCCCTCACCGAAACACCCATTCTTGAACTGCTCCCTGCCGTGGACGTCGCTGACGGCCAGGCCGTCCGCCTGGTCCAGGGCGAAGCAGGTTCGGAGACCAGCTACGGCGACCCGCTTGAGGCTGCCATGGCCTGGCAGAACGACGGCGCCGAGTGGGTGCACCTGGTGGACCTGGACGCAGCTTTCGGCCGGGGCAGCAACCTGCCGCTGCTCAAGCGCGTGGTGGAAGAGCTTTCCATCAAGGTGGAGCTCTCCGGCGGCATCCGCGATGACGCCTCGCTGGAAAAGGCGCTGGAGCTTGGTGCCCGCCGGGTGAACCTGGGCACTGCCGCCCTGGAAAACCCGGAATGGACCGCCAGTGCGATCGCCCGCTACGGCGACGCGATCGCCGTCGGGCTGGATGTCCGCGGCACCACGCTGGCTGCCCGCGGCTGGACCAAGGAAGGAGGGGACCTCTGGGAGGTCCTCGCCCGCCTCGAAGACGCCGGCTGCCCGCGCTACGTCGTCACCGACGTGACCAAGGACGGAACCCTCCGCGGCCCGAACGTTGACCTGCTGCGCGACGTGCTGGCACGCACCGACCGTCCGGTAGTCGCCTCCGGCGGCATCTCCAGCCTGGATGACCTGGCCGCCCTGCGTAAACTGGTTCCCCTGGGACTGGAAGGCACCATCGTGGGCAAGGCACTGTACGCCGGTGCGTTCACGCTGCCGCAGGCTTTCGACGTCGCCGGCCACCCGGAGCGCTAGCACCCGTGGCCAAGCGCGAACTGCCCGGACACATTGCCGCGGCCCTCGCTGCGGCCGGGGGACCGGCGGATTCCGCCGGTGTTCCCTGGGCCGGGCGCAGCCTCGAGGGTGAAGGCAATCCGCTGCACCAGTTCGACAAGGACGACGGCCAGCCTGACGCCGGATATACGGCTGCTGTCCAGGCCCTCGTGGCCGGGACCGGGACCGAGGCCGGCGTGGTTGAATCGCTGGCCACGGCGCGGGTCTACGTGGCGATCGTCGCAACGCTCGGGGAGGAAGCCTCCTCGGAACACGGACTGACCGCGGACAAGGAAGCCGACCTTGCCCTGGTGACGCTCACCGCGCCCGACGGGCGCAAGGCGCTTCCTGTCTTCTCCTCGGTCGACGCTCTTTCGCGCTGGCATCCCCAGGCCCGTCCGGTGGCCGTCTATGCTCCGCGGGCGGCGCTGTCCGCAGTGTCTGAAGAGGCCCAGCTGCTGGTCATCGACCCTGGAAGCGATGTGACGTTCGTGGTACGCCGTCCGGCTATGTGGGCACTGGCCCAGCAGCGCGAATGGGTGCCTTCCTATGAGGACAGCGGGCTGGCTGGGATCGTTGCCGAAGCCGCCGGCCAGGAATCGGCGGTACGCCAGGTGCGCCTCACCGCAGGCGGTGGCGTAGCCTCCCGGACGGCAGGAGGTACGCTGGTTTCCGGCGGGGGCGCCGGGCCGGAACTGAGGGTAATCCTCCAGCTGGCACCAGGACTTGACGCGGCGGGCGTCCAGTCCCTCGCAGCAGCGCTGCAGCAGCGCCTTGCCGGCCATCCTGAATTCGTTGAGCGTGTTGATTCCCTGGAACTGAAAATCACGCGCTGACCGGCCCGAGCGGCCAGAAGAGAAGTGCAGTGAACTTTAGTGTCTACCGGGACCTGCTTTCCATCGTCCCGGTCCGGCGTGTGCTCCTGGTGGGCATGCTGGCCCGTTTCCCCCATGCTGCCGCAGGCGTGCTCCTGACCCTCCATGTGGTGCTCACCCTGGACAAGGGGTACGCCGCGGCCGGAGTCGTTGCCGCCCTGGTGACCATCGGCATCGCCGTCGGCGCCCCGTGGCGGGGCCGCCGGGTGGATAACGTGGGGCTGCGCAAGGCGCTGATCCCCTCGGTGATCTCCGAAGCGGTGATCTGGTCCGTGGCACCCCACGTGAGCTACGAATGGCTGCTGGTGCTGGCCCTGATCGGCGGGCTGTTCACGCTGCCCGTCTTCAGCGTTGTGCGCCAGTCCCTCGGTGTCCTGGCCAAGGGGGACAAGCGGCGGACCGCTTTCACCCTCGACTCGATCGGCACCGAGGTTGTCTTTATGGGCGGACCTGCAGTGGGTGCCGTCCTCGCCACTTCCGTCTCCACCGCCGTCGGGCTGACCCTGGTGGGTATCTGCACTGCCGGCGCCGGTCTTTTCCTTATGTGGTTCAATCCGCCCACCAGGTCTGAATCGGTTGAGGCCACAGAGCACGACGTCGAAGCGGCCACAGCCGCGGTGGTTTCCTCGGCGCCGGCCCACCTGGGCGAACCTGCCGCCGAACTTACCGAAGCGGCCGCAGCCGCAGCGGAAGCAGACGGCCAGCGCGGGGGGCTGCTTGCCCGGGCGGGGGCCGGCTTCTCCTGGCTGACGCTCAGCGTTGCAGTGGTGTTCGTGGTGGCGGCCGGTGCGGGCCTGCTGCTGGCCAGCAGCGACGTCGGCATTGTGGCCCTGGTGGAAGCCTCCGGCAACCCGGGCCAGCTGGGCATCGTCTTCGCTGCCTGGTGCTTCGCCTCGCTGGTGGGCGGCCTGATTTACGGTGCCATGAAGCGGCGGATTTCGCCCATGCTGCTGCTGCTGGCCATGGCAGTGCTCACCCTGCCGATGTCCCTGGCAACCGACACACTGTCCCTGGCACTGCTCTCAATTCCCGGCGGCCTGCTGTGCGCACCCGTCCTTTCAGCCGCGTCCGAAAGGGTTGCTGACCTAGTGCCCGAAGAGCGCAGGGGAGAAGCCATGGGCTGGTACGGTTCCGCGCTGACCACAGGCACCGCGATCGGTGCACCACTGGCCGGAATGGCGATCGACGTCGTCGGACCCTGGGCGGGCTTCGCCTTCGCGGGCACGGCCGCCGCGCTTATGGTGCTGATTACCCTGGGCGCCCGCGCCGTGGTGAATGCCCGGCGCACCTTGGTCTAGGCACAGCAAAGGCCCGAAGGGAGATCCTTCGGGCCTTTGCTGTGTGCGGAACCTAGTTGACGGGGCCGGTGAACTTCTCGCCGGGGCCCTGTCCGGGGGCATCAGGAACTGAGGATGCTTCGCGGAAGGCCAGCTGGAGGGAACGCAGTCCGTCACGCAACGGACCGGCGTGCTGGCTGCCGATCTCCGGGGCAGCAGCGGTGACGAAGCCGGCCAGCGCGGTGATCAGCTTGCGGGCCTCGTCCAGGTCCTTGAGGTCTTCTGCATCCGCGCCTTCGGCAAGTCCGCACTTCACGGCGGCGGCGCTCATCAGGTGAACTGCCGCGGTGGTGATAACTTCAACCGCCGGAACTTCGGCGATGTCGCGGACCTGTGCCGAAACGGGGCTCTCGGAATGGGTGTGGGTTTCTTCTTCGGAGGTTCCGGGGAAGGAATGGCGGGCAGAATCGCCAGCCGGATTGCTCTGTGGGGTACTCATACTGGTAAGCTTGTCACAGACCGACCGGTAGACGTTATTTGCAGCAGCTCACCGACATGATGAAAATCAGTGGGCTGCTGTTGCAGGTAACGGGACCGGTATGCAAGCGGAGACTCTCCCACCCGCGTCAGCCTGATTAATCCAGCCTCACCGCCGGATCAGAGTTGCCGGGTTCTGGTCGGCCCTTCCAGGGCGGCATCTTCGGATGATTCCCGGAAGCGCGCTGTCAAACAGCGCCGGCCGATCCTCGAGGCCTCCGATTGCGCGTGCAATTGGGGGCCTTCTTCAGTTGCAGGCGGTAGCCGTTTTGAGTCAAACAGGAGCTGCAACATTAGCGAGCCAAGAATCAATGATCGGATCCGTGTCCCTGAGGTGCGGTTGGTAGGACCGGCTGGGGAACAGGTAGGTGTGGTCCGGATCGAGGACGCCCTTCGTCTGGCAGCGGAGTCCGACCTGGATCTTGTAGAGGTAGCACCTCAGGCGAAGCCTCCGGTGTGCAAACTAATGGACTTCGGCAAGTACAAGTACGAAGCCGCAGTCAAGGCCCGTGAGGCACGCAAGAACCAGACCAATACGGTCCTGAAGGAAATCCGTTTCCGCCTCAAGATCGACACCCACGACTACGAGACCAAGCGCGGGCACGCCCTTCGCTTCCTCGCCGCGGGTGACAAGGTCAAGGCCATGATCCAGTTCCGCGGACGTGAGCAGCAGCGCCCTGAGATGGGCATCCGCCTGCTGCAGAAGTTCGCTGAGGACGTCGCTGAGGTGGGTGTGGTTGAGTCCAGCCCCCGCATCGACGGCCGGAACATGGTCATGGTGATCGGCCCCCTCAAGAACAAGGCAGAAGCTAAGGCCGAAGCCCGCCGCGCCTCCCAGCGCGCCGAGGCAAAGGCTGCAAACGAAGCCGCCAAGAAGGGTGAAGCCCCGGCACGGGTCGACACCAGTGCCGACAAGGCGCCCATGACGCAGAGCCTGGCAGATCTCCTGCCGGACGGCCTGCGCCTTGGTTCTTCCGCAGCAGAAGCCGACAAGGCCCGTGCTGAGCAGGAACAGGCCGAAAAGGCAAAGGCAGCGCAGGCCGCCAAGGCCGCGGCGGACAAGGCTGCTGCCGATGCCCGCCGTGCGGAGGAAGCAGCCAAGGCTGCTGCCGCCAAGCCGGCCACGAAGCCTGCTGCGGCACCTGCCGCTGCAAAGCCGGCCGAAGCGCCCAAGCCCATGGCAGTGCCCAAGCCGACGGCCGTCAAGCCGGCCGCGCCGAAGCCCGCTGCCCGGCCGAAGCCGGCCGCCGCGCCCAAGCCTGCTGGCAAGGCACCCTCTTCGGGAGCCTCGAGCCAGAAGAAGCCTGGCACTGCGGAGTAAGCACCGCTAGAACGCCCAGGCGTCCCTAGGAAACCCCGGCACCGTTACAGGTGCCCATATCCCCGCGGGTTCGTACCGCGGAAACCAAAGGAGATCGGTTCCCATGCCGAAGATGAAGACCCACAGTGGCGCCAAGAAGCGCTTCAAGCTGACCGGTACCGGCAAGCTCAAGCGCCAGCAGGCGAACCGCCGCCACTACCTGGAGCACAAGTCCTCCCGCCTGACCCGCCGTCTCGCCGGTGACAAGATCGTCACCCCGGGCGAGGCCAAGGTCATCAAGAAGATGCTCGGCAAGTAACCATCTTCCCCAGCGGTTCTGAGAAGGACTGCTCCATATATCAACTAACTTTCCCGCGGCCCGTCAGGGGCCGCAGCACAGGTAGTGTGCGCGGGACTATTTCTAAGGAGTACGCACGTGGCACGTGTGAAGCGGGCGATTAACGCCCATAAGAAGCGTCGGGTAATCCTCGAGCGCGCCAAGGGCTACCGCGGACAGCGTTCGCGTCTGGTCCGCAAGGCCAAAGAGCAGCTGCTGCACTCGTACGTGTACAGCTACGGTGACCGCCGCAAGCGCAAGGGCGACTTCCGCCGCCTGTGGATCCAGCGCATCAACGCTGCATCCCGCGCCAATGGCCTCACCTACAACCGTCTGATCCAGGGCCTGAAGGCTGCTGAGATCGAGGTTGACCGCCGCATGCTGGCCGAGCTGGCCGTGAACGACGCCAACGCGTTCGCCACCCTGGTTCAGGTTGCCAAGGACGCACTGCCGTCCGACACTTCCGCTCCGGCCGCTGCTGCTGCAGCTCCGGCTGCCAAGAAGGCTCCCGCCAAGGCTGCTGCGAAGGCTGCCCCGGCTGCCACCGCCACCGTTGCTGACGGCGGCTTCAAGGCCTCCGAAGGCGAAGCTCCCGAGGGCTACGTCATCAAGGGTGCAGCAACCGGCAAGTACCACGTCCCGGGTTCCACCTGGTACGAGCAGACTGAAGCTGAGTACTGGTTCAACTCCGTGGAAGCAGCCAAGGCTGCCGGCCTGGAGCCTGCTGGCGGCGAAGCCCGCCAGAAGTTCCAGGGCTAATTTCGGTACCTGCTGAACATGCATGACGCCGGACGCTCCGCCGCGCCGCTGATGTCCAACCCCCGAGCTGATCGGGTGAAGGAAGCAGCGAAGCTGGCGGGGCGTTCGGCTCGTTTAAAGACCGGCCGTTTCCTGGCCGAAGGCCCGCAGGCCGTCCGTGAGGCCCTGATTGCGCACCGCGCCGCGCTGGCGGAAGGCCGCCCCGGCGTCGTCGTCGAGGCGTATGCCACCCAGGCATGCCTGGACCGGCTGCCCGAATTGGCCGAATTGGCGGATCAGGCCACCCTGCGCCTGGCCACGGACGAAGTCCTGGCAGCCATGGCAGACACGGTATCGCCGCAGGGAATTGTGGCGGTGTGCCGCATCCAGTCGCCGTCGCTCGAGGAGGTGCTGGCCGCGCGCCCGAAGCTCCTTGCCGTGATGTGCGAAGTGCGGGACCCCGGCAACGCCGGAACGATCCTGCGCGCGGCCGACTCTGCCGGAGCGGACGCCGTGATCCTCACTGCCTCCAGCGTGGACATCCACAATCCCAAGGCCGTGCGCTCCACGGTCGGCTCGCTGTTCCATCTTCCGGTGGTCTCCGGGGTGGACTTTGCTGAACTTTCTTCCCGGCTGCATGACGCCGGTATCACGATCCTTGCCGCCGACGGCTACGGCAGCCAGGACCTGGACGCGCTCCAGGACTCCTCGGCCCTGCGCAGGCTGGCACCCGCCGCGGACGCCGCGGATGCCGGCCCTCGGCTTGAAGATCCCTCCGCCTGGCTGTTCGGCAATGAAGCCCAGGGCCTGGCCGAGGACGAACTTGCTGCTGCGGACTACCGTGTGGCCGTCCCTGTCTATGGCCAGGCCGAGAGCCTCAACGTGGGCACGGCCGCGACCGTGTGCCTCTACGCCTCAGCCCGCGCCCAGAACCGCTGAGGCAGCAACAGCCCTAGCGCTGCAGCGCCTCTTCAGCAGCCCCGGCAGCGGATGCGCCCGCGGGACGACGCCGGTCCAGCGCTCCGCTGAGCAGTGCAACTCCCAGCCCCAGCAGAGCCAGGACGGCACCCACGATTGCCGGTGAACGGAAGCCCCAGCCCCAGGCAATCACCAGGCCGCCGGCCATGGCGCCCAGGGCATTGGCCATGTTCAGTGCGGCGTGGTTCAGGGAGGACGCCAGCGATGCCGCTCCGGGGGAGACATCGAGCAGGCGGGTCTGCAGCGCGGGGGTCAGGGCGGAGCCGATGGCACCTACCAGGAAGACCAGGATGATGGCGCCGGCCTTGTACTGCACACCCCAGGCGTAGACGGCCAGGATCACGACGGTACCGGCCAGGACGGCGTAGATGCTGCCCATCACCGAACGGTCGGCAATCCGGCCGCCCACGATGTTGCCCACTACCTGACCCACACCGTAGAGGCCCACGATCAGCGGCAGCACTCCCATGGAGAAACCTGCGACCTCGGTCATGGTAGGGGAGATGTAGGTGTAGACGGCGAAGAATCCGCCAAAGCCGACCGTTCCGACCAACAGTGCCAGCCACATCTGCATCCGGCGCAGGGCGCTGAGCTCGCGGCGGATGCTGGCATCGGGGTGCGCGGCCTGGAAGGGAACGAACCATGCCACCAGGGCGACTGTCAGCAGCGCAATCGCCCCAACAAGGACGAACATCCAGCGCCAGCCGGCCAGCTGCCCCAGCCAGGTGGCGAACGGCACGCCGATCACGTTGGCGATACTCAGTCCAAGCATGACCATGGAGATGGCCCAGCCGCGTTTGGTAGGCGCCACCAGGGAGGCGGCGATGACGGCCGCGACGCCGAAGAAGGCGCCGTGCGGCAGTCCTGAAAGGAAACGGGTGACCAGCAGCCACCCGTAGTCCGGGGCAATGAAGGATGAAAGATTGGCCACGGCGAAGAACGCCATCAGTCCCAGGGCCAGCCACTTGCGCGGCATCTTGGCTCCGGCGGCTGCAAGAAGAGGCGCACCAACAACGACGCCGAGGGCGTAGGCGGAGATGACGTGCCCGCCTTCGGGGACGGAGACACCCAGTTCTGCGACCATTTCCTGGAGCAGTCCCATAATGGCGAACTCGGTGGTGCCGATGGCGAAGCCACCTGCGGCAAGGGCAGTGATGGCCAGGGAAACATTGCGGGTTCTGGGCGTCGCTACGCGCAGGGAAGGCATAAGTGCGGGGGTGCTTTCGGATCAGCGGTTGCCGCGGAGCCGTGAAAAGCACGGTCGCGTCTGGCGGGCCCGGGACCAGCGCGGGAGCAGGGGCTGCCGTTGGCCGGGGGCCAAACGGCCACGATGCCGTTCCTTCCAAGTCTAGGACAGCGGGCACCGTAGACTCGATCTGTGTCGAATTCAGAACTGAAGCAGGTAGTCGGAGCCGCGATCGTGGATAACCTGGGCCAGCCGCGGAGCCTGCTGGCTGCTCGGCGCACGGCCCCGGAAGCCTATGCCGGCATGTGGGAGTTTCCCGGCGGCAAGGTTGAACCGGGGGAGACCTGCGAAGCCGCCCTGCACCGTGAGCTCACCGAAGAACTGGGCATTGAGGTGGTTCTGGGTGCTGAAGTCACCGGACCGCTGGACCAGGGCTGGCCGCTGAACGCCAAAGCCGCGATGCGTGTCTGGCTCGTGGAGGTCTCGGCCGGGAAGCCGCAGCCGCTCGAGGATCACGATGAGCTTCGCTGGGTCCGCTTGGATTCCCCGGAGCTTGCTGACCTGCCCTGGATTCCGGCGGACCTGCCGATCGTCACGGCCGTTCGTGCGGCCGCGGGTCAGCCCCCGGCCGGAATCGCCTAGCCGGGGCCCTGCCGCCGCCGGAGGCGCCGCCACTGGAAGCCGGGTCAGGCGTCCGCGAGGATCGCGTCCATTTGGGACATGGCGCAGGCCACGCCGTCAATGGCGCCCATGGAGATCTGTTCCTCCATCTGCTCCCGGTCCGCAAATGCCGTCACGACTTCAACGACCGTTCCCCCGTCCCGGGCAGCGAAGGTGACGGTGACGTCGGAGATCGGCATGTCGTCCCGGCGGGTGCCGTCCTCCTCGGCAAAGCCGTCGCGGAAGCGCAGCTTCTCCGGGCGTTCGACCGAGATCACCTCCCACCAACCGTGGTACGTTTCGCCGTCCGGTCCGGTCATGAAGTAGGTGACCGTGCCCCCGGGCGTCAGGTCGTGCTGCGGAACCGTGGCGGGGTGCGTTGGCGGACCCCACCACCGCTCGAGCTTCCGCGGGTCGGCCCACAGCTCCCAGACCTGTTCGGGAGCTGCCTCGAACTCCGCGAGGGCGGTGATGGTCAGGGTGTCGTAGTCCTTGTCGATGCTCTTCACGCTCATGACTAATCTCCTCTACCGGGGTCCGTTCCCGGGCGTGTCCTGCCGCAGCAGGTCTGACATCCGGTTCAGCCGGCCTTCCCAGGCCTCAGCCAGCGCGTCCAGCGCGCGGTGTGCCTGGTCGACGGCGTCCGGTGCGGTGCTCACGAGCTGTTCCCTCCCGCGGCGAACCTTGAAGACCAGGCCTGCCGCTTCGAGGACCGCGACGTGCTTCTGCACCGCCGCGAAACTCATGGGATAGGCCTCGGCCAGCCGCGATACCGACAGTTCGCCGGCGGCCGCACGGCGCAGGATGTCCCTGCGTGTGCTGTCCGCCAGGGCATGGAACAGGCGGTTCACGGCTTCGTCTGACAACGCATCTACAACCATTTGGTTGTAACTTAGGACTCGCCGCGGCACCGGTCAAGACCTCCGGGGAAATTAGAAGAGAGTGCCGGCTGCCACGGGCAGGCCGGCCGCCGTCTTCGGGGCGGGCCGGGCTGCACCCCGGGTGGCGAGGAACTGGTTTTTGCCGGCGAAACCGTGCCGCTTCTTGAAGTGCGTGATTCGTCCCGCAAGCCACTGGCGGTATTCCTTCGATGCGTACGTGCCGCCGTCGTACAGCTGGTCGTAGCGTGCCGAAAGCTGAGGATAGTCGCGCGCGAGCCATTCCCGGTACCACTCTCGCGCTCCCGGGCGAAGGTGCAGGGCGCCGGCCGTGACCGACGTGGCGCCGGCGTCCGCCAGTGCGGAAAAGAGTGCGTCCAACGACTCGTCGCCGTCGGTCAGCCACGGCAGGATCGGCATGGCCATCACATTGCAGCCCATGCCGGCATCCCGGATGCGCCGGATCAGGTCCAGCCGGGCTTTGGGGGACGGGGTGCCCGGCTCAACCCGATTGGCCAGCTCCGGATCCAGCAGCGCCAGTGAGATGCCCATGCTGATGCTGGTCTGCTGCGAGGCTTCGGCCAGCAGCGGCAGGTCGCGGGCAAGCAGAGTTCCCTTGGTGAGGATGGAGAAGGGAGTTCCGCTGTCCGCCAGCGCCCGGATGATGTCCGGCATGAGCTTGTAGCGGCCCTCGGCCCGCTGGTACGGGTCGGTGTTGGTACCCATGGCCACGTGTTCGAACTGCCACGACGGCTTTGCGAGCTCCTTTCGTAGGATCTCGCCGGCGTTGGTTTTGACCACCAGCTGGCTGTCGAAGTCCGCGCCGGTGTCCAGATCCAGATAGCTGTGTGTCTTGCGGGCAAAGCAGTACACGCAGGCGTGGCTGCAGCCCCGGTAGGGATTCACCGTCCAGCCGAAGGGCATCGAGGAAGTCTTGGGCACCTTGTTTAGGACGGATTTCGCCAGGACCTCATGGAACGTCACGCCCGCGAACCCCGGTGTCTGCACAGAGCGGACCAGTCCCTGCAGGGGGAGCAGTGCATCTGCGGTCGGCGGTGCTTTTGGTTCCTGTTCCTGCCACCTCATGCGACCAATTAGAACATACGTTCGAATTACCGCCTACCCCTCACCCTCATCGAGATAGCAGAAACTGCACGTTAGGCACCCCTATTCGGGCACTTTCTGCCATCTCGATGAGGGGAAGAAGGAGGGGGTGGGTAACCGCCGTCGGCCAGCCCGGCCAGGATCTCAAAGATGTTCGACGACGCCGGGTCTCCCGTCCGCAGTGTGGAGAACCCGGCTGCGGCGAAGTAAAGCGGCAGGAACGCCAGTCCCAGCACGGCATACTGGCTGCTGTGCCTTGCCTCATGCCGCAGCAGAGCGGATGCGGGTTCGACGGCGAACGCCCCGGATACCCGGGAACGGTAAAGGATCACGTTGCCCAGGGTGAAGGCTGCCGCGCGGGGGAGCGGAAGGCTCCAGCCTCCGGCCAGCAGCAGGCCCCCGGGGCCGCGCCGCACCGGCACCCGGCCCAGTCGGGCAGCCAACAGGCCTGCCGCCGTCGTGCCGTTGACCAGATTCAGTGCGCGGCGCATTGCCTGTCTACGGGACAAACACTGCCTGGCAGGGCTCATGCTGCCCATGGTAAGTGAGCGGGACGGTCTTCACACTGCCGGGGCGGACGGCGTTAGTTGGTTAGACTGGTAGCCGCAGGCTGCGTACCTTTGCCTGCAGCATCCCTTTTGCTTTCACCCACATCAACACGGCCGGAAACAGGTAAGAACGGTACATGTCGAATTCCATACCGGGGACGGACTCCCCAGACAACGCGGCACCCAATCCGCTCGACGAGTCAGCCATCGCGGCTGCCGTTGATTCAGCGCTCGCAGCCATCGCCTCCGCAGCGGACCTGGATGCCCTTAAGGACGTCCGCATCGCCGTCACCGGCGAGAAGTCCCCGCTGTCCCTGGCCAACCGCCAGATCGGCGGACTGCCCAAGGACCAGAAAGCCGCCGCCGGCAAGGTAGTCGGCCCGGCCCGAGGCCGAATCAACCAGGCGCTCGCCGCCCGCACCGTGGAGCTGGAAGCCGAGCGCGACGCCCGGATCCTCGTCGAGGAAGCCGTCGATGTCACCGCAGCTCCCCGCCGCCGCCGCATGGGCGGACGCCACCCGCTCTCCACCCTGCAGGACCGCGTCAGCGACATCTTCGTGGGCATGGGCTGGGAAATCGCGGAGGGCCCCGAGGTCGAATCTGAATGGTTCAACTTCGACGCCCTGAACTTCAAGCCGGACCACCCTGCCCGCGAAATGCAGGACACCTTCTTCGTGGAGCCCCCCGAAGCGCACCTGGTGATGCGCACGCACACCTCCCCGGTGCAGGTCCGTTCAATGCTCGAGCGCGACCTGCCGATCTACGTGCTGTGTCCCGGCAAGGTGTTCCGCACCGATGAACTCGACGCCACGCACACCCCGGTGTTTCACCAGTTCGAGGGCCTCGCGATCGACAAGGGCCTCACCATGGCAGACCTGGTCGGCACCCTGGAGCACTTCACCCGTGTGCTCTTCGGCGACGAAGCCAAGGTACGGCTGCGCCCGAACTACTTCCCGTTCACCGAGCCCAGCGCCGAGCTGGACATCTGGCACCCCGGCGCCAAGGGCGGTCCGCGCTGGATCGAGTGGGGCGGTTGCGGCATGGTCAACCCCAACGTGCTGCGCGCCGCGGGAATCGACCCCGAGGTCTATTCAGGTTTTGCCTTTGGCATGGGCATTGAGCGTGCCCTCATGTTCCGCAACGAAGTATCCGACATGCGGGACATGATCGAAGGCGACGTACGTTTCAGCGAACACTTCGGGATGGAGATCTAAGTGAGAATCCCACTTTCCTGGCTGCGCGAGTACGCCCAGGTGCCGGCGGATGCAACCGCCGAAGACGTGATGGCAGAACTGGTCAAGGTTGGCCTGGAGGAAGAGGACGTCCACCGTCCCACCGACGAACTGCAGGGCCCGATCGTGGTCGGCCAGGTGCTCTCCAAGGAGCCCGAGCCGCAGAAGAACGGCAAGACCATCAACTGGTGCTCCGTCCGGGTGGTGCCGGAGGGCGCTGAGCAGACGCTGACCGGTGACGGCATTGACCCGTCCGGTGTGCAGGGCATCGTCTGCGGCGCGCACAACTTCGAGGTGGGGGACAAGGTTGTTGTCACCCTGCCCGGCGCCGTGCTGCCCGGTGATTTCCGGATCAGCCCGCGCAAGACCTACGGCCACGTTTCCGCCGGCATGATCGCCTCCGTGCGTGAACTCGGCATCGGCGAAGACCACGACGGCATCCTGGTGCTCTCCACCCTGGGTCTTGATCCCGAGGTCGGCACCGACGCGATGGAGCTGCTGGGCCTCTACGACCAGGCGGCGGAAATCAACGTCACCCCGGACCGCGGCTACGTCTTCTCCATCCGCGGCGCTGCCCGCGAGTACGCCCACGCCACCGGCACCAAGTTCACCGACCCCGCGGCCACGGTGGAGGTTCCGGAAGCCGACGGCGCCGGGTACCCGGTGCGCCTGGCCGACGAAGCCCCGATCTACGGCAAGGCCGGCTGCGACCGCTTCGTGGCCCGCACCGTCCGCGGCGTGGACCCCACCCGCCCGACGCCGCCGTGGATGTCCTCACGCCTGCGCCTGGCCGGCATGCGGTCCATCTCGTTGGTCGTGGACATCTCCAACTACGTGATGCTCGAGCTCGGCCAGCCGCTGCACTTCTACGACCTGGACAAGCTCACGGGCGAGATCGTGGTCCGCCGCGCCAACCCGGGCGAGACGCTGAAGACCCTGGATGACAAGGTCCGCACGCTGGACCCCGAGGACCTGCTGATCACTGACGGCTCCGGTGCCATTGGCATCGCCGGCGTGATGGGCGGCAATGCCACCGAGGTCTCCGACGCCACACAGAACGTCCTGATTGAGGCCGCCCACTTCGAGGAAGTCTCGATTGGCCGTTCGCGCCGCCGCCACAAGCTCCCGTCCGAGGCGTCCAAGCGCTTCGAGCGCGGCGTTGACTGGTACGTCGCGGACATCGCTGCCCAGCGCGCCGTCGACCTCCTGGTGGAACTCGCCGGCGGCACCGCCGACGAATCCATCACCGACGCCGGAACCGCACCGGAAACCCGCAGCATCTTCCTGCCGGCGGACTTCCCGGCCAGGCTGATCGGCCTGGAGTTCACCGAGGACCAGATCACCGGCACGCTCACCGATTTGGGCGCAGACGTTGAAAAGGCCGACGGCGGCTTCCGGGTAGTTCCCCCGAGCTGGCGGACCGACCTGGAAACCCGTGAGGACCTCACCGAGGAAATCATCCGGCTGGTGGGCTACGACAAGATTCCCTCCACCCTTCCGGTTGCTCCTCCCGGCCGCGGCCTGACCCGCGTCCAGCAGCAGCGCCGCCGGCTGCAGCAGTCCCTCGCGGCGTCGGGCCTCACCGAAGTGCTGTCCTACCCCTTCGTCACCGAAGCGGACAACAACACCTTCGGCACCCCGGTGGCCGGCGAAGAACGCCCGGCCGTGAAGCTGGCCAACCCGCTCTCCGCCGAGTTCGGCTACCTGCGCACCTCGGTGCTGCCGGGCCTGTTCGACGTCGCCAAGCGGAACCTTTCACGCGGCTTCCGGGACCTGGCGCTCTTCGAATCCGCGCTCGTCTTCCTTCCGGGGGAGCAGAACGGCACGGAGTCGATTCCGCCGCTGGGTGTCAAGCCCTCGGAAGAGGTCCTCGACGGCCTCTATAACGGAATCCCGGACCAGCCGCTGCATATCGGCGTGCTGTTCACCGGCCACGAGTCACCCGCCGGCGCCGGCCACACTCCGCGTGCCTGGGACTGGGCCGACGCCGTCGACACCGCCCGGATCATGGGCGACGTGCTCGGCGTCGAACTGGTCATCAGCCAGGGCGAACACCAGGCTTTCCATCCGGGACGCACCGCCAAGATCTCGCTGCGCAGCGGCGAAACGGTTGGCTACGCGGGCGAACTGCACCCGAAGCTGCTCGCAGCCCGGGATATGCCGGCCCGCACCGTGGCGCTGGAGCTCGATGCCGATGCACTGTTCGATGCTGCTCCGGACGTCATCGTGGCGAAGGAAATCTCCACGTACCCGGCCACCACGCAGGATGTGGCGCTCATTGTGGGCGAAGACATCCCGGCAGAGTCCGTGCTGGAAACCCTGCGTGAAGGTGCCGGCGACCTGCTGGAAGACATCGCGCTGTTCGACGTCTACACCGGCAAGGGCATCGAGCCGGGGCACAAGTCCCTCGCCTTTGCCCTGCGGTTCCGCGCCGATGACCGCACGCTGACCGCCGACGAGGCCTCCGAATCCCGGGCCGCCGCCGTCGCGCTGGCTGCCGAGCGTTTTGGTGCCGTGCAGCGGTAGTTCCACCTGAAAAAGCGCAGATCCCCGCCGGAATCTTCCGGTGGGGCTCTGCGTTTTTTTTGCTAGCTTGTAGGGGGTGAATACTCTTTCCCGCCCCGGCACCTGGTACCTCTTCGACTACGGCATGGTGATCTCTGCCGCGCCGCTCCCGGAAGACTGGGACGCGCTTCGGAACGCCACCGGCATGGATCTGCAGCCCGCGTCGAGTCCTTATTGGGCCACCCGGCTGGAGTACGACGGCGGTGAGCTAAGTCCCGCGGATTACTGGGCTTCGGTCCTCGGCCGGCGTGTGGATGAGAACGAGCTGGCCCGGCTCGAGGAGCTCGACGCCCGACAGTGGTCGCGGCCCAATCCCCGCACCCACCAAGTGCTGGAGTTCTTGGCCGGGGAAGGTGCGCAGCTGGCGCTGCTCTCAAATATGCCCGCGGAGATGTCTTACCGGTACGAGTCGGAGGCGTCCTGGCCGGCGTTCTTTGCTGCCCGCTACTTCAGCGGCCGGCTGGGCATGGTCAAACCGGATGAACGGATCTACCGGCACGTCCTTGACGGCCTGGGTGCAGCCCCCGAAGACGTGGTCTTCATCGACGACAATCCGGCGAATATCGAAGCAGCCAAGGCGTTAGGCATGCAAGTGGTGCTGCACGCGGAGGGCACGGACCTGCGGCAGGAATTTGCTCTGCTCGCCGATCCGGGCTAGCCGCCCCGCGACGTACGCCCCACGGCGAGCCACCAGTCCAGAGCTTCATCGTCCGCGATGATGTCCATGGGAACGTTCATCCATCCTTCGCCCATCGGACGGCCCGCGCCCATGAAGGCAGGCTGGCCGCCGACGGCGAGCAGCTCCCGGTAATCCGCCGGATCCACACAAACCAGCAGGTTCCCGACCCGGCCAGCCGACACCGTCAGACGTCCGTCCACCATAAAAGCCACGCCGCCGAACATGTTTTTCTCCCGGACGTCTTGGTGGGAGGCAAGGCTCGCCCGGATGCGCTGGGCCAGGGTCTCCTGCGCCGGGTCCGACTGCATAATCCTGCCGCCTTTCAGTGAGGACGGTTGCCCACGGGATCTGCCGAACTGGTTTTCCGGTTCGCCACCAGGAGCGGGGCGGTCATTCCCATGCCAATCAGCAGATATCCGATCGCTATCCAACCGTGCCCCGGAATCGAGCTGACGTAAAGAGCTACGGGGACGACGACTACTCCCAGCAACAGCAGAGTTCCCGCCAGGCGCTTGCCTGTTGGTTGGAATGTGCGGAAGGTTTCGTGTCTTGCGGCGGCCCGGCGGTCCCTGATCACCTGGAGGGCAGCGGCGAGCCCGGTGAATAGCAGCATCAGCTGGGCCGCCTGTGCGTCGGGCGGCAGCCCGAGCAGGTTGCCGCTCAGAATGCCGGCAGCGGCGAGTGCGATGCTGACGGCGTCGACCTGCGCGACCCGATCCGGGCCTTGTGCGCTCATCATGGGGTCGAGTCTCGCACAAACGCGCGGCGCCCACAGTGCAGCCGAGGTATCGGACACGGGGCGGGGGATGCGCGGTGATTCTGCTGCCGGTTCAGGAAGATCCGACCGGTTCGCACTTCTGCTGCCGCTTGGATCAGGCAGCAACCCCCAAACCGGCAACAGAACCCGGATCTGCTCCGCTTTGTGCAGATCGCTCCGCGGCATATCGGAGCGATTGCCACAAAGTGGAGCGGAACCGGCAAGCCGGCAGCGGGCCTAGACGCTGACAAACAGTTTCAAGTCCGAGGCTCGATGCTGAAGAGTTCGCCCGGCGTGGTTTCCAGAGCGTCGCAGACGGCTGTCAAGGTGGTGAACCGAACGGCCTTGGCCTTGTTCGTTTTGAGGATGGAAAGGTTTGCCATGGTTATGCCGGTCCGCACTGAAAGCTCAGTCAACGTCATTCCCCGCTGGAGCAGCACCTCATCCAGATGGCACACCACTCGGTGGCCGCTGGCTGGCTCGGCAGCGGATCGAGTGTCAGACAAGTCCGTCCGTCTCTTCCTGCAGCCGTCCGCCTGCCTTGAAAGCGCTGGAGAGCGCCAGGCCAACGACGCCGCTGGTGATCATGAAGTACGGCCACCGGGGAGCGTCGGTGCTGATTGCTGCGTAATCCGCGCCGAGCGGGAAACCTTCGGTGCCGAAATTGCTCGCCACCTCAAAGACGGCCCGGTTTGCCGTAGCGTCGAGCGTGCCGTACAGAAGCCCAGCTCCAATCAGGAGAAAGCTAAGGGCCAGTAGATTCTTCCGTACCCGCGCTGTGAACGGCCGTCCGGCAGAGATTTCCCGCAGGACTCTCGCGATGAGGAACGCGGCCACCAGTGCCATGACAATGTAAAGCAATGCAGGGGTCGCACACAGCACGCGCAGCCACAACGGAATATCCACCAGATAGCCAACTGCACCCTCACGGAGTTCCGCCTGAGTGATTTGGGGGAGCATAACGAGCTGCACCCGCGGATCAGCACCCCCGAAGGCCAACGGAGTCCGGCCGAAGATCGTCACGAATGCCTCCGCAGCACTACCGAGTGCTGCGAGGCAGGCAACGATCCAAACCGAGATCACCGCCAACTGGCCGGACTTCGGTTTTCTGGTGTGCGTCACGTTCGTCATCATTCCCCATATCGATTGTCAATAATATTGATAAACGATATGACGGGTTGGTGCGGATGGCAACACTGTCGAGAGAATCGGGATCGCTCCGGTTTGTGCAGATCGCTCCCGTTTGTGGCGTTCCCTCCGCGGCGTACCGGAGCGTTTGTCACAAAGCGGAGCGAATCCCGAGGCAGCGCCAGGGGAACGGAGACGGCAACAATCGGGCCGGCGCTACGGAACCAGCAGCACCTTGCCGGTCGTCTTCCGGCCTTCGAGGTCCTCATGTGCCTGTGCGGCGTCGGCCAGGGGGTAGGTTGCGCCGATCCGCACGTCCAGGGTTCCGGCCTCCACCATGTCGAACAGTTCGCGGGCACGCCACTGCCGCTCCTCGGCGCTGAGCAGGTAATCCCTTAGCGTCGGCCGGGTCAGATAGAGCGAGCCCAGGGCGTTCAGCCGCTGGATATCGAACGGAGGTACCTGGCCTGAGGCGCCGCCGAACAGCACCATCATGCCGCGCGGACGCAGGCTGGCCAGGGAACCGTCGAACGTAGCCTTCCCGACGCCGTCGAACACGACGTCCACGCCGTGCCCGTCGGTCAGTTCGCGCACCCGGTCGGAGAAGCCGTCGTAGCGCAGCACATGGTCAGCGCCGGCCGCGGACGCCAGCGCTTCCTTCTCATCCGTGGAAACGGTGGTGATCACGGTGGCGCCCTTGGCCTTGAGCAGTTGGGTCAGCAGCAGCCCGACGCCGCCGGCACCGGCATGGGTGAGGACGGTTTCCCCGGCCTGGACGGGGTAGGTGGAGTTGCACAGATAATGCGCCGTGATGCCCTGAAGCGGCAGGGCGGCGGCTACCTCGCTGCTCACGCCCCGGGGCACGGGCAGGGCCTTGGACGCATCCAGCAGCATGTACTCGGAATAGGCTCCGCCGCCCTCTGCGGTCGCAACCCGGTCCCCGTCGCTGAAAGCGGCTACGTCCATCCCTGCCTGGACTATGGTGCCTGCGGCTTCGGAACCTGGAATGAAGGGATAATCCATCTTGTAGACACCGCTGCGCTGGTACGTGTCGATGAAGTTCACGCCCGCGGCAGCCACCTTCACCAGCAGCTCGTTGGGTCCGGGAACGGGAAGGTCCACGTCTTCATAGCGCAGGATTTCGGGTCCGCCCGCTTTGGGGACGACAATGGCCTTATGCATGGAATGCCTCTTCCGGTGGATTGGCGGCTGTAAACAGGTTCGCGAACCTTCGAACCATCGTAGGGCGGGGGCTGCCGGGAGGCACGGATTCTGGCCCACCGGAGTCATATTGCATAGTTATGAAGCCTCATGCATAAAACTGCTGTAGGGTGGATGGCATGACGATTTCCGTAGCTGTATCAGGTGCCAGCGGCTATGCCGGGGGCGAAGTCCTGCGCCTGCTCGCCGGCCACCCCGGCGTCGAAATTGGTGCCATCACCGCCCACAGCAATGCCGGATCGCGGCTCGGTGAACTCCAGCCCCACCTGCATGCACTGGCGGACCGGGTGCTCGTGGACACCACGGTTGAAAACCTGGCCGGCCACGACGTCGTCTTCCTGGCACTGCCGCACGGCGCCAGCGCGGAGATCGCCGCCCAGCTGCCCGAAGACACCCTGGTGATCGACGCCGGAGCGGACCACCGGCTCACCGACCCCGCCGTCTGGGAAAAGTTCTACGGCTCACCGCATGCCGGGTCCTGGCCGTACGGCCTGCCCGAGCTGCCGGGCCACCGCGAGATGATCCGCGGCGCGCGCCGGATCGCTGTTCCCGGCTGCTACCCGACGTCCTCGCTGCTGGCCCTGACTCCCGGGTTTGCTGCCGGCCTGCTGGAGCCCGACGACGTCGTCATCGTGGCCGCGTCCGGCACCTCCGGCGCGGGCAAAGCCGCGAAACCGCACCTCCTTGGCTCTGAAGTGATGGGCGGCATGAGCCCCTATGGTGTGGGCGGCGGCCACCGGCACACCCCCGAAATCGAACAGGGCCTCTCCGCCGCTGCGGGGGAGCAGGTCTCCATTTCCTTCACTCCGACGCTGGCCCCGATGGCCCGGGGAATCCTCACCACCGCCACGGCGAAGGTCCGACCCGGTGTCGACGCCGCCGCCCTGCGCCAGGCGTGGGAAGCGGCTTACGCCGATGAGCCGTTTGTCCGGGTGCTGCCCGAAGGCCAGTGGCCGGCCACCAAGATGGTGGTCGGCTCCAACTACGCCGCCCTGCAGCTCGCCTACGATCCGCACGCCGGCCGCGTGATTGTCTCCGCCGTGATCGACAACCTCACCAAGGGCACCGCCGGCGGCGCTGTCCAGTCCATGAACATCGCCCTGGGCCTCGAAGAGACCACCGGGCTCACCCTGCAGGGAGTAGCACCGTAATGAGCACCAACGCAGCAGCAGGCATCACCGCACCGGCAGGGTTCCGTGCCGCCGGTGTCACCGCAGGCCTGAAGGCTTCCGGCGGACGCGACGTCGCCCTGGTGGTCAACGACGGCCCCGCCAAGGCAGCAGCAGCGGTCTTCACCCGCAACCGGGTCGCGGCAGCCCCGGTGCACTGGTCACGCCAGGCGATTTCCGACGGCAGGGCCGACGCCGTGTTCCTGAACTCCGGCGGCGCCAACGCCTGCACCGGCCCGCAGGGTTTCCAGAACACCCACGCCACCGCAGAGAAGGTTGCCGACCTGCTCGGCATTTCCGCGAACGACGTCCTGGTCTGCTCCACCGGCCTGATCGGCGAGCAGCTGCCCATGGACAAGCTCCTCCCGGGCGCCGAGGCTGCGGTCCGGGCACTGGATTCCGACGGCGGTGCGCTGGCTGCCGAAGCGATCATGACCACGGACACGGTCTCCAAGCAGGCAGTTTTCACCGGAACCGGATACAGCATTGGCGGCATGGCCAAGGGCGCCGGCATGCTGGCACCGGGCCTGGCCACCATGCTGGTGGTCCTGACCACGGATGCGGACCTCGACGCCGCTGCCCTGGATGCGGCGCTGCGCGCCGCCACCGCCGTCACCTTCGACCGCACCGACTCCGACGGCTGCATGTCCACCAACGACACCGTGATCCTTATGGCCTCCGGCGCGTCGGGAACCACCCCGGACACCGAAGAATTCACCCGGGGACTCACCGAGGTGTGCTACTCCCTGGCCCAGCAGCTGATCACCGACGCCGAAGGCGCCAGCCACGACATCGCCATCACCACGCTCAACGCTGCCACGGTGGCCGACGCCGAGAACGCCTCCCGCGCCGTCGCCCGTTCCAACCTCTTCAAGACCGCCATCTTCGGGAATGACCCGAACTGGGGCCGGGTGCTTTCAGCCGTCGGCACCACCGACGCCGCGTTCGAACCTGACCAGATCAATGTCACCATCAACGGCGTGCAGGTCTGCCGGGGCGGAGGCATCGGGGAACCGCGCGACGGTGTGGACCTCACCGGACGGGCCGTCAGCGTTGAAATCGACCTCGCTGCCGGCACCGAGTCCGCGACCATCTGGACGAACGACCTGACCACGGACTACGTCCACGAAAACTCGGCGTACAGCAGCTAGGCGGGAAAAGAACAGCATGAGTACAGCCACCCAGCAGGACCAGGCGGCGGCACAGGACAAGGCCGCCACCCTGATTGAAGCCCTGCCCTGGATCCAGCGCTTCGCCGGCAGCACCATCGTGATCAAGTACGGCGGCAACGCCATGATCAACGACGAACTGCGCCAGGCCTTCGCCGAAGACATCGTCTTCCTCCACCACGTGGGCGTGCACCCCGTAGTGGTGCACGGCGGCGGGCCGCAGATCAGTGCCCTCCTGGACCGGCTCGGCATCGAATCCGAGTTCAAGGGCGGGCTGCGCGTCACCACTCCCGAAGCCATGGACGCCGTCCGCATGGTGCTTACCGGGCAGGTGGGCCGCGAACTGGTCGGCCTGGTCAACTCCCACGGACCCTACGCCGTCGGCCTCTCCGGCGAAGACGGCGGGCTGCTGCAGGCCGTCCGCACCGGAACCGTCATTGACGGAGAAGAAGTGGACCTGGGTCTCGTCGGCGAAGTGGTGGGTGTAAACCCCGGCGCCATCCTGGACCTCATCGAAGCCGGCCGGATCCCGGTGATTTCCACGGTGGCCCCGGAAATCGGTGCCGACGGCAACCCCACCGGGCAGGTACTCAACGTCAACGCGGACACCGCAGCGGCCGCCCTGGCTGTGGCGCTGGGAGCCTGCCGCCTGGTGGTCCTGACCGACGTCGAAGGCCTCTACGCCAACTGGCCGGACAAATCTTCGCTGATTTCCGCCCTCACTGCCGGCGAACTGCGGGAGATGCTCCCGTCGCTTGAATCCGGCATGATCCCCAAGATGGAAGCCTGCCTGGCTGCCGTGGACGGGGGAGTGGACCGCGCCGCCGTCGTCGACGGCCGCATGGCGCACTCGATGCTGCTGGAAGTCTTCACCACTGCCGGCATCGGCACCCAGATCATCCCGGACGGAGCAGAAGCATGAGCACCCCCGCTACCCCCGCAGGCGACACCGCAGTGTCCACCGTCGTGGACCCCGCCGGTTCCGGCAGCGAGTGGCTCGCCCGCTACACCGATTCGCTGATGAGTGTCTTTGGCACCCCGCAGCGCGTGCTGGTCCGCGGCCACGGGTGCACGGTTTGGGACGCGGACGGCAAAGAATACCTGGACCTGCTCGGTGGAATCGCCGTGAACGCCCTGGGTCATGCCCACCCGTTCGTCACTTCCGTGATTGCCAGCCAGCTCAACACCCTGGGACACATTTCCAACTTCTTCACCAGTCCTACGCAGGTGGCGCTGGCCGAGAAGCTGCTGCAGCTCGCCCAGGCCCCGGCAGGATCCAAGGTCTTCTTCGCCAACTCCGGCACCGAAGCCATCGAGGCCGCTTTCAAGCTCGCCCGGCGCAACTCCACGCCGGAACGCACCCGGATCATCGCCATGGACCGTGCCTTCCACGGCCGGACCATGGGCGCCCTGGCGCTGACCGCCAAGCCCGCCTACCGTGAGCCTTTCGAACCGCTTCCCGCCGGCGTCGAGCACATCCCGTACGGCGACGTCGAGGCGCTGCGTGCCGCCGTGGACGAGACCGTCGCGGCTGTGTTCATCGAACCCATCCAGGGTGAAGCCGGTGTGCGGGTGCCGCCGGCCGGTTACCTGGAAGCAGCCCGTGCAATCACTCGCGACGCCGGTGCGCTGCTGGTATTCGACGAGGTCCAGACCGGAATCGGCCGCACCGGACGCTGGTTCGCCTCCGAAGGCGTGCTGCCTGACGCCATGACCGTGGCCAAGGGGCTGGGCAGCGGATTCCCGATCGGCGGCCTCATCACCTTCGGACCAGAGGTTTCGTCCCTGCTGAGCCCCGGCCAGCACGGAACCACCTTCGGCGGCAACCCCGTCGCCACCGCTGCGGCGCTGGCCACGCTCTCCGCACTTGAAACCGGAGACATCCTGGCGAACAGCCAGGCCACGGGGGAGTTCCTGCGCCACAGCCTCCGCAGCATTGAAGGGGTCCGTGAAGTCCGCGGCGAGGGCCTGCTGGTCGGGTTCGACCTGGAACAGGACCTTGCCCCCGCGGTCGTGACAGCAGCGCTGGACGCAGGTTTTATCATCAACGCGACCGGCCCGGCAACGCTCCGCCTGGCGCCGCCGCTCATCCTCACCACGGACCAGGCACAGAGTTTCCTGGATCAGCTTCCCGCCCTTCTGCAGGCCGCCGCGGCCACGACGATTGGACAGCCATGACCCGCCACTTCCTCGTTGACACCGACCTGACCCAGGCCGAACAGGCCGAAGTCCTGGACCTCGCGGATGCCCTGAAGAAGGACCGCTGGAAATACCAGCCCTACGCCGGTGAGGGCTCCGGCCGGCAGACCGTTGCCGTTATCTTCGACAAGACCTCCACCCGGACCAGGGTGTCCTTTGCTGCCGGTATCTCCGACCTGGGCGGCGCGCCGCTGATCATCGGCGCGGGGGAGTCCCAGCTGGGCCACAAGGAATCCATTGCGGACACGGCCAAGGTCATGGAGCGCATGGTCTCCACCATCGTCTGGCGCACCTACGCCCAGTCGGGGCTGGAAGAAATGGCCGCGAACTCTTCCGTTCCGGTCATCAACGCGCTCTCCGACGACTACCACCCCTGCCAGCTCCTGGCGGACCTGATGACCATCCGGGAACACAAGGGCACCCTCGCGGGACTCACCCTGACCTACCTGGGGGACTGCGCCAACAACATGGCCAACTCCTACCTGCTTGCGGGCGTCACCGCAGGGATGCACGTACGCGTCGCGGGGCCGGTGGGCTACCTGCCGGACCCGAAGATTGTGGACGCCGCAGCGGCCCGTGCCGAGGAGACCGGGGGATCGGTAACGATCACCACCGATGCGGCCGAAGCCCTCGCCGGGGCCGACGTCGTCGCCACCGACACCTGGGTTTCGATGGGCCAGGAAGACGAGAAGGCCGCCCGCCAGGAACTGTTCCGGGACTATGCCGTGGACAGCGCCGCCATGGCGCAGGCCGCGGAGAACGCCGTCGTGCTTCATTGCCTGCCCGCGTACCGCGGCTACGAGATTTCCGCCGACGTGATCGACGGCCCGCAGTCCGTGGTCTGGGATGAAGCCGAGAACCGGCTGCACGCCCAGAAAGCCCTGATGGTGTGGCTCATGGCACGGTCCGGCCTCACCGGGATCCCGGAGGAAGCGGCATGAGCATGCCCACCACCAAGACGGCCCGGCAGGCACGCATCCGCGCGCTGCTGACCGGGCTGTCGGTGCGGTCGCAGGCGGAGCTTGCCGCCCTGCTGGCGGACGACGGCGTGCAGGTCAACCAGGCCACGCTTTCCCGCGACCTGGTGGAACTCGGCGCCGTGCGCATGCGCGGCAAGGACGGGGTGCTGGTGTACGCCGTTCCGGCCGAAGGCGGCAAGCGCACCCCGCAGTCGGGAATCACCCAGGAAGTGCTCGACGCGCGGCTGGCCCGGCTGTGCGGGGAACTGCTGGTTACAGCGGAAGCGTCCGGAAACATCGTGGTGCTGCGCACCCCGCCCGGGGCCGCGAACTTCCTGGCCCTGGCCATCGACCACTCCGTCATGCCTTCGATCCTGGGCACGCTGGCAGGAGATGACACAGTCCTGCTGGTGACCCGGGAACCCGACGGCGGAGCGGAGCTGGCCGCGCGCTTCCTCTCCATTGCGGATGAGGCAACCGCCAGCGGCCAGGCACCTGACAATCGCATACTGTAGAAACCGGACCGGCAGGGCCGCCGCACCAGGTTTCCCCCCACTTTTAGAACCAACCCGCAGCCTGCGTGCTGCACCAAACACAAGAGGAGCACATTCGTGAGCGAACGTATTGTTCTGGCCTACTCCGGTGGCCTGGATACGTCTGTAGCCATCGGCTGGATTGCCGAGGCAACCGGCGCCGAGGTCATCGCCGTGGCGGTCGACGTCGGACAGGGTGGCGAATCCCTTGAGACCATCCGCCAGCGTGCCCTCGACTGCGGCGCGGTGGAAGCCTACGTGGCTGACGCCCGCGACGAATTCGCCGCCGAGTACTGCATGCCGGCGCTGCAGGCCAACGCCCTGTACATGGATTCCTACCCGCTGGTCTCCGCGCTTTCCCGCCCGGTTATCGTCAAGCACCTGGTAGCCGCTGCACGCCAGTTCGGTGCGACCACCGTCTCGCACGGCTGCACCGGCAAGGGCAACGACCAGGTCCGCTTCGAGGTCGGCATCCAGACCCTGGGCCCGGACCTGAAGTGCATAGCCCCGGTCCGTGACCTGGCCCTGACCCGCGACAAGGCAATTGCCTTCGCCGAGGAGAAGAACCTGCCGATCGTCACCACCAAGAAGAACCCGTTCTCCATCGACGCCAACGTCTGGGGACGCGCCGTGGAAACCGGCTTCCTGGAAGACATCTGGAACGGCCCCACCCCGGACGTCTACGAATACACCGCAGACCCCGCCTCCGGCATCGCCGCTGACGAAGTCGTCATCACCTTCAAGGAAGGCGTTCCGGTAGCTATCGACGGCAAGCCCGTCACCCCGCTGCAGGCCATCGAGGAGATGAACCGCCGCGCCGGTGCCCAGGGCATTGGCCGCATCGACATCGTCGAAGACCGCCTCGTGGGCATCAAGAGCCGCGAAATCTACGAAGCACCGGGTGCCATGGCCCTGATGGCCGCGCACCGCGAGCTCGAGAACGTCACGGTGGAGCGCGAGCAGGCCCGCTTCAAGAAGACGGTCGGCCAGCGCTGGACCGAACTGGTCTACGACGGCCAGTGGTTCTCCCCGCTGAAGAACTCCCTGGACGCCTTCATCGAAGACACCCAGAAGTACGTCTCCGGCGACATCCGCATGGACCTGCACGCAGGCCGCGCCACCGTTACCGGCCGCCGTTCGGAGTCCTCGCTGTACGACTTCAACCTCGCCACCTATGACACCGGAGACACCTTCGACCAGTCGATGGCCCGCGGGTTCATTGAACTCTTCGGCATGTCCTCCAAGGTGGCCTCCGGCCGCGACCAGCGTTTGGCAGAAGGTAAGTAAGCAATGAGTAACGGCAAGCCGTCAATCGAATCCCAGCCTGGAGCCGGCGGCTCCACGGTCCAGGGTGCACTGTGGGGCGGCCGCTTCGCCGGCGGTCCCGCCGACGCACTGGCAGCCCTGAGCAAGTCCACCCACTTCGACTGGCGGCTTGCCGGCTACGACATCGCCGGCTCCCGGGCACACGCCCGGGTGCTGCACAAGGCAGGCCTGCTCTCCGACGAAGAACTCGCCGGGATGCTCAAGGCCCTGGACGAGCTCGACGCCGATGTGCGGTCCGGCGCCTACCTCCCCGCGGACTCCGACGAGGACGTCCACGGTTCCCTGGAACGCGGCCTGATCGAGCGGGCCGGACCGCAGCTGGGCGGCAAGCTCCGCGCTGGCCGGTCCCGCAACGACCAGATCGCAACGCTGGGCCGGATGTACCTGCGCGACCACGCCAGGATCATCGTCTCAGGCGTGCTGGCCACGGTCGATTCCCTGGTGGAGCAGGCCGAAAAGCACCTCGGTGTCGCCATGCCCGGCCGCACCCACCTGCAGCACGCCCAGCCGGTGCTGCTCAGCCACCACCTGCTGGCCCACGCCTGGGCCCTGCTGCGCGACGTGCAGCGCCTGGCCGACTGGGACAAGCGTGCAGCGGTTTCCCCGTACGGTTCCGGTGCGCTGGCCGGGTCCTCGCTGGGGCTGGACCCCAACGCCGTCGCCGCGGACCTGGGCTTCGACTCCGCGGCCTGGAACTCGATCGACGGCACCGCCTCCCGCGACGTGTACGCGGAGTTCGCCTGGGTTGCCGCCATGATCGGCGTCGACCTGTCCCGGATCAGCGAGGAGATCATCCTCTGGGCCACCAAGGAATTCTCCTTCGTCACGCTCGACGATGCCTTCTCCACGGGCTCCTCGATCATGCCGCAGAAGAAGAACCCGGACGTGGCTGAACTGGCCCGCGGCAAGGCCGGCCGCCTCATTGGCGACCTGACCGGACTGCTGGCCACGCTCAAGGGCCTGCCGCTGGCGTACAACCGGGACCTGCAAGAGGACAAGGAACCCGTCTTCGACGCAACGGACACCCTGGAACTGCTGCTCCCGGCCGTCTCCGGCATGATCGCGACCCTGGTCTTCAACACCGAACGCATGCAGTCCCTGGCTCCGCAGGGCTTTGCGCTGGCAACGGACATCGCCGAATGGCTGGTCCGCCAGGGGGTGCCGTTCCGGGAGGCGCACGAGCTTTCCGGTGCCGCCGTGAAGCTGGCCGAAACCCGCGGCGTCGAACTCTGGGACCTGAGCGATGAGGATTACGCCGGGATTTCAGAGCACCTCACCCCGGAAGTCCGCGCCGTTCTTTCCACCGAGGGATCGCTGGACAGCCGCAGCAGTCAGGGCGGTACTGCCCGCTCGGCCGTTGAATCGCAGCTAACCGAGCTGAAGAAGCAGCTCGACGCCGCCCGCGCCTTCGCTGCCTAAGCCTTCCCCCACCATCGAGATGGCAGAAACTGCCCGTTTGACGTGTCATACGGGCAGTTTCTGCCATCTCGATTTGGGGAGGGGATAGCGTGGAGCCATGCCCAACCCGAACCTGCGCCGCACGCTGCGGGCCCTGCCCGACTTCGCTTCCGGCCTGCCCGGCTTCGACCCGGAGCAGGCACCGGAGGACCCGGCCGAACTGTTCCTGAGCTGGCTCGAGGAAGCGCTGGCAGCCGGTGTGCCGCAGCCGCACGCCTTTTCCCTGGCGACGGCGGATGACGCCGGGAACCTCTCCTCCCGCATGCTCATCCTGAAGGACCTCGACGCCGACGGCTGGCATTTCGCTACCTCGCGGACCTCACGGAAGGGGCGGGAGCTTGAGCAGAACCCCCGCGCTGCCATGAACTTCTACTGGTACGGCCAAGGCCGCCAGATCCGGGTGGCAGGAAGCGTGGTGCAGCTGGACGCCGAAGCCTCCGCCCGGGACTGGAACGAACGGCCCGGCGCGGACGGCTCGCAGAACCCGTCCTGGCAGCTCTACGCACTCTCACCCCGGGAAGTCGAGTTCTGGCAGGCGGATCCGGGAAACCGGCACATCCGGTTCCGCTACCCGAGGTAGCCGCTCTTCGGTGCCGGGCGGAACGCGCCGCGTGCACCCCCTCCCGCCGGAGGCCCGCCCCCGCTAGCCTGAAATGGTCCGCACCCCACGTCCAGGAAGGCCGGGCCATGGCTGAAAGCCCATCACCGTCCAGCAGCAGCGATACCCGGCCCGTCCCCGAGGGCCGGATCGAAAAGGTTACCGACGGGTGGGTGCTGGCGTTCGACAAACAGCTTGATTACCCCACCGCCCACATCTGGGACGTCCTGACCAATCCGCAGAAGGTGGAACAGTGGCTGGGACCCGTCCATCCGGACTGGGAGCTGGGCAAGGAGTACACCCTGGAGAAGGGCGGCAGCGGTGTCTCCGGCACAGTGCTGCAGCTCAACCCCCGCTCCAGCCTGCAGATCTCCTGGGACGATGAGCTCGGTGAAGAGTCAGTGCTGGATTGGCAGGTCCTGGAATCAGACGGCGGTTCGCTGCTGACTTTCCGCGCACATTCGGACACCGCGGATTTCCTGGCCGAGGGCAGCGCCGGCTGGCAGGGGATCATGGGCGCCTTCGCCGCCGTTGCCGCCGGGAACGCGCCGCCGGAGGAGGAACCGGGTTCCTGGGAGGCGCTGCGCGATGCCTACTCCCGGGAGTTCGACGTCAGTCCCACCATGGGAAAGGTGGTGGAGAACCCCGACGGCAGGAGCCTGGAGTTCGAACGCTGGTACCGGGCTCCGGCGGAGGACGTACGCGCCGCCGTCGAAGCGTCAAGCGGGAACCTGGGTATTGGAGAGGAAGCCGTGACGGAAGTGCGCGACGACGGCGGGCCGGCGAAGCTGCACGTGCGCCAGAGGGTGGAGGGCGGCTCGGTCGAAGACACTGCCGCGCTGATGGCTGCATGGCATCTGGCCCTTGATTCGGCCGCGATCCGGCTGCAGGGCAGCACCCCGCACCCCAACTCCCACCGGCTGCGTGCACTCGAAGCCCTCTACCGCGCAACCCTCTGAGTTTCTCGCGCGGACGGCCCGCCCTTTACGGTAAGGAAATGGACGTTTCCGATCCCCGCAGCCTCCTGGCCGTCCCCGCAACCGAAGCAGCACCCTGGCTGCTGGGAGCAGTGTTGCACCGCGATTCACCGGATGGTCCCGTGGCCGTACGGATCACCGAGGTTGAGGCCTACCTGGGTGAAGCAGACCCCGGTTCGCATGCTTTCCGCGGCCAGTCCGCGCGCAACTCCACCATGTTCGGTCCGGCGGGACACCTCTACGTCTACTTCACCTACGGGATGCACTACTGCGCCAACGTAGTCTGCGGTGTGGAAGGCCAGGCTACCGGCCTCCTGCTGCGGGCAGGGGAAATAGTGGAGGGGCACTCACTTGCCCGCCTTCGCCGGAGAGAACCCAAGACCGATCTGGACCTTGCCCGCGGTCCGGCGCGGCTGGCCCAGGCGCTGGGGATCGACCGGAACCTGAACGGGGCGGACGTCTTCGCCGGGCCGCTGCGGCTCGAGCTGCCGCAGGCAGCGGCGGATCCTGCCCTGACCTCCCGCGGTCCCCGGGTTGGGGTCAGCGGAGCGGGCGGCTCCGAGGCCTACCCCTGGCGTTTCTGGCTCACCGGCGAGCCCAGTGTCTCCAAGTACCGCCCTGCGGTGCAGCGTCGCCGACCGGCCGGCGCCACCGCCGCAACGGACTAAACCACAGGACCCTGTGACCAGCAGCGCATCCCCGTAAGGGCACCGGGCGGGCGAGTCCGGGCCCCGGCCCGGTAAGGTGGATGGGTGAAAGACGAAGCTTCAGCCCCCCTTGCCGGTTCAGCTGCCCCGGCAGAATCCATCCTTGAGACCATTGACCGCCTCTGCGCAGTGGTGCCGAATTACCCGACGCCGGGGGTGACGTTCCGCGACCTGACCCCGGTCTTCGCCGACGGACCTGCCCTGCGCGGAATGGTCGATGCGCTGCTGGCTGAGTTCGAGGGAACCTTCGACTTCGTTGCCGGCGTTGAAGCACGCGGTTTCCTGCTGGCTGCGGCTGCAGCCTACGCCTCCGGACATGGTGTCATCACCGTCCGCAAGCCCGGCAAGCTGCCGCGCCCCACGTACAACGAGACGTACTCGATGGAATACGCCACCAACAGCCTCGAAGTCCACATTGGTGATATTCCGGCCGGCTCACGGGTCCTGGTCCTGGACGATGTCCTGGCGACCGGCGGCACCCTGGGCGCCACCGCCCGGCTGATCGAACGTGCTGGTTCACGCGTCGCCGGGATCGGCGTCGTACTTGAACTCGACGGCCTTGGAGGGCGCGAAAACCTGGCCGGTTACCACGTCCATTCCCTGCGCACGTACTAGCCTTTTGGCCCCCGGCAGTCCGCCGCAGGGCCGCACTCTGGACAGGGCATACAAAATGTGCCGAAGCGGGGTAAACTTGACGGTCTGCCTTTGCGAGAGGGAACGCGAACATGCCTGAAGAGTCTTCGGCCCATATGGAGCTGGAAAACGAGCGCCAGTATGTGGCTGGCTTGTACCACCGGCTCGATGAGCTGCGCGAGGAAAAACGTGAGCAGCTGGCCCAGGTGCGCCGCAGCCACTCCGCGGGGTCACACCAGAACCGGTCGGAACGCGATGCGTTCGCCACCATGTATGAAGACCGGCTGGCGCAGCTCATGGCCGTCGACGACCGCCTGGTCTTCGGCCGTCTTGACCTCGACGACGGCGAGACCCGCTACATCGGGCGCATCGGTCTCTCCACCTCGGACCTGCAGCGACTCATGGTGGACTGGCGGGCACCCGAAGCGGGCACCTTCTACCAGGCCACCGCTTTCGAGCGCCAGGGTGTGCGGCGCCGACGCCACCTGATGCTCAAGGGGCGCGAGGTCCAGGGCCTGGAAGACGACGTGCTGGACTATTCAATGCTCGAAGAGGGGCAGGATCTGCAGGGTGAGGGTGCACTGCTTGCTGCCCTGAATTCCAAGCGGACCGGACAGATGTCGGACATCGTCGGCACCATCCAGGCCGAACAGGACCGGATTATCCGTGCCCCGCTGCCCGGAACCCTCGTGGTCCAGGGCGGACCGGGCACCGGCAAGACCGCCGTTGCCCTGCACCGCGCCGCCTATCTGCTCTACACCCACCGCGAACGGCTGAAGTCCGCCGGCGTGCTGCTGGTTGGTCCTTCCAACGCCTTCATCCGGTACATCGAACGTGTGCTGCCTTCCCTGGGCGAGACCGGCGTCGTTATGTCCAGTCTTGGCCAGCTGATGCCCGGCATCACTGCCTCCGGAGAAGAGACTCCCGCGGCGGCGGAGATCAAGGGCCGGCTCTCAATGGCCGACGTCGTTGCCCGTGCCGTCGCGAACCGCCAGCGGAACTTCACCGAGCCGCGGCGCTTGAACATCGAAGGTACCTGGGTCACCCTGACACCCAAGCAGGTAGCCCGCGCCCGGGACCGTGCCCGTGCCACCGGCAAGCCGCACAACGAGGCCCGCGTAACGTTCGTGAAGATCCTGCTGCGGGAGCTCACCGACCAGATGACGGAGATCCTGGAGGAATCGGCCGGTGCCGGCAACAGCACCGACCGCGCCTATCTCGCCGAGGATGTGCGCAGCTCCCGCGATGTCCGGGTGGCCCTGAACCTGTGCTGGATGCCGCTGACGCCGGAAAAGCTCATCAGCGAACTCTTCAGCAAGCCCGGGCACCTTGAAGCCGCGGCCCCGGAACTTACGGAGGCTGAGCGCGCAGCACTGCGGCGCAGCCCGGACGCACCATGGACTGAAGCCGATGTTCCGCTGCTGGACGAAGCCGCCGAACTGCTCGGAGAACTCGACGCCTCCGCAGGCCGGGACAGTGCAGCCCTGGAAGAGGCCCGGAAACGGGACCTTGCCAACGCCGAGCGTGCCATTGAGAACACCGAAGGATTCCTGGAAGACTCCGGAGCCCACGGCATCCTCTCCGCCGAAGACCTGGCCAACCACAACATGGCCACTGAGCAGCGGCTGACCGCAGCGGACCGTGCCGCAGTGGACCGCACCTGGGCCTTTGGCCACGTAGTGGTGGACGAGGCCCAGGAACTCTCAGCCATGCAATGGCGGCTGCTCATGCGCCGCTGCCCGCTGAAATCCTTCACCGTGGTGGGCGACATTGCACAGACGTCCTCCGCCGCCGGCGCCACGTCCTGGCAGCAGGCGCTGGAGCCCTTTGTGGGGGAGCGGTGGACCCTGGAAGAACTCACCGTCAACTACCGCACCCCTGCGCAGATCGCCGAAGCAGCCGTCCGCATGGCCAATGCGGCCGGACTGGTGGTTTCCGCGCCCAAGGCCGTCCGCGACGGGCAGTGGGCGCCGTTCCTGGACAACGTGCCCGAGGGCGGCCTGCTGCCCCGGCTGCTTGAGACGCTTCCGGAAGACCTTGCCGCGATCGAGGGAGGCCTGCTGGCCGTCATCACCGAGGACCACAGGCTGGAACGCGTCCGCAAGGAGGTAACCGCCCTGTACGGGAACCGTGTTGGCACCGGTGCCGGCGGCCTGAGCCAGGACATCGTGGTGATTTCCCCGCGCGAGGCCAAGGGCCTGGAGTTCGACGGCGTCATCATCCTCGAACCGTCCGAGCTGCTCACGGCGGCCGCCGGGAAGGTGGGGGATCTGTATGTCGCCATGACCCGTCCCACGCAGCGACTGCGTCTTATTGCGGAGCACGGTATCCCTGCGGGCATCGACGGCAGCGAATCCTGATAATTTAGAAGGCGTGCCACAGAATACCCAGACCCCCGAGGGCCTTGCTGCCCAGCAGAACGATCCGAGCTTTGCCAATATCTGGCAGGAACTGAAATGGCGTGGGCTGATCAAGCTCTCCACCGATGAGGCGGAACTTGAAAAGCTGCTCGCCGGGGAACCGGTCACGTATTACTGCGGGTTCGATCCCACAGCGCCCAGCCTCCACCTGGGCAACCTCGTGCAGCTGCTGACCATGCGCCGCCTCCAGCTGGCTGGCCACCGGCCCCTGGCGCTGGTGGGCGGATCCACCGGTCTGGTCGGCGATCCCCGCCCGACGGCGGAACGCACCATGAACACCAAGGAGACGGTGAACGAGTGGGTTGGCTACCTGCAGGGACAGGTGCAGCGTTTCCTCAGCTTTGAGGGTGAGAACTCCGCCCGCATGGTGAACAACCTGGACTGGACGGCGCCGATGAGCGCCATCGACTTCCTCCGCGACATTGGCAAGCACTTCCGGGTGGGCACCATGGTCAAGAAGGAAATTGTTGCCTCCCGCCTGAACTCCGACGAAGGCATCAGCTACGCCGAGTTCAGCTACCAGGTGCTGCAGGGCATGGATTACCTTCAGCTCTTCCGCGACTACAACTGCGTGCTGGAGACCGGCGGCTCGGACCAGTGGGGAAACCTGACGTCCGGCACCGAGCTGGTGCGCAAGGTCGAGGGAGCCACCGTGCACGCACTGGGCACCCCGCTCATCACCAATTCCGACGGGACCAAGTTCGGCAAGAGCGAAGGCAACGCCGTATGGCTGGACGGTTCCATGACCAGCCCGTATGCAATGTTCCAGTTCTGGCTGAACACTGCGGACGCTGACGTCATCGACAGGCTGAAGGTCTTTACCTTCCGGACCAAGGCGGAAATCGAAGAACTTGAGCGCTCGGTAAAGGAAGCCCCGCACAAGCGCGAGGCCCAGCGTGCACTGGCGTACGACGTGACTTCACTGGTGCACGGCATCGAAGCGACGGAGAAGGTCATCGCCGCCTCGGCTGCACTATTCGGTCAGGGGTCGCTCGAAGAACTGGATGAAGCGACGCTGACTGCGGCCACTGCCGAACTGCCTCGGGCGGAGGTGACGCCGGATGGCCTTGGCATCATCGACCTGCTGGTGGCTGCCGGACTGTCCAAGACCAACTCGGAAGCACGGCGGACCATTACCGAGGGCGGTGCCTACGTGAACAACCGCAAGGTCACCGAGATCGATGAGGTTGTTGCTGAGTCGGAGCTGCTGCACGGAAAGTACCTGCTGCTGCGCCGCGGCAAGCGGAACCTGGCCACCGCCGTCGTTACGGCGAAGTAGTCTGCTGACGTCTTGAGGCCGGCTCCCTGTTGGGTGCCGGCCTCTTGCATGTCCAGGGTTTCCAAAGGCCGCTTTGCGGGGTGGAAGACATCACACGGCAACCGGCTTGCACGGGTGCCCGTGGGTGTGTAAAGTAATTGGAGTCGCCGCGGTTGGGGCGCCGGAAGCTAGGCTTCCGGAGATTCCCCGGGACGGTGGCCAAATCCACACAAAACAAAAGCTGGTTCACGGCTCTGCTGTGAAAGAGCTTCGTTTTCGTGTGGAATCATCCGATTGTTTCAAGCGAATTTCGGGAATTCACCGAATTGCTAAAACGGTTCGGATGGAATATGCTGGTAAAACACACAGCGGTGCGA
>NZ_BAAALV010000008.1:0-55969 GCF_039528575.1 Arthrobacter gandavensis
CGGATTCGCTGCGTGCGTCAGGGGACGAGCGTGGCCGGGGCCAGATCATGGCCGACACCCTCGTAGAACGCGTCACCGGGCAGGCAACAGCTGACCGGGTTCCGGTTGAGGTGCAGCTGGTCATTACCGATCGGACCCTGCTCACCGGAATCCTGCACCCGGAACCCATAACCGCCTCGGGCGGGTCACCCGAAACGCCCGGAGCGCCCGGAGTACCCGGAACGCCGGGAGTACCGGGAGTGCCAGGAGCGCCCGGAGCGCCCGGAGTGTCGGGAGTGCTCGTAGCGCCGGGCATGTCGGGAGCAACGGGGACACCGGGAGCACCTGGAATACCCGGAGCAACAGGAGCATCGGGAGCTATGGGCTCGTCCCTAGCGACGACAGCACACAGGGACACCCCCGCGTACTTCCCCGGTTACGGCATCGTTCCCGGCGTCTGGGGGCGGGAGCTGGTCCGCTCCGCGCTGGATACCGGTAAATGCCGGGAGGCATCGTCGGACACGGAAAGCTCTAGACGGGACGCTCCAGTACGGCCCGGACCGGAACCGGAACCGGAACCGTCGGTGGGACCAGAACCGGCCCCCGACCCAACCGTGGAGCCAGCGCAGGAGCATGCGTCTTTGGTGAGTCTGCGCCGCCTGTACCTGGACCCGCTGTCCGGGGAACTGACCGCGATGGAATCCAAGGCCCGCGCGTTCCCCGCCGGGCTGGCACGGCTGATCCGCACACGGGACCAAACCTGCCGCACACCGTGGTGCGACGCACCGATCCGGCACATCGACCACATCCAGCCACATGCAGAAGGCGGGCCCACCAGCTACACCAACGGTCAGGGACTCTGCGAAGCCTGCAATCAGGCCAAGGAAGCACCTGGCTGGAGCGCAGCAACCATAAGAGCTCCAGGTTCTTCGGCCCGGATTGACGCAGCAGAGATTGCGGCCGCACCCCGGTCCGCACCACACGGACCGGCAACCCGGCACACCGTCCGAACAACGACGCCCACCGGGCACACCCACATCTCGACGGCACCATCCCTGCCGGGCAACCCGTGAGCTGGACGCGGTCCCCGGCCGATGTAATCCCCGCCAACGGACTACATCGGCCGTCAAGCCAGCCTCAGTCGCCGAAACGCAGCAGAACCTTGCTGCTGACCGATGCATCCCTCGCAACCTCGAACGCTTCCAGCGCATCCTCCACGGCAAATTCGTGGGTGATCACGGGATCCGCCTGCAGGGTTCCGTCAGCAAGAGCCGCGATCACCTCGTCGATCTCGTCGTTGAACCGGAAGGACCCAACCAGCTCGAGTTCCCGTGTAATCGCCAGGGAGATCAGCGCAGGCTGTTCGCCCGAGGGCAACAGACCCACCATGACCACGCGTCCGCCACGCGTCGCACCCTGAACGGCAGACATCAGGCCCCGGTAGCTTCCCGACGACTCAAAGCAGATGTCGGCATCCACTGCAGCGATACCGTCGGCATCAGTCGCCAGGAGGCTGCGCGTGGCACCCACGGCCCGCGCAGTCTGAAGCGGGAACTCGTGCATGTCCGTCGTGATGATTTCGCCGGCGCCCTTCGCCCGGAGCACCGCGGTGATGAGCGCACCAATCGGACCCGAACCGGTCACCAGCACCCGCTTGCCCCGCACGTCACCGGCACGCGAAACCGCATGCCAGGCCACGGCGGCAGGCTCAATCAATGCGGCACGGCGCATCGGAAGCGTCTCCGGCAGCACCCGCAGCATCCTGGTCGGAAGGTTCACGAAGCGCGCAAAGGCACCCTCGGTATGAGGGAACCGGGCTGCGCTGCCCAGATAGGTGCAACCGGGAGAAAGGTTCGGCCGGTCCTCGGGATACCGGGACCCGTCACCGGGACCGGGGGTCGCCGGATGAACCGCCACAGCGGCACCCTCAGCAGGCCCGGATCCGTCAGCTGCAGCACGGACAACCCGCCCCACAACCTCATGGCCCAGCAGCATCGGAGCCTTCAGAATCGACTCACCGGCAGCGCCGTGCTGCCAGTAGTGCAGGTCGGACCCGCACACTCCGCCGTACGCGATCTCCACAACAGCCTCATCGGCGGCCGGGGCATCCATCTCAACGGGTTCAACCCGCAGGTCACCGGCTCCGTGCGCTACTACTCCAAGAATCTCCATGGTCCTGCCTTTCACACCACTGTGGTCATGCCGCCGTCAATGAAGACGATCTGACCGTTGACGAAGTTCGACGCATCCGATGCCAGCCAGATCGCCGGACCGACGATGTCCTCCACGCTCCCCCACCGCCGGGCCGGAGTGCGGCCCAGGATCCAGGAGTTGAAGGCCTCGTCATCGACCAGGTTCTGGGTCATCTCGGTGTGGATGTATCCCGGAGCGATCGCGTTGATCTGCAATCCCTCTGCCGCCCATTCGGCGGTCATGGCACGCGTCAGGTTCCGGATTCCGCCCTTGGATGCCGTGTACGGAGCGATGGTAGGCCGTGCCAGATCCGCCTGCACCGAGGCGATGTTGATGATCTTGCCCCGTCCACGCGGAATCATGTGCCGGGCAGCTTCACGCCCCACCAGGAAGGCGCTGGTCAGGTTGGTACGCATCACGCGTTCCCAGTCCTCGACGTCGAGCTCCAGCATCGGCACGCGGTGCTGCACACCGGCGTTGTTGACCAGGATCTCAAGCGGGCCGATCTCCCGCTCAACCCAGGCCACGCCGTCGGCCGCTGCAGCAGCGTCGGTGACATCGAACCGACGTGCGAAGATGCGGTCCTCCCCGAACTCCGCGGCCAGCGCAGCCCGCGCTCCTTCCAGCCGGTCAGCGTCCAGCCCGTTCAGGACGACGACGGCGCCGGCACCGGCGAGCCCGCGGGCAATCGCGTTGCCGATGCCCCGGCTGGACCCGGTGACCAGGGCAATCCGCCCGGAAATATCAAACATGTTGGCAGTCAAAACAACAGCTCCTCTCAGGCACCCGGGAAAAATCCGGGTACCAAAACGGCCGGGAGCAATACTGCTCCCGGCCGGATGGATGTACTAGAACCCCGAGGCGACCAGGTAGATCGCCAGGGCCAGGATGAAGCCGACGACGCCGATCAGCGCCTGGCCAACGGTCCAGGTCTTCAGCGTGGTCTTGGTGTCCATCTGGAAGAACCGGCTGACCAGCCAGAAGCCTGAGTCGTTGACGTGGCCGGCGAAGACGGAACCGGCAGCGAGTGCCAGCACGATCGCCACGGTCTGTACCGCGTTGAAGTCGGGGTTGTCCAGGACCACGGGCTGCACCAGGGCAGCCGCCGTGGTCAGGGCAACGGTGGCCGAACCCTGCGCCACACGGACGATCGCAGCGATCACGAAGCCGGCCACGATGACCGGCAGGCCGACAGCGTCCAGCGAATCAGCGATCGCGTTGCCGATGCCGCTGGCGCGCAGGACGCCGCCGAACATTCCACCGGCACCGGTGATGAGGATGATGGAGCAGACAGGGCCGAGTGCGGAGTCAACCACGGTCTCGATCAGGGTGCCCTTCTTGCCCTGGCGGCGCCCGAGCAGCCACATGGCCAGGAAGACGGTGATCAGCAGGGCGACCGGGGTTTCACCGAGCATGCGCAGGATCTGCACCCAGGTGTCGTCAAGGGAAACGAGGTCGGCGGCGGCAGCCATGTTCAGGCCGGTGTTGAGGAAGATCAGCACGAACGGGAGCAGCAGCAGTGTGATGATGGTGCCCAGGCTGGGCGAGGAGCGGAACTCGGACTCGACCGAACCCTTGGGCGCATCCAGGATGGACGGCACGGGGATGTTGAACTTGCGGCCCAGGAAGTGGCCGAACAGGTAACCGGCGAGGTACCAGGTGGGAATTGCAACGATCAGGCCGAAGATCAGGACCAGTCCGACGTCGGCGCCCAGCAGGCCGGTAGCGGCCACGGGACCGGGATGCGGCGGCACGAAGATGTGCATCGCGGAGAAAGCCGCAGCAGCCGGGAAGGCGTAGGTCAGCAGCGAGCCGCCCATGCGGCGGGCAACGGTAAAGATGATCGGCAGCATGACCACAAGGCCGGCGTCGAAGAAGATCGGGAAACCGAACAGCAGCGAGGCCACCGAAAGGGCCAGCGAAGCACGCTTCTGGCCGAACTTGTTGATCAGGGCATTGGTCAGCACTTCGGCGCCGCCGGAAACCTCCAGCATGCGGCCCAGCATGGCGCCGAGGCCCACCAATAGCGCCACGGTTCCGAGGGTGGAACTGAAGCCGCTGAGCATGGTGGGGACAATGTCCCCGGCCTGCACGCCCGTCGCGACGGCGGTCAGCAGGCTGACCAGGATCAGCGCCAGGAAGGCGTGGATACGGAATTTCATGATCATCACGAGCAGCAGGGCAATTGCTGCGACGGCGATCAGCAGGAGGCCGGGAGTACCCAGCGTCCAGTTGAGCTCAAGATCGGTCATCGTTGTCCTATCAGGATGGGATTCAGTGCCGGGATCAGGATCCGGCAGGGGTGAACGCAGCTGCAGCGGCGGCGGCGATTTCATCTAGGCTCAGCGTGATGCTCAGCCGGATTCCGGCCTCATCCTCGCCGAGGGGTTCAAGGGTGGCAAACTGCGAGTCCAGCAGGGTCGGCGGCATGTACTCGTGGTCGCGCCGGCTGAGCCTTTCGGCAATCAGCTCGCGGGAGCCTTCCAGGTGGATGAATTGTGTGTCCGGCGCGTAGGAGCGGATCAGGTCACGGTACTGGCGCTTCAGCGCCGAGCATGCCACCACGGTGGCGGTTCCGTTCTCCAGCCCGGAGGCCAATTCACGGCCGATGGCGCGCAGCCACGGCTCGCGGTCCTCATCCGTCAGGGGGTGCCCGGAGGCCATCTTCGCCTTGTTGCTGGCCGGGTGCAGATCATCCCCGTCCAGGAACGGCAAGCCCAGGCGAGCAGCCACGGCCTGTCCGGCGGTGGACTTGCCGCAGCCCTGTACTCCCATCACCACAAGCGGGGGATATTGCTCGTTCGCCAACGACATGGCAAAACTCCTCAGACGCGCCATTACATCTGATTTGGTTGTGGCTAGGCCAGTAATAAATCAGATTTATCAGGACCAAGATAGCACCAACCGCGACGGCGGCAAACACACGACGGCAGCACGCGCCCGGCAGTACGGTTCGCCCAGGACTCAAACCTGAACGGCGGATACCCCCGTAGGTATTTGGATTTATACCCCTGGGGGTATTACCGTGGGACTATCCCGACCCCCAAAGGAGTACCCATGCTTATCGAACGCATCTACGACGAGGACCTGGCACAGGCCAGCTACTTCATCGGCTGCCAGCGCCTGGGCGAGGCGATCGTCGTCGACGCCCGCCGCGACGTCGCCCCTTACCTTGAGCTCGCCGCTGCGAACGGCATGAGAATCACCGCGGTGACCGAGACCCACATCCACGCCGACTACCTCTCCGGTACACGTGAACTGGCCGCCGCCACGGGCGCGCAGATCTATGTCTCCGGCGAAGGCGGAGCGGACTGGCAGTACGGTTTCGAGGGCACCCGGATGTACGACGGCGATGCCATCACCATCGGCAACCTCACCATCAAGGCCCTCCACACCCCGGGCCACACCCCCGAGCACCTGTCCTACCTGGTCACGGACGGTGCGTTCACCGACCAGGCCGGCTACCTGCTCTCCGGAGACTTTGTCTTCGCCGGCGACCTCGGCCGCCCCGACCTGCTCGATGAAGCAGCCGGCGGCGTCGACACCCGCTTCGAAGGCGCCAAGCAGATGTTCGCCAGCCTGCGGGACAAGTTCCTCACCCTCCCCGACTACGTTCAGGTGCACCCCGGCCACGGCGCAGGCAGCGCCTGCGGCAAGGCGCTGGGCGCCATCCCCTCCTCCACCGTGGGCTACGAGCGCCTCTACGCCTGGTGGGGGCCCTACCTCGCCGCCAACGATGAGCAGGGCTTCATCAACGAACTCCTCGACGGACAGCCCGAAGCACACGCCTACTTCGCCCGGATGAAGAAGCAGAACAAGCAGGGCCCGGCCATACTGGGCACCCGCGAGCCGCTGGCCGAGCTCCCGGCCGCCGACGTCGTATCCCGGCTCGAGACCCGCGAGGCCACCTTCGTGGACACCCGCAGCGTCCCCGAGCTGCACAAGGGAACCGTCCCCGGTGCCCTGCACATCCCGGCCGGCGGCAAGACCGCCAGCTTCGGCGCCTGGGCCGTGGACCCCGAGTCCGAGCGCACCCGCCCGCTGATCCTGCTCACCGCAGGCCAGGACCAGGCCCACGCCGTGCGGGATTCCCTGGCACGCGTTGGCATTGACGACGTCGCCGGCTTCGTCACCAGCCTGGAAGGACTCCCCCAGGCCGCGCCGGCAACCATCACCGCCGCGGGCCTGGATTCCTTCGACGCAGCAATGGTGCTGGACGTCCGCGCCCGCACCGAGCACGCCGCCGGCAATATCCCCGGCTCGCACCAGCTGCACGGTGGACGCGCGCTGTGGAACCTGGACGAACTGCCGGCCGAAGGCACGATCGTGGCCTACTGCGCCAGCGGCATGCGCAGCTCGATCGTCGGCAACGCCCTGCGCAACGCCGGGTACGACGTCGTTGAGCTCGAAGGCGCCTACCCCGCCTGGGCTGCCGCGCACGCGTCGTAGCACCAGCGAAAGAACCCCGGTCCGCATCTCGCGGGCCGGGGTTTTTCGCTGTCCACTTCGGCTACAGTCCGATGATCTCCTGCACCAGGACAAACGCGCCCATGGCCAGCACGAACCAGCCGAAGGCCTTCCGCAGGGCGGCCTCGGGAATCCGGCCAACCAGTTTGGCTCCGATGAGTGAGCCGACAATCGCCATGGCCGTCACGGCCAGGGTCATGCTCCAGTCGATCTGCACGGTGGTCAGGTATCCGGCCAGTCCGGCGAAGGACTTCATGGCAATGACCACCAGCGAGGTACCCACCGCGATCGCCATCGGCATGCCGCCGAGCAGGGCCAGGGCGGGAACCACCAGGAACCCGCCGCCGGCGCCAACGAGGCCGGTGACCAGGCCAACCACTGCACCGTCAGCGAGGATGCGAAGGATCGGCAGGTCGGAGTAGGCCTTGTCCGGGTCGGCCTTGCGGCGGCCCCGGAGCATGGCGATCGAGGTCGCGATCATCATGAACGAGAACGCGACCATCAGCACCACGGACGGGATGCGGCTGCCCAGCAGGCCTCCCACGAACGCTCCGGCCATGCCTGCGGCACCGAAGATCAGTCCGGTCCGCCAGCGCACCCGGCCGTTGCGGGCATGGCCGATCACGCTGACCGCGGAGGTCACGCCCACCACGAACAGGGAGGACGCGATGGCTTCCTTGGCGCCGAACCCGGCGACGTAGACCAGGATCGGCACCGTCAGAATGGAGCCGCCGCCGCCCAGCAGGCCAAGCGACAGCCCGATCAGCAGGGACAAGCCAAGAACCAGCACCAGCGTGGAGGTCATGACGCCGCCGGTCCGCCCTGCTTGGGGAGCGACTGGATGGCGGACTCACGGGTTGGCTCGGAAGCAGTGCGGTTCCACGGCATCTTGGCCAGCGCCGCGCCCATGGCGCAGGAGTTGGTGGCAGCGGAGTAGGTCAGGCCAGCGCCGATGCCGCCGGCGAGCATCCGCAGCTTCGGGGAAACAAAGCGTCCGCCGGCCAGGCCCAGGACGACGGCGGAACCGGCCACCATACGGACCTGGCGTTCCAGGTCCCAGCGCTTCTGGCCGCGGACCACATCGCCGCCGGCTGCTGCGAAGGCAGGGACTCCGCCGGTGAGCACGTGGGCCGAACCGATGCCGGCACCGCCGAGGCGGGTGCGGGCCTGCTCGGCGCGGGTGCCGGACTGGCAGACGAGCACAACGCGCTTGCCCAGGCGCTCGGCCAGTTCGTCGGTGTGCTCGGAGAGCAGTGGAAGCGGCACGTTGTAGGAGCCGCGGATGTGCATGGCTTCGAACTCGGCGGCGAAACGGACGTCGATGACGATCAGGTCGTCCGGGTCCTTCATCCAGGTGCGGAGGGTCTGCGCATCAACGGAGGTTACGGCCGCGGGGGTGTTCGCAGTCATGGGGATCCTTTCGAAGGAAGTGGGGGAACCTCCACAATCCCATATACCCATGGGGGTATGCAAAACACCCCCGGGGGTATCTAACGCCGCCCCTATCCCTCGCCGCCGCTATCTGGGAATGTTGCTCCATGGAGACGGTGCTGCTCGGATTGGCAGTGGGACTGGCCGTCGGCGCCGTCGTGGGACTGGTCGGTGCCGGCGGCGCCATCATTGCCGTCCCTGCACTGGTTTATGTGGTGGGGCTGGAACCGGAGGAGGCCGTACCCACCTCCTTGATCGTCGTCGGGCTGGCATCGCTGGCCGGCGCAGTGCCGCGGCTTCAGCGGGACGTGAGCTGGCCGCTGGTGCTGATGATCGCCGTGCCGGGCATCCCGGCCTCCTGGGCCGGGGCTGCAGTGGGAGAACTGCTGGACCCTGACTGGCTGATGCTGTGCTTTGCCCTGATCATGATCGTCGCCGGGGTACGGATGCTGGCCAGCGCCCGGAACACCGCTTCCGCAATGCGGTCCGCGGAGCACGGCGGCTGGGGCGGACTGGCGCTGCGCGGCATTCCCGTGGGACTGGTGGTCGGGTTCCTCACGGGGATGCTCGGGGTAGGAGGCGGCTTCCTGATCATTCCGGCCCTGACCCTGCTCCTGGGCGTGCCGATGACCCGCGCCATCGGCACCTCGCTGGTAATCATCGCCGTCAATTCGGCGTCGGGATTCGCAGCGCACCTGGATGGCCTGACCATCGACTGGGCTTTGGCCCTGAGCTTCGCCGCCATGGCGATGGCCGCCTCACTCGCGGCGGCACGGCTGGCGCACCGGCTCAACCAAGCGGTCGTCAGCCGTATTTTCGCGGCGGTCATTTTCACTGTCGCCGCAGGCGTCCTGGTGCAAACCATCCCCAGGTTGCTGCCCACACAAGCTGCCGAGGCGCCGGAAGAACCACCTGCAGCCAGCGCCAGCCTGGCCGCGAGCAGGCTGAGTTTCGGCGAACGGAGCCTGAACGTGCTGGTGGAGAACCTGACCGAGGAGGACCTGGTGATCAGCGCCGCCCAGCTGGAAAGCGCCGCCTACTCCGAACCCGCGCCGTGGACTCCCGCCGACGGCGATGCCACCACCCTGCGTCCCGGCGGCAGGGTGGCGCTTCCCGTGGAACTGCCGGAGGCGGCATGCGGGAATCACGGCCCCGGTTTTGAGTCCTCCGTGCGCCTGGAACTTGGTGCGGCGGGGGAACTCATTATTCCAGCAACAGACCCCTACCGGACGGTGGCTCAGGCACACGGGCAGGACTGTCTGCAGCAGGAGGTCGACGCCGTCGCCTCCTTTGCCCTGGCACCGGAACTGGAGGTTGCAGCGGACGGCCGCACCGCCGTCGTCCGCATTCTGGTGACTCCCAGCGGCGGCTCCGGCATGGTCAATGTGCGGATAGGCCCGACGACGCTGCTCAGCGAGGCACCGGGCGACCCCTGGCCGCGTGAAATCGAAGTGGACGCTGACGATGAGCCATCCGTGCTGAAGCTGGCCGCAGTTCCGGCTCGCTGCGACTCGCATGCGCTGGCCGAAGACAAGGCTGGAACGCGGTTTCCGCTGGAGGTGGGGATCGCCGCCACGCGCAACGGGCAGCTGCGGCTTGAACCGCCGGCAGAATTCACGGCTGCGGTGTACGGTTTTGTTCGCTCGGCCTGTGCCGGCGGAGGGTGATCCCGGGGTTTTCCGGCGGTGATCTAAGCGTTGCACGCAGATCACGCCTTTGTGATCTGCGTTACAGGTGATGCTACCCGTTTAGGGAACCAAAAGGCCAAACGGCAACGCCTCCCCCGCTGCGACCTGCAGGGACGCTCCCGCGTGGGGAGTGTCGGGGGTGCGTGAGACGATAAAACCATGCCTGCAACCATGCCCCTGATCGATGTCACCGACATCATCCGAGTGGTCGGCGGCTCCGCATTCCAGCGGGGGCAGGGCTATGCCAAGGGCGGGGCGGTCGACTCCCTGGACTGGGACGCTGCAGGCGGCGTCCTGCGCGCCCGCGTGCACGGCCATTCCAGCACCCCGTACAACACGATGCTGGTCCTGGAAGCCAAGCGGCAGGGCGACTACCGCTTGGTGGACAACCACTGCAGCTGCCCGGTTGGCTACGACTGCAAGCATGTTGCCGCCGTGGCACTGCACAGCAACACAGAACATCTCATCGGCCGGCAGGAACTGCGCAGCGCGTCCGCGAAACCGGCCGTGCCCGCCTGGCAGGCATCGCTCCAGGGCCTGCTGGAGGGCTCGGCAGGCAGCGAACCCGCCAAGGTCACGCCGCTCGGCCTGCAGTTTGAGCTGCGCCGGCGCGACGGCGGCTCCTCCGGAGTGTGGGGGCCACCCGCCTCCCGCCGAAGTGTCCGCGCACCTGCCTGGCGGCTCGGCGTCCGCCCCGTGGTCCGCAACGCCCGCGGCGCCTGGGTCAAGAATAACCTCGCCTGGACCAACCTTGCCTACCAGACCTACGGCTTGAAACTGGACCCCGAACAACACCGCTGGTTCTCCCAGTTCCCCGCCCTGCACCGGTCCAACGGCGTCAGCTATTTTGGCCAGAACGACTCCTGGCTCTACCTGGACGACTTCGCCAACCCCCTGCTGTGGCAGCTGCTGTCCGAAGCACGGCGGCTGGGCGTTGAATTCGTCGGGACCAAAAAGGACATCAGCGTCCAGGTGGGCTCCGAGGCCGTCCTGGCCCTGGACGTGCGCTCAGCCCAGACCGAGGCTGCGGCCCCGCTGCAGCTGCTGCCCAGCCTGGAAATCGACGGGCACCCCTACCCCCTGGATTCCGCCGGCATTATTGGCAGCCACGGGCTGTATGTGCAGGCGGCCAGCGGCCTGATCCTGCTGGCTCCCAGCCCGCGGACACTCACCGAACAGGACCGTACGCTCCTGGCAGGAAACGCGCCCGTGACCATCCCGGAATCGGACACCGCACTCTTCCTGGAGAAGTTCTATCCCAAGCTCCGGCAGGTCATTCCGGTGACCAGCAGCGACGAGTCGGTCCAGTTCCCCGAGGTTGAGCCGCCCGTCCTGGTGCTCACCGCGGGGTTCCAGCCGGAAGACGAGCTGGCACTGGAATGGGAGTTCGAATACCGGCAGGGCACTTCTTCCACCCGTATGCCGCTGGACAGCAGGCCCTCCCCCGCGGACCCTGCGGCACGGGACATCGGAGCCGAGACGGAACTGCTGGAATCGGCCCGGCAGGTGCTTGGCCGGGCGCCGCACAACACCGTGCTGCACGAGATTGAGACCGCAGAGTTCAGTGAATACACCCTGCCGAAACTGCAGAAGGCAGACGGCATCCGCGTGGATATCCTCGGTGAGCGTCCGGATTACCGCGAGCTCACCTCCGCCCCGCAGCTGAAGATCACCACCGTGGAAACCGAACGCCGGGACTGGTTCGACCTCGCGGTGATGATCACCGTGGAAGGCCGGCAGGTGGCTTTTGCCGACGTCTTCAAGGCCATTGCCAAAGGCAAGACCAAGATCAAGCTGGTGGACAACACCTACCTCTCCCTGGACCGGCCCGAATTTGAGCGGCTGCATGCGCTCATCGAGGAAGCCCAGGCACTGCAGGAGTGGGACACCGGCCAGCTGGGGATCAGCCGGTACCAGGCCGGGCTCTGGGCAGAGCTGGAAGAACTGGCTGAGGAGACCGAACAGGCAGCAGCCTGGCGCAGCGCGGTCAGCGGCCTGCTGGAACTCGAATCCGTGGAAACCGTCCCGCTGCCGGCCGGGCTGCAGGCTGATCTGCGCCCCTACCAGGTGCAGGGCTACAACTGGCTGGCTTTCCTCTGGGAGCACGGGCTTGGCGGCGTCCTGGCTGACGACATGGGCCTGGGCAAGACCCTGCAGACCCTCGCCCTGATCGCCCGTGCCCGCGAACAGCAGGCTGCCGGCAGCGCGGCGGGCCGCCCGTTCCTGGTGGTGGCCCCGACGTCGGTGGTCCCCAACTGGATTTCTGAAGCCGCCCGTTTCACGCCGGACCTGCGGACAGTCTCCATTCCGGACACCAGCAGCAAATCCCGGCGCAAGCTGGGCGATCTGATCGCCGGAGCGGACATCGTGGTGACGTCCTATGCCGTGTTCCGCCTGGATTTCGCGGCCTACCGGGTCCAGGACTGGGACGGGCTGATCCTGGATGAGGCACAGTTCGTGAAGAACCGAACCACGCGCGCCAACCAGTGCGCCCGGGACCTCCCGGCACCATTCAAGCTGGCCATCACCGGCACTCCCATGGAAAACAACCTGATGGAGCTCTGGTCCATGTTCGCGATTGTGGCTCCGGGGCTCTTCCCCTCCGCCCGGAGGTTTGCCGAGGAGTACCAGCGGCGGATCGAAAAGTCCCAGGACATGGCCCAGCTGGGCAAGCTGCGCCGCCGCATTAAGCCCCTCATGCTGCGCCGCACCAAGGAGGCCGTGGCCTCGGACCTGCCTGCCAAGCAGGAGCAGGTTCTGGAAGTGGACCTCACCCCCAAGCACCGCAAGATCTACGAGACCCATCTGCAGCGCGAACGGCAGAAGCTGATGGGCCTGATCGAGGACATGGACCGGAACCGGATGATCGTTTTCCGGTCGCTGACCCTGCTGCGCATGCTGAGCCTGGACGCGTCCCTGGTGGATCCGGAGAACACCGGGGTGCCGTCGGCGAAACTCGACGCTTTGCTGGAGCAGCTTGAGGACGTGACGGCCGAGGGGCACCGCGCCCTGGTCTTCAGCCAGTTCACGTCCTTCCTGAAACTTGCAGCGCAGCGGCTGGATGACGCCGGCATCGCCTACACCTATCTGGACGGTTCCACCCGCAACCGTTCGGACGTCATTTCCGCGTTCAAGGACGGCCAGGCACCGGTCTTCCTGATTAGCCTGAAGGCCGGCGGGTTCGGCCTGAACCTGACCGAGGCAGACTACGTTTTCCTGCTGGACCCCTGGTGGAATCCGGCTACGGAAGCCCAGGCCGTGGACCGCACCCACCGGATCGGACAGAAACGTTCCGTGATGGTCTACCGGATGGTGGCCCGGGGCACGATCGAGGAAAAGGTCATGGCACTCAAGGAGCAGAAAGCTGCCCTGTTTTCCTCGGTGATGGACGACGACGCCGTATTCAGTTCCGCACTCACCGCAGAGGACATCCGCGAACTGCTGCAGTAGGGTCCGGGATCTGCCGCCGGCGCCACAGCTTCCGGTGAATTCGTGCACAGCTTGCGGCCCGGAATCCGCCCCGATCCGCGCGTTTGCAGGCTTTCCCGCCCATACCCCAAAATTCTACATACCGTAGAAGTCGCTAACTTGGGAATCATGAGCGTCAAGGAAGCCGTCCGCCCCGTCCAAGCACCACCGGCGGACAGCGATGAACTGGTGCATGTCTTCTGCACCCCCTGCAAGCGCCGGGCCATGCAGCACGCCCGGCGGCCCAAGCCGTACTGCGGCAAGACCATGCCCAACCGGCCGCTCCGCAGCGACAACGAACACCTGCCGATCTGCGTGGTGTGCGTTGAGCTGGCGCGCTCCGGACCCTGCCCTTCCTGTGGAACGCAGGCCCGCTTCTAGGCTGCCATTCCCAGCACCGGCCACGGTTTGTACAGTGGGTGGATGGCTACCCAGGAACGTCCCATAGGCTTTTGGCTCAAACTGCTGGACCAGCTGGTCGATGAGCAGTTCGGCGCGAGTTTCGAAGAACACGGCGTCACCCGGCGGCAGTGGCAGATGATGAACCTGCTCACCAACGGGCCTGCCAGCGAGAAGGAACTCTCCGACCAGCTCAAACCCTTCTTTCCAGCGGTGGAAGCCGGCACATCCGCAGAGCTCATCGAGGAACTCGCCGAAAGCGGCTGGGTTGCGGTGAGCGACGGCCAGTACTCGCTGACGGACCTCGGGACGCGCAGCCTGGAGAACCTCCGCGGCGCCGTCGAGCGCATCCGGGACCAGCTGACCATTGATGTTTCCGAGGAAGAGTACACCGCACTGGTTTCCGTCATGCAGCGGATGGCCGCCAACCTGGGCTGGAAGGACGGCCCGGACACCCAGGACACGCCCGGCATGTGATCGCATGCCCCGGGGGACGGCACCGCCAGGACGGGTAGTCTCCTGACATGGGGAAACAGGTCTACGTGGAAATACCGGTCCGGGCACCGCTGGAGCGGTTGTGGACGCTGACCCAGGACCCGTCCTGCCATCCCCGATGGGACCTGAGGTTTACCGCGATCATTCCCGGACCGGGCACCGTGCCGCAGGCATTCCGCTACGAGTTCAAGCTCCCGCTGCACACCATCCATGGAACCGGGACTTCCCTCGGAACCCGGACCGGCAAACAGGGCCAGGCCACCTCCATCCTGAAATTCACCACCCGGGACGTGCTCTCTCCGATTGGGCCGGGCGCCGGATACTGGCGGTACATCCCCGACCCGGACGGCATCAGGTTCATCACCGGCTACGACTACGCGCCCGGCTGGGGTCGGCTGGGCCGCTGGGTGGACGAGCCGCTGATCCGCCCGGCGCTCGGCTGGGCCACAGCGTGGAGCTTCGACCGGCTGCGGCTCTGGGCGGAAGACGGAATCCCGCCCGAACGTGCCCGCCGTGCCTGGCTGCTGGACACCGGCCTCCGTGCCGCAGCGCTGGCGGGATCGCTGTGCCTGCTCTTTCGGCGTCCCAGTGCCGGGACCGCGTTTGCGGCAGCCGCTGCCGCAGCCGCCGCCTTTCTGCTGCCGCCCGGCCGGAACGTTCCCCGCGCGGCACGCTGCCTCAGGAGCGCACCGGACAGGCATGCCTCCCGCCCACCCGCGTCCCTCGCTGCGCTGCCGGAGCCGGCATGAACCCGCCCCTGGAAGCCGGCCAGTCCGTCTTCGCCCGTGCCCTGGGGGAGAATTTCGGCCGGCTGCACCCCATGCTCCAGCGGCGCTTTGGCGTGGATCCGGACGCGGGCTATGCCTGCGTGGGCCGCGGCGTTTTCTCCGAAGTCCGCCGCGGTGCTTGGTGGACGGTGCCGTTCCTGAAGTTCGGGGCCTTCCGCAACATCCTCTTTCCCGAGCGCGGCCGCAACGTGCCGTTCACCATCGAAAACTACCCCTACGTGGATGGATTCGGCCGCACCACGGTCACATTCACCCGCACCCTGGAGATGCGGCCCGGGCGGCCGCGGCGGTTCGACGCCAGCATGGTCTACAGCGGCAGGCGGGGAACAGTGGTGGACTACCTTGGCACCCATCAGCATCTGGCAACGGACCTGGACCTGGCTGTGCGCGAAGACGGCTCGCTTCACCTGCGCTCGGAGGCACTGCGGTTCCATGAGGGCCCGGTGAGCTTCACCGTTCCCCGCTGGCTGACCGGCACCGCAGATCTTTACGAGGCGTACGACGACGAGCGGCAGGTCTACACCATCCAGCTGCAGGTGCGAAACCCTGTTTTCGGCTTCCTGTTCGGGTACCGCGGCGAGTTCACCTGCACCTTTCCGGCGGTTACGGGCACCGAGGTTCCGGACCGGCTTCGACCGGTGCGGGAGGAAATCCGGGACTAGTGTCCCTTGAACGCCTCGGCCAGCCACCAGGCACCGCCGTCGGAGGCAATCTTGGCGTCGATGACCAGCGGTGCAGTTCGCGCACCTTCGAGCCAGCGGGTCACTGCGGCCAGGTCAGACGGAGTGCGGACGGTGATGCCATCAGCCCCGTAGCCGCGGGCGATCGCTGCGATGTCGGTGTCCGGGAAGGTGACCGTTTCCATGTCCGCCCCGGCGGCGTCGTCCCCGGCACCAAAGTGGTGCACCTCGGCGCCGTAGGCGGCGTCGTTGTAGACGATCACCACCAGCGGAAGGCCCAGCCGCACGGCGGTCTCAAGCTCCGAAATGCCCATGAGGAATCCGCCGTCCCCAGTGCCCAGCACCGGAAGCCGGTCCGGACGGGCCAGGGCCGCACCAATCGCGGTGCCCAGGCCCAGGCCGATCGACTGGAAGGCCTGGGTAAAGCAGAAACCAAACTCGTCCGGTACGGAGAGGTGGGTGGAGGGGTAGCCCATAAAGTTGCCCGAATCCACGGAGACCAGCCGATCGGCGGGCAGCAGGGCGTCCAGTTCCAGCGTGAGTACCCGCGGGTCGATCCGATGGGACGTGGACAGATCCTCCACCGGCACGTCCTGCCAGCGTGAACCTGCGGCGATGCGGGCTGCGGTTTCGGGGGTACGGTACTTCGCAGCCGGCTCCGGCTCGGCTGCCTGCAGCTCGGCCAGGACGTCGGCGGCCGTGGCAGCACACTCACCGATCACGCCGAGGTGGATCTCCCGGTTGGCGCCCAGTGCCGAATCGTCCAGGTCCACCTGAACCACCACGGCGTCGGGGTTGATCAGGGCGCCGTGCCGCATGGTCCACATGTTCAGCGTGCAGCCCCAGCCGATGACCGCATCGGCCTCGCGGATCAGCGCGGCCGTCTCCGGGGTGGAGAATCCGCCGGAGATGCCCAGGTTGAACTCTTCGCCCTCGAACAATCCGCGCGCCACTGCCGAGGTAGCCAGCAGCGCGCCGGACTGTGCAGCCAGCGCCTTAAGCTCTTCGCCGGCATACCGCGCGCCACGGCCCGCGATGAACACCGGCCGTTTCGCGGTGCTAAGCAGGTCCGCCAGCCCGCGCACCAGGACGGGGCTGGGCCGGACGAATCCAGTGGGCGCCACCGGCGGCACCCGGTCAGGGGTCTCCGCGGGAGCGGGCTGCGCCTGGACGTCGAGCGGAACGCTCAGCACCACGGTGCGGCGTTCATTCTGCGCGGTGCGGAACGCCCGAACGGTGTCGGCGACGGCGCTCTGCGCTGAATGCACCCGTTCCGGCACGGCCCCCAGGCTGCGGGCCAGCCCGTCCTGGTCGATCCGGAAGTTTGACCGCACGGCTGCACCGGCGGCGTCGGCGGTCAGGACAATCATCGGGGTCCGGGACTTGGCGGCTTCACCGATGCCGGTGGCGGCGTTGGTCAGGCCGCAGCCCTGGTGGGTGGTCAGGATCGAAACCAGGCCTGACATGCGGGAATAGGCGTCGGCCATGGTTGCCGCGCCGCCTTCATGCCGTGCGGCGGTAAAAGGCACCCCGTTTTCCCGCAGCGCGTTGGTGAGATGGAAGTTGCCGCTGCCCACCACGCCAAAGGCGTGGGCAGCGCCCAGCTGCGCCAGCGTGCGGCCCACGAGCCCGGCAACTGTCATCTGGTTCATGGTGGGACTCCTGTGCTTGCTCGGGCGCGGTCTACCAGAATCCTAGGACCGCGCGGCTGCCGGGGCACAAACGCCCCTGCGTCATGTTGCGACCCAGTCGGGCCGCCCGGCATGGTTCCCCGGTATTCTCAGGCAAACGTTTTTCGACCTTGGACAGGAAACGAACATGTCTCTTCCCAGCACTGAACCCGGGTTGATCCAGAACCTGATCGGGGCCCTCGACGTCGGCGCCCTGGAGGTCGTGGACCTCACCGCTCCGCTCTCCGCGGGCATTCCCACGCTGAAACTGCCCGATCCCTTCGTGAACCTGATCGACTTCAGCCTGGAGCAGGTCAGCGCCTTCGATGAGCCGGGGCCGTTCTGGAAGCACAACAACATTCACACCGGCGAGCATATTGGCACGCACGTTGACGCGCCGTCGCACTGGATTACCGGCCGCGACGGCGACGACGTCTCCCAGATCCCGGTCCGCCGCCTGGTGGGACCCGCCGTCGTCATGGATTTCAGTGCCGAAGCGGCGACGGACCCGGATTTCCTGGTGGAACCGGAGCACATCCAGGCCTGGGAAGCCGAGCACGGCGCACTGCCCGAGGGCGCCTGGCTGCTGCTGCGCACCGGCTGGGACAAGTTCATTGACGACGCCGATGCGTTCCTGAACTTCGACGACACCGGGTCACATACCCCCGGCATCTCCGCGGCGTGCGCCAAGTGGCTGGCGGAAGAGACACCGATCGCCGGCCTTGGCGTTGAGACCGTGGGGATCGACGCCGGCAACGCCGGTGCGTTCGATCCGCCGTTCCCGGCGCACTACTACCTGCTGGGCAACAACAAGTACGGGGTCACACTGCTGCAGAACCTCGCGCAGCTCCCGGCCACCGGCGCCATGGTGGTGGTGTCTCCGCTGAAGATCGTGGGCGGCACGGCCAGCCCGGCCCGGGTCCTGGCGTTCGTGGAGCGCTAGTACCCCAACGCCGGGTCCACGAGGCCTTCGGGCGGCTCGCCGTTGCGGAATCGGCGGACATTCTCGCGGACGCGGTTGGCCAGGTGCGGACGAATCATTGCCTCGGTTTCGGCGGTGTGCGGCGTGATGAGGGCGTGCGGCTCGGACCAGAGCGGATGTCCGTCCGGCAACGGCTGCGGATCGGTGACGTCCAGCGCTGCTCCGGCCAGCCGCCCCTCGGCGAGCGCTGCCGTCAGCGCATCGGTGTCCACCAGCGGCCCGCGGGCAATGTTGACCAGCACCGCATGCGGCGGCAGCTGCGCCAGGCGCCGTTCGTCGATGAGGTGGCGGGTGGAGGCGGTCATCGCTGCGGCGAGGATAACGACGTCGGTGCCGCCCAGGGCGTCGTCGAGCCCTTCATTGGTGACGGTGCGCTCAGCTCCGGGCACCGGCTCGTTCCGGCTGCGCACAACGGTGGTGTGCCGGGTAAAGGCGCTTACCAGGCGAAGGATCTCCCGCCCCACTCCGCCGGCACCCACGATGACCACCCGTTTGCCGTGCAGGGAGGTGCCCTGCGGCGGTCCCCAGGTCTTCGCCCGGGCGAACGCGGGCACGGCGCGGAGCATTGCCAGCGTCAGGGTCAGCCCGTACTCCCCCACCGGCTGGCTGTACGCCCCCTTGGCGCTGCTCCAGCGGATCTGCGGATACTGGTGCATCAACGGCACCCACTGATCCGCGCCGGCCAGGTAGAGCTGGATCCACCGGATACCGGAGTGTTCCCGCAGGACCTGCTCCAGCTGCTCCAACGGTTCTCCCGCCAGCACCACCAGCCCTGAGGTAGTGGCCGAAAGCGGTGCTGTGACACCTCCGCCGTCGCGCACGGCGTCAGCCAGGTAGGTAGGCGGTTCGGGAAGGATGGTTATGACCGGTGCGGCATCATCAGGCATGGCATCAGCCCCTGCTCGTTTGCGGTGTTGGCCTCCCAGCAGTGTAGGTCTGTCCCTCGCACCGTGTCAGGGGCACGGATGGTCCAGGCGGCCTGCCGGGTGAATTCACCCCACCCGGGGCTGGCGCCTACCCGCGGGGCTGGATCTGGGCCAGCAGCTGCTCGAAGGGCAGCGACTCGCCAGTTTCACGCCGGGGCCGGTCCGACGGAGCGTCACCGAGCAGGGTTGCCAGTTCCGCCGCCGCACGCCGCACGCGCTCGTCGAGTGCGGAAACGCCATCGCCGCCGGCGCCCCAGTCGTCCGGAGCGGCATAGACGGCAGTGGGCGTCACCCGCGCCCGCAGGTAGGCAAAGAGTGGACGCAGCGCGAAGTCCAGCACCATCGAATGCCGGGCACTTCCGCCCGTGGCACCAGCCAGCACAGGCTTTGCGTCCAGGGCGTCCTTGTCCATGACGTCGAAGAAGGACTTGAAGAGGCCGCTCATGGAGGCGCTGAACACTGGGGAAACCGCAATCAGCGCGTCGGCGTCGGCCACTTCATTCAGCAGGGATTCGAGCTTGGGGGCCGCATAGCCCGAAACCATCGCATTGGCGATATCCACGGCATACTCACGGAGTTCATAGGTGGTGAGCACTGCGTGGTGCCCCAGCTCCTGGAGCCGGGCCTGGGCGGCCGCACCGAGCTGGTCTGCCAGCATGCGGCTGGAAGACGGCACGCCCAGTCCGGCGGTTACTGCAACAATCCTGCGTTCGGCCACGACGGCACCTTTCCTCACATCCGGATAGATACATGTTATTGCATCTACCTTGCCAACGGAGGGCACGCCGTAATAATTCCCTCCCCTACCTAGGATGAACTTATGACTGCGAATCCGTTCTCTACGCCAGTGGTGCTTGAGGGCAGCACCGTCCGGCTTGAACCCCTGTCCAGCTCGCACGTTCCGGAACTCGCGGCAGCAGTGAAAGACGGCGAGCTCTGGAACCTCTGGTACACCCGCATCCCCACGCCGGACGGCATGGAGGCGGAAGTGGAGTCCCGGCTGCAGCAGCAGGCCGCAGGCAGCATGGCACCTTGGGCAATCCGCCGCCTGGACACCGGGGCACTGTGCGGCATGACTACGTACATGAACATCAAGGCCGAGCACCGCAGGGTGGAGATTGGGTCGACGTGGCTGGCAGCCAGTGCCCAGCGGACATCGATCAACGCCGAGGCAAAGTACCTCCTGCTGTCCCGCGCCTTCGAAGACCTTGACTGCATCGCCGTCGAGTTCCGCACCCACTGGCATAACCACGCGTCCCGGGCCGCGATTGCCCGTCTTGGCGCGAAGCAGGACGGGGTGCTGCGCTCCAATGAACTCTGGCTGGACGGGTCCCGCCGTGACGTGGTGGTGTTCTCGATCCTTGACAGCGAATGGTCATCGGTTCGGCTGGCGCTCAGGCACCGGCTTGGCCGGAACTAATCCACCAGCTCCGCGTACACGACGTAGTTGTCGTTGAAGGTTCCGGTCGCGGGGTCGAAGCCGTCACAGGTGATCAGCCGCAGCTGGGCGTTGTCAGTGTTCCCGTAGACCTCAAGAGTGGGAAAGTTGTCCTTTCCGTACTGTTCAGCCCGTTCGACCGAGAACTGGACGGTACTTCCGTCTTCCCTGCCCACCTCGACCAGGTCCCCGGGCTGCAGGGACCGCAGATCCGCGAATACCCCGGGGCCGCCGCCCGTCGCGTTTACATGTCCCAGCAGGACTGCGGGACCGGCCTGTCCGGGGGCAGGTGAACCGGAATACCAGCTGGCAGGAGAACCGGGGCCCTCCGGTGGAACCTCCAGCGAACCGTCCGGGCGCAGTCCCAGGTGCAAAAGGGAACTCTGAGTCCCGGTGGACGGGATCGTGAGGCTGCGCGGCAGTGCCTGCGCAGCCAACGGGCTAGCCGGAACCGGGCTCGTTGCAACCGGAGCCGGCTCCGACGCCGCAGCAGGGTCCGGGCCGGACGGAACCGGCCCGGACCCTGCCGGCGCGGACGCCGAACATCCGCCCAGGACCAGGAGAAGGGACGCCGCGCAGGGGAGAAATCCTGCGCGGCGTCCACGGCTGCTCCCCGTCACTGTAGGCTCACCGGAAAACAGCCGGTCTTCATTGCCGGGTCCTTAGCCACGGGCACGGCGGCGGGCCAGCATGGCACCGGCCAAGGCCAGCACTCCGGCCCCCACGCCGGCGGCGGCGAGGGTGGAACCGTCCACCCCAGTGCCTGCGGCTGCTGCCTCGGCTCCGGTGTCGGCACCGCCCTCAGGCATGGCGCCCATCTGTGAAACAGCAAGGGTGCCGCAGGCTGCCGGAAGAGTCGCAGCGGCAGGGAGAGACGGGTCCAGGTCTGACATCTTGGCCGCGGCCGCCTCCGGCATCAGCGTCGGATCCACGCCGTGGACCACAACTACCGCCGTTCCGTTCTCCAGCGACTGGGCGGTCTCCGGATTCACTTCGAAGGTCCGCTCATAGCTGTACGCTGATCCGCCCGGGAAGCGTTCCACGGCCAGTCCGGAGTCGGCGCTGGTGTCCCCTTCGGTAGTGAGGGAGGTGCCAATATGTCCGTAGAAGGGGTGCCCCTCGGTGGTATTGACCACGCCGTCGCCGTCGGTGTCCGCATCCGGACCGGGGCAGACGCCCTGCGCGGCGATGTGGATGTGCTGGGCATGCGGGAAGGGCCCGTCCATGAAGGTCTCGGCGGCACCGGTGACGTTGACCGTCACTTTGGCTTCGGTCCCGTGCACCTCCACCATGGCCTGGCCGGTGGTGCCCGAATTGTTCAGGGTATTCAGTGTTGCCTGGCCGGACCATGAATCCGGTCCGTGTGCCAGCGCCGGCGTTGCGGAGAGGGCGAGGGCGCCAAGCGCGAGGGTGGGAACGGCAAGCAGCCGCAGCTTCGTATTCATGATCGGTTTCCTTCGTCGTTATGAGTCTGCAAATCGGTGTGAATGCATAGGGAGTTCGAAGCCGATGGCCATCCGGATGGGTCACCTGCCGGAAAACTTTTCCCGGCGCCGGGCGTTGCGGATCCGGCTGGCATACCCCGGCACGGATATGGCAGAGTTCACGTCCAGAGCGTCCGTGGACATTCAGCCCCGACGCCGCCGCCGAAGGGATGAGCAGTGCAAGCCGATGACTGAACCTGGTGCAGCCCCGGGTGAGCAGCACGGTGTTCCCACGCTTGGCCGGACGGTGCCGGACCTTGCAGACCTGGTGCGCCGCAGCGCCGGTGGAGATGAAGCCGCGTTCGCGGCGCTCTACGACGCCACCTCCTCCAGGGTTTACGGTTTAGCCATACGGGTAACCCGTTCGCCCGAGCTGGCGGCCGAGGTGGTGCAGGAGGTTTACCTCATGGCCTGGGAACAGTCGGAGCGTTTCGTTCCGTCCCGCGGGTCGGTGCTGGGCTGGCTCTGCACACTGGCTCACCGCCGGGCCGTCGACCGGGTCCGCCAGGTGGTCAGCGAACGGGACCGGGAACAGACGTACGAAGACCAGCGGCCCACATCGGCAGCTGACCAGACATGGGAGGAGGTGGAGCAGTCCATGGCGGTCCAGGAAGTACGCGACGGACTGGGAACCCTTACACCCCTCCAGCGCGAGGCTGTGGCCCTTGCGTACTACGACGGCTGCACCCACCAGGAAGTGGCCAGGGCACTGGACATTCCCCTCGGCACGGCCAAAGCCCGGATCAGGGACGGCCTGAACAGCCTTCGGTCGGCCTTGGGGGGACGGCGATGAACGCACAGTATTCCGGCAGCGGGCTCCACGAGCTGGCTCCGCTTTTCGCCATTGATGCCCTTGAGCCGGCCGAGCGTGCCGCCTTTGAAGAGCACCTTGCCGGCTGTCCCCAGTGCCAGGCCGAGGTAGCGGATTTCGCTGAAGTGTCGGCGCATCTGGCCGCGGGATCAGAGCAGGAGCCTCCCGCCGCACTGCGCTCTTCGGTGCTCGCGGCCATTCACGGCACCCGCCCGGCTCCCGGCCCCCGCACCCGCGCCGGCCTTGCAGATGATGCCGCACCGGTGGACACCCCCATACCCCTGAACCGCAGGCGGCGCCGGGTACTGCTGGCAGCGGCGGCGGCAGCCCTGCTGCTCCCCGGCGCGGCCCTGGCCGGCTGGGCGCTGGGCGTGCAGTCGGAGCAGCGCCAGCAGGCGGCCGGCCAGCAGGCGCGTGAGGAGCGCCTCCTCGCCGCCGCGGATCTTTCCGTTCAGCGCCTGGAAGTGCAGGGGCAGCCCACAACACTCCTGTTCTCGGAACAGGAGGACGCGGCCCTGTTCCTGGCCGGTGACCTGCCCGATCCCGGTGCGGACCGCGAGTACCAGCTGTGGCTGCTGGAAGACGGGACCCCAATCCCCGATGCGCACTTTGGCGGAGGCGAAGTCCGGGTGTGGCTGAGCGGTGACGTCTCACGGGCTGGAACCATTGCACTGACGATTGAACCCTCCGGAGGATCCACAACACCCACCTTCCCCCTTGTTGCGGCCGCGGACATTTGAGTTCCGTCCGAACGCCGTTTAGTCCTTCCGGTGCAGGCAGCGCGGCAAACAGATTCTGTAAATTCCGCCTTATTGGGGAGGCCAGGAACGGATTCTCTGGTTAGGCTGGCTTGGTCATGCGCCGGCGGAACCTGCAGCCGCCGGCTCCTACACCGCATTGCAGACACCTATGAGGGGAACTATGTCCGAGCAGCAGCCTCCGGCAAACAACTACAGCTACAACGCCTACGCCGGCAATCAGCCCGCGGCAGCGCCGCCGGCACCGGTGCGACCCAAGCAGGTTGACCTGGGCTTCTGGCTGCTGATGGCAGCGGCCGTCGTCTCAGCAATCAGCATCCCGGTAACGATTTCCTGGATGAACTCTGACGGGTTCAAGGACATGCTCGCCGAGACGAGCACCGTCGCCATCAGCGCCTCGGAAATGGACGCAATCGTTGCAATTTCCGCCGCTACGACGGTGTTCTTCTCCGTGGTCAGCCTGGCGGTCGCACTGCTGGTGGCCCTGTTCATCCGCAAGGGCTACAACTGGGCACGCATCGTCGCCACCATCTTCGCCGCGCTGGGCCTGTTCGGACTGGCCAACCTCACAACGGCCGGAGCCCTGATGGCTGTCCTGACGGTCCTGACCGTCCTGCTCCCCGTGGCCGCCGTCGTCATGCTGTGGATGAAGCCCTCCACTGAATACTTCAACGGAGCCAAGGCCTACCGCCAGTTCAAGAAGTACAACCCGGGAGCCTAGTCTTCCCGGACGCACAAAGGCCGGTACCGCAGCTGCGGTGCCGGCCTTTTTGCTCTGTGACAGGTCAGCGGGCAGCGGCCCGCCCGGCCGCACGGCCACTGAAGAGGCAACCGCCCAGGAAAGTTCCCTCAAGGGAGCGGTACCCGTGCATCCCGCCGCCGCCAAACCCGGCGGCTTCCCCGGCTGCGAACAGCCCGGGCACCGGTGTCCCGTCCGCGCCGAGCACCCGGGAGTCCAGATCCGTTTCCAGCCCTCCCAGGGTTTTGCGGGTCAGCACCGCGAGCCGCACCGCGATCAGCGGTCCGTCCTTTGGATCCAGGATGGGCCGCGGCGCCGCAGTGCGGATCAGCCGGTCCCCCAGATAAGACCGCGCTCCACGAATGGCCGTGACCTGCGCATCCTTGCTGAAAGGGTTGGCGATCTCCCTGTCCCGGGCCTGGAGCTCAGCCAGTATTGACTCTGCGGACAGCACGGGCGCGGCACCGTCCGTCGAGGACTTGGCCAGCTCATTCATGGCCGCCACCAGTTCCGGAACGCTGCCGGCGGTGAGGAAGTCCTCCCCGTGCTCCAGGAACTTCTGCACCGGTCCGGGCACATCTGCCGTGGCACGGCGAAGAACCCCGCGGAGGGATTTGCCGGTCAGGTCGGGGTTTTGTTCTGAGCCCGAAAGCGCAAATTCCTTCCGGATGATCGCCTTGTTCAGCACAAACCAGCTGTAGTCGTAGCCGGTGCCTCGCAGGTGCTCAAGCGTTCCGAGCGTGTCGAATCCGGGAAACAGCGGACCGGGCAGTCGCTTGCCCGTGGCGTCGAGCCACAGCGACGACGGGCCGGGCAGTATCCGGATGCCGTGGTTCGGCCACACCGGATTCCAGTTCTTGATCCCCTCCACGTAATGCCACATCCGGTCCGGGTTGATCACGCGGCCGCCGGCGCTTTGCGCGGCCTTGATGCCGCGCCCGTCCACATGTCCCGGAACCCCGCTCAGCATTGTCTTCGGAGGTGAGCCAAGCCGCTGCGGCCAGGCAGCCCGCACCAGGTCGTGGTCACCGCCAATGCCGCCCGTCGTCACGACGACGGCGCCGGCAGAGAATTCGAACTCACCTAATGCGGTGCGCTCCGCGGCCCGGCCGCGCGGCGTCGTCGTCCGCTCAAGGATTGTCCCGCGCACCCCGGTGACGGCCCCTCCGGTACTGACCAGTGAGTCCATCCGGTGATCGCATGCCAGCCGCACCAGCCCGCTTTCGACGCCGGCACGCACCTTGGCTAGGAAGGGTGCGGTGATGCCGGGCCCGGTACCCCAGGTGATGTGGAAGCGCGGAACCGAATTGCCGGGGCCCGTGGCACCATAGCCGCCGCGTTCTGCCCAGCCAACGACGGGGAAGACCCGGTGTCCCAGCTGATGCAGCCAGGCCCGCTTCTCCCCGGCTGCGAAATTCACGTAGGCCTCGGCCCAGCGGCGCGGCCAGTAGTCTTCCTTCCGGTCGAACCCGGCAGTCCCCTGCCAGTCCTGCCAGGCAAGTTCCACTGAATCCTTGACCCGCAGGCGGCGCTGCTCGGGGGAATCCACAAAGAAGAGACCGCCGAAGGACCACCAGGCCTGGCCTCCCAGCCCCTGTTCACTTTCCTGCTCCAGCAGGATCACCGAACGTCCGGCGTCCACCAGCTCGGCTGCGGCTGCCAGGCCGGCAAGCCCGCCACCCACCACAATGACATCCGCGTCTCTTGGCTGCATCCGGCAAACGCTACCGGCAGATGCATCCCCTGCCTAGGGATGCGCGAGCTGCCGCAGACCCTGTTGGGAGCGCATGCAGGTTCCTAGACTGAAAAGGCAGATGCCGTATACCAGCCATGGAGGCACTCATGAGCACTACCCCGAATGACGAAGACCGGACACACAACGAGGAACCGTCGGAAGGTGCTGAATCGTCCCAGGCCGACTCTACGAGGGACCATTCGCAGAACGCCGCGGAAGGCGACGAGGGCCAGTCATAGAAAAGGCCTTTCGTTCCCGGTGCCCTGAGCGGTGTCGGGAACGAAGGGCCTTTTCAAAGAGACCTTCGGGGCAGTGCTGCGTCAGGATGCTCTGGCCCTGCCGGTATTGCGTTTGGCGTCTGCCACGACATCGGCATCCTTGCTGTGGTCCACGACCGGCCCGGTCCCGGCGATTTCCCTCATCTGTTCAATGCCCGCAGCCGCCGCTTCCTTCGTGGGGAACATCGCGGACACTGCCATGAGTGCTCCGTCGCCGGAAATGAGCTTGATCCGGAATGCGCCGTCGTGGGCGTCAACCAGCTTGAAGTAGCCCGACATCTCTTACCTCCTTGTAAGGGGTACCTTCAGTGCCCTCAATACTAAGCCGACTTATTGATTTTGGGACCCCTTCCCCGGCAACTGTGGACCGGTGATGCAGGATCGAGACCTTGGCGGGTTCGGGGCTAGCGGTTCCGCGACGTTCCGGTAGTCAGCGCCTGGAGGAGTTCCTCCTGGGTGGCGGGCAGGGAGGTCAGCAAGGCAGCCAGCATCCTGGCCTGGGCCGGAGCGAGATCCCCGCCGGGGATGGCACCGGCGCGGACCAGGTCCAGCCCGCCGCCGGCACCGTACGCGGGAACCACCGGGCCGGCAGGGACCCGGCTGCACAGGATCACGGGACAGCCGCCGCGCACCGCGTCCTGCACGGCTTGCGCAAACCCTTCCCCTGCGTTCCCCGCACCGGTTCCGGCCAGGACAACGGCGTTGGCGCCGGTATGGACGGCATGACTGAATAGCTCCGGACCGGATCCGAGGGCGCACACGATGATTTCCACGCGGGCGTTATCGAAGTCCTCACCCGGCATTGGCAGGGGCGCCGGGCGAACAGGAATCGCCGTGACGTGCAAGGTTCCCGCAACAAAGTGCGCCACCTCCACTCCCCCGGCAAACGGGTTGGCAGCCATCGTGTGGACCTTCCTGGCTCCACGCGCCGACTGGACGTGGCCGGCGAAGGAAATCAGCACGCCGGCGCCGCGCAGGGCTGCCGCCGCAGCGGCCGTTACGGCTTCCTCCACATTGGCCGGGCCGTCGGCTACAGGGCTGTCCGCAGGGCGCTGCGCTCCGGTAAAGACCACCGGTTTGGGCGAGTCGTGCACCAGGTCCAGGGCGAACGCCGTCTCCTCCATGGTGTCGGTGCCGTGGGTAACTACGACGCCGTCAACACCCTCGTCCGCCACGGCGGCGCGAACCGCCTCCGCGAGGATCCGGACGTCCGCCAGGCGCAGCCGGAAACTGTTGGTATTCGTTATGTCCTGGACGGAGTAGCTGTGCCGCCCGGACAGCGAAGCCGTGATGTCTTCGGCGCGTCCAGCCGAAGCTGCCCCGTCCTTGCCGGTACGCGACGCAATGGTCCCTCCGGTCGCCAAGATTCTGATGTGGGCCATGGAACAGCAGTCCTCTCACCGGCATCACCACAGCCAACATATGCCTGCCGCACACCGCTTGGCTAGGAGGTCCCCGCATCCGGCGGCGACGGTCGGCAAACCAGTCCAGGGACCTAGACTGGCGGCATGGCAGATACGGTTTCCGCGGAACAGCGCAGCCGCAATATGTCCCGCATCCGGTCCAAGAACACCAAGCCGGAGCTGAAGGTCCGCCGCCTCCTGCACCGTTCCGGCTACCGCTTCCGCCTGCACGGCGCAGCAGCCGGAGGCTCCCTTCCGGGCAAGCCGGACCTGGTATTCGCGGGACGGGGGAAGGTCATCTTCGTCAATGGCTGCTTCTGGCACTCGCACACCTGCTCCGCGGGCTCCCGCGCACCGGCCACGAATCCCGAGTTCTGGGCAGCCAAGCGTGCCCGGACGGTTGCACGGGACACAGCAGCGCTCCAGGCGTTGGAGGCATCCGGCTGGGAGGCGCTGGTGGTGTGGGAGTGCGAGCTCCGCGATTCCTCAGCCCTGGAAGCGGAGCTGACCGCTTTTCTTGGCCCGCCCGGCCAAGCAGTCTCGTTAGACTCATCAGACACACTGCACCCAACCCGAGGGAATTATTCTGATGACTAAGACCTCCCGGCCGCTGCGCGGCGTGCTCTTTGATGTGGACGGCACCCTGGTGGACTCCAATTACCTGCATACCGTGGCATGGTGGCAGGCCTTCCGCCGCCTGGACTATGACATTCCCATGGCCAACATCCACCGGGCCATCGGCATGGGCGGAGACAAGCTCATTGGCCATGTGCTCGGCAGCGACCCCGAACCCGAGGTGGAGGAGAAACTCGATTCAAGCCACGGGGCGATCTTCTCCACCTCCTGGCCTGCGCTGCGGGCGTTCGACGGTGCCGCTGAACTGCTGCGTGCCTGCGCATCCCGGGATCTCGCCGTCGTACTGGCCTCTTCTGCCTCGGAACCGGAACTGCAGGCACTGCGCCGGGCGATCGACGCCGACGATGCGATTACCAGCGCAACCAGCTCCTCCGATGCCCAGGAGAGCAAACCCGCTCCGGACATCCTCCAGGCAGCACTGGATTCCGCGGAGCTGGAGGCCGGCGCCACCGTCTTCGTGGGCGACTCGGTGTGGGACGTGTTGTCCGCCGCCGCCCTGGGTATCCCCACCATTGGCCTGACCTTCGGCGGTACCAGCGAAGCCGAACTCCGCGACGCCGGAGCTGAAGAGGTCTATGAATCACCGCGCCACCTGCTGGAGAACCTGCAGGAGAGCCTGCTCGGCCCTGCGCACGCGGCCTAGCACCCAGACGGCACCACCCACGGACGAAAGGACCCCGCTATGACTACCGAACCCACCGGACCGGCCAACGACGCCGAGGACCCCCTAGGTCCAAGCGCCCCGCAGCCGCAGCCCGCCGGCCCGCCCCGGACTCCGGGCGCCGCCGATGAATCCGCTGGAAACATTCGCGAGGAACAGGGCACCCACGCCGCCGGCACAGTGCCCCCGGCCGGCGGAGAAGACGCTGCGGAGGACTGAAGCGCCGCGCAGGCCTGGGGACAGCCAGCTGGACTAAACCAGGCCGGCCCGGCGCAGTGCCTCTGCCATGGCGCTGTCCGGTGCTGCCGGCGGCCGCCGCGGCGCAGTGCCGGCCGTGCCGCCCCTGGGCTTCGCCGTGCCCTGCGCTGTCCGCCCGCCGCCCTGGCTGTTTGGCTGCGGACGCTTCCCCTGGGGCCGGGAAGCACGCGGGCTGCCCTTTCCCGTGGTGTCGCCCGGTGCCGGGGCGTCGTCGTCCAGGCGGAGGCTAAGCGAAATCCGCTTCCGTTCCGGGTCGGCTTCCATCACCTTGACCTTGACCACCTGGCCCGACTTCACGACGTCGTGCGGGTCGGAGACGAAGGATGAGGACATCGCGGAGATGTGGACCAGACCATCCTGGTGTACTCCGATGTCCACGAACGCCCCGAACGCCGCTACGTTGGTGACCACGCCGTCAAGCACCATGCCCGGCCGCAGGTCCGCGATCTTCTCGATGCCTTCGGAGAACGCAGCTGTCTTGAACTCCGGGCGCGGATCCCTGCCGGGCTTGCGCAGCTCGGACATGATGTCCAGGACGGTGGGCAGGCCGGTGGACTCATCCACGAACGCGGCGGGATCCAGTCCCGTGAGCTCCGCACCGGCCGGTGTCATCTCGGCTTTGGCGGCAGCAAGGATCCTGCGGGCGATTCCGTAGGATTCCGGATGCACGCTGGACGCGTCCAGCGGCTCGGTTCCCCCGCTGATCCGCAGGAAGCCGGCGCACTGCTCAAAAGCCTTTTCCCCCAGCCGCGGCACCTTCAGGAGGTCTTTGCGGCGGGCGAAGGGCCCGTTGGCGTTGCGGTGGGCCACTATGTTTTCACTCAGCAGGGGCCCGACGCCGGCAACGCGGCTCAGCAGCGCCGGCGAGGCAGTGTTCACATCCACGCCCACGGCGTTGACGCAATCCTCCACCACAGCGTCCAGGGACCGGTCCAGCTTCGCCGCCGTCACATCATGCTGGTACTGCCCCACCCCGATGGACTTCGGATCAATCTTCACCAGTTCCGCGAGCGGATCCTGCAGCCTGCGGGCAATCGACACGGCCCCGCGCAGGGACACGTCCATGCCCGGCAGCTCAGCAGCTGCCAGTGCCGACGCGGAGTAGACCGAGGCACCGGCTTCGGAAACCACCAGCTTCTCCAGCTTGGCGTCCGGTACCAGGCGCATCAGTTCAGTGGCCAGCTTGTCTGTCTCCCGGGAGGCCGTGCCGTTGCCGATGGCCACCAGCTGGACGTGGTGCTTCTTCACCAAATCAGCCAGGCGCACCAAGGCGTCATCCCACTTGCGCGCCGGTGCATGCGGATAGACCGTGTCCGTGGCAGTGACCTTTCCGGTGCCGTCCACCACTGCCACTTTGACGCCGGTGCGCAGGCCAGGGTCCAGTCCAAGAGTGGCTCGGTTGCCGGCCGGTGCGGCCAGCAGCACGTCGCGGAGGTTCGCGGCGAAAACTCGGACGGCCTCAGCTTCCGCGTCCTGGAACAGGCGCACCCGCAGGTCAACGGAGAGCTTGGCGAGGATCCGCCGCCATGCCAGCTGGACGGTCTGCTGCAGCCAGGCTCCGGCAGCTCCCCCGGCAGACGCGGCACCCAGCCGGAAGGCAACGGAGTTTTCGAAGCGCTGCCGGGCAGCTGCCAGGGCATCGGCGTCGGCAGGATCAGCCTCGGCCAGTCCGAGTTCCAGGATGCCTTCCTTTTCGGCCCGAAGCAGGGCCAGCACCCGGTGGGACGGCATCCCGGAAGGAGCCTGGGCGAAGTCGAAGTAGTCTGAGTACTTCTGCCCTTCTGCTTCCTTTCCGGCCCTCACCTGCGAGCGCAGCCGGCCCTGCTTCCAGAGCTTCTCGCGGGCTTCGGTCAGAAGGTCGGCGTCCTGGCCGGCACGTTCAACGAGGATGGCGCGGGCACCGGCCAGCGCCTGGGCCGCATCGGGAACCGCTTCGTTCACATACCGGGAGGCTTCTGCCTCGGGGACCAGCGCGGGGTTGGCCAGCAGGGCATCGGCGAGGGGTTCCAGGCCGGCTTCGCGGGCAATCTGCGCCTTGGTGCGCCGCTTGGTCTTGTACGGAAGGTAGATGTCCTCCAGCCGGGACTTGGTCTCCGCGGCTTCTACCGCGGCACGCAGCTCATCGGTGAGTTTCCCCTGTCCCTCAATGGCTTCAAGGACAGCCCGACGGCGTTCATGGAGTTCACGCAGATAGCGGAGCCGTTCATCGAGTTCGCGCAGCTGGGTGTCGTCCAGGGTTCCGGTTACTTCCTTGCGGTACCGGGCAATGAACGGAACCGTGGAGCCGCTGTCCAGGAGTTCGACGGCGGCGCGGACCTGCCAGGGCGCCACCCCCAGTTCGGCGGCGATCTGGGCGTAGATCCGGCCGGCGGTGTCGGTGCCGGCGGGCTGGGCATTGGACTGGCGGAGGGGCTGCAGGGCGTTGGCGGGACTCACCCGCCCAATTGTTCCCCATGAGCGGACAATGCGGCCAACCCCGGATGCAGCCGCCGGCCAATACACGGTTGCCTTATTGACACATTGGCTCATGATCTGCGGAACGAACGCGTCCGTGGGGTAGAACATAGGGATGCCGGACGCCGCAGGGCGGATGGCAGTTCAACGTTTCAATGACGAAAGGTCGAAGATGACTCAGCTTGCTCCGGATTCTCCTCCCGCTGCCGCAGGGGCGGAGGTGAAGAGCGCCGGCCATGTCATTGTTGATTCCCTCATTGCCCACGGCGTGAAGCGCACCTATGTGGTGCCCGGGGAGAGCTTCCTCGACGTCCTGGACGGCCTGCATGAGAGCCCGGTCGAGACCGTGGTCTGCCGCCACGAAGGCGGTGCCGCCTACATGGCGGAAGCCGACGGAAAGATGAACCAGCTTCCCGGCGTCGCCATGGTTACCCGCGGCCCGGGTGCGGCCAACGCACACGTGGGACTGCACACAGCCTGGCAGGACTCCACTCCCATGGTGCTCTTCGTCGGGTTGATCCCCTTTGAGCATCGGGACCGCGAAGCGTTCCAGGAGTTCGACATCAAGGCCTGGTTCAACACCGGCGCCAAGCGGGTGATGGTCCTGGACCACCCGGAGCGTGCGTCCGAAATCGTGGCCGAAGCCTTCTTCGCCGCCATGAGCGGGCGCCCCGGCCCCGTCGTCGTCGGCCTGCCCGAAGACATCATCCGCAGGGAAGTCTCCCCAGCTCTGCACCCGCCCATTCCAGTAGCACCCGGCGGCATGACCGTCACCGACTGGAAGGCACTGCAGGCTGCCCTGAAGGATGCGGACAAGCCGTTGTTCGTCACCGGCGGCAACGACTGGACGCAGGAGGGCGCCGATACGCTCACCCGCTGGCTCGAAGAACACCATCTGCCCGCCGCGGCGGAGTGGCGCTGCGAGGGGACAATCTCCTTCGACTCGCCGTCCTATGTGGGTCCGATCGGCTACGGGCGGCCCAAGCCCACCTATGACCTGCTGGAGGAAACCGACCTGCTGGTCTTTGTGGGCACCGTGCCGGGCGACGTGATTACTGACGGATTTGTGGTTCGCCAGGACTGGGAGAAGAAAAACTTCCTGGTCACCATCGATCCTTCGCTGCGCGGGCGTTCCGGCCCGGTGTCCTACCAGATCGTGGCGAAGCCGGACGTGTTTGTGCGGGACCTGGTGATGATGGACCTGCCTGTGAAGGAAGAGTGGAAGGCGTGGACATCCCGCATGCGCGGGGAACAGGAGAAGTTCGCCGCCCTTCCTGCCGCACGCCCGTCTGCCGGCCCGGCGCGGATGGATACCCTGATGGCCAATCTGGTGCCAACCCTGCCTGAGGACGCCATGATCACCCTCGGCGCCGGTGAACACACCAACTGGGCGCACCGCTACTTCCCCACCCGCCGCTATGCCTCCATGCTCAGCGCCCGGAACGGGTCTATGGGCTACTCGGTGCCCTCGGCCATTGCAGCGTCGCTGGCGCACCCCGGACGACGCGTGGTCACGATCGCCGGAGACGGCGAGTTCATGATGAACGGCCAGGAGCTCGCCACCGCGGCGCAGTACGGTGCCACCCCGCTGGTGGTGGTGATGGACAACCAGGAATACGGCACCATCCGCACCCACCAGGAACGGCACTACCCGGACCGGATCTCCGGCACCCAGCTGAAGAACCCGGACTTCGCGCTGATGGCGCAGGCGTTCGGCGGTTTCGGTGTGCGGGTGGAGAACGACGCCGATGTGCCCGCCGCCGTCGAGGCCGCCCTGAAGGCCATCGATGAAGAGGGCAAGTTCGCCCTGATCCACCTCATCGTGGAACAGCGAGTCAAGGCGTACTAGGCACGCACTGGTTCCATGGCTGGGCCGGGCTGGGATGAATCCGACCCGGCCCAGCCGCGTTCTCCCGCGTTTCCCACGCTCTGTGCCACGTGTTCACTGGTGGGGCCCCAAAAGCCCACACCCGTACCACGGTGTGGGAATGCCGGTCCGCCAATCACGTCACACCCGGGTTCGGGTCCGCGGCGGCGGGCGCAGAATAACGAAAAGCGGAAGGGCCAGTCCCACGGCAAACAGGAGGTCGCCTCCTCCCCAGGTATCCGTGAACGCTGAACGGGCTAGGGTGAGGCCGAGCATCAGCAGGACCGAAAGGGCTGCGTAGAACCCCGTGCGCCGGCGCCGGTTCCACCAGCGGGCCACTCCGCTCCGGCTGCGGGGATCGCCGGCTGGAACCGCTGCTGCCGGCCCTCCCAGACCCCGCTGCGCGGCTACGGACAGCATCACCAATATTCCGGTCATGATGCTTACGGGAAGCAGCGCTCCGGTGAAAAGGACCAGAAGCCCGGCCGCCAGCGGCAGCACAGCGAAGGTCACCACCTGTCCACGCCGGGTCCTCAGGTCCATGCTTCTTCTCCCGCGTCCGGTCCAGATCCGTTTATTCGTCTTCGCTGCTCAGCACCCGCCTGCGGGTGCTGAGCAGCTGCACTTCGGGCCGGTAGGCAACCAGCCGCTCGGCACTGTCCAGGACCTCAACCACGTGCGCGCGGTCCGCAGCCACAATGCCAATGCCTACCTCCGCCCGCCGGTGAAGATCCAGCTGGCCCGTCTCGGCGGCGGAGACGGCGAACTTGCGCTGCAGCTCAGCCACCAGCGGCCGTACCAGCGAGCGCTTCTGCTTGAGCGAATGGACATCGTCAAGCAGCAGGTCGAATTCAAGGGTCCCCGTCCACATGCCTCCCATCCTTGCCGCGGAATGAGATCTGTCAACGTACGGCTTAGCTGCTGAGGGTTCAACCCGGACCGGTGCGGTGTTACGTTCGAAAACATGACGCCGTCCCAGACAGTGCGTTCCATTGCCCGTCCGGAAGTACCTCATGCATAACCACGGCGACTTCCCGGCGGAGTCCCTTTTCCTGATTCCTGCCGTTGCCGCCGTCGCCGCGTACTGGGCAGGAACAAGGAAGCCCGGCGCCTGGCCCTCCTGGCGGCTCGTGTCCTTCCTGGCCGGGGTGCTGATCGTGCTGCTGACTGTGCTGGAGCCCCTGGCGGGCTGGGCGCACTATGATTTCGGCGCACTGGCCCTCTCCCACGTTATGGCCGGGATGGCCGGACCGGCGCTGCTGGTGCTCTCCCGTCCAGTGGATCTGGCATTGAAAACCCTCGACGACGTTCCGGCGGCCCGGCTGCGCCGAAGCGTCTATTCCCCGGCCGCCCGGCTCCTGACCCATCCCGTCACCGCCACGCTTCTGGTGGCAACCGGGATGTGGGCCATGTTCCATACCCCGCTGCTCACGGCGATGCAGCAGTCCATGCCTGTGCACTGGCTGGTCACCGCGTATCTGACGGTCACCGGGTGCCTGTTCACCGCGGCTGTCCTAAACTGCGGTCCCGTGAAGCACGGCTTCGGGATACGGGCAGGGGCGCTGGCCACAGCCGCCGTCGCGCATGCCGGCTCCGCGGCCTGGCTGCTCGTCGCTCCTCCCGCAGGTTCCGGGAGCACCGCCGCCGGAGCGCTGGTGCTGCTTGGCTCCGGGCTGGCGGTGCAGGCCGTCCTGGCGCTGATCCTGCTGGGGCAGCAGCGGGGCACGGCCCGGCTGGTGCCCCAGGCGCGCAGGGCCTAAGGCGCTAGAGGACCTGCGGGAATCCCAGATCGATTTCCGACGTCGCAGGGTCCGGCCAGCGGGTGGTGACCACCTTGCCGCGTGTGTAGAAGCGGATCGAGTCCGGACCGTACATGTGCGTGTCGCCGAACAGCGAGTCCTTCCAGCCGCCGAAGGAGAAGGAGCCCACCGGCACGGGAATGGGCACGTTCACGCCCACCATGCCGGCTTCGACGTCGAACTCGAACGCCCTGGCGGCGCCGCCGTCGCGCGTGAAGATCGCCGTGCCGTTGCCGTACTGGTTCTCGTTGACCAGCTGCACCGCATCCGCGTACGTCTCAACCCGGACCACGGAGAGGACGGGACCGAAGATCTCGTCGTCGTAGGCCTTCATGCCCGGCTTCACGTGGTCCAGCAGGCTCACGCCCAGGAAGAACCCGTCGCCGTCGAACACTGTTTCCCGGCCGTCCACCACCACGGTGGCGCCTTCATCGGCAGCGCCGGCTACGTAGGAGGCCACTTTGTCCCGGTGCTCGGCAGTGATCAGCGGACCCATCTGGGAGGACGGATCAGTGCCCGGACCGATCTTGAGGTCCGCCATCCGCGAGCGCACGGCTTCCACCAGGTCATCGGCAATGCTTCCCACGGCCACCAGCACGCTGACGGCCATACAGCGCTCCCCCGCGGACCCGTAGGCTGCAGAAACTGCGGCGTCAGCGGCCATGTCCAGGTCAGCGTCCGGCAGCACCACCATGTGGTTCTTGGCACCCCCCAACGCCTGGACGCGTTTCCCGTGCTCCGCGGCCCGCCGGTAGATCGTGCGGGCAATCGGCGTGGACCCCACAAAGCTGACGGCCTTCACTCCGGGGTGCTCCAGCAGCACGTCCACGGCTTCCTTGTCTCCATGCACCACGTTCAGCACGCCGTCGGGCAGGCCGGCTTCGGCGAACAGCTCCGCGATGAACACCGACGCGGACGGGTCCTTTTCGCTGGGCTTGAGCAGTACGGTGTTCCCGCAGGCCAGCGCACTGCCGATCATCCACAGCGGCACCATGGCCGGGAAGTTGAACGGGGTGATACAGGCCACTACGCCTACCGGCTGGCGGATTGAATGGACGTCGACGCCGGAGGCCACCTGTTCCGACCGCTCGCCTTTCAAGGCCAGGGCAAGCGCGGAGGCGAACTCAATGTTCTCCAGCCCGCGGGTGATCTCCCCCTCGGCGTCGGAGAGGACTTTGCCGTGCTCACTCGTGAGGATCGCGGCCAGCTCGGCCTTGCGTTCGGTCAGCAGCTCGCGGACCTTGAAGAAGATGGCCGTGCGCCGCGCCAGCGACGTGGCGCGCCAGGCCGGAAGGGCTGCCTGGGCGGCTTGGATTGCTTCCTCGACGCGGGCTGTGGACGCCAGCGCGACTTCCTTTTCCTGTGCCCCCGTTGCCGGGTTGAAGACCGGGCCGTACCGCTCCGCTTCGGGAACCTGCCTGCCGTTGATGATGTGCGGGATGCGCTGCATGAAATCTCGATTCCTCTTCGGGGCGCCGCTACGGCGCGGGGACCTGGTCGGGTGTGCCGGCGAGTGAACCGTCCACAAGTTTCACGATCATGGAGCAGTCCTTCCCGGACTGCCCGGCGTCGATCAGGCGGGCGAAGAGCTGCTGGACGTGCTCGCCTATTTCCAGCGGCGTACCCGTGTCCCGTGCCGCGGCGATCGCCAGGTTGATGTCCTTGTTCGCCAGCTCGGTGGTGAAGGTGGGCTCAAAGCCATTGTTCGACGCCGCTGTCTCCACCACGCCCGGGACCGGGTACCAGGTGCGCAGCGCCCAGCTGTCCCCGGAGGAGACGGAGGCAATATCCCAGAACACCTGCTTGTCCAGCCCAAGCCTGTCGGCCAGGACCGCACCTTCCGCCGTCGCTGCGAGGTTGATGAAGAGCATGAGGTTGTTGCAGATCTTTGCTGCCTGTCCGGTGGTGGGTCCGCCGGTGGGAATCACGTTCCCGGCCATGGGCTCGATGAATCCTGCGGCGTCGGACACCGCGTCCTCGGCGCCGCCCACCATGAAGGTGAGCGTCCCGGCCTGCGCCCCGCTCATCCCTCCCGAGACCGGGGCGTCCACGAACCGGAACCCTGCGGCAGCAGCGGCGTCGTGCAGTGCCTGGGCCGATTCGACGTCGATCGTGGAGGAATCAATGAGCAGCGTGTCCGCGGACGCGCTCGCCAGGACACCGTCCGGTTCAAGGTAGACCGCACGTGAATGTTCTCCCTTGGGGAGCATGGTGAAGACGACGTCTGCTCCCGCCACCGCTTCGGCGATGCTGCCCACTGCCTGCACTCCGGCTGCCTCTGCCGTGGCCACGGCCCGCGGGCTGAGGTCAAAGCCGCGTACGTTGTGACCGGCCTTCACCAGGTTCCCGGCCATGGGTGCCCCCATGTTTCCCAGTCCGATCCATCCCACTTCCGCCATCGCTAAGCTCCTTTGCCTAGTTGTACTGCCTGTTGTGCCGCCTGAGTTCTGCTGGGTCTGTGCTGAGTCTGTGCTGAGTCTGTGCTGGCCGGCTTGGGCTGCGCAGCTGCCGCGCGTCCGCCGCGGAACCAGCGTGGCACCTGCGCTAGAGTGCGTTCAAGACCAGAATCCACAGACCCCATGTGCACCCGTGCACAGCGGGGAGAGGAGGAACGGCCCTGGACACCGCCAGCCGCCTGCCCAGCCCGGACGACCTGCTGATCCTGCTCACCGTGGCCCGGCTGGGACGTTTCACTGCCGTCGCGGAAACCCTGGGCACCACGCACACCACCATTTCGCGGCGGATCATCGCACTGGAGAAACAGCTGGGCGGCCGCACCCTGTCCCGGACACCGCGCGGCTGGGAACTGACTGCCCTCGGGGCCCAGGCGGTCCGTGCGGCTGAATCCATTGAAGAGAGCCTCGGTGCGCTGCGCTGCGCGCTTGCGGACGACGCCGATCCGCTGGCCGGCGTGGTGCGGATCAGCACCGTGGACGGATTCGGCGCAGAATTTGTTACCCCTGCCCTGGTCACGCTGCAGGGTTCCCACCCGAACATCAGCGTTGAAATGTTCTCCGCCACCCGCAAGGTCAGCCAGAATCGTTCCGGCGTCGACCTGGAGGTAGTGGTGGGCCACACCGATGTCCGCACCGCCCACGCCATCCTGCTGGGCCACTATGTGCTGCGGCTTTACGCGGCCGACGGGTATTTGCGCCGCCACGGCACCCCGCAGGTTCCGGCCGACCTGGCCAGGCACTGCTTCGTCTCCTACGTCGAATCCGCGCTGCTGGTCGAGGAATTGGGACACCGCTCCACCGGGCTCCCGGATCCGCGGTCCAGTTTCCAGGCCACCAGCATCTTCGCCCAGGTGGAGGCTGTCCGCCGGGAGGCGGGCGTGGGTCTGCTGCCCAACTTCATGGTGGCCGGACGGGCCGGTTTTGTGCCGGTGCTCCCCGAGTCATTTGAACGCCGGCTGCCCATCTGGGCTGTGGCCCGCCCCGAAGCGCTGCGGTCCGCACGGGTGCAGGCCGTCATCGAGGCTATCCATGCCGAAGCCGCTGCCCGCCAGGATGTCCTGGATTTCTGACGGGCAGCGGCTTCGGTTACGTGCGGTTTCAGTTATCGACAGCCGAGGAGCTGCGCTGTTCCTCCTTCGCCTTCGACGCCGCGAGCAGGTCCGCAGTCCCCTGGGCGTCAGCGGCATCGACGTCGTGCAGTGAAATGCCGTTGGTTTCCTTCAGCAGCAGCACCGAAATCGCCGTGACGACGCAGGCCCCGAGCAGGTACAGGGCCACCGGCGTCGAAGAATCAAATTCGGCCAGCAGCGACGTGGCGATGATCGGTGCCAGTGAGCCGGCCACGATCGAGGTCACCTGATAGCCCAGGGACACACCTGAGTACCGCATCCGGGTGGGGAACATCTCCGCCATGATGGAGGGCTGGCCGGCGTACATCAGTGCGTGGAACAGCAGGCCGATCGTTACCGCCGCCAGGATCATCAGGTCATCCGCGGTGTCCATCATCGGGAAGGCGAAGAAGCCCCAGGTGGCGCCCAGCACCGCCCCTGCCATGTACACCGGACGGCGGCCCAGCGCATCGGAAAGTTTTCCGGCAACCGGCACCGCGCAGAAATGGATGAAGTGCGCAATGAGCAGCAGGAGCAGAATCCGGGAGGTATCGGTTTCCACCACGATGCGCAGGTAGGTGATGGAGAACGTGACTACCAGGTAGTACAGGATGTTCTCCGCGAAGCGCAGGCCCATGGCGGTGAAGACGCCGCGTGGGTAGCGGCGGAACACCTCGAGCACGCCGTAGCCTTTGGCCTCTTCCTCGACTTCCTTTTGGGCTTCCAGGAAGATCGGGGCGTCTGAGACCTTGGTGCGGATGTAGTAGCCCACCAGCACGATCACTGCCGAGAGCCAGAAGGCCACGCGCCAGCCCCAGCCAAGGAAGGCGTCCTCGCTCAGCGTCGAGGAGAGAACGAACAGGACGCCGGTGGCCAGCAGGTTGCCCATCGGAACGGCGGACTGAGGCCAGCTGGACCAGAATCCGCGCGACTTGTTCGGGCTGTGCTCGGCGACCAGCAGCACCGCACCGCCCCATTCCCCGCCCACGGCGAAGCCCTGGATGAAGCGCAGCGCCACCAGCATGGCCGGAGCCCAGTACCCAATTGAGTCGAAGCCGGGCAGGCAGCCCATCAGGAAGGTGGAGACACCCACCAGGATGATGCTCAGCTGCAGCAGCTTCTTGCGGCCGAATTTGTCCCCGAAGTGCCCAAAGACAATTCCGCCCACCGGCCGGGCCACGAAGCCGACGGCGTAGGTCACGAAGGCGGCAATGATGCCGTCCAGTTCGGTTTCCGCATCGGGAAAGAACAGGCGGCTGAAGACCAGGGTCGACGCCGCGGCATAGAGGAAGAATTCGTACCATTCCACGACCGTCCCGGCCATGGACGCCACAACCACCTTGCGCAGGCCCTCCGGAACCGGCGGCTTCTGGCGCCTGGTCCGCTTGGGAATATCAGTGCTCATCCAGTCTCTCCTTTGGTGTCCTCGTTGACACTGCAGCACTCCGGGCGGGCGCGGGGCACCTGAGCGGAGTAAGCATGAGTATGGTGCGGACCTGCCTGCCGGCTCAACGGCCAAAACCGCATGGCGTATCTGCACAAATGCACAGCCGCTTCAGGTCCACGGGCGCCGCAGGTCGCTCCCGCGGCCGGGGACGCGCCGGGTCCGCCGCGCCATTGTGCCCCGAAGGTAGTTCACCTAACAATGGAGGATGACAGTTACGCTCAGATCACTGGAAACTGCTGTCCCTTCTACCGTCCTGGTGCAGGACCAGGTCCGCGACGTCTTCGCCGCCCAGCCCGGGCTCACCCGCCTGGGCACCCGCCTTGTGAACACCTGCTTCAATTCCGCAGCCATCGACACCCGGCGCACCGCGCTGGAGGAGCTCACGCTCTCGTCCACGGCCGAGAATCCCCAATTCTTCGACCCGCAGACCGGGCTGCTCCTGATGCCCTCCACCAAGACCCGCAATGACATCTTTGCCACCGAGGCCACCAAGCTCTTCATCGAAGCCGGCCGGAAAGCAGTGGAAAACTGCCCCGGAATCAGCCCGGAAGACATTACCCACGTCATCACTGTCTCCTGCACCGGGTTCTTCAACCCCGGACCCGACTACAAGCTGGTGCGTGCACTGGGCCTGAACCCGTCGGTGCAGCGCTACCACCTGGGCTTCATGGGCTGCTACGCGGCCTTCCCCGCCATGCGCGCAGCCAAATCCTTCTGCGACGCAGACCCCAACGCCGTCGTCCTGGTGGTGAGTGCCGAGCTCTGCTCGCTGCACGTGCGCTCCTCCAACGACCCGGACATCATCATGGGTTCCTCGCTGTTCGCAGACGGTGCCGCAGCTGCTGTGATCACCGCGCGGGACCTCCCGGGGGACAGCCCCGCAATCGTGCTGGACCACTTCGAGACCACGCTCACGCCGGTGGGCGAGGAGTCCATGGCCTGGAATATCGGGGACCACGGTTTCGAGATGGTGCTGGGCACCTATGTTCCCCACATCATTGACGACCACATTGTCGGCGCCCTGGAGCCGCTGCTGGCACGGGATCCCTCCCTGGCCCCGCTGGCGTACAACGACATTGAGCACTGGGCCATCCATCCCGGCGGCCGCAGCATCCTGGACAAGGTGGAAGCGAAGCTGGAGCTTTCGGAGGAGCAGCTGGTTCCGGCCCGGGAGACCCTGCGCAACTTCGGCAACATGAGCTCCGCCACTGTGATGTTCGTGCTGAAGAACATCCTGGAGCAGCCCTTCACCGGGGGCAACGAACGGATCTGCTCCATGGCGTTCGGCCCCGGACTGACCGTTGAGACCGGGCTGTTCACCCGGGTGCCGGGAACGGGTGCCGCAGCGGCCGCAGACGCACTGGCAGCGGAGCCGGTTCCTGCCGCCGTCGGATAGCCCGGTGAGCCTCCTGGACGCTGACACTCCTCCGTTCCTGCCACCGGACCTGAGCCGGCGTGCCGTGGACGCTGTGGAGCAGATGGACCGCCCGGACTGTGATCCGGTGCAACTCGAGCGGACCTATGCGCAGTTTCCCCTGATCAACTCCGTGGTCTCCGGATGGCGGCGGAACTACCGCCGGTATGTGCGGCCCGTCCTGGCCGCACAGGGCGGCGGCACGGTGCTGGACATCGGTGCCGGCGGCGGGGACCTGGCCCGCGCACTGGCACGCTGGGCCCGCCGGGACGGACTGGCCGTGCAGGTCACCGGCATCGACCCCGATCCACGGGCCCACGCCTACGCCTCCACCCGCCCGGCTCCCGAGGGCTGCAGTTTCCGCGCCGCGCTGAGCTCGGATCTGGTGGCTGAGGGTGCGGTGTTCGACGTCGTGGTCTCCAACCATGTGCTGCACCATCTGGACGACGCCGCATTCCAGGGCATCCTTGCCGACTCGGAGAAACTGGCCGGATCACTTGCCCTGCACAGCGACATTGAACGCAGCCCGTGGGCCTACGGCCTCTTCTCCGCCGGCACGCTGCCCTTCTTCCACGGATCCTTCATCCGGCAGGACGGACTGACGTCGATCCGGCGCAGCTACACCGCCGAGGAGTTCAGTGCCGCTGCCCCGGCGGGGTGGGAGGCGCTGCAGGCGCGCCCGTGGCAGAACCTGCTGCTGTACCGGAGAAGCGGCAGCGCCGGGGGCGGGCAGTGAACCGTCCGGAAGTCGACGTCGCCGTTGTGGGCGGAGGCCCGGTGGGCCTGGCACTGGCGATCCTGGCCCTGCAGGACGGCCTGCGGGTACGGGTCTTCGAGGCGCGGACCTCGCGCAGCTCCCATTCACGGGCCATCGGCATCCACCCGCCGGGCATGGCCGCCCTGGAGGCCACCGGAGTCAGTGCGCAGCTCGCGGCCGAGGGCGTGCAGATCCGCACCGGGTCAGCCCGGACCCGGGATACCGAATTGATCTCCATCAGCTTTGCCAAGACCTCCACCGCTTACCCGTATGTGCTGGCGCTTCCGCAGGAACGAACCGAAACGGTGCTGCAGGCGCGCCTTGAGGAACTTGATCCGGACGCACTCCAGCGCGGGCACCGGATTACCTCGCTGCACGACGACGGCCGCGGCGTATCCCTGGCAGGTACCACCACTGCCGGTGATTTTGCCGTGCGTGCCTCCTGGGTAGTGGCGGCCGACGGCGCCCGGTCAGCCGTGCGCGGCCTGCTCGGTGTCCGGGCCGCCGGTAAGCTGCTGCGCGATTCCTACCTAATGGGCGATTTCCCCGACAACACGGCGGACGGGCCCGTGGGTGTGCTCTACCTGGAACCGGAGGGCATCGTTGAGTCCTTTCCGCTGCCCGGCGGCAAACGCCGCTGGGTGGCGCATACCCGGACCCTGCAGTCCGACGCCGATGCCAAGGACCTGGCACGGATCGTGGCGGCACGCACCGGGCGGGTCCCGGAGGCAGCGGCCAGCACCATGCTCAGTGCGTTCTCCGTGCGCACTACTGCACTCAAGCAGCTGGCTCACGGACGCACGGTGCTGATTGGCGACGCCGCCCACGAAGTCAGTCCGATCGGCGGACAGGGAATGACCCTGGGCTGGATTGACGCCGCGGAGCTGGCTCCGCTGCTCGCTGCTGCCGTTCGGGGAGCCGACGTCGGCGCCCGGCTGGCTGCCTTCGACAGCCGCCGACGCCGGGCCGCCGTCGTTGCCTCCGCCCAGGCACGGCTGAACATGGCCCTGGGGCGTCCGCTGCCGGCGCCGCTGATGCAAGCCCGGAACACAGTGCTGGCCCGGCTTTTCCGCTCCCGCATGCTCAGCGACGGCGTAGCCCGCCGATTCACCATGCAGTAAGCCCTAGTGCCCGCCGCGGTCCAGGGTCACGGTGCGCAGGTCCAAACGCCGCAGCACCCGGTCCACGGCTTCCGGATCCATGCCGGACTGCCGGCGTGCTGCCAGGACTTCTTTCCGCGCCGCGGCCAGGGCCTCACGCTGGACCGCGTCCATCACTTCCAGCGTGGCCTTCATCTGCAGCATCTTCTGCGGATCCGCATCCGAATCACGCTCAAGGATTGAGTGCAGGGAGGACATACGGCGGGCCAGGGCCGTACGACGCTCCGGCGGGAGTTTATCTGCCGCGCGGGACCGTTTCATGGTTTCCAGCGCTACCCGTTCGGCACGCCGCGCCAGCTCCCGTTCCTGTTTGGCGACGGCGCCGTGGTCACTGGGCAGCTTCAGCCGGCGCATCAGCCACGGCAGGGTCAGGCCGGGCAGCACCAGGGTCACCAGCAGGACTGCTCCTGCACACACGATCATGAAGTTCCGGCCAGGAAGCTGTTCCCCAGCGAGCGTGGTGGCAGGCAGGGCGAGGGCCAGCGCCAGGGTGGCCAGGCCGCGCATGCCGCACCATGTCAGGACCAGGACTTCCTTCATGGATCCGGGTACCCGGTTGAGCCGTTCGGTGCCGCCGAACCGGTACAGCCCGTACATCCACGCGAAACGCACCAGGACCACGGCGGCGCAGACCGCCGCAACACCTGGAATGAATCCGAAAATTTCACGGCCCTCGTCTTCAATGACGTACCGCATTTCGATTCCCACCAGGCCAAAGGCGACGCCGGTGGTCAGAAGCTCTACGACTTCCCAGAACGCGGTGCGGGTCAGGCGTTCCTCGGAGTCCTGCGGCCGTGCCCGGCGGCCAAGCTCCAGGGCGGTCACCACGACGGCGACAACACCGGAGAAGTGCACCTCTTCGGCGAGGATGTACACGGCATAGGGCGCCACGAGGGTAACCGCAGAGCGGGCCACGAGGTTTGGGACGAAGCGGTTCAAGGTGCCCACCAGCCAACCCATGGCCAGGCCCAGCACCACGGCGCCGGCGGCACCGATCAGGAACCTCGGGATGATGGACCAGCCGACTTCCCCGCCGCTGACGGCGGCGGTCACGGCGGCCTGGAAAATCACGATCGCGATCGCGTCGTTGAAAAGTCCCTCGGTCTGCAGGACGGTAATCAGCCGGCGGGGCATGTTGACCTTGCCGGCCACCGCTTCCACGGCCACCGGGTCAGGCGGAGCGACGATCGCGCCCAGGGCAATCGCTGCGGGCAGGGCCAGCGCCGGAACGATCACCCAGGCCACGGACGCCACTACGCCAACGGTGACCGCGACCAGCGCCACCGCCAGCAGCACCAGGGAGCGCCAGCGGAGCCGGAAGACAGACCAGGAGCTGCGCTGGGCAGCAGCGTAGAGCAGCGGCGGCAGGAACAGCGGAAGGATGAGCTCCGGATCAATGTGGATTTCCGGGATCATGGGCAGGAAGGCGAAAAGTGCGGAGAAGATGAGCATCAGCACCGGATACGGCAGCCGTACCCGCTCGCCGATGCCAACTACAAGCACCGTCCCGAACAGCAGGCCGATCAGCAGGATCAGGAAATCCATCAGGCCCGTCCTGTTTCCGCGGCACCGCTGCGTTTACTTGCCTTGACCACCGTCAGCCTCCTCTAGTTGCCTGAGGTAACTTTACCGCCGGCAACTGAAAGGTTTCCGGATGTTTAGCCGTCCAGGTGGGTGGGGGCGAAAAGCCTCAGCAGCGTTTGAACCACCACCACGTTGGGCCCTTCCTGCGCAAAGGATTCCTCCAGTGCCTGCCGGACGCCGGCAGGATCAGTGCGTCGCGCCGGAACACCGAAGGATTCAGCGAGCTTCACGAAGTCCGGTCCGGCCAGTTCCGTGGCCGTGGCCTTGCCGAACGCGTCCACCATGTACTCCCGCAGTACGCCGTAGCCGCCATCGTCCACGATCAGCCAGGTGACGGGAAGATCATGCTGCCGGGCGGTTGCCAGTTCCGCGATGGAGTACATCGCCGACCCGTCGCCTGAGACAGCCAGCACACGTTCCCGGGTTCCCACCGCTCCGCCGAGGGCACCCGGGTAGCCGTAGCCCAGCCCGCCGGCGCCCTGCGCGGAGTGGAACTGGCCGGACTTGGCATCCCAGCAGCTCCACGCCCAGTAGGCGGCGATGGTCATATCCCAATAGGTCTGCATGCCGGACGGCACCGCGGCCCGGATGTCCGCCATGAACTTCCGTTCAAGGCCCAGGTCCTGGGCATCCAGCCGGGCGCTGATCTTGGCGAGGGTTTCTGCGGTGACTTCCTCCGCAGTCCTGCCGTGCCAGTCCGGGGCCGCATCCGGAACCTGCAGCGCGGCATCCAGCGCAGCCATGGCCTGCCCGGCGTCGGCACGGATACCCAGCGCGGGCCCGTTGGACTCCAGGACCCGCGGTTCGGCGTCGATCTGGATGATCCGGCCGCGCGGCGCGAAGGTGAAGTAGTTGGACGTGACTTCGCCCAGCGAGGAACCGATAACCAGCAGTACGTCCGCGTCTTCCAGCAGGTCCGTCGCATGGCGGTCCTCCACCCACGACTGCAGGGACAGCGGGTGGTTCCAGGGGAAAGCGCCGTTGCCTCCGGGCGTGCAGATCACCGGCGCATGGAGCTTCTCCGCCACCGAGAGGAGCGCTTCTTCGGCCCGGCCGCGGCGGGTGCCACCGCCAGCGATGACTGCCGGGCGCTTCGCGGCGGACAGCCACTTCACGGCTTCGGTGACCAATTCGCTGCGGGGCGGGTTGTCGAACGGCTCTGCCAGGGCGTCTTCGACGGCCGGGACCATCACGGGGGCCAGCAGCACGTTCTGCGGCACTTCGACCCAGACCGGACCCATGGGCGCCGAGATCGCTTCGGTCCAGGCGTCCTGGATGGCCGAGGGAATGCCGGAGGCGTGCTGGATCAGGCGCTGGCTCTTGGTGACATTGGCTGCGGACGCCTTTTGGTCATCGAGCTGGTGCAGCATGCCGCGCCGGCGGGCGCCCAGTCCCTCGATGGGGATCTGGCTGGCTACCACCACCATGGGCACGCCGGTGGCGTACGCCTCCTGGAGTCCGGCCAGGGAGGTGAGGGCGCCGGGCCCGGTGGAGAGGAACAGGACACCCACCTTGCCGGTGGCACGGCTGAAGCCGTCAGCGGCGAACGCGGCATTGTTCTCCACCCGGGAGGACACGAACTCCAGCGTGGAGCGGGAGAGCGCGTCGAACAGGCCAAGGGCATGCTGTCCGGGGATACCGAAAACCGTGGTTGCTCCGAGCGCTTCCAGGGTTTCGACCACCAGGTCCCCGCCGTTGCGCACTACGGTTCCCGGCTCGGTGCTCATGATTCGAGTCCCATGAGCGTGATGAGGTCGTAGGCAACGTGTGAGGCAGCCACGGCGGTGATGTCCGCGTGGTCATAGGCCGGGGCCACTTCCACCACGTCGGCGCCGATGAGGTTCATGCCCCGCATGCCGCGCAGGATCTCCAGCAGCTCGCGGCTGGTGATGCCCCCGGCTTCCGGGGTGCCCGTGCCCGGGGCGTGGGCCGGATCCAGCACATCAATGTCCACGGAAATGTACAGTGGCCGGTTTCCGATCCGGTCACGCAGCTTCGCGACGACTTCGTCGACGCCCTGCCGGAACACATCCGAGCTGGTCACGATGCCAAACCCGAAGCGGCGGTCCTCCTCCAGGTCCTTCTTGCCGTACAGCGGTCCGCGGGTACCCACATGGGAGATCGCTTCGGTATCCAGGATCCCTTCCTCCACCGCCCGGCGGAACGGGGTGCCGTGGGTGTACTCGGCACCGAAGTACGTGTCCCAGGTATCGAGGTGCGCATCGAAGTGCAGCATGGCCACCGGCTGCCCGGCACGCTCAGCTGCCGCCCGCAGCAGCGGCAGGGCAATGGTGTGGTCCCCGCCCAGGGTCAGCAGCCGGGTTCCGCCCTCGGTCAGGTCCAGGGCGCCGGCTTGGATGGTTTCGATGGCCTCGTTGATGTTGAACGGGTTCACTGCCAGGTCGCCGGCATCGGCGACCTGCAGGTTCGCGAACGGGGAAGTGTCCTGCGCCGGATTGTAGGGGCGCAGCAGGCGTGAGGCCTCGCGGATGTGGTTTCCGCCAAACCGGGCACCGGGCCGGTAGGAGACACCGGTGTCGAACGGAACACCCACAACAGCGACGTCGGCGCGTGCCACCTCATCCAGCCGCGGAAGGCGGGCATATGTGGCGGCCCCTGCATAACGCGGAACCTGCGCGGCGTCGATCGGCCCTACTTTGCCGTTGGTGTTGATGCGCGGCTGGTTCTGGGACATATCCACTGTCTGGTTCTCCGGTTTCGCTAGGGTCTGGCGCCTGTTTCCGAGCCTACCTGCAGGAGGGCGAAAGTTATCCAATAGGCATCAAATGTTTATCGGAAGGCTAAAGTGGAACAGCCATCGGCGTCAAGACTAGGCTGTGACTATGGCGGACCGGGTTTCCTATGCGAACAATGATGGAATGAACTACGACGTCGATGTCCTGATCGTGGGTGCCGGACCCACCGGGCTGGCCCTTGCGGCCCAGCTCGCCGGTTATGGAACGAGCTTTAGGATCATCGACCGCAGGCAGGGTCCCTCGACCCAGTCCCGGGCGCTGGCTGTGCAGCCGCGCACCCTGGAGGCGCTGCGGCCCTTCGGGATCAGTGCGGAGATGGCACGGCGTGGAAACCCCGCACACCAGCTGCATCTGCACCTGCCTGAGGAGACCGTCCAGATCGGCCTCTTCGACATCGGGATCGAAGACTGCGCCCACCAGCAGCTGCTCTTCCTGCCGCAGTCCGAAACCGAGCGGATCCTCCTGACTTACCTGGGCGCCCGCGGAATCCGCGTTGAGCGCGGCGCAGAGCTCCTGGAACTCGAGCGCCTGGACCCGGAGGACCCCTTCGCGGGCATGGAAGCCCGCGTCCAGCGGCAGGACCGCGGCATCGACCGGATCCGGGCCCGCTACGTCGTGGGTGCCGACGGCGCCGAAAGCACCGTGCGCCGCCGGGCCGGCATGGACTTCCGCGGTTCCGGCTACGCAGACACCTTCGTTCTGGCAGACCTGGAAGTCGACGGCGTGGCCCCCGGAGCTGTGCACGCCTACCCCACCGACGACGGTTTCATGGTGCTTTTCCCGCTGGGGAACCCAGCATCCTGGCGGATGATCAGCCTCAAGGAACACGGAGACAACAGCGCCGCCACCCTTGAATACCTGCAGGGTATCGCGGACAAGTTCTCCGGCGGCGGCCTGAAGCTGCACGACCCGAAGTGGATCAGCAGCTTCCGGCTTTCCCACCAGATGGCAGAGTTCTTCCAGTCCGGTTCAGTCTTCCTCGCCGGCGACGCAGCACACGTCCACTCCCCCGTGGGCGGACAGGGCATGAACACCGGAATCCAGGACGCGTTGAACCTGGGCTGGAAACTTGCCCTGGGCGCACGCGGCCTGGCCGCCGACGAACTGATCGACAGCTATGACGCCGAACGCCGGCCCGTGGCTCGCGGCATCGTCAGCTTTACCGACCGGCTGTTCAAGCTTGCCACCAGCCGCAGTGCCCTGGCGAAGCTCCCCCGCACCAAGCTGTTGCCCGCACTGGCCCCTTCCCTGGCTGCCAGCGAGCGGCTGCGCAGCCGTGCGTTCCGCACCATGTCCCAGCTGGGCATCCACTACCGCGGCAGCACCATGACGGCTGCCGGGGCCAACCGCCTTCCGGCTGTGCTGGCCTCGGGACCGCGTCCGGGAGACCGGCTGCCGGACGCCGTCGTGCACTACCAGCAGCAGGAGCGCCGGCTGCAGGACCTGGTGTCCGCGCCCGGCTTCCATATTCTGCTCTCCGGCCCGGGCTGGCCGGAGGACACGCCCCAGCAGCTGCACGCCGCCCTTTCCGGCATGGGCCGCCTGCTCAGTGTGCAGCGCCTGGTGGTGGCCAGCACCCTCACTGCGTCGGGCCCGGGCGTCATCGAGGACGTCAGCGGGCTGGCGTTTGAGCGCCTTGGCCTTTCCGCCCGGCGGCCTGAGGTGCTGGTGATCCGCCCCGACGGGTACATCGGGTACCGGTCCAACGGAACGGACATCAACGGTGCAGTGGCCTACCTGGAACGGCTCACCGGGCCAGGCGCACGGTCTTCACTTCAAAGGGCCTGAACCCCAGTTCCCACCGGCCGTCATCCCGCCTGGGCAGCTGCGCCCCCGTCCCCTCCGGCCGTTCCAGCAGATCCGTCAGGAGGGCCGTGCGGGCCTGGAAGCCGGCGGTCAGCACGGCATTAGTGTGCCCGCCCAGCGCCTCGTAGAGACGCAGCACCACGTCTCCGGAGCGGTCGTCCGCGAGCTTGACAGTCTCCACCAGCACGCTTCCGGGCGCCAGGACCGCCAACGGGGCTACGCTTCCGGCGCCGCCGGCGCGGACCGTGCGCAGGGGCAGGTTCAGACGGTATCCCTCCTGCACCGCCTCAGCCACGGTCGCGTCCGGACGCAGCGAAAACCGGAACCGGTGCCGGCCTTGGTCCGCTCCGGGATCCGGGAAGAGCGGGGCCCGCAGCAGCGAGGCCCGCAGCAGGGTTCCGGTGCCCGCGTCCCGCGACCCGGTGCGGGAAATGTCGTAGCCGTAGGTTGAGTCATTGGCCAGGGCCACTCCCCTGCCATGTTCCCCGGCATGTACCCAGCGGTGGGCCGGAACTTCGAAGCGCGCGTGGTCCCAGGACGTGTTTGCGTGAGTGGGCCGCTGGATGTGCCCAAACTGGATTTCAGCCGCGGCCCGGTCCGCCAGCACGGCCACCGGAAAGCCAAGCTTCAGCAGCTTCTGCCGCTCGCGCCAGTCCACCTCGATTTCCAGGTCCAGGGCACGCCCGTCGGGGCTCAGCGAGATCCGCTGCCGCAGCGTCGACGCGCCAAACGAGCAGTCTAGGACCAGGCTTTCCGGCTCATGGGTGAGGTCCCCGCTGAGCGTGAGCGCACCGGCGCGGTCCGCGGCGTCAAGGTCCCAGGCATCCCACTGGTTCGGGGTATCGCGGAAAAGTTCGAACCGGTTCGCTTCCTCCCCGGGAGCCACCAGTTCGCGGCCGCTCTCGCCGCGCAGCGAGAGAAGGGCACCTGTTGGCCCAAAGCGGGCGGTGAGGTGGCCGGAGGCGAGTTCCCAGCCGCCGTCGTACTCCTGGATCCGAACCGCGGCAGGCGCCGCCGGCCCGGCAGCGGCACCCATGGCCGGAATGCCCCGCAGCGCCACCGGTGCCGCATTGAAGACCAGGGAACCGTCCCCTTCCCCGGCGAGCGCCCGCTGGGAGCGTCCGATGATTCGCTCCAGATGCTCGGCGGTTTCTGCGTAGGCACGCTCGGCATCCTGGTACACCCAGGCGATGGAGGAGCCGGGGAGGATGTCATGGAACTGGCCCAGCAGCACGGTTTTCCACGCCGCTTCGAGTTCCTGATAGGGGTAGTCCGTTCCGCACCGGACGGCGGCAGCGGCCGCCCAGAGCTCAGCTTCCTTCAGCAGTGCCTCACTGCGCCGGTTGCCGCGTTTGGTCCGGGCCTGGGAGGTGTAGGTCCCGCGATGGAACTGCAGATACATTTCCCCGGACCACACGGGCGGGTCGGCGTAGTCCGCCTCTGCCGCGGTGAAGAACGCCTGCGGGCTGGAGAGCTCCACCCGGGGCGAACCCTCCAGCGAAGCGGTGCGGTGCGCGGCGGCGAGCATTTCCCGCGTGGGACCCCCGCCGCCGTCGCCCCAGCCAAAGGGAACCAGGGACAGGTTCGTGGCTCCCTTTTCGCGGAACTGCCGCTGGGCCCGGGCCAGTTCCTGGCCGGTCAGGGCGGAGTTGTAGGTGTCCACCGGCGGGAAATGGGTGAAGACCCTGGTTCCGTCGATTCCTTCCCACAGGAAGGTGTGGTGAGGCATCACGTCGGATTCGTTCCAGCTCAGTTTCTGGGTCAGGAACCAGCGCGAGCCGGCCGCTCGAATGAGCTGCGGGAGGGCGCCGGAGTAGCCGAAGGAATCCGGCAGCCACACATCCAGCGGCTCGACTCCAAACGCTTCCAGGAAGAAGCGTTTGCCGAAGGTGAACTGCCGCACCAGGGATTCCCCGGAGGGCAGGTTGGTGTCCGCCTCGACCCACATCCCGCCCGCCGGAACGAACCGCCCTTCCGCGACCCGGGCTGCTACCCGGGCGAACAGTGCCGGATGGTCTTCCTGGAGCCAGGCGTACTGCTGGGCAGAGGAGGCCGTGAAGACGAACCCAGGGTCCTTGTCCATCAGTGCCAGCACGTTGGCGAAGGTACGCGCCACCTTCCGGCGGGTCTCGCGCACCGGCCACAGCCAGGCACTGTCAATGTGTGCGTGCCCGACGGCGTGGATCCGGTGGGCGCTGGCAGCGGCGGGTGCGCTGAGCGCAGGTTCCAGCAGCTTCCGGGCAGTTCCAGCCGAACCGGAGACGTCCTGCGGGTCCACCGCGGCGGCGGCGCGTTCCATGGCCCGCAGCAGCTCGTGCCGGCGCGGGGAATCCATGGGAAGTTCATGCATGAGGCCCCAGAGCACGTCAAAGTCCTGGGCAAGGTTCCAGGCCTGCTCATCCAGCAGCGCGGTATCCGCGCGGCGGAAAACGTACAGGGGTTCGCTGCCCGCAGTATCGGGGTCGCCCAGCGGTGTCGGCAGGAAGCTGAAGTTGCCAATGACGTTCGGGGTGGCTGCGGCCTCCACCCAGAGCAGCAGGCTGCTGCCGGGTTCCTGCTCCAGCGGCACCGCCATGTTCGTTGATTCCAGGGCCTTGAGGACGTTTCCTGCGGCGTCGTAGACCAGCCCCTCGGCTTGGAAGCCGGGCATGTCAGTGCTGAACCCCAGGTCGATCAGTGCTTCGGGAATGAAGCCTGGAGCACCCTCAGGCACCGTGCCGGTGAGGCGGAACCAGGTGGTTCCCCAGGGCCTGCCCCAGCGGGTGCCGGGGGCAACCGGCTGGTAATCCTGCCCGGCGGCTTCGGCGAAGGACACCGGCTCTGAAGGGGCATCCCAGGCTGCTGCCTGAAGCGGCTGCGCAGCGGTCCAGAGATGCGGCGGCAACCGCTGGGCGAGGAAACGGGCAAGGCGGCGTTCGGTCAGCTCACGGTCCGGATGCATGCGCCCACTCTGCTCGCCGCACCGCCCGGTTGGGAAGGGAACTAGGCAGAGCCGGGGCTGACCAGCGTCCAGATCACCACGGCGGAAGCGTCGGGGTCCGGGTTGCGCCAGGAGTGCGGTTCCTTGCCGGGAAAGGTCACAGTGTCCCCTGCGGTGAGGTTCATGGTCTCCGCAGTGAAAACAAGCTCCAGCCGGCCCTCGGCGACGTGCAGCACCTCCACGTCGCAGTCCACGGAGTACAGGTCCGCCTCGCCGGCTCCGCCGGGAACAATCTCGGAGCGGATCACCTGGACGCGGCGTTCAGTGCGCGGAGTAACCAGCCGCTCGTTGATGCCGTCGCCGCCCAAATTGATTCCCGGTGCCTCGGGCCAGCGCACCAGGGTGGTCTGCGGCGGCAGGAACAGGTCGCCGATGGAGATTGAAAGCACCTGGCACAGGGTCACCAGTGAAGCCACCGATGGTGACGTGAGGTCCCGTTCCACCCGGCTGAGGAAACCCTTGGTCAGCCCGGTCGAGTCCGCTACCTGCTCAATGGTCAGGTGGCGCGCCTGCCGTGCAGTGCGGATCCGGGAGCCAATGGCAATCGGGGCGTTGCTCGGTTCAACCGACAGGGCCTTCATCAGGGCAGCCGTCCTTTCGTTCCCTTATCTGTGTTCCTGCCGGCAGAGTCCGGAAGGCATTGCCTGCTCCGCGGCCGCAAAAGGCAGCGGACCGGTGCTGCAGTTTCACACTAATTGACCCGCGCCTCAGGCGCCCACTAGCGTGGGTAAACAATAGTTTCGTGACTTACAACGCCGAGTAGCGCCGGCCCCCAGTACCGCACCGGGTCCGGACGGTTAATCCCCTGCCCGTCCGGCCCCGGTGCTTCCAAGATCCGCTGAGCCTTCGGCTGAATCCGCGTCCTGCTCCGGTGAAGCAACCTCCGCCACTTCCCCCGGATCGCCGGTGTCCTCACCGGTCCAGACCTTGATGACGGCCCAGCCGACGGCGGCAATCGGGACCGAGAGGATCGCGCCGATAATTCCGGCAAGGATCGTTCCGGCGGTCAGTGCAAGCAGGATCACCAGTGCGTGGATGCTCAGTGTCCTGCCCATCACCACCGGCTGCAGGAAGTTGCCCTCAAGCTGGTTGACGGCAATGATCACGATCACCACGACCAGGGCCACCACGGGGCCGTTCGCCACGAGTGCGATCAGGGCAGCCAGGATTCCGGCCGCGGTGGCACCCACCAGCGGAATGAAGGATCCAACGAACACGATCACGGACAGCGGCAGTGCCAGAGGTACGCCAAGGATAAACAGCGCGGCGCCAATACAGACGGCGTCGACGGCGGCCACGATTGCGGTGCCGCGGACATACCCGCCCAGCACCTCCATGGTGCGGGCACCGGCCAGGGCTGCCTTCTCCCGCCGTTCACCGCGGAACCAGCGCAGGATGAAGGCCCAGATCTTGTCTCCGTCCTTCAGGAAGAAGAACAGCACCACCGCCATCAGGGCGAACCCGGTGGCGAAAGACCCCGCGGCTGAGATTCCGGCCAGCGCCCCGTTGCCCACGGCTGAGGAGGTCGCGAAATCTAGGACTGAGTCCCGGGCGTCGGATATCGCCGAGTCGTCGAAGGCGAAGGGGCCGTCCTGGACCATGGCGTAGAGCTGGTCGAATCCGGCAACCGCCTGGTCTACCAGGGAGGACCACTCACTGCGCACAGCGAAGACGATTCCGGTGACCAGTCCGCCGAAGACCGCCAGCAGCAGCAGGAAGGACGTGCCGGTGGCAAGCGCCCCCGGCCAGCCCTTGCGGCGCAGCCAGTTGACGAACGGGGCGATGGCCGCTGCCAGGATCAGCGCGAGCAGGAGCGGAATCACCACCAGCGTCACCCTTGTCAGCGCATACACACCCACGCCCACCAGCAGCAGGACAAGCAGGAGCTGGGCAGAGCGCAGGGCGGCATGGCCGAGGCCGTCGTTCCAATACCCCTGGAGCCGCTTCGACTCGCTTACGTTCGGACTCGAGCCGGGCTGGCTGTCCATGGTTTCCCCCGTCTAGGTTGTAGGTCCGGCCTCGTGGCCGGTTCCCTTGTGCAGCAGCGACTCTTTGACGTGCCTCCGGAGCACCTTGCCAATCAGGGACCTAGGAAGGTCCGGAATCTGCACGATGCGGCGCGGCACCTTGTAGGCCGCCAGTTCCGTCCGCACATAGGAGCGCAGTTCATCGGCGTCGAACTTCATGTCAGGCCGGGCGACGACGGCAGCTACCACGTCTTCTCCGCCGCCGGTCCGGGTCAGGCCAACGACTGCGGCCTCGGCAACGGCCGGATGGCGTTTGAGGGCTTCCTCAACCTCGGAGGGCGAGACGTTGAAGCCTCCCGTGATGATCAGTTCCTTGATCCGGTCCCGAATGGTGACGAAGTCGTCGTCGTCCACTGACACGATGTCTCCGGTGCGGAACCAGCCCCCGTCGAGCAGCGCTGCCCGGGTTTCGGCCGGCTTGTTCCAATAGCCCTGGAAGACCTGCGGTCCGCGGATCAGCAGCTCCCCGGCTTCGCCGCGGCGGCGCTCCTTGGCGGGATCTTCCGGATCCACCACCTTAATGTCCGTCAGCGGGAACGGAACGCCCACGGTGCCGGCCTTGCGGGTGGGCCCCATGGGGTTGCCCAGGGCCACCGGCGAGGTTTCCGTCAGGCCGTACCCTTCGATCAGGTAGCCTCCGGTTGCCTTCTCCCAAGCATCCACCGTGGCGGCAGGAAGGTTCATGGCACCGGAGATGGCGAAACGCACACCCTTGAGGGAGATACCCTGCTTTTCGGCACCGGCCACAATACGGTCGTAGATCGGCGGCACCGCCGGCAGGAAGGTCGGCGGAGTCTTCTTGGCCGCTTTCAGGACCAGGTCGACGTCGAACTTCGGAAACAGCACCAGCTTGGCCCCGATGCTCATGGCGAAGGTGAGGCTCAGGGTCAGGCCGTAGGCATGGAACATGGGCAACACACCGTAGACGGTTTCCTTGCCCATCCGGAGTCCCGGGATCCACGCCCGGCCCTGCGCGGCGTTGGCCA
>NZ_BAAALV010000008.1:56035-133619 GCF_039528575.1 Arthrobacter gandavensis
CGAGGTCGGTTTCCTTGGGGTGCGGATAGCGGCGCGGCAACGGCCGGTTGTCCAGCAGTTCCTTCCACTCAAGGACCCTTCGGCCGGCACTGCGCGGCTTCTTTTCCGGAGCCAAGGCGGCCCTGCTGCGGCGGGCCGCGGGAAGGGGAAGCTTCAAGGCCAGCCGGGTGGTGCGCGGCATGGCGCTGATCAGGTCAACGGACACGATGGTCCGGACCGGGATGTCTGCGGGCAGGGACTGGATCCGATCCGCGGCCTTGTCCCAGACGATGGCCACGGTTGCTCCGTGGTCCTCGAACTGGTGGCGCAGTTCGCGGTCGGTGTAGAGCGGATTGTGCTCCACTACCACTGCGCCCAGCCGCAGGACGGCGTAGAAGGCAACCACGTGCTGCGGCGCGTTGGGCAGGACCAGTGCCACACGGTCTCCGGGCCCGACGCCGAGGCGCTTCAGGCCCGCTGCGGCACGCCGGATCTGCTCCCCCATTTCCCGGTAGCTGGTGGTGGCACCGAAGAACTGCAGCGCGGGCTTGGAACCGTACCGGCTGACGGATTCCTCCACCATGTCCACCAGCGAGCCCTTGGGCAGCTTGAGGTTCTGCGGCACGCCTTCGGCGTAGTGGCGTGTCCACGGCCGGTGAAAGTCAGGGAATCCCTTGGAAGCTCTACTCACGGTTTGAACTCTATCCCTTGCTGGACGGGCGCCATGCACCCGGACGGAACGGGGGCCACCTGCATTTCGGTCACCCTCCTAAGCGGAATCGCGGCTGGTCTGAGCTACACTGAAAAGCTGAAGGGGAGTAGCTCCGGTACACCCCCAATTCTAGTTTCGGCTCCGGCCGCACAGAAATTGGGCTCAAGACCGAGGCCTGTCGACATACTGGCTGCGTAAGCAGCCCGGCAGTCCACCCGCGGTGCATGGCACCGGGGCGAGCGAGACCTTCGGCCAGTACGTAGAAGCTGGCCGGAGCCCTCCCAGTTCGCTCCGGCCATGACCAGGAGCGTGTGTGAAAAACCCACCAACTCAAGGGCAGCCGCCCCCTGAGCACCCCACCCCCAGCCCGGCCGACCGCCGTCGCTGGAGGCAGTACCTTGCCGATGAGCAGGCCGAAGCAGCCACCTACCGCTACCTGGCCGAACGCCGCGAGGGAGAAGAGCGGGACATCCTGCTGGCACTCGCCGAGGCAGAAGGCCGGCATGAGGAGCATTGGCGCCAGCTGCTTGGCCCCGAAGCAGACAAGCCCATGCGCCCGTCCCTGCGGAACCGCATGCTCGGGCTGCTGGCCCGCCGGTTCGGGTCGGTGTTCGTGCTGGCCCTTGCGCAGCGCGCCGAAGGCCGCTCTCCTTACAGCGATGACCCAAACGCCACCAGCGCCATGGCTGCCGATGAGCAGATCCATGAAGAAGTGGTGCGCGGCCTCGCAACCCGCGGCCGCACCCGCCTTTCCGGCAACTTCCGCGCCGCCGTGTTTGGCGCCAACGACGGCCTTGTTTCCAACCTGGCCCTGGTCATGGCTATTGGTGCTACCGGCGTTTCGAGCACGTTTGTGCTCTTCAGCGGCATTGCCGGCTTGCTCGCCGGGGCGCTGTCGATGGGTGCCGGCGAGTACGTCTCGGTCCGTTCCCAGCGGGAGCTGCTGGAAGCCTCCAGACCCACCCAGGTGACCCTGTCTGCGGCAAAGTCCCTGGACATTGACGCCAATGAGCTCGTCCTCGTGTACCGGGCGCGCGGCATGTCCCGGGAGGCGGCCGAGCACCGGGCAGCGGAACGCATGGGACTGTACACCTGCGACTGTGACCCGTCACTGTCCCTCCAGCCGGAGAAGATGAAGGAAGCCGGGGACGAGGACCACGAAACCGTGGGTACCGGGATCGGAGCAGCGCTCTCGAGCTTCTGCTTCTTCTCCTCCGGCGCCATCATCCCCGTGCTCCCGTACCTGTTCGGCATGGGCGGGCTCGCCGCCGTCGTGCTTTCCTGCGCACTGGTGGGGATTGCGCTGCTGCTGACGGGATCCATCGTGGGCCTGCTTTCCGGAGCGTCCCCGCTCAAGCGCGGACTGCGCCAGCTGGCGATCGGCCTGGGCGCTGCTGCCGTGACGTACGTCCTCGGGCTGCTCTTCGGGACCGGCCCGCTCTAGGCCCTTCCCCCTATCCAGATAACAGAAACTGCCCGTATGAGCGCTCATACGGGCAGTTTCTGTTATCTGGATGCCGCGTCTGCTTAGCGCGGAGTGGACGCGCTGACCTGCCGCAGCTCCGTGGTGCTGGGACCGTTGCCCTCGTCATCGGTGCTGATCAGTACGTTGCCTTCGCCGATCGCTTCGGGCATGACCTCAGGCTCGAGACGGGTCGCCAGCGGCTTTTCCTTGATGAACAGGCACAGGATCGTCGCCACCACTGCCATCGGAACCATAAAGAGGAACAGCGGAATCAGGGCCTCGTTGTAGGACCGGATGATGATGTCCTGGATCGCCTCGGGCAGCTCATGGACAAGCTTGGGGGTCAGTGAATTGCCGCCGCCGGTCGCCGAAGCCGCGCTGGCCGGAAGCCGCTCGCCCAGCAGGTCCGAGAGCCGGTGCGCGAAGAGGCTGCCGACGACGGCGGAGCCCAGCGTTGCACCGATCTGGCGGAAGTAGTTGTTGGCCGCCGTGGCCGTTCCTACCTGGCGCATCGGGAAGGAATTCTGGACCACCAGCACCAGGATCTGCATGTTCAGGCCCAGCCCGAGGCCCAGGATGCCGATGTAGACGCACAGCTGCCAGACCGGGGAATCGGCCGTGATGGAACCCATCAGCAGCAGCGCCAGGATCATGATCGCCGAACCGGCGATGGGCATCCACTTGTAGCGTCCGGTCTTGGAGACCAGGGAACCGGAGAGCACCGAGCTGAACAGCAGGGCTCCCATCATGGGGATCATCAGCATGCCGGCTTCGGTGGCGCTGGCACCGGTGGCCATCTGCAGGTACGTGGGCAGGTACCCGATCGCACCGAACATGGCCACGGAAGTGAGCAGGCCGGAGGCAGTGGCAAGGTTGAAGTTGCGGTCGTGGAAGAGTTCCATCGGAATGATCGGCTCAGCCGTCCGGCGTTCGACCATCACAAAGACGACGGCGGAGAGGATCGTGGCGCCAATGAGGCCCAGGATCACCGGGTCGCCCCACGCGTAGGTGCTGCCTCCCCAGCTGCTCACCAGCACCAGGCCGGTGGTGGCCAGGGCAATGAAGACCATGCCCCACAGGTCGATCTTGGGCCGGGAGGTGACTGCCCGCGGCTTCAGGAAGAACAGTGCGCCGAGCAGCGCCAGGACGCCCACGGGAATGTTGAACCAGAACGTCCAGCGCCAGCCCGGTCCTTCGGTAAGCCAGCCGCCGATCAGTGGTCCAACCACCGAGGAGAAGGCAAACACGCCGCCCATCCAGCCCATGTACTTGCCGCGCTCACGTGCCGGCACGACGTCGGCAATGATGGCCTGGGAGAGGATCATCAGGCCGCCGGCACCAATGCCCTGGATAACCCGGGCAACAATCAGCCAGGTCATGTCCGGTGACAGGGCACCGACCACTGAACCGGCCAGGAAGATGATGATCGCAGCCACCAGCAGGTACTTGCGTCCGATCAGGTCGCCCAGTTTGCCGTAGATGGGCATCATCACCGTGGAGGCCAGGATGAAGGCCGTGATGACCCAGAGCATAAGGTTGGCGCCGTTGAGCTCGCCCACGATCGTGGGCAGGGCGGTGCCAAGAATGGTCTGGTTCAGCGCCGAAAGGAGCATGGCCAGGACCAGGGCGGTGAAGACAAGCACGAGGCTGGGTTTTTTCCCGTGGCTTGCGGGCGCTGCAGCGGCAGCTGATTTCGTCATAGAAGTTCCTTGAAGACATCTCGAAGAAGTTCCAGGCCCTGATCGAGGGCCTGGAACTGGGCGGTGGCGGTCGGATTGGACCAGGTTTTCTGCATGACGTGTCGCATGCGGGTGCTTGCGGTGAGGACGATCGTGAAGGCGACGTCGTCGACGTCGTACCCCTGCCAGGCCGAACCCGCCGGCAGCTCGCGCCAGCGCCGGGACTCGGCAAGCTGGCTGCGAACCGTCTCAAGGACCAACTGCTCAACCTTGAGGATGTACTGGTAGCGCCTCAGGCGCAGGTTGGGGTAGGCCTCGTAGATGCGTCCGCGGAGTTCGGCTGAGTCGTCACCGCCCTGGATGGTGCGTACGACGGCGAGCATCAGGCGGCTGACTTCCGTCAGGAGATCGCCTTCCACGTTGAACGCCGCCAGCATCTCGGGCTCCACGCACGGTTCCTTCAGCCCCAGGACGGCGTCTTCCTTGCACGGGAAGTAGTTAAAGAAGGTCCTGGCGGAAACGCCGGCTTCCTCGGCGACCACTTCGACGTTGACGCCTTCCAGCCCCTCGTTGAGGGCGCGGCGGGCTGCGGCATCGTGCAGCGCCGCCCAGGTCTCGGCGCGCTTGCGATCGCGGAGGGAAGGTAGTTGACTCACCGAACTACTTTGTCATCCGCACCAAGATTTCACAACTGCAAAATTGCAGTTGTGCAAGGAATCACAGGGCTCGGCAGGCCCTTAGGGCTTGAGCATCACCTTTACGGCCTGGCGCTGGTCCATGGCGGCATAGGCCTTGGGCGCGTCCTCCAGCGGAAGCACCGAATCAAAGACCCTGCCCGGGTGGATCTTCCCGGCGAGAACGTCTTCGAGGAGCTCTGGCAGGTAGGTGCGCACGGGGGCCATGCCGCCGCCCACGGTAATGTTCTTGGCGAAGAGGACACCGATGGGGAGTTCCGCGCCGCCGGCGGGGACACCGACGAATCCGACCCGCCCGCCGGGACGGGTGGACCGCAGGGCCTGGTCCATCGACTCCGCCGTCCCGACGCACTCCAGCACCGCATCCGCCGGCACTCCCCCAAGCAGCTCGCGTACCCGTGCCGCACCCTCCTTGCCGCGTTCGGCAACGACGTCGGTGGCTCCGAATTCACGGGCGAGTGCCGCCCTGTCCTCGTGCCGGGACATGGCGATGATCCGTCCCGCACCCAGCCGCGAGGCCGCGAGCACCGCACAGAGTCCGACGGCGCCGTCGCCCACCACCACGACGCTCGCTCCAGGCGAGACTCCGGCGCTGACCGCTGCGTGGTGCCCCGAACCCATTACATCGGAAAGGGTCAGCAGGTCCGCGAGAAGGGCATCGTCCGGATCGGAGACCCCGGGAACCTTTACCAGGGTTGCCTCGGCATTGGGGACCCGGACGGCCTCGCCCTGGGCACCCTGGACGAAATCGCCGTGGGTGTCCTTGCTGCCCCAGCCCACCAGTTCCTCGCAGGCGACGGTGACGCCCGAACGGCACGGAGGGCACGTGCCGCAGTTGCCGGTAAACGGCGCAATCACGAAGTCTCCGGGCGCGAGGGACGTGACCTCCGTGCCGACGCTCTCCACCACGCCTACGAACTCGTGTCCAATGGCGCGGGGTTCAGGGGTTTCCCGGATCCCGCGGTACGGCCAAAGGTCCGATCCGCAGACACAGGCCGCGCTGACCCGCACCACCGCGTCCGTTCCGCGGAGGAGAGTCGGGTAATCCCTTTCCTCAACGCGGATGTCGCCGGGGCCGTGGATGATCGTGGCGCGCATGGCAGCCTTCCTGTTTGCGGGCAGAGGTTCCATACCAGCCTAATGCCGCAAGGGAAAGCGGGGTGCATGGGTAGTTCTCCCCATGTCGCCTTTCCAGGTTCCGGTCTAGCGTGAGCGTGAGGGCAGAAACGAAAGCTGAAGAACGAAGTCACGAGAAGCCAAAGGACAGGTGGAAGATGCTGAGGCACTGCAAGGGATTGCCGGTCCGGCTGGCTCCGCGGGAGCGGATGCCGCGCACTCTGTGCCGCCGGAACTGGAACCGAATCCCCCGCTGCGTTCGGGCAGCGTAGGAATCCACTACTCTCGACAGATTTTCTTCTCACCGGCACAATGCCGCAGATGAGAAGGCCAGATCCACGCTCCTTGTGCGTCGTAGCCGCCGGGATCGTGCTGGCAGCAGGCTCGGCAGCCCCCCAGCCGCCCGCTGCCCGCGCCGCCGGTCCCCCAGCCGGCGGCGCCGAACTTACCGCCGCCGAAATCGGCGAAGCGCAGCAGACTGTGGCTGGAGCGCTGCTGGCAGCCCTCGGTTCCTCCGGATGGACCGGGCCGGCCGGGAGCGCTCCGGTTCCGGGTGAGCTGCCCAAACCGCATGCGGTTGCCTGCTCCCTTCAGGGGACGGCAGTCACGCCCGGGTCCGGCCCCGGCGCGGGTGCCAGAAGGCACCTGCTTTCGCTTCAGCTCACGGGTCCTCTCCCCGAGTCTCCGGAACGGGCCCGAGACCAGGCCCAGTCCGTCCTCACTGCCCTGGGCGCCGAGATGCTCTCGGCGCTGACTCCGGGTCCGGATGCGCCGCCCGAAGCTGAGTTCACCTTTACGGCAGCCCACGACGGCGGAGTGGTGACGTACGCGGCCAGCGGCCAGCTGCAAAAACTCAAGATCACTTCTCGCTGCTCCGCGGACCCTGCGCTGGCCGCAGGGACAAGCACCCCCGCCACCTAAGCGTTTCGGCTTCCCGGCAAAAAACTTTGGACCTTCTCCGGCCTGATGGAGGCCGGTGCCTTGTCCGCCGATCTTTAGGGCACCTAGTCTCTGGCTAACCTACTGGCCGGTAGAAAAGAGCCGGCCTGACAAAGACGTCACAGAAAAGGTCCTCCATGCGAAAAACCCCAGCCCTGCTCGCCGCAGGCGCCCTCCTGGCAGCGTCCGTCCTGGCAGCGCCCCCGGCCTCGGCATTGACCGGGCCCGGCGCGGCGGCTGCGCCGCCGGCGGCGCGTACCGACGTCGTCGTTCCATCCTTCGACGGGACGCCGATCCATACCAACTTTTTCCCCGCGCTGGGCCTGCAGGCGGGCGAAACCGCACCCACCGTCATGGTGGGCCCGGGCTTCGGACTGCCGGGAAGCCGTACTCCGTCAACGACCACCAGCACCCTGATCGGCTCCATCGGGATCGCACCGCTGCGGGAAGCCGGCTACAACGTGGTGACGTGGGATCCGCGCGGCTTCGGCCTCAGCGGCGGGGAAGCGTATGTTAACAACCCCGCCTTCGAAGGCCGCGACGGGCAGGTGCTCATCGACTTCATTGCCCAGCAGCCGGAGGCGGAACTGGATGCTCCCGGCGATCCGGTGCTGGGCATGGCGGGGGCCTCCTACGGCGGCGGGATCCAGTTTGTCCTCGCCTCGCTGGATCAGCGCGTGGACGCCATTGCCCCCACCATCGCGTGGAACAACCTGACCACCAGCCTCTACAAGGCCGGGTCGTTCAAGTCCGGCTGGGGGACCCTGCTCTGCCTGGAGGGAACGCTGACCGGGCAGCTGGGGGAACTGGTCGGCAACAGCGGAGCACTTGCCGCTCCGGTGCGGAAGGCCTGCCGGGAAGGCATGACGTATCCGAACACCCTCAGCCCGGAATCGGTTGCCTACTTCGATTCCCTGACGCCGCAGAGCATGTTCACCTCCATCACGGCACCCACACTGATCATCCAGGGCACGGTGGACACCCTGTTCACCCTCGATGAAGCCACCCGGAACTACAACCTCATCAAATCCACCGGCACCGAGGTCAAGATGCTGCAGTTCTGCGGCGGCCACGGACTGTGCTCCTCCGGGGTGGCCGGACCGGACCGCATTACCGGCGCCGTGCTGGACTGGTTCAGCAAGCATCTGGACGGCAATGACGTTCCAACCGGACCAGGCTTCGAGTTCATCGACCAGCTGGGAACCACCAGGGCGGCCGAGGGATACCCTGCACCCGTGGGCTCCCTTATCGGGACGGGCAAGGGCACCCTGCTGCTATCCCCCGCGGCTGTCAGCGGGGGAGTCATCGCCGCAGCCTGGGCGCCGGTGTCCGTCAACGCCCCGGTAGCGGCCCCGGCCGAGGCCACGCAGGTCTTCGGGGCGCCCCAGCTGACGCTGACCTACAGAGGCACCTCCCGGACGCCGAACACGCACGTCTATGCCCAGATCATCGACAAGTCCCGGAGCTCGCTGGTGGCCGGGAACCAGGTGACACCGGTGCCACTGATCCTGGACGGCACGGAACGGACCATTACCGTTCCGCTGGAGGAGATTTCCTACCTGGTAACCCCGCAGAGCCGGCTGGTACTGCAGGTGACCCCCAGCTCCTCGGTCTACACCTCCCCGAAGGTCACGGCCCTGGCCTCCTTCACGGCCTCAGTCTCGCTGCCGGTGGTTGGCAACTACCCGGTAGTGCCGTAGCCGCGGCGTCCGTTCGCCGGGCCGCTGGGTGCGGTCCGGCGAACGGACCGCACCCAGGCTAGGCCTTGCGCAGCTTCAGTTCGACCTCTTCCAGGGACAGACCCCGGGTCTCCGGCATGAACCGGCGGACGAACAGCACGGCGCAGATGCCCAGGGCCACGAAGATGAAGAACGTGTTGGAAATACCCAGGGCGGCCATCAGCATGGGGAAGGAGAAGCCGACCGCGAAGTTGGCCATCCACTGCACGAACACGGACAGACCGATTCCCAGGCCGCGGACCCGCAGCGGGAAGATTTCCGCCAGCATCAGCCACGTCACCGGCGACACCGCACCCTGCTGGAAGGCCAGGAACAGGACAGTCAGGGACAGGACGGTGAAACCGCGGGCGGTGCCTTCGGGCATGAGGATCGAGGCAGCACCGATGAGCGCAAGGGTGGTGGTGGTACCCAGCAGGCCGGTGATGAGCATGGGCCGGCGCGATACCTTACCCAGCAGCCAGATGCCGATCAGGGCGGCGGCAACGGAGACAACGCCGTTCGCTATGTTGGCGGTCAGCGCCGCTTCCGTGCCGAATCCGGCGTCAGCCAGGATCTGCGTGCCGTAGTAGATGATCGCGTTCACGCCGGTAATCTGCTGCACGATGGACAGACCCATGCCGATCAGCAGGACGCGCAGCAGCCACGGCTCGGCGAAGTCCTTCAGCCGCCCGGTGCGTGTGGTGCCTGCCAGCCCCTTGATCTCTTCGTACTCCGCCTGGGCTTCTTCGGCGCTGCGGATCTTCTGCAGCGCTTCAAGCATCTGCGCGTACCTGCCCTTCGACCCCAGCCAGCGCGGGCTTTCGGGCACAAAGTGCATGCCGATCCACAGTGCTACTGCCGGAACGGTGGCCACCAGGAGCATCCAGCGCCACACGTTGCCTTCCTCGCCCCAGAGGTTGCCGATCACTGCGTTGCAGACGAAGGCGGCGAGCTGCCCGGTGACGATCATCAACTGGTCACGGGTCACCAGCTGGCCGCGGCGGGATGCGGGAGCAAGCTCGGCCAGGAACATGGGTACGACGGCGGATGCGCCGCCCACTGCCAGGCCCAGGACTACGCGGGCCAGCACCATCAGCCCTACCCCGGGCGCTGCGGCAGTGCCCGCGGCTCCGAGCATGAACACGACGGCGAGGATCAGCAGCAGCCGGCGCCGGCCCAGCCGGTCGGCCAGCTGCCCGGCTCCCACGGCGCCGAAGGCCGCACCGAAGAGCAGGCTGGAGGTGATCAGTCCCTCGGTAAAGGGGGTAAGGCCCAGGTCATCCTGCATGTAGGGCAGCGCCCCGTTGATCACTCCGGTGTCATAACCGAAAAGGAACCCGCCAAGGGTCGCGATCCAGGTGGCGCGGCGCAGGGCGCGCCGGTGATCTGCCGGCACCGGCGTACCGGGGGCGGCTCGCTTGGAACTCATCAATATGTCTCTCTGGTGATGGACGCACAAAACCCCCGTGCACCGGAAAACCGGGCACGGGGGTATGTGCTGGTGGAACTAGAGCGAAGCGAAAACTTCGCGCAGCAGTTCAGCGGTCTCGGACGGCGTCTTGCCGACCTTCACGCCTGCTGCTTCAAGTGCTTCCTTCTTGGCCTGTGCGGTTCCTGCGGAGCCGGAGACGATGGCGCCTGCGTGGCCCATGGTCTTGCCTTCGGGAGCGGTGAAGCCGGCCACGTAGCCAACAACGGGCTTGGTGACGTTGGCCTTGATGAACTCGGCTGCGCGCTCTTCGGCGTCGCCGCCGATTTCGCCGATCATCACGATCGCCTTGGTCTCGGGATCAGCTTCGAAGGCTGCGAGGGCGTCGATGTGGGTGGTGCCGATGATCGGGTCGCCGCCGATGCCGATGGCGGTGGAGAAACCGAGGTCGCGCAGTTCGTACATCATCTGGTAGGTCAGGGTGCCGGACTTCGAAACGAGGCCGATCGGGCCCTTGCCCGTGATGTTGTTCGGGGTGATGCCAACGAGGGCTTCGCCCGGGGTGATGATGCCGGGGCAGTTCGGGCCGATGATGCGGGTGACCTGGTTGCCGTCGGCGTCGACCTTGGACTGGGCGTGGGCCCAGAACTCGGCGGAATCCTGTACGGGAACACCTTCGGTGATGACCACAACGAGGCCGATGCCGGCGTCGATTGCTTCCATCACGGCGTCCTTGGTGAATGCCGGCGGAACGAAGACGATCGAGACGTCAGCCTCGGTCTTTTCCATGGCCTCGGCCACGGTGCCGAAAACGGGGAGCTCAACATCGCCGTGGGTCACGGTGGTGCCGGCCTTGCGGGCGTTGACGCCGCCAACAACCTGGGTCCCGGCCTTGAGCATCAGGGCGGTGTGCTTGGTGCCTTCGCCGCCGGTGATGCCCTGAACGATGACCTTGGAGTCCTTGTTCAAGAAGATAGACATGTGTGAATTCTCTTTCTGGGGATCGGCTCGGTCAGCGAGCTGCGTTGGCGAGCTCGGCAGCCTTGTCGGCGCCGTTGTCCATGGTGGTTGCGAGGGTAACCAGCGGGTGGTTGGCCTCGGCCAGGATGCGGCGGCCTTCCTCGACGTTGTTGCCGTCCAGGCGGACGACCAGCGGCTTGTTGGCCTCGTCACCGAGGATCTCCAGGGCCTTGACGATGCCGTTGGCAACGGCGTCACAGGCGGTGATTCCACCGAAGACGTTCACGAAGACGGACTTGACCTGCTCATCGTTGAGGATGACGTCCAGGCCGGCGGCCATGACGGATGCCGAAGCTCCGCCGCCGATGTCCAGGAAGTTGGCGGGCTTCACGTTGCCGTGCTTTTCGCCTGCGTAGGCAACGACGTCGAGCGTGGACATAACCAGGCCTGCACCGTTACCGATGATGCCAACTTCGCCGTCGAGCTTGACGTAGTTGAGGTCGTTCGCCTTGGCCTTGGCTTCCAGCGGGTCAGCTGCATCCTTGTCTTCCAGCTCGGCGTGGCCGGGCTGGCGGAAGTCAGCGTTCTCGTCCAGGGAGACCTTGCCGTCCAGGGCAACGATGTCGCCTGCGCCGGTCTTGACCAGCGGGTTGACCTCAACGAGGGTTGCGTCTTCCTTGGTGAAGACGTCCCAGAGCTTCAGGATGGCGTTCACGACGCCTTCGCGCAGTTCCGGAGCGAAGCCGGCTGCATCGACGATTTCTTCGGCCTTGGCCTGGTCGATGCCGACTGCCGGATCGACGGCAACTCGGGCAAGGGCGTCGGGGCGCTCGACGGCGAGCTGCTCGATTTCCATGCCGCCTTCAACCGAGCACATGGCCAGGTAGTTGCGGTTGGCCCGGTCCAGCAGGACGGAGAAGTAGAACTCCTCGGCGATGTCCGCACCCTGGGCGATCATGACCTTCTTGACCGTGTGGCCCTTGATGTCCATCCCGAGGATGTTGCTGGCGTGCTCGAAAGCCTCGTCAGCGGTCTTGGCGACCTTGACGCCGCCGGCCTTGCCGCGGCCGCCAACCTTTACCTGGGCCTTGACGACGACGACGCCGCCAATCTTCTCGGCTGCGGCTTTGGCTTCTTCAGGAGTGTGCGCCACGATTCCGGCAAGCACGGGTACTCCGTGCGCCTCAAACAGATCGCGCGCCTGATATTCAAACAGGTCCACGGGCTAGTGTCCTTCTACGTCGAAGTAGGTTTACATATTGATCAGCTGATCAAGAAGCAGATGCGTCGAGCCGGGCTGCCCCAATGGCACTTTAGTCCCTTAGCACCGGGGGCCCACCACAGACTACCGCTTTAGTGACGAAGGGCACAGTTCGACAGTTTGTAGAAGAACCGGCCTGTCCGCTATGGGCCTGAGGCTGTGTTATGACTCCTTGGTCAGCGGTGCATAACGCAGCAGCAGGCGCTTCTCGCCGACGTCGAACTTCACCTTCGCCACGGTCTTGTCCCCTGAACCTTCCACGGCCAGCACCTGACCGTGGCCGAAGGACGTGTGGTTGACCTTGTCCCCCACCGCAACCGAAATGACTTCCTTCTGCGGCTGGACACGGCCCATGGCCTTGGAGACAGGCGCAGCGGCGATGCTCCCGCCGGTGGACGACGCCGAGCCGGCACCCCAGTGCGACCCGCTGTAACGGCTGGAGGTGATGCTTCCGCCGCCGCCCCAGGTGGGCCGGTCCATGCCTTCGCGCTTCCACTCAATGAGTTCAGGAGGCACTTCCCCGACGAACTGGCTGGCCGGGTTGTACTGGCTCTGCCCCCACATGCTGCGGACCTCTGAGCGGGTCAGGTAGAGCCGCTGGCGGGCGCGGGTCAGTCCCACGTAGGCCAGGCGGCGTTCCTCGGCCAGTTCGGCCGGATCGGTGGCGGAGCGCTGGTGCGGGAAGATGCCCTGTTCCATGCCGGTCAGGAACACCACCGGGAATTCAAGGCCCTTGGCAGTATGCAGGGTCATCAGGGTTACTACGCCCTGGCGGCGGGATTCCTCGACGGCGGCTGCCACTTCCTCGGCGGAGCCTTCCGGCGCATCCGGGATCTGGTCCGCATCAGCAACCAGGGAGACCTGTTCCAGGAACTGTTCGAGGGTTCCTTCGGGATTGTCGCGTTCGAATTCGCGGACGACGGCGACCAGTTCCGCCAGGTTCTCCACGCGGGACTCGTCCTGCGGGTCGGCGCTGGAACGCAGCTGCGCCAGGTACCCGGTCTGTTCCAGCACCGCTTCCAGGGCCGCGGAGGCACCGGAGCCGGATGCCACTTCGGCCAGGTCGTCGATCAGCTTCACGAAGCCGTTGACGGCGTTTAGCGAGCGCGTTGCCAGTCCGGGAGCATCTTCGGCCCGGCGCAGGGCAGCCATGAAGCTGATCCGCTCCCGTTCCGCGAGTGCGGCCACCGAGTATTCCGCCCGGTCACCGATGCCCCGCTTGGGTTCGTTCAGGATGCGGCGCAGGTTCACGACGTCGTCCTGGTTCGCCAGCACGCGCAGGTACGCCAGCGCGTCCTTGATTTCCTTGCGCTCGTAGAAGCGGGTGCCGCCAACCACCTTGTACGGCAGGCCCACGCGCACCAGCACGTCTTCAAGCGAGCGGGACTGGGCATTGGTGCGGTAGAAGATGGCGACGTCGCCGGGGCGCAGGTCCTCTTCATCCTGCAGCCGGTCGATTTCCTCGGCGATGAAGCGGGCTTCCTCGTGCTCGTTCTCCCCCACGTAGCCGACGATCTTCGCGCCGTCGCCCTCTGCCGTCCAGAGTTTCTTCTCCGGACGGTTGGGGTTGCGGGAAATCACCGCATTCGCCGCCGAGAGGATGGTCTGGGTGGAGCGGTAGTTCTGTTCCAGCAGGATGGTGCGCGCGGACGGGTAGTCCTTCTCGAAGTCCACGATGTTGCGGACGTCCGCCCCGCGGAACGCATAAATGGACTGGTCCGAGTCGCCCACCACGGTCAGCTCAGCCGGCGGGATGTCCAGGTGGCCTTCGCCTTCCACTCCCACGAGCTCGCGGACCAGGGCGTACTGGGCGTGGTTGGTGTCCTGGTACTCGTCCACCAGGATGTGCCGGAACCGGCGCCGGTAGTATTCGGCCACGCCAGGGAAGGCCCGGAACATGTAGACCGTCTGGGCGATCAGGTCATCGAAGTCCATGGCGTTGGCCTGGCGCATGCGCTGGGTGTACCCGGTGTAGACCTGGGCCACGGCCTGCTCGAACGGGTCCGAGTAGTTGGCGCTTGAGGCGTAGGACTCGTCGTCGATGAGCTCGTTCTTGAGGCCGGAGATCTTGTTGGCAATGGCCTTGGGCGCGAATCGCTTGGGGTCAAGGTCCAGGCCCTTGGCCACCAGCGTGATCAGGCGCAGGGTGTCCGCTGAGTCGTAGATGGAGAAGTTGGAGTTCATCCCCACGGCTTTGGCTTCCCGGCGCAGGATCCGCACGCAGGAGGAGTGGAAAGTGGAGATCCACATGGTTTTGGCTACCCCGCCCACGAGAGACTCGATGCGCTCCCGCATCTCCGCCGCAGCCTTGTTGGTGAAGGTGATGGCTAGGATCTGGCCGGGGTTGGACCGTCCGGTGGCCAGCAGGTAGGCGATCCGGTGGCTGAGCACCCTGGTTTTGCCCGACCCGGCACCGGCGACGATCAGCAGCGGGGATCCGGCGTGCTTGACGGCCTCCTCCTGCTGCGGGTTCAGTCCGCGAAGGAGGTCCGCGGCCCGGGCTTCGTCCACGCGTCCGGAACCGGCGCGGGGCTGTCCGCCGGCCGCTGCGGTGTTGGCGCCCGGTTTCCGGCCGGCTTCTTCCCCGGCCGGGGCTGCATCGGGGTCAGCGGAGGCCTTGGTCTTGGCGGGCGTGGAAAAGTACGGATCAAAGAGATAGTCCATGGTGGTTTTAAGTCTAGGTGCTGGCCCCGACATTTTCCCGGACGCCGTTTCCGCCCGGCCGGCCCGGGCGCCCTTAGCTTTCCGCTAGCCGGTGCCGGATCTCCCGCACCGCCGTCGCAGGGCCGGCAATGTGCCAGCGGAACCCGTTAACTTCAAGAACCGCCGTCGTGCCGCCGGAAGCCTCCACAATCGCCTTCCCGGGCAGCCAGTCCCATTCCGGGCAGCTGTGCTGGAACCAGGCGCCGAGCCTGCCGGCCGCCACCGAACCCAGGTCGCAGGAACCGCTGCCCAGCATCCGCAGGGTTGCGGCGCCGGCAGCGGCACTGATCCATGGGCCGGCGACGTCGTCCCGGCGCAGCCAGGTTGGGTGCAGGTACGTGCCGGCGCTGAGACGATCCAGCCCCGCGTCAGCCTGTGGTGCCAGTACCGCTCCGTTCAACGTGGCGGGATGCCCCGGGCCACCAAGCCAGAGGCGGTCCTCCTGGGGCTGGTAGATGGCACCCAGCAGCACCTCGGGGTCTTCCGCCTGCGGGTCCGCCGGCTCGGCCCGCAGCGCCAGGGCCGAGCACCAGTACGTCGATCCCGAGAGGAAGTTATAGGTACCGTCCACGGGATCTATAACCCAGGTGCGCCCGGACGTTCCCTGATGGCTGGCGCCTTCTTCGCCGAGGATCCCGTCCTCGGGGCGCAGCCTGCGCAAGGTTTCAAGGACCAGCTTTTCTGCTGCATGGTCTGCTGCGGTCACGACGTCGGAGACCGAGGTTTTTTGTTTTCCCGTCAACCCTTCGCTGCGCATGGCCAGGGCAAGGGCACCGGCCTCCCGGACCAGGGACCCGGCAAGGGCGAAATCTTCTTCAGTGGCATTCGCGCTCATGGGCCTTAGCCTAAACCGTCCGTTCCCCGGCTGCCCGCAGGAATGCCCGCTGCCCCCTCCGCCATACTGGAAGCATGGGTAAAACTCCGGCACAGCGCGCCGCGAAGCACGGCGACAAGGCACAACTTCCGGCAGGGCAGCAGATCCCCGCCAATACAACAACGCAGCGGACGCCGCAGCAAGCCAAGACCAACGCCAATTTGGTCGTGATTGCCGCAGCGGCCACCGCGCTGTTTATGTTCTGGTACTACCACCTGCTGGTGCTGAACCAGATGACCCAGCTTTCGGGGGGCCTGGCCATGCCGGACTCGCTGATCGGCGGGTACGACATGGAGTACCTGGCGGCCCTGCGCTCGGCATTGGATGCCGATGCGCTGGGCCAGCTCAGCTATGTCCACAAGACGGCAGGTACCCTCTTTCCCCTGATGTTCGGATTCGCCTGGCTGCTGATCATCGGGCTCAATACCCGGCGACGTTCGCTTCGCTGGGTGTTGTGGGCCTTTCCGATCCTCTTTGCCATAGCGGATCTCTGGGAAAACGTCGCCATTGACGGCGTTCTGGGGTCCGCGGAGCTAGCGGCCGGTGACGCTGGCCTGGCCAGCATCCTCACGGTCGCCCGCTGGGTCCTCCTCGGGCTCAGCCTGGTGGCGTCCGTGCTTGCCGTTTTTAGCGCCCGGCCGGGACGGCCACCAGAACCTGTCACCGAGGACAAACACTAGGGCCGGCACAATAACGGTCCGCACGATCAGGGTGTCGAAGAGGACACCGATTGCCACGGTGAGGCCCACCTGGGCGAGCGTGACCAGCGGCAGCACACCCAGGACCACGAAGACTGCAGCCAGCAGGATGCCGGCACTGGTGATCACGCCGCCCGTGGAGCGCAGCGCTGCCAGCATGCCCTTCTTGGTACCCATGATGGCGGCGTTCTCCCGGGCCCGGGTGACCAGGAAGATGTTGTAGTCCACGCCCAGTGCCACCAGGAACAGGAAGCTGTACAGCAGGGTGAGCGTATCCAGGGCCGGGAAGCCGAGGACGTTGACAAACAGCAGCCAGCTAATGCCGCTGGCGGCGAAGAAGGTCAGCAGCACCGAGGCCACCAGCAGAACCGGCGCAACGAGGGACCGCAGCAGGGCCACGAGCACCAGGAACACCAGCAGGATCACCAGGGAGACCACCAGCGTCACGTCGTGCGTATTAGCGTCCAGCTGGTCAACCCGCTCGGCTGCTTCGCCGCCTACCAGGGCTTCGTAGCCCGGGTTCTCCGCGAGGTCCGAACGCAGGTCGCGGATGAAGGTGTTGGCCTCATCGGTTCCTGCTTCGTAGGTTGTGATCAGGTCGATCCGGGTCAGGCCGTCGTGTTCGTCGCTGATGGTGGCGTTGTCCACGCCGTCCACGCTGCCCAGCTCTTCGAGTGCGGCGTCGGCCTCGTCCGAGTTCACAAGCACGATTACCGGGAAGGTCGAGCCGGCTGCGAAGCCCTCTTCGAGGGTCTCAGCGGCGGTAACCGCTTCTGGCTTGTCCGTGAACTGTTCGTTTTCGCTCAGGCCGATCTTGGCGCTGAACAGGCCGCTGGCCATGACCAGGAGGACGATGACGGCGATCCCGGCGATGGTCTTCGGCTTGCGGGCCGTTGCGTCCCCGAGCTTGCCCCAGAACTTGCCCTCGCGCGCCGGGTCTCCGACCTTGGGCACGAACGGCCAGAACAGCTTCCGGCCCAGCAGTACAAGGGCCACCGGCAGCAGGAACAGTGCACTAAGGATGGCGAAGACAATTCCCACCGCAGCAGAGAAGCCCAGCCCGCGGTAGCTCATCGTGTCGGTGAACAGCAGGGTCAGAAGTGCCAGGATGACCGTGCCGCCGGAGGCGATGATTGCTTCGCGGGTGCGGCTCAGGGCCTTGCCCATCGCCGCGTAAACGCTGTCGTGGACGCGCAGTTCTTCCCGGTAACGGGCGATGAGCAGCAGGGCGTAGTTGGTCGCCGCACCGAAGACGAGGACGCTGGTGATGCCGACGGCGGAGGGATCAACCTCGATGCCGACGATGGGGGCCAGCACGTCCACCATGCGCAGCGAGAGCTGCTCGATGGTACCCACGATGGCCAGCGGGACGATCCACAGCCATGGAGAGCGGTAGGTGACGATCAACAGCAGTGCCACTACTGCTGCTGTTACTGCAAGAAGCGTGAAGTTAGCTCCGGCGAAGACGCCGGCCAGGTCGGCGGTGAACGCAGCACCGCCGGTGAGTTCGGCTTTGAGCCCCTGCGGAGCGGCGTCGCTGACTGCCCCGCGCAGTGCCTCGACTTCCTCGCCCACGGCATCGCCGTCGTCGGCGGCTGCCTGCAGCGTGACCGGAATGATCGCGACTACGCCGTTTTCGGAGACCAGCGGGGGAACCTGGGCGGGAGGAGCCTCGACGCCGGCGTCCGTTGCGGCCGCAGTGATTTCGGCAATGCCCGCTATGTCCGTCTCGCTCATTTCGCCGCCGTCTTCGCGGGAAACAACAATCAGCGCGGTGGACTGCTGGGCGTCAGGGAATTCCTTGAGCAGTTCCTGCACCTGGGTGACCTGGTACTTGTCGCTGAGCTGGCCGACCGTCGAGGTCTCGTTCGCAGGGACCGGAATGGCAAAGAGCCCCACGATCACCACCAGGCCGAGGAACAGCGTGACTAGCGCAGCCCTCGCCGATTTAACTATCTTCGCGCTCATGGGGTACTCCAGAGGTGTAGGTGTTGCAGCGGTCAAGTAACTAGAGAACAAAGTATCTCTTATTTAGAGATACTTCAACGTGAAGCTACTATATGGTGGTGGAGATGAACGCGCTGCGTCGTGAAATTGTGGAGGCTGTCCGGGGCATGGGGCTGGACGGCCAGCTCGTCGCGGACGCATTCGCCCATAAGCACGGTCTGAACTCGACGGATATGCGGGCGCTGACGCTGGTCATGGAAGCCGAGGTACGCGGTGTACCGCTGACCGCCGGACGGCTGAGCACGCTGCTGGGAACATCCACGGGCGCAACCACGGCCGTGATTGACCGGCTGGAACAGATCGGCCACATCCACCGGGCCCGGTCCGAGGCAGACCGCCGGAAAGTGACCCTGCACTTTGAACCCCTGGCCCGCGAACTGGCCGGCGCCTACTTCGGTCCGCTTGGGGCTTTGACCACCGAGGTCATGGACCAATACTCGGAAGCTGAGCTTCAGACCGTCCGCAGCTTCCTCATCGGGATGCGGCAGGCGTACACCACCTACCTGCAGCATCTGGAAGATTCAGCGAACAGCCCCGCTCCGGCAGGACCCGCACCCAAGGCATAGCAGCGTGTCCATGCAGGCCGCGAGGCACCTGCAGCCGAAAACAGGTAAGCTGTTTATCGCTGCCGGGCACCGGCGGCGACGCCTCCGTAGCTCAGTAGGATAGAGCGGCCCTCTCCTAAAGGGCAGGTCGTCGGTTCGATTCCGGCCGGGGGCACTTTTTTGTATCCGGCGGCCGCTATTTGACGGCGCCGGCGGTCAGGCCGCCGATGAGCCGCTTCTCGATCACGGCGAACAGAATGATCACAGGAACAATCGCGACGATCGATATCCCGAAGACGTACTGCCAGCTGGTGGAGTACTGCCCAATGAACTTGGTCAGCGCCACCGAGAGCGGCTGGTTCTCCGCCGTCGACATGATCACCAGGCTGGCAGCGAATTCATTCCAGGCGGAGACGAAGGTGAAGATCACCGCAGTGACAATGCCCGGCCAGACCAGCGGCAGGTTCACGGTGAACAGCACGCGCAGCCTCCCGGCGCCGTCAATCTGGGCAGCCTCGTCGATTTCCTTGGGGATGGCCGCGAAGAAACTGTGCATGATCCACAGGGCGAAGGACAGGTTGAAGGCCGCGTTGATGAGGATCATGGCGAGCCAGGTGTCATTCAGGTCCAGCCAGAGCATTTGCCGGAACAGGCCTGCGGTGAGTACTGCGGGCTGCAGCATCTGCGTGACAATCACCAGGAAAAGGAACACCATTCGGCCGGGGAAGCGGAAACGTGCCGTGTAGTACGCCGCCGGCGTCGCCACCAAAAGCACAAGGATCGTGGAACACACCGCAATGATGATCGTGGACATCAGGTTGAACGGCAGCGGTGTTTCCGGGGTATCCCACATGGTGGTGTAGTTCCCGAACTGCAGCCCGTCCTGCGGCAGGTAGGCCGGCGGAACACCCAGGATCTCCGACCGGGTCTTCAGCGATCCGACGGCCATGATCAGGTACGGCGCCAGGAACGCCAGGGCAATCACGGCTCCGATGGCTGAGCGAACTGCCATCCTGCGGCTGCTGGAACCGTCCGACCGCGTCCTTGCGGTGCTTGCGGGCAGCTGCAGCGGTGACTGGGTCTTGACCGGGGCGGGGGCGGTGGCGGCCATCTCAGACCTCCTTCATGGGCTTGACGAGTTTGACGTAGACCGCGACTATCACCAGCACCACCGCGAAGTTGACCACACTGAGGGCGCTGGCAATATCCAGCCGCCGCTCGTACTGGAGCACCTTGAAGATGTAGGTCATCAGGGTGTCTGCGTTATAGCCCGGTATTGAACCCGTCATGATCCGCAGGATTGGCAGGTTGTTGAAGACGTTGATGATGTTGATGAGCACGGAGACGGCCAGGGCACCGCGCAGCTGGGGAAGGATCACGCCGAAGAAGGTGCGGACCGGCCCGGCACCGTCCATTTTGGCGGCTTCAAGCGTGTCCCCGGGGATGGCCTGGAATCCGGCGAGCAGGGTGTAGGTGGTGAAAGGCAGGGAGACGAAAACACCAATCACGATCGCTGCCGCCAGTGCCGAGGCAACGTTCTTGGTGAAGCCGTACGGGGAATCCATGAGGCCGATGTCCACCATGAACTTGTTGATGATGCCGTAGTCCCGGTCAAGTCCGTAATAGAAGACGGTGGTGGTCATGACGACGCTGGCGGCCCAGGGCACAACCACGGCCATCCGCACCAGCGTGCGTCCCGGGAAGGGCTTGTTCAGGAAGTTTGCCAGCGCCAGCGAGAGCAGCACCGTCAGGGTGACCACCACAACCACCCAGATGACCGTGTTCAGCAGGATCCGGGGAAGGTTGGGGTCCGCGAACACCGTCGCGAAGTTCGCCAGGCCAACGCCTTCAACGTTGGTTCCGGCCTGGCTGATCCGCCGGGTGGAGCTGTAGACCATATAACCGGCAGGAAAGATCACCACGCCGAAGATCAAAAGCAGTACCGGCCCGATCCAGGGCAGGGCGGCCAGGATCTCCCTCGCCTTGCGTGGTTTCTGTGTGGTGGCCGTCGTCCGCGGCCGGGTCAGTGTGCTCATCTGCTGGTCCCGTTCTTGGGCTGAGGGGCCGGCTCCCCGTGCAGGAAGCCGGCCCCGGGTGGGGCTGCTTCTAGGAGGCGTCAGCCTTGGACTGGATCTGTCCAAGCACCTCGGCAGCGTCCTGGTCCTCCAGCTGGCCCATCAGCGACTTGAACGCTCCGTCAGTGGCGTTCCATGCCGGGTTGGTGGTCGGGTAGAAATTGGCGCTGGGCAGCATCTCCAGGAACGGCTTGAGCGTCTCGTCCGATCCCATGGCTTCGGAGCCGCTCTTGGTGGTGGGCAGGAACCCTTCGGTCTGGACCCAGTTGACGTACTGGTCTTCGGCGAAGAAGAAGTCCATGAACTTAGTGATGGCTTCAGCCTTGTCACCGTCATTCTTGAAGGCCATCAGGCGGTCCGCCACACCCAGGGTGGAGGGCTCGCCGGTGTTGGTGGGAACGCTGGCCACGCCGTAGTTCAGGTCCGGATTGGCTTCCTCAATCTGCCCGACGGTCTGCGGCAGGGCATAGACCATGCCGATCTGGCCCTGGGCAAAGACATTGAGCATGGGCGTGCGCTGGGTGGCTCCGGGGTCCGGCTGGGTCACGCCGTCGGTGATCATCTTCTTCATGAACTCCGCGGCCTCGATGTTTTCGGGGCTGTCCACCGTAATGGTGGACTCGTCCCCAAAACCTCCGCCGTTTCCGGCGAACCAGATCAGGCTTTCACCCTGGGCTTCTTCGGAGCCAAGCGGCATGCCGTATCCGGGGGTTCCGGTAGCGGAGATCTTCTTGGCGGCATCGTAGAGCTCATCCCAGGTCTCCGGCGGCGCTTCCACTCCGGCCTGGTCGAACAGGTCCTGGTTGTAGAACAGGGCCCGCACCGAGGCGATCAGCGGGAGGCCGTACTGGGTCCCGTCCAGCGCCTCGTTCTCGGCGAAGGATTCCTGGAAGTCGCCGATGGTCGATTCGGAGGCAACTTCCTCCGCGGGGTAGAGCAGGCCTTCTTCGGCGAAAGCAGAGAAAGCACCGCCGTTGTAGATGTCCGGCGCCTCTCCGGCCTGGATCTTCGTCTGCAGGACGGACTCGATGTTCTCCCAGGATTCCACCTGGAGAACGACGTCGATGCCCTCGTTCGCTGCCTCGAAGTCCTCGATGACTCCTTCCCACAGCGCCTTGGTGCCGTCGGAGTACGTGGGAACAAGCATGTTCAGGGTCGTGGCGCCGTCTTCGCCGCCGCCTCCCCCGCCAAAGCCGCAGGAGGAGACCGCCAGGGAGCCCGCAGCTGCCACGGCGATCAGGCCCAGGGGGAGTTTTCGCTTCATTGAGTCCTCTTTCAAGTGATGGAACCGGCAGCGCACCCGGGCCGCCGCTGATCGCGGGACACCTGGTTACCGTCGCGGATGATGCGTTATGACTTTTTCTGCCCACTCACAATCACGATTGAGCAGACGATTTCCACATAGTTTCCTGCTGAATGCGCGGAGTCAAGAGTTTTCTAAAAGATTCACGGGCCTGAAACATTGCCTGTGGCGGGCTGCGGCAATACCGGGCAACCCATTGCAGTCGGTCGAGGAATGTGATTATTTGTGATTGTTGGACCGTAGAACCAATCATTGATCACCATGAAGCATCCATGCGTCCCTGCAGCGGGACGCATTCCCAAAAGGAGCGCACCCCGCATGTCCGAAACTGCACCCGCATCAACGCCTGCCGCCGCACTGCCTGGCCAGTGGATGCGGGAAGAGCTCCGGTCCCAGCCCGGCGTCTGGGAACTCGCGGTTCAGCAGGCGAAAGCTGAAAACCTGCTGCCGGCACCAAACGCCCGGGTAGCCGTGGTGGGCTGCGGCACCTCCTGGTTCATGGCCCAGGCCTACGCGGCAGCACGGGAGTCCTCCGGGCAGGGAGCCACGGATGCCTTTGCCGCATCGGAAGCGGAAGCTGTCCTGCAGCGCGGATATGACGGGGTCATCGCGATAACCCGCTCGGGCACCACCAGCGAAATCATCGACCTGCTGGCCCGGCTGCGCGAAACCGGAACACCGACGGTGCTCATTCTCGGAGCGGAGGGCACTCCCGCTGCCGGTCTTGCGGACGCCGTCGTCGCCCTTCCCTACGCCGATGAGACCTCCGTGGTCCAGACCCGGTTCGCCACCGCCGCGCTGTGCTATCTGCTCACCTCCCTGGGCTGGGACCTCTCCGATGCGGTCGCGGATGCCCGCGAGGTGCTGGATGAATCTATTCCGGATGAGCTGCTGGCGGCCGGGCAGTTCACCTTCCTGGGCCGCGGCTGGACCGTTGGGCTGGCCCACGAAGCGGCGCTGAAGATGCGTGAAGCTGCCCAGGAATGGACCGAGTCATACCCCGCCATGGAATACCGCCACGGACCGATCGCGATTGCGGCCCCCGGACGGGTCACCTGGCTGCTGGGGACTGAGCCCGCCGGCCTGAGCCGGGACGTGCATGCCGCCGGAGCACGCTTCGAGGCCACCGGGCGCCATCCGCTGGCCGAGCTCGTGCGGATTCACCGCCTGTCCCTGGAACGTGCCCTGGCAGCCGGCCTGGACCCGGACAGTCCGCGCAACCTCACCCGTTCCGTCATCCTCGCGGGCTAGTTTCCGCCATGCACAGCGCAGCGCCGCCGGACGGGGAAGGACTCGTCCTTGCCCTCGACGTCGGCGGAACGGACATAAAGGTTGCACTCCAGGATTCCACCGGCGTGTTCCACGGCCTTCGCCGGCTGCCGACGCCGCGGGACCGGCAGGCCCCTGGAGACGTCATAGTTGCCGAGACTGCACGCCTGCTCGGGGAGTACCGGGCACTTGCTTCCGGTGTGCCCATCCGCTCGATCGGGCTGGTTGTGCCCGGCCTGGTCGATGAAACGGCCGGGATCGGCATCCTCTCCGCAAACCTTGGGTGGCGGGACTATCCGTTCTCCGCCGAGGTCCGGAACGCCACCGGGCTTCCCGTGGCCTTCGGGCACGATGTGGGCCTGGCCGGTGAAGCCGAAATGCGGCTTGGGGCCGGGCAGGGGCTGCGCGACGCCGTCGTCATGGTCATCGGTACCGGAATCGCCGGAGCCGTGTTCAGCGACGGACGCCGGGTCCACGGTGGAGGATTCGCGGGCGAGATCGGGCATGCTCCCGTGCCCGGGGGCCTCCCCTGCGCCTGCGGCGCCGTCGGCTGCCTCGAGACCGTTGCCTCGGCCGGTGCCATCGGTCGGCGCTGGGCCAGCCACACGGGTACGGACAATGCCGGCGCACGGGAAGTGCTGGCAGCCGCTGCTGCCGGGGACCCCACGGCGTGCAATATCTGGGACGAGGCCCTTGAAGCACTGGCTACCGTGATCAGCCAAGTAACCGCCGTCTTGGGAAGTGAAGCGGTAATCCTTGGCGGAGGCCTGTCCCAGGCCGGCCCGGCACTGCTGGGCCCGCTCGCCGGGATCGTGAACAGCCGGCTCTCCTTCCACCGCCGTCCACGGCTGCTCCTCTCCGCCCTGGGGCAGGACGCCGGGCTGGCCGGGGCCGGAATGGCCGCCCGTGACCTGCTGGTACCGGCATGAATCCGCTGAGCGGCCGGGTCGCTGGCACCGTACTGACCGTGACTCCCAACCCGGCTCTGGACGAGACTTACCAGGTGCGGAAGGTAACTCCGGGAAGCACCCACCGCGTCCGGCCACCGCTGGCCCGCGCCGGAGGGAAAGGCCTGAACAGCGCACGGGTAATACATCAGCTCGGCTACCCGGCCCTTGCCGTTGCACCACTGGGCGGTCCTGCCGGAGAAGCCTGCCGAACCGAACTCGCCTCCGCCGGCGTCCCCCACCGGCTGGTGGAAGCCTCGGCCCCTACCCGGCGGAGCATGGCATTTGTCGATGAGGAAAACGGACTGACCAGCATCTTCAACGAAATGGGCTTTCCGCTGCGCCCCGAGGAATGGAAGGACCTGTTCCAGGTCCTTGAGCATGAGGTTCCTCAGGCAGCCTGCGTTGTGGGCGCCGGAAGCCTGCCGCCGGAGGCTCCCACCGATTTCTTCGCGAGGCTCGTACGTCTCAGCGACCGGGCCGGCCTGCCCTGCATCATCGACACCTCCGGCGCCGCCCTGCTGGAGGCCGCCGCAGCCGGTGCCTTTGTGCTCAAGCCCAACCGGGAGGAACTGCTGGAAGCGACACAGTGCCCGGATACCGCTGCCGGGGCGGACATGCTGCTGGCCGCAGGCGCCCAAAACGTCCTAGTCAGCAACGGTGCGGAAGGCATGCTGCTTTTCAGTGCCGGGACACCGGGAACCTGCCTGGCCGCAACGCTGGGCCGCTCGCTGCCGGGCAACCCTACCGGGGCGGGAGACGCCGCCGTCGCTGCCCTTGCCGTCCTGCTGGCATCCGGAGAACGCGATCCCGAGCCGCTGCTGCGTGCTGCCACGGCGTGGTCCGCGGCCGCAGTCCTGATGCCGGCAGCTGGAGAGATCTCGCCGCGCTACGCCGAGTTCGCCGGACAAGTGCACATCCGCCACATCACCCGCGGGGAAATCCGCACCCAGGAGGGAACCACATGAGTCTCACCCCCACCCGCACGCTGGTCCAGTCCGCGGCGGAGGCCGGCACCGGAATTGGAGCCTTCAATGTCCTGCATCTGGAGACCGCAGAGGCAATTGTCCAGGGCGCCGAGGAGGCAGGGCTGCCTGTCATCCTGCAGATCTCGGAGAACTGCGCCGCCTACCACGGGGCCCTGGAGCCCCTGGCTCGTGCCTGCCTGGCAATTGCCTCAAGCGCCGCTGTTCCGGTTGCCCTGCATCTTGACCACGCCGAAGACGAGGACCTGGCGTACCGCGCCGTGGACCTGGGCTTCGGGTCAGTCATGTTCGACGGCTCCCGGCTGCCGTACGCCGAAAACGTTGCCGCCACGGCCCGCGTGGTCAAGCACGCCGAGGCTGCGGGGGTTTTCGTCGAAGCGGAGCTCGGCGAGATCGGCGGCAAGGACGGCGCGCACGCTCCGGGGGTGCGCACCGATCCGTTTGAAGCCGTGGATTTTGTCCTGGCCACCGGGGTGGGGGCCCTTGCCGTCGCCGTCGGGTCCTCCCATGCGATGACCGAACGCAGGGCCGCCCTGGACCTGGAACTGGTGGCTGAGCTCCGCCGCTCGCTGGACGTTCCGCTCGTCCTGCACGGCTCCTCCGGCGTGAGCGATGAGATGCTGGTGTCCGCCATTCGGGCCGGGATGACTAAAATCAATGTTTCCACGCATTTGAACACCTTCTTCACCCGTGCCGTCCGCGGGGTCCTGGAAGACAACCCGTCCCTTGTGGATTCACGGAAGTACGTCCACGCCGGCCGGCAGGCGCTGGCCCCCGAGGCGGGGCGGCTGCTGGCACTTTTCTCGCTCCGCGGGGGCCTCCCCGCCGGCGAAGACTAGGAACACATGGAAAAATCAGAGCGGCTCAACGCGATCCTTGACCTGCTGGCCGAACACGGGCATGTGCAGGTGGAGGACATCGTCTCCGGGCTCGGGGTTTCCCCGGCCACGGCCCGGCGCGACCTCGACGCCCTCGCCGCCCAGCGCCTGCTGACCCGAACCCGCGGCGGCGCCACCATGGAAGCAGTCGCCTATGACCTGCCGGCCCGGTACACCCGGGACGACCAGGCCGCACAAAAACAGGCAATCGCCCAGGCTGCGAGCGCCCTGGTACCGCGGGGCGCGGTGATCGGGCTGTGCGGCGGCACCACGAGCACCGCCATCGCGCACGAGCTGGGGATGCGCAGGGACCTCATGGAACCCTCCAGCAAGCCCACGCTCACCGTAGTCACCAACGCCATCAACATCGCTGCCCAGCTGGTTGTCCGGCCCAACATCCGCGTCATGGTGACCGGCGGCGTCGTCAATCCCCGCTCCTACGAACTGGTGGGTCCGTATACCGACACCATCCTGCAGCGGGTAGCGCTGGACTTCGCCTTCGTGGGTGTCAACGGGCTGGATCCGCAGGTGGGTCCCACCATCAACGACGAAGCCGAGGCAGCCGTGAACGCTCTGATGTCCCGGCGCGCATCGGAAACCTACGTGGTGGCCGACTCTTCCAAAATCGGCAGCCGCAGTTTCGCCACGCTCAGCGGATTCGTGTTCAGCAATCTCATCACGGACAGCGGAATCACCGACGAGGCTAAGGCCGCATTCGAGTCCTCCGGCACCCGGGTGATCGTGGCAGCCCCCAGGAAGTAGCCCGCTACTGCGCGGGAGACTGCCCGCTGAGCGCCTCGGGCTCAGCGGCAGCGAACTGGGTGTTGTAGAGCTCGGCGTACCGTCCGCCCTTCGCCAGCAGCTCCGTATGCGTTCCCTGTTCCGCGATCCGCCCGTCCTCGATCACCAGGATCCGGTCGGCGTTGCGGATGGTGGAAAGGCGGTGGGCAATCACGACGGCGGTGCGTCCTTCCAGCGCTTCCGTCAGGGCCGCCTGGACTGCAGCTTCCGACGTCGAATCCAGTGCCGCCGTCGCCTCGTCCAGGACCACGATGCGCGGCTGGGCAAGCAGCAGGCGGGCGATGGTCATTCGCTGGCGTTCGCCGCCGGAGAGGCGGTAGCCACGCTCCCCCACCATTGTTTCCAAGCCGTCCGGCAGCGAGCTGATCAGGTCCTGCAGCCGGGCACGGCGCAGCGCGTCCCAGATTTCCTCCTCCGAGGCTTCCGGGTTGGCCAGCAGCAGGTTTGACCGGATGCTTTCGTGGAACAGGTGCCCGTCCTGGGTCACCATGCCCAGGGCACCGCGCATCCCTTCAAAGCTCACGTCCCGCACATCCGTGCCGGAGAAGCGCACCGCACCGGCGTCGACGTCGTACAGGCGGGAAAGCAGCTGCGCGATCGTCGACTTGCCGGCGCCCGAGCTGCCCACCAGCGCCACGGTCTGGCCCGGTTCGACCCGGAAGGACACTCCGTGCAGCACGTCTTCGCCCCCGCGGCTGTCCAGCACTGCCACGTCCTCGAGGGAAGCCAGGGAGACCTTGTCCGCCGTCGGGTAGGCAAAGGTGACGTCGTCGAACTCCACTCCCAGGGGCCCGTCAGGCACCGGCTTGGGATCTTCCTTCTCCTGGATCAGCGGCTTAAGGTCAAGGATCTCGAAGACCCGCTCGAAGCTGACTACTGCGCTCATGATCTCCACCCGGGCGTTGGCCAGGGAGGTGAGCGGGGCATAGAGCCGGGTCAGCAGCAATGCCAGGGTCACCACGTCGCCGGCGTTGAGGGTACCGGTCATGGCGAACCAGCCGCCGAGTCCGTATACCAGGGCCAGGGCAAGGGCGGACACCAGGGTCAGGGCCGTCACGAAGACGGACTGCATCATGGCGGTCTTGACGCCAATATCGCGTACCCTCGCGGCACGCACGGCGAACTCCGTGGATTCCTGGTCCGGGCGGCCGAACAGCTTGACCAGCGTGGCTCCCGGAGCCGAGAACCGCTCCGTCATCTGGGTGCCCATCGACGCGTTGTGGTTCGCGGCCTCGCGCCTCAGGGCGGCCAGGCGGCTCCCCATCCGGCGCGCGGGCAGGAGGAAGACCGGCAGCAGCAGCATGGCGAGGATGGTTACCTGCCAGGAGGTTGTCAGCATGACGATCAGGGTCAGGATCAGGGCTACGAGGTTGCTCACCACTCCGGAGAGGGTTCCGCTGAAGGCCTGCTGGGCACCAATGACGTCATTGTTGAGCCGGCTGACCAGGGCGCCGGTACGGGTGCGCGTGAAAAACGCTATGGGCATGCGCTGGACGTGGTCGAACACCTTGGTCCGGAGGTCCAGGATTACCTGCTCGCCGATGCGCGAGGAGAACCACCGGGTGGCCAGGGACACCCCTGCGTCCGCGATGGCGACCACCGCGATCAGGACAGCCAGCCACACCACGGTTTCCACGGACGTTCCGCCCACGATCGCGTTGACCACCTCACCGGCCAGGACGGGAGTGGCGACGGCGAGGAAGGCCCCGGCCGTGGAGAGGGCCAGGAACCCAAACAGCTGCCGCCGGTACGGAGACGCGAACGCCAGGATCCGCCGAAGCGTTTCCCTGGAGATCTTGTTGTCGGTGCCCTTGGCCGTGGAGATCTTGTAGAGCGAACTCCAGGCCGCACTTTCCATGCTCATGCTGATTTCTTCTTTCACGTAGCCCGGTATCCAGCTTAGGCGCGGGACCGGCCTTTCCCGAGTTCCATAACCGCTGCACAGGACGCGGAATTCCCGCATTTGGGCAGCCCCGGCTCGACACAAAACCGGTGTGCGTTTCACCACAGGTAACAGGGGCCACACTGGGGTACACTGCAAATCGGTCCGACCTGCACGGACCCCAGAACGAAAGGCCCCTATGCCGACGGCGCCGACTCACGAGGGCCTGTCCACGGACTCCCTCCGCGAGGACCTGCCGGCTCTCGTAGCCGTCAGCGACCCGCAGCTGCGAAGCGAGGTGGAAGAGGCACTGGGATTTGCCGGGCTGCGTCCCGTTCTGCACGGGACCGCCCCGGAATCTCAGCTGCCCGTGCTGGCCGTCGTGGACACCACGGCCCTCCAGCAGGCAGGCACCGACCTGCGCCGCTGGCTCCTGCCCGCTGCAGACGGTTCCGGGCCCCCTGTCATCCTTGTGACTCCCGGTGAACTCCTCGACGTCGAGGACATGGTTCGCCGGGGCATCACCGACTTTGTCCTCAGCCCCGTCTCGGGCAGCGACCTCTCCTACCGGGCGGCCCTGATCCGCGCGGAGACCCTGGCAGTTCGGCGGCGCCGCGAGGTGAATGCCGTCCTCCGCGGAAAAACCCGTGTCATCTCCGCAGCCGTGCGGGCCACCAATGATCCCCACGTCATGTCCGAGGCCGTGGTCTCCGGGCTGGGAGACGCCTTCCGGGCAGACCACGTAGCCCTCACTACGTTCCCGGACGAACGGGTCCCGGAACTCCTGACCTCCTGGAGCCGGCCCGGCTCCAGGTGTGCCATTCCCGCTCCGGATCCGGAACTGGCCGCGGACGTGGCGGAAATGCTCTGGGACTCGGGAAAGATCCTCGCCTCACGCGACCATCAGGATCCGGACCCGGACGTCCATCCAATCCTCCACCCGGCACCCCGGGACGCCGGCCTGCGGACATCCGTAATTGTTCCCCTGGGGCACGGTGACCGCCCGTTTGGCCTCATCTGGCTGGCCGGCGAGAACGCGGCCCGCACCTGGACACCCACCGAGCTCTCCCTGATACAGCACGTCAGCGGGAACCTTGCCCACGGCCTGGTGCAGGGGCACCTCATCACTGCCCAGCGGACGGTCCTTGCCCGGCAGCGCGAACTGGACCGGGAGAAAACCGACTTCGTCGCCACGATCAACCACGAGCTGCGCACTCCGCTGACGTCGATCACCGGTTACCTTGACCTGATCCTGGACGGCTCAGGCGGCGGAATCTCACCCGAAGTCGCCCAGATGCTTGAAATCGTGGGACGCAACGCCACCCGGCTGAACCACCTGATCGGGGACCTGCTCACCATTTCCAGGGCAGACGCGGATGAAACCCGGATGGACGTCGAAGAACTCGTGCTGCGGGACCTGCTGGAGCAGGTCATCGCTTCCCTGACCCCCGCGGCAAGCAGCCGGAACATCGAGCTCACGCTTGACGAGCTGGACCCGGAACTGCGCCTGGACCTGCGCCTTGACGGGGACCGGGAGCAGCTTGAACGGGTTTTTATGAACCTGATTTCCAACGCCGTGAAGTTCACCCCGCCCAGCGGCTCGGTGCGCCTGACTGCCGGGCTGTGCGAGCCCGGAGACGGAACCGCACCCATGATCCGGGTCTGCGTGCAGGACACCGGAATCGGGATCCCGGAGGAGGACCTTCCCAAGCTCTTCAGCCGCTTCTTCCGCGCATCCAACGCCACGGCTGCGGCCATCCCCGGAACGGGCCTGGGCCTGTCCATCGTGCAGGACATCGTCAACCAGCACGGCGGCAGGCTTTCCATCTCCTCAACCATCGGAGAAGGAACCTGCGCTGAGGTAATGCTGCCCGCGAGCTAGCTTCCCGCGGCCGCCGGCGCGGGCACCTGGGCCTGGATCCGCTCCGGGAAGCAGTAGCAGTTCAGGGAGTTACCCCGGCTGAAGCCCACCAGGGTCATGCCGGCATCGCGCGCCAGGTCCACGGAGAGAGCCGACGGCGCAGAGACCGCGGCAAGAACCGGAATCCCTGCCAATTGGGCCTTTTGAACAAGTTCAAAAGATGCCCGTCCGGATACCTGCAGCACCTTGCCGCGCAGCGGCAGCATTCCTGCACGCAGCGCCCAGCCCACCACCTTGTCCACGGCGTTGTGCCGTCCCACGTCTTCACGCAGGCACAGCAGTTCCCCGTCGGCGGTGAACAGTCCGGCCGCGTGGACGCCTCCGGTCTTCTCGAACAGCGCCTGGCTTTCGCGCAGCCGGTCGGGCAAAGCGGCCAGGACCTCAAGCGGCACCCGGACGCCGTCGTCCGCGACGTCGAAATGGGACGATTTCCGCACCGCTTCGATGGACGCCGTGCCGCAGATACCGCAGGAACTGGAGGTGTAGACATGCCGCTCCATGCCGGTATCCGGCAAGGCCGTCCCGGGCCGCAGCTGCACATCGACCACGTTGAAGGTCTGCTGGCCCTCCTCGTCCACGCCGGCGCAGTACCGCATGGAGATCAGCTGGCCGGCTTCCCAGATAACACCCTCAGAGACCAGGAAACCGGCCACCAGGTCAAAGTCGTCGCCGGGAGTACGCATGGTTACGGTGAAGGATTTGCCCTGGAACCGGATCTCCAGCGGCTCCTCTCCGGCGAGCACGTCATCGCGCCGGCTCACCGTGCCGTCCGTGCGGAACCTCGTGACGCGGGCACGCCGTGAAACCCGTCCCATCCCATCGCTCCTCAATAAGTCTTAGACTGGCCTCACTTCAGACTAGGGGATTTCCTACACAAGGACGTGGTGGCTGTGCCAAGCAAGGCTCCGAAAGATGGAATCAACGAATCAGAGCTGCGGGTTGGTGATCCGAAAACGCATGCCGTCGGGCTGCCGGCAGTGATCAACTCGCTGCGCATTTCCTTCGACCAAATGGGCCCGCTGCGCAGTGCCAAAACGCTGCTGAACGTCAACCAGAAGAAGGGTTTCGACTGCCCCGGCTGCGCCTGGCCGGAAGGAGATAAGCGCCACGCGGCGGAGTTCTGCGAAAACGGCGCCAAGGCTGTGGCGGAAGAAGCGACCAAGCGGAAGGTGCCGCCGGAGTTCTTTGCCGAGCACTCCGTCGCCGAGATGCTGGGCAAGGACGACTACTGGCTGGGCCAGCAGGGCCGCCTCACCCACCCCATGGTCCTTGAAGCCGGAGACACCCATTACCGGCCGATCAGCTGGGACGGTGCCTACACGATGATTGTCGAAGAGCTGGCCGCGATGGACAGCCCGGACCAGGCGGTCTTCTACACCTCCGGCCGGACCTCCAACGAAGCCGCTTTCCTCTACCAGCTGATGGTCCGCGGCCTGGGCACCAACAACCTCCCGGACTGCTCCAACATGTGCCACGAGTCCTCCGGATCGGCCCTGACGGAAACCCTCGGCGTCGGCAAGGGCACCGTCAGCCTGGATGATGTGCAGGGTTCGGACCTGATCATCGTGGCCGGACAGAACCCCGGCACCAACCATCCACGCATGCTGACTGCCCTGGAGCGCGCCAAGAAGAACGGTGCCGCCATCGTGGCCGTGAATCCCCTGCCGGAGGCAGGCCTGCTCCGCTTCGACAACCCGCAGACGGCCGGCGGCCTGCTGGGCTCCAAGTTCGGCGGCGGCACCCAGCTGGCAGATGATTTCCTGCAGATCCGGTTGGGCGGGGACCAGGCCCTCTTCCAGGGGCTGGGCAAATACCTGCTGGAACAGGAAGAGGAACACGGGAACGTCTTTGACCACGCTTTCATCAAGGACTACACCGATGGGCTCGATTCCTACCTGGCGGAGATCCGGAATACGTCCTGGGACGAGATCTGCCTTGCCAGCGGGCTGACCCGCGCGCAGATCGAAGCCACCGGTGCCCGGCTGATCGCTTCAAAATCCACCGTGGTGTGCTGGGCCATGGGCCTCACGCAGCACAAGCACTCAGTGGCCATGCTGCGCGACATCGTCAACGTGCTCCTGCTGCAGGGCAACGTCGGACGGCCCGGAGCAGGCGTCTGCCCGGTCCGCGGGCACTCCAACGTCCAGGGCGACCGCACCATGGGCATCTTCGAGCGCATGCCCGAAGCATTCCACGACAAGCTCGACGCCGAGTTCAGCTTTGCCTCGCCGCGGCGCCACGGGTTCGACACAGTCAACGCCATCCGGGCCATGCGGGACTCCAAAGTCCGGGTCTTCATGGCGATGGGCGGCAATTTCATCCGCGCCACCCCGGATTCCGCCGTCACCGAGGACGCCCTGCGCAACACTGAACTCACAGTCCAGGTGTCAACCAAGCTGAACAAGTCCCATCTGGTCCACGGCCGCCGGGCCCTGATCCTTCCCGCGCTGGGCCGGACGGACCGGGACACCCAGGCAAGCGGTGACCAGAGGGTCACGGTGGAAGACTCAATGAGCGCAGTGCATGCCTCGCAGGGACGCCTTGATCCCCCCGGACCCGAAGTCCGGTCAGAGGTGGCGATCGTGTGCGAGCTGGCCGAGCGTCTCTTCGCCGGGGAGAACGCCCCCTTCCGCGCAAATGCCCCGCAGCTGGACTGGATCGCCTGCCGTGCCGACTACTCGCTCATCCGCCGCCGGATCGAGAACGTCATTCCCGGCTTTGAAGGCTTCGAGTCCAAGATCAAGCGCGGGGGCGGTGGATTCGTCCTGCCCAACGGACCCCGTGACGGCCGCAGGTTCGCCACGGCAACCGGCAAGGCCCGCTTCACCGCCAATGAACTGGACTATCCCAGGGTGCCCGAGGGGCGGCTGATCCTGCAGACCCTGCGTGCGCATGACCAGTACAACACCACGGTCTATGCCAAGGACGACCGCTACCGCGGCATCTACGGCGGACGCCGGGTGGTGTTCGTGAATGAAAAGGACCTCGCGGCAGCCGGCTTCAAGGACGGAGACATGGTGGATATGGTCTCCGAATACGAGGACGGCGTTGAACGGCGTGCCGAGTCCTTCCGTGCGGTTGCCTACAACACGCCCGTGGGATGCGCTGCTGCGTACTATCCGGAGGCGAACGTGCTGGTGCCGCTGGACTCCGTAGCCGAAGTCAGCGGCACCCCGACGTCCAAGTCCGTGATTATCCGGCTGGAGGCTGCTGCACCGGCCACGGCAGCGGCAGCGCACTGACGGACTGGTCGGCGGTGCAGCCCTCTTCGGGCAGCACCATGATGGCGTCCGCCTCAGCCAGGCCGCGGAGCATGCCCGAGCGGAAGTACTGGGAAGGAATGGCGCGCCCGTCCTGGATCCGGCACGGGACCAGGCGGGTGCGTCCGGGCAGCGGCGCCACATCGACGCCGGCCAGCACATGGTAGTCCTTTCCGGCCGGCGCACCGCGCAGTCCCTGCAGCAGCGGCTCGAGCACTGTAAAGACAGCCATCATGGCCGCCAGCGGGTTACCGGGCAGCGCCACGACGAACCGGCCGTCCTGCAGCCGCGCCATCAGCGTGGGATGGCCCGGCCGCATGGCGATGCCGTCGATCAGGAGTTCTGCATCCACGGCTTCCAGTGCCCTGCGCAGGTGGTCGGCGTCGGAAATCCCCGTGCCGCCGGTGGTCACCAGGACGTCGCCTGAAGACATGGCCAGTGAATGCTCGTCCACTGCGTCGGTGCTCAGGGCGGCAATCACGTCATCCAGGCGATCCGGCAGACGGCGCACCACATCCACGCGTCCGCCCAGCATCTCCACCAGCTGCGGCAGCTGCGGTCCGAACGTGTCACGGACCTGGCCGGAGTCCGGCAGGCCCGACTCAATGACTTCGTCGCCGGTGAAGAGCATGGAAACGCGCGGAGCCCTCAACACAGGCAGCGTGTCATGGCCGCATACTGCCGCCAAGGCAATGTGTGCCGGGTTCAGGACCGTACCGGCAGCTATCGTGATCTCTCCCGCAGCAGCTTCTTCGCCGGCGGGGCGGATGTGCTCACCGAGCCGCGGTTCGTCTTCCCGGGCGGTGGCCGCACGGCGCAGTACTGCAGGATCTCCCGGGGACAGCTCCCCGTTCTCCGTCCGCAGGATCGCCTCCGCACCCGCCGGAACCAGGCCACCGGTCAGGATGGATACCGCTTCGCCTGACTGCAGCGGACGCCTGCCGGATTCCTTGTGGATCTGCCAGGGTTCCGGTTCCGGTTCGGGCACAACGATCGTCCACGGTTCCGGGCCGGCCACCGCCCACCCGTCCATTGCGGAGGAGGCGTAGTGCGGTACCTGGTGGAGGGCGACGGCGTCGGAGGCGAGGGTGTGCCCCAGCGCCTCGGCGAGGGGAACAGTTTCAAACGGAAGCGGACGGGCAGCCGCGTACGCTGCCTTCCTCGCTTCCTTCCATGAGGTGTTCGGCTGCAAGGGCAGGATCACGGGTGCGGAACCGTTCACTTTGACTCCTTCCGGTCTGCTTCGGCGTCGCATTCACGCTGGGCTGCCCGGATGGCCGCCCGCATGGCCACGGACTCGTCCGCCTGCCCGCTTCCGGCCGCGAGCCCCGCGGCGAATCCCGCAACAAACGTAGTGAGGGGCGCAGCCGGGCGGACCACGTTGTGGGCGGCCGCAGCCGCGAGGTCCAGGACAGCGTCGATGTCCACCTGCGTCCCGTCCAGCTCAAAGGCCTGCAGTAAACGCTGCGTCCACTCCTCGAGTTCCTGCTGCTGGGTTCCCATGCTGACTCCTTAGTCCTTGGCTGCAGCTGCGGATCCGGATGACGGAGCGGCGGTGCGTGCCCGGGACCGGATACCCCATTTCCCGGCATCGTCCCAAGTGTCCACGTCCGCAGTGCTTCCTTCCGGAACGGCAACCTCTCTCCACTGCACCCTAGCAAGCATGCTGAACATTGAGAGATTTGCCAGCGCACCGGGGCCTGACGCCACGGCTTCAAGCAGGGCTTCGGTGCGGTACACGCCGGCAAGCGGCTGTGTTTTGCCGGCCGCGTCCACCGCGAGCACCGAACAGCTGGGATCCGCGTGCACTGCAGCGAGCAGCACCGGAACGGCGCGATGTGCCTCGGGCATGTCGCAGGCCAGGATAAGCGTCCAGGGGCTGCGGGGCGTACCGCTCTCAGCCGAATGGCTCCCGATGGCTGTCAGCGCGGCCCCCACCGCCGCCGCCGGACCGGCAAAGGGTGGGTCCTCCCTCACCAGCAGAGGAGCAAAGCCCGAGTTTGAGAGGGTCCGCGCCAGTGACGGGGGTCCGGCCACAGCCACATTCACCGCGCCCTTCACGGCGCCCAGCGTGCGCACCAGCAGGGTCTCGCCCTCAACCACCAGTTCTGCCTTGGGTTCGCCCCCTAACCGCGAGGACCGCCCGCCGGCCAGGATGACGGCGTCGTAACCTGCCGGCTGCGGCCCGCTCATGCAGCCGTATCTCCCAGGAAAGGGCTCCACTGGTCAGCAGGCTGTTCCAGTTCACGTATCTGCCAGCGGGTCCCGTGCGGGGCCCGCGGAGTGAAGCGCAGTTTCCAGCCGAGCTGGTTCAACGTCCTGTCCCCCTTCTTGTTATTGCAGCGAAGGCAGCACGCCACCATGTTCTCCCAGCTGTCCTGTCCCCCGCGTGACTTTGGCACCACGTGGTCCACGGTTGCTGCTGCCTTGCCGCAGTACGCGCAGCAGTGGCTGTCCCGGCGAAGTACGCCCCTGCGCGTCGCGACGCTTGAATCACGGTACGGAATATTCACGTACCGGTTCAGCAGAATCACCGAGGGGCGCCCGAAGACGTCGCCGGGACCCACAACCGGGTCTCCGCTCTCGGCCAGGACGCTGGCTTTCCCGGAAAGGACGAGTACCAGCGCACGCCGGAAAGTGACCACAGCCAGCGGTTCATAGCCCGCGTTCAGAACCAGGGTTCGCATGCACGTTCCTCTTCGCCTGCCCGCCGCCGGCAAAAAACAACGTCCACCGGCCGCGCGGTACTTCGAATGTTCACTGCAAGGGTAAGCCGCGCAGGCCGATCCCGCCATTAAACAGGTCCGAGTTGGCCTGATCCCGTCGGCGGACCTTCCGGGGCCTGCCTGGCCCCGGAAACGGCAGAAGGGCCCTGCCGTTTCCGGCAGGGCCCTTCTCTGTGTCATTCGTGGTTCTTAGCCGCCAACGCGGATGTAAACTCCGCCGGAACCAAGCTCAGCCGGAGCAACCACGGTCTGGTTTCCGAAGAAACCTCCATGGACTGCCTGGCCGTTGCCGACGTAGACCGCGATGTGGGCCATGCCCATGCCGCCGTCGGCGTAGTAGATCAGGTCGCCGGGAATTGCTTCCCCGGCGCTGACCGTACGGCCCAGGGAGAGGTATCCGGCCGGCCAGCCGTGGTAGTTGATGCCCGCCGCTGCCAGTGCATTGGTGGCAAGCATCGTGCAGTCCTGCATGACGCCCAGCTGGGCGTAGGCAGCTGCAGCAATGGTTGCCGCCACGCCGGAAGCAGCCACGGCGGGAGCCGGAACAGCCTGGGCTGCGGCGGGTGCCGCTGCGGTGTTGCCTGCAGCGGTGTTGCCTGCCACAGCTTCCTGCACTACCGGAGTATTCACTTCCTGGGACTGGACGGTGACCTCGGGGGCCACCGTTACGCCGGGAACGGGAGTGAGCGTCAGGTTCGGTCCGATTGCATCGGCCGGAACCTGGAGCGGAATGGAGGACAGATCCAGCTTGCTGGTCTGCACATCGCGGGAAACCTCGGGTCCGGCCGCGTTTGCAGCCACACCGGTGCTGAGGACAAGACCGGAGGCAGCAGCGATAACTGCTGCCTGGCGGCCGACGGTGCCAGCGCTGCTGACAGCATCGGCAAGGGCAGTCAGGGAAGCATTGCGCTGCACGGGCGCACGATGGCGCGCACGCTCAGTTGACGTGGTCATTTTTCTCCGTGGATTCTGGAAACTGAGCGTTAGCTGACGCGGACGAAGCTTGCGCCGGGCAGGTCGGACAGGGAGTGGAGGCCGGTGTTCATACCGTTCAGGCCACCGCTGATGACCTGGCCGTTGCCGACGTAGATAGCGACGTGGCCGCCGGTGATGACAAGGTCGCCGGCCTGGGGGCTGCCAACAACGGTGCCGTAGGCGAAGAACTGGCCGGGAGCCAGGTCGCCAACAGACTTGCCGACCGAGCGCAGTGCCTTCTCCACCATGGCGGTGCAGTCCTGTGCGACGCCGATCTGGGCGTAGGCGGATGCAACGAGGCCCGCAGCAACGCCGCTGGCGCTGACCGGAGCGGAGGATGCGGTGGTGACGTTCCCGGCAGCCTGGGCTCCCTGGGCAGCCGGAGCAGGCGCTGCGGCCTGCCGTGCGGCGGCGGCCTGCTGCTGTGCTGCTGCGGCAACTGCGGCAGCTTCCTCAGCGGCAGCCTGCTCGGCAGCGGCGATCTGTGCGCGGGTTTCGGCTCCGGAAACGGAACCGGCCAGCGGCTGGACCGGGAGTTCGAACGGTGCCTGCTCGGAAACCGTGACGGTTCCGTTGGAGGTCACAACGTTAAGGGGTGTGGATTCAAGGGCCTGGCGGTCGGTCGAGACCGGGGCTGCCTGGGCCGGCATGCCTGCGGCCAGGACAAGGCCGGAAGCAGCGACGACGACGGCGGCCTGGCGACCTACGGAGCCTGCGTTGGCGGTAACAGCTTTGGACAGCGCGGTAAACGGAGTTACCGGCGCAGTGGCGGCACGACGGCGGCCGGAATTGACTGATGACACAGTTTTGCCTCTCCCAATGCCTGCGAGGTGAGCTGTCGGATTCGGATGGGAGTCACCCGGTTGCTGGACTGCTAGGTCCGGCAACTTAACCCCAAGGGCTTCTTTCGAAACCCGAAATTGGTTCCCCCGCCTCTGCCATGCGATTTTGCGAACGGATCTCGGACAGTGGCAGAGCTCGGCAATCTGTTCGAGAGTGCCCGATCTTTGGCGAATCAGGCACGGTGACGAGAATATAACAACATCACTGAAATGTCACGCTCAGGTCACGAAAGCGTGTTGAGGCGGTCACAACCAGCCCAGGGGGTCGACGGGAGTGCCGTTTACGAGTACTTCGAAGTGCAGGTGGCACCCGGTTGAAGCACCGGTGCTGCCACTGGCGCCTACCAGGTGTCCTCGCTCCACCGTGTCCCCGACGGACACGCTGATGGCGGAGAGGTGGTTGTACGTGGTTTCAACGCCGTTGCCGTGATCCACCACAACGCGGTTGCCGCCGCCCAGCGCATGCCAGCCGGCTGATTTCACTGTGCCGGCGGCCGCGGCGGTTACTTCCGTGCCGCACGCTGCGGCGAAGTCCTGGCCCGTGTGCAGTTCACCAGCGGTACCGGTAATAGGGCTTACCCGGTACCCGAAGGATGATGTCTGGACCAGGTCGGACTTCAGCGGCGTTGCCAGCGTGCCCTTGGCTGCCGCCGGCGTGACGTCCGTTCCGGCGACGCTCAGGCCGCGGAGCTTGGCGTCCGGATCGAATTTGGAGCTCAGCGCTGCCCGCTCAAAGTCCAGGACCGCATTTGCATCCGCGGAGACCGGATCGGCAGCGACCGGCTGCGGCTCAACGGCTGGATCGGTGGCTGCCGCCGTCGTCGGTACCGCTACCGTCAGCACAATCCCGGAGGCAGCTGCGGCAATGGCAAACTTCTGGGCGGCCCCGCCCATGGGGCGGTGTACGGGTTCAGCGCGGCGCCTTCCGGCGGTCCGGACAGCGGTGCGTGGGCGCAATTCGACGGCCGGCGTTTCAGCCCTGCGCCTGCCCGAAGCAGCATGCTTCGACAAGTGGTTCCCTCTCTAACAAGCCTGCGAAGTTAGCTGTCGGATTCGAGTAGAGAAACTCGGCCCACGACGCACGGTCCAGTCCGGTATGGATTGTGCCGTGCTGCTCGAAGGCTTCACCCCAAGGCAGTCATACTGCCGCTTGGTGGGTCCTCCGCCCCTGCCCGCGAACGGTTGCACCTGCGGTCCAGTGGCAGGGTTAGGCTGTTGGACCGGTTAACGGTGTTGCTGCTGTAGTCAGATGCCACTATAGGCGAAAAATCCCAAAAGATACCATTCCGTTATCTGGCGCGGCGGCAGGTCACGAAGCGGGTGCGGAGACAAAGACGTGCGAAGCCACCTCTGCAGGCAGTTCAAGGGCACCTTCGATGCCTGGAACCCGAACGGAGATGTAGCCGCCCACAACCTCTGCGGTGATGGTGGCGCCTGGTCGCAGGCCTGCCTCGTCAAGCTGGGTCAGGAGTTCCGGATCCACCTGGATCGGTTCGGCCAGGCGTTCAAGGAGCATTGACTGCCCGGCGCCGGACTCCGAAACGGCGGAGAGCAGGTCCCGGTACGGGGTCAGCGGCTGCACCGCTGCCTGGCCGCCGAGGGCTTCCAGCCCTGGAATCGGGTTGCCGTAGGGTGATTCCGTTGGCTTGCCCAGCAGATCATAAAGCCGGCGCTCAACGCGCTCACTCATCACGTGCTCCCAGCGGCAGGCCTCGTCGTGGACGTAGGCCCAGTCCAGGCCGATGACATCTGCCAGCAGGCGCTCCGCCAGGCGGTGCTTGCGCATGACTTCGGTGGCGCGCCGCCTGCCGAGATCGGTCAGTTCAAGCTGCCGGGTCCCGGAGACCACCACAAGGCCGTCCCGCTCCATTCGCCCAATGGTCTGGGAAACGGTGGGGCCGGAATGGCGCAGGCGCTCGGCAATCCGAGCCCGCAAAGCCACGATGTTCTCTTCTTCCAGCTCAAGGATCGTCCGAAGATACATCTCAGTTGTGTCGATGAGGTCCGTCATGACCAGCCGCTCCTAGCAATCGTGCAAAAGAGAATCACCACAGCGGCGCAGAACGCGCCGGCAGTTTTGTTCCCACGTTAGCCCATCGCCGCAAGCCCGGGAGAATTCCTCCACCCGCCCCTGCTGCTGGAACAGCCGGTCACAAATAGGACCGGTGCGGGCGCGGGGTGTTGAATGGAAGAGTACGTGAAGCACCCTGCCAACCCGCTTGGAGCATACAGAAAATGGGCGATACCGCCGTTACGATTCCCGCTGAACTTCTCCCCAAGGACGGGCGCTTCGGAGCCGGTCCTTCCAAGGTCCGTCCCGAACAGATCCAGGCACTGTCCGACGCCGGAGCCAAGCTGCTGGGCACCTCCCACCGGCAGGCCCCGGTCCGGAACCTGGTGGGAAGCATCCGCGAGGGCCTCTCTTCACTCTTCTCCGCCCCTGAAGGATACGAAGTAGTCCTCGGCGTCGGCGGCTCCACGGCCTTCTGGGACATCGCATCCTTTGGCCTGGTGGAGAACAAGGCCCAGCACCTCTCCTTCGGGGAATTCGGCTCCAAGTTCGCCGCCGCCACCAACAAGGCACCGTTCCTTGCTGCGTCCAGCATCATCAAGGCCGAGCCGGGCACCCGTCCGGAGGCAGCCGCCGAAGAGGGCGTGGATGTCTACGCCTGGCCCCAGAACGAAACGTCCACCGGCGTGGCCGCTCCCGTCCGCCGCGTTGCCGGAGCCGACGAAGGTTCACTTGTCCTTATTGACGCTACGTCCGCTGCCGGCGGCCTGGACGTGGACCTCGCCGAGGCTGATGTCTACTACTTCGCTCCGCAGAAGAACTTCGCTTCCGACGGCGGACTGTGGCTGGGCATGTTCTCCCCCGCCGCGCTGGAACGCGCTGCCCGGATCAATGCCTCTGGCCGCTGGATCCCGGATTTCCTGAACCTGCAGACGGCCGTGGACAACTCGCGGCTGAACCAGACGTACAACACGCCCTCGCTCTCCACCCTGGTGACCCTTGATGCGCAGATCCAGTGGCTGAACTCCAGCGGCGGACTGGACTTCGCCTCGGCCCGCACCGCGGACTCGGCCGGGCGGATCTACTCCTGGGCGGAAAAGTCCGGTGTCGCTTCACCGTTCGTCACCCGCCCCGAGGACCGTTCCAACGTCATTGCCACCATCGACTTCGATGAGTCAATTGACGCGGCAGCCATCGCCAAGACGCTGCGTGCCAACGGCATCGTGGATGTGGAGCCCTACCGGAAGCTGGGACGCAACCAGCTGCGCATCGCCACCTTCGTGGCAATCGAGCCCGACGACGTCAGCGCCCTGCTGCAGTGCATCGACTACGTGATCGAGCACGCCTAACCGAACGCTGCCGGCCGGCTTAGCCAAGGCCGTGTACCCGGAATCAGGACCCCGGTCCCGCTAGCGCGGGCCGGGGTCCTCTTTCGTCAGGCCCCCGGCGGCGTCCTCGCCGGTGTCCTCGGTGGTGTCCTCGGTGGCGCTGCTCGTCAGGTACAGGCGCCGGCGTGCCGAGCGGTCGTAATGCAGGCGAAGGTGGTGTGAGCGCCAGGCCCAGACCAAGCCGATCACGGCAGTGACCAGGCCGGAGGCAGCGGCTACACCCAGGCTCCAGCGCGGGCCGAAGGCGTTGGAGACCCAGCCCACGATCGGGGCTCCCAGCGGAGTGCCGCCCAGGAAAATCGCGAAATAGAGTGCCATCACCCGGCCCCGCATCACGGGCGTCGTGGTGGTCTGGACGTAGGCATTGGCGCTGGTCATCAGTGTCAGGGCGAACAGGCCCACCGGGATCAGGGACAGCGCAAAGATCCACAGGTTCGGTGAGAGGGCTGCGATCAGGCAGGCCACGCCAAAGGCGCCCGCTGCGCCGAAGATGAACCTCAGCCGCGGTTTGTCCCGGCGGGCGGAAAGCAGCGCACCGGCAACCGAGCCAATGGCCATGATCGAGTTCAGCAGGCCAAAGATCCCGGCGTCCTGGCCGAATTCGGTTCGTGCCATGGCCGCGATATACACCGCGAAGTTCAGTCCGAAGGTACCCACGATGAAAATGGCCACCAGCACCATGACCAGGTCCGGCCGGTACCTCACGTACTTCAGGCCGGCTCGGATCCTGCCCTTGCCGGGCGGGGCCTTGGGCAGCACGCGCAGCTCCGAGGACCGCATTTTCAGGAGCGCCAGAACCATAGCCGCGAAGGTCACGGTGTTAATGAGGAACACCCATCCCGGTCCAACGGCTACGGTCAGCAGGCCGGCAGCCGCCGGGCCAACCATGCGCGCCCCGTTAAAGGAGGCACTGTTAAGCGCGACGGCGTTGGGCAGGTTCTCCTCGCTGACCACTTCGGAGACGAAACTCTGGCGGGCGGGTGCATCGATTGCCGAGACCACTCCGAGTGCCAGTGCGAAGGCATATACGTGCCAGAGCTGCGCGTGGCCCGAGAGCACCAGCAACCCAAGTCCTGCGCCCAGGGCCGCCATGGCCACCTGCGTAGCAAGCAGGACCTTGCGCCGGTTATAGGTATCCGCGACCAGCCCTGCCCACGGAGCGAGCAGCAGCTGCGGACCGAGCTGGAGCGCCATCACAATGCCCATGGCCGCAGCATCCTGGTTGGTCAGGATGTCATAGACCAGCCAGTCCTGCGCGGTGCGCTGCATCCAGGTTCCGATATTGGAAACCAGTGCTCCCAGGAACCAGATGCGGTAGTTGAAGATGCGAAGGGAACGGAACATTTAGGTTCACTTCCCCCTTCCGGGATAGTGAACCGCGTTCCGTGCACTCACTGCTTATTCGTCCTCCGCTGCCGCAGGCGTGCCTGCGGTTTCTTCCTCTGCCACAGTCTCCGATGCCGCGGCGTCCTGTTCCTTCTCAGCTTCCTGCGCAGCCACGTCCTCCGGCCGGACACGCATGGACCACGGCACCCACTCCGGTGCCAGGACAGCGTCAGCCGAGGGCAGCAGACCTACTTCGCAGACCGTCGCGGCCTTGCCGCGCGGAACCCGTGCTACAGTGGCGAACCATTCCCAGCCCCGATAGCCGGGACGGTTGGCCCGGAACCGGTGGGTGACCAGCCGGTCCGCGTCGGGAACAGCGCTCAGCCACTCCCCTATCTGCTCTTCCGGCACAACTTCCAGCAGGCCGGCACGGGCCGTCTCGACGGCAGCGGCAAGCACCGCGTCCGGCTTGGACGGCTTGCGCGGAGGTTTCCGCGCGGCAGCAGGCTTCGGCGTTTCCTGGGTATCGCTCGCTTCGGTGGTTTTCACTCGGTGGTTCTGCCCCTATGCATCAAGGTCGTCTGCAACAGCCCGCAGCACCGCAGCCACCTTGGTTGCATGCTTCTTCTCCGGGTACCTGCCCCGGCGCAGTCCGTTGGAGATTCCATCCAACAGTTTAATGAGGTCTTCGGTAATGACGGCCATGTCGTCCGCCGGCTTGCGGGTGGCCTTTGCCACCGACGGCGGGGCCTCCAGGATCCGGGCAGAGAGTGCCTGCGGTCCACGGCGTCCGTCAGCTACGCCGAACTCCATCCGGGTCCCGGGCTTCACCTCGCTGACACCAGCGGGAAGCGCAGAAGCATGCAGGAAGACTTCCTGGCCGTCGTCAGTGGCCAGGAATCCGAATCCCTTGCCAGTGTCGAACCACTTGACCTTGCCGATGGGCACTTCGCTTACCTCGTTCTTAGGTGTCGGGTGCGGGCTTTCGACCGCATCTGGTGATGAAAGGGGTGTTACGTCCGCGCGTATCCGTCTTCCGGAGTCCAATCGGACCGGCGGCGGATGCCTGTTGAGATACTACGGGGAAGAGTCTTCCCTTTAGAATATCCCGAGCGCCCTAATGCTGGACCCGTCCCGCTTTGGGTGGGCAGAATTTTAGCTGTTAGCGTTAAATACCATGGAGCATTTGGGCCCAAGCCCCGCAGACAAAGCAGCCGGCACCGGCACCGCCCTTGGCCGGGGAACCGGGATTCCCGACGCCGCCCCGCAGGGCGCGGAGCGGAAGAAACGCTCTGCCCTCCGCCTGCTGGCAACCACGCTGGCCGCAGTACTTGCCGTGGCCGGCGTCGTGAGCCTGGCCGCCCTGCTGCTGGAAGCACTTCGCGGAGAAACCGTCTGGCCCGGATTCGCTGCCGGCGCGTTCTACTGCCTGCCCCTGGCCTTCCTGATGATGGCCGGGCTGGTAATTGACTCAATCGTGCGGCGGCGCCGGGGCTGACCCGTTTGTTTTCGGTCCCACTCGGGTAACGTATTGGACGATGTCCGCGATCCGAGCCTTGGCTGAAGACCTTGCAGCGCGCAGTGACGAACAACTGCGTGAGCTCCTTCTCGCCCGACCGGACCTGGCACTTCCCCCGGTGCCGGATTTCCAGGCCCTCGCAGCCCGGGCGTCAACGCGCATCAGCGTACAGCGTGCGCTCGAAAAACTCACGGCACCCCAGCTCCAGGTCCTTGAAGCACTCGACCTGACCACCAACGAAGACTCGCACCTGAGCACCACCGCGTCCTGGCTCAAGTCTTCAATCTCCGGGTCCACCATCAAGGCCCTGGACGCGATCTTGGGTTACCTCCACAGCCTTGCCCTCCTGCGCCGGGCAACCCCGCATCCCGGAGCTCCGAAGGCCGACGCCGGACGCCGGTTCTACCTGCCGGTCTCCGTCATGGGCGAAGCGCTGGGCGCCTACCCGGCCGGCCTGGGCCGGCCCTATTCCACGCTGGCCGCCCAGCAGCCGGAATTCGGGCAGCGGCTGGTGGGAATCGTCGAAGGGCTGCGCCAGCGCGGGCTTCCCATCGAGAAGGCAGACACGCCGTCCACGGCAGCCCATTCCCTGCATCACCTGGTCTCGGATCCGGCCGGCTGGGAAGCCCTGTTGGCCGACGCCCCGCCGCAGACCCACGACCTCCTTCGGCGGTTCAAGTACTCGCCGGTGGGCACTATCCCGCGCAAGGCTGCCATTAGCCGCGCCGTCCTGGACAACCCCTCCCCCACCCCCGTGGAGTGGCTGGTTGCACATGGTCTCCTGGTGCCCCTGGATGCCCTGCACGTTGAACTGCCCAGGCCGGTGGGGCAGGCTTCCCGCGGCCATGTGATCGTTTCCGACTTCCAGCTTGACCCTGTCCCTCCAACACCCCGCCCCGTCCCCCATGCGCTGCGGGACAATGCGGCCTTCGGCGCCGTGGCGGAGACGCTGCGGCTGGTTACCGAGCTGCTGGCCCTTGCCGCCGAAGCCCCGATCGGCACGCTCCGGTCCGGCGGCGTCGGGGTGCGCGAGGTCCGGCGTGTCTCAGAGGCCCTGCGCCTGGACGGACCGGCCACCGCCTGGCTGCTTGAGCTTGCTGCCCTGTCCGGGCTTCTGGTCCTGGACGCGGCAACGTCCCGCTGGGGCACAGCGGAGAGCGAATGGCACACCATGGACCGCGAACTGCAGTGGCAGCACCTGGTCCGGGCCTGGTTGGAGGCAGAGCGGGCGCCGTCGCTGGTCGGCGGGCCACTGCCCGGTGGAGGCTCCGTCAACGCCCTGGCCGGAGAACTGTCCCGCCCGGATGCGCCGCTGGTCCGCCGGCGAACGCTGGAGATGCTTTCTTCCCTCGCCGCAGCGGAAGTCATGGACGAAGGACATTCCGGCGCCTATGACGCAGAAGACCTGATCAGCGCCCTGACCTGGCACCAGCCACGGCTGCAGCGCCGCTTCGCCCGCCTGGTCCCCGGCATCTTAAAGGAAGCCGCGCAGCTGGGGCTGATCGGCTCCGGAGCCATGACCGAACTTGGCCACGCCGTCGCCGCCGGGGAGCTGGACCGCGCCGTGGACCGGCTTCGGGCGGCCCTGCCCGAGCCGCTGAGCTCCTTCCTGCTGCAGGCAGACCTCACTGCCGTCGCTCCGGGGTACCTGGATCCCAAGGTTGCCCGGCAGCTGGCGCTGCTGGCAGATGCCGAAGGACAGGGGCCGGCTACGATCTACCGCTTCTCTGCAAACTCGGTGCGGCGAGCGCTGGACGCCGACCTGGACGCGGCGTCGATCCTTGAATTCCTGGCTCACTACTCCGCCACCGAAGTTCCGCAGCCGCTGCGCTATCTGGTGGAGGATACCGCCGCCCGGCACGGACGCCTGCGCATTGGCGCGGCATGGTCCTACCTGCGCAGCGACGACGAACCCGGGCTGAACGCCCTGATGGCCGATCCCCGGGCTGCCGTCCTGGGCCTGACGCGCATCGCCCCTACCGTCATTGCGTCCGCCGCGACTCCGCAGGAACTCGCGCTGGCGATCCGAAACCTGGGCTACGCGCCGGTCATGGAGGGGCGCGCACGTGAAGCATCCGGTTCCCATGCCAGGCCGCCCGTCCCGGCGCCGTCCTCATCCGCCACCCGCGTGAACCAGTGGGAACTGACCGAGGAAGACCTCGAGGCTCAGCTCGCTGCGCTGCGCGGCCGGGGGCCGGCCGTAGCGGCCAAGCCGGACGAATCCGTTCCGCTGGTGGGCCTGGAGACCCTGCGCAAGGCCATCCGCACCAAGAGCTCCGTGCGAATGGGGGTGGTGGACAGCCAGGGGAATGAACGCCAGGAAATCTTCGTTCCCCTATCGGTAGGCGACGGCCGGGTACGGGTCTTCGACCCCCGCCGGGACGTTGAACGCGTAGTGTCGATACATCGGATAATGGATGTGGAAATAGTGGAGGGCAGCCCAGCACATGGTTGACGGACCTTTGATCGTCCAGAGCGACAAGACCATTCTGCTGGAAGTGGACCACCCCCAGGCCGTAGAGGCCAGGCACGCCATCGCAGCGTTCGCGGAACTTGAGCGGGCCCCCGAACATATCCACAGCTACCGCCTTACCCCGCTGGGGCTTTGGAACGCCCGGGCCGCCGGGCTGGACGCCGAGCAGGTGCTGAACACCCTGCTCACCTATTCCCGCTTCCCTGTACCGCACACCCTGCTGGTGGACATCGAGGAAACCATGTCCCGGTACGGGCGGCTGCGGCTGGAGAAGGACCCGCAGCACGGACTGGTGCTGCGCACCAATGACTACCCTGTCCTCGAGGAAGTGCTGCACGCCAAAAAGATCCAGCCGCTGCTGGGTCCGCGGATCGACGGTGAAACGGTGGTGGTGCAGTCCGCGATGCGCGGCCAGCTCAAACAGCTCCTGCTCAAGCTCGGCTGGCCGGCGGAAGACCTGGCCGGGTATGTGGACGGCACGCCGCACCCAATCCTGCTGAACGAGGACGGCTGGGCGCTGCGCCCCTACCAGAAGCTGGCCACGGAGAACTTCTGGGCCGGCGGCTCGGGAGTGGTGGTGCTGCCCTGCGGTGCCGGCAAAACGCTGGTGGGTGCCGCCGCCATGGCGACCAGCTCCACGACCACGCTGATCCTGGTGACCAACACGGTGTCGGCCCGGCAGTGGAAGGACGAACTGCTTCGCCGCACATCGCTGACCGAAGATGAAATCGGCGAGTACTCGGGTGCGGTCAAGGAAGTCCGCCCGGTAACCATCGCCACCTACCAGGTGCTCACCCTCAAGCGCGGCGGACTGTACCCGCACCTGGAGCTGTTGGATGCCAACGACTGGGGCCTGATCATTTACGACGAGGTCCATCTGCTCCCGGCACCGATCTTCCGCATGACCGCTGACCTGCAGGCCCGCCGCAGGCTGGGCCTCACCGCCACGCTGGTGCGCGAAGACGGCCGCGAGGGCGAAGTGTTCTCCCTGATCGGTCCCAAGCGCTACGACGCACCCTGGAAGGACATCGAGGCACAGGGCTACATTGCCCCGGCAGAGTGCATCGAAGTCCGGGTGGATCTGCCGCGGGACGAACGCGTTGCCTATGCCATGGCCGAGGACGGGGACAAGTACCGCCTGTGTTCAACGTCGGAAACCAAGTCCAAGGTGGTGCAGGACCTGGTCCGCCGGCATGAAGGCGACCAGATCCTGGTGATCGGGCAATACATCGACCAGCTGGATGAGCTGGCTGAGCGGCTGGATGCACCCGTGATCAAGGGCGGAACGCCGGTCAAGGAACGCCAGCGGCTGTTCAGCGACTTCCGCGAAGGCAAGCTGAAGACCCTGGTGGTGTCCAAGGTTGCCAACTTCTCCATCGACCTGCCGGAAGCTTCGGTGGCCATCCAGGTCTCTGGATCCTTCGGTTCCCGCCAGGAGGAAGCCCAGCGGCTGGGCCGCCTGCTGCGCCCGAAGTCCGACGGCCGGGCTGCCCACTTCTACACCGTCGTCGCGCGCGACACCCTGGACCAGGACTTCGCCGCCAAGCGCCAGCGTTTCCTGGCGGAGCAGGGCTACGCGTATTCCATCCAGGACGCCGCAGACATCGAAAAGCCCGCCTAGCTTCCTTCGCTTTCCCACGCCCGTAAGCATCCCCCATGGATAGTTCTCCCCATGGGCCCCCTGTGTGTCCTGCGCTAGGCTCTTCGCGTTACGAATGCTTTGAGCACATGGAACGTAAGTTGTTCTGCAATACAGGGGGAAGAAATGCCGGTCAACGGCTGGGATATCCAAGTCGCCACAGTCCGTGGCGTCATTGGGAAGGCACGCGCCACGGTGGAAGATCTGATCGCCGAGGAGACCACACTCCAGAACGCAGTCACCTCTGCTGCCGGTTCGGCCAACAGCCCCGTGATCCTTCAGGCGCTCACGGAATGCTATGCGGACTATTTGTCCCGGCTGATCAACAGCGGCACCGTCCGCAGCGAAAACGCCTGCAATTCGACCAGCGAGGCTGTGGACCACTATGTGCGCGGCGACGAAGAGATGGCCGGCAACGCGAATCGGATGGCCGGCGAATCCCCCGCCGCCACCTCGGACGAGGACAGCGCAGGAGGCGGACGGTGAGTGCAGGAAACCTCCCCGTACTGCCGGACACCGGTGCCGTCCGCAATGACGCGGCAGCGATCGACGCGTCGGGACAGCGGGCGAAAGGCTACGGCCAGGATCTGGTTGCAGCCTGGACCGGGCTCCAGGACAGCTACCAGGCCCCAGAGCAGGACATAGTCCACGGTGCCATGGCCAAGGCAGCCGTCTACACGGACGCAACAGCGGATGTGACCGGCGCAATCCGGGATGCGCTTGATGCCTACGCGGATGCCGTTGACGCGCTTCGCCCCCGCTACGATGCTCTGTTGGCTGCACTGGATGCCCACGCCTGCCGGCCGCTGGACGACGACAGCCAGGAAAGCGCTTCCGCCGCCCGGTCAGAAGAAGCACGCCTCACCCGTGAGTCAGCCTCTATCGCCGCCGAGCTCCAAGCTGCCGAAGACGCCTGTGCTGCGGCGATTTCCGGCCTGCACACGTCATTTTGGGAGCCGCACAGAGTCGCAACGTCGCCCTACGCCGCGGTCGCCGTCGGGCTGGCGTCCAACGGATTGGTTTCAGTGCACAGGCACCCCGGCCGGAGGCTCATTAGGATCGCTTTGGATCCCGGTTCCAACAGGCGCCAGCTCAATGTGCCCGGCTCAGTGACCTTGCGGCTGAACCGCCGGCCGTACCGCTACCTCCCGGCTGGCAGCCTCATGGCCTCGTTGCTCGCGCCACTAGGTGCGCGGGCACTGACCATTCACCTACCGGTTTTCCGCGACCCGAAGGTCCCCGGAGCCCGGCGGCGGACCACCGCGAATGGAAACAGCGCGGCTGCTCCGGAGCTGCCGCGCTGGGCGAACAGGGCCTCCAATGGACTGGGCGTGGTCGACGGCGCCTTGTCCGTCTACAAAAACTGGGCGGAGCAATGGAACCAGGACCAGCTGGACCATCCTGAGATGGGTACGGGAGACCGTGTCATCAGCGCCGCCGCCACTGCCGGAGTCGAAGGAGGCGCGTCCATGGTAGGCAGTTCACTCGGTGCCGCGGCAGGAGCCACGCTCGGCAGTTTCATCCCCATTCCAGTGGTCGGGACCCTCGTGGGAGCAGCTGTGGGAGGGTGGATCGGCGGAGCCGTCGGAGAAGGCGTCGGGAATTTCCTCAGGAATGCCGGAGAGAAGGGCATCGCAGAAGGCGCAAAGGGCGGCCTCAAGGAAGCATGGGAAAACCTCAAGCTATGGTGATCCGGGAAGCATGGGAGAATGCAACGTCATGGACGTACTAGCAATACTGTTGGCCGGCGCCGTCATGCTCTTGATAACGCTCTACTGTGTAATTTCCGGGGTTGCAGCGATGAAAGGAACCTGGCGCAGCTGGGCGGCGAAGAGGAACATGTATCAATTCGGCAGGCACAGCTATTTCGGCTTCCTGGGCATCTACCTGCTGCCGTTCTTACTCGTGGGCAGCTTCCTCGCTGTCTGTGCGGAACTCGGCCTCAACTGGTTTGACGGTGTCAACACCACCTATGTCCTTGCACCGTTCATGCTCTTGGCGGTCGCCTGCTTGTTCCGTCTCCCCCGTTTTATGCTGCCCGCTTGGTACAAAGACTGGCTGGATCGCGGTGCGAATAAAGACGAAGTCCTGAAACCCGAGTATTCGTCCCCGTTCACCTGGCTGCGAAGGAGCGGGAATGTTCACCGCTGAGTACAGCACCAACGTCGCCCTTGAGCGCCCGTCAGACTGGGAAGTCATTCCGCACCCGGACGCGGAACTGGTGGTGGCAGCACCGCTCACGAAGTGGATGGAGGAGGGCGGCTTCCGCCCGAACGTCGCCGTTACGGTATTCCCCTTCCCCGGCACCGTAACCCAACTGAGCACGGTCGTTATGGCATCACTGCTGACTTCCCTGGCGGACCCCTATCTGCTTGCTGTGGACCCGGTCCCCCAGCTGGAAGCCGTCCGCCGGCTCGAGTACCTGCACCGGGGATCCGGGGGGCTGATCCACTGCAGCCAGCTGCTGTTGTTCCGCAACGGACTGGCCGCTTCTGTGACCACCTCCTGTGCCGCCAACCAGCTGACCGCCTACGACGAGGTCCTGGGCGCCATCGCGCTCTCGGCCGCACTGAAGGACCCCTCCAATGGTTGATGTTGTCCCGGACCGTGAACCGGCGCTGGATGAGGCCGCGAGCCGGATTCTTGGAGCCGACCTTGAAGAACTCGGTGGTCTGTCCGACCGGCAGCCCTTCAGTTCCCGGGGGCCGTGGCTGAACGGGGAAGCGGTACATCTGCTGGACGCAGCCGCGGAGAGCGGCTACGCCGGACGTTTCCAGCGAGCCGGCCGAAAAGCGGGCCTTGCCGCCCTGGTCGAGGCCGGGCTCATGGATACCGCAGGGCGCCTGACGCCGGAGGGCATCACCGTCACGGCACCGCTAACCTCGACACGTGCCTCCGTCAGCATCCATTGCCTGCATCCCCAGGGATCCACCGAGCTGCAGATACAAATCGATGACGAGAATGCCCTGGTACTCGCCGGCCCCTCCCGGGCGGAACTCGACGCCGGCCGCATCGACCGATATGAGTCCCTCGTCCAGCTGGATTTCGTGGGTCTCCCCGATCTGGCCCAGGTGGCAGCTTCATGGCTGGGCCTTGGTCCCGCCTGGACCCTCACGGCAGGTGTCCTCGATTTCCCGACCGAGGTCTTCGACCGCCGTATCGCTTCCGTCGATGAGCCGGCGCCCACGGACGATCCGGCGTGGATCCGGATGTGGTGCGAGCCGTGGTTCATCTGGCGCGTCCAGGTGCAAACCGCGGCCGGCGCGGTCCCTGAGTGGGGCTACGTGGACGCCGGCCGGGCAGGTCAGCATCTGCTCACCGTCGACGAAGAACATGCCACGCTGGAGCCGGTGACCTCCGGAATGGCCTACCGCGACCTCGTTTCCGCATTGACAGTCTTCTGACGCTCCCGGGTACAGAGTTCCCGGGTCATCCAGCTGCCCGCCTCACAGGCCTGGGACGGCGTCACATAATAGCGTCCCGGGATTCGCAGCGGATATCTTGAAACTGCTTCCGGGCGCGCTTCGGCGCGGCTTCGGGCATCCACGTCCCGCCGAGCCGGATCCAGCCACATGCCGCACTTCGCCGTAGTCCCGGGCCCCCCGCGCCCGAATCCGCTCGTCCTCTCCCGCGCCAGGCTGCTGCACGCGCTCGACGACGCCGCTGCCGCCCCGCTCACGCTCGTGCGCGGCCCTGACGGAGCGGGAAAAACCACGCTCCTGCAGGACTGGGCCGCTGCGCGGGACCGGCCTGCTGCATGGGTTTCGGCCCGCAGGAGCGCAATGGCGCCCGCCGAGCAGCCCGGCCCGTCAGCCAGGTTCCTCTCAGCACTGCTGGCCGGTGCCTTTGAAGTGCCGGGACCCGCCGACGCCGCCCTGATTGAGGAAGTTGGACGGGAGGCGGCCGAGGGAGCTGAACTCCGCTCCGTGCTGTCCCGCCTGGCGCACCTGCCTGCCAGGGACCTGCTGATCCTGGAGGACCTCCACCTGGCTACCGGGTTTCCTGCAGAGGACCTGCTGCTCGACATGTTGCGGGCGGTGCCCGGCCTGCGGATAGTGGCCAGCACGGCAGCGCTGGGAAGCATCGAGCTGCGAAAGGCGCTTTTGGAACTGGACGTCGCAGTGATAGGCCCGGAACAGCTGGCGTTCACCGTGGAGGAATGCGAACGTGCGCTGGCCGGCTCCGGGCTGCGGGCCCAGGCGGAGGAAATCCGGACACTAACCAGCGGCCTGCCGCGATGGGTCCGGTTTATGGCACTTTCCTCCGCGCCTGTTCGCAGCCGCCCGGGACGGCAGCTGCCAGCCGTGCTGGACGCCGTCGCCGCGGACCTCGCTGAGCTGCTGTCCCCGCCCAGGGTCTCCGCCGCGCTCGCTGATTTCCTGCTGGGCGCCTGCGTGCCCGAGGAACTTCCGGCCTCCCTTGCGGCACATATTTGGGGCAGCCAAAACGCTGACACGATGATCCGCGAGGCTGAACAGAAAGGCCTCCTCACCCGGAGCAGCGACGGCGGCGCCGTGATGATCCCGCTGCTGCGCAGCGCCGTGCTGGCCGGTGCGCGGAAGTCGTCCCCCGCACGCGTGCACGTCCTGGAAGAGATCTGCGGACGGTACTTCCTGGAACAGGGGCAGCCCCTCGAAGCGCTGCGCCACGCCATGGCTGCGGACAGCCTGGACCTGGCCACGGAAATTATCCGCCACCGGGCCTTGGAGCTTTTCACATTCCACGGTCCCGAGACCAGGAAGCTCCTTGAAGGCGTCTCCCTGCGCAGGCTGGCCCGGCAACCTGCACCCGCCCTTGCCCTCGCCGTCCTCTACAACTCCTCCGCCTTTCGCCGCGTTCGAGGTGCGGAGCTGGCAACTCTGGCACTGTCAGGTGCACGCCTGCTCTTCCGCTCCATGCCCGAAGCAGAGCGGCTGCTGCTGATGCTGGTTGAGGCAGTGGCACTGCGGGGAAGCGGCCAGCTGGACAGGTCGGCGGCGCGTGCAAGGTCGGGGCTGCAGACCTACATGGAAATGCCCTTGGGCGAACGTGAGCGGATTGGTCCGCTCGAATCCGTTGCCGTTGCGCACCTGGGCATCTCACTCTGGCGGGCCGGAGCCACGGAGGAAGCCGAATCCGCGTTCACGCAGGCTGCTTCCCTGGCAGCAGCCCAGCACCAACCGGACTTTGAGGGCTACTACCATTCCCTCAGCGCCTGCCTCCTGGCCGGGCGAGGCGATATGACCGGCGCAGCTCATTTCCTGCGGCTTTGCAGCGACTTGGAATGGGGCAGAGGGGAACTGCATCATTATTCGGAAACACCCCTCCGGCTGGCCGAGGCAATGACGGCGCTGGAGGCCGGGGACGCCGCTGCCGCCAAAGCCGCCCTGGCGGGTGTCCTGGACCGTGCGGATGCAATGGAACTATGGCCGCGGGTCAGGTATCTGGACGCCCTGTCGGACCTCGCTGCCGGCAACCCGGAACCGGCCGCGGCCCGCCTGGAGGAGGTGCTCTCCCAGCGGGACGGGCTGCCGCCCGTCAGCGGGCCGGAGCATGCACTGCTGGTCCGGGTGCAGTCGCTCCTTATGCTCGCGGCCGGGTTCCCCGGCCGCGCCCTCGCCATGGCTGGAAGCCTGCCAAAGACCGAACGGGATCTGGTGACAGCGCGGATCCACCTCGCAACCGGGCAGGCCGGCAAGACCCTCAGCGCCGTCATACGGCTCGGTGCCGGCGGTTCCCTGCGCCGGCAGGCAGAGGTAGCCGGATTGTCGGCCGCAGCCCGCCTGCAGATGGAGCCCGGGCTGGCCCCCGGGGTGAAACTGGAGCTCGCCCGCCTGTCGGTCCTGTACCAAAGCCATGGCCTCCGGCTGTCCACTGCCCTTCTTCCCGCTGCGGACCTGGAGCGCGTCCGGGACGCCGCGGCGGAAGCCGGTCTCGACGTCGGGCTGGAGCCGTTTCCGGAAAGCGTCATCGGAAGCACCGCGGGGATGCCCGAGCTGACACCGCGCGAGCTGGCCATCCTGAATTCGCTGGCCCAATCAGGTTCACTCGCGGAGATAGCAGGCATGCATTTTGTTTCGGTGAACACGGTCAAGTCCCAGCTCCGGGGGCTCTACCGCAAGCTCGGAGTTGCCGGCCGGGACGAGGCCCTGAACGAAGCGCTGCGCAGGGGCCTGCTCTAGCCGGGAACCCAGGCTTCGGCGAAGGAAGCCTGGATTCCCGCGAGGCGGCTTCCGGGTGTTGGGGTACCGGGTTGCCGCAGCAGGCCGCAGGCAGCCGGGTTGGGGCCCGGCCGCACTCCGGCGGTCTTGGGTCGGCACGAACCGCTGCTTTCAGCTAAGGAAGCGGAGCCTGTTCCTGCCGGTAAAAGCTCACCGGCCAGTGGCCTGCGATGACGACGCCGACGGGGGCGGGCCTCCGCGTTCCAGCGGTCGGCGGCGCAGCCGTTAATGGCGGCGGGTTGCCTGCCGAAGGCCCGCCCGCGGGCCCTGTCGCTCCGGCGTCGTCTTCAGCTTGAGGGGCCACGCAACGCCTGGACCCCGGCGCAGTTCCCAGCATCTGTGTTCCGCTTTCTCCGGTTCATCCGCAATGTGCTTTCAGTCCATGCTCGCCGCCTGCAGGTACGGGGCTCCGGGATAAAGGCGCGTTTCATCCCGAACTTCACCCTTCCCCAACCAGCCCAAGTTCCCGCTATTCATCCAGCGGACGCTGAGTTAGCATTCAGGGAACCATCAGCCAAATGCTAGAAACTAGGACACGTGACTAAATCTGCTCCTGAGGCCAGGCTCCTTGTTGTCGATGACGAACCCAACATCCGCGAGCTTCTCTCCACGTCGCTGCGCTTTGCCGGCTTCGACGTGGTCGCTGCGGGTAACGGCCGGGAAGCCCTGGCCGCGGTTGATGAGCACAGCCCGGACCTGGCTGTACTGGACGTGATGCTTCCGGATATGGACGGCTTCACCCTGACCCGCCGCCTGCGTGCCGCCGGCCGTCATTTCCCGGTCGTGTTCCTCACCGCCCGGGACGACACCGAAGACAAGGTCACCGGGCTCACGGTGGGTGGCGACGATTACGTCACCAAGCCTTTCAGCCTCGACGAGGTGGTGGCCCGGATTCGTGCCGTCCTGCGCCGGACCCAGCCCCTCGACGACGACGACGCGGTTATCCGGGTGGAAGACCTGGAGCTCGACGACGACGCGCACGAGGTGCGGCGCGGCGGAGTCACGATCGAGCTGTCTCCCACCGAGTTCAAGCTGCTCCGCTACCTGATGCTGAACCCAAACCGGGTTCTTTCCAAGGCGCAGATCCTCGACCACGTGTGGGAATACGACTTCAACGGCGATGCATCGATCGTGGAGTCCTACATCTCCTACCTCCGCCGCAAGATCGACAGCAGCCCGGATGCGCCTGCCCTGATTCAGACCAAGCGCGGCGTGGGTTACCTGCTGCGCACGACGGAGAAGCGCTAAGCCTTGCTCCGCCGCTGGAAGTCCGCCTCGCTGCGTTCGCAGCTGGTGGTCATCATGGCCGTGCTGATGGTCGTGACCGTCACCATCACGGGCCTCGCCACCATCTACGTCCTGCGCCAGATCCTCATCAGCCGGCTGGATACCGATATCCAGGACAACGCAGGTGCAATCTCCCGGTACCTGGTCTCCGGCAGCCCGTCTACCGATGCTTCCCTCTTCCGCTTTTACGGCCTCTACCTCAACGAGGACGGCAGCCACGGCCCGGAAACACATTCCGAGCCAACCTTCGATACCCCCGTCATTGATGATCTGACCGCAGCAGATGTTGATGCCAAGGGCGGACGAGGCTTCGATGTGCCCGGCACCGCGCCCGGCAGCAAGGGCTGGCGCGTGATGGTCTTCCACATCGCGAATTTCCCGGGATCCATCGCCGTCGCAGTGCCGCTGGACTCGGTTGCGGAAACCGTTGACGAGGCGGCCTCCCTGGTCTTTTCAGTGGGACTGCTGGGAACGCTGGGAGCTACCGGCATTGCCTACTGGGCCGTGACCCGCCAGTTCCGGCCCCTGAGCCAGGTCGAAAAGACGGCTGCGGCCATTGCCGCCGGTGATCTCTCCCGCCGCGTGGAAGTGGGCAATCCGGCCACCGAAATCGGCAGGCTCTCCCGGTCGCTGAACGCCATGCTGGCGCACATCGAAACCGCTTTCGCCGCCCGGACAGCCTCTGAACAGAAGATGCGCCGGTTCGTCCAGGATGCCTCCCACGAGCTGCGCACGCCGCTGGTAACCATCCGGGGATTCTCGGAACTGTACCGGCAAGGCGCCCTGCAGAAACCCGAAGACGTCGGCGCAGCAATGGGCCGCATCGAGAGTGAGGCCAAGCGCATGGGCCAGCTCGTCGAGGACCTGCTGACGCTGGCCCGCGTCGATGAGCAGCGCCCGCTGGAATACGGTCCCGTTGACCTCATGATCCTGGGTAACGACGCCGCGCTGGACGCCCGTGCCAGCGCACCGGACCGCGAGATCCGCGTGATCGGCCTGGACGGCAACTCACCGCGAAGCGCGCCCACCATGGGCGACGAGGCAAGGCTGCGGCAGGTGGTTGCCAACCTCATGACGAACGCACTCCGGTACACCCCTGCCGGCAGCCCCATCGAGGTGGCAGTAGGTGTTGCGCCGGTGATCCATGACCGTATGGACGCCGTCCTGGAAGTACGGGACCACGGTCCCGGAATCTCCGAGGAAGATGCGGCCCGCGTCTTCGAGCGTTTCTATCGGGCAGACTCCTCCAGGTACCGGGAAACGGGCGGAACCGGATTGGGACTGGCAATCGTCGCCGCGCTCGTGGCGCAGCATGACGGCACTGTCCGGCTGACCGAAACCGAGGGAGGCGGCGCCACCATGTCCATCAGGCTTCCGTTCATCTCCCCGGACGGGTCGCCGGACAATGAACACGCCGAAGCCGAGGGACCGATAACGGACTAGGCCCCCCGCGGCCCGGGAAGGATGGCCCATGAACCTTCCCTGCACAGGCTGCGGAGCGCTCCGCTGCATAAGAAGGCTGTGTACGGACTGGCTGCCGCGCAGGCAGGCCGCTACGGGCCAAACGTAGCGTTCCTTGACAGGACCGCACCGGGCGGTCCCCTAGAAGCGGAGGTGATCCATGGCTGGGTTTTTCGTAGACAGCGACATCCTGGCGGCCAAGAGCGCCGAAGTCCGAGGCACCATCGAACGGCTGCAGGCAGACGTCAACACCATGCAGGCGGGCCTGGCCTCACTCGGCGAATCCTGGCAGGGCCAGGCATCAGCTAACTTCCAGCTGCTCATTACGGACTGGAGAGCCACCCAGGCCCGGGTCGAGGAATCCCTGGCAAGCATCAACCAGGCACTCGCCTACGCCTCGGCGCAATACGCGGATACCGAGGCCGCCAATACGGCTCTCTTTATGCGCTAACTGAACCAGGAAACAACACAGGAGCGCGGCACCCGAAGGTACCGCGCTCCTGTTCAGTGGCATTCAGCCGGGCGAACCGGCCGGGAATGAGGGCCTAGAAGCCGCCCATGCCGCCCATGCCGCCCATGTCATCTCCGCCGCCCATTGCCGGTGCAGCCTTTTCGGGCTTGTCGGCAACGACTGCTTCGGTGGTGAGGAACAGGCCGGCGATGGAAGCCGCGTTCTGCAGAGCGGAACGGGTTACCTTGACCGGGTCATTGACGCCGGCAGCCAGCAGGTCCTCGTATTCGCCGGTGGCAGCGTTCAGGCCGAAGCCTTCCGGCAGGCCGCGGACCTTGTCTGCAACAACGCCGGGCTCGAGGCCTGCGTTGAAGGCGATCTGCTTCAGCGGGGCGTCGATGGCAACCTTGACGATGTTGGCGCCGGTTGCTTCGTCACCTTCGAGGACCAGGTTTGCGAATGCCTTCTGGCCAGCCTGGATCAGGGCGACGCCGCCACCGGCAACGATGCCTTCTTCGACGGCAGCCTTGGCGTTGCGCACGGCATCTTCGATGCGGTGCTTGCGTTCCTTGAGCTCAACCTCGGTTGCGGCACCGGCCTTGATGACTGCAACGCCGCCGGCCAGCTTGGCCAGGCGCTCCTGCAGCTTCTCGCGGTCGTAGTCCGAATCCGAGTTCTCGATTTCGGCACGGATCTGGTTGACGCGGCCGGCGATCTCTTCGGGGTCGCCTGCACCTTCGACGATGGTGGTCTCGTCCTTGGTGACAACAACCTTGCGTGCCTTGCCCAGAAGGTCCAGGGTGGCGTTTTCGAGCTTGAGGCCAACTTCTTCGGCGATAACCTGGCCGCCGGTGAGGATGGCGATGTCAGCCAGCTGGGCCTTGCGGCGGTCGCCGAAGCCCGGAGCCTTGACGGCAACGGACTTGAAGGTGCCGCGGATCTTGTTGACAACCAGGGTTGCCAGGGCTTCGCCCTCGACGTCTTCGGCGATGATCAGCAGCGGCTTGCCGGACTGCATGACCTTCTCCAGGACGGCAACGAGGTCCTTGACCGAGGAGATCTTGGAGTTCACGATCAGGATGTACGGGTCTTCGAGGACCGTTTCCTGGCGCTCTGCGTCGGTGACGAAGTAGCCGGAAATGTAGCCCTTGTCGAAGCGCATGCCCTCGGTGAGTTCGAGCTCCAGGCCGAAGGTGTTGGACTCCTCGACGGTGATGACGCCTTCCTTGCCCACCTTGTCCAGAGCTTCGGCGATCAGGTCGCCAATCTGCTGGTCACCGGCGGAGATGGAAGCCGTAGCCGCGATCTGTTCCTTGGTCTCGATTTCCTTGGCGGAGGCGAGCAGTTCGGCCGTGACAGCCTCGACTGCCTTCTCGATGCCGCGCTTCAGGCCGAGCGGGTCAGCACCGGCAGCAACGTTGCGCAGGCCTTCCTTGACCAGGGCCTGGGCCAGGACGGTTGCCGTGGTGGTGCCGTCGCCTGCGACGTCATCCGTCTTCTTGGCAACTTCCTTGACCAGCTCAGCGCCGATCTTCTCGTACGGGTCGTCCAGCTCGATCTCCTTGGCGATGGAAACACCATCGTTGGTGATCGTGGGGGCGCCCCACTTCTTTTCGAGTACGACGTTGCGGCCACGCGGGCCGAGGGTGACCTTGACGGCGTCGGCGAGGGTGTTCAGGCCCCGCTCGAGGCCGCGGCGTGCCTCTTCGTCAAATGCAATGATCTTGGCCATAACGGCTATCGTCCTTCCGGAACAGTCATGCTTGGATGTTGCATTCCTGGCTGGAGTGCCCGCGACGGACGGGACAGAGTGCACGATCTCTTTACGTGCATCCTCAGTCCCTCACCCCAGTGGCTTGCTGGTTCACTCAACGCCGCTGACTTAGCAGTCAGTCTGCAAGAGTGCTAAGTCAATAATTAGCACTCCCAACCTTCGAGTGCAAGCAGTCACGGTCCCCTGTGACCGGCACCGTGCCCCGTTTTCATCCTGAGCACAGAAACCGCCGGACGAATCTGCGGGGCTGCCCGCCGGAGGGGCGCATGCCAGCGTAGATTAGTGTCTGCACGGCCCGGCCACGCCGTGCCACCGTGCTGACCAAACGGTGCTGACCAAACGACGATGCCAAGGAGCAGGCCATGGCGCCCAACCAGCCCCCGAACCATTCTTCTCCCCTGGACGGCGAGGGAGACGGGATGCACGCACCCCAGGCCCATGGCGCCAGCGCGGCTCCGCCGCCCTACGGCACGCCGCCGGGCGAGTACGCATCCGGGTCCGGCACGTATTCAGCTTCCCGGCCCGGCCAGCAGGCCGGTCGCCCGCAGGCCGGTTACGAGCAGGCCGGTCAGCCGCAGAGCGATTACCCGCAGCCCGGCAACCAAGGTGAATACCAGCAGTACTACCAGCAGGGGCCTCCTGCCGGTAACTACCAGCCCGGTTATCCCCAGGGCTACCAGCAGGGGTACCCCCAGGGCTATCCGCAAGGCGCACCGGCTCCGTATTACGGGTGGGCCGAGCCCAAGTCGCGGCTGGCTGCCGGCCTCCTCGGCATTTTCCTCGGCGGGCTCGGTATCCAGCGGTTCTACCTCGGCTACACCACCTTGGGAATCGTGCAGCTCCTGGTCACCCTGTTCACCTTCGGCTTCGGCGCTATCTGGGGCTTCGTCGAAGGAATCATGATCCTGGCCGGAGCACAGTCGTTCCGGACCGATGCCCGCGGAGTCCCGCTGCGGGAGTAAGCCGGCACAGGTCAGCCGCCTCCAGCACACCAAAGCATGAACAAAGAAGCCTGAACAGAACAGTGAGCCGGGACCCCAACGGGCCCCGGCTCACTGTTCTGTCTACTCGGTTTGTCCGGGCCGCAGCCTAGACTGTCCGAACGTCCTCGGCCTGCGGCCCCTTTTGTCCTTCACCAATTTCAAACTCGACCCGCTGGCCCTCTTCCAGTGTCCGGTAACCAGCGGACTGGATCGCGGACCAGTGGACGAAAACATCAGTTTGGGCTTCGTCAACGGTAATGAAGCCGTAGCCCTTTTCCCCGTTGAACCATTTGACGATCCCCTGCGCCATACTCATTCTCCCCTTTTAGGTTCCGCTGCCGCGATGGTGTTCCACGGCAGCAGCCATACCGGGACTGCAGGTGGTTTGCCTGCCCATCCCTGACGGCTGGCCCTTACTTTAGCCACCGGCTGCGGCTTGACCCACGGGGTCCGGGGATAGTTATCGAGTCTTAACTAAAGGGCCGGCACGCTGGTTTAGCGGAACCCGGGACCGGCCACGACTGTGACCAAACTGAACTCGGGAGACTCGGTAATAGTCGCGATTCCCAGCAGGGCTGCGAGCTCTTCGGCATTGGCACGCTGCGCTTCGCCGTTGAAGAAGATCACCGAGGTCTGCATGGGCATACCCGCCCAGTTGCCAACCTGCGCTGTCGTCCATCCGTCTGCCCCGATTCGGGCGGAAATTCCCGCGCCCAGCCCGGAGACTCCGCTCGCGTTGAGCACCACCACGGGCTGTGTCCGGTCAGCTGCCGGAGCCTCCGGCGTCGGCTCCGGGGTGGGAGTGGGCGTCGAAGTGGCCGACGGCGTGGGTGAGGCACTCGGGCTCTGGGACGGCGACGGTTCCGGGGCCGGTGCACTGGATTCTGATACCGCGGGGCTGGCATTGCTGCCTGCGCCGATTCCCAGCCGCGGGAGCACGAAATACGCGGCCAGTCCCACCAAGAGGGCAAGGACACCCACAGTGATGATGAGGCCAATTCCGCTGGAGCGCGCCGGAATAAGCCGCTCACGGTGAACGCCTTGGCGGGTCGAGGTCTCCGGGACCTTGTCGAACTCATCCCTGGGGTATTGGCTCATGGCTGCGTTGTCTGTCCTTGTGTAAGGGGAATTGCCCTAGGCGTCGGTGCCCATGCGGCGGGCTGTACGCGCGCGCTGGCGTGTAGTACGCAGTCTACGCAGCCGCTTTACCAGCATGGGATCGTGCGCGAGGGCATCCTCGGTGTCGATCAGGGCGTTGAGGACCTGGTAATAGCTTGTGGCTGACATGCCAAAGAGATCGCGGATCGCTTGTTCCTTGGCCCCGGAGTACTTCCACCAGGAGCGCTCGAGGGCGAGCATCTGCTGGTCGCGCTCGCTGAGGGGACTCTGGGGATCGACCGCGCCTTCGAGTGAAAACGCCTCGGCTTCGGCTGATCCTGCCAATCTACTGTCCCCGTTTCCCGGTGCGCCCGGACACGGGCGCACGCGGGCACGGTCCAGGCAAGAGTCTGCTTCCTTATGCAATCGTAAACCGGAATAACACGGTTGTCATTCAGGCGGCGCCGCCCCGCCGGCTGGGATCCTGCTCCCGCTTCCCGGAGACTGGAACAGTGAACAGCAGTCATGAACCGGCCCTCTTTGACCTCGGCAGCAACGGTGCCGCCCCCGCGGATGAACCGATCCCCTTCGCTTCCGGCAGCCCCCTGGCCGGCAGCATGGCCAGCGACTGGGCGAACATCCTGGCTCCTGAAACTGAGCGGATCCACCGCATCGGCGATGAACTCCAGCGCAGGATCAACGCCGGAGAGCAGATCCTGCCCCCGCCCGGTCAAATCCTCCGGGCGTTTACCCAGCCCGCGGAGCAGGTGAAGGTGCTGATCATCGGACAGGACCCGTACCCCACACCGGGCCACGCCGTCGGACTGAGTTTCTCCGTTGACCCTGCGGTGCGCCCGCTGCCGCGTTCGCTGGTCAACATCTACAAGGAGCTGAAGGCAGATCTGGGCATTGAACCGGCACCCCACGGGGATCTCAGTGCCTGGGCAGGCCAGGGCGTGCTGCTGCTTAACCGGGCGCTGAGCGTAACGGCCGGCCAGGCCAACTCCCACCGGAACCTGGGCTGGGAACCAGTCACCCAACGTGCCGTGCGTGCCCTGGCGGCCCGACGGCGTCCGGACGGTTCTCCGCTCCCGCTGGTGGCAATCCTCTGGGGGCGCCAGGCGCAGTCCCTGTCTCCCCTACTGGGCGAGAGCCCGCGGATTGAATCGGCACACCCCAGCCCCCTTTCGGCATCCCGCGGTTTCTTCGGCTCCCGCCCGTTCAGCCGGGCCAACGAGCTCCTGGTGCAACAGGGAGCAACACCCGTCGACTGGAGATTGCCCGGGGTACGGTAGAACCACCACCGCGTTCGAGGAGAAACACCGCAATGCCTGATGCCCCCGCAACCCGGACGCCGGCACCCGCCCGGCGCGCCCGGCCCACGCACACCATGACAGTGCTGCGCCGCGAACAACTCTCACCCCACATGGTTCGCATTGTTGCCGGCGGGCCCGGCTTTGACACTTTCACTCCAAGCCAGAGCACGGACTCCTACTGCAAGATCTGGTTCGGCCGCGACGGCAAACCCCTGGACGGGTCCCTCTCACTCGAAGAGCTGCGGGAACAGACTGCACGCGAGGACTGGCCCGTCTCACGGACCTACACGGTCCGCTGGGTGGACACGGTGCGCCGGGAACTGGCCATGGACTTTGTGGTCCACGGAGACGAAGGACTCGCCGGCCCCTGGGCTAATTCCGCCAAGCCTGGAGACGTTCTTACCTTCGGGGGGCCGGGCGGAGGCTATGCCCCGGATCCGAACGCCGACTGGTACCTCTTCGCTGCTGACGAGTCCGCCCTGCCGGCCACCGCCGCCAGCCTCGAAGCCCTGGGGGACGACGCCGTTGGCCATGCCTTCATTGAGGTGGAAGGTCCGCAGGACGAACTTCCCCTGAAAGCCCCCAAGGGAGTCGTAGTGACATGGCTGTACCGCGGTGCAGGCGAGCCATCCGGCCGGCTGCTGGTTGCCGCGCTCGACGCGCTGCCCTGGCACGCCGGTGAAGTCCAGGTCTTTGCCCATGGTGAGCGTGAGGCCATGAAGGGCCTGCGGGATATATTCTTCACCCGGCATAAGCTTGAACGCGCCGCCGTCTCACTCTCGGGATACTGGGCCGCAGGGCGCACCGAGGATGCCTTCCAGGCTGAGAAGCGGACTCCTGTCGGCAAGATCCTCTAGGCCAGCAGCCTAGCGGCGGCGGTTGCGGCGGTCGTTCCCGTTCAGGTTCCGGGTCAGCGGCCTGGCCAGGTTGTCACCAAACACCACTCCCCCGGCGATCGCCAGGATGACTGTGAGGGCGTTGAACAGGCCGATTACCCCGCCGGAAATATCGTCAAGGCCAATACTCAGCCCGTACATCGAGCGGAAGATGCTCAATCCCGGGAAGAGGAACAAGATCGCCGGAACGGCAATCACCAGCTGGGGCGCGCCCATGCGCAGGGCCACGATCCGGGACGCCATTCCGATCACGATCGCGGCGATCGCCGGCGTAAGCCTGGGCCCGATTCCCGCTGCTTCCGAGGCCACGGACACCAGGAAGCCGCCCACACCGATGAGCACTGTGGGCAGCACCAGGTTGGCTGGAGACTGTTCCGTGATGCTGATAGTGGCCAGGGCAACGGCAAGCATCAGCAAGGTCACCGCAAAGGGATACGGCGAAGGCAGCACCTCTGTTACTTCCAGCCTCGGCATCCCCACCAGTGCGCCAACTACAAGCGCGACGGCGATTCCGGCCACTATCGCGCCGAAGGTCAGGAACGCGGAGAGGAAACGCCCTGCCGCAGTGACCGGGAAGCCGTTGATGGCATCCTGCACCGCGGATACCAGGCGCCCGGTGGGCAGCATTAGCAGGATCCCTCCTGCCACCACGATTCCGGGAGCAATATCCAGGTCAGCGGCATCAGTGGCGTCCAGCCACCAGAACAGCATGGCCAGGGCCGTCACCAGGAAGCCGCTGGCGGCCGTGGTGAAGAAGTCCGGAACGCGCCAGCGGCCCAGCACCCGCTGGAGCAGGCTGACCAGAATGGTGCTGGCGAATCCAACAGCGGAACCCAGCGGACTCCCGCCTATGAAGGCGACGATGGCTGCTGCGAATAGTCCGGCTGAAGCCGTAACGGCCCAGCGAGGGAAGGGCTTGGGCCGGTGCACGATTGCATTGAGCTGCTGCGAAGCTTCAGCTCGGGAAACGTTGCCGTCCACAATGTCCGTGACCAGCCGGTGCACCAGTGCCAGCCCTGCGTAGTTGTTGGTCCAGGACCGGACAACCCGCATCACGGTGATGGGGGTCTGGTCCTTGGGCGAGTAATTGAGCAGGACAGACTGGTTGGTGATGTCCACCTCGATGTTTTCCAGCCCGTACGCAGCAGTGACGGCGATCATCGCCGTTTCGACCTCCAGCGCACCGGCGCCGTACCGGAACATGGTTTCGGCCATGCCCAGCGCCAGGTCAAGGGTCTTGCGGGCGCTTGCGTCGGGCCCGCCGGAACGGACCCGCGGGTTGGCATACGGGCTGCCTGCCAGCCGTTCGACAATGGACATAGCCTGCGTGGGCGGGGCTTCGCCCTGCACCAGCCGCTTGAGCACGCGCCGTGCGGCAGCGGAGGAGGAATCAGCCCGCTGGGCTGCTGAGGGACTGTGCTGGCGCGGATTCGTCTTCCGCGCACGCGGCTTGCCCGTACGCGGAGCGGTTCCCTGAACCGGGCGTCCGGGCTGGCCCGCCGCGGCGGCTTTGCGGGCAGCGGCCGCTTTACTTCCCCTGGGCATGCGAGGCACCGAGGACGTGGCTGGCGGCGGTTTGGGCTTCGTGCTCCGCAGTCCGCCCGGGCCGGGAACGGCAGGCAGGGGTGTGGCCTCAGCCGCTGCCCCGGCTACCTCCTGAACCGGAGCGGGGCCGGAGCGCGGGCGGCCCTCGCCGTCCCCGCGCTGGGGCACCTTGATGATGGGAATTAATCCAGCCACAGGCTCCGGTGTGGGCGCAGGCCTGCGGCGGTCGTCGTCGTTATCCACGGTTTCCACCCCTGCTTCCCTCCTAGTGGGTCTGGTTTAGTAGAACGGCTGGTGGTGGCGCCGCCAGTAAACCTGGCGCGTCACGCGTTCTCCGATGGTGTTCCACATCCGGTAGCGAAGCGGATCCAGCACCACGTCCCAGCAGCCGGTGAAATCCGTGACGGTCTTGGAGAAGCTGGTTTTGAACAGGCCCAGTCCGTGGTGCGGGTGTTCCTTGTTCTTCAGTTCACTGCTGGGCGGAGTGCCGCAGAAATCGTATTCCTCGATCCCGAAGTCTTCCTTGAGCTCGGTCAGGGCGGTCCACTGCACCAGATGGGAGTCCCCGTACTGATTTCGGCGGGGCTTGGATCCGCCGTCCTTGTAGGTTCCCTTTTTCCCGTACGCGATGACGAACGCGCCAACATTGGGTTCGCCGTCCTCGTCGAAGGCGAAGTAGAAGCGGCCCTGGCCGGCGTCCACAAAGTTGGACCAGAACCGGTGGTAATACTCGTAGGAGCGCATCCGGGCATCCGAGCGGTCCTCGATGTGGCTCATGAGCTTGTACATGGTCCGCATGTTTTCTTCGGTGGGATCCACCCGGCGCACGTCGGCGCCTTCGCGGATGGCCCGGCGGACGGCGTTGCGGGCGCGGGAAGAGATATTCTTCAGGATCTGCTCAGTGTCCGGGGTGGTGTCCAGCAGTGCGGTGGAATCGTTGGGCTGCAGGTTGAACGTCTTGACGAACCCGGCGGAGGTGAAGAGTTCCCGGACCTCTTCGCTGTCCACGATGTCCGGTTCGACCTTCAGTGCGAAGACGCGGCGCCGCGTTTGCTTGATGAACCGGCCCAGTGCCTGTGCCATGGCCGACACGTCTTCCGCAGCGGCGGCGTCGGGCCCCTTGATCAGGTACCAGAGGCTGCCGAGCAGCGGGACCTTCTTCTCGATGACCAGGTTGTACGAGGTGTACTCCGGGCAGCTGAGGACCACATGGATGGGGTTCCAGCCGTGATGGGACTTGACCTCAGCGTAGGCAGCGGACTGCAGTACGTTGCCGCCGTTGGGATTGGACTGGACCAGTTTGTCCCAGTCCGCAACCTCGTCAGCGGTGGCCAGGCGTGCACTAAAGTCTCGCAAAATTCCTCAACTAGTCCTCGTTGGTGGATCATTATTCCGCCCCCGCACGGAGCACCGGCTCCGGGCCGTTTCCAAGTCTATCCGCCGGGTGCCCGCACCCTGAACGGACCCCGCCCGGCGCGCCGGTGACCAGCGGGGCGCGCGGCGGGGGAATAGTCCGCGCCACGCCGCGGTTGTGCGCAACAATAGATGCATACGCATATGTACGACGACGAAGGCGGACTTGAGTGGCACAGCACATTGAACTGGGACTGGACACGTTTGGAGACGTGACACAGAACGAGGACGGAACGAACCTCCCCATGCCTGAGGTCATCCGCAACGTGGTTGCCGAGGCAGTGCTGGCGGATTCGGTGGGGCTGGACTTCATCGGGATCGGCGAACACCACCGGGACGACTACGCGGTGTCCTCGCCGGAAACAGTGCTGGCAGCGATTGCCGGCCAGACCGGCCGCATCCGGCTTGGCTCCGCAGTGACGGTGCTTTCCTCCGATGATCCGATCCGCGTCTACGAACGCTTCGCCACCCTGGACGCGGTCTCCAACGGGCGGGCAGAGGTCATCCTGGGACGGGGATCCTTCACCGAGTCCTTCCCGCTTTTCGGCTTCGACCTGTCCGAGTACGAAGTGCTCTTCGAGGAGAAGCTGGACCTGTTCACCCAGCTCCTGCGTGAAGAACCCGTCACGTGGGAGGGGAGCATCCGGCCTCCGCTGCGCGGCGTGCAGGTCTACCCGCCTACGCAGGACGGCCGGATTCCCACCTGGATCGCCGTTGGCGGCACGCCTCAGTCCGTGGTGCGGGCCGCACATTACGGCCTGCCGCTGATGCTGGCCATCATCGGCGGTGAACCGGCACGGTTCACCCCGTTCGTTTCGCTCTACAAGCGGGCGCTCAAGGAGTTCGGCAAGCCCGCCCTGCCCATTGGCGCCCACTCCCCCGGCTACGTGGCCGCCACGGACGAGCAGGCGCTGGATGAAGCCTGGCCGCACTACGCGCAGATGCAGAACCGCATTGGCCGCGAGCGCGGCTGGCCGCCCGTCTCCCGTGCCGAGTACGAGGCCGGAGCGGGCCCTGAAGGAGCCCTGTTCATCGGCTCACCCGAGACGGTCGCGGACAAGATCATCCGGACAGCCCGCACACTGGAACTCTCACGCTTCGACCTGAAGTACAGCCTGGGAACCCTGCCGCACGAGAACCTGATGAAGTGCATCGAGCTTTACGGCACCCAGGTGGCTCCGGCGGTACGCGCCGCCCTGGCGGCAGACGAGGACTAAGGCTAGGCATCAGCCGGGAGGAACCAGCGAAGGCTCGGTTCCTCCCGCGCCAGGGCAGCGGCTCGTTCAAGGTTCTGCCGGTCTGCGCCGGTTAGCCGCTGGTGTTCCTGGCGCATGTACTCCCGCCACGTGGGCACGTCATAGATCTCCCGGAACTGGCTTGAATCAGTGACCGAGTGCACCAGTTCCCACGTTGTCGCCCCGGTGCGCAGCCGGGAGAGCTTCACTTCACGCATAGCTTCCACAAACTCCGACGCTTGCTCCGGGTCCAGCTCGTACGCCACCAGAACGGTCACGGGTCCGGCCCCCGGGTCCGGTTCGGATTCGACCTCCAGCCCCAGCTCCGGTTCGGGAACACTGCGGTCCAGTTTTCCGGTGCCCGGCAGCAGCGGCAGCGGCACAACGCTGGCGGCAACCAGCAGGAGCACGACGGCGGCACCGGCCAGCACCGGTGCGTATCCGAACGCTGTGGCCAGCGAGCCCCACAGCACCGATCCGAGCGCCTGCGTTCCGGTGAGCACCATCAGGTACACGGCGAGGCCCCGCGCACGAACCCATTCAGGCAGCGTGAGCTGCATGGCGCTGTTCAGGGTGGAGAGCGTGTTGATCCAGGCCATGCCCGCCAGAACCAGCAGGATTCCCAGCGGAACGGGCGGCAGGTATCCCGCGGAAAACACTGCCACGCCGAAGACGGCGGCGGACGCCCCCAGCAGTGCGGTGTCCCCCAGCAGCCTGCGGGTTGGAGACAGGAGGGCAACACCTAGGATGGCCCCGCCTCCCAGCGCTCCCAGCAGCAGTCCGTAGCCGGAGGAGCCAAGGCCCAGGTGCCCGTTCACCGCAACGGGAAGCAGCGCGTAGAGGGCACTGGCCGGAACCAGAAAGAGGATGCAGCGCAGCAGGATGCGGCGGATCCTCGGTGCTGCCCGAATGTAGCGCATGCCGGCTGCCAGCGCTTCGCCCAGGTGTTCACGGTCCTCGGGACTTTGCGGTGCACTGCGCCACAGAAAGACCGCCAGCGCCGTTCCGAGGAAGGACAGCGCGTTGAGCCCGAAGACGAAGGCCGGTCCGGCGGCTGAGACGAGTACTCCGCCAAGTGCCGGCCCCACTGCCCGGGCCGCGTTGACTGCCACGGATCCCAGCGCGGACGCCGACCTAATCTGCCCGCGGGGAACGAGCGAGGGAGTCACGGCCTGCCAGGCCGGTGAACTCAGCGCGACACCGCATCCGATCAGGAAGGTGTAGAGCAGCAGGGAATCCGGTCCCAGCAGGCCCAGTGCGGTAATGGCGGTAAGCAGGCACCCGGCGCCGGCAGCGAACAGGTTGCTCCCCAGGATCAGTCTCCTGCGGTTGAACGCATCAGCCAGGACACCTGCCACGAGGCCCAGCAGCAGTGCCGGAGCCAGCGAGGCCGACTGCACCAGTGAAACCAGCACAGGGCTGGCTCCACGCTCCACGAGATACCACTGCGCCCCGACGGTTTGCATCCAGCTGCCGACGTTGGATCCAAGCTGAGCCAGCCAGAGGATAAGGAACCATCGGTTTCGCAGGGGCGCCCAGGGAGATTCCATCGGATTCCTCCGTCGGTGGCGGCGCTCCCCGTCGGGGTGGGCCCCGCGAGCGCCTCACTGGCAGGGTAGGTCCGCGCGGCCTGCGGCGTCCAGAGCACGACCGCGGCGGGAGTATCCTGACATCGTGTCACCAAAATGGCCGGCGCCGAGATGCCTGCCCCGAAAGGAAGTCCCAAATGTACGTAGTTGTAAACACCCTGGACATCACACCCGACACGGCCGAGGGGTTCGAAAAAGCCTTCATCGACAGCATGGCGCACCTGGAAGGCGTTCCGGGACTCGGCCGCAGCACGCTGATGCGCCCCGAAGGCGCCTCCAACACCTACCTCTCCACCATGGAGTTCGATTCAAAGGAGAGCTTCATGGCCTGGCTGAAGTCGGATTCGTTCAAGGCTTCGCACTCGGACGACCAGGCGCCCGGCATGCAGGCACCCAATGCGGTGGCTTCCTACACCGTCATCAAGGACACAGCTGCTCCCAGCGCCGGCTAACCGTTCATGCAGGGGCGCCCCTTACCAGCCGTGCGCCCCTGCAAACCCTTTCCAAAGACGGCGGAAATCCTTCTCCGCCGCCCGGGCCTGCTGTTCCTCGAGGGCGTGCAGCCGGCCGTATGTGAAGCCGCTGCCCCCGCGTCCGGGACGGGCACCGAGCCTTGCCAGCATTTGGCGGGTAACAACACTGTCCTGGTGTTCCCCCAGTGCCTTCTGGACACTTTCAGCGGCCGCCACCATCGCCGCAGCCCGGGGGCCGGCCACCGGCACGTATGCTTCCGCGGCATAGCGCAGCCGCTTGGCGTCCTTCCGCGCTTCGTGGAAAACCTCAGCCCGCCGCGCGTCGTCGGGCTCCCGTTTGGCTTCCCGGACACGGTTCCGCAGCCTGCGCAGGTCGCGGCGGATTAGCCGCCTGCCCACCTTTCGCGCAGGTTTGCCCGCCGGCCCGGTGAACTGCGGTTCCGCTGCCAGGCCGCCAAGGTCCTGGACCAGGCCCGCGTAGCGTCCAGCGTCCAGCTCGGTGCGGATCACGGCCAGCGCATCGTCGTACCGGCCCAAAAGCTCCGCATCGATCCGTGCGGACACCGGGCCCCTCACCAGCTCACCGGGCTGGGCAGCCACCAGTGCCTGCAGGCGGTGGCGCATCACCTGCGCATCCCGCGCAGCGCCCAGCACCTGGGACAGCCACCTGAGTTCCCCGCGGATCCGGCCGGCGGGCTCAGGCGGAAGGATCCTGCGGTAACTGGAGAGGACGGATCGGAGCCGGCGCGTACTGACCCTCATCTTGTGGATGGCATCGGTTTCCCCCTCGCGCAGCCGCTGCTCCTGCCGCAGCATCTCCGCGTACTGCTCCGAGAGGTAGGCCAGCAGGACCTCTCCCGCGGTGCTGCCTTCCCCCACCGGGGGCGCGGACGGGAGGTCGGTCGCGGAAGCCATGGCTCAGTATAGGTCGGGCCGCCCTGTGCCGGGCAGGCCCCCTGTACCCGGAGAGGGGCACCGCCGTAGCATCGGCTGTACCGGCCCCGAGAGCCGGACACCCGCCGCCCTACCGCTTGTGGAGGCCAGGTCCATGAACTCGATGCGCTACGTGAAGCTTGGCCGTTCCGGGGCAACCGTTTCGGCCATCGGCCTGGGCTGCCTGAGCTTTGGGGACCCCGCCCGGGGTGCCCATTCCTGGACGCTTCGGGAGGACGATTCCAAGGCGTTGATCCGCCGGGCGCTGGAACTGGGCATCAACCTCTTTGACACCGCGAACGTCTATTCCGCCGGTGACAGCGAACGGATCCTGGGGGTGGCACTGCGGGAGTACGCCCGCAGGGAAGAAGTCGTCATTGCCACCAAAGTGCATGGGGAGATGGCCCCGGGCCCTAACGGCTGGGGCCTGTCCCGCAAGCACATCCTCTGGCAGGTGGAGGAATCACTGCGCCGGCTGGGCACCGACTACATTGACCTCCTGCAGATTCATCGCTGGGACAGCTCCACCCCCCTGGAAGAGACCCTCTCCACCCTTGACCAGCTGGTGCGGGACGGCAAGGTCCGCTACGCGGGGGCATCCACAACCTACGCCTGGCAGTTCGCCAAGGCGCTGGCGCTGCAGCGGGCTCACGGATGGGCGCCCTTCGTGAGCATGCAGGACCACTACAACCTGATTTACCGCGAGGAGGAACGGGAAATGTATCCGCTCTGCCTCGAAGAAGGCGTCGGCGTGCTGGCCTACAGCCCCCTGGCCCGCGGCCGCCTTGCACGGCCCTGGCATGAGGAGAGCCTTCGGCGGGGGCACGATTCCCTGGCCGACGCCATGTACGGAGCCCATGAGCAAACCGACCGCCGGATCGTCGACGCACTGGGAACCGTCGCCCAGGCGCACGGTACTTCCCGGGCACGGACGGCTATCGCATGGGTGCTGGACCACCCGGTGGTCACCGCTGCCCTGATCGGCGTCACCTCGATGGCCCAGCTGGATGACGACGCCGCCGCCCTGGACCTGGAGCTCACCGCCGAGGACAACGCACTGCTCTCAGAGCACTACGTGCCGCACGGCGTCGTCGGTTTCTGAAGCGCTGCTAGCCCTTCACCGCGCCGGCCACCAGGCCGGAGGCGATGTAGCGCTGAAGGAACAGGAACAGCGCCATCACCGGCAGCGCGGCGAGCACTGCTCCGGCGGAGAACACGCCCCAGGTCCGGGACTGGTTGTCCCCCACGAAGGAATAGAGTCCGACGGCGAGCGTCTGGGTGTCCGGATCGTTGAGGACAATGGAGGCGATCATAAACTCCCCCGTGGTGGTGATGAAGGTCAGCAGGCCCACGATGGCCAGGATGGGCGTGACCAGCCGCAGGATGATGGTGAAGAAGATCTGGAAGTGGCCCGCACCGTCGATCCTCGCTGCCTCGTCCAGGGTCTTGGGGACCGTGTTGAAGAACCCGTACATCAGGTAGGTGTTCACACCGAGCGCTCCGCCCAGGTACACCATGATCAGGCCCAGCTGGCTGCCCAGCCCGAGCCACGGAACGATGTCGGAGATTTCCGAAAGCAGCAGGAAGATCGCCACCACACCCAGCATCTGCGGGAACATCTGCAGCAGCAGGAGGCTCAGCAGGCCCATGCGCCGGCCGGTGAAGCGCATCCGGGAGAAGCAGTAGGCTGCCAGTGCGCCCAGGAAGACCGTGGAGGCGCTGGTGACCAGGCCGATCACCAGCGTGTTCAGGAACCAGCGGGCAAACGGTTTCTGCGGATCCGTGAACAGTGCCTGGAAGTTGTCGAACCCGATGTCGCGGAACAGGCCGCTGGAGGCTACCAGCGTTCCGGTGGGGCTCAGTGCCGCCGAAAGCACGTAGGCCAGCGGCAGCAGGGCGAAGGCAGTCATGAAGAGCCCAACCAGGTGCCGCCAGCCGGTGTCCTTGAACCAGGCGCCGAAGCTGCGGCGCCGCACCGGCAGCGAAGGGGTGCCGGGGGTTCCGGCGGTTCCTGCCGCGGGACGGGGAGGGAGGGCGGTGGAGGTACTCATGAGTTCACTTCTTCCAGCGACTTGGTCTGCCTGAAGCTGACGGCGGAGATAACGGCCACGATGATGAAGATCAGGATTGCCAGGGCGCTGGCCAGCCCGTAATCACGGCCGGTGCCCTGGCCAAAGGCCACCTTGTACACCACGGTGATCAGCAGGTCGGTGGCACCGATGTCCTGGCTGGTTCCCGGGAAGCGGGGGCCGCCTCCGGTGAGCATGAAGATCACGTTGAAGTTGTTGAAGTTGAACGCGAATGTTGAGATCAGCAGCGGCGCCGTGGAGACCAGCAGCAGCGGGAGCTTGATGGAGCGGAAGATCCGCCAGGCTCCGGCACCGTCCATCCTGGCCGCTTCGTTGACTTCCTCCGGAAGCGACTGCAGGGCCCCGGTGCAGACCAGGAACATGTACGGGAAACCAAGCCAGGTGTTGACCAGCAGCACGCTGGCCTTCGCCAGCCAGGGATCGTTCAACCAGGGTATTGAAGCCCCGCCGAAGAACGTGCCGTTGATGAACCCGAATTCCTGGTTGAGCATCCCGGACCAGACCAGGCCAGCCAGGAACGCCGGGAAGGCGTACGGCATGATCATCAGAACGCGGTATACCTTCTTGCCCCGGAGAGTGGGGTGGTTGAAGGTGATGGCCAGGAAGAGTCCGAGTCCGAAGCACAGCGCCACGGATGCGACGGCGAAAGTGAAGGTCCAGCCGATCACGCTCAGGAGCGGGCCGCGCAGTTCCGGATCGGTGACGGCGCGCTGGAAGTTCTCGAAGCCCACGTTGATCTTCCAGCCGGTGGCCAGCCGCTCCCCGTCCTGCGAGACGAAGGACCCCTCGCCCCCGTCCCGGTAGACCGTGCCGGTTTCGGAATTGGTGAAGGTGTCAGCTGCCTCGTCGTAGACCAGTACCGGCTTGTAGACGTAGGCGTTGGATCCGTCGGCGGTGGCCAAGGTGCCGTCGTCGAGGTCTTCGGAGAAGGGAACCTTCAGTGCCAGGATTTCGGCCTGGCGGTTCAGCAGGTCGTTGAAGGCGAGGGTTTCATACCCCTCGACGCCGGTGGCTTTCCCGGTGCTGTCCGTTTGGGCATCTGCGACCTCTTCCAGCGGCATTTCAGCGCCGCCCAGCTGGATGCCTCCGTCCGGATCCGTGACCAGCAGGAACAGCTCACTGCCCTGTTCCAGGACGGATACGGCATAGGCCGGCGAATCAGGCACCCGCTGCTGCGCGGTCAGGGAGATGGCGGCGACGGCGTCGTCCTTGGTGCTGTTGTGCCCGTCGCCGTAGTTGGTGAAGGCCACGTAGCCGCTGTAAACGACGACGAACACCTGGAAGATCAGCAGGAACAGCACGCCCGGTGCAAGGTACTTGGCGGGCAGGCCGCCGCGGCGCAGGTAGATCCAGTTGATGACCAGGGTGACCGCCGATGCTACGGCGAGCACCACCCACTCCTCATTGAGGAACAGTGCGATCAGGACGTAGACGGCAAAGGCGTCCACGAGTCCGAGCAGCACGATCTTCGCCAGGGTTCCGGCCAGCGAGTCAGGACTGCGGCGGGGCGCCTTGGCGGGTGCGGGGTTAACAGGTCGGACGGCTGTGTCCGTTGAAACGGCCATGATGTTCTCCTACGAGTGGCCCGGATGGAGCATCAACCATCCGGGCCACTCAAGCGCCTGCGGGCTTGGTTGGTGCCGCTACTTGCTGATCTTGGATTCGATGTTGGAGACCATGGTGGGCCAGGCGGTCGCCGGGTCTGCTTCTCCCTTGATGAGGGCGAGCTGCGTGCCTCCCCAGTCAGCCCAGACGGCTTCCATTTCCGGGATGGCCGGCATCGGAACGCCGTTGGCGCCGATTTCACCGAAGGCGGCAACGATCGGGTCCGAGGCTGCCTTGTCGAAGGAGGCGGTCAGGGCCGGCGGACGTCCGCCGGCGTCGAACATGGAGTCCTGGACTGCTTCGGTGGTGAGGTAGTTCAGGGCGAACTCGTTGGCGGCAAGGGCGTTCTGGCTCTTGGCGCTGATGAAGAAGCCGTTGACGCCCACGAAGGGCTGGGCCGGGGAATCGCCCGCGGTGGGCAGCGGATCGACGGCCAGGTTGATGCCGGCGTCCACGGCGTCGGGAACATTCCAGGGGCCGGTGAGCAGGTACGGGGACGCACCGGCGTTGAACTTCTCCTTGGCAATGTCCGCCGTGATGCTGGAGTTGAAGATGCGCTCGCCTGAATCCCCCCACGCCACCAGCTTCTCAGCGAATTCAACGCCGCCGGGATTGCCCAGTTCAAGCTTCGAAGCATCGTAGCTGCCGGACTCATCCGTGCCGAAGACCGGAACACCCATGGAAGTCTGCAGCGGGTACAGGTGGTACGGGTCGCCCTGCTTGGGGTCCATCTGGACCAGGAACGGGAACTCGGCCTTTCCTTCGGCCACGGCCGCCTTGCCGTTGGCGATCACTTCGTCCATGGTGGCTGCCGGTTCGGAAACAATGTCCGTGTTCCTCAGCAGGCCAATGTTCTCGATCGAGTAGGGCACGCCGTAGGTGTTGCCCTCATAGGTCATGGCCTTGACGGCACTGTCCTGGAACTGGGCGGCCTTGTCTCCGAGTTCGATCGGAGCCACAACGCCGTTCTGGACGAACTTGCCCAGCCAGTCGTGCGGTCCCACGATCAGGTCCGGGCCCTTGCCCGTGGGGACCTGGGTAATGAAGTCGTCCGAAACCTGCTGGAAGTCCTTGGTTACCAGCTTGACCTCAATGCCGGTATCTTCCTTGAACTGTTCGGTGACAGCGGTGAGCGCGGGTGAGCGCTCGGCATCCACCCACATGGTCAGCGTGGTGGCTCCGCCGGAGGCGAGGTCGCTCGATTCGGCTCCTTCGCCGGTATCGGAGCCGCCGCCGCAGGCGGTGAGGACCAGGGCAGCGGTGACCGACACGGCACCGAGAGTAAAGGTACGGCGGCCAAAGCCCGCCGTACCCGTTGTGCGCACCTTCATTGGTGTACCTCTTCTATGTTCAGGCCCCCGGCATACCGGGGAGGTAATTGGTGCCCGCCCGTGACCCGGACCATGGCATGGACGCAAGTGTAAGCGTGTGCGCAGTGTGCGTCCAGTCACACACTGAAGGTATTTTTGCGACCCTCTCTCCGGCCGCGGGAAACGGCATCTGTACAGGCCACACCGGGCCAAAAGTGTTCCGGGACATGTTTGGTCATGTTGTGGAAGCGTTTGCATTCGGCTCGGGTCAGTCCTTTAGGATGCAAGGCATGCTCAGCACTATCGCAGTCCCCTCCGCCCAGCTTCCCGGTGCCGCCCTGGTTCCGGTCCATGATGCTTCCCCCGACCGGGAACAGCAGTGGTGGCGGTCCTCGGTGATCTACCAGATCTACCCCCGCTCCTTCCGCGACCTGCGCGGCGACGGCATCGGCGACCTGCCCGGCATCACCGCCGAAATCCCCACCCTGGCCGAACTGGACATCGACGCGATCTGGCTCTCCCCCTTCTACGTCTCCCCCCAAAAAGACGCCGGCTACGACGTCGCCGACTACTGCGACGTCGACCCCCTCTTCGGCACCCTGGAAGACTTCGACAACCTCGTCGCCACCGCCAAAAACCACGGCATCCGCGTCATCGTGGACCTCGTCCCCAACCACTGCTCCGACGCCCACCCCCTCTTCCAAGCCGCCCTCACCGCACCCGAGAACTCCCCCGCCCGGGACATGTTCATCTTCCGCGACGGCACCGGCGAACACGGCGAAAACCCGCCCAACAACTGGCAGTCCCACTTCGGCGGCCCCGCCTGGACCCGCACCACCAACCCCGACGGCACCCCCGGACAGTGGTACCTGCACCTCTTTGACTCCTCCCAGCCCGACTTCAACTGGGACAACCCCGCCGTCC
>NZ_BAAALV010000009.1:0-643 GCF_039528575.1 Arthrobacter gandavensis
CACCGCGGGGCCGGAGCGCGGGGCGCGGGCGGCGGCGGACGCCGGAGCGCGAAGCGCGGGCGGCCAATCGCGGGGAGCGGGGCGCGGGGCGCGGGCGGCCAAGCGTGCGGTGCGTGCGCGGCGGACGCCGGAGCGTGCGGTGCGTGCGCGAGGATCAAGTCGGCGATCTGAAAATCCAGTCTTCTTCTCCTCCCCAACACGGGTTTGTGGGCCGTAGACAAATGCCGATGTCCACATCGAGACTTCCTACTGGTCTTTAGCCGGCGACGCGTTCGTAGCCTGTGGGCATGTTGGAGATGGAAGCAGCACCCTCATTGCGGCATCCGGCGGTGTCCGGTCCGTTGTCTGGACTATCTGGACTACCTGGACTGCCTGCGTCTTTTCCGGAGAACTTTGGTCGTCCTTCCGAGCAGGACCGCTCCGCTGTGCCAGAGGATCATTCCGTTCGTTTACCCCCGGAGTTCGTCCCGGCGGCGCAAAGGCTCTTGAACAGCGTAAGCGAATGTCTGCACTGCCTACAGGACCCGGCTAGCTGCGAAGATCTATCAGAGGCCTGGGCTGATCCGAACCTGGTGGACTTGATGCGGGTGTTGGAGGAGTTGAAGTCTGCTGCTGCGGCGGTGCAGGCCCGTGCTGCGGCTGT
>NZ_BAAALV010000010.1:0-49358 GCF_039528575.1 Arthrobacter gandavensis
ACGATGAAATGCACCAAACCTTCAACTTCGCCTACCTCCACCACCCCTGGAACCCCCACGAACTACGCCGCATCATCACCACCAGCCTCGAAGCCTTCGACAAAGTCGGCGCCCCCACCACCTGGGTCCTCTCCAACCACGACGTCGTCCGCCACGTCTCCCGCTTCGGCCAGGCCGAGGGGCATACCCGGCCCGGCGATGGCCTGGGACCGGAGGACTTCCAGCCGGACCACGAACTGGGGCTGCGCCGTGCACGGGCAGCCACCGTCCTCATGCTCGCGCTCCCCGGCGGCGTCTACCTCTACCAGGGCGAAGAACTGGGCCTGCCGGACCACACCATGCTCGAACACGGCCACCGGCAGGATCCCACCTTCCACCGCACCGGTGGCGAGCGCCTGGGCCGGGACGGGTGCCGCGTTCCGCTTCCGTGGGTCGCCGATGCGCCGTCGTACGGGTTCAGCAGCACCGGAAAGAGCTGGCTGCCCCAGCCGGAACAGTGGCGGGAACTCGCACGGGACCTGCAGCAGCAGGATCCGGACTCAACCCTGCACGTCTACCGGGAAGCACTGGCCCTGCGCCGGGAACTGGACCTGGGCCACGGGTCCCTGGCCTGGTGGCCCGAGCATGACGGCAAGGGCGTTGTGTCGCTGGTCAACGGGAACGTCCTGGCCATGATGAACATGGGCTCGGAGCCCGTGGAACTGCCTGCCGGAGAGATCCTGGTGCGCAGCATTCCGGAGGCCGGCAGCAACGGTGTCCTGGCTCCGGACGCCGCCGTGTGGATTCGGCTAGCCTGAGCCAGTGGAACGCAGCGCCCGCGGGGCAGGTATTCGTGAAGTCGCCGCCAGGGCAGGAGTCTCTGCGGCGACAGTCTCCCGGGCGCTGAGCGGCAACGGCAGGGTCTCCGAGCAGACCCGCCGGAAGGTCCAGGCCGCAGCGGAGGAACTCGGGTTCGTCATCTCCTATAACGCGTCGTCGCTGGCCTCGGGCCGGAGCCGGAACATCGGAATCGTTCTTCCCACGGTTGGGCGTTGGTACTTCTCCCAGGTCCTGGAGGGCGCTGCGTCGGCGCTGATCGAGGCCGGCTATGACCTCACCCTGTACAACACGTCCGACGGCCCGGGCCACCGAGAAAGCGTGCTGAAGGAGATGCTTCAGCGCAAGAGGCTCGACGCCGTCATCACCGTGGCCCTGCGCCCCACCGAGGAAGAGCTGGAGCAGCTGCGCGAGGTAGGCAAGCCGATCGTTGCCATTGGCGGCCCGCTGCCGGACACCCCGACGGTACGGGTTGACGAGTTCAGCATTTCTGCCCTGGCCACCCGGCACCTCATCTCACTCGGCCACACCCGGATCGCCCACATCGGCGGCGGGGAGGAACTCGAACGCGATTTCCGGATGGGAAGCACCCGGCAGGACGGTTACCGCTCTGCCATGGCGGAAGCCGGCCTCACCCCCAGGCCACAGTGGCTGCGAAGCTCCGAATTCAGCGTTGCCGGCGGATTCGCTGCCGCCAAGGCGCTGCTGGCGGATCCGTCGGCCGGCGTCACCGGGATCTTCTGCGCCGCCGATGAAATCGCGGTGGGGGCAATCCTGGCTGCGCGGGAACTGGGCCTGCGCGTACCGGAGGATCTCTCCGTGATCGGCATTGACGGCCATGAGCTCTCGGCCGTTTTTGGCCTCACCACCATCAGCCAGGACCCGGCAGGACAGGGAGCCGCCGCCGTCGGCGCCGTGCTGTCCCTGCTGCGCAATGAGCCGGTTGACGGCGAACTGCTGCACGGCACCTACCCCACCGAGTTCCTTGTCCGGTCCAGCACTGCCGTGCCGCCCGGATTCCAGGGCCGGACCGCACCGTAGCTGTGCCTCGGCGGAACGGCTGGATAGGATGACAGGGCCGGGCCTGACCGGAACGGAACGGGGGATTGAGGAACATCCATGCTGGTGTTTTTGTGGGTAGCGGAAATCGTACTGGCCCTGCTGTACTTCGGCCTTGGAGCCATGCGCCTGGTCCAGCCCTATACCAAACTGGTCCGTGTCCTGCGGTGGCCCGCCGACTTCCCGGCCTGGGGCGTCAAACTGATTGGCGTGGCTGAAATCCTGGGTGCGCTGGGACTCCTGCTTCCGGCCGCCACCGATGTGGCTCCCGTCCTCACCCCGATCGCGGCCTGTGCCCTGGCCCTGATGATGGCAGGCGCCGTGGTGGTGCATCTGAGGCGCCGCGAACGCCAGCGGGTAGCCCTTCCCGCGATCCTGCTGGCGGTGAACGTCTTCGTGGCCATTGGCCGGTTCGGCCCCTACCCGGGATGAGTCCCTCCCAGAGTTCGAAGGCCGCAGGTCCGGCAGAGGCAGTCACCCGGTTGTACGGGCTGCTGCCGAGCGAGTTCACGGCCTCCCGCAACGCAGAGGCGGCGGCAGCCACCCGTGAGGGTCATGCCGATCTTGGCAAGCGCCTGAAGGCCCTGCCCAAACCGTCGGCTGCTGCCTGGCTGGCCAACATGCTTATCCGGGAAGAGGGGCCCGCGATCGCCAGTGTCCTTGCCCTCGGTGCGTCCCTCCGGGAAGCGCAGGCAGACCTCGACAGGGAAGAGCTGCGCAGGCTGAACTCCGAACGCCACCGCATGCTCAGGAGCCTGGCCCGGGATGCACGGGAGCTGGCCGAAAGGCTCGGCAACCCGGTAAGCGCTGCAGTGGCCGCCGAAGTGGAGCAGACTCTCTGGGCAGCCATGACGGACCCTGACGCGGCAGCGGCCCTGGCCTCCGGGCGGCTCGTGCGTGGGCTGGCAGCGAACGGCTGGGAGCCGGTGGACCTCGACGGCGCCGTCGCGGATCCGGAGTCTGCCTCCCCGCTGGTGTCCGCGGGCGCCAGGACCAGGCAACCCGGCGGCGCGGATGCCGGCAAGGCGCCGGCAAAGGGAACGCCGCGCCAGCAGCAGGCAGCCCGGGCAAAAGCCCGGGAGGAAGCGGAGCAGGAGCTGGCGAAGGCCAGCGAAGCCGCGAAACAGGCGGAACAGAAACTCGCGGAAGTCCAGTCCGAGGTTGACGGCCAGGCCTCATTCCGCGACGGCCTGACCGATGAGATTGATGACCTGCGGGAGCGGATCCGCGAGCTGGAGCGCGAAATCAGCGACCTCGACCGGCGGCGCGGAACCCTTGAGCGTGCCCGGGACAAGGCACGGCGTGAGGCGAGGGCGGCCCGCCGGGCGGTAGAGAAAGCGGAAGCGAAACTTGACTCGCTGCGCTGACGGCCCTCCTTTGCCCGAATCAGCCCTGGTAGGAGCGGAGCTGTTCCTGCAGGGCGCCCTCGCGCAGCAGCTGGAGACGCAGGCTGCGCGCAGTTGCCATATGTTTCCGGGCGATGGCCCGGGCTGCTTCGGAATCCTCCCTGTCGATCGCTGCCGCGAGTGCGGCATGTTCTTCCAAGGCGTCCTCCCAGCGCTGCCCCACTGAAAGGGTTGAATGCGGCGCGTGCACCAGATGGGTGGAAAGGCGCTCGAGCAGGTCCTGCAGCACGGGGTTGTGGGCGCAGGCCCACACTGCGGAATGGAACTCAAGGTTGGTTTTGATGCGGGTCTGGTCGTCCGGGTCCTGCAGGCTGCGGTCCCTTTCAAGCAGGGCTTCCAGCCGCATCTGGTCGGTAAAGCGGCGTGCCCTGGCTGCCTGTCCGGCAGCTTCTTCTTCCAGGAGGATCCGCATGTCATAGACCTGGATGACCTGCTGCGGGTCCACCTGGGGTACCTGCAGGCCGCGGGCGACCCGCTCCAGCAGGCGTTCCTGCTGCAGGCGGGACAGCGCCTCCCGGACCGGAGTCCGGGAGACGCCAAACCGCTCTGCGAGGTTCACCTCGCGCATGGGCGTTCCGGGAGGATGCAGCCCGGAGAGGATCTCCGACCTCAGGGCCAGGAAGATCGACTCGCCGTCCTTGCGGGAAGATGCCGGTTGGGCCACTGTGGGTTTTCCTTGCGCGAGAGCCGTTAGGGAAGGTCTACCGGCAACTTTACGCGAGCGCTCCGGCCCGCCGGCCGAAGACACATCCGGCTGCCAGGCCCGAGCCGCCGGGGTAGTTCGTGCTGAACAGGCCGCCGAGCATCTCCCCCGCGGCGAAGAGTCCGGGGATCGGTGCGCCGCTTTCGTCCAGGACGCGTCCGTGGGTGTCTCCCCGCACTCCCCCGAAGGTGAACGTGATGCCGCAGGTGACGCCAAAGGCGTAGAAGGGCCCGGTCTCGATGGGACTGGCCCAGTTGCTCTTGGGCGGCTGGGTCCGGGCAGCCCGGCCGTCCAGGACGTTCGGATCCAGCGGAACGGACCGGTCAATGGAGTTGTTGAACTCCGTGACGGTCTTTTCCAGCTTCTCCTGACTGATCCCGATCTTGGCAGCGAGTTCAGCGATGGTGTCCGCCGTTTCCACTGACACGCCGGGCATGTCGTACTCTTCCGTGCGCAGCATGGGGCGCAGGGTGGCATCGAAGATCTGGTAGGCGATTGACCCGGGCTGGCGGAGGATTTCCCGCCCATACTTGGCGTAGGTGTAATTCCGGAAGTCCGCGCCCTCGTCAAGGAAGCGTTCGCCGTCGCGGTTGACGATAATGCCCAGGGGGTAGCTCTGCCGGGTGAGGCGGTTGGTCAGCTCCCGGTTGGATTCGTTCAGCGGGGTGAAGGCATCCCACTGCACACTGTGGCAGGTATTCCAGTCCCCGCCGCGGGCAGCGCCGATTTCCAGCGCCGCCGTGATCATGTCTCCGGTATTGCACGGCGTGCCGCGGACCTTCGCGTTTTCCCAGCCCTCTCCGAGGAATTCCCGGCGCTTCTGCGGATCGGATTCGAATCCGCCCGCGGTGAGGATCACTGACTCGGCAGTGAAGGTGCGTTCCCCCTCGGGCGTCAGTGCCCGGACGCCGGTGACCGCACCGTCTTCGACGAGCAGTCCGGTGGCGGCGTGGCCGTAGCGCACGTCCACGCCCAGGCGGGCTGCCACCCGCGCGTGGTCGGCCATCATGCCCTCGCCGCCGCCCACGTTGCCCACGTGCAGTCCGCCCCAGAACAGGTAGCTGCCGTCGGGGCGCTCATACGCCTGGCGTTCGTACATCAGGCGGTACTTCAATCCCAGTCCGGTCAGCCAGCGCAGGGTGGACTGGCTCTCGGCGATGAGGACCTTGGTGAGTTCCGGGTCGTTCCGCCCCTCGGTGACCTTGGCCAGGTCGGAGGCATAGTCCTCGGCCGTGTATGGCGGGACTTCGGTTACGGCATGCCGTTCATCCTCTTCGATGAACCCGCTCAGGTCCTCCAGGCCCCCGTGGACAATCCGGGTTGCGCCCGCGGTGTAGAAGCTGTTGCCGCCGGAGAGTTCCTCAGTCCCCTTTTCCAGCAGGATCACTTTCCTCCCGCGTTCGGCGGCCGCGTGGGCTGCTGTGAAGCCGGCATTTCCGCCGCCGATCACCAAGACATCTGCGTCCAGCTGATTCTCGTGTGGCATGACCAAAACACTCTCTTTCGTCGTCGCTGCTGTGCTGTATACAAACTAGTCCATAAAAATACAATGCGGAAGAGATTCGAGATGTTTACGAATCAAGAAGGCGGACATAGCAGGCTCTTCCCTATATGGCTAGGGCTTTGAGCAGTCTTGCAGTGATGTGGATCACGGTATATACAGGTACTTCCCTTGTGTACAAAGGCAGCCAATGACCACCACGACGCTATTTGGAACAGGAACCATGAAGCTAAACCTGCGCTCCGGCGCCTTCGCCCTGGTTACGGCGCTGATCACAGTGCTTGCCCTGATCAACGCCGCATCATCCGGCGGAACCGCCACCGCCCGCAGCAAACTGACCCTGATTGCTCCCGCCGCGCCCGGCGGCGGCTGGGACGGATTTGCCCGTGAATCCCAGCAGGCCCTGCGGGGCAACGGAATCGTGAACAATCCGCAGGTGGTCAACGTTCCGGGCGCAGGCGGAACGATCGGCCTGAGCCAGTTCGTGCAGACGCCAGGGCGGGAAGATGCCCTGCTGGTCACTGGAGGCGTCATGATCGGTGCCATCGAACTGGCGGACAACCCGGAGTCCATGGCGGACGTGGTTCCCATCGCCAAACTGGCAGACGACTACGCCGCTCTGGTGGTCCCGGCGGACAGCGAGTTCCAGACACTGGATGATTTCCTGGCCGCCTGGATCCAGAACCCGGGCGGCACCTCGATTGGCGGGGGTTCCCTGGGCTCAATCGACCATCTGCTGAGCGGCCTGCTCGCGAAGGAAGTGGGACTGGACCCCAAACTGGTGAACTACGTGGCCTACTCCGGCGGCGGTGAGGCCCTGACCTCGCTGCTCTCGCACACAACGGCGGCGGGAATGTCCGGCTACAACGAAGTGGCTGACCAGATCGAGGCCGGATCACTGCGGGCGCTGGCCATTTCCTCTGAAGAGCGGCTCGACGGCGTGGACGTACCCACCTTCAAGGAACAGGGCGTGGACGTGGCCATGTCCAACTGGCGCGGCGTGGTTGCCGCCCCCGGCATCTCCGACGCCGCCCGGGCGGAGTTCACGGCCATCATCACCGAGATGCGCGAAACCGATGACTGGAAAGACACCCTGGCACGCAACAGCTGGACGGACAGCTTTGCCACCGGAGAAGAGCTCGAGGAGTTCATTGCCGGCGAAGTGGCCACCGCACGCGAGATCGTAAAGGACCTGGGACTATGAGCATCACCGGCAGCAGGCCAGAGGCCGGACATGACCACGGCACACCGCCCGACGCCGCGGAAGGCGGCCTGCTGCGCGGGCGCAGCGAGCTGCTGGTCGCCGTCGTGCTTTATGCCCTGGCCGTGTTCCTGACCGTCGGCACCCTCACCATGAACGTGCAGGGCACCGCAACACCGGGACCCCGTTTCTTCCCGGTACTGGTGTGCATCCTGCTCTACGGCGTCGCGACGGCCCTGACCATTTCAGTGCTGCGCAGCCCGACCGTTCCGGACACCCGCAAGCACCCCGACCGCGGCAACTTCTCCGATGACATGCTCCGCGACCTGGCCGGGCTTCCGGTGGACAAGTCGCAGGCAGCGCCGGCCGGCACCTGGCGAACCTATTCCGACTGGCGGACCGTGGGGCTGGTGCTCCTGGGCGTGGTGGTCTTCACCGCCGTGCTGAACATCCTGGGCTGGATCCTCAGCGCAGCCTTTCTCTTCTGGATCATTTGCTACGCGCTCGGCAGCAAACGTCCAGGCTTCGACGCCGGCGTGTCCCTGCTCTTCGCCTCGGCAATCCAGCTCGCTTTTAACGCCGGACTGGGCCTGAACCTGCCCTCCGGCTTCCTGGGAGGACTTCTCTAGATGGATCAGCTATCCCTGCTTTTCGACGGCTTCGGAGCCGCACTTACACCCATGAACCTGCTGTGGGTGCTGATCGGCGCGGTCCTTGGCACCGCGGTCGGCGTCCTGCCCGGCCTGGGCTCTGCCATGGCGGTGGCCCTGCTGCTCCCGGTCACGTTCTCCCTTGATCCCACCGCAGCCTTCATCATGTTCGCGGGCATCTACTTCGGCGGGCTTTTCGGCGATTCGACGGCCGGAATCCTGCTCAATACCCCCGGCAATTCCTCCGCGATCGCTTCCACCTTCGAAGGCCACAGGATGGCCAAGAACGGCCAGGCCGCAAAGGCACTGGCAACTGCGGCGATCGGTGCCTTCATCGGCGGCCTGATCGCCACCACCCTGGTGGTCTTCTTCGCCCCCACCCTGGTGAAACTCGCCACCGTCTTCGGACCCGCGGAGTATTTCGCACTGGCAGTGTTCGCGTTCCTGGCGATCTCCGCGGTGGTGTCAGAATCCGTAGTCCGCGGGCTGGCGGCCCTGGGCATCGGCCTGGCGCTGGCACTCGTGGGCATCGACGGTCCCAGCGGTACCGCGCGCTTCACCCTCGGCATGCCCCAGCTGTTTGACGGCATCTCCATCATCGTGATCACCGTCGGCCTGCTGGCGCTGGGCGAAGTGTTCCACATAGCCTCCCGCATCCACCGGGATCCGGCGGCTACCCAGATCAAGACCCGCGGCCGGGCGCGCATCAATCTCCGCGATGTGCGCCGGGCCATGCCCGCGTGGCTGCGCGGCACCGCGTTCGGCGCGCCGTTCGGGCTGATTCCCGCCGGCGGCGCCGAGGTACCCACCTTCCTTGCCTACGGCACGGAGAAGAAGCTCGCCGCCCGCCGCAAGGACCCGGAGTTCGGCACCACCGGCTCCATCAAGGGCCTCGCGGCTCCGGAAGCTGCCTCCAACGCCACGGCCGGAACCGCCATGGGCGCCCTGCTGGCCCTGGGGCTGCCCACCTCAGCAACCGCAGCGATCATGCTGGCCGCATTCCAGCAATACGGGATGCAGCCCGGACCGCTGCTGTTCGAGCGCAGCGGTGAACTGGTGTGGGCGCTGCTGGCCTCGCTGTTCATCGGGCTGGTGATCCTGCTGATCATCAACCTGCCCTTTGCCACCGTGTGGGCCAAGCTGCTGAACATTCCGCGGCACTACCTCTACGCCGGGATTACGGTGTTCTCGATGCTGGGCGTTTACGCCGTCAGCTCCTCGGTCCTTGACCTTTGGCTGCTCATCGCCATCGGGCTGGTCGGGTTCATGATGCGCCGCTTCAACATTCCCCTGGCCCCCGTGCTGATCGCCGTAATCCTTGGCCCGATGGCTGAGACCGAACTCCGCCGGGCCCTGGCCGTTTCCGAAGGCGACCTTGGCATCCTGGTGGGCAGCCCCATCACCGTTACCCTCTACCTGGTGCTGGCCATTGCCCTGGTTGTCTCCGGCATCCAGCACCTGCGTCACCGCCGCACCCGGAAGGACCCGGAGCGCGAGGCACAGCCCGTGGATGCCTGAGCCGCCTACACCGGGACGGGCGGGGCCAGCATCCCAAAGCGGCTGCTGATCCTGGCCAGGTCAATACCGTGGGCAGTGCCCGGGAACGTGCCTGCGTAGTCGCTGAGCCCGAGTACATCAAGGCGGCAGCCGGCGTCGTACAGCACGTCCACCAGGTTACCGAACCGCTGCCAGGCAAACGGAGCTTCGTGGGTGGTGTCCGGAACCCCGGATACCACCCAGTGGCGGTATTCGCCGGCCAGCGCCAGATAGTCCGACGCCGCTGACCGGGCCGCGCACAGGTCAGCGAAGGTAAACCAGACCTGGCCGTCCGCAGCCCGGGCCGCCTTCAGGGCCACCGACCCTGGGGCCAGCACTTCCGCTTCCTCCGGCTCCGGCGTCCGCAGTCCGGCCGCTGCAAGGGACCGCGCATCCGGACGGCGGAGATGGTGCCCCGCAGCGAAGCCGGACGTACCGCGGGGACGGGCAGACCGGTAATCCAGCGGGCCGTCCAGAGCCGCCACCTGCAGGCGGGTGGTGATCAGCTCGATCCCCGGCTCAAAGAGGTGGTGGAACATCGGATCCGGGAGCAGCTCGTGCGGCGCGTAGTTCGACGTCGCCACCAGCACGATCCCCCGCTCGTCCACCTGGCGGAGCAACCGCGTCACGAAGGCGGCATCCGCGGGTCCGTTAACGTGGAACTCGTCGAAGCAGAGCAGCCGGGCGTCCCCCAGCAGGGCGTCCAGCCCGGCGGCGAACGCAGACTGCTGGGCGAAACCCTTACGGCCGTATCCCTCGAAGGTCCGGGCATGCAGCTCGCGGAAGAAATCGTGGAAGTGCAGCCGGCGCTTTTCCGCGAGGGGAACAGATTCGTAGAAGGCATCCAGCAGCCAGGTTTTCCCGCGGCCCGGAGGCCCCCACAGGTACACCGAGCTGCCGGCTGCCCCGGAGGTGGCCGCGGCCCCGGCTCGGGCCAGCAGCGGAAGCACCGCCAGCTGCGCGGCGTCGAGCACCAGCCCCTGGGTCCCGGCCGCCCGCCGTACCGCTGAGGAAATGGATTCAACGTGCACGGAGGTCATACACCGGTTATACCGAGTCGCATCGGCGCCTCCAAATGCTCTGCTGTGGCAAGATTTCAGCGTCGGCACAGATGGCTGCCGTTACGTGTCAGGACAGCAGGCAAGGGATAAAGTGCAGCAGTTGTGGGCGGGCCTGGATTTTTGGACTGTCAGCCAGGCCACGGCCCTGGTCTCGGCGGTTTTTGGCATCTTCATCGTTGCGCGGGCGTGCTGGGACAACACGGTCCTGCCGGCCCTGACTGACCACTGCCTTGAGCTCACGGCCCGGCGCGCAGCCGAGCTGCGTCAGCCGGCAGAACAGCCGCACCGTTCAGCGGCGGCGGCAGGCAGGCGTATGGTCCGCACCCTCACCGACCCGCGGCTGATGCTTCCCTCCTCCGACGAGAGCGCCTGGGTGCGGAAACAAGGCCAGCGCAGGCATTCCAGGCCCTCCCCCGCGCAGCGCCGCCAAAGCGCTGAGGCATTGGCCGGGTTCCTGCGCCGGCCACACCTCGTTACGGAACAGGAGACGCTCCTGGCTAATGCGGTGGCCGGACTGGCACCGGCGATAAGCTCCGCTGCGGACTGGAACGAACTCCGCGCCGCCTCGCGGCAACACCTGCGGGCCGCGGTGCCGCTGCTGCGCAGGGGCGCGGCCCGGCGTTTTCTTTCCGTCTTCCTGCCGGCGATGGGACGCTACCTGGACTTCGTGGGCCGAGGCAGTGCCCTCGGACTAGCCGTGGGCGTAGTGGCTTCCGGCGGGCTCAACAGCGACAGCCCCCTGGTGGGTGTGCTCACCACCATCTGCGGTGTTGGCGGGGCCATCGTCTTCACCGCGACGGTGATTCGCTGCGATGCCAGGTCCTGGCCCGCTCCCCGATGGCAGGTACCGGAGCCGCTTCGCAGGATCTACCCGGAAGCTTCCTTCCTGCTCCGGCTGGTGCTCACCGTCGCTGCCGTCCTGGTGGCCGTCTCGATCCTGCGCCAGTAGCTCCCGGCTACCCCACACCGCCGAATTACGCCCAAGAAATTCGTGCTAATTATTCGCTGCCAACGGTGGTACGTTCGGAACTCGGGCACGATCCAATCCGGCACCAAGCACGGGAGGAACCATGACTGACCATGTAGCACCCGTATCAGACTGTTCGGTCCACAACTGCGATTTCAACCACGACGGCTGCACTGCCTACGCCATCACCGTGGGAGGCTCCCAGGACCATGCCAGCTGCGCCACGTTCATTGACACCTCCGCCACGGGCGGCCTCCCCAAGGTCCTTGCCACCGTTGGGGCGTGCCAGCGTGAAGAATGCCGCCACAACAACCACCTGATGTGCGACGCACACGATGTGCGGGTGGGCCCAGGCGCGGAGCTGGCCGACTGTCTCACCTACCAGCCGCGTTGACGGCCCGCGTCCGGGACTGCGCATGACCGCAGTCCTTCTTGCCTGGGATCCGGTTTGGCCGGAGGCATGGCAGCCCGACTACCGGGAGGCCGCCGCAATAGCAGCCGACGCCGGGTTCTTCCGTGCGGTTTGGGACGTCGCGCCAGCGGGGGACGGGCTGGAGCCGGGCTCGGATGCCTGGTTCATGGTTCCCGGCGAGCGCGCCGGCTTGGCCGGTCACGGCGTAGTAGTTTCCTCCCCCTACGGCATCGCGGACCGGCAGGGCTCGCCGGAGACCTGGGCCCGGCTGGTAGACATCGACATCGACGTCCTGCTGCCGCTGGACGAACTGATCCTCCTGCCGGATTTGCCGCAGGAAGTCTTCGCCGTGTGCCCCGAGGCCGGCGGCTCCGCCATCCTCAGCCATCCCGCCAGCGAGGGGCTGCGCCGCGCGTGGTCCCAGCACGATGCCGCGGAGACCTACGAAGGCCTGTTCCCGGGATCCCTTCCGCAGCCGGCCGTACGCTGGTCCCTTACCAGCCGCTGGGAGCACGACGCCGAGGCCCGGCGTATCTGCCTTGCCCACTACGGTCCGTCCTGTTCAGCCTGCGGGTTGGATCCCGAGGCGGTTTTCGGTCCTGACGGCACCGGCGTCCTGCAGGTCCATCACGTTGTCCCGCCCAGCCTTCTCTCGGACACATACGAGCTGGACCCGGTGACTGACCTGGTGCCCCTGTGCCCAACCTGCCACGCCGTGTCCCACCGCGGTTATCCCGATCCGTTCACCCCGGCTGAGCTGAGGCGCCTCCTGGCTTCCCGCGATGTGCCCCTGCACGGCTCCGTCCTCCAGGGCGCCCTTCCATCTGCGGACCAGCTGCGTGCGCAGGACGATGCCCGGAGACTGCTGGGCTTCCGGAGCAGACGGAGCGGCCCGGCCGACTAGACTCGGGAATCACCATGAGCATTCCGAACAACAGCTCCCGCCCGGTGCGCATTGACGCGTGGCTCTGGGCTATCCGTGCCTACAAGACCCGTTCCGCGGCAACGGCTGCCTGCCGGGCAGGCCACGTGAAGCTCAACGGCAACGCCGCAAAGGCCGCAGCTCCGGTCCAGCCGGGAGACACAGTCCGGGTCCGGCAGCCCGGGTTTGAGCGCATCCTGGAGGTCCGCGGGCTGATAGCGAAGCGGGTGGGCGCCGAAGCTGCGTCGCACTTCTTCACTGACCACACCCCCCAACGCCCTGCCGCTCCGGCCCTGGGTATTCCGCAGCGTGACCGCGGCACCGGGCGGCCAACAAAGAAGGACCGCCGCGAGCTGGAGCGGCTTCGGGGCGCGCGCTAGCAGCTGTTCGCCCTGGGACACGCCGGAACTCTAGAGGCGACGTGCCTCTTCCAGGCAGGAACGGCACAGGCGGCGCTGGCCTGCCGCGTCCCGGCCGCAGACCTGCAGGGCCGGGCGGTTGAACTCCCAGGTCCGCTGGACAACCTGGCACCAGGCGGAATGGAAGACGGTGCCCCGGCGAGTGACGTAGACCTGGCCTGGTCCCAGCGCCGGAGGAGCTGGGACGGCCCGGGCACGGCTGGCCAGGACCCAGCGGCTGACTGGTCCTGCGGATGCAGGTGTCAGGGCATCGGTGACGGGCTTCGTTCGCGTAAGTGTGTTGTAAGTCCCCATGCAGGAACCTTAGGGAACCGAGGGCCTGCATCCGCGAAAGATACGCGCATTTTTTGCTCAAGTTCCAGCGCGCCGCTGACTGAAAGGTCCACGGCAGCCTTATTGTTCAGCTCCCCTGCCCGCGTTCCCTGCCGGATTCCAGCTTCGGGAGCTATCCTGTCGGCATGCTGAAGAGGATAGCCCGCAGGATTGCTGCGACTGCACTGGTTCTTTTCGCCCTGGCTTCCGGACTGGTGGTCCTGGGTGTCTATTCCCTCCTCTCCTTTGCGTCCTGGGCGATCTTTGGCGCTGTGCCGCCGGCATACACCTTTGTCCTGGCCTTCGTCGTTCCCCCGGCCGGCATCGCGGCCCTGACCGGCCTGGGTGTAGCGGCCGGAAAGTCGGCGAGCGTGTTCAGGGCGCGGCGGAACCGGCGGTCCCGCGCCGCTGCGGCGGAGTCTTCCTGGGAGCTGGCCCAGAGCCGCAGGGATGCGGCGCTGGTCGCCTGGTCCCGGTACGAGACAGATGTTTCACTGCTCATCGAGTACCCCCTCATGACCGATTACAGCGACCCGGTCATCAGGGAAGTCATCGTGGCGATGCAGGGAATCCGCGAAGCGGAGCGTGGCGCGGACCCCGACCGGCTGCACGCCGCCGTCGACCGTTTCGAGGTGGCGCTGCGCACGGCCGAGAATTATGCCCGCCGCTGCGGACAGTCCAGGCTCACGGACGCCGAGCGAGGGAAGCTGGCGACAGCCCGATCAGCCCTTAATCTCCTGCTCGACGGCGGCGCGTCACCGGCCGAAGTCGAGGGGGCCTACCGGAGCCTGCGCCGCTCATTGAAGGGAATTATCGACCTGCCTGCCCAGGCGGCCGCAGACCTGGATGCCCGGGCCAGGGATGCCCGGCGCCTGGGCGCGCTTCGGATGGCCGGCTAGCGATTACTGCTGCAGGTCCCCGCCAGGACCAAACAGGTCTCCCCGAAAGACCGGTCGGGGAGTACGTTGTCACCCATGACGCCACAGCCAGCATCCCGTCCCGGAAGCAAAGGCGCCAAAGGCGCGGCCGCCGCGGAACACTGGGACCAGGTTCGCAGTGGGTTCGGGCTGTACACGGCCAGTGAACTCGCCGAGCGGCTCGATTTCGGCGGCACGGAAAATATGCGGGCCCGCAACCTCACCGGCAAGGCCCCGGTGCTGGCCATCGTGGAGAACGGAAGCGTGCTCTATCCCGGGTTCCAGTTCGACGAAAAACGAACCCGGATGTTTCCTGCGGTCAAGGACATCATCCGGATAGGACGTCTCGCCCGGTGGCGGGACGAGGAACTGGTCAGCTGGTTCTTCCGGCCCAATCCCCTGCTCTCCGGCAAACGTCCGGTGGACCTCCGCGAAGACGAGGAACAGCTGCTGCCGGCTGCGGAAAAAGACCTCGCCCGCTAGCCGCGGGGCACGGGAAGCTCTGCCGCAGCCACGAACGCCGTTGCGGAGCCGGGGTCGATTTCGGTGAGGCCGGCGTCAACAATCAACGGACCGGTGCCGGCGCACGAGCTCAGCTCCCGGAAGCGCGCTGCCCGGACTTCGGTGACTGCGGCGCCCGGGTTCGCCGCGAACGCGCCGGCCCGTTCCGGGCCGAGTTCCAAGTACCACGCCAGCAAGGCATGGGCCGCCTGGGCCGCAGCCTTGCCGGTGGACATCTCCAGTTCCTGGTTGAGGACAATGAGCGGACTCCCTGGCCGGGCAGGCACGGGGTCCCCTGCGGGAAGCTGGGTGCCTGAGACCTGCAGGGAGCGCAGCGCCCGCGGCATGTCTCCATAGCGCTGCGGTTCGAAGGCCGCTGCCTCCGCCGTGCCAATCGCAACGATTCCCGACGGCGCATCCGCCGTAAGTTTCGCGAAGGGTTTGGGACCGGCCCGGCGCACCGTCTTGGTGAAGCGTCCGGCTACCCAGTCCGCCCACGGTTCATCACTTTCCCTGCGGGCAAAGGCCAGGACACAGGCCACGGCAGCGGCAGCCACGGCGTCAGCGTGCGCAGCCGGGTTCTCCTTGTCCACGCGCAGGAGAATGGGCTGGACAGTATCGCTAAGTTCCACACCTCCACTTTCCCACGCCATCCGGGGGTGGCCGGCGGGGAGAGGGGTGATCCGCAGGGATACGATAAGCGGGTGACTGTTGAACAGGCCCTACTCGGCTTCACGGCCGTCGCCGTCCTGCTGACCATCATGCCGGGCCTGGACTCGGCCATGGTGCTGCGCTCGGCCATTAGCCAGGGCCCCCGGCATGCCGTCGCTACCGGAGTGGGCATCAATACCGGCGCCTTCGCCTGGGGGGCGGCAGCCGCCGTGGGTATTTCCGCACTGCTGACAGCGTCCGAAACGGCGTACACAGCAGTGAAACTGGCTGGCGCCGTCTACATGCTCTGGCTGGGTTCTTCCCTGCTGTGGAAGTCCTTCCGCCGCCGGCATGCGCCCGTACCGGTAGACGGCGTTCCGGCACCGCCGGGCGAGCGGCTGGCAGCCGCCTGGGCCAAAGGGCTGGGCACCAACCTGCTCAACCCCAAGGTGGGCGTGTTCTACATCGCCATGATTCCCCAGTTCATGCCTGCCGGAGTCTCTCCCCTGCTCATGGGCCTGGCCCTCGCCGGCATCCATGTGCTGTTGAGCGTTGTCTGGTTCGGGCTGATCATTTCGGCCGCTCATCTGGCCCGCAAGGCCCTGCAGGCTCCGCGGTCGGTGAAGATCACGGACCGGCTGACGGGGCTCGCCCTGCTGGGCTTCGGCACCTCCCTGGCCATAAAACACTAGTGCCGTCCCGGCGGTAACAAAACGGCATCGCACCCCCTATGTGCGTCTGACTAGGGCAGACGCCACCCAACGTCTCCTGCTAGGTCTGGTGGGACGGAGCAATGACGCTCCGCCCCACGAAAGAAGGAGCACTACATGAAGTACCGCCTGCTGCCCGTTTTTGCCGCCGCTGCCCTCCTGGCCACCGGATGCACAGCCTCTGCGTCAGAGGAACCGTCCGCTTCCGCTGACGAATCCGGCACCGATTCCCGGCTGGCTGAGATCACCGAGCGCGGAACGCTGCAGGTCTGCACCACCGGCGACTACCGGCCCTTCACTTACAAGGATCCGGATACCGGTGAGTGGAGCGGGATCGATATCTCCATGGCGCAGGACCTCGCGGCCAGGCTGGAGGTCGACGTCGAGTTTGTGCAGACCAGCTGGAAAGACCTGATGCCCGATTTCCTGGCCGGCTGTGACATCGGAGTGGGCGGTGTGTCCATCTCCCTGGCCCGCGCCGAGCAGGCGTTCTACACGGATCCGGTCCTGGACGACGGCAAGACCCCGATCACCCTCTGCGGCAACGAGGAGCTTTACGACACCGTGGAGGAGATCAACACCCCGGGCGTCCGGTCCATCACCCCGATTGGGGGCACGAATGAAATCTTCGCGGACACGAACTACCCCGAGGGCGAGATCATCCGCTTCGAGGACAACAACACGATCTTCGACGAGATCGTCGCCGGCAGGGCGGACGTGATGACCACCGACGCCGCCGAGGTGAAGTGGGTGGCCAATGAATACCCCGAACTCTGCGCCGTGGACCCGGACAATCCGTTCAACTTCTCGCAGAAGGCCTACCTGCTGCCGCTTGGGGACACGGTGTTCCAGGAGTACGTCAACCAGTGGCTGAACCTGGCTGAGAACGACGGCACGTACGACGCCGCCAAGGAACCGTGGTGGGGCCCGGCTGAGGGCTAATCCCCGGCCGCGCTGAAGTACTCCAGTACCGCGGGACTCTGCCAAATTTCCGCGTACTTCGCCTGCAGGTCATAGAGCGAACCGCCGTGCACGGTTTCATCCCGGTCCCCGACGGCATCAGCCACCACGATCGGGATGAAACCGTGCTGCATGGCGTCCACAGCGCTGGCGCGGATGCAGCCGCTGGTACTGGTTCCCACAATCACCACTGTGTCCACGCCCCAGGTGTGCAGCAGCTGGGCCAGGTCCGTGCCGAAGAACGCACTGGCGTACTGCTTCACCAGCACCGTTTCGCCATCCAAGGGCGCTACTTCGGGCATGATCTGCCCCAGCTCGCTGTCCCCGATCAGCAGCCGCAGCGCGGGGATCTTGTGGATAAAGACCCCGCCGTCCGCACCCTCCGGACCGTAGCTGACCCGGGTGTGCAGCACCGGAACGCTGTTGGCCCGGGCCGATTCCAGCACTTGGGCAGCGGTGTCCAAAAACTGTTTCTCCGGCAGGCAGAGCGGGCTCTGCGGATCGAAGTATGCCCGCATCAGGTCCACGGATACAACGGCCGGCACCGCCCCCGGGACAAGGGTGCCGTCGAATCCCTCCGAGAAACTCACAGCATTGCCACCGGTGGGGACGGCGCTTTTAATCCCGTCTCCGCTTCTGCGTTCGCGAGCAGATCTGCCAGGTCCCCGCCGCGGTTGAACAGCGGCAGCTCGTCCGGGCGCCCCTCCGCCAGTTTTCCGCGCAGGGACGCGGTGGCATCGGCGTCGAGCTCCCCGTTTTCAGAGCACACCACTCCATAGGCCCGCGCACCTTCCGGAGTCACGAGGCCCCGCCGGACTTCCTTGCACACCAGCTCCGGATCACGCGCCAGCGGATCTCCCCAGCCGCCGCCGCCCCAGGTGACGAAGTGCAGCACATCTCCGGGTGCCACCGAAACGTCATGGACCTTCGAGGGGAGGACCACGGTGGTGCCGTCAGCCTTCTCGATCCACTTCCGGCCGCGGGCGCCGGGTTCCCCGCCGCGCACGCCCCAGGGATAGGTGAGCCAGCGGTCATCGTGGATGGCGATGGTGCCCGGTTCCAGGAAACGGTAGGCGACGTCGACGCCGTTGCCGCCGCGGTGCAGTCCGGCACCGCCGGTGTCCGGGATGGTTTCCCACCGGTCGATCACCAGCGGGTAGTAGGACTCCAGATATTCGCACGGAATGTTGGTGAAGGAGGGCCACAGGGAGTGCCCGTCCGGGCCGTCGCCCACCGGCCGTCCCGGAATCCCGCCGAAACCGATGGAGTACAGCTGGAACCACTCGCCGCGGCGGTCCCCTGAGCTGTAGTTCCCCGAGTACATAAAGTGCGGCGAGGAGGAGAACCCGGCGCCGTTGAGCAGATCCGGATTCGCCTGGCCCAGCAAACCGCCGAACAGGTCAAAAAGCCGGCCGATGCCGTGGTTGCGGCCGTTCAGGGCCGCCGGGTAGCGCGGCTTCCAGAACGTGTCCTCGGGGATTTCAACGTCCACCAGCGGGTAGAAACCGTCATTCCAGAGGATCTGCGGGTCTGCGACAGTGATCATGTAGATGCCGAAGAACATCCGGATCAGGTTTTCGTTGATGTAGTAATTGATCGGCCCCTGCGCCTGCGGACTGCTGCCGGTGAGGTCGATCAGCACCTTGTCCCCGGTGCGGGTGATGGTCATTTTCAGTTCGTACGGGCCGAAGCCGCGGCCGTCGTCGTCAATGTAATCCGTGAAGGAGAGCGGCTTGCCTTCCTCGAAGACCATTGAAAGCAGCGTCTTCATGGCCCGGTAGTTCCGGTCCAGCAGGGCGTTCAGTGCGGAGGTGTAGGTGTCCACACCGAAGCGGGCGCACATTTCCTGCACCCGCCGGGAGGCGGTGCTGCATGCTGCCACCAGTCCGTTGAGATCCGCCCGGTTCCAGTCCGGCTTGCGGACCTGGTTCAGGATGATGCCCAGCGCCGTGTCATCCCGCTCGCCGCGCCGGTAGAGCTTGAACGGCGGGATCACCACTCCTTCCTCGAAGATGGTGCGCGCGTCGGTGGGCATGGACGCCGGTGTCTTGCCGCCGACGTCGGTCATGTGGCCGAACTGCGAGGCCCAACCGACAATCCGGCCCTCGTAGAAGATGGGCATGACCACCAGCCAGTCATTGGCGTGGCTGATCGCTGCGCCGCATGAATACGGGTCCGAGGTCATCAGGACATCGCCCTCTTCGATCGTCCCGTGAAAGTTCTCCAGGAAGTCCGGAATCGAGAGGCCGAACTGGCCCACAATCATCTTGCCGCTGGGGTCTGCGATCAGCGGAAACTCGTCGTGCTGTTCCCGGATGCCTGGGCTCAGGGCGGTGCGGAAGAGTGTCTCGTCCATCTCATAGCGGGCGCTGCGAAGCGCGTTTTCGATCAGGTCCAAGGTGACGACGTCGACGTCCACCTCGCGCAGCGGCTCGGCTGCGGTTTCCACTAGCTGGGCCATGGGGGCTACTCCTTCGAATCTGCGGGGCGGATGAGCAGGCTGCCGTGCGGATGCACGGTGGCGGTGTGGCCGGGAAGGACCAGCGTGGTGGAGTCCATTTCGGCAATGATGGCCGGACCGGGCACGATGTTTCCGGCCAGGAGGCGGTTCCGGTCGTACACCACCGCCTCGACGCTCTCCCCGTCCACAAAGAGGCTGGTACGGGTCCGCTCAGCGGCGGACGGGTCCTCGCCTCCCGCCTCCAGGGTGATCGAGGCGACCTCAGGATGCGGTCCGTTGACGGTGGCACGGACCGTGACGAGTTCGTGCTCGTTATCCAGCAGGAAGGAGAAGAGCCGCTGGTGCTCGGCGTCGAACGCTGACCGCAGGCCGGCAAAGCCGGCTCCTTCTCCCGCGGCGAAGGCCGCGTAGTCCAGCGGAACCGGAATCTCGAAGCCCTGGCCGTGGTAGCGGACGTCGGCGGAATAGCCCATGGTGAGGTCCTCTTCCCCCAGGCCCGCAGCGAGCAGGGATTCGCGGGCGGTGGCGGCGAGTTCATCGAGCAGGCCCGCCAGTTCGGCGTCGGTAAAGTCGCTGAACGGCCGCACCAGGGTGCGCGCTGCTTCGTTCCGCAGGCTGGTGGTCGCGTCGCCGTAGGCGGAAAGCACCCCGGGGGACGGTGGAATGATCACCGGCCATGCTCCGGTGAGCTTGCCGAGCGCGTTGGCGTGCAGCGGTCCGGCTCCGCCGAAGGCAACCAGCGCGAAGTCCCGGGGATCAAAACCCTGCTGGGTGGACACGAGTTTCAGCGCACCGAACATGTTTTCGTTGACAATGTGCACAATTCCTTCGGCTGCCCGCTGTACGTCGTTCAGGCCTGTGGCGTCGGCAATAGTCTTTACTGCTGCTGCCGCAGCCTCGGTGTCCAGACCGATCTCGCCGCCGGCCAGTTCGGCGGGCAGGTAGCCCAGCACCACGTTCGCGTCGGTCACCGTCGGTTCAGTTCCACCGCGCCCGTACGACGCCGGCCCGGGGGCGGCTCCGGCGGACTGCGGGCCTACGCGCAGGGCCTGGGTCAGCGCCGGCACATGTGCAATCGAGCCGCCGCCTGCACCGACGGTGCGGACGTCAACGGAGGTGGCACGGACGGTGAGGTCGCCCACCGTGGTTTCCCGGCCGATCCGCGGCTGCAGGTTCTGCACGAGTGCCACGTCGGTGGAGGTCCCGCCCATGTCGAAGGTCAGGAAATCGGTGTAGCCGGCCTGTTCGGCGGCCCAGGCAGCGCCGGTGACGCCGCCGGCCGGTCCGGAAAGCAGCAGTGATACTGGGTTGTCCGCCGCAACGGCACCGGAGACCAGCCCGCCGTCGCTGCGCAGGATCGAGAGCTGGGCATCCATCCCGGCACCGGTGAGCTGCTCATCAAGGCTGCGGACATACCCGGAGACCTGTCCCTGCACGTAGGCGTTGGCAACCGTGGTGATGGCGCGTTCGTATTCGCGCAGCTCGGGCAGCACCACGGAGGACCGGGAGACCGGAACGCCCGGCAGCTCCTCTGCCGCTATCTCAGCGATGCGTGCCTCGTGGTCGCCGTTGGCGTAGGCGTTGATCAGGCAGATACTCAGGGCTTCGACGCCGTTGTTCCGCAGTTTGGCGAGCTGGCGGCGCACGTCGTCTTCATCCAGCTCGGTCAGCACCTCGCCGGTAGTCGAGACGCGTTCAGTTACCTCGACCGTGTCTTCAAGGTCTGCCAGGGGTTCCGGCTTGGGCCAGATGATCCAGCCCGCCAGTCCGCCGGGAACAAAGGACCGGGCAATCTGCAGCACCTGCCGGAAACCGCGGGTGGTCACCAACCCAACCCGGGCGCCCTTCTGCTCCAGGATGGCGTTGGTGGCAACCGTGGTTCCGTGCAGTACGTCCTTGACCTCGGAGGGATCAATCCCGGCCGCTGCACAGACCTGCTGGATCCCGTAGAGGACCCCCACGGACTGGTCCTGCGGGGTGGAGGACGTCTTGTACCGGTGCGTCTGGCCGGTATCTTCATTCACCAGCAATATGTCCGTGAATGTGCCGCCCACATCCACGCCTAGCCGAAACGCCATCAGTTCTCCTTGGGGGGGTGGTGCCGCACCTCCGCTTGGGCGGATACGGCGGAAGGGAATCCGAACGGGTGAATGCTGCTGTTGCCTGGGTCACATTCGTGGGATCAGGCTAGATGTGCACCTTTGGACTGTCAAGGGATTGCATACAAGCGTTGGCGGCAGCTCGATGCATGCCTTGACAGTTCAGCTGTAAGACTGCCAAGTTGTATGCAGATTGGCATCTTTTGCCCAGCTCAGGAGGAATACCCGATGGCAGCAGAAACGAAACCCGGCGGCCCGCTGGCGGGCATCCGGGTGGTTGAGATGGGGCAGCTGCTGGCCGGCCCTTTCTGCGGGCAGCTCCTGGGTGACCTGGGAGCTGACGTGGTGAAGATCGAAGATCCGGAACGAGGGGATCCGATGCGCCAGTGGGGCCGGCAGCTTCCGCAGGGCGTTTCCCTGTGGTTCTCCGTTGTGGGACGCAACAAGCGTTCGGTGACGCTGAACCTCCGGGAGAAGGAGGGCCAGGACCTGGCCCGGCAGCTGATTGCGGACGCCGACGTCGTTATCGAAAACTTCCGGCCAGGCACCATGGAGCGCTGGGGAATGGGATTCGAGGAACTGCGCCGGGAAAACCCGGGACTGGTCATGGTCCGCGTGTCCGGCTTTGGACAGGACGGCCCCTATTCCCAGCGCGCCGGGTACGGCGCAATCGGCGAGGCCATGGGCGGCCTGCGCTATGTGGTGGGCGATCCCTCAACGCCCCCGTCCCGGGTGGGCATCTCCATCGGAGACACCCTCGCGGCCATGTTCGCCACCATCGGTGCACTGGCCGCCCTGCAGGAGAGGAATTCCTCCGGACAGGGGCAGATCGTGGATTCGGCCATCTACGAGGCCGTGCTGGGGGTCATGGAATCACTGGTACCGGAGTGGCAGGTCACCGGGTACCAGCGCGAACGCACGGGTGCGGTGCTGCCCAACGTGGCTCCGAGCAATGTCTACCCGACGCGGGACGGACAATGGCTGCTGATCGCCGCCAACCAGGACACCGTGTTTTCCCGCCTCGCCAAGGCCATGGGGAACCCGGACCTGGCCGTTGACCCCCGCTACGCCACCCACGGTGCGCGCGGGGAACGCCAGAGCGAACTCGATGACCTGATTGCAGGTTTCACGTCAGGCCTGGATGCCGCGGACCTGGAACTGCTGCTGGAGGAACACGGGGTCCCATCCGGACGGATCTTCCGGCCCGTGGACATGTTTTCTGATCCGCAGTTTGCCGCCCGCGGGTCCATCACCGAGGTGGAGCACCCGTCGCTCGGCCCGGTCGCCATGCAGGATGTCTTCCCTCGGCTGAGCCGCACACGCGGGACCGTCCGCTGGCCCGGCCCGGAGCTGGGAGCCCACACCGAAGAAGTGCTCGCCGGCATCGGCATCAGCGGAAGCCAGCTGCAGGACCTCCGTGCCCGGGGCGTGGCATGAGCCTGCCGGGTCTCCCTGCGTCGGTCCGGCTGGTGGAAGTAGGGCTCCGTGACGGGCTGCAGTCCGTGCCGGAGCCGCTGCCCACTGCCGCCAAGGTGGAGCTGGTGCAGCTGCTCATTGACGCCGGAGTCCGGGAAATTGAGGCGGTGTCCTTCGCCCATCCGAAAGTGCTGCCGCAGCTCGCGGACGCCGCTGAGGTCATGGCGGCAGTCCCCCGGGTCGCCGGCGTACGCTACCGAGGACTCGCGCCCAACTTCCGGGGCGCTGAACGCGCCGTGGACTGCGGACTGGATGAACTCGTGGTGGTTGTCTCGGCTGACGAGGAGGTCAGCCGGCGCAACCAGCGCCTCACCGTGGACGAAGCACTCGATGGGCTGGCCCGCATCGGGGAACTGGCAAGGACCTCGGGCCTCCGACTGGTGACCGCCGTCGCCTGCTCGTTCTTCGCTCCGGGACGGGGCCCGGTGACGCGCGAAGAGCGTCTGCGGGTGGTGGACGCTGCGGTGTCCGCCGGATCAGCCGGCGCCTATCTGGCCGGAACCTCCGGGCAGGAGGAGCCCGGAGAGATCTATGACGGAATCCGGGAAGTCCGTGAGCTTCACCCCGGCCTGGAAGTCGGCGTCCATCTGCATAACCGCAACGGTTTTGCCCCCGCGAACGCGTTGGCTGCCCTGCAGGCCGGCACGGACTGGATTGAGGGCTCTTTCGCCGGGCTGGGCGGGGATCTGTGGTTCCCGGGCGATCCGTCAGTGCTGGGCAACGCCCCGTTCGAGGATCTGGTTCATCTGTGCGACGGCCTGGGCATCCACACGGGGGTGGACCTTGACAGCTACCTGCTGGCAGTCGATCGGATCGTTGAGCTGACCGGCCGGGCCTCGGCGTCGTTCGTTTCCCGCGGCGGCACCCGGGCACAGCTCGCCCAAGCCCGCTGGCCGGCGGAGGAACCCTTCTCCGGCAAAGGATAACGTAGTTCGCATGGAACACTCCCCCGCTCCCGCGGACGCCGATGAGAGCCCGTATGCGCGGCTCCGCGCACTGATAGCCTCCGGCGATGTCGCCCCCGGATCCTGGCTGCGCGAGGCCGCACTGGCTGAACGGCTGGGCGTTTCGCGGACGCCGGTCCGCGAGGCACTGAACCGGCTGGCCGCCGAGGGCATCGTGGAGATCAGCCGGAACAAGGGCGCCCAGGTGGTCTCTTTCACGCCCGAGGACGTGGCGGGCCTCTACGACGTGCGGGCAGGTTTCGAGCCCCATGCCGCCCTGCTCGCCGTCCCGCGGCTCTCGGATGACGACGTCGACCGGCTGGCGGGGCTGAACACGGCGATGGAGACGGCCGCAGCGGAAGGCGACCTTCGGACCCTTGGCGCACTGAACAATGAATTCCACGGCCTGTTCGTGGAACGCTGCGGCAACCGGCACTTCGCGGTGGCGCTGCAGACGCTGATGCGCCCGGCAGTGGTTGCCCATACCTTCGGCAAGTACAGTCCCGAAGCGCTGCGCCGCAGCATGCTCCACCATGCCGAGCTGGTGGCCGCGGCTCGGGCCCGTGACGGCGAATGGGCCGAGGCCGTCATGCGCACGCACATCCTGGCAGCCCGCAATGCCGCCGGGGCCCACCCGACGGCTGGTTAGCCGCCGGACCGGCCCATGGTCATGAATCGAAGCCCAGCCCCACGGCATCCAGCGTCTTGAGGATGATGTTCCGCTTGCCGGCGTTGTGGTCGGCCCGGTCCATGGACCACCTGGTCAGGTTGATGCCGGCTGAGGCCAGCGGCTCAGGCGGGAAGGGCAGCGGACGTTTCCGCACCATCTCCAGCCGGGTGCGCTCGGTGGATTCCCCCGAGAGCAGGTCCAGCAGGACATCCGCTGCGAAGGCGGTGGCCCCCACCCCCAGGCCGGTGAAACCGGCGGCGTACGCCACCCGTCCCTTGCGGGCCGTTCCGAAGAAGGCACTGAACTGGGTGCTCGAATCGATCGGCCCCGCCCATTTGTGACTGAACTTCACTCCTTCAAGCTGCGGGAAGGTGGTGAAGAAATGGGCAGCCAGTTTCTCCCAGGTCGCCGGGCGGTTCTCGTGCCGGGGATTGACCCGTCCGCCGCGGAAATACAGGGCATCGTAGCCGCCGAACAGGATCCGGTTGTCCTTGCTCAGCCGGTAGTAGTGGAACTGGTTGGCCATGTCGCCGATGCCTTGCCGGTTCCTCCAGCCGATCGAGTCAAGCTGCGCGGGGGTGAGCGGTTCGGTCATCAGCGCGTAGTCGTACACGGTCACGGTCATCAGCTTGTTGCGTTTAAGCAGTGACGGATAGGCGTTCGTGCCCAGTACTGCCTGCCCCGCCCGGACCTCTCCGTTTTCAGTCACCGCCCTCACGCCGCCGTCGTACTCCCCCAGCTCCAGGACCCGGGTGTCCTCGTAGATTTCCACGCCCAGTTCTGCCGCGGCCCGCGCCAGCTCCAGCCCCAGTTTGTAGGGATGGACCATGGCCACCGAGTCTTTGTACCAGCGGCCGGCCAGATAGGTAGGCGAGTTCACCTCCGCCCGGACGGCAGCTTGGTCAAGGAAGACGCTGCCCGGCGCATCTTCCTGAAGCCATTCCACCTGGTGCGGTTCAACGGCAACATTGAGTTCCCCGGTGCGTTCCCAGTCGCAGTCCATGCCGTACTTCGCAATGGCCTCCTCCATGCGCTCAAGGTTCTCCAGGCCAAGCCGTTCCAGGGTTTCAAGTTCGTCCGGCCAGCGGTTTAGCCCGTTCTCATAGCCGTGCGTGAGGCTTGATTCGCAGAACCCTCCGTTGCGGCCGGAGGCGGCCCAGGAAATGCGGCGCCCCTCAAGCAGGATCACGCTCCGGCCCGGGTCCCGTTCCTTGGCACGCAGCGCGGCCCAAAGCCCGGTGTAACCTCCGCCGATAATCACCATGTCCGCCGACGCGGTTCCTTCGAGCCGCGGGTGGCGGGGTGCGGCGCGCTCCAGTTCATCGATCCAGAACGGGCGGTGTACTGCACCGGCCAGTGCCTTGGCTGCGACGCCGGGACGGGGAGCGTTCCGTTCGAAAACGGTGGTGTTCACGAGAGTGTTCTCCTATGTCAGGATGCGGTGTGCCCGCACCCGGATGTACTGGCTGAAAGGGTCAACGACCAGTTTTCTGGGGTGATGCCGCGCTCAGGCCGGAGCCGTCTCCTCTTCCCACAGCGGCCGGGAACGGGAGTTGATAAGGGTTCGGGTGTAGTCCTCCCGGGGATCCTGGAGGATGCGCGCCGTTGGCCCCTGCTCCACGATCCTGCCCTGGTGCATCACCAAGAGCTCGGAGCAGAGCCGGGAGACAACGGCCAGGTCATGGGTGACAAACAGGATAGTCAGGCCAAACTGGTCCCGGAGTTCTTCCACCAGGTCCAGCACCTGGGCCTGGACCGAGACATCCAGTGCACTCGTGGCTTCGTCCAGGACCAGCAGGCGCGGACGTGCCGCGAGCGCCTTGGCCAGGGCAACCCGCTGGCGCTGGCCGCCGGAGAGAGCCCGCGGCAGCGCGTCGCAGCGTTCCGCCCCGATCCCCACCCGGCCGAGAAGCTCCCGGGCGCTGGCCGATGCCTCGATGCGTCCCTGCCGCCGGTGCAGGCGGAAGACATCCGCTACGGCCTTGCCAATGGGTATCCGCGGGTCCAGGGAAAGGTACGGGTCCTGGAAAACGATCTGCACGTCCTTGGCAAGGATCTTGCGTTCCGCGGCCTTGAGCCTGCGGCGCGGACGTGCATTTCCGCCGAGGGTGATATCGCCTTCCGTAGCTGTCTCCAGGGCCACTGTCAGCCGGGCAAGGGTGGATTTGCCCGATCCGGACTCTCCCACGACCCCTAGGGAACCGCCCTCCGGAAGGCTGAAACCGGCGTCGTTCAGGGCTGTGAGCACTTCGCCGTGCGCCAGCTCGTAGCGTTTGGAAAGCCCGGAGGTTTCAAGCAGAGGCTGCCCGCCAGACGGGGCCTGGGGGGCCGGCACCTGGTCCAGTTCAATGGTGGGTGTAGCGCTGACCAGCTGGCGGGTGTACTCCTGCCGGGGTGCCTGGAAGACGTCCCGGGTGGCTCCCTCCTCCACAACGCGGCCGTTGCGCAGCACATAGACACGTTCGCACAGGCTGGCGGCAAGATTCAGGTCGTGCGTGATGAAGAGCATGCCCATGTTCCGTGCCTGCTGCTGCTTACGCAGCAGGCTCACGATTCCGGCCTGGGTGGTGACATCGAGGGCAGTCGTAGGTTCGTCGCAGAGGAGTAGCCCCGGGGAATTAAGCAGTGCTGCCGCGATCATGACGCGCTGGAGCATTCCTCCGGAAAGCTGATGCGGATGCTGGGCCGTGAGTTCCCGGGCCCGGCGAAGCCCCACCTGTTCGAGCGCAGCGACCGAGCGCTGGGCCGTTTCCGCCCGGGAAAGCCCCTGCAGCCGCAGCGACTCCCCGAGGAAGTCCCCCACGGTGCGGACGGGGTTGATTCCGGCCCGGGGGTCCTGGAAGATCATCGAGGCGCCCCGCCTGCGCAGGCCCATCAGCTGCTGCCTGCTCGCTGTCAGGGTGTCCAGCCCGCGGACCGACACTTTCCCGGAGGCAACCGCGCGCTCCGGAAGAAGTCCAAGGGCGGCCCGGATGGTCAGGGATTTTCCGGATCCGGATTCCCCCACCAGTGCAACGGCTTCTCCGTCGCCTACCTGCAGGGACACGTCCTCCAGCAGCGGTGCCCTGCCCGGGAAACCCAGGGTCAGGTTCTGGATGTCCAAGAGCGGGATCATGCGAGTTTTCCTCCGATTCGGTCTGAGAGCTCCTCGCCGATGATGTTCACGGCGACCACCACCAGGACGATCACCAGCGCCGGCCAGAAGGCAGGAAGCAGATGTCCGCCCAGCAGCGCTCCCCTGGATTCTTCGATCATGGCTCCCCAGTCGCTGGTGGGCGGCTGGATACCCAGCCCAATGAAGGACAGAGCCGCTAGGTCCGCAAGGACATACCCGAAATTGAGGGTGGCCTGTGCGCCGACGGTGGGAACGAGGTTGGGCAGCACACGGCCCAGGACCACCCACGGAGTGGTGAATCCGAGTACCTGGTATGCCTGGACATAGGGCCTGCCGCGCTCGGCCATCACCAGGGACTGTGTCAGGCGGGCCACGTAGGGAACATAGGCGATGGTCATGGCAATGACCGGTGCAGTGAGGCCCTTGCCGAACAGTGCAATGGCCAGCATGGCCAGCAGCAGTGCCGGAAAAGCGAAGAGGAGATCGAAGAACCGGCTAAGCAGCCGCCCTGGCCAGCCCTGGGACCAGCCGGCCGCCAGCCCCAGCAGCAGGCCAAGAACAGTGGACCCCACCATCACGATTGCCGGGCCCAGCAGCGAGGTGCGTCCGCCGTGCATGAGGCGGCTCAGCAGGTCACGGCCCAGGGCGTCGGTACCCAGCAGGTGCCCGCCTCCCGGGCCCGCCAGCACATTGTTCAGGTCTACATAGTCGGGGTCATAGGGCGCCAGGACGGGAGCAAGGACGGAGAGCAGCACAACCAGTGCACCGAAACCCGCGGCGGCCCAGCCCAGAGGCGAAAGGTACTGTCCGTACCGGAGCAGCCCGGCCGGCCGGGGAAGGCGAAGTGCCAGCGTCATCGGGACTCCGTTCCGGCGGCAATCCGCGGGTCGATAAGCGGCTGAATGAGGTCTACAAGGGTATTGACCAGGACGAAGGCAGCTACGACCACCATCACGATGGCCTGCACCACGGAGAAGTCGAGCCGGTCGATCGACTGCACCAGCAGTTGTCCGATGCCGGCCAGGCCGAAAGTGCGCTCGATAATGGCACTGGAGACAAGAAGCCCGGCCACCAGCACACCGCTGACAGTAAGGATGGGACCCAGCGCGTTCCGCAGGACGTGCCGGGTCACCACCGAACCGCGCCGCAGTCCGCGGCTGGTTGCCACCTCCACGTGTTCGCGGACCAGCTGGTCGTTCATGGAAGAGCGGGTCACCCGGGCAACCATGGCGATGTACGTAATGCCCAGCGCCAGCGCGGGCAGCGCAAGGTGCCATATCCGGTCCCACCCGGCTTCACCGCTCCCGAACGACGGGAACCAGCCCAGGCCTACCGAGAACAGTGCAACCAGGGCGATCGCCGCCACGAACGGAGGGACTGCGCCGGCGGCCGTCAGGGTGATCAGGATGAACCTGTCGCCGAAGCCCTTGTTCAGACTGGCGATGGTTCCCGCCAGCAGACCCAGGAGGGTGATGAAGACGGCGGCCAGCGCCACCAGCTGCAGGGTGGTTGGCAGCCGGCTCAGGAGCACTTCGGAGACATCCTGCCGATATGTGAGGGAGCGCCCCCAGTCGCCCTGGAAGATGCCGCCCAGCCAGTTCAGGTACTGCTCCCAGGCTGGCTTATCCAGCCCGTACTGGCGGGTGATCTCCGCGAGTGCGTCGGGGTTGGGGCTGCGTCCGCGCAGCAGGAAGCGCGCCGGATCCCCGGGTACGAGGAACCGGGAGAAAAAGACAGCCAGCGAAGCGGTCAGGAGCGTTGCGGCGAGGACCAGCAGCTTCTGCACAACGAAGACTGCCGTCCGTCTGGTTCGTCCTCCGGGCTTTCTCCCGGGTGCCGGAGAACCGGAGATGGGTGGTGCCTGTACTGCTGTGGTCACGTCAGCGACCCCCGATCTTGGCTGCCCATGGGAAGTACATGTAGTTGATGGAAGGATCTGCGCCGGTTATGCGGTTGCCCAGCCACATCGTGGTGACGCTCTCATACAGCGGGCCCCAGACGACTTCCTCGCCGGCCAGCTCTGCTGCCTTCGCAGTCAGGCGCGCCCGTTCGTCCGGGTCCCGGACTTCAAAGGCCGCGTTGACCAGTTCATCGAACTCTGGGCTGCTCCACCCGCCGTAGTTGCTGAAGTCACCGGTGCGCAGCACGCTGTACATTTCCAGTGGCTCATTGGCGGACAGGTACCAGGAGGTCACCATCAGGTCGACTCCGGCCCGGGCCTCCGGGTCGGAGAACAGGGTGGTGTACTTGTCGTTGGACATGGTCTGGATTTCGGGTTCGAGCCCAATTTCCTTGGCGGCCGAGGCAATGGCCCGGGCCGTGATGTCGAACGCAGCGTTCAGCGATGCCGTGGCGAAGACGAATTTGCTGCCTTCTGCTCCGGCCTCGCGCACAAGCTTCCGGGCTTCCTCGACGTCGTAGGGAATGGCCGGCAGGGCAGCGAAGGCATCATCGACTGTCGCCGGTGCCGCCTCATTCCACACGTTCCTGGTGGTCAGGGAATCGGTGCCGACGGCGTAGCCCTGCTCTGCAGCATTGATCAAGGCCGGCCGGTTCAGGGCCATCATGAGTGCCTCGCGGACCCGGACATCCTTAAAAGTTCCGTCCAGACCCGTGAAGACCATGCTTTGAACGGATGAGTCCTTGCCGAAATACATGGTGCCGGCGTCCTTGTTGGCGTTGAGGATGTCGATCGCATTCGACGGGATCATGAATCCGCCGTCAAGCTCTCCGGTTTGGAAGGCGTTGATCCGTGAATTGGCGTCAGGAAGAATCCGGAACGTCACCTGCCTGGATTTGGCCATCAGGTCCTTGTCCCAGTAATCCTCGAACCGGGTGAGCGTGATGCTCTCCCCGGCGTTCCAGGACTCGAATTGGAAGGGGCCCGTGCAGTTCACGCCGGTGGTGGAGTTCCCGTAGTCGGGACCCGTTTCCGTGAGCGTACGGGCCGATTCCACGACTCCGGGGGCGCCAACCAAAGAAGAGTTGAACACATAGTCCGGACGGACCGTTTTCACGGTGACCTCGTAGTCGCCGGTCTGCTCAACCGATTCAACATTCTGGAAGGATGACGCCCAGAAAGAACCCACCTCCGGATCCAGGTGGCGCCGCAGCGAAGCAGCAACATCCGCAGCCGTCATGGGTGTTCCGTCGTGGAACTTCACGCCGGAACGGATGGTGTAAACCCAAGTGAGGGGATCAGGATTCTCGAATCCCGCGGCCAGCCCCGGTGAAGTGGTCAAGTCTGCGTTCCAGCGGAAGAGCGACTCACACACGTTGGAGAGCACTGTATTGTCCGGATAGTCGAACGCGTAGGCGTAATCCAGCGAGAAGGGCTCCGCATACATAGCCCAGTTGAAATTGTCGATCTCCGAACCGGGGTCCGGGCTGGAACTGCTGAGCGTGAATTTGGGCCCGTTGGAGCCTTCCGCGCCCTGCGGCTGTGCGGTGCAGCCGCTCAGGACCAAAGCTGCCGCTGCGGCTGAGGCAGCGGCAGCTTTGAACCGCCGGGCCCTGTTCAGCACCTTGTCCCTGGCAGGTTTCACCCCGCCACCGCGGCGTGCGTGGCGGCTGCGGACCCGGCGGCACCGAGCTGGTAGACGCACTTCCCGCCAATCCAGGTCTGGGTCACCCGTACGCGGTGCAGGTCTTCCGGGTCCAGGTCGAACAGGTTCGCGTCGAGCACAGCCAGGTCCGCCAGCTTGCCGCGCTCCAGCGTTCCGGTCTGTTCCTCCAGGCCGTTGATCCAGGCGCTGCCCTGCGTGTAGGCATCCAGGCTCTGCTTGAGACTGAGTTTCTGGGAATCCGCGCCCAGGGGCGGCAGGTCCGAGCCCGGTGACCGGCGGTTAACGGCCACATGGATGGCCGCGACCGGGTCGGCGGTGGAGACCGGCCAGTCGCTGCCAGCCACCAGCCGGGAGCCGTGTGCTGCCAGTTCACCAAAGGGATAGTGGCGTTCTTCAGCACCCGGTTCCAGGAAAGGCAGGGTCAGAGTGTCCAGCTGGTCTTCGTGGCAGGCCCAAAGTGCCTGCATGTTCGCAGCGGCCTGCAGCTGCGCGAAGCGCGGCACATCTTCCGGCCGCACTACCTGGAGATGAGCCAGATGATGCCGGTTGCCGCTGCTTCCGTTTTCTAAGCGTGCCGCCGCCAGCGCATCGAGGGCATCCGTGACTGCCCGGTCTCCGAGTGCATGGAAATGGACCTGCATGCCCTCGGCATCGATTGCCGTAACGAACTGCTTCATCTCCTGGGGGTCGAAGAACTCGATTCCCCGGTTCTCCGTGGGGTGCCCGTGGTGGTCCAGATACACGTGGTGCATGGCTGCCGTGTAGTTCTCGGCTACCCCGTCCACCATCACCTTGACGGAGCTGGCCTTCAGCTGCCACGGTTCAAAGGCTGCGGCGACGGCGTCGCGCCGGTCCCGGATGTCCTCCAGCTGGCCCGGCCCTGCGGTCCGGTCCCACCACTGGCAGATCGTGACCCGGACCAGCAGCTCACCTGCTGCAGCGGCGTCCATGTAAACCCCAAGGTGGTCTGCATGCCCGCCCTCGGGGACCGGCACCCAGGCGTCCTGCCACGCAGTGATTCCCTGTGCCAGCAGCTCCCGCTGCGCCTTGAGCAGCCCCCGGTACGCGAGGTCGTACGGAATCTCCGGCTTGACCCGGTTGAACAGGTCCACTGCACCTTCATGCACGGTGCCGGCGGGAGTGCCGTCAGCCTCACGTTCCAGGCGTCCGCCCTCCGGGTCGGGAGTCTGGGCCGTGATGTTTGCGGCCTGGAACGCTGCAGTGTTGGCCCACGCTCCGTGATGGTCGCGGTTCTGCAGCAGGACCGGCCGGTCAGGCACCACGGCATCAAGCTGCTGTCTCAGGGGCGTGCCGCCGGGAAAGAGCTCCATGGACCAGCCTGCCCCCAGGATCCACGGCTCCTCGGGGTGAGAAGCCGCGTACTCCGCAATCACAGCCAGTGCTTCTTCAGCCGTGCCGGCACCCGTGAGATCGCATTGGAGCATTTCAATCCCCGCGAAAACCGGATGGATGTGGGCGTCCTGGAAGCCCGGAACCACCAGCTGGCCCTGCAGGTCCACCCGCCTGGTTTCGGCACCGACCACGTCTTCCAGACTGCTGCCGGGGCCTACGGCGATTATTCGGCCGTCTGCAATGGCAAGGCTGGCCCGGATCGGACCGGCATCGATGCCGGTGTATAGCCACCCGTTCTCCAGGAGTGTTTCCGCGTGCACGAAGGGTCCTTTCATAGGAATTTCCAGCTCTGCCAAACACACGATATGACGCGGATCACGTTTGGTCAACAGTGTTGACATCATTGATGACAGAGTTGTCGACGCAGGTCGATCGGGTAATCCTGTAGCTTGGAAATGACCCGGATCGGACGGAAGGGATTTGAGAAGATGGCGCAGGCGCAGCCAACCCCGCCGCAGGAACGGCGCAATCGCCTTGACCCCGGCAGCATCATCGACGCCGTGCTGCGCCTTGCGCGGCAGGAACCCGGGGAGCGGCTGACAGTCCGCAAACTCGGGCAGGAGCTCGAGGTTGACGCCACGGCCGTGTACCGCCACTTCCGCAACCGCGATGCGGTCATTAGGGCCGCCTTGGACAGATTGTTCAATCTTTCCCTGCAGCGCACCCAGGCCGCCGCAGCCGGACAGGACTGGCGAACCCGGCTGGAAACGTACATCAGCGAGCTGCTTGAGGCCTTTATGCAGCACCCAGCCCTGGGCAGCGAATCCTTCGCCACTGACACATACGGACCCGGAGAACTGCAGGCAATCGAGTTCGTGCTCGAATGCCTCACGGACGCCGGCCTGGCGCCGGACCGGGTAGTGCACTACTACGCTGCCCTCGAGAGCTACACCCTGGCGCTGGGAACCGGCATTTCAATGGAGGTTCAGCGGCGTCCCGGCTCAGCGGGACAGGAGCCATGGCTGAATCCGGGCATCTTCACCCGGCTCTCGGGCTACCCGCTCCTCGACCAGCATCACGCCGACCTTCGGCGGCTGGATTCACAGACGGCGTTCCGGGCGGGGCTGACCGCAATCCTGGACAGCGCCGAACGCGAAAGCCGTCCGGCCGCCCGCTGACGGATCAGCCCTCAGCTAGGCCGAGCGCGGGCGGGCCTGCCACCGGGACCAGTCCGCGCTCGTATCCGCGGCGGCCTCCTGCAGCAGCGGAAGATACTCACCCAGGAGCTTCTCCACACTGGTTTCAGCCGCGTGCACCGTCACGTTCATGGCGGCCGCGGCCTTGCCGGATCCATCCTGGACCGGGACGGCAACCGAGCGGACTCCGGGGGCCAGCTCCTCGTCGGCGAGCGCCCAGCCCTGGCCGCGGACGCCGTCGAGCATGTCCCGCAGTTCTTTCTCCGGGGGCACCGGTGCCGACGGCAGTCCGGAGCGCGTATGTTCCCCAAGAGCGCGCCGCGCGTCGTCAAAGGACAGTCCGGCCAGCAGGACCTTCCCCTGGGAGGTGCGCAGGGACGGGAACTTTGTGCCGATCTCCACCCGCAGAGCGATGAGCTTTGGCACCGCCACCCTGGCCACGTAGACAATGTCCGAACCGTCCAGCTGCGCCATGGAGGAGGATTCCCCGGTCCGGGAAACCAGCCGCTGCAGGTGTGGCCGGGCCATGTCCCAGAGTCCGAGGGACCCGACGTATGCCATCCCTAATTCCAGGATCCTGGGCGTGAGGCTGAAGCGCCCTTCATGGGCATTGACGTAACCAAGTTCGGCCAGCGTGAGCAGGATGCGGCGCACCGTTGGCCGCGCCAGCGAGGTGGCTGCTGCCACCTCGCTCAGGGACATTTCGGCGCCGTCCGGCCCAAAATGCCGTATCACGTCCAGCCCCCGGGCCAGCGCCTCTATGAAATCCGGACCACGTTCTCCCGGCATGCTTTTGGTCCCCCATTTTCTTTTGGATCTGTGACCCTTGACACGGTGTTGGCAAGCGTCCATTCTTGTGCCACCGCCGAACTGGCGGACAGTTGTCCGCCTAGCGGACACGACGACGATAGCCGCCGTTTCCTCCGAAAGGAAGTACCGTGCCCGAATCTCCCCCAGCCGCATCTCCCCAGCCCCTGGAAGGGGTGGTGGTGGCGGATTTCTCCCGGGTACTGGCAGGACCGTACGCCACCATGCTGCTCGCGGACCTGGGCGCAGAGGTGATCAAGGTGGAGAGCCCTGCCGGCGATGACACCCGTTCCTGGGTACCTCCCGTCCGGCCCGACGGCGTGTCCACCTATTACACCTCGATCAACCGGAACAAGAGTTCAGTAGTCCTGGACTTCAAGGACGACGCCGATCTGGCTACGGCGCGGGCACTGGCGCGCCGTGCGGACGTCATGATCGAGAACTTCAAGCCGGGAGGGCTGGCCCGATTCGGCCTGGACTACCGGACGGTCCGCCAGGCCAACCCGTCCCTGGTCTACTGCTCCATCAGCGGCTTCGGCACACAGGCAGGGGCTGCCCTCCCGGGATACGACCTGATTGTCCAGGCCATGTCCGGACTCATGAGCCTCACCGGGGACCCGGACGGAACCCCCTACCGGGCCGGCATCAGCGTCTTCGACGTCATGGCGGGCCTGCACTCCGCCGTCGCCATCCTCGCCGCCCTGCGGCACCGGGACGCCACCGGTGAAGGCCAGCTGCTGGAAACCAACCTGATGTCCGCTGCGCTCTCCGGCCTGGTGAACCAGACGGCGGCCTATGTTGCAGGCGGTTCGGTTCCGTTCCGGATGGGCAATGCACACCCCAGCCTCTTTCCTTACGAGCCGCTCCCAACCGCCGACGACGACCTGGTGGTCGCAGCGGGCAACAACGCACAGTTCACCCGGCTCTGCGAGGTGCTCGGAATCCCCGAAGTCGCACTTGACCCGCGGTTCGCGGAAAACGGCGACCGCACCGCACGCCGCGAAGAGCTGCGTCCCCTGCTGACCAACCAGCTCACCACTCACCCGGCCTCCTACTGGTTCGACCGGCTCAACGCAGCAGGAGTCCCGTGCGGGCCCATCAACACCGTGGCCCAAGGCGTGGAGTACGCGCAGGAGCTGGGCCTGGAGCCGGTGGTCCACGCCGGCTCCGGGGAGAACAGCGTTCCGGTGGTACGCAACCCCGTCACCTACTCCGCCACTCCACCGCGCTACGACCTCGCCCCGCCCGGGCTGGGAGAACATACCGAACGGATTCGGGCCTGGCTCAGCGATGAGCTCTCCCCCGCCGAACGGAAGGAATCCCGATGAGCGCGCAGACCGGGCAGGGCCTGTTCTTCCCCACCTCCCTGGGCACCTCCAGCCGGACTGAAATCCGGCTTCTGGGCCAGGACCTGGCCGGGGACCTGATGGGCAAGGTCAGCTTCGGCGAACTCGCCTTCTGGCTGGTGGCCATGCGCCGGCCCTCTGCTTCAGAGCTGCGGGTCTTCGAAACCGTGCTGGTTGCGCTGGCCGACCACGGTTTCACCCCCACTGCCATCGCGGCCCGGCTCACCTACCTCAGCGCCCCCGATTCCCTGCAGGGTGCACTGGCAGCGGGCCTGCTGGGCGGCGGGTCCCGGTTCCTGGGCGTGACCGAGGACTGTGCCCTGTTCCTGGCGGAGGTCCTGGACGGACAGGAACAACTGCCCGGTGACGACGCCGGCTGGGACGCGCTGGCACTCGAGGCGATCCGCTCCCGCCGGGACCAGGGCAAGCTGGTCCCGGGACTGGGCCATCCCAACCACAAGGACGGCGACCCGCGCACCCCAGTGCTGATCGGCATCGCCGAAGAAGAAGGCCTGCGGGGCCCGCACCTGCGCCTGTTCGAGGCCGTCGGCCGGATGAGCGGCGAAGCCCTTGGCCGGCAGCTGCCGCTAAACGGGGCCGGTGTCTGCGGCGCTGCGCTGGCGGATCTCGGGCTGCCCCAGGAACTGCTGCGGGGCTTCGCGCTGCTGGCCCGTGCGGCCGGGCTCCTGGGCCAGCTGGCTGAAGAACGCCGGAATCCCATTGCCAACAGCATTTACATGACCGTGGACCGCAATGCGGGTTACGTCGATCCCGACACCATCTGAAAACTCTCCCGGAAAGGGGACCCCATGGCCGAGCTCACCGCAGTGCTGGCCAGCACGCACCATCCGTTCTATCTGAAGGCCACGACCGACCACTCCGAGTCCCGCATGCCCCAGGCCGATGAATGGCAGCGGAAAGTCGAGGCATACCGGCAAACCCTGACCGCCGCGCAGCCGGACGTACTGGTAATGGTCGGCGCGGACCACTTCCACCAGTTCTTCCTGGACAACTACCCAACGTTCCTGATCGGCAAGCAGGAGAAGTACGACGCCACCTTCTACAACGAGGAGCGCGAATTCGGCCTGCCCCGCTACCTGCTCGACGGCGACACCGAGCTGTCCGGGTATCTTCACCAGGGCCTCATGGACGCCGGATTCGATTTCTCCTTCAGCCACGAACTGAAGATCGACCACTCCATCATTTGCCCGATCATCACCGTCCGGCCGGAGGCGGACCTGCCGATTGTTCCGATCTACACGAACATCTTCGCCCCGCCGCTGCCTTCCCCCAAACGGTTCTGGGACCTTGGGCAGGCTATCCGCCGTGTCATTGAAGCGTTCCCCTCGGACCGGAAGGTCGCAGCGGTCGGAACCGGCCACCTGTCCCTGGAACTGGGCGGTCCCCGGATGTTCGGGGAGCACGGCCCGGATCCTGCTTTTGACGCCAAGGCCATTGAATGGCTGTCCACCGGCAACATCGACGCCATCCTTGCCAACGTCACCCACGAGTCAATGGCAGCTGCGGGCAACGCAACCCACGGCTTCATGGACCTGATCCTGATGATGGGCATCGCGGCCGGGGAAGAAGCGGATTACGTGGACCAGCTGGATCTGTTCCATACCCGGGAAATGTTCATGACCTGGTATCCCACCCAGAAGGACCACCTCCTGAAGGCTGCCGTGCGTGCTGCGGCTTCCTCCGGCGCAGTCGTGGGCCCAATGTACGCGGACCGCGAAGGAGCAACGGCTTGAGCAGGTACTACGTCAACAAGTTCCTCTTCACCGTGGACCGCGACCCCTCGTGGGTGGCCCGCTACAAGTCCGATCCCGCGGCTGCCGTTATGCAGTGGGAGGAAGAAGTGGGCCAATGGCTGAACCCGGCCGAACGGACCACCTGGCTCTCCTTCACCGCAGATGAGCGGACGGCCCTGGAGACCTATGACTACGTCTGGCTGTTCGAGAACGGCTGCCACTTTTTCCTGTACCTGACCCTGTTCATCGGCGTCTTCGAGGAAGACTGGACCCGGGAAAAGGGTCCGCTGTCCTACCAGCGGGACTGGGCAAAGCGGCTGGAACACTGGACGGGCCGCCCCTACCCGTCCACGGCACTGTGACACCCGCCGGGGCAGGGACGACCGGAACCGGAGGAACCCGTGGATGAAGGACTGCTGCTGCTTCGCCTGCTGATCGGTTCCGTCCTGCTGGCCCACGCCGCGCAGAAGTCCCTCGGCTGGTTCCAGGGACAGGGGCTCAACATCATGTCCGGGATCTTCGAGTCCCTGGGGCTGCGCCCGGGCCGGGTTATGGTCCGCACTGCCTCCATCGCTGAATCCCTGGCCGGATTGTCCCTGCTGCTGGGCCTCTTCCTTCCGCTCGGCGCTGCCGCCGCCGCCGGAACCATGGCCGTAGCCGGCGCCGTCTCACAGCTCAAAGCCGGTTCCTTCTGGAACGCGGCCGGAGGCGGCGAGTACCCGTTTGTCCTCGCTGCGGCTGCTTCCGGCCTGGCCTTCACCGGGGCAGGGGCGTTCTCCGCCGATGCGCTGCTGGCAGAACGCTTCCCCGGCCTGGCCCCTCTGCTCGGCGGAACCGCAGTCGGAACGGCTGCAGTCCTGCTGGCCGCGGTCGCTGCCCTGGTTTTCCTCACCCTTGTCCGCCGCAGAACAGCTGAAAGTCCTACCGCCTGATAACCCACACCGCACCTCCGTCCCTGCCCTCCCCAACTCTTCCAGGAGCCCAGCATGAACAGCACTTCCCCCACCCCTCAGGAGAACCAGCCCGTCGTCTTCCGGGGCGGCACGATCCTGACCATGGATGCCACCCGCCGCGTCCTGAAGCACGCTGACGTGCTGGTCATCGGTGAGGACATTGCCGCCGTCGGCCCGGCGCTCGAAGTCCCCGGGGGTACCTTCGAAATCGATGCCGCCGGTGGCATCGTCATGCCCGGCATGGTGGATACCCACCGTCACATGTGGCAGACGGCGATGCGCGGCTACGGCGCGGACTGGACGCTCACGCAGTATTTCGTCTGGTACTACCTGGAGCACGGCAAGGCTTTCCGCCCCGAAGACATCGCCACCGGCAATGCCCTCTCCGCCTGGGACGCGCTGGACGCCGGGGTGACCACGTCCGTGGACTGGTCCCACGGCCTAAGCACACTCGACCATGCCGAAGCCGCCCTTTCCGCGTTGGAAGAGACCGGCGGACGCTTTGTCTTCGCTCCCGGAAACATCTTTGCCGGGCCCTGGGAATGGACCGCCCAGCCGGAGTTCACGGACTTCGTCAAGCGCCGGAACCCGCGCACGGACATGATGAAGTTCCAGCTGGCCTTCGATGTCACCGGAGACCCGGCGTTCCCGGAAAAGGCGGCATTCGAGGTGGCCCGCGAACTGGACCTGCCGGTCACCACCCATGCCGGCGTCTGGGGCGCCACGAACGACGACGGCGTGCGGCTGATGCACGAACACGGCTTTATGGTCCCCGGGACCGTCTATGTCCACGCAGCCACGCTGAGCGAGGATTCCTACCAGCGCATTGCTGCCACCGGAGGTTCTGTGTCCCTGTCCACCGAAAGCGAGCAGAGCTGCGGGCAGGGCTACCCGCCGTCGTGGGTCCTGCGCCGGCATGACATCCCCATGTCCCTCTCCATCGACACCAGTGTCTGGTTCAGCTCGGACCTGTTCACTGCCATGCGCACCACCCTCGGCGCCGACCGGTCGTACGAACACATGCGCGCCCATGAGAAGGGGGATACGGTCACCCACTCCTCGCTCCGGGCCGAACACGTAGTGGACTGGGCCACCCGCGGCGGGGCGGCAGCGCTGTCACTGGACCACGCCGTCGGGTCCCTGGAACCAGGAAAAAAGGCTGACGTGGTGCTCCTGCGCAACGATCATTCGCCGTCGGCCTTCCCGGTCCTGAATCCCTACGGCCAGGTGGCTCTGCAGGCCGGACGGGGCGACGTCCACACGGTGCTGGTCAACGGACGAACAGTCAAATATGACCACCGGCTGATGGGCGTGGACCTCGATGCCCTGCGCCGCCGGGTGGAGACGACCGTGGAACATCTGCAGTCGGAGCTGGGTCCCGAGGCCTGGCAGCAGGACATGAACCCGGACATCCCGGAAACCCGCATCATGGATAACCCGTACATGTACACCGATTACCGGGACAGCTCCACCCACGCTTAAAAGACAGGTGCCGGCCCGGAGCCGGTGATTCCACCCCCATGGAAATCACCGGCTTCGGCCCGGCGCTTGAGTTTGTGCGTTGTTCCACCTTGAGAATAGCGAACATTGCTTTTTGCCTTCGCCGCTTTAGGACACAAATGGATATCAAACAGGTCACCGTGCCGGTTTTCCTGTGTCAGACCTTTAAGGCGGCCCGGTTCGCAGCCACTCCTGCGGTGATGATGAGTCCGGTGACCAGGGCATAGCCGCCCAAGGTCAAAACCCCCGTTAGAACGTTGTCCGGGTCCCCTTCAAATGCAATTCCGACGCCGGCGCAGGCCAGGCCCGCTGCCAGCCCGCCCAGCGCTGCGGCACGCATCCACGGCAGCGCTGCCTCGTGTCCGCGCGTCCACGCTTCATCGGAGGTCATGGTGGCCCGGGTCCGGATCCCGATCGCCTGGTTGCGGCTTAGCTGACCGGCCCCGATGAAGCGGGCCACTGCGCCGAGCACCGCCGCGAGCAGGAACAACCCGATTGAGCCCTGGACCAGGGCGTTCATGCACCGGCCTCCGGAGCCGTGTTGTGGTTCATCGAAATCCTCGTTTCTGCAGTGCGGCATCCCGGCGCCGTCCGGGGACGGTCTGGACCTTGCCGGCCATCCTAGTGCCAGCAGCCTTCACGGTCCCGGAAACTGCCGGCTTACTGCGTGCGCTTCGTTCCCTGCGGCGCAGCGCGTGCATCCAGCCGGCGGACTGACTCCCGAACGGCGCCGTGCAGCATGATTTCAAGATCGCCGACCACGCGGTAGGGGTGCTCGGCCATGCCGTCGGCGACCCACCGGAGCACCACTGCGAGCACGGCTGAGGTGTAAAAGTCGACCACCAGCACCCGGTCCTGCGGGCGCCGCGGTCCGCCGCCGTCCTGATCCATGACTGCCTCAGTGACAGGCCGCATCTGCCGAAACAGGAAACGCTCGAGCCCTGGCTGGCCCACCCCGTTGAGTACCCCGAGGGTCGTTGAGCGGTTCTCGCGCATGTACAGCATCAACCTCACCAGGCCGTCGGCCCATCCCTCTTTGGCCGCGAAGGCTCGGACCCGGCGGGCTACTTCTGTCTCGAACACCCAGACGGCGAGCTGCCGCACATCCGGGAAATGGTAGTAGAACGCCTGCCGCGTCAGCCCGCAGTCCCGCACCAACTCGGTGACTGTCACCTTATCGAGCGGCTGGGAGCGCAGCCGGGCCTTGAGCGCGGCTGCGAGAGCCGCTCTTGCATCCGTGGAACGCTTCGTTGGGCGGACCTCATCGGTCATGCCTGAAGGTAACACCGGGCACGGCTGGACACATCGCCCCACCTGTCTAATGACCTGCGGCGCGGGCGTTTTTACCTTTAATCCGAAGGCATTAATGACACTGGGCTGCTAAGGAGAGGTCCCTAGATGTTCTTGTACGAATCGATTCCCTGGTACTCCTGGGCGATGTTCGGCGTCGTCCTGGTTGGCCTCATCGCACTCAATGAGGTGACACGGCGCTGGAAGTGGGCCGGCCTGGCCTTTTTCGTGGCACTGCCCATCCTGCTGACCGTTTTTGTGTGGCCGACGACGGCCGGTGACGGATCGTCCACGGGCACGTGGTTCCACTGGGTGAAGGTCTACTCCGCACTGCTTGGGTGCCTGGGCTTTATGCTCATCCGGTACGTCCCGCGCCTGGCGAAGAACCGCTGGATGCTTTTGTTTCCTGCGCTGATCCTGGCGATCAACATCGCCGAGGCAGTCATCCGCGACTTCGAGGTGGCGGGGCTGCAGGGCATGCACGACGGCGTGTTTATGGTCGGCGGCCCGTGGAACTACATGAACGCCGTCGCCGGCATCCTGAACCTGCTCACCATCTGCGGCTGGACGGGCATCATCATCTCGCGCGACAAGTCAAAGGACATGATCTGGCCGGACATGATGTGGTTCTGGATCATCGCCTACGACCTGTGGAACTTCGCCTACGTCTACAACTGCGTCGGTGACCACTCGTTCTACGCCGGTGCGGCACTGCTTATCTCCTGCACCATCCCCGCGTTCTTCCTCAAGAAGGGTGCATGGCTGCAGCACCGCGCCCACACCCTGGCACTGTGGATGATGTTCACGATGGCGGTTCCGTCGTTCGTCAGCACGTCTGAGTTCGCCGTCGAGTCCTCGCACAACCCGACCGCACTGTTCGTGGTGTCGGCCATCTCGCTGGCGGCCAACGTCGCCGTCGCTGTCTACCAGCTCTTCACCATTCTCAAGCGGCACCGCAACCCGCTGCGCGATGAGCTGTACACCCACCTGCCCCAGTACCAGGAAGTGCGCAGCGCTAACCTGCCGAGCGGTTCTTCAGCCGGTCTGCCCGGGTCCCACGGGACGGACCGAGCAGTCACCGTCTGAGCCTGCGATGTTCCCGGTGCAATCCGGGCACAGCTAACACCACGCGCCGTGGCCGAGCCTTCCTGGCTCGGCCACGGCGCCCTGCGTAGGGGCTCCATGCCAAGATCATTTCCTGTGACCCCCGGGCGTCACGTGTGGTTACTGCACCGGTGTCAGAAAGGCCAGGGTCGGCCGGCTGGTAGACGACTGACGCTCTCCGCAGCCGGGCCCTAGGCGGGCCGGCCGGGCGATAACAACCACCTGCGGGATGTTAGGGCCCCTTTGGGCCGAAACATCCTGTGGCTTTGAGATCAGGGCCGGGCCTTCGCTAGCGTCGCCGGTGTGATGGGGAATTATCCTCGAAAGCCGAAGGGAACGCATGCGTTGTGGATGGCCCGATGAGTAAGCCAATGGGACAGAACAGAGACGAGAGGCTCTACAGCCGGACCGACTGGATGTTTGCGGGCTTCATCGCCCTGGAGATTTTTGCGTCCGCCGTCGTCCCGGGACTGCCACTCGTAGTCGCAGGTGTTGCGATGGCGACCCGGCTGCGCGAGTCGAAGAAACGGAAACTGGCCCTGTGGATTCTCGCCGGTGTCCTGACCGCCATCGGTCTCGCACCGTTCGTCCTGAACTGGCTTGGGCTCTCCTCCACCGTGCAGACGACCTTCGGGTAGTCAGCGCCAACGCCTGATCACGGCCCGGACCCGGCTTGAAGCTTGTCCTAAACGTCCAGCTGACCTTGTTCATCCCATAAGAAAACCCCTCCTGATCGGGCGTATCGCCTGATCAGAAGGGGTTTCGTGGAGCCCCCTGCCGGATTCGAACCGGCGACCCCCTGTTTACAAGACAGGTGCTCTGGCCAACTGAGCTAAGGAGGCATGGACCGGAAACCCGGCCCCGCGCCGCCGTCGTTGCGGTAACCAGCAAACAACAGAACAGCGCTAGACAAGATTAGCCCAGCACACCCGCCGGAACGAAACCGGTTTGGTTCCGTCCCGGCGGGTATGCCGGACAGGAGCGGAGCTAGGAGGAAGCCTCAGCCTTGTTGGCGTCGATAGCGCTCTGGACCGTCTCCACGAAGGAGTTCAGGTCTGCCTCGGCACCGTTGACGTAGACGGTGGGGGTGCCGCCGACTTCAGCCGCGCGGGCCAGGGCGTCGGCGTACTTGACGTAGGTGCGGAACCCGTCGTTCTCGATGCAGTCAGCTGCCTCGGTAGCGCCCACGGACTCGGCCATGTCAACCAGGGCGGCGTTGTTGACCTCACCGGCAGCGTGCTGGGCGAAGATCGCCTTCATGAAGTCCCAGTAGGACTCCGGGTTCTTGTCGGCTACGCAGGCAGCGGCGTTGGCGCCACGGGAGGAGTAATTGGTAGGCGAGTTGCGGTCAAGGAAAGCAACCGTGCGGTATTCCAGGGTGACCTCACCGGCGTCGAGCCAGGTCTTGACCTGGTCTGAGTACGTGGCGGAGAAATCGGCGCAGTGGACGCAGTTGATGTCCACGTACTCAACGATCTGGATCGGCTCGCCCGGGCCGGCCGCTTCAACGCCGGCAGGCACTGTATCCCCTGCCTCGTTGGTGGTGGTCGCTTCGGGAAGGTTGTTGACGTCCACCTCGCCGGTGTCCGCAGGTTCCAGCGACGTCGTTGATGTCAGGGTGAACCCGCCGTCGACGTTGCCGTTGGCCGGGGCCGGTCCGGCGTCGGGAATGCCGCCGCGGACGCTGTTGATGACAATCACAGCAACGATCACGATCACTGCCACGATTCCAGCGACGATGCCCCACCGGGTCAGCAGCTTGTTGCGGCGTTCCTTCTTCAGCTGTGCCTCACGCAGGGCCCGTGCCTTTTCGCGGGCTGCGGCCTGGCGCTCGGCCTTGGTGGCCTTGGGATTCCGGTCGCTCATAGTTCCTTCTGTCTCTCAAACGGCCGCCTCTCCGGCGGCATTAGATACGCGGTCTTCAGGGACAACGATATCCCTGCACCCCACCGTCAACGCCCGGAGTGGGTACAAAGGTTCCCCCGTTGGATAGAGTGGCGAACAAACAAGTCAACTTAGGAGTGCAAAAAGGTGAACGCTGTTGCCGCTGAATCGAAAGCAGAGATTTCAACGGACGGGTACGGCGATTACGACTTCATTGTGGTCTCCAACCGCCTGCCAGTGGACCGCGTAGCGGACAACGGGTCAGAGGGCGGCGACGCGTGGCGCCGCTCCCCCGGCGGCCTCGTGACGGCGCTGGCGCCGGTCATGGCAAAGGCCGACGGCGCGTGGGTTGGCTGGCACGGTGCGCCGGATGAAACGCTGGAACCGTTTGACCACGACAACATGCACCTGCGGCCCGTGCCGCTGAGCGCCTCCGAGGTAGAGCTTTATTACGAGGGTTTCTCCAACGCCACGCTTTGGCCGCTCTACCACGACGTCATTGCGCCGCCGGAGTTCCACCGAACCTGGTGGGATTCCTACCGCACCGTCAACCGCCGCTTCGCTGAGGCCGCTGCCGAAGTCGCCGCTGAAGGCGCCACCGTGTGGGTGCAGGACTACCAGCTGCAGCTGGTTCCGCAGATGCTGCGCAAGGCCCGCCCGGACCTGAAGATCGGCTTTTTCAATCACATCCCCTTCCCTCCGCTGGAGATTTTCGCCCAGCTGCCGTGGCGCCGGGACATCATCGCCGGTTTGCTGGGCGCGGACCTGATCGGGTTCCAGCGCCCCAGCGACACCGCGAACTTCCTGCGCTGTGTCCGCCGCTTCGCCGGACACTCGGTCCGCCAGCAGCAGGTACACATCACCGATGAGGAAGGCAACACCTACATCTCCCGCGCCGAGGCTTTCCCGATCTCCATCGACGTGGACCAGATCACCGAACTGGCCCAGCGCGAGGACATCATTGAGCGGTCCAAGCAGATCCGCCGCGAGCTTGGCAACCCCAAGGTCATCCTGCTCGGCGTCGACCGCCTCGACTACACCAAGGGCATCAGCCACCGCCTCAAGGCCTACGGCGAACTCCTCGAGGATGGCCGGATCAGCGTCGAGGACGCGGCCCTGATCCAGGTGGCCAGCCCCAGCCGTGAGCGCGTGGAACAGTACCGGCTACTGCGCGAAGAGGTGGAAGGAACCGTCGGCCGCATCAACGGCACCTACGACACCATGTCCAACACGGCCATCCGCTACCTGCACCATTCCTATCCGGTGGAGGAAATGGTTGCCCTCTACCTGGCTTCGGACGTCATGCTCGTCACCGCCCTGCGCGATGGCATGAACCTGGTGGCCAAGGAGTATGTGGCAGCCCGGACGGAGAACACCGGAACCCTGGTGCTTAGCGAATTCGCCGGCGCCGCAGACCAGCTGCGCCAGGCCGTGCTGGTCAATCCGCATGACATCGACCGACTGAAGGACGCGATCGTTTCCGCCATCCAGATGCAGCCGCGCGAAGCCCAGCGCCGCATGCGCCTGATGCGCCGGCAGGTACTGCAGAACGACGTCGAGCGCTGGTCGCAGAACTTCCTCAACGCCCTGCGCCTGGAAGGTGAGCCCCAGTGATACCGATGGACCTGCGCTCTGCCCTGGCTACCCTCGCCGCCGCTGACTCCCTGCTGGTCGCCGTCGACTTTGACGGCACCCTGGCTCCGCTGGTGGAACGGGCCGAGGACGCCCGGCCGCTTCCGGCCGCAGCCGCGGCGCTGCGTTCCCTGGCCAGTGCGCCGGGAACCTCCACGGCGCTGATTTCCGGACGCGCCCTGGACAGCCTGCGGGCCGTGGCCGAGCCCGAGCCGGAGACCCTGCTGGTTGGCAGCCACGGCGCCGAGACCTGGACTGGTCCCAACGCGGCGCCCCTGGAGCTCACGCCGGAGCAGGCGGACCTGCTGGTCCGGGCCCGCGCCGCCGTCGCCGAGGTGGCCCAGGCATGGGACGGCTGCAGGCTTGAAGACAAGCCGGCGGGCGTAGTGCTCCATACCCGCAGCGCTTCCGACGACGACGCCGCTGCCGCGGTGGACGCGGCCCGTGCGCGGCTGGGGAAACTTGACGGGGTTCAGGTCACGGACGGCAAGCGTGTCCTGGAAGCGTCCGTGGTCCATGCAAACAAGGGCGAGGGCATCGTGGCGTTGCGCGAGCTGACCGGCGCCACCGGGGTGCTGTTCGCCGGCGACGATGTCACCGATGAACGGGGCTTCGCCGTGCTGCAGGACGCGGATGTGGGAATCAAGGTGGGCCCAGGCGAAACCGCGGCCCAGTTCCGGGTGGAGTCACCCGAGGAGTTCGCCGCCGTTCTGGAGCACCTGCACGAGCTGCGCCTGGCCGCCGTCGGGAATTAACCTCCCGGCTACCTGTTTTGCTTCTGTCCGCTTGACGGACGTGGCATACTTTCCATCAGTGAGCACTTCCGTGGCGTCCGTCACTGTTTTTCTCCTGTTTTACTGCTGTTTCACAACTGAACATCCACCCATTCACAACGGATCGTCGGGCACGTACCTGCCCGTGAAGGGAAATATCATGGCAACGGTAACGTTTGACCAAGCTACACGTCTGTACCCGGGCACCGAGCGCCCTGCAGTCGACAACCTCAGCCTCGAAATCGCCGACGGCGAGTTCCTGGTGCTCGTAGGCCCCTCCGGCTGCGGCAAGTCCACCTCGCTGCGAATGCTCGCCGGCCTGGAAGACGTCAACTCCGGGCGCATCCTCATCGGTGACCGCGATGTCACCGACGTTCCGCCCAAGGACCGCGACATCGCCATGGTGTTCCAGAACTACGCCCTGTACCCGCACATGTCCGTGGCGGACAACATGGGCTTTGCGCTGAAGATCGCCGGTGTCCCGAAGGAAGAACGCCTGGAGCGTGTCCGCGAGGCCGCCAAGCTGCTGGACCTTGAGGATTACCTGGACCGCAAGCCCAAGGCACTCTCCGGCGGCCAGCGCCAGCGTGTTGCCATGGGACGCGCCATCGTGCGGAACCCGCAGGTCTTCCTCATGGATGAGCCGCTCTCCAACCTCGATGCCAAGCTGCGTGTGCAGACCCGCACCCAGATCGCATCGCTGACCCGCCGTCTCGGCGTCACCACCGTCTACGTCACGCACGACCAGGTTGAAGCCATGACCATGGGCGACCGCGTTGCCGTGCTGAAGGACGGTGTCCTCCAGCAGGTCGACACCCCGCGCAACCTCTACGACAAGCCGATGAACGTTTTCGTCGCCGGCTTTATGGGCTCTCCCGCCATGAACCTGCTGGAACTGCCGGTAACCGAGGGCGGCGTGACGTTCGGCGGCACGGTGTACCCGGTTCCCCGCAGCATTCTCGACGCCGCTGCCGGCAACACCGTGACCTTCGGTGTCCGCCCGGAAGACATGGATGTGGCCGCCGACGGCGAGGGTCTGAAGGTCGAAGTGGATGTGGTCGAGGAACTCGGCGCAGACGCGTTCGTCTACGGGCACACTTTCCTGGACGGCCAGGAGCACGAGATCACGGCACGCGTGGATGCACGCAGGCCCCCGGCTAAGGGCGACACCCTGTTCGTGAAGCCGAAGGCAGGCCACGTGCACCTGTTTGACACGAGCACCGGTAAGCGACTTGCTGACGAAGCATAACCTTTAGCAACACTGTGCGCGTGCGGTGGCCTATCCCCTGATCTAGACTTCAGGGGAAGGCCACCGCACTGGTTTAACCCCCATCCCAGCGCCGATAGAAGGCATCAATGCCAATGACTGAAGCTCCACGCGCCAACTGGCGAGACGAACCAACCAACTGGGAGCAGCCCGGCAAGCTCCCCCGCAGCCATTCCGAGGCCACACAGGAGCCTCTCGGATCGCTGAACATTACTGCCGCTTCGATGGACCCGGCCCTGCTGGACCTGCCGTGGTCCATACCGCTGGAAGACTGGCCCAAGGAAAACCTCGCGGCACTTCCCCGCGGCATCTCCCGGCACGTTGTCCGGTTCGCGCGGATGGGCGATTCGCTCATCGCCATCAAGGAAACCAGCGAACACGTGGCCCGGCAGGAATACCACATGCTGCGCAAGCTTCGGCGGCTGAACGTCCCCTGCGTTGCACCGGTTGCGGTCATTACCGGCCGCCAAGATGCGGAGGGCAACGAGTTGGCCCCGGTGCTGGTCACGCGCCATCTGCGTTTTTCGCTGCCGTACCGGGCCGTGTTCTCCCAGACGCTCCGGGAAGTCACGCTGACCCGCCTGATTGACGCGCAGGCGCTCCTGCTGGTCCGGCTGCACCTGGCGGGGTTCTACTGGGGCGACGTGTCTCTTTCCAACACACTGTTCCGCCGGGATGCCGGAGCCTTCGCCGCTTATCTGGTCGACGCCGAAACCGGTGAACTCTATCCGGAGCTCTCCCGCGGCCAGCGCGAATATGACCTGGAGATCGCGCGCGTAAACATTGCCGGGGAGCTCATGGACCTGGCCGAGGGCGGCTTGGTCGAGGAGAGCATCGATCCGCTGGCCACCAGTGAACGCATCATGGACAGTTATCGAAACCTCTGGGCGGAACTCACCGAGCAGGAATCCTTCGAACTCGGTGAGCGCTGGCGCGTCAACGCCCGTATCCGCCGCCTCAACGAGCTGGGGTTCGACGTCGACGAACTCACCATCCGCACCACGCCGGACGGCTCACAGGTGCAGCTCCAGCCCAAGGTGGTCGACGCAGGCCACCACCAGCGGCGGCTGCTGCGCCTCACCGGGCTGGATGCACAGGAGAACCAGGCCCGCCGGCTCCTGAACGACCTTGACTCCTACCGGGCGGACAACAACCCGGACATGGACGAGGAACTGAGCGCCCATCTGTGGGTCACACAGGTCTTCGAGCCGATCGTCAAATCCGTGCCGAGGGAGCTTGGCAGCAAGCTGGAGCAGGCTGAGCTGGTACACGAGGTCCTGGAACACCGCTGGTACATGTCGGAGAAGGAAAACCGCAACGTGCCCATGGCAGAAGCAGTGCAGTCCTACCTGGACAACGAGCTGCGCCACCGCAGGGATGAGGCGGCAATCCTGCTCAACCCGGACACCACCACTATGCGGATCCTCGAAAGCGGCGCGTCACCCGGGTAGCTTCACAAGGCAG
>NZ_BAAALV010000010.1:49382-50888 GCF_039528575.1 Arthrobacter gandavensis
TTACGGCCGCAGTTAGAGGGACTGCTCAAAGTCCTCGACGCTGCAATCATAGATTTCGCCGTCCACGAAGTGGGTCCCGGGTCCGCGGTCCTCGCAGATCTCGATGAGGGTGCTCACCTGGTCCACTGCAAAGACAAGAATGGCGATCGTGGCAATAAGGGTCAGGACGAAAACGACCCCGCCAATGATGATGCCGGCAAGGGCAGGCCCGTTGCTCATCTTGGCCTTACGCGACTGGACGAATCCCACGATGCTCAGGATCACGCCCACCAGTGAAGCGAACGGGATGAAGAACAGGCAGGACAGGATCAGGCCCACAATGCCCATGGTCTTGCCCGGCTGCTGCACGGGTGCCTGGTAGTTGCCCGGGTAGCCGTAGGGCGACGGCGGAACACCGTAGCCGGCGCCGTAGTTCGGCTGCTGGCCCGCTCCCTGGCTCACGGTTGGCTGCTGCGGCTGGTTCGGCTGGGTCCACGGCCCCTGGCCGGGTTCCGGAGAGGATGGCTGGCCCGCCCCGGCTGCGGAATCGTAGCGGCCGTAGAGCGGCTGCGTCGGGGCATCCGGGCCGGAGGTATCTCCGAAAGCGCCGGGGGTGTCCCCGGAAGGCTGGGTCCACGGCTGTTCCTGCGTTTCGCCGGCGGGATCGCCCGGGACGTCGTTGCGGTTCTCTGACATGCTTCTCCCGAAAAATGGCTGGATTTGTTTGGGGGTTCGGAAGCCAGCCTACCGTGTTGTACCGCCATCAACATTGGCAGATTTCCCTGTCTGACCTGCGTCGATGCGTTGTGCGGCTTCTCACGTGCACATTGAGGCACAACCGGGCACACGGCCGCGTTTAAGAAGGCGTACTCAGACCGCAAAAGTGTAAAGGATGATTCTGTTCATGGACATCGCTCCTGGCGCTCCTTCCATGCCTACCGGAAACCTCCGCCTGGTTCCGGTCCATGATGCTTCCCCCGACCGGGAACAGCAGTGGTGGCGGTCCTCGGTGATCTACCAGATCTACCCCCGCTCCTTCCGCGACCTGCGCGGCGACGGCATCGGCGACCTGCCCGGCATCACCGCCGAAATCCCCACCCTGGCCGAACTGGACATCGACGCGATCTGGCTCTCCCCCTTCTACGTCTCCCCCCAAAAAGACGCCGGCTACGACGTCGCCGACTACTGCGACGTCGACCCCCTCTTCGGCACCCTGGAAGACTTCGACAACCTCGTCGCCACCGCCAAAAACCACGGCATCCGCGTCATCGTGGACCTCGTCCCCAACCACTGCTCCGACCAGCATGCCCTCTTCCAGGCTGCCCTCGCCGCACCGGAGAACTCCCCCGCCCGGGACATGTTCATCTTCCGCGACGGCACCGGAGAGAACGGCGAAAACCCGCCCAACAACTGGCAGTCCCACTTCGGCGGCCCCGCCTGGACCCGCACCACCAACCCCGACGGCACCCCCGGCCAGTGGTACCTGCACCTCTTTGACTCCTCCCAGCCCGACTTCAACTGGGACAA
>NZ_BAAALV010000011.1:0-2954 GCF_039528575.1 Arthrobacter gandavensis
ACGATGAAATGCACCAAACCTTCAACTTCGCCTACCTCCACCACCCCTGGAACCCCCACGAACTGCGCCGCATCATCACCACCAGCCTCGAGGCCTTCGACAAAGTCGGCGCCCCCACCACCTGGGTCCTCTCCAACCACGACGTCGTCCGCCACGTCTCCCGCTTCGGGCTGAAGACCCATGATCTGCGCAGCGGCGACGGGATTGGCCCTGACGACGCGCAGCCCGACCATGTGCTGGGCCTTGCCCGTGCCCGTGCGGCCACCCTGCTGATGCTCGCGCTCCCCGGCGGCGTCTACCTCTACCAGGGCGAAGAGCTCGGCCTGCCGGACCACACGATGATTCCGCATGAGTTCCGCCAGGACCCTACTTTCCACCGGACGGACGGCGTCCGGGTGGGCCGGGACGGCTCGCGGGTGCCTCTGCCGTGGGTCGCGGATGCGCCGTCGTACGGGTTCAGCAGCACCGGAAAGAGCTGGCTGCCCCAGCCCGGCCTGTGGGGCACCCACTCCCGCGATATTCAGCAGCGAAACCCGGATTCAACGCTCAGCTTGTACCGGAAAGCCCTGAAGCTGCGGCGCGAACTGAACCTGGGCCACGGGTCCCTGGCCTGGTGGCCCGAGAAGGATTCTGAAGGTGCAGTCGCTTTCGTCAATGGGAATGTGCTCGCCGTGATGAACATGGGCACCGAACCGGTGGAACTCCCGGAGTTCGAGATCCTGTGCCAGAGCTCTCCCGGTGCCATGGCGCACACCCGCCTTCGTCCTAACCGGACAGTCTGGATGCGCATCCCCTAGCCTGGGGTGCTGCCCTCAGATCCCGGGAACGGCCTTACCCGGATTCAGGATGCCTGCCGGGTCAAAGACTGCCTTGATCTGCCGCTGGAGCTGGAGGACTTCTTCCTGCTGCTCCTGCGGCAGCCAGCGGAGCTTGAATTGGCCAATGCCGTGTTCCCCAGTGATGGTTCCGCCCATCCGCAGGGCCACCGTGATGGACTCGTCCAAGGCGGCGTTGAGCCTCTCGACGCCTGCCTCACCTTCGGCCGCCTCAATCCAGAAGGTGGGATGGAGGTTACCGTCACCGGCGTGCGCAACCACCTTGAGCTGGACCCGGTGGTCCCGGGACATCCGCTCGAGCTCGGCAACGTAATGCACCAGCTGCGACCGGGGCACGGCAACGTCTTCGCCCACGCGGATCTCATGGTCGACGTCGTCGCCCCGGCTGTGCCGGCGCAGTTCCAGGAGGCGCTCGGCCTCCTCTGAGCCCTCGCTGCTGACGGTACCGCCAAGCTCGGTAAGCACCGCGCGGACGGCGGCGGCCTCGGCGTCTGCGCCGAAACCGTCAGTCTGGATCAGCAGCAGGGCGCCGCCTCGGGTTCCCAGGTCCGAGCCATGGGCGCCGTCCAGTGCAGCCATGGTGGCGCCGTCGAGCAGTTCCATGATGGAGGGCTGGACCCGCGCTGCCCCAACTGCGAGCACTCCCGCAGCGGCGGTGCGGAAGTCAGGGAAGAAGGCTGCCACCGTGCGTACCTCGTGCGGCAGGTACCGAAGCCGAACGGTCACGCCCACCACAATGCCCAAGGTGCCTTCCGAACCGGTAAAGAGTCCCGTGAGGTCATACCCGGCAACGCCCTTGAAGCTCTGGTGCCCTGTGTGGATCAGCGTGCCGTCTGCCAGCACCACGTCCAGCGCAAGCACTGAGTCCCTGGTCACGCCGTACTTGGCGCAGCGCAGGCCACCGGCGTTGGTGGCAACATTGCCTCCAATAGTGGAGATCTTGTAACTGGCCGGGTCCGGCGCGTACATCAGGCCATGCGGCTTCACCGCTTCGTTCAGGTCAGCGTTGACCACACCTGCCTCGACGACGGCCAGTTCGTCTCCGGGGCGGATATCCAGGATGCGGTTCATCTTCTCAAGACTGAGGACGATGCAGTTGCGCGTCGCGTGCGCGCCGCCGGATACCCCCGTCCCGGCTCCGCGGGGAACGACGGCTGTACCGGTGCGCGAAGCCCAGCGCAGGATTTCCTGCACGTCGGAAACCGATTCAGCCCAGACCACCGCAAGGGGATCAATGAGTTCCCGCACCGGCCCCTGGTCACGGGCGTACACTTTCAGCGTCTGCGGGTCCGTGTCGATTCGGACACCGGGGATGGACACTTCCAGGTCGTGCAGGGCAGTCAGGCTCATGGAAGAAGGCTACCGGGCGCCCATGAACCGGGCATAACGTTGCAGAACGTTGCGCCACAGCGTCTCCGACTCATCGCGCTGACCGGCGCCGTCAGCGACAGCATCGAAACCGGTGTGCACAATCCTCACGGTTGTGTCTGTGCCTTCTGCCGTGAACGTGACGCTGACAGACGTGGAACCTGTACCCGGGTTCCATTCCAGTTCCAGCAGTGCGCCAGGACGGATCTCCTGAACCGCAGCGCGCGTGGCGGATTCCTCTTCCTCACTGGTTTCAACCAGTGCGCCGCCTTCGAACTCCACGTGGGTTCCCTCGCCGAACTCTGTGAACTCGGAAGGCCACCACAGGTGCGGATACTCGTGGAACCCCCGGAACGCCTCCTCGGTTTCACGGGGAACGGTGCAGGTCTCCTCTACGTCAGCAATGGGCTCACGTGAGCTGGCCGGCTCAGGTTCCGGGGCGTGGGAGAAAAGCGAGGGAGTCATCGTTCCAGACTACGCATTCTGCCGCGTCGGTTCCTCTCCCGCTGCTGCGGTCCCGCCGTACAGGCTGCCTAACCCGCGGTTCCCAGCCGCCGTGACGGGTGTTCCCCGGTGTGGTCCCGTGGGTGGACACGTGCCGCAGGCCGTGGGAAGGCCCGGGCCGGGCTGCAGCGGGGATGGCACGAGGCCCGGCGGGACCGGCCCTGAGGCGTGTTAAACGGGGAAGGGCCCGCATGTGTGTGCGGGCCCGGTGGTGGGGGTGGTGTTAAAGCAGTTCAGGCTCCGCAG
>NZ_BAAALV010000012.1:0-684 GCF_039528575.1 Arthrobacter gandavensis
TTGTTGGTTGGGAACCACATAGTGGACGCAAGCAGCATGATCTTCATATCCCTTCTTTGGCGGAACCGTTTGAAGTCGTGTTCTGCCCAGGATATGTGTGGTGTAAGTTATCGGCCTATTAGTACCGGTCAGCTTCACGGGTCTTTAGTCCCCGCTTCCACATCCGGCCTATCAACCCAGTGGTCTGGCTGGGGGCCTCTCACACACAAGGTGCATGGAAATCTCATCTTGAAGCAGGCTTCCCGCTTAGATGCTTTCAGCGGTTATCCCATCCGAACGTAGCTAATCAGCGATGCACTTGGCAGTACAACTGACACACCAGAGGTTCGTCCGTCCCGGTCCTCTCGTACTAAGGACAGCCCTTCTCAAATTTCCTGCGCGCGCAGCGGATAGGGACCGAACTGTCTCACGACGTTCTAAACCCAGCTCGCGTACCGCTTTAATGGGCGAACAGCCCAACCCTTGGGACCTACTCCAGCCCCAGGATGCGACGAGCCGACATCGAGGTGCCAAACCATGCCGTCGATATGGACTCTTGGGCAAGATCAGCCTGTTATCCCCGAGGTACCTTTTATCCGTTGAGCGACGGCCATTCCACAATGTACCGCCGGATCACTAGTCCCGACTTTCGTCCCTGCTCGAGATGTCTCTCTCACAGTCAAGCTCCCTTGTGCACTTACACTC
>NZ_BAAALV010000013.1:0-1818 GCF_039528575.1 Arthrobacter gandavensis
GGCTCCACCACTGGTTTACACCGCAGCTTCACTGCCCACACGACGCTCCCCTACCCATCCAGACGGCTGAACCACGAAGGCTTACCAAAAATCTGAATGCCACAACTTCGGCGGTGTACTTGAGCCCCGCTACATTGTCGGCGCGGAATCACTTGACCAGTGAGCTATTACGCACTCTTTCAAGGATGGCTGCTTCTAAGCCAACCTCCTGGTTGTCTGGGCAACTCCACATCCTTTCCCACTTAGCACACGCTTAGGGGCCTTAGTTGGTGGTCTGGGCTGTTTCCCTCTCGACTATGAAGCTTATCCCCCACAGTCTCACTGCTGCGCTCTCACTTACCGGCATTCGGAGTTTGGCTGACGTCAGTAACCTTGTAGGGCCCATCGGCCATCCAGTAGCTCTACCTCCGGCAAGAAACACGCAACGCTGCACCTAAATGCATTTCGGGGAGAACCAGCTATCACGGAGTTTGATTGGCCTTTCACCCCTACCCACAGCTCATCCCCTCCATTTTCAACTGAAGTGGGTTCGGTCCTCCACGACGTCTTACCGTCGCTTCAACCTGGCCATGGGTAGATCACTCCGCTTCGGGTCTAGATCACGCCACTCACTCGCCCTGTTCAGACTCGCTTTCGCTACGGCTTCCCCACACGGGTTAACCTCGCGACGTAACACTAACTCGCAGGCTCATTCTTCAAAAGGCACGCCGTCACAGCTACAAGGCTGCTCCGACGGTTTGTAGGCACACGGTTTCAGGTACTATTTCACTCCCCTCCCGGGGTACTTTTCACCTTTCCCTCACGGTACTTGTCCGCTATCGGTCATCAGGGAGTATTTAGGCTTACCAGGTGGTCCTGGCAGATTCGCACGGGATTTCTCGGGCCCCGTGCTACTTGGGATCCTCTCCAAGCGGCAGCATACATTCCGGTTACGGGGCTAACACCCTCTACGGCCTGGCTTTCAAACCAGTTCACCTATGCACCTGCACTCACTTCACCAGTCCGGCAGAACTGATACGGAAAGTCCCGCAACCCCAGTGATGCAACGCCCGCCGGCTATCACACACCACTGGTTTAGCCTCTTCCGCGTTCGCTCGCCACTACTAACGGAATCACTGTTGTTTTCTCTTCCTGCGGGTACTGAGATGTTTCACTTCCCCGCGTTCCCTCCACGCACCCTATGTGTTCAGATGCGGGTCACCCGGTCACTCGCGCGCCGGGCGGGGTTTCCCCATTCGGACATCCTGGGATCAACGCTCGGTTATCAACTCCCCCAGGCTTATCGCAGATTCCTACGTCCTTCTTCGGCTCCTGATGCCAAGGCATCCACCGTGTGCCCTTAAAAACTTGACCACAAAGATCAACAATTAATATCGCTATCGAGAAAACCATGGAAAACCAGTACAAGACCGGTCACCAGGTTTATCTGAAATTGCACTTAATAATTTTTAAGATGCTCGCGTCCACTATGTAGTTCTCAAACAACAACCCCGTCACACCCATCCACCAGACCAGGCACCCCGCAAGGGGAACCACCAGCCGGCCTCCGGCATGCGCAGGAAAAACCAGAAACAACAGATCCTGTTGCCTCAGGACCCAACAGTGTGCCAAACGATTACCCCCGGGCCAACACCCCAGGCCAGCTTTCCAACCCCCAAAGAGGCGTACTCACAAACCCGGAGAAACCCGGACAAACCTGTTTATTGATATTCCACCCATGAGCACCCGCCGAAGAACATATGCCTTCGCAGCGGGCTTTACTCCTGGAAACCGTGCATCCAACACTGTGGAAGAACACACAAGCTTCAGGTGCTCCTT
>NZ_BAAALV010000014.1:0-502 GCF_039528575.1 Arthrobacter gandavensis
CGTATTCACCGCAGCGTTGCTGATCTGCGATTACTAGCGACTCCAACTTCATGAGGTCGAGTTGCAGACCTCAATCCGAACTGAGACCGGCTTTTTGGGATTAGCTCCACCTCACAGTATCGCAACCCTTTGTACCGGCCATTGTAGCATGCGTGAAGCCCAAGACATAAGGGGCATGATGATTTGACGTCGTCCCCACCTTCCTCCGAGTTGACCCCGGCAGTCTCCTATGAGTCCCCGGCATAACCCGCTGGCAACATAGAACGAGGGTTGCGCTCGTTGCGGGACTTAACCCAACATCTCACGACACGAGCTGACGACAACCATGCACCACCTGTAAACCGGCCACAAGTGGGGAGCGTATTTCTACGCTTTACCGGTTCATGTCAAGCCTTGGTAAGGTTCTTCGCGTTGCATCGAATTAATCCGCATGCTCCGCCGCTTGTGCGGGCCCCCGTCAATTCCTTTGAGTTTTAGCCTTGCGGCCGTACTCCCCAGGCGG